>NZ_DASVSH010000001.1:0-147447 GCF_036388215.1 Sphingomonas sp.
TTCGCCCTTGAGGATGCAGCTCGGATATTTCCAGGTGATCGCGCTGCCGGTCTCGACCTGGGTCCAGGAGACTTTGGAGCGGGCGCCGGCGCACATCGCGCGCTTGGTGACGAAATTGTAGATGCCGCCAAGACCGTTGGCGTCCCCCGGATACCAGTTCTGCACCGTCGAATATTTGATCTCGGCATCGTCCAACGCGACCAGCTCGACCACGGCGGCGTGGAGCTGGTTCTCGTCGCGCATCGGCGCGGTGCAGCCTTCGAGGTAGGAGACGTAGCTGCCCTTGTCGGCGACGATCAGGGTGCGCTCGAACTGCCCGGTATTTTCGGCATTGATCCGGAAATAGGTGCTGAGCTCCATCGGGCAGCGCACGCCTTCGGGGATGTAGACGAAGGTCCCGTCGCTGAAGACCGCGGCGTTCAGCGCCGAGAAGAAATTGTCGCGCACCGGCACGACCTTGCCCAGCCATTTGCGAACCATGTCGGGATATTCGCGGATCGCCTCGCTGATCGAGCGAAAGATGACCCCCGCGGCTTCGAGCTCGGCGCGGAAGGTGGTGGCGACCGATACACTGTCGAACACTGCGTCCACCGCGATCCTGCGCGCACCCTCCACGCCCGCGAGCATTTTCTGCTCCTCGATCGGAATGCCAAGCTTTTCATAGACGCGCAGGATCTCGGGATCGAGCTCGTCCAGGCTGCCGATCGTCTTCTTCGCCTTGGGCTCGGCGTAATAATAAGCGTCCTGATAATCGATATCGGGGATCGCGAGCTTGGCCCATTCGGGGAGCTCCATCGTCTGCCAGATGCGGAACGCCTTGAGCCGATAGTCGAGCATCCATTCGGGCTCGTTCTTCTTGGCGGAAATATAGCGGACAGTGCCTTCGCTCAGCCCCTTGGGCGCGAACTCCTGCTCGATATCGGAGCTGAAGCCCCATTCGTATTTCTTGTTCGCGGCGGCCAGCGCCTCGGCATTCCTTGTAGCCATCAGATATTTCCACTCAAACTGGCGAGGCTGACCCCCGCGAGCGCACCCTTAACCGCGCCGTTCACCACGCCTATGTGCGGCTTGACTCGGCAACTGCCCTCCACGGCACAATCGTGCCTGCTCGTATCGACGCAGATAGCCAGCGCAATCGGCCCCTCGATCGCCTCAACGATATCGGCCACCGAAATCGCCGCCGGTGGCCGGCTCAGGCGAAAGCCCCCGCCCGTGCCGCGCGCACTTTCGATCAGGCCCGCGCTCGACAGGCGGCTCACCAGTTTCTGCACGGTGGGCAGCGGCAATCCCGTCTCTTCGGCAAGGGTGGTCGCGTTGAGACGACAGCTGGCCCCGCATTTTCGCGCGGCGGCCGCCATCATCACCACGGCATAATCGGCAAGGCTCGAAAGACGCATCGTTTCCTTTTCGGCCAACAGCGCTGCGCCGGGCACAATCAGACAAAATCAATCCGATTACATGTGGGGCCAAGCGCCCTTGAAATCAACCGATTCGGGGATGACGTCCGGCAGGAAATGGAACGTCTCGTTGTTCAGCGTCACCGCCAGCACCGGATCGATCCCCGCGCGCAGCGTGGTGGGGGTGTGGCCGGTGAAGTGGCGAATCTCGTTGATCATGTGGGACTGGTCCGAAAAGGGGCCGACGACTTCTTCGATTAGAGCGCCCTGAGAGATTCGCATCGCCGCGCCGATCGCGCGAAACTTGCGCCTGAGGTGCGCCGGGCTGCCGCCGAAATACTCCTTGCACAGGCGCTGGACCTGGCGCTCGCCGATATTCGATTTGGCGCGGATCAGGCCATAGAGCTTGTCGAGCCCAGGGTCGCCGCTCGCGGCCCATTCTCGAACGGCGCGCAGAAAAAGCAGGTGCGCGAGCGGGATCGGCTTCACTTCATGTTGACGCATCAGGAGCAAGGCTCGACCGCCGCGATCATTTCCTCCAGCGTCGTCATGTGGCGCAGCCGCTGGAGCAGCAGCGGGGCCTGTCCGCAGAACAGCTTCTCGCCATCGACGACGCTATCGGCCACCTTGTCCGCCGGCAGGCCGATCAGCGCCTTCCAGCCGATCGCGCGCAGCGACACGCCGAAGCAGTGGAAGGGCCCCTGGATGCGATATCGCGCCGCCGCGGTGCCGGGGCCGTTGACCATGATCGGCTTGCTCCTCTCGATACGGCCATCGGGAAAGATCAGCTCGCCTTCGCCGCGGAGCATGAAGCGCAGCTGCCCCAGATCGACGCGCTCCACGCCCCTGATCTCGCGCGCGTCGTTGCGGAACAGATAATAGGATTCGACATGCGGCATCAGCGCGCCGGTCGCCTTGCGGAATTCGATATGCGGCTGTGGACCGGGAGCCCCGCTCGCCGCTCCTTCCGCCACTCGATTGCTTGCGCTCTGCATCGCCCGGTTGCCCCCTGGCCCCGGATCGAGGCTATCGCGAACCCCGGGAATATAAAAGTGGCCCGGCCAGCAAGCCGGCCGGGCCTTAAAGTGAAGGGTCCCCTGTTGAAAGCGGAACCTGGGTCGCGTTTCCCCCCTAAATTCTATTGGAGTCGAGAGATTGCAGGAAACCGACATGTCCTTTTGACCCGCGGCCCGCGCAGTGCGAAAGGCCGCGTAAATGCCTCTTTCGCCCCGTTCCATCCTGTTCGCGCTGGACCCCGAGCGCGCCCACCGCGCGGCAATCCGCGGGTTGCGGCTTTGGGGTTCGCTGGGCGCGCCTTTTGCGTCCGAAATGGACACATCGGCAGGGGTGACCGTCGCCGGGATCGATTTCCCGAACCGGATCGGGCTCGCAGCCGGGCTCGACAAGGATGCGCAAGCGATTCCCGGGCTGTTCGCCCTCGGCTTCGGCGCAGTCGAAGTGGGGACGCTCACGCCCCGGCCCCAGCCCGGCAATCCCACGCCCCGGCTGTTCCGGCTCACCGAAGACGAAGCCGTGATCAACCGCATGGGCTTCAACAATGACGGGATCGATGCGGCGCTCACTCGCATCGCCCGGCTGGGCAAGCGGCCGGGCGTGCTCGGCATCAATGTCGGTGCGAACAAGGATAGCGAGGACCGGATTGCGGATTATGCGCTGGGCGTCGCCAGGGCCGCGCCGCACGCCGATTACATCACGATCAACGTCAGCTCCCCCAACACGCCAGGCCTGCGCGACTTGCAATCGCGCCCGGCGCTCGACGAACTGCTGGCGGCAGCCGACGCGGCGCGCGCCGGCACGCCCCTGTTTCTCAAGGTCGCGCCCGATCTCGACAGCGCCGGCATGGAAGGCGCGGTGCGCGCGGCGATCGACAACCATATCGACGCGCTGATCGTCTCGAACACGACGATCTCGCGCCCGCCATTGCGCTCTGTTCATTCAGGCGAAGCGGGCGGCCTATCGGGCGCGCCGCTTGCCCGGCTGGCGCTGGCCAAGCTGATCGAGGCGCGCGTGGCGTCCGGGGGGCAACTCGCGCTCATCTCGGCGGGCGGGATCGACAGCGGCGACGAAGCCAGGCGTCGCATCGACGCGGGGGCCAGTCTCGTCCAGATCTATTCGGCGCTGGTATTCAAAGGGCCGGGCTTGGTCCGCGAGATTGCTCGCGCGCTGCGCTAAGGAGCATTTTCCGCAACAGCCCTCCCCTCGCGCCGCGGATCATAGCCGCCGTCGAAGCGACCGCCCCGGATCATCACTCCTTGCAAGCCCGAATCCTCGCCCTGCCCGGGTTTTAGATCGATCCCCCTTGCCTTGAGCGCCGCCAGGATCTCGGGCGAGAATTTGGTCACTTCGCCATTAAAGGAAGCCCCGCGCGCTACGAGATTGGGCAGCGCGATCGCCTCCTGCATTGGCAGCCCCCAATCGATCGCGCCGACCAAGGTTTTGGCGACATAAGGCAGGATCGCGTTGCCGCCCGCCGACCCGGCCGCGCCCACAAAATTCCGGTCGGCATCGATGAAGACCAGTGGCGTCATCGATGAGCGCGGGCGCTTGCCCGGCGCGGGGGCGTTCACCGCGAGCCGCCCTTCGGCATCGCGCGGCTGCATCGTGAAGTCGGTCATCTGGTTATTGAGGAAGAACCCATCGACCATGCGCCCCGATCCGAAGATCGATTCGACTGTAGTGGTCATCGAGACGACATTGCCCTCGCCATCGCCGACGATGAAGTGCGAAGTACCCACTGGTTCGAGCGTCCGATCGGCTCCCGCGATCTTGCCGCCCTCCGGCTTGCCGGCCACCGGCGGCGGTCCGGCCATCTCGCCGATCAGCCTGGCGCGGCCGGCGACATAGGTCGGCTCCAGCATCCCCGACACGGGAACCGTGACGAAAGCGGGATCGCCGACATAGCGGTCTCGATCGGCATACATGATCCGGCTCGCCTCGGCGAAGAGGAACCAGGCTTGCGGATCGGCCGGCCCGCGCGCGGCGATATCGGTATGTTCTAGGATCGCGAGCAGCTGGAGCAGGCCCACACCGCTCGAGGGCGGCGGCGGCGTGCAGACCAGATAGATGCGGTAGCGCCCGCACAGCGGCTCGCGCTTGATCGGGCGATACGCCGCGAGATCGGCCAGCGTCATCGATCCGCCGAGCGGCGCCGCACGGGTGCGCGCCACGATCCGCTCGGCCGTGGGACCTTCGTAAAGCGCCTTTGCGCCCTCGGACGCCAGCCGCTTGAGGAATTCGGCATAAGCGCTGTTGAACAGGCGATCGCCCACTCCCTTCTTGCTGCCGTCCGCATTGGAGAAATAGGCCAGCACATCGGGGGCGCTGCTCTGCGGGAAACCGCCCGAGGCAAGAAAGCGCCCGAGCCGCGGCGAAATGACGAAGCCCTCGCGCGCCGTTCGCTCGGCATCGCCGAACAGCGTGCGCCAGGGGAGCTTGCCATGCTCCTCATGCACCATGTCGAGCAGCCGCACCGCGCCCGGGACGCCCGTCGCACGCCCGCTCAGCACGGCCTGCGGAAAGGGAAGCGCCTTGCCGTTTGCGTCGAGGAACATGCCCTCGCTCGCGCCCTTCGGCGCGACTTCACGTCCATCATACACGCTGATCCGGCGCGACTTGCCGTCATAATAAGTGATGAAGGCCCCGCCGCCGACGCCCGAGCTTTGCGGCTCGGCCAGCGACAGCATCGCCTGGACCGCGACCGCCGCATCCGCCGCGCTGCCGCCGCGCCGGAGCACCGCCATGCCGGCTTCCACTGCGAGCGGATTGGCCGCCGCCACGAATATCTGCGCTTTTCGCGCCTGGGCCGCCGGCTGATCGGCAACACGGTCCCGCGTCGCCGCACATGCCGCGAGCGCTAGGGAGGCGGCAACCGCCAGGATTTTCCGCAACATCGTCATACACCCGCGATAGCGCAGCGCTCGCGCTGGCGAAACCCAAGCCGGCGCTCTAGGGTCCGTACTCGATACCGGCAATGGCCGGGACGGAGCGAGATTTGGCTTGCAGGGAGGAACTAGGAGGGAGCGATGCTTTGGCATCGTGACCGACGACGTGACGTAGCTGCAGGCCAAATCTCGCCCGCCGCTTCGCGGTCGCCCGGAGAGGGGCCGGGCGATCACGACCGTTGCCGGTATCGAGTGCGGACCCTAAGACATTGGAGGAGAAAGAAGCTTCCGAATCGGAAAGCAGGAGGCGGCATAGGGGGCCAAGCATGAGCCGCAAGCTCGAACATTTCGAAAATCTGGTCGCGATGTTTTTCACGCGCGCCCGCGAAAAGGGCGACAAGCCGTTTCTGTGGCACAAGAAGGAGGGGTCCTGGCACCCAACGAGCTGGGCCGAAGCCGCGCGCCAAGTCGCCAGCCTCGCCAGCGCGCTGACCGCTTTGGGCCTGAAGCGCGGCGACCGCGTCATGCTGGTCAGCGAGAACCGCCCCGAATTCTGCATTACCGATCTCGCGATCATGGCGGCGGGCTGCGTCACCGTGCCGACCTACACGACCAACACCGAGCGCGATCACCAGCACATCATCGAGAATTCGGGAGCGTGCGCGATCGTCGTCTCGAACACCAAGCTCGCGAAGACACTGCTTCCCGCCGCGATCCGCGCGTCTTCGGCCCGGATGATCATCGGGATCGACGAAGTTCGTATCGGGCAACAGGCCAGCTTGGATTTCCACGACTGGCACGATCTGATCGCGAAGCACGACACGCCGGCGAGCGAAGCCGCGGCGCGCGCGACGTTCGGGCGCGGGGACACGGCCTGCATCATCTACACCAGCGGCACCGGCGGAAGCCCGCGCGGCGTGATGCAGCATCACGGCGCGATCCTCCAGAATGTCGATGGGTGCTGCACGATCATCAGCGAGGATTTCGGCTGGGAGGACGAAGTCTTCCTCTCCTTCCTACCCCTGAGCCACGCTTACGAGCATACCGGCGGCCAGTTTTTCCCGATCGGGCTGGGCGCTGAAATCTATTATTCGGAAGGGCTGGAGAAGCTCGCTTCGAACATCGAGGAGGTTCGCCCGACGATCATGGTCGTCGTCCCGCGCCTGTTCGAAGTGTTGCGCACGCGAATTACCAAGCAGGTGGAAAAGCAGGGCAAGGTCGCGGCCTATCTGCTCGATCGTGCGGTTTCGATCGGCGGCAAGGCGGCGAAGGGCCGGGTGCCGCTGTACGATCAACCGATGAACCTGATCCTCAGCGCCACCTTGCGCCCAAAGCTCGCCAAGAAGTTCGGAGGGCGGATCAAGGCGATGGTCTCGGGCGGCGCGCCGCTCAATCCCGAGGTCGGCAATTTCTTCTCGTCGCTCGGCCTCACCTTCCTCCAGGGCTATGGCCAGACCGAGTCCGCACCGGTGATCTCGTGCAACCGGCCTAGCGCGGGCCTGAAGATGGATACCGTCGGCCCGCCGCTGCCCGGCGTCGAAGTGCGGATCGCCGAGGATGGCGAAATCCTCGTGCGCGGCGAGTTGGTCATGCACGGCTATTGGCGCAACGAGGAGGAGACCGCGCGCGTCCTCAAGCCAGACCCGGCGGAGCCGGAAAAGGGCGCGTGGCTCCGCACCGGCGATATCGGGCTGATCGACGCCAAGGGCCGGATTCAGATCACCGATCGCAAGAAGGACATCATCGTCAACGACAAGGGCGACAATGTCGCGCCGCAAAAGATCGAAGGAATGCTCACGCTGCAGAGCGAGATCGTCCAGGCGATGATCGCAGGCGACAAGAAGCCCTATATGACCGCGGTGCTCGTTCCGGATTCCGAATGGACCCAGGAATGGTGCGCGAAATCCGGAGAGCGATGCGATTTCCGGTCGCTTGCGCACAATCCCGATTACAAGGCGGCGCTCGCCGCCGCGGTCGAGCGCGTGAACAAGGAAATCTCGGTGACCGAGCGCGTCCGCAAGTTCATCATCGCCGATGGGCCGTTCACGATCGAGAACGAGCAGCTCACCCCCAGCCTGAAGATCCGCCGCCATGTGCTGAAACAGGCTTATGGCGAGCGGCTGGACGCGCTGTACTGACTGCGGAATCGCTGCGTCCGTGATCGCATTCGGCCTCGCCCAGGCATATGAGCCGGTCATAGCCGCTCCCCGGGCAGATCGCGTGCGCGGTCAGGGGCGCGGGCAGCAGTCCGGTCAGCCGGAAGCCGCGCCGCTCCAATAGTGTAGCCAGCCTCTGCGGCCGCCGTGCGCCCCGCCAGGGCTGCAGCTCCCTGCTGGCCGACCCGGCAGTCACGCGCTCTCCCACCGGCTGATAATCCGCGGTCCTCAGCTTCGGAAACAAGGCGCGCGCGAGCGACTGGACGAAGCCCGGCATTTGCGGCCCCGGCGGAAGATGCGGCACGGGATCGCTCGCCAATTCGTAGCGCAGGCAGGCGATCCGGCTTTCGGCATAGCTCTTCGCGAAGGCGGAATTGCCCGCGCGCGCGGCGGCGATCGTGGCAACGCTGATCTGCAGGTCCGCCCAGCGCGTCTGCCGCGCCGCGCGGGCCGCGAAGAGATTGGCGAGCGCGCCGCCCTTGCTGTGCCCGGTAACGAACAAATGCCGCGCCGAGCGGCGGTCCAACAGGCTCTGGTCGAGCATCGCCTGCACCGCGGTGTGCACGCCCGGCTTGCCGTCCAGATCCCCCCACAGCCGGCGCATTGAATCCGAGAACCCCAGATGCACGCCCCCGCCATACAGCCGGTCCTCGACGCACAGCGACAGCGACCCGTTCAGCCAATCCAGCACGACATGCCATTCGTCATTGCCGGTTCCGAAAAAGGGCGGAAGCGAGCCGCGAAACGCGACGACCACGCCTTCATTGACTCGGCCCACCAGCGCGAGATCGATCCCGCGCGCGATCACCGCCGGCGGCTCGATCCAGCCGACCCGGCGCTGCTCCACTTCCATCCGGGGCTGATATGCCTGCGATGCCGCATAGAGCATCCGGCGCTTCATGCAGTCGCGCATCTCGATTCCTTCTCAGCCGGTTCCTGCTCCGAGTCCGTCGAACCGCGGATGAACGAAGTTCCGGCGCTTGACGAGCGGCCCGTCCCCGCGCCAGAAGAGCCCCCGCACCCTACGCCAGAGAGCGCGCATGAAGGAAATTGCCACCCGCTGACCGACGGCCGGAGCCCGGGCTCCGCGATCCGTCGCGCATGCGCTGACTCCGCCCACCGGCGGAGCGCGCCGTTGCACGTCAGCGACAAGGGCGATTCGCTTGAATATCTCGAAACACGAACAGCGCGTGCTCCACGCGCTGGCGCAAGGCGGGCGCATCACGCACCGCCGCGATTCCGACGGCCGCATAGCGGCGGCCGATTGCTTCACGCGGGAGGGCTTCGTGCTCACCGATTGCACGCTTGGCCTGTTCCGCAAGCTCAAGCGACGGCGGCTGATCGCCAGCTTTGGCGGGCAGCCCTATCGTATCACGCGCGAAGGGCTGGCCGCAGTCCGGGCGCAGCTCGACAATCGTTGAGCGAGACTTGGAAGAGGGGCGCCGCCGCCTGGCGAAAGGGTTCCTGCCTCAGCACCAGGGCCGGCGGCTCCCCGTCCAGCGTCGCGCCAGTCCCTCGGCGACGAGTTGCTCACCGAGAGAGTGGCCGTTGCGCATGGCGATGCGGAGCAGGCGGCCATAGCGATCGATATCGCGTCCCTGGGTCTCGAGCGTGACGGGGCCGGCGCTGAGCAGCGCCTGCAGCCGCGCCGTTGCCGCCGCTCCCAGCCGCGCCTCTTCAGGGCAGCGCGAAGGATGCGTCTCCGGCGCATCGATGTCGGCCACGCGAATCCTGACGCCATCCATCCAGAAGGTGTCGCCATCGACGACGCAGTTCGTCCCGCCGCCGGCCTGGCAGAATCCGAACTCGACCGTGGCGGCCGTGGCGGGTGCAATGGCGGCACGCGGCGGCTCGACACGCCAGCCCAAGCCGATCGCCGCGCCGGCCGCGATCATCCCGGTTAGCGCCAGTCTGAACGGGACGGACATGGCAGGCCGAGCCATGCGCCGGGCGCGTTTTCCGCCATCGAGACCGCGCAGCGAGCGGTGAAATTCAAGCGAGTGCCGCATGCCGCACTCTACCCGGCGGAGCGTCAACAAATCCTGAGCGGGCGTTGCGCGGGGAAACCTTCGCCCCCCAGTATCAGCTGCTTCGGCTGGCACGGGCGCGATTGGCCAGCGGGTCAGAACGTGCGCCCGGCATCTCCATTTCGGCGGCATTCGCCTCCGGTACGGATACGAAGCACCACTATCTCCGCAGGCTAAAAAGCCCCCGCCTTACGCTCAGCGAGCTGTCCGATTCGCCCTTTGCCACCAAAGCCATCGGCTGGTGATGCCCCAGTCAGCGAGCTGGGCAGCCCTTGCCGGTCTTGGCGCAGAAAGCCTTTCGCGCGTCGCCCTTGAAGTCCAGGTTGCCCACTTCGCCCATCGCCGCGACGATCGCGCCCGGTGTCGCGGCGCGCCAGCGCTTGCCCGCCTCGCTCTCGTTGAACGCGACGAGCATGCGCAGGTCCTCGACGGAGAGCTTGGCCGCATAGGCACGCCCGGTAGCGGTCATCAGCCGATCAACCCCGGCCTTGCCCTGATCGGCGGCGGCGGCGCGCAATGCCGCCTTGTCGGCTTCGCTATACTCGGGATGCTGGGCGACAAGCTCCTCGGTTTCCTTGGCCATGATCATCGGCAGCACCGCCGCCAGCGTGCCGGTTTCCGCCAGCCGCTTGCCCAGTGCGAGCGCTTCGGGCGTCGGATCGGGCGCAAGCAGCGCGAGCGCGTAGAGCAGCATCATTTCTCGACTCCCAATTGCCACAGCACGAATGCCATTTCGTCCGCCGCTTCCTTCAGGCTTTCCCAGCGGCCCGACTTGCCTCCATGCCCCGCGCCCATGTTGGTCTTGAGCAGCAGTATATTATCGTCGGTCTTGGTTGCGCGCAGCTTCGCGGCCCATTTGGCGGGCTCCCAATATGTCACGCGCGGATCGTTGAGCCCGCCCGAGATGAACATCGGCGGATAATCCTGCGCCTTCACATTGTCATAGGGCGAATAGGAGCGGATCAGCTCGAAGGCGGCCGGATCCTCCACCGGATTGCCCCATTCGGGCCATTCGCCGGGCGTCAGCGGAAGCTCGGCGTCGAGCATCGTATTGAGCACATCGACGAACGGCACGTCGGCAACCACGGCGCCCCACAGATCTGGATCGCTATTGACCACCGCCCCCATCAGTTCGCCCCCCGCCGATCGGCCGGCGATCGCGATGCCTCCCTTATGTGTATAGCCGCGCTCGATCAGCCCCTTCGCCACATCGACGAAATCGTTGAAGGTGTTTTCCCGCTTCTCCAGCTTGCCGTCGAGATACCATTGCTGGCCCAGATCGTCGCCGCCGCGGATATGCGCGATGGCGAAGGCCATGCCGCGGTCGAGGAACGACATCCGGCTGGTGGAAAAGCCCGGCGGGATGGCATAGCCATAGGCGCCATAGGCGTAGAGATAGAGCTTGCCGGTCCCGTCCTTGGGGAAATCCTTCGGATAGACGATCGACACCGGAACTTCGGTCCCGTCGCGCGCGGCGATCTTAAGCCGCTCGGTGCGATATTTGCTCGGGTCGTAGCCGCTCGGAATCTCCTGCACCTTGAGCGTTTCCAGCTCGCCGGTGGCGACGTGATAATCATAGACCGTCCCCGGCGTGACCATCGATTCATAGCCGAGCCGCAGCTTCTGAATCGCATATTCGGGATTGTCCCCACTGCCCGCGACATAGCTGGCTTCGGGAAATTTTAGCCGCACCGGAGCGATATCGGACTCGTAGCGGTGCAGCTCGACCTGATCGAGCCCATCCTCGCGCCCCTCCACGATGAAGAAGTCCGCGAAGCACTCCACGCCCGTCATGTAGAAATGCCGCGAAGCCCCGATCCGCTCGGCCCACTTTCCCGGCGCTTCCACGTCCGCCGTCACCAGGCGGAAATTGGGGTCCACGTCGTTGGTGTGGATGAAGAGCGTGCCCTCATGCTCGTCCACGTCATATTCGCGCCCCTCCTTGCGAGGTGCGACCATCACCAGCGGCGCGGCGGGATTGTCGGCCGGCAGAAGATGGACTTCGCTGGTGACGTGATCGCCGGTCGAGACCAGCAGCCATTTGCGCGATTGCGTCTCGCCCACCGAGACGCGGTAGCCTTCGTCCGCCTCGCGGAACAGTTCGACATCGTCCTCGACGGGTCCCCCTAGCTTGTGCCAGCGGGCATTGTCAGTCCGCCATTGCTCGTTGGCGACGCCGTAGAGAAATCCGCTGGAATCTGCGGTCCACACGATCTCGGAGAGCATCCCCGGTATCATGTCGGGCAGCAATTCGCCGCTTTCCAGATCCTTGACCCTGACTTCGAACCGTTCGGAGCCGTTGTCGTCCACCGCATAAGCCAGCCAGCGCCCGTTGGGGCTGGCCGAGATCGCGCCGAGGCGGAAATATTCCTTGCCCTCCGACAATGCCGGCTCGTCGAGGATGAGCTGATCCTCGCCGCCCGCCGCCGGCTTTCGCCACCAGCGCGGATACTCGCCGCCGGTCTCGTAATCGGTCCAGTAGATCCAGTCGCCGTCGCGCTGGGGCACAGTGGATTCGTCTTCCTTGATCCGGCCGCGCATTTCCTTGAACAATTGCTCACTCAGCGGCTTGTGCGGAGCCATCACCGCTTCGAAATAGGCGTTCTCCTCCGCGAGATACGCGAGCACGTCCTTGTCGGTCACTTGCGGGTAGCCCGGGTCTTTCAGCCATGCCCAGGGATCTTGGATCGTGTGGCCATGTGCTGTGAAGCTGTGCGGGCGCGTGGCGGCAATCGGCGGCTTGAGGCTTTCAGTCATGCCCTCCCTTAGCCGAGCCTAGCGGTCTGTCGAACCCTCGGGCCGATCATAGTTTTCCCAGCTCTGCTCCCCAATCACCGTATCGACATAAGGCCGCCCCCGCGCATCGCGGCTCGGCGCATAGCGAAAGCGCCTCTGGATCAATCGGCAGGTCAATTGATCGAGCCGGGTGCTTCCGCTCGATCGCGTGACGCGGCACTCGCTGACGCGGCCATCGATTCCGACCCGCAGGCGGAAATAAACGGTGCCGCTGATATCGTCGCGTTCCGCCCAATCGGGATAATCGGAATCATACAGGTCGCCGCGCAGCAGCCGCAACACGGTGCCGCCCCCGCCACCGGTTCCGTCGCCCGAGCCGCCGCTGCCGGTACCGTCGCCTTCGCCGCCCGCGCCCGTTCCCGGGCCGGCGATCGGAGCGGCGCCGGAGGTCGTATCGCTGCCCTGCGCCGCGACGGGCGCGACCGGCATGATCGGGGGAACCGGCACGATCGTGGGCGGAGCCGCCACTTCGGTGGCGCGCGAAACCAGATTGGGCGGCGCCGCTGCGCCTTCCTCACGGGGCGCTGCTTCGGTTTTCGGTTGGACCTCAGGTTCGGGAGGGGGAGGATCGAGCGTGAAATCGAGCAACTGCATCGCCGGTGTGGCCGTCGGCACGATGCGGCCGCCCAGGCCCTGGATCAGCACCAGGATAAGCAGGCCCTGCACCGCCAGTGCGCCTGCCGCGCTCAGCGCCCGGCTGCGGGGGTCGATCCGTGAATAGCCCATAGCTAGCTCAATGCTTGCCCACGCCAGTGTGATCCTCGCTGAACGAAACGTTGTTTCAGGTTCATGCAACTACTCTAGCGTAACGAAGTTTAATGCAGATCAGTTCACAACAAAGGGTAGTCACATGCGCAAGATGATCTTCACGCTCGCCGCCTTCGCGGTCGCCGTACCCGTCGGCGTCGCGCTACCGCTCGATTCGGCTCAGGCCCAATCGTCGCGCTATTACAAGGGCACGAGCTACAGCAAGGCACGCTATCGCCAGGTCTGCCGTCACTCGTCGGGCACCACCGGCCTTGTCGGCGGCGGTGTCGCGGGCGCAGTGGTGGGCTCGAAGGTAATCGGCGGCGGGCTCCTCGGTACTGCGGCAGGCGCCGTGGGCGGCGCGCTGGCAGGCCGCGCGATCGACCGCACGGTCACCGCGAAGCAGCGCTGCCGCTATATTCGCCGTCGCTAAGTAGAACGCCCGCGCGCGGTGACCGGCCAGAAGCCGGTCACCGTGTCGCCTTCGACCAGCGCATAACGGTCGTACAGATTTACAGTCGGGTCGCAGTGCGGCGGCATCAGCGTGATCCGCGCCGCCAGGGCCGGCAACTCCTTCCCCATCACCGCGCCCTGCTCGTCTCCCATGAAGACGAAGTGTCCGTCTGCGCCCGCCGTGATCACGGGCACGCCAGAATCCGTGGCGAAAGCCTTCAGCCCGGCATCGATCGTGACCATGTCCGGCGTGTTGGCGCTGATCACGCTGGCATCGACGAACAGCGACGGCTCGAACGCCGGGCCGCGGAGTTCGCAATCGCCGTACTCCCGATCAAGGAAGATGTAGCTGCCGACCTGCAATTCGGTAAGGACGCCCAGTTCGGCGTCGATCGCGAAGCTCCCGGTTCCGCCGCCGGTCACCACCGGAACGTCTATCCCCGCCGCCCGTATCGCATCCAGCACGTTGCGCAGATATTCGGTCTTGGCGGCTAGCGCCGCGTGGCGGTCGGTCGCGCTTTGGATGTGCTGCTCCGAGCCGCAATAGAATTGAACGCCGCCGATCGCGCCGATTGCTTTCGCCAGCCCCGCCGCCGCCTTGGGTGAAATCACGCCCGTCCGGTGCACACCCGGATCGACATCGACGAACAGCGTCGCGCCGCATCCGGCCAGCGCGCGGGCATTATCGGGGTGATCGACCACCACCGACAGCTTTATCCGCCCCGCCAGCGCCCTCAGCCGCGCGATCCCGCCGGGCGTCACCACGGGGGAAGTGAGATGGATATCGCCGATCCCCTCCGCCGCCAGCGCTTCCGCTTCCGCCAATTTGGCGCAGCATATCCCGACCGCGCCGGCGGCAATCTGGCGGCGGGCGATCTCCGCGCTCTTGTGCGTCTTGGCATGCGGCCGCAGCGCCACTCCGCGTTCCGCAGCGAACGACGCCATCGCGACGATGTTGCGATCCAGCGCCGCCACGTCGAGGACGAGCGCAGGGGTCGGCAGATCATCGCGAGGAAAGGCCATTGCGCCCGCATAGCTTGGAACCGCACGACATGCTGACTTTTTCCGTGATCGGGAGCAAAGCACTCCGAACAATCCGCCTGAAAGTCTCGTCATGTCCAGCTACGCCGACCGCCTGAAAGCCCTTCGCGAACAACTCAAGCGCGACCGCCTCGATGGCTTCGTCGTGCCGCTCACCGACGAGCACATGTCCGAATATGTCGGCGCCTATGCCCAGCGCCTCGCCTGGCTTACGGGCTTCCAGGGATCGGCCGGAGCAGCGGTCGTCCTGCCCGATGAGGCCGCGATCTTCACGGACGGGCGCTACACGCTGCAAGTCCGCCAGCAGGTTTCGGCCGACGATTGGCAATATGTCTCGGTGCCCGCCATCAGCATGGCCGAGTGGCTTGGCGATCACGCCCCCGATGGCGGGCGCATCGGCTATGATCCATGGTTGCACACGCGCGCCTGGGTGATGGAAGCGCGCAAGGAGCTGGCTGAAAAGGGCGCGGAGCTGGTCGCGGTCGATACCAACCCGATAGACTCGGTCTGGCCCGATCAGCCCGCACCTTCGGACGCCAGGCTTTCGGTGCACGACGATGCCGCGGCGGGCAAAGCCTCCGCCGCCAAGCGCGCCGAGATTGCCGACTGGCTCGCCGAGCGCAAGGCCGACGCAGTCGTGCTCTCCGCGCTCGATTCGATCGCCTGGGCGTTCAACATCCGCGGCGATGACGTGAGCCACACGCCCGTCGCGCTGGCCTACGCCATCGTCAATTCAGACGGCACCGCCGACCTGTTCGTCGCGCCGGAAAAGATGACGGAAGCCGTCGCCCAGCATCTCGGCAACGCCATCCGCGTGCATCCCCGCGCTGCCTTCGCGCCCGCGCTCATGGCCTTCAGGGACAAGCGTGTCGCCGCCGATCCCGAGCGCGCGGTCGCGGCAATTTTCGACGCGCTCGAGTCCGGCGGGGCGAAGGTGCTCAGCCTGCGCGATCCCATAGTGCTGGCCAAGGCGCTCAAGAACCCCGCCGAGATCGCGGGACACAAGGCCGCGCAGGCACGCGACGGCGCGGCGCTGGCGCGCTTCCTCAAATGGTTCGAGGAAACCGCGCCCGCGGGCGGGCTCACTGAAATGTCGGCGGCGGACAAGTTGCGCGAATTCCGCGACGCCACCGGGCTGCTCAAGGATCTGAGCTTCGACACTATCTCCGCCACCGGCCCCAACGGCGCGATCCCGCACTACAAGGTAACCGCGGAATCGAGCCTGCCGATCCAGCTCGGCCAACTTTATCTGGTGGATTCCGGCGGCCAATATGCCGATGGCACCACCGACGTGACTCGCGTCATGCCGGTCGGCGAGGCGGCCGAGGAAATGAAGGACCGTTTCACGCGCGTCCTCAAGGGGCATATCGCCATCGCCACTGCGACCTTTCCCGCCGGCACCTGCGGCGCGCAGCTCGACAGCTTCGCGCGCGCACCCCTGTGGGAAGTGGGCCTGGATTTCGGCCATGGCACCGGGCACGGGGTCGGCGCCTATCTCTCCGTTCACGAAGGGCCGCAGCGCATCGCCCAGCCTTATTATCCCGGCGGGCAGAGCCTTGAGCCGCTGAAGGCCGGCATGTTCCTCTCGAACGAACCTGGCTATTACAAGACGGGAGAATTCGGCATCCGCATCGAAAATCTGGTGCTGATCGTCGAGAAGCATATCCCCGGGTCCGAACAGCAGATGCTCGGCTTCGAGACGCTCACTTTCGCGCCGATAGAACGAACGCTGATTTTACCTAATCTTTTGACTCAAAACGAACTTGCCTGGCTTAATGAATATCATTCGCGGGTGGTGCAGATCATCGGCCCCAAACTGGATGCGGAAGAGCGGCGATGGCTGGAAGCGAAGTGCGCGCCGGTAAGCTGATGTGGTTCGCGGCGGGCGCCGCGAGCATGGCGATCTATCTGCTCGGGCCCCATGCACTCATCGATCAGGCCTATGACCTGGGCTATTCTGCGTCGGAGTGGGTCCGCACCCGCTGAGCCTCGCCTTGCGCCTGCTCGCGCGACTGGGCCTTGCGCTTGCGCAGGTTCGCCCGCAGCGCTTCCGCCAATCGAGCCTTCTTGTCCCCTTCGCTCATCCCCCGTGATAAACCCGCTTGGCTTGGGTTGACAATCGGCTTTCCCCAAGCACATAGGCCCCTCCGCTCCGCACGGGCCGGAATGCTGCCGTAGCTCAGTGGTAGAGCGCATCCTTGGTAAGGCTGAGGTCGTGAGTTCAATCCTCACCGGCAGCACCATTTTTCTCTTGTAAATCAAATACTTAACTCACGCCATCCGGGGCACTTTGGCCCGGATGTGCGCCGCGGAAGCACCACGGAAGCAAGCGGCGTCGTAGCCTCGGCCAGCGTGGCGAAGAAAACCCGTCGCGGCAGCGGCCTGAATCGGGTGGCTTGGCTTCTCTCTGCTGGGCGCGATCCCGCCGGCACGGATCGCCCGAACTGTGGCGGTGCGAAGTTGGTCGAGAGGGCGGCAATCGCCCAGAGACGGCACAAGGTCGCCAAGCGGACGTGCCTGCAAGGTCGGAGATTGAACGCGTGCCAAGTCACAGGGGAGTCAGGAGGCGCGGGGCCCACCTAGGCAGCGGGGATAAGATGCATGGCCTCTGCGATCTTAATCGCTATTGCTGCATGATGAACGCTGCGGAAACTTAGATTATTCCGCAGACGAAAAGACCTATATTTGACATTCTACAACATTTCAGAGAAAAAACGATACGACGCCGAGCGTTATCTTGAGAAGTATGGCTACCGGCGTCTGGCTCTTAACGATGCTCGTGGTGCTTTGGGACACCCTTGCTTTCGACGTTGGTCGATATGGCAAGATTGGCAATAGCAACCGCCTTTGAGGACATGCTGCGAGATACGAGCGAACTATCCGCCTTGTTCGGATTGCTGCAGGAATGTTCGAGCGCGATGGGTTTTCGCTACTTCGCCTTGACGCATCACATGGACTTCGCTGCGTCGCCAGTTCCCGGCATACGCATCCACAATTACCCGCTGGAGTGGCAGGAATGGTTCGATCAGCGATCCCTCGGGCGCTTCGACCCGATCCATCGCGCCAGCCATGTTACGAATATGGGCTTCGCCTGGACCCGCGTTCCCGATCTCATCCAGTTGACCTCCGGTGATCGCGAAGTCCTTCGGCAAGCCCGAGAAGTCGGGATCGGCGACGGATTTACGGTTCCGGCCAATGTGCCTGGCGAATATAATGGCTCATGTTCCTTTGCTGTCGGTTCCGGCGACGCATTTCCCGATCAGCATGTCCTGATCGCCCAGCTCGTGGGCGGCCTCGCATTCGAGACCGCGCGGCGGCTATCCGAACCGCGACAAGCTCCGAAGGCGCAGCCGATGACCGACCGCCAACGTGACTGCGTCCTGTGGGCCGCCCGCGGCAAGACCGATTGGGAGATCTCCCGCATCCTCGGTGTCAGCCACGAGACGGTCATCCAGCACCTCAAACATGCGCGAGAGCGCTACGGCGTGCAGAAGCGAGCGCACCTTGCCGTGATGGCGTTGTTCGACGGTAGCATCTGCTTCTCGGATATCTTCCTGAAGTAACCCGCCCCCCCCATTCCTTGGAATATCGCGTGAGCCGCGAACTCCCGATGCTTGGCCCTCCCAATCCCGAGGAGGTTCCAGGTGGTCGCGCTTATCGACACGACAATCACATCCGGTTGCGACGCCACAATGCGCGGCATGTTCGCCGCCCGGAAGGAAGTGTTCGTCGATCTGCTCGGGTGGCAGGTCCCGGTGCTCGACGGTCGGTACGAGATCGACCAGTTCGATGACGAGCATGCCCGCTACCTGATCGTCACGGACCTCACCTGCGGGCACCTGGCCTCGGCCCGGCTCTTGCCGACCGTCCGTCCCCACATCCTCGACACCCTCTTTCCGGCCCTGTGCGCAGGCCGGGTGCCGCGAGGCCCCGAAACGTTCGAGATCACCCGCTTCTGCCTCGACCGCCGTCTCCCGGCCGCCCGCCGCAGGGATATGCGCAACCGGCTGGTGACCGCGCTGGTGGTGCACGCCCTCGCAAACGACATTCGGACCTATACCGGCGTTGCCGAGCCAGTCTGGCTCGACCAAATCCTGAAATTCGGTTGGGACGCAGGTCCGCTCGGGCAGGTCCTGCGCGATCGCACGCAGACACTTGGCGCACTGCGAATCCAGATCACGCCGGCGACACCGTCGCTGCTCGCCCAGACCGGCATCTGGTCCCCCACCGAGCCGCTGTCGGCTGCAGCTGTCTGCGCATAGGAGGCCGAGTTGACTTCAACAGCCATCACCCCCGTCGCCGCCTGCAATTCCGAGAGCTTCGACCACCTCACCCAACACGGATGGTGCGTAGCGCGCGACTTGGTCAAGCCCGATACGGTGGCCGCCCTGGCGGCCGACCTGCGCCGGATATTCGACCGGACCCCATTTTGCTCGGGCGATTTCTACGGTGCGCGGACCAAGCGCTTCGGTAGCCTATTGCGCCGGTCGCCGTATGCCGCGTCGCTGGTTCGACAACCGCAAATCCTTGCGATGGCCGAAAGCGTGCTGACGCCTTGGTGCGACACAATCCAGCTCAACCTCGCCCAGGCCATCGCGATCCACCCGGGCGCGCCTATTCAGTTTCCGCACCGCGACCAGGATATGTGGCAGGGCGTGAAGGGGGAGGTCGAGTATCTCGTCAACGTAATGTGGCCGCTTACGCCATTCACCGCGGATAACGGTGCCACGATAATCTATCCCGACACTCATGGACGCCAGGCGCTGCACGAAGGCGATCCGGGAAGACCGATCAGCGCGATCTGCGACCCGGGCAGCGCGATCGTATTCCTCGGTTCGACGCTGCATGGCGGGGGTACGAACCAGACGAACGCAGTGCGCGACGCGGTCGTGGTCAGCTACTGCCTCGGCTGGCTGAAGCCATATGAAAACCAGTGGCTGGCCTATCCCCCGGAAATCGCCCGGACGTTCGATCCCGAGCTCGCCGGACTGGTCGGTTATAGGCAACATCGGCCAAACCTCGGCAATTACGAGGGCGTTTGCCCGTCCGTGCTCCTGCAAGACCAAGTGCCAGACAATATCGCCGCGGTTGATGCACTACGGCCGGACCAACGCGATGCTGTAGCGGCACACCGCCGCGATCAGGAAGCATGACATGAGCCCCCTTCAGGCGATGGAGCGGAGCTATGCGGCTCTGAAGGCTCAGCTGCGCGACGGCATCTACCGGCCCGGACATCGGCTCGAAGCAAATCGGATTGCTGACGAGCTCGGGATTAGCATGACGCCGGTGCGCGACGCTCTCAATCGCCTCGTCGGCGAGGAACTCGTCGAAGCCAGCACCGGTGAGGGCTTCCACGTACCGCGTCTCAGCGAGGGTGATCTGCGGGACCTGTACGAGTGGAACTCCGCGATCGCCATCCTAGCCGCCCGGAGTGCGCGGACTATCCCCGATCCTGAAGCGGTGCATGCCGCGATGTCGAGTGATACGTTGGCTGATGCCACCGCGACCTGCTTTCAGCTGCTCGCCGGGTCCGTGCCGAACCAGGAGCTCCGCATCGCAATCTCGCGAGCTGCCGATCGGCTCCATCCGTTTCGACTCATCGAAGCTCAGGTGCTCGAACCGGTTCTCGGAGAACTTGAAGCCCTTCTCGAGCCGGCGGAGCGGCGTCAGGCGGCCATCCGGCGCTACCATCAGATCAGAATGCGTGTAGCACCTGAGCTCGTCCGACTGCGCACCGGAAAATAACCCGATTATAAAGTTCTTATAGAGCGTCGGAGGGTCGAACTTTCCTTTGCCGCGATTCGCGGCGTATCACGGAGAGTGACCATGGAACGCACCAACGAAGACGCGATCGCCCTGATCGACCTCGGCGCCGCCAGCGTCGAAACCCAGGGCATCAAGGGCCCCGATTTCGAGCCCGTCGGCCAGCAGCTGCTCGCCGGCCTCTCGGACGAGGACTGACCGGCTCGGCGTCGGCGCGGTCCCGCGCCGACGCCTTGTCGCACCTTCATGTGGCGTCTCAATTCCAATCTCACGGCCTGCATTGCCTCGGGCAGGCTGATCCTGCTTGATGAAGCGCGCGACCGCTACTCCGCGGTCCCCGACGACAGCGTGGCTTTCATCGAGGCCTGGCTGAGCGCGGCGGATGGCAGCGATGTCCCCGCGCCACTTGCAAGAATGCTTGGCGACACGAGCCCCGGCCGTTTGACCAACCAACTGCGGATCGACGTCTCCGCCCCGAATCCGACCGCTGGGCAGCCAGCCGGGACGGGCGCCGATCTAACAAGCGTTTTTTCGGTGACGAGGACCATATTGGCAAGCTGGAGCCTGTTGCGGACCCGCAAGCTGCATCGGATCCTGGCCCATCATCGGGGCAGGAGGACAGCGGCAACCCTGCTCGAGCCTTCCGCGCTGGTGGACTGTGCCCAGCGTTTCGCGAACGCCCGACGCTGGTGCCCGATGAAGCGGAACTGCCTGCTCGACTCGCTGGCCCTCGATCGATGGATGGAACATCCCCGTAACGCGGAGATCGTCTTCGGGGTCGTGGCGAAGCCCTTTGAAGCGCACTGCTGGGTCCAGTCCGAGGCAACCGTGTTGAACGACAGCTATGACCGCGTCTCCCGCTTCGAGCCGATCCTGACGGTATGAACCTTTCGCCTCTCGTCGTGATCGTGCGCGATCCAGGCTCTCCGCTTTCGGCGAGGTTGAGATCGTTCGTCGATGCGCTGACCGGGAAAGGGAGTCTCGAGCGGCTTTTCGAGACAGACCGACTGATCGTTGCAGGTCAACGGACCGCGCCGCATCTCGTGCTGCCCGATGGCGCTGGCCTGATCTGGGGTACGCTGTTCGAGCGCATGACCTCATGGCGGGTCACGGACAGGAAGGGTCTGCCCAACGCGAACGCGCCCTTCGAACAGTTCGTTGAACAATATTGGGGCGGCTATCTGGCAATCCGCGAGACCGGCGACATCGTCGAGATCCTGCGCGATCCTTCCGGCGCGATCCCATGCTATCACGCGCGGCTAGGTGACGATTGCATTCTCACCACGCGAATCTCGCTGCTGACCGACGCCGGGCTGATCCGCCCCGAAATCGACTGGACGATCGTCGCCCAGTCAATCGTCTTTCAGGACCTTCGGCCGGCGAGAACCGCGCTCCGAGGGATAGACGAACTGATGCCGGGTACCTGCGCCCGGTACGCCCGGGACCGGACCGAGATCGATACGTTCTGGACTCCGTGGCGATGGGCAGCGCGGGAGCGCGAGGTCAGTTCGCTGAACGAGGCGATCGAGCGAGTCAGGCGGGCGACGATGAGTTGCGTAACCGCGTGGGGGCGATGCTTCGAGCGTCCTCTGCTCGAACTCTCGGGAGGGCTCGATTCCTCGATCGTGGCCGCGGTGCTGGCGAAGGCAAATTCGAACACGCACTGCGTCACGTTCGCCGCGATCGAAGGGGATCCCGACGAGACGCCATACGCGCGGGCTGCCGCAGAAGCGCTCGGGCTGTCACTCGAAGTCCTGCAGCCCGACACGGCGTTGGTCGATGTTGCCCAATCCTGCGCGCGCGATCTGCCACGGCCATCCGCGCGGGCATTCTCTCAAGCGCATGATGCCGGCCTCCGCGCGATCGCAGAGCGCCAAGGTACCGACGCCTTTTTCAGCGGCGGCGGCGGCGATAACGTGTTCGCCTATCTTCGATCCGCTTTGCCGGTAATAGACCGCTGGAAGCGCGGTGACGGCGGGGTCCTGAAGACGATCGGTGAGATTGCGGAACTCTCCGACG
This sequence comes from Sphingomonas sp., assembly GCF_036388215.1. Lineage (GTDB taxonomy): Bacteria > Pseudomonadota > Alphaproteobacteria > Sphingomonadales > Sphingomonadaceae > Sphingomonas. The sequence continues at coordinate 22,302 of NZ_DASVSH010000001.1, forward strand.
TCAGCTTCTGGAAAGTGATGATCGCATCGGTACGGCGCGGCTTGCGGCTTCGTGCGGCGCGCCGGTGGCTGGTGCGGGATCGCTTCGTCTCTGCCCGCGCCCTGGGTGACCTGCCATTTCCCCATGGCCACCCGTGGATCGACGCGCCCGCGACGATCCTTCCCGGAAAGCGTGTTCACGGGCTGGGGCTGGTCGTCATCCAGAACCATCTGGAGGGGTTTGGCCGCTTGCATGACGCCCCGATCATATCCCCGCTCCTCTCGCAGCCGCTAATCGAAGCCTGCATGGCCGTTCCGACTTGGCTGTGGTGTGCCGGAGGCGAGAACAGGGCCGTCGCCCGGAAGGCGTTCGCCGATCTCCTTCCACCGGTTGTGATCGAACGGCGCAGCAAGGGTGCGTTCGATACCTACAGCAGTCGTGTGTTCGATGCGAACCGGGGCGCCATTCGCGAGATGTTGCTAAACGGCGCCCTGGCTCGACAGTCTTTGATCGACACCGTTCGTCTGGAAGCAGTGCTTGCGCGGGACACGGTTTCCAAGCTCGATGTGGTCCGCCTTCTGGAGCTCACCGATGTGGAGGCGTGGGTCGACGCATGGGCGTCTCGCGCTAGCGGGTCGATCGTAACCTGAGCGCTTGCCAGCGGGCCATCGTGGCCGCGCTCCCGGGATCCGCAGTTGGTTGGTCCTTTAGCCAGAAGTCGAACCAAGCGAGGTTGCGTTCATAAACGGCTAGCCGATGCTCAGGGTGAAATTTCACGTGGTGCTCGTCCGGAAAGACGTACATTTCGACGGGCGCGTTCGCGGCGTCCAAGGCGGCATATGTTTCGAGCGCGAGACGGTATTCGCGGTCCGACACCTGGATCAGTAACGGTGTCTGCATTTGCTCCGCATTAGCTGCCAGCGAATAGGGCTTCCAGAATTGGGGATTGTCGGAACCGGGTGCCGGATAGCCCCACCGCGTAAGGGAATCCGAATAGGCCAGTCCGACTGATACTCCGGATGCACTGGATTCGCAGCACGTGCTCATCGCCGCCGCGCGAATGCGGGAGGAGTTAATCAGCGCGAATTGCACCGTGCTGCTGCCGTCGCTGAGACCGGTCAACCCAATCCGGTCGGGGTCGGCGACCCCGCGCGCGACCAAGGCGTTGATGCCGGCCTCCAGGCTCGCCTGCACACGGCGGCGGTCGGCCCAGCCCGTGATATTGATCCGCTGATAGCTGTCCGCATCGGGCGCGTCGCTATCGCTGCTGGGCGGGCGCGGACGCGTGATGCTGAGAACTGCATAGCCGCGTGCGGCGAACAGGTGAATCGGATATTCGTCGCCGACGCCGCCGCGTAGAAACCCCTGGCTCTGATATTGGACGATGACCAGCGGAAGGCGCTGGCCCGGACGATATCCTGCTGGCAGCACAAGATCGCCGTAGCTCGAGATCCCGTTGGGATCGGTCCATCGCAACCGTTCGACGCTGTTGCGAATGCGCCCTGCCAGGTCCGCGTTGGGATCGTAGAGGGTGTTCGTTGCGCCAGTCCCGGAGTCGATGGCCGCCAGCGTCCGGGGATGCAGCGCGGTCTCGCGTCCGCAGACCAGCTTGGAACCTGCGAGCGCGCAGCTGTAGAGCGCGTCCTGGGTTGCCAGAATCCGCCGCGGCGATGGCTCGCGGGCAAGATCCCAGCGGTAGATTTCCGTCTCGCCGCCATTCGCAGGATTGCCGGAGCGCAGAAACAGGACCGTATCGCCCTGCGCCCAGATGGCCGACACCCGCGATCCGCAGATATCGCCGCACGCAATCCGGCGGCCCCGATACTCGACCGTTAGGACCGACGGGCCGGCATAGCGAAGGGGTTGCTGCGGCGCCGTCCAGGCCCGCCCCCCTTCCGGGATCGTCACGTACAATCTGGCGGCGGGTGACCGTTTCGGATCGGGAGCTGCCGCGAGGTTTGGGACCGTCCGGCCACCGGAAATCTCCACTGTCACGATCTCGAACGGGCTCGGTGGCGGATTGGGCCGCGCCTCAGAGAGCGCCCAGAAGCGGCGATCATAGAGGTAGCCTCCCCGACCCTCCCGGCTGATCTGGGCGAGCGCTTTCGACGTAGGCCGGTATTGGATCCGCAATGTTGTCGAGGTGGACCATTCCACACTCCGCGCGTCATCGGCAAGCCGGGTCAGCTGGCGAGGGCGGCCCTGAGGTGTGGCGATCCAGACCTGAGTGACGCCACGATCTCGGCGCAGATAGGCGATCGTGCGCCCGTCCGGCGACCAGACCGGCGCATCGTCGGCAATCGAACCATTGACGATATCGGAGACGCCTCGAAGGTCCATCCGGAGCTGGATTGGCTCCCCGCCAATGTCGAGAAAGCGTGCGGCGCCACTGCCTTGCAGCGGCACGAGTACGAGACCGATGCAGTAATCGTCGCGTGCCGGGTCGGCCCTGCGCAGGATCAGGGCCGCCCATCTGCCATCCGGCGAGACGCTGCTCTCCCCGAAGTCGCGAAGCTGGACGAGGTCTTTCGCCGCCAGGTTCTGGCCTGCCGCCGCCCCGGGGGAGGGCGGCAGCAGGCGCTTCTCGCACGCGGCGGGCGTTGCGTGCGCCGCCGCCGTCGTGCTTGAAAGCAACATGGCGAGTGCCGACATGCCAGTTCGGCTCACCATTTCTTGGTGACCTGCAGCGAGATCACCCGGCCAACCGGGTTCGCGTTCTCGGGATCGAAGCCGTAGGTCAGCGGACCCACGGCATAGGCCGCGAAGGGCGGATCGCGATCGAAGAAGTTGGTCGCGCTCAGGGCCAGCCTGAGGCCGCCCAAAGCGCCGGACCCTTCCGGCACCGTGTAGTTCAGTTGCAGATCGAACGTGGTCCAGGCCGACACACTTTGCTGGGTTCCCAGAAGGGAATTGGTATAGCCATCGACATAGTTGACGCTGAACCGCGCGCCCCAGCGGTCTGACGACCAGCCAAGATGGCCGCGCGCGCGGATCTCGGTTGGATTGCCGATCGTGCCAACGACGTTGGTGACGGGTGCCGCGGCCGAGAGCTGCTGCTTGATATGGAAGGTATAGGTCGCGCTTGCCCCGATGTCGGCGCGGCCACCGCCCACATCAAAGGCGTAGCCAAGATCGAGGTCGAGGCCCTGTACCTTGACCACCGCCAGATTCTGGAGGCGGGCGTCTGCGATCGCGGTCACTGCAGAGGCGGGAACACCGAAATAGTTCACGAAGAAAGGGTCGGCATAGAGCTCGGCAATGCGCGCGGCAGTTGGGCTCTCGTTGAGGATCGGCGAGAAGGTCGCACGGTTGGTCAAAAAGGTCAGCAGGTTGGAGGACGGGTCCGCGATCCGGTCCCGATAGTCGACATCGAACCATGTAGCGCCGAGGTGAAGGCCGGGAACCTCCGCGGGCCGGACATCGAAGCCGAGCGTGGTCGTCGTTGCTCGCTCTGGCCGCAGGTTCGGGTCGTTGCCGCGGATCACGACCGTGTTGGTGACTCCGCTCGACGACTGCGGGTCGGGGATCGGATATGCGAAGATCAGCTTCGCGCCCGGATCCTGGCGCAACTCGTTGAACCCGGGCGCGCGAAACGAACGGCCATAACTGCCGCGGAAGGTAATCGCGTCCGCGGGCGCCCATGTGAAACCGAGCCTCGGGTTGGTCGTCGCGCCGAAGTCGCTGTAGCGCTCGGCACGGATGGCCGCCGATAGGTCGAGCCGCCGCATTCCAGGAAAGCCATTGGCTTCGCCGAACAGCGGAACGACCAATTCGCCATACGCTGCTCGCACAGTTCGCGGTGCCGGCAGCGCGCGGGCCGCGACCGTCGTTGGGGTCAGCGTACTGATATCCGCGATTGTCCGGTTGAAACGGTAGATTTCCTTGCGGAACTCGGCACCGACAGCGACCGAGACGTCACCGGCTGGCATTGTGACGATGGGACCATTCGCGCGCAGACTGGTCGACCAGACGATGCCGCTATTGCTGCTCCTGAGTGAACCGCGAACCTTGTCGATCGTGGCCGGGTTTGTGAACGAACCGTCGCCCATCAGATTATACGCAGTCGCGGCGTTGGTGTCGGACAGCGCTACGGTGAGGCGCGCGCTGTTGACGCGATTGTAATTGGTGCTGCGCTCGGTCTGGCGGCCCCAGGTGCCGTGTGCGTCGATATTCCAGCGGCCGATGTCCAAGGCGAGGCCGGCGGTGCCGCTCAGTGCGAACACCCGGCCCCGGGTACCTTCTGCGCCGAGATCGCGCACGAAACGGTACTGGACTCGAATCGGCTGGTTGGTGCCGATGGGGTCGACATAGAAGGGATTGGTGACCGGCACCGTGCGCGTGGCGTCCGAGCTCGGACGGGTGTGCCCATCGAAGTTCCGGATCGTGCCGAGACCTTGGAGATAGAAGCGCAGATTTGGCAGCAGGTCCTGACTGAATGCGGCGAAGGCCGAATGGCGGCGCTGCATCGGCATGATGTCTGCGCCCAGCCAGCTGTCACCGAGGTTCGAAGTCCCCGCGGTCAGCCTTGCAGCGGTCAGGCCCATTCCATTTTGCCCGCGGGGGATCGCGAAGGTCTGGCCGCCGGCAGTGATGGTGCCGGGGTTGGCGTAGGTGCCCCGCCGATCGGGTCCACCGAACGCCCTTAGATCGTCGGTCGCGAAGCGGCTCTCGGCGGCTGCCAAAGCTCCTCGCTGATAGAATTCATACGCCACCATCACCCGGCCGCCGGACCAGCGCGTTCCGAAAAGCTGGCTGGCATTGTATTCGTTGAACGACCCATCGGCGGTGCCGACGCGGAAGCTGGTCTCCGCGCCGGTAAAGTCCAGTCGCGGGATGATATTGACGACGCCGGCGACGGCATCCGAGCCATAGATCGCCGAAGCGCCGTCGGGGACGACTTCGATCCGCTGGATCGCCGAGAGCGGGATCATTGAAACGTCGGCGAATACGCCGGTCGGGCCGCCAAGTGCCGGGCGGTCGCCGTTGAGCAGGACGAGCGTGGAGGCGACACCGAGGCCGCGGAGATTGACGCTTGAGCCGTAGGCCGTGTTCAGCGACGCCGACTGCGACAGCGTGCCGCCTTGGGTGCCGTCGCTTGGACCGCCGGAGAAATTCTGTGGGATCGTCTGCACGATCTGTTGCACCGTCGAATAACCACTCTGATCGATGGCCTTTCGATCGATCGTCACGACAGCCGATCCCACCGGACCACGGCCACGGATGCGCGTGCCGGTGACAAGGATCTCGCCGCCTCCCGCACCCTGATCCGGTGTGTCGGACTGCTGGACAACCAGCGTGGTGCCCACGACCACGGCGCGCAGGCCGGTGCCGCGAAGCATCGACCCGAGCGCATCCTCTACGGCGTAGCGTCCGCGGACCGGCTGCGAACGACGCCCCTGAACGAGCGTGTCGGCGACCATGATCTGCCGGCCCGACGATGCCGCGAGCTGGTTGATCGCCGCGCCGAGATCCTGCGATGCAATGTCATAGTCCCGTGTCGCGGCTTGTTGCGCCTGCGCGTTCGGCGCGACGATGGCGGCGGCGCCGCAAAGAAATGCGAACCCTTGTTTTCTGTTCATTGATGCCTCCCCTGCCGCAGTGCGCGGCTGGGTGGGCAAGACGGTGCAGGCGCAATATACCCCCCGAAATTATTTCGGGGATCAGATCAGGGGCGTTCGAGGATCAGATTTCCGTCCGCGCCGGGGCGCAGGTGAAGCTCGAATGCCGCGGCCAGACTCGCCGCCAGGGCACCCACCGGTACCGGCCGGAACGTCCCCGTCACACGCAACTGGCCTAGCGACCGGTCCGAAAGGACGATGTGCTGCTTCGAGTAGCGGTTGGTTTCTGCCAGCACGTCCGCCAGAGGCACGCTCTTGTAGACGAGCATGCCGGCGACCCATTGCTCGCTGGCCGGCGCTGCGGCTGTTTGCGGCCGACCCGCCGGAAAGATCATGCTGTGCCCGGGTGCCATCCTGAAGACAGCGGCCTGAGTGTAGCTGGCGCCTCGGCCGCGAATTTCGATCGGGCCCTTCCAAGCTGACACGCACACCCCCGCGGGACGGATCTCCGTGTCGAACCGGCCCTCCGGAATTGAAACCAGCCGATCCCCGGCCTCGACTACGAACATGCGCGAAGGATCGGCGCGAACCTCGAAGCGGACCCGGCCGCGCACAAGTTCGACGCGGCGCGCGTCCCGAGCGTAGCGCACCCTGACCTGGCTATCGGTATCGAGCGTCATCTTCGAGCCGTCGGGAAGGCGGAGGGTGCGGATCTCGCCGATCGCCGTCTGCATCAGCGCGGCAGTCTGGACCGGCTGAGGCGCGGGGCTTTCGCTGCCGGGCCGGAGGAAAACGACTAGCAGGATCGCGGCAGCGGCGGCGGCGATCGCGGCGACGCGAGGACCGGTCAGGACGAAAAATGGCGATCGGTGGCGCTCGAGCGACCGGTTGCGGCCCATCTCGGTGGCCCCCAGTCCGGACGATGCCTGCCAGGCACGCTCGAGCCGAGAATAGGCTTCCGAATTGGCGGGCGCCGCCGCGAGCCACTGTTCAAATGCGGGGCGGTGTTGCTCTGCATCCGGCCCCTGCATGCGGCTCCACCATTCCGCCGCGTCCGGCTCGGAGGTCATCCTTCGCGGTCCATGACGCGGCCGAGATGGGCTATGGCCTTCGACATCTGCTTTTCCACGCCCTTCACGCTCAACCCCGTTCGCTCGGCGATCTCCCCATAGGTCATGCCGTCGAGTCGGTGCGCGAGGAAAATTTCGCGGGTCTTCGGCTTGAGCCGGAGGAGAGCGGCCTCGAGCCGGCGCAACGTATCGCGCGCTTCCAGCCGGCCAAGCTCATTCGCTTCCGAAATGGCCGCATCGACGATCTCGGGCGCGAACACTTCATTGCGGCGCGACGGGGCCGTGGCATGGTCACGCAGGAGATTTCGACCGACCTGGTTCAGATAGGCCGCAGGCTTGGCGATCTCGACGTTCGAAGCGGCGGATTGCGCCACCCGGAGAAAGGCCTCCTGGGCGAGGTCCTCGGCCTCAACCGGGCTTGCGCGATTTCGCGTGAAATAACGCACGAGAGACAGCCGGCGATCGCGATACAGCAGGTCGAGCCGCAGCCCGCCGCTTTCGTCGGCCGCCCGCGTCGCGGCGGGACCCGTCACGACCGCAACTCCTGATCCGCACTGCTCAGCCGACCCATAGACCCGTCCCCAAAAGCGAGACGGGACCGGCAGCAAGCCGGGTGTTGAGAACATGTTTGGGAACATGCGCCGACGCCTTTAGCCTTGCGGCCTGGACATGCGCGCCGGCCACCCGGCAGGCTGGCCAAGTGAATGAAGACACCCAAACGAGGTTCTCACGCCTCGGTGCCGAATTTCGCCGGCACCGCCACAAGCTAGGCGGGCCGCCTATCCGATGGCAAGTAGCCTGAGCCGCTTCTGTCTTCAAACTGGACCAGTTGAGCCGCTTCCTGCACGTCGGCTCAAAAATACCGTTGCGGGTCCAGCACAATCCATAGCCGAGCCCGGAAGATTTCGTCTTGTAAGTTTTTGCCGCGCCGCCCGGAAAGCCAAGTCATCATCTGCGGTCGTCGATGTTTGCGCCACCATTTCTTGTAATTGTCAGATGACCCCCCGAAGTTTCTAACTGACTCCTGCGCGCCCCCATCACCGGGGCAAGACGGACAGGGATGCGCCATGATCGACGTTCACCTCCTGCGCTATGCGCTGGCGGCTGCGGAGACCGGCAGTTTCAGCCGGGCCGCCGGGCAGTTCCGCGTGAAGCAGTCCACGCTGAGCAAGCGCATTCGCCATCTCGAGTTGCGGCTCGGGCTGTCCTTGTTCGACCGGTCGACCCAAGGGGTCGCGCCGACGCCGGTCGGGCTCCGTTTTCTCGCCAGGGCCCGCACGATCCTCGGCGATCTCGAATCCCTTTCCGCGGAGTCTCAGGCGCTGGCGAAGGGAACGGCGGGAAGGCTGCGGATCGGCTTCCAGGGATCGCTCGCGGCAGGAGATCTCCGTGCCATATTCGAAACCTATCGCTGCTCCTGCCCCGATGTGGAACTCGAGGCGACCGAAGGCGCCCGCGATACGCTGCTCGCCGAGGTCCAGCGCGATCAACTCGATATCGCGATCGTCGCCGGTGAAGTGGGGGTTGCGGGACATCGATCGCTTTGCCTGTGGAGCGAGCCTCTCTCGATCGGGATGGCTCGCGGACACCCGCTCGAAGCTCGCGCGCCCCTCTACTGGACCGATCTTCGCGGCTTGACCTTTGTGGTGACGGCCGCCGACCCAGGTCCGCTGATCGCGGCAATGATCACTGCGCGGTTATCGGGGCCGGGTTCGGCGCCGAAGATCATCTCGCAGTCGGTCAGCCGCGACAATCTGGTGAGCTTCGCCGGCGGCAATTGTGTGGCGGTGACGGCGGGAGCACCCGCAGCGACGGACGCGGCCCTGCTGCTTTGCGAAGTCCATGATGCGTTCGGCCCGACGCGGCTCGACCAGGGGCTGCACTGGCGGGGAGACAATGCCAATCCGGCTCTCAAGCGGTTCCTGGCGCTCGTCGGCACAAGGTATGGCCGCTCATTGTCGGACGTCTTGGACTAGAAGACAGGAAGGCCGCCATGTGAGGGGAGCATGACGGCGCTCGAGCATTACCGAGTCATAGTTGGTGGGACATTGACCAGGGCGGTCCTGGCCATGCTTCCGGACCCCGGCACGATCGTATCGGAGGCGCCGTTGTCATAGCGGTGACGGCCATGGCATTGCCGGTGATCACCGTGCGAAGCACTGACTTGCACGTTTTCAAGGTTGATCACGCTTTAGAGCCGTACTCCGGCGCGTGTCGCGAGCCAGATGGTGACAGCATAGAGTACCATTGTCAGCAGGCAGCCCGCCGCTAGAGCGGGCCAGAAGCCCACCCCGCGCTTGAGCAGCATCGGCAACAGAAGGAACATCGGCAGGCTAGGGATCACATACCAGAATGTCGCGCCCGCATGATCGGCCAGTCGCACCGGGTCCCGCGTTTCGCGCCACAGCCAGATCATGGCCAGAATTGACAATAGCGGCAGCGAGACGATCAGCGCGCCGAGGCCAGGGCTCTTGCGGGCGACCTCGGACACGATCGCGATGATAACGCCCGATAGCAGCGCCTTGATGGCCAGATAGAGCATATCGTCACCTACGCCCTTGCAACTGTGGTGTCAGGGCCCGTCTCCGGGCGCACGCGGTGAAGCAGCCGGTAAAGCGCCGGAAGCACCAGCAACGTCAGCAGCGTCGATGAGATGACGCCCCCGATCACCACCGTCGCCAGCGGGCGCTGGACCTCGGCACCCGCGCCCACGTTGAACGCCATCGGCACGAACCCAAGGCTCGCGACCAGGGCGGTCATCAGCACCGGTCGCAGCCGCGTCAGGGCGCCCTCCCGGATCGCCTCCTCTACGGGTCTCCCCTCGGCGATCAGCGTTCGGATGAAGCTCAGCATCACTACGCCGTTGAGGACGGCGACGCCCGAAAGCGCGATGAAGCCGATGCCCGCCGAGATCGACAGTGGCAGGTCGCGGATCAGCAAGGCCGCGACGCCGCCGGTGAGCGCAAGCGGGACGCCGGAGAAGACGATCGCCGCATCCTTAACCGAGCGGAAGAGCCAGAAGAGCAGTCCGAAAATCAGCAACAGCGCAGCGGGCACCACCAGCCGCAAGCGTTCGGCGGCGGAGATCAGCTGTTCGAACGTCCCGCCATAGCTCACCCAATAACCGGGCGGCAGCTCGACCTCCGCATCGACCTTTTGCCGGAGTTTCTGCACGAACGATCCGAGATCGCGCCCTCGCACATTGGCGGTCACCACGACGCGGCGCTTGCCGTCCTCGCGGCTGATCTGGTTCGGGCCGATCACAACCTCGACCTTGGCCACATCCTCGAGCGGCACGAAACCCCGCGGCTCTCCGCCATGCGATGGCAGGGGGATCCGCAGCCGGCCGATCTCGTCCACGCGCGAGCGAATGTCTTCGGGGAGGCGCACCACCACGGCGAAGCGCCGGTCTCCCTCGAATATTTGCCCCGCTTCGGCACCGCCGATCGACACCGAGACGACGTCCTGGATGTCGCCGACATTGAGGCCCAGCCGCGCCAGCGCGGCGCGGTCGGGCGTGATCTGGAGCACGGGCAAGCCGGTAACCTGCTCGATGCCCACGTCAGCAGCGCCATCGATGCCGCCGACCACGCGCTCGATCGCCTGTCCTGCCTCCAGCAACTGTTCGAGATCGTCGCCGAACACCTTGATAGCCACATCGGCGCGAACGCCCGAGAGCAGTTCGTTGAACCGCATCTGGATCGGCTGGGTGAACTCATAATTGTTGCCGGGGATCGTCTCGGCGGCGGCATGCATCTCCCTGACCAGTTGGGCGCGGGGTTTACGCGGGTCTGGCCATCGGTCGCGCGGCCTGAGCATGATGAAGGTGTCGGTGACCGAGGGCGGCATCGGATCGGTCGCGACTTCCGCCGTGCCGATTTTCGAGACGATCCGCTCGACTTCTGGGAAGCGCTTGAGCCGGGCTTCCAGGCTCGTCTGCATCTTGATCGATTGGGTGAGGCTCGTACCCGGAATGCGCAGCGCATGGAGCGCGATGTCGCCTTCGTCGAGGTTCGGCACGAACTCCGATCCCATCCGGCTCGCCGCGAACCCCGCGAGCGCGGTCAGGATCACCGCGGAAATGACGACGATCGCCCGCATCCTCAGCGCCGCCGACAGTGCGGGCGCATAGGCTTGACGCGCCCAGCGCATCAGCCAGCTTTCCTTTTCTTCCACGCGCCCAGTGACGAACATCGCGATCGCCGCGGGCACGAAGCTGAGCGACAGGATCAGCGCGGCGGTCAGCGCCATCACCACTGTGACCGCCATCGGGTGGAACATCTTCCCCTCGACACCGGTCAGCGCGAAGATAGGCACATAGACCAAGGCAATGATCATCACGCCGAAGAGCGACGGGCGGATCACTTCGGAGGTGGCCGAGGCCGCCAGGCTGAACCGTTCCTCGCGGGTCAGCAACCGCTCCAGCCGGTGCTGCGTCTCGCCGAAGCGGCGCAGGCAATTCTCGACGATGATCACCGCGCCATCGACGATCAGCCCGAAATCGAGTGCGCCGAGGCTCATCAGATTGCCGGACACGCCCGCCTGCACCATCCCGGTGATCGTCATCAGCATGGTGATCGGGATGACGGCTGCGGTGATCAGCGCCGCGCGGATGTTTCCGAGCAGCAGGAACAGCACGACGATGACAAGCAAGGCACCTTCGAGCAGGTTCTTCTCGACCGTCGCGATCGCGCGTTCGACCAGGTCGGTGCGGTCGTAGATCGTCTCGGCCTTCACGCCCGGCGGCAGCGCCTTGGCTGCAACGGCGAGCCGTTCGGCGGCAGCGCGGGCGACCACCCGGCTGTTCTCGCCAGCCAGCATCATCACGGTGCCAAGCACGACCTCGCGGCCATTCTCGGTCGCCGCGCCGGTGCGCAGTTCTTCGCCCATCCCGACATCGGCGATGTCGGCGATGCGGATCGGCACGCCGCCCCGATTGGTGACGATGATCGACCTGAGATCGTCGATCCCTGCGGCCTGGCCCGAGACGCGGACGAGATATTGCTCGCCATAGCGCTCGACATAGCCCGCCCCGACATTGGCGTTGTTGCGCTCCAGGGCCTCGACCACATCGCCCAGCGTAAGCCCATAAGCGGAGAGGCGCGGGGGCAGCGGAGTCACGTGATACTGCCGCTCGAACCCGCCGATGCTGTTGACCTCGGTGACACCGGGCGTGTTTCGCAGCTGCGGACGGATCACCCAGTCCTGCAGGGTGCGCAGATCCTCCGCGGTATAGGGCTGCCCGTCCGCCTTGCGCGCGTTCGGGACCGCCTCGAGCGTATACATCAGGATTTCGCCGAGCCCGGTGGCGATCGGTCCCATTTCGGGGTTCACGCCCTCGGGAAGCCGCGAACGAGCGATCTGAAGACGCTCGTTGATGAGCTGGCGGGCGAAATAGATGTCGGTGCCGTCGGCGAACACCGCCGTCACCTGGCTGAGCCCGTAGCGCGAGAGCGAGCGCGTGTATTGAAGGCCGGGCAGGCCCGCGATGGCGGTCTCTACGGGGAAGGTTACCCGCTGCTCGGCTTCGAGCGGCGAGAAGCCGGGCGCCTCGCTGTTGATCTGGACCTGGACGTTGGTGATGTCCGGCGTCGCGTCGATCGGCAGGCGTTGGAAGCTCCAGATGCCGATCGCGCACAGCAGCGCAATCGCTCCCAAGACGAGCCAGCGATAGCGAATTGCCGCCGAGACGATGCGTTCGAGCAGGGCCGGTCGCGCCGGGGCGGGATCGGCCTCAATGGTCATGGCTCGCCCCTGCCTTGTCGATATCCGCGCGGATCAGGAAGGCGCCGTCAGTCACATATTCGGTGCCGGGTTCGAGCCCGCTGAGAATCTCCGTCCATTCGGGCGTGCGCCGCCCGATCCGGATCATGCGAACCTCGTAGGTGTTGCGGACCTTGGCATAAACCACGTCGAAGTCGCGGAATCGCTGGATCGCCTTGGTGCGCACTGCCAGCGGCACCTGTGTCTCCGAAATGGCAAACGAGCCCTCGACACCCATGCCGGGGCGGAACAAGGTCGCCGCCGACGCCGGCAAATGGACATGCGCCATCAGCGTCTGGCTGGCGAGATCGGCGGTGGGCAGCATCGCCTCCACCGTCGCCGACAGCCGCGCCTCGCCCGACAGGCTCCTGAGATCGACGCGTTGGCCCACCCGGATGCGTTCGGCATCGCGCGGGTAGACGAAGAACTCGGCATGGAGCTTCGTCGGATCGGCGATCACGAACAGCGCGCGATCCCCCGTCACATCGCCGACATTGGCGTTCTTCTCGACGACAATCCCGCTGATTGGTGCGGGGATCGAATAGACTTGAAGGCTGTGGCTCGATTCGACCCGCACGAGCGGCTGGCCCTTGCGCACCGATTGGCCCAGCTGTCCGCGCATCTCGACGATGCGGCCCGGCAGCCAGGCGCGGACATCGGCTTTGCCCTCGGGCGTGATCTCGACGCGGCCGGACATATCGACCAGTTCGCTGACCGTCCCCGGCCCTGCCTTTTCGGATTTGACTCCGCCTTGCCGCGCCGCTTCGGCAGCGATCGTCGTTCGCCCCTCATAGGATGCGTAGGTCCAGCTGTGCGTCCGTCCGCCCTCGACAGCCTTGATCTTCACGTCGAACGAATGGGGCTCGGCGACCACTCCGGTTCCGCGCAGATAATCCTCCTGGGGCGCGAAGGCGAAGCGATCGACGCGTCCGCCGAGCCGGGCCAGTTCGACGCTGAGTTGGACTTCACCCGGTGCGACCGGCTTGTTGCCGCGATACGCATAGATGTGGAACTCGGGTTCTACCCCGTCCTCGAAGATCGTCATCTCGATCGCGAAGTCGCCGTCGCGCAGCATGCGCCCGCGATGCGGCCCGCGTTCAAACTCGGCCGCTTCGGCGCCGTGCGCCTCCTCACCTTCATTGGCGGAAGGGCTTTGGCCGCACGCGGCGGTCAGCGCGCAGACCAGCAGCGCGCTCAGGAGATGAATACGCATCAGCGGTTCTCCGCGCTGGTGAACAGGGAGGCGTGGCGTCCGGTCAGCCGGTCGAGGCGCGCGCCGGCAAGGTGGAAGCGCCGCAGAAGCTCGATTCGCCGCGCGCGGGCGTCGGACACGACACGTTGCGACTCCGCCAGCTCAAGCAGGGTGAACGCAGTGCCGCCACGGTTGAAGCCATCGCGGACCATCGACACGGTGCGCTCCGCAAGCGGGAGCACCTCGCGATCGATCCTGCCGACTTCCGTCGCGATCGCGCGGCGCTCGGCCACCAGCCGGTCGATCTCACGCTTGCGCTCGACACGGGCGAGGGAGATTTCGCCTTCCGCCGCGGTCTGATCGCTTCGTGCGCGATCGATGTTTGCGGTATTCGCCCGGCGGCTGCCCAGCGGGATGGATCCGCCGACGATCAGGGCAGCCTCGTTCCCCTCGCCGAAATGCCGAACGCCGACACGGAAGGTGGGATCGGCAGTGCCGAGCGTCTGCACCAGCCGGATCTTGGCGCCCGCAACATCGCGCTCCGCGATCAGCAGCGCGATGTCCGGGGTCTCTTCCATCTCGAAAAGGGTAACGTCCGTCAGCCAGAAGGCGCTCATGTCGAGCTGGAAACCGTCGCTGCCGCTCCACATCGCCGCAAGGTTGGCGCGCGCGATACGCGCGGCCTCCACTGCCTGATCGAGCGCGATCTGCGCCTGTGCGACGGCTGTCTTCGCGCGTTCGTCGGCGAACAGCGGATCGACCGCGCGATCGACGCGATAGCCGACCTCGCGCGCATTGCGCTGCGCGAAGGCCAGCCGCTCCTCTGCGACCGACACCGCCGCTTGGGCCGCGAGCGCTTCGACCCACAGCATTTGAACCTGCGCCACAAGGTCGAGCGTCCGGACCATGCCGCGGAACCGGGTCACGGCCAGCTCGGACTCAGCCGCGCCGACGCGGGCTTCGCGCTTTGCGCCGCGCTCGACCGGCCGCTCATAATAGGCTGTCGTTTGGGACCGGTTGAATGGCGAGTAGGGGCCGGTCCCGGCGAAGTCCTCGATTTCGAGTCCGACCACCGGCCTCGGCCCAACCCGGGCCTGGCGCACGGAAGCTTCGCCCGCCCGGATGCGGGCGCCGGTTACATCGCCATATGGATCGGCGGCAGAGACCCTGCCGAGCACGTCACTAAGGCTGAGGCCCTGCGCCTGGGCAGATGAAGCGACAAACAGCAGCGTAAGTGCGCCGATCGACGCCAATTTGTGAAATCCGCGCGCACGGCGGCGTGCGCTCGAGAGCAAGACCATGATTCGACTCCGCAGAAAGGCGTAGCGAGACCCACGCCGAGCGGCGCGGGCTAAACGTCAGCCGTCGAGGTTCTGGGAGGCCGTTCGGGCCCGTGAGGGGCCGCGTTCGCGGGGTTCCGGTCGGGTGGGAGTGGTAGCCCACCGTTCGTGGCAGCCAGCCTGCCGATGTGTAACGAGGCCAAAGCCACGATGCCCGAGCCGGTGTCACCGTGATGGTGATGGCCCGGCTGGTGATCCATTGGACCATCGCGCTGGTCGTCCTGATCGTGATCCGCATGATGATCGGCATCGTGATCATCCAGCGCGACCGCAACGCTAAAAGCCGAATGCTCATGCACTTCTGCGCGGGCACCCGAGTGCTGAACCTGATCGACGACGCCCGACGCGGCGGTCCCGGCGAAGACAAGTGCGAGCGCGATGCACAACATCGCACTCATCCGCTTCACCAGATGGTCGCCGAAAAATCTCACGCGGAAGTTCCTATCTCCGCCGCAAACCTCGCGCAAGCCAGCACGGTCGCCACACGTCAAAACCAGAACCGCACCCCCACCACGAAGTTGGCTGACGTCGGATCCTCGCCCGCGACACGCGAGAAGTTCGCGGTGCGCCCCGTCTTCGCCTCATAGGCAACGCCGACGTAGGGCGCGAACTCGCGGCTGATTTCATAGCGCAGCCTGAGACCGAGCTCGACGTCGACCAGACCGGCGCCGATACGGCTCGCCGGCACGTCCTGCGCCGAGAGGTTGAACTCGACGCGCGGCTGCAGGATCACGCGCTGGGTGATGCGCTGGTCGTAATAGCCCTCCGCTCGGGCCAGAAGGTCGCCCCTGGTCGATAGGAACAGCGCGCCTTCGACTTCGAACCAATAGGGAGCCAGCCCCTCGATACCGACGGTCGCATAGGTCGCCGGGCGGCCCGGCTCGAAATCATGGCGGACGCCGACCTGCACATTGAAATAGGGATCGATGGCGCGCGAGTAGAGCCCCTGGACTTCCGCGCTTTCCACGCCCTCACCGAAAGTGGCTTCGCCTTCGGTCTTCACCACGAGGCGATTGATGTCGCCACCAAACCAGCCTTCGCCCTCCCAGCGAAAGCCATCCGCACGCTTACCCGCCTGATATTCCGCGATGTTGAAGATGATCTGCGAGAACGTCCCGCCGCCATGCTCGCGCATCACTGCTGCGCGCGAGCCGATCATCGCGTCACGGCCCCATATGCTGTCGGCATAGTTTGCTTCGACCGGAACGGGTGCGGGCGCATTGCCCGGCGGTAGCGCTGTGCCGCCTAAGCCGGGGTCCCCGCTTGCCTGAGGCGTCGCCGGTCCTGCCTCCGGCATGGCCGACATATCGTGGCCGGCGTGCGGATCGGCAGGCTCAGCGGCCGCGGGTTTCGCGTTCGGCTGCGCCGCATGGCCCGCGTGCTGGTCCTCGGCGGGCTTGGACGCAGGTGTGGGCGTGGGCTTTGGAGGTGTCATCCCCGGCATGTCGGAGTGATCCATCGACTGTCCCGCCGCGGGGGCGGCGCAAATAATCGTCGAGGCGGCGGCGAGCAGGAGGAGGCGCTTCATGCGGCTTCTCCCTGGCGCGGGCGGACGGTGACGACACGCATCATCCCGGCATGCATGTGGTAAAGCATGTGGCAGTGAAACGCCCAGTCGCCAACCGCGTCGGTGGTCACGTCGAACGTCACCTTGCCGCCCGGCTGCACGTTTACGGTATGCTTGCGGGGCGCATATTCGCCGTGGCCGGTCACGAGCTCGAAGAAATGGCCGTGGAGATGGATCGGATGACCCATCATGGTATCGTTGACTAATGTGATGCGGACCCGCTCGTCCTTCAGGAAGGGGATCGGCGCCTTCACTTCGTTGAGCTTCACGCCGTCGAACGCCCACATATAGCGCTCCATGTTCCCGGTGAGATGGATCTCGAGGGCACGATCGGGACCGCGAACGTCGGGGTTGCGCTCCGCCGCGATCAGGTCGCGATAGACCAGCACGCGGTGACCGGCGTCCTCCAATCCTTGACCCGGCTCGCCGGTGCGATCCATCGGCATCGGAGAAATCATCTGGACGGTCGGGGTGTCCTCGACAGTGGGCGGCACGGTCGAAAAGTCGCGCATGGAGTGCTTCATCGGTGCAGGAGCCGTCGCATGCGCGCTCTGCGGCGCCGCTGCCCCCTTTGGAGTGCAATGGCCCATTTCGGCGTGCTCTGGCGGGCAGTCAGGGTCTGAGGCGGCACCCGCGGCACCGGAGCCGTGGTCCATTCCACCCATCCCGCCCATGCCCATATCCTTCATGGTCGCGAGGGGGCGCTTTCGGAGCGGTGGGACCTCCGCCACCACTCCCGCGCGCGGCGTCAGCGTGGCCCGCGCCATGCCGGATCGGTCGATGCTCTCTCCGACAAGCGTGTAGGCGCGATCCTCTATCGGCTCGACGATTACGTCATAGGTCTCCGCGATCGCGATCTGGAACTCATCAACCGTCACCGGGCGCACGCTCAGCCCGTCCGCCTGGACGATGGTGAGCTTGAGGCCTGGGATGCGGACATTGAATGTCGTCATCGCCGAAGCGTTTATGACCCTTAGGCGCACGCGCTCGCCCGGCCGAAACAGCGCCGTCCAATTGTCGTCAGGGCCGTGCCCGTTGACGAGATAGGTGTAAGTCGATCCCGTCACGTCGGCGATGTCGGTGGGGTCCATGCGCATCTTGCCCCATTCGCGGCGTTCGGCGGCTGACTGTCCCTCGCCACGAAGCTGCTCGGCGAGCGTCTGTTTCTGGTAGTTGAAATAGCCGCCCTGAAGCTTGAGCTTGCGGAATATCTCGTGCGGATGAAGCGGGCTGTGGTCCGACAGCACGATCACATGCTCGCGATCGGATGCGATCGGATCGGGGCCTTCGGGGTCGATGACGATAGGGCCGTAATGCCCCATCTGCTCCTGGAGCCCCGAGTGGCTATGATACCAATAGGTGCCGGCCTGGACGACCGGGAACTCGTAGACGAAGGTCGAACGCGGTCGGATGCCGGGAAAGCTCACGCCCGGCACGCCGTCCATCTGGAACGGCAGCAGCAGGCCATGCCAATGGATCGAGCTGTCCTCGTCGAGATCGTTCGTCACCGAGAGGCGGACGTTGGTCCCTTCCTTCAGTCGAATCAGCGGCCCCGGCACTGTCCCGTTGATGCCGATCGCATGGGTGTTACGCCCATCGACCTTCATCAGCTGGTGCGCGATGGTCAGCGCGATTTCGGCGCCTTGGAGCGAAGGCAGCGGGCGGACGATCCCCTGAGAGACAGGCTTGGCCCAGGCGGGAAACCAGGCAGACAGCGCCAGGCTTCCGCCGCCCAGGGCGGCAGCGCGCAGAAGCGTCCGCCGCTCGATCGGATGCGGCTTGTTCATGATGTTTCCTTGTGACGCGCACTCGCGCCGTCCCGAAGACAGCGGCGCCATGTGCGGCGCCGCTATCCATCAGGGCTCAATGGTGGGGCTTGTCGGGCTTGCCTTCGCCGTGCCCAGCATGGGCATCGGAAACCTTGTCCTTGCAGCACTCCATCTTCTCGCCGTCTTTGCAGCAGCAGCACTTCTTCTCCGGCGTCGGAGCGGACTGTGCGTAGGCGGCGGCGGGAAACGCGATCGTCAGCGCGATCGTGGCCAAAATGGTCTTCATGAGAATCTCCTGTGATTTGAGCGGGTTTACGTCTCAGGAGAATCGTGGAGGGGGTGTTGCTGCCTCCGGGGCGAGCCCGTGGAGAATCTCGGCCAGACCCGCGACACGCGGTTCGGTGGGCCCATACGTCTGTCGCTGAATGTCGTAGCGCTGCGAAGGAATTGCGGCGCAGGCGACCGCGCAATCGGCAAGCCGATCCGGCTGGTCCTTCTTGTGCTCGGGCATCTGCTCGCAATGACCTGCTGGTTCCTGTGAAATGCTCGAAGCCATCGCGGGGCCGCCATTGACCATGGCCAGCGGCATGACGAGAACCGCGAAGAGGATCAGAAGCCTCATGAGGCGAGCGGCCGACATGCGGGTTCAATAGGCTTTGATAGCAAGGCGCGCAACGGCTTGAGCGCTGTTTCGCCTACAAATAAAGCCTATTGACCCTGACACAGTGTCAAGTCCCATGGAGTTGAATCAACCTCGCTCAGGCAAGTTCAGGGCGGGTAAAGTGCCCGTGCCGCATAGCGAGCAATCGCGTTCAAAGGAGTTCATCATGCGTTTCAAGTTCATGCTCGCTCTGCTCGCGGCTCTAGGCCTCGCGGCCGTGCCGGCCTCGGCGCTGGCGCATCCCAAGCTGGTTGCGGCGACCCCGGCCGCGAACGCGAGCGTCGCTCCACCCACTCGAATTGTCCTGACGTTCAGCGAACGTTTGACGCCACGGCTGTCGGGCGGCTCGCTTGTGATGACCGGCATGCGGGGGATGAAAGACCATCCTCCGATGAAAATGAGCGGCGTGACGAGCGCGGTTGGTGCGGACGGCAAGTCGATCGTACTGACGCTTTCCAAGCCGCTTCCTCGCGGCACCTATCGCGTCGAATGGTTCGTGGTTGGCGGGGATACGCACCGGATCACCGGCGTGCATGTCTTCACCGTGAAGTGATGCCGTGACCGACTGGCTGGCGGCCGCGCTGCGGTTCGCCCTCTACCTCGATTTGATGTTGCTGGCGGGGCTCGCGGCGCGATGCGTTTACGCCGCCCGTCAGGCCTCGCTGCTTCCCAGCCGTCGAGTGCTATCCGCGCTGGGCGGCCTCGCGGTTATTCTGAGCGTCACCGGCTTCCTCTACTCGGTGGCAGGAATGGCGGGCGTCGCAGTAACGGATCTCGACCAGGACACGTTGCGGTTCGTGCTGGCGGAAACGACGCCTGGCTGGTCCTTCCTGGTGCGACTCGCTGCGTTGACCGCGGCGCTGGTAGCAATCGCTTTCGTCACGCGGAGAAGGACTGCCATCTGGGTGGTCGCTGCCGCTTCGGGAACGGCCTTGGCAACATTGGCGTGGGTCGGGCATGCGGCGGTGTCGGAAGGGCCCGCCGGGACCATCCACCTGCTTTCGGACGTAGCCCACCTACTGGCCGCGGCGCTATGGGTCGGGGCTCTCGCCGTGTTGCTCGCGTCGCTGATCCAGCCGCCTGCGCAGAGCCGCCCGCTGAGCGACATGCATGACGCACTCCACGCCTTCTCCACGGTCGGATCGATCGTTGTCGCGCTGTTGTTGCTCACCGGCACGGTCAATCTCTGGCTGACCGTCGGCCCAAGTGGCTTGCCGCTCCTGCCGGCCTCGCCCTACGGACAGTTGCTCATCCTCAAGCTGCTCCTGTTCCTTGCCATGCTTGGCCTCGCCGCCCTCAATCGCGTGCGTCTGACCCCGCGCCTGGCCGCTGCGCTCGCGAAGGGCGATACGAGGACCGCCACAGGAGCGCTGCGGGCCAGCATCGTCGCCGAGGCAGCCGCTGCGGTCGTGATCGTCGCGCTCGTCGCCTGGCTCGGCATGCTGGCGCCACCCTCGGCGTCCTGAGCACCAACCGTGCCACGGAATCGCGAGGGCGGCCGCTTCCTATCGCGCGAGCGCGCATGCTAGGAATAACAGCGTTTCATCACAGTGGGGACCAGCATGAACATCAGAATGCTCGTTGCACTCTCGACGTTCGTCGCCCTGTCCGGCGCGCCGCTGGCTACCGAGGCGAGCGCCGTCCAGTTGAAGCGGCCCACCACGGAGATCAGCGACCCGGCGAAGGTCGTTGATGCGTTTCACGCAGCCCTGTCCACCGGGAGGCCGAGCGACGCGCTCGATCTGCTTTCCGACGACGCCTTGATCTTCGAGAGTGGCCATGTGGAGCGCAGCAAGACGGAATATGCCGCCCACCACGCCGCCGCCGACGCGGAATTTGCGAAAGCCGTGTCGAGTGTGACGGCGAAGCGCTCCGGCGAGACGATCGGCGACTTTGCCTGGATCGCCAGCGAAACGCGAACGAAGGGCACCTACAAGGGCAAGGCGGTCAACAGCCTGACCACCGAGACCATGCTGCTTCGGCGCGTCAAGGGGAGCTGGAAGATCTTCCATATCCACTGGTCTTCGCGAAAGCTGACGTCCTAGTCATCCGCTCGGGCCTTCGAGTCCCACCAGGATAGGGCAGTCGGGACGATCGTCGCCGTGACAGCTCGACGCGAGATGCTCCAGCGCCTTACGCATCTCGTCGAGTTGCGCCGCCTTGCGCTTCAGTTCCGCCGCGCGGGCGAGTGCCAACGACTTTACTTCGGAACTGGCCCGACCGCGATCGTGCCACAATGCCAGCAACTGGCCGATTTCCTCGATTGGGAAGCCGAGGTCGCGGGCGCGACGGATGAAGCCAAGCGTGTTCACGTCGCGCGCGTCATAGTCGCGGTACCCTGAGTCCCGACGCGAAGCGCGCGGGATCAGCCCGATCTTTTCATAATGGCGGATCATGCGTTGACTGACGCCGGTTGCCGCCGAGACCTGACCTATTTTCACGATGCCTCCGCTCCCTCACCCACAGTTTCGCATCAAAGACGAGTCGTCCGAAGCCGCAGCGAGTTTCCGATAACGGCCACCGAGCTGAAGGCCATCGCCGCGCCGGCAATGATCGGGCTCAGCAGCAGGCCGAAGAACGGATAGAAAACCCCGGCCGCGATCGGTACCCCCGCCGCGTTGAACACGAAGGAGAAGAACAGATTCTGACGGATGTTTGACATGACGGCACGGCTTAGATGGCGTGCCCGGACGATCCCGCCAAGGTCGCCCTTGACGAGTGTCACGGCAGCACTCTCCATTGCCACGTCGGTCCCCGTGCCCATCGCGATACCTACGTCCGCGGCGGCAAGCGCGGGAGCGTCGTTGATGCCGTCGCCCGCCATGCCCACGCGCCGCCCTTCCTTGCGCAGGCGCTCCACGATCTGCTGCTTTTGCTCGGGGAGGACGTCGGCGATGATCTCGTCGATACCTGCAATTACACGTGCGACAGCTTCGGCGGTTCTCCGGTTGTCGCCGGTCAGCATCACCACCCGGACGCCGTCACGCCGCAGCGCCTCGATCGCCGCCGCCGCACTCTCCTTGATCGGGTCCGCGACCACGATCAGGCCCGCCAGCTTCCCGTCGATGACCGCCAGCATGACGCCCTGTCCATCCGCGCGAAACGCATCCGCCTGAGCGGATAGCGAGGCGGAGTCGACGCCCAATTCGTCCAGCAGCGCCTGATTTCCCAGCCCAACCTTTCGGCCGTCAACGGTGCCGGTCACACCCTTGCCCGTATGTGAAGCGAAACCGCTCGTCGCCGGCAGATCGATGCCACGGTCCTCCGCTCCTTCGAGGATCGCGGCGGCGAGGGGATGCTCGCTCCCCCGTTCGAGGGCGGCCGCGAGCCGCAGCACCTCCGCTTCCTCGAATCCCGCAGCAGTCACCACGGCGACGAGCTTGGGTTTTCCAAGCGTCAACGTGCCGGTCTTATCGACCACGAGCGTGTCGATCTTCTCCATCAACTCCAGGGCCTCGGCATTTTTGACCAGCACGCCGGCCGCCGCGCCGCGGCCCGTGCCGACCATGATCGACATCGGTGTCGCAAGGCCGAGTGCACATGGGCAGGCGATAATGAGCACCGCCACGGCGTTGACAAGCGCGTGACTGAGCGAGGGCTCCGGCCCCCAAATCGACCAGACCGCGAAGGATGTGAGCGCGATCAGCACCACGGCGGGCACGAACCACGCCGAGACCTTGTCTGCGAGCGCCTGGATCGGTGCGCGCGAACGTTGCGCCTGCGCGACCATCCGCACGATCTGCGAAAGCATCGTATCCTGCCCGACGCGTTCGGCACGCATCACGAAGCCGCCGGTGCCGTTCACGGTGGCGCCGGTCACTCTTTCCCCCGGCGTCTTCTCGACGGGCACAGGCTCTCCGCTGATCATCGACTCGTCGATCGAGGAATGGCCTTCGGTGACCACGCCATCGACCGGCACCTTCTCGCCCGGCCGGACACGAAGCAGGTCTCCCGCCTGCACCAGCTCGAGCGCAACATCCTCCTCGCGCCCGTCTTCGCGCACCACGCGCGCGGTCTTGGGCGCAAGCCCCAGCAGCGCGCGGATGGCGCGACCCGTTGCAGAACGTGCGCGCAACTCCAGCACCTGCCCGAGCAGCACCAGTGCCGTGATGACCGCCGCCGCCTCGAAATAGACCGGAACGGCGCCTCCCATCGTTCGGAATGAGGCGGGAAACAGGCTTGGGGCGAGCGTTGCGACCACGCTGTAGCCATAGGCCACGCCCACACCGAGGCTGATCAGCGTGAACATGTTGAGGTGTCGGGTCCGCAGGGACGCGAGGCCCCGCTCGAAGAAGGGAAAGGCGCCCCAGAGAACCACCGGCGTTGTCAGGGCAAGCTGGACCCAGATAGAAATCTGCATCGGAACAAGATCCCAGCCGAACACCTCGGCACCCAAGGTCAGGATGACCAGCGGCGCCGACAACGCGGCGCTGAACCAGAAGCGCCTGGTCATATCGATCAGCTCGGGATTCGGACCCTCCTCCAGGCTGGGTTCAAGCGGTTCCAGCCCCATCCCGCAGATCGGGCAGCTTCCCGGTTCCGGGCGTCGGATTTGCGGATGCATCGGGCAGGTCCAGATGACGCCCTGGGAGGGTGCAGTTGATGCGGTGTCCGACGCGCTCGACCGCTCCTCGGCAAGGTAGCGAGCTGGATCAGCCGAGAACTTCGCGAGGCAGCTCCCGCTGCAAAAATGATGGGTCCTGCCCTCGAAGGAATGGTGATGTGGCGTCGCCGCGGGATCGACAGTCATTCCGCATACAGGGTCCGTCGCGCGTCCCGGTTCGGGCGTGCCGCTGTGCCGGGAATGATCGTGGTTCATAGGATCGTCCTTCAAAGCGAATCATCTTCTGGTACCGTTTGCAGCTTGACATGATGTCAGGGTCAAGCGAGTCGAATCACGATGCAGCGATGCCAGGTCGGCCTCGCAGAAAGCGGGTAGGGTTTCCGCGCGAGTCGTACCGGACGAGCGGCTCGGACCTTAGTCTCGCAGGCGTTGTGCCGACATCGTGACGGCGTAGGCTGCTTGGTCGTTGAACCTCGCAGGTCGGAAATCTCGACGATGGGTGCGACGACCCGTGCCGCGGCATGCTGCAGGGGAGGCATCGGCCGGACCCCGCTTGCTTGGGCGATGGCCCGGCATAGCACTAAAGTGGCGCAACGTCCGGTCGGTCACGTCGAACCGGATTCGTCGTCGAATGTTGGCTGAGACGTACGCTTTGTCGTTTCCGCATTCGAAACCGCCAGTCGGCCATCGGCCAAGTTCAAACCCTCATGCGCGCCACTCTTTAGACATGCCGACGCCTGACCTTCGTGAACTCGCGATCGCTCGCCATGAAGAGCGTCAACATGGGTACGATCAGCTTGGCCGGGCCTTGCGATCGCTGTCCGGTTGCCGCGGCATGTGCCTCGGCATAAGCGGTGAGGTCCCGAAAGACTTCGGCCGGCACGTCGATCGAAACCTTCACCGGTTTGTCATCGGCGATGGGCCCAAGCTTGAGGTTCATTTCGCGCCTCCTTCTGCCGGCGCCAGCACAATGTCGCGCGTCACGATCACCCGAAGCTGAAACCCCGGCCGAATCGTCAGCGTAGGCTGCACATTCATCTGCCGGCGAACTAGGTCCTGCCCGGCGCGGCCGATCGATTCTGACGAACCCTGGCGAAGGGCGCGAACCAGCTCGTCGTCATTGCCATTGCCGACCTCGGTGCCGACACTGAGCAATGTCGAGATCAGCGCTGCTCGAAACATCCCACCCCAATGCTGGTCGACGCGGTCCTGCAGCCCGGAATAACCCGAAGCGTCGGCGCCGGGGAGCCGGTCCAGTTGGATCGAGCGACCGTCGGGCAAGATGAGGCGATCCCAGGCAAGCAGCACGCGGTTTTGGCCGAACGATACCTGCGAGTCGTATTCACCGATCAGCCGGCTCCCTTGGGGAATCAACAAAAACCTGCCGGTCACGCTGTCATAGATATTCTGCGTGACCTGCGCGGTGATGGTGCCGGGCAAATCCGAACGGATGCCGGTAATCAGCGCGGCGGGAATGATGTTGCCTGCCTGCACGACATAGGGCGAACTCGGCTCCGCCACTCGAAAGCCGCTTTCGGCCTGACTGCCTTCGGAAGCGCGCAGGAAATTCCGCTTGGCGGCCTGATCGGTTCCGCCGCCGGGATTTGTCGGCGCTGCTGGCATGGCCGCGGCATTTGCGACTGCTGGGATTTGGAGCGATGGACTGGGAGCCGCGGCTGTCGAAGTGCCTGCGCCTTCTCCGCCGACAAATACCTTGCTGGTGCGCGCGGCGTCGCGCTCCTGGCGTGTTCGCTCGCGCGCAGCCTGAGCGGCGTTGACGGCTGGACCGGCCGGAGCCGGGGACGGCGCACCCATCGGAGGCGGCGTCATATCGACTCCGCGCTGCTGCGCGGACAGGATCGGCCTGCCGAGATCACCCGGCAGCGGTGGACCGAGTTTGGGCACCTGCGAATAGTCCTTGGGTGCGCTGGCCAGGCTGTCGGTTGTCGAGCGATTGTCGGTCGCGTAGAGCTCGGTTGGGCTCTTCGGCGCCGAGGGCTGCAGCGCGTAGATCAGCGCACCGCCGATGCCGGCGGTCGTGACCAGGCCAACCGCCGCCAAGGCCTTTCGCGATAGGCGCATCACGCGGGGAGGATCCCCGCGGAGGCGCAGGTCGGCCACGCCCACCGGCGGTTCAGCAGCGGCGTTCATTTGGATTTCTCCACCGGCAGGGCGCCGTCGCGCAGTACGCGCACCCGCTTCTCCGATTTGCCCGCCCCAAGCCGCAGTTCGGCGCCGGCGAACAGGCGGTCGACCACCAAGTAGCGGCCGCGGACACGATAATTGACGAGCTCGCCTTCGCCCTTGGCGCCCGCGATGAACAGCGGCGGAAGATCGCTCTGGCCGATGCTCGGCGGCAGCTCGATAAAGACTTGCCGCCCGTCGTCGAATGCGCGCAGCGGACGCCAGGGCGCGCGATCGCCTTCGATCCGATAGCGAAAGTTGAGGGCGTCGATGTCAATGCTGGGCACGACCGGCGCTGCGGCTGCTGCTTCCCGACTGCGCGCGGTAAGCGCGATCAATGCGTCCTGCGGATAGGTCCAGGAGACCGAGGCCATGTAGGTTTCGGGCGTCGAGCGCAGCTCGAGGTGATAGGTCCGCCGGTCGGTGTTGATGACGAGATTGGTGACGAGGCCGGTCCGTGTAGGCTTGATCAGGATATGGACGCGTTGCCCCGCTCCGGTCCCGCTCACCGTGTCGCCGATGATCCAGCGGACGGTATCGCCGGCCGCGACCGGGCCCGGCCCCACCAGCTGTTCGCCTTCCTGGAGCGCGATATCGGTGACCTGACCGGGCGCTGCATAGAGCTGATAGAGCGCGCCTTCGGCCCAGGGGTAGAGCTGAATCGCATTGAGAAACCCGTCCCGAACGGGCTGCATGCGCGCCGCGGCATTGGCGCTGCCGATCCGGGTCCTGGGGTCGGCCGGCTCTGCTATGGAAGGGGTCGAGATCGGCTTGAGCTGTCCGGGCAGCGGCAAGGGCTCGGGGATACGAATGATCTCGACCGCCTTGGGCTGTTCCGGTTCCGGCACCGCGGCGGGCGCATCGAACGTCAGCGGGCGCGTCTGGGCGTGGGACGAACTGCACGCGGCGAGCGGCAACGCTGCCAGCGCGAACAGGGTCGGCAGGATTGCCGTGCGAATGGGGGTCATTGCGAAAGCTCCTTTGACCAGTTGAGGGCGTTGACGAACACGCCGAGGGGGTTTTTGCGCAGGGCCTCGGGGGTACGCGGCGCCTGGATCACGACCGTCGCGATCGCCGACCAGCGCTCGGTCGCAGCGAGGCTCCCGTCCTGGTAGCGACGCTCGGTCCACGAGATGCGGAAGCTGTTGTCAGAGGCACGGATCACGCTCGATACATCGACCGCGACTTGCATCTTGCCGACCTGAGCAAACGGGTCGTTGTTGCGGGCATAGTCGTTGAGCGCGAGCGCACCCTTGGCAGTGGTGAAGTCATAAGCCCGCAGCCAGCTCTGGCGCAGCACGATCGGATCGGCGGGAATAGCCCGGAAATTCTCGATGAAGCGCGCCAGATGATAAGCGATCTGCGGATCGCTCGGATGATAGGCCGCATCAGCGGGGGCCACGGCCTGTGCCTCGCCGATCTTGTCGACCTGGACGATCCAGGGCGTGATGGTGCCGCGCATGGCCATGCCGATCAGCCCGGCGATGGATAGCGCGAGGAGGGCGAGCGCCGCGAAGCAGGCGAGCCGCCAGTTCCGGGCCTGAACGCGGCCAGAGCCGATGCGGTCATCCCATTCCTGCCCGGCACGCTGGTACGGCGTCTGAGGTTCGGGGGTTGCGCTATAGCGCACGGTCGATCGTCGAAACATGCATTCACTCCTTGTCGGTCACGCTGACGGAGGCGCCGGGGCCCCGGCTGTCGCCGCCGCGCAGCGTGTGGGTGGCGACGCTGGCGCCGTGGACGATCGCCTGATGGCGGCGCATCGACTTAGCCCAGGCGGGCGGTTCACTCCGGGGGGCGTCGGGTGCAGGCGACGCGGCCGCCGCTGCCTCGTCCGACGATGTCGGCGAGGGCGCCGCGCGTGACGCTTCGGCCCGGGCCAACGGAACGCCGCCGCTGTCGCGCTCGATCGGATCAGGGCCCGCCGGGAGTTTGGATACCCCGCCCGAGTCCCGCTCAACCTGTGACGGCGCGGTCGCGGTCGCGGCACTGCCACCCCCGCCCGCAGTGCCGCTTCCACTGCCCGTACCGCTGCCGGGCCCGGCGGACGCGCCGGGAGATCCGCCGGTTGCGCGTCGAAGCGGAGACATGGCGCTGTTTGCGGCGGTCCGGCCGACATTGCCGAGACCGGATGCGACGCCGGACATGCCCGACTTGCCCGCCGCGCCAGCGCGGTACGCGCTGGTCGCGGTGCTGACGGTCCGTCCCGCGCCGGCGAGCGCACCACCGGCTGCGCCGAGCGCTGCGCCGCCGGCGGCCGCGCCGGCTGCCATCACCCCACCTGCAGCAAGTGCCGTGCCCGCCGCAGCGCCGGCGCCGAGCTGCGGGCCGCCCGAAACGATGCCGCTGGCGATGCCGGGTCCGAAGATGCCAAGGCCGAGCAGGCACAGCGCGCCCAGGACGATCGCCATGGCATCTTCGATCGTAGGCTGCGCGTTGCCGATCGCGTCGGTGAATTCGGAAAAGAGCGTCGAACCGATGCCGACGATGACCGCGAGCACCAGCACCTTGATGCCAGAGGAGACGACGTTGCCGAGTACGCGCTCGGCCATGAAGGCGGTCTTGCCGAACAGGCCGAACGGGATCAGCACGAAGCCGCACAGCACGGTGAGCTTGAATTCGATGAGGGTGACGAACAGCTGGACCGCCAGCACGAAGAAGGCGAGCAGCACGATCACCCAGGCGAACAACAGCACGACGATCTGGATGAAGTTCTCGAAGAAGCTGATGTAGCCCATCAGCCCGGAGATCGAGTCGAGGATGGGGCGGCCTGCATCGAGGCCGACCTGGGCAACGCGGCCCGGCTGCAGAAGCTCGGCTGTGGTGAACCCCGTGCCGGAGGCCTTCAGGCCAAGCCCGGCAAAGCTCTCGAAGACGATCCTCGCGAGCATGTTCCAGTTGCCGATGATGTACGCGAAGATGCCGACGAAGAGGGTCTTCTTGACCAGCCGGGCGACGATGTCGTCGCCCTCGCCGAAGGTCCAGAACAGCGCCGCAAGCGTCACGTCGATGACGATCAGCGTGGTCGCGAGAAACGCGACTTCGCCCTGAAGCAGCCCGAACCCGGAATCGATGTAGGAGGTGAAGACCTCGAGAAACCGGTCGACGACGCCTGTGCCGCCCATGTCACTGCTCCTGCTGGCTATTGGCGATCGGGTCGTTCGCGAAGATCGCCGGTTCGGTGGATCTGCCGGGCGCTTCGTCCATCTCAGGCTCGCCGGGCTGCAATCTCCGCTGCCCGAGGAACCGCTGGCGGTTCTCGGCCCAGGCTGCGAGGCAGCCCGGGTCCGAGCCCGCCGCCTGCCCGGCCAACTGGCAGCTCCGAAGCTTTGCCTGGAGCGGGTCTGTGGGCAGGTCGGTCGAGAGGGTGGTGGAAGGCGATGACGGCTTCGGCTCCTCGCGCAAGGCGAGCAGACCCATCGCGAAGGCGGCGCCAAGGCACGCGAAGGCGCCAATGCGAGCCGGAAGCCGGAGGTTCATCGCCCAAACCTCAGCGGTGGAACATCTGCACCGGGGTCGGCCGGTAGCCGGTGCCCGGAGCGAGGAAGCGGCGGAGCTGCTCGCGAGCCTGGTCCTGCGCAGCCGCACGCTGCGATGCCTCGAGCGCCTGCGCTCGGCCCTGCGCCGCAACGACCGCGGTCAGGTCGGCGAGCTGGCGGGCTTGAAGCGCGAGGAGCTGGTTGCCGGCCTGCGCCGCCTGAAGCGCGCCCGACGCGGACTGGCTGGAGCCGACAATCCGGTCCATCACGTCGCGCGAGCCTTCGATGTTGCCGACGACGCCGGCCTGCACCTTGAGCGCGTCCTCGAAGGCGGCGACCGTGTCTTCCCAGCGGGCACGAGCATTGTCGACCAGCGCCTTGTCGGTCGCCGACATATTTGAGGCGCGGTACCGGCTGCTGAACGCCTGATCGATCGACTGGAGCGAATAGGCGATCCGCTGGGCGTTGCCGAGCAGCTGCTGCGTCTGGCGGACCTGCGCCTGGAGCTCGGTCAGCGCGGAGGTCGGCAGCGTCGCCAGGTTCTTGGCGTCATTGATCAGCGACTGCGCCTCGTTCTGCAGCGATTTGATCTGGTTGTTGATCTGCTCGAGCGTGCGGGCGGCGGTCAGCACATTCTGCGAATAGTTCGTGGGGTCGTAGACGACGCCGCCCAACTGGGCGTGGGCAGGGGCCGAGGCGAAGCCGAGTAACATCGCGGCGCCGGTGGACAGCGCGAGGCGGCGAAGAGACGAGGAACGCATGACAGTTACTCCTGGACAGTGAGGGGGAGAAGATCCGCGGCCCAGTCGAGGCCACGGGCGCGCAGCCACGCGGCGGCGAAGCCGGCGCGGCCATGGGCCTCGAGAAGTTCGGCGATGCGCCGCTGGTCGGTGCGCGACGATGCGGCGGCAAAGGCGAGCGCAACCTCACCCAGTCCAAGATCGAACAGGCGGTTGCCGCGGCGCGACTGGCAATAATAGTCGCGCTTGGGCGTCGCCCGGGCGAGGATCTCGATCTGGCGTTCGTTCAGCCCGAAGCGCCGGTAGATGGCGGCAATCTGCGGCTCGAACGCTCGCTCATTGGGAAGGAAGATGCGGGTCGGGCAGCTCTCGACGATCGCCGGCGCGATCGCCGACGTCTCGATATCCGCCAGGCTCTGGGTGGCGAACACCACGCTCGCATTCTTCTTGCGCAGCGTCTTCAGCCACTCGCGCAGTTGCTGCGCGAAGGCAGGGCTGTCGAGAACGAGCCAGCCTTCGTCGATGATGATCATCGTCGGCGCACCGTCGAGATGCGCTTCGATCCGGTGGAAGAGATAGGAGAGGACGGCCGGCGCGGAGGCGCTGCCGACCAGTCCTTCGGTCTCGAACGCCTGGACACGCGCCTCGCCGAGATGCTCGGACTCCGCGTCGAGAAGCTGGCCATGCGGCCCGCCGACACAATAGGGCCCGAGCGCCTGCTTGAGCTGGTGAGACTGTAGCAGCACCGCGAGGCCGGTGAGCGTCCGCTCGGGCACCGGCGCGGACGCAAGCGAGTTCAGTGCTGCCCAAAGATGCTCCTTGGCCTGCGGGTCGAGCGTCACTCCCTCGGCAGCGAGGATCGCTGCGAGCCATTCGGCGGCCCAGCTGCGTTCGGACAGATCGTCGATGCGGGCGAGCGGCTGCAGGCGGACACCATACGCGGCCTCCTCTTGCGGCGCGTGGCCGAGATCCTGCCAGTCTCCACCCATCGCCAGCGCGGCGGCCCGGATCGAACCGCCAAAGTCGAAGGCGAAGATCTGCGCATTTTCGTAGCGACGGAATTGCATCGCCATCAGCGCCAGCAGCACCGATTTGCCGGCGCCGGTGGGACCGACGATCAGCGTGTGGCCGACATCGCCGACGTGGAGCGAGAAGCGGAATGGCGTGGAGCCTTCGGTCCGCGCGAAAAATAGCGGCGGCGCATCGAAATGCTCGTCGCGGATCGGCCCCGCCCAGACTGCGGACAGCGGCACCATGTGCGCGAGGTTGAGCGTCGAGAGCGGAGGCTGTCGGACATTGGCGTAGACATGCCCCGGCAAGCTTCCGAGCCACGCCTCTACCGCGTTCATGCCTTCGGCGATCACGGTGAAGTCGCGGCCCTGCACGACCTTTTCGACCAGGCGCAGCTTCTCCGCGGCAAGGCCGGGGTCGGCGTCCCAAACGCTGACCGTCGCCGTGACATAGGCCTGCCCGACCATGTCGCTGCCGAGTTCCTGCAGCGCCAGATCGGCATCGGCGGCCTTGTTCGACGCATCGTTGTCGACCAGGACCGATGCCTCGTTGGTCATCACTTCCTTGAGGATCGCGGCGATCGACTTTCGCTTGGCGAACCATTGGCGGCGGATTCGGCCGAGCAGCTTGGTCGCATCGGTCTTGTCGAGCGTGATCGCGCGAGTGACCCAGCGGTACGGAAAAGCCAATCGGTTGAGATCGTCGAGCAGTCCGGGAAAGGTCGCGCTCGGGAAGCCGGTTACGGTCAGCGTCCGCAGGTGCTGGCTGCCGAGCCGCGGCTCAAGTCCGCCGATCAAGGGCTCGTCGGCGAGGATCGCATCCAGGTACATCGGGGTCTCGGGCACCCGGACGCGCTGGCGCTTGGTCGAGATCGTCGAGTGCAGATAGGTCAGCGTCTCGCGGTCATCGAGCCAGCGCGCTTCGGGCACGAAGCCTTCGAGCAACTGAAGCAGGCGGGCGCTGCGATCGACGAAACCAGCTACCAACTCGTTCGGATCGACGCCGCTGCCCGAGCGGCCCTCGTAGAGCCACCCCTCGGCGCGCGCGGCGTCTTCGGCCGGCGGCATCCATTGCAGCGTCAGGAAATAGGCGCTTTCGAAATGCGCACCTTCCTCGGCGAACTGCTCGCGGCGCTCGCGTTCCACCAACGCCGATGCCGGATCGGGGAAGGCATCCTCAGGATAATCATGTGCCGGCAGGCGCTGCGCCTCGAAGAAGATTGCCCAACCGGAGCCGAGCCGCCGCAGCGCGCTGTTGAGGCGGCCGGCGGTGGCGACCAGCTCCGCCGGGGTCGCAGAATCCAGATCGGGTCCGCGAATCGCGGCCGTGCGCTGGAACGAGCCGTCCTTGTTGAGCACCACGCCCGGACCGACCAGCGCCGCCCAGGGTAGGAAGTCTGCGAGCGTGGAGCCGCGCGCGCGGTATTCGCGGAGAAACATCATGGCCGCCTCACGCGCGCAGCAAAGCGGGGTAGCGCATGTGACGCCGCCCAACTTCGAGGAACTGGGGATCCCGGCGCGCAGCCCAAACGGCGATGGCATGGCCGACCGCCCAGAGGAGCAAGCCCACCAGCCACAAGCGCAGCCCGAGCCCGACCGCGCCAGCGAGCGTGCCGTTGACGATCGCCACCGAGCGTGGCGCACCGCCAAGCAGGATCTGCTCGGTCAGCGCGCGGTGGACAGGCGCGAAATAGCCGGGGATGGCCGCGCCGGGATCGAACGCTTCCATCAGATCAGCGCCCCGCCGCCGAAGCTGAAGAAGCTGAGGAAGAAGGAGCTGGCAGCAAAGGCGATGCTCAGCCCGAACACGATCTGGATCAGCCGCCGGAACCCGCCCGAGCTTTCGCCAAACGCGAGCGTCAGGCCAGTGACGATGATGATGATCACCGCGATGATCTTGGCGACCGGGCCTTCGATGCTCTCCAGGATCGACTGGAGCGGACTTTCCCAGGGCATCGACGATCCCGAGGCGCGTGCGGGGCCGGCGGTGAGCGCGACCAGGGCGCAGGTGTACAGAGCCACTCCGCGGGCGCGGGCGGCGGAAAGCGAGGCGTTCATTCGGACTCTCCGTTGGTGAGGTAGTGGAGGCGGTATTCGCCCGAAGGCGCGAGGCCTTCGACGCGGGCAAGTTCGGCGAGGCGCCGGCCGGAGCCGTCGCGCACCAGCACCGCGATCAGCCCGATGGTCTCGGCGATCAGTGGGCGCGGCACGGTTGTGACCGCTTCCTGGATGAGCTGCTCGAGGCGGCGCAGCGCACCGAGCGCGGTGCCGGCGTGGATCGTGCCGAAGCCGCCCGGATGGCCGGTGCCCCAGGCCTTGAGGAGATCGAGGGCTTCAGCGCCGCGGACCTCACCGATCGGAATGCGATCGGGACGCAGACGAAGCGACGAGCGTACCAGGTCGGAGAGCGTCGCCACGCCTTCCTTGGTTCGCATAGCGACCAGGTTGGGCGCGGTGCACTGCAACTCGCGCGTGTCCTCGATCAAGACGATGCGGTCGCTGGTTCCCGAGATCTCGGCGAGCAGCGCATTGGTAAGTGTGGTCTTGCCGCTGCCGGTGCCGCCGGCGACGAGGACGTTCTCGCGCCCGGTCACTGCGGCGCGGAGCGACGCGCACTGCGCGGCGGAGATGATGCCCGACGCGACATAGTCGTCGAGCGTGAAGACGGCGACGGCCCGCTTGCGGATCGCAAAGGCGGGTGCGGTCACGACCGGGGGCAGCAACCCCTCGAACCGCTCGCCTGACTCGGGAAGCTCGGCCGAAACACGCGGAGAGCGAGCATGGACCTCGGTGCCGACATGGTGCGCGACCAGGCGGATGATGCGCTCGCCATCCGCTGCTGACACCGTCATCCCGGTGTCGGCCAGCCCCGCTCCAAGTCGGTCGACCCAGAGCCGGCCGTCGGGATTGAGCATGACCTCGACAATCTCGGCATCGTCCAGCCAAGCAGCGATCGACGCGCCGAGCGCGGTCCGCAGCATGCGCGCACCGCGGCGCGAAGCTTCTGAACGGACTGGAGCTGCACTCACTGACCGGCACCCTGTTTTCAAGCCGGCGCGAGCTGCTCCGGCGACAGGGGTGACTAAGGAGGTACGAAAATTGCTCCTTGCAACAGCTACTTAGACTCGTCGCAACGTGGCGAACGAATGGAAAGATCCGGCGATGCGCTTGGCGCCCACTTGTGCCGTCAAGTCATCGTTGGCGGCTCTTGCTCCCGACTCGGCCATGATACCGTGACGTGTACCGGTGGCTCGCCACGTTGCGTCGGTTGCGCAGGTAGCGATTCTTATTCTTTTGGTTGACCGCCGCCTCGCCAGCTAAGCGGTGATCCGAAGCGACTTTGCGCAATGAACAAACCCGTGCTTCCGGGCTTGTGTGCTCAGACCGATCAACTGCAGCTGGAGCCGAAGCGCGCGCTCGGCGCCTGGAGGAATTGAAGAGCCATGGCGGAAGCAACCTGGGGCGAAGACACCAAGACCCCCGACATCGACTGGCGCATGAGCGCGGCTCTTGAGGACGTGCCGCGTGGCGATGGAGATCTTGCCGAGGTCACCAGCCTCGAGGGCGCAGTGCGGGCCTGGATCGAACTGGATCCCGAGCACAAGGCCGCAGCGACGTTGACGGCGGAGCGCCCGGTGCAGATCGATGGCGTATCTGCCACGTCGTTCAGCGGGGAAGGCATTTCCGTTCTCGCCGAACGTCTTCCCGGGTCGCCTGCTGGGGACTGATCCGATGCCTCGCCCCAGCGTCCGGTTCAAGATTGGTCGGCCGTTGGGCCGATGAGCGCGACGGTTCTAGGTTTGTCGACATCACCAACCTCGGTGTGGGTTGTCAGGCGTTTTGCCAGTCGGCCTCGGCATCATCGATAGCCTGAAAGGCGTCGCCGTCGGCCTGCTGCTTGCGGAGATGCGCCCGCACCGCCTCGGGATTGCCATCCTTGGGGAAAGTGCGGTCTGCACGTGCGGCATCGGCGATTCCGTCTATCCAATCACCGCGGTCGCGCTGTGTCAGAAGCCAGCGCCCAAACGACAAGCCATTTACGGCGTCGGGTTCCACTTGATCGATCATTTGCTGCACCTTCCTCGAATTGGGAAGCGCCTGGCATGTTCCCTGTGTGTTCCATAGCGGGGCGCGCTGCCGACGCAATCGGCAACTACGAGCGAAACCGGATGCGCACGCGAAAATCGACTTGCGATTTCGGCGCTTCAGATTTCGCCACCTGCCCATGATAGAGATGGCGTAGTGGTATTGCCGGGCACGTCGCTATAGCCGGGCAGTCCCAGATTAGGCATCCGGACGGACATATGGCACGCAAGCATTCGAAACATGAGCCCTATGGAGGCTTGCACCGCGAGGAGGAAGCTCCGGCGGCGGTCGTGGTCTGCTGGCTGTGTGGCCGCCCGACGGGCAAGACCATTGTCTGGCACCATCCCGTGCCGAAAAGCAGGGGCGGACGTGATGTCGTCCCCATGCACCCTATCTGCCAGCAGACGCTGATCGCCAACTTCACCAATTCCGAATTGCAGCGCCACGGGATGGATGTGGCAGGTCTCCTGGACAATCCGAACATTCGAAAATTTGTCGACTGGGTGGCAAAGAAGGATCCAGACTTCACCCGCGACCACGACGAAGAAGCAACGCTGATCGAGCAGCTTTTCGGCCCCCTTCATGCTGCCTGAACTATGAAATCCCGGCCGGTGCATCGATATCGTCGGAAATCTCGTTCTTGAGCCGCGGGCCGAATTCCATCCGACGATTGAGCGTCTCGACGAACCGCTCCCAGCGCTCCTTGCCCATCGCCTGCGCCGCGGCGAGCGCCGTGTCGGGAAGCGGCGGATTGTTCACGAGCCAGAACCGCACGAACAGGGCCAGTGTCTCGTTGGTAAGCTCGACATGCCAGGCGAGCTTGTCGGCCTGCCGCGTTATCCGGTCGAGCCGCCTGCTGAGCGCCGCCTCGAGATGCTCGGCGCTGTCTCCCGACAGGAACGATGCGAGTGCGGTCTCGACCACCAGCGCCTGGGTCACCCGCTTGCGCCCAGCATAGTCGGCCAGCTGCGCCGACAGGTCCGGCGGCAACCGGAAGGTGTGCTTGATGCGGAGCGCGCTCACAGGACGATCCCGTCGTCAGGATCGAGCGAGGCCTGCCTTGCGGATCCGCGCATCCGCTCATTCAGCCGTCGCGCCGCGATCTCCTCCTCGCTCGCTCCCTCCTCGAACTCGAACTCGCCGATCCGCGGCGCCGGAGGCGGGACGACCTCCTGCTCTTCCGGCAACTCGGGCTCGCGCCGGATTCCTCCATTGGCGGAATCATCTGATTCCGAGGGCGGGCTTCCCTTCGCATTTGCTCGGTCCGGGACCGGCAAGGTCGACCAGTCATTTGCGCGTGCCGGCAAGCTCATGGGCGGAGGCGGGTTCAGGACCCGGGAGGCAAGGCGCTGATCGGTATAGTATCGGACCTTGCGCGCGCGGATCGGATGGACGCCCGCCACCATCACGATCTCGTCGTCGGGTGGCAGCTGCATGACTTCACCGGGCGTCAGAAGCGCGCGGGCGGTCTCGGTCCGCGATACCATCAAGTGGCCGAGCCACGGGGAAAGCCTGTGGCCGGCATAGTTCTTCATCGCGCGCATCTCGGTCGCAGTGCCGAGGGCATCGGAGATCCGCTTGGCGGTGCGCTCGTCGTTGGTCGCGAAGCTGACGCGGACATGGCAATTGTCGAGGATCGCGTTGTTCGGCCCATAGGCCTTCTCGATCTGGTTGAGCGACTGGGCGATCAGGAAGGCCTTGAGCCCATAGCCGGCCATGAAGGCGAGTGCGGATTCGAAGAAGTCGAGGCGGCCGAGCGCGGGAAATTCGTCGAGCATCAGCAACACCCTGTGCCGCCCTGCCCTCGGCTTCAGCTCTTCGGTCAGCCGCCGTCCGATCTGATTGAGCAGGAGGCGGATCAGCGGCTTGGTCCGGCTGATGTCCGATGGGGGCACGACCAAATAGAGCGTGGCCGGCCGATCGGCCTCGACCAGGTCGGCGATCCGCCACTCGGATTTGCTCGTCACCCGCGCGACCACCGGGTCGCGATAAAGCCCGAGGAAAGACATGGCGGTGGAGAGCACGCCCGAGCGCTCATTCTCGGACTTGTTGAGCAGCTCGCGCGCGGCCGATGCGACCACCGGATGAACACCTGCGTCGCCGAGGTGGCGGGTCGACATCATTGCCGCGAGCGTGGCCTCGATCGGCCGCTGCGGATCGGAGAGGAAGGCAGCGACCCCGGCGAGAGTCTTGTCGGGCTCGGCATAGAGGACATGGAGGATCGCGCCGACCAGAAGCGCGTGGCTGGTCTTCTCCCAATGGTTGCGCCGTTCGAGCGACCCTTCGGGATCGACCAGCACGTCGGCGACGTTCTGGACGTCGCGCACTTCCCACTCGCCCTTTCGGACTTCAAGCAGCGGATTGTAGGCGGCCGATGCCGGATTGGTGGGGTCGAACAGCAGCACCCTGCCCATGCGCGCGCGAAAGCCCGCGGTCAGCGTCCAGTTCTCGCCCTTGATGTCGTGGACGATCGCCGAGCCGTGCCAGGTCAGCAGCGACGGGATGACAAGACCCACGCCTTTGCCCGAGCGGGTCGGCGCGAAGCAAAGCACATGCTCGGGCCCGTCGTGCCGAAGATAAGTGCGATCGAGCTGGCCGAGCACGACGCCGTCCTCACCGAGCAAACCGGCCTGCCGCACTTCGCGCGGACTGGCCCAGCGCGCCGAGCCGTACGTCTCCGCCACCCTGCGCTCGCGGGCGCGCCACACCGACATCGCGATCGCGACAGCGAACGCCGCGATGCCGCCCGAGGCCGCAATGAACGCGCCGCGGACGAAGATGGCAGGCGCGTAGGCGTCGTAGCTGAACCACCACCAGAAAAAGGCAGGTGGCGGGTAAACCGGGTAGCCACGGATCTCGAACCATGGCGGCCCGAGCTGGCTCTGGTAGCCGAGCGCTTGCGCCGTCCACTGCGTCGCGCCCCATACGGTGCCGAGTATGATCAGCAGCACGACGCTCACTTGCCCCCAGAGGATCTTCGAAGATTGCATAAGCGGAGCCTCCTAGATGCCGAGGCCGCGGCTGCGGCCGAGTGTCCAGTCCACGCCTCCCGGCGTCATCATGCCGGTGACGGTTGCCCCAAGCTGGCGGTCGAGCGCGGGCCGCCAGGGCACGAGCTGGAAGCCGAGCCCATCGTCGATCATCGCGAAACGACCCGAGGCGAGCGTCACGCGCTCGCGATAGGTGCCGGCGATCGTCGATCCGGGAGCAGGTTCGTATGGGGTGAGCCCGGTGCGCTGAGCGATCCGCTCGGTGGCTTCGTGCAGTTCGGCGGACCGCAGCGTCTCGATGAGGTTCGGGGCCAGAGTGACACGGCCACCGCGGCGGCTGGCCAGCCCCTCGGAGATGAGATGCTCCTCGCGAGCGGCAAGCGCGGCATGAACCTCGCCGCCGAACCCCTGGTTTGCCGGAGCGAAGTCCCGCGCCAGCAACTGCCGGTCGAGCCAGGTCGCGCCGCGCGCCTTGACCTGCTGGTCGAGGGTGAGGTCGCTGCGCACTGCCAGTGCCGCGCGGGATGTGCCGCCCCGGTCCTGCCAGTGCCGCAGCTCGACGATCGCGCCGGGACTCGCATCGCCGGTCAGCTCGAGGTCGGCGAAGCGGAGGTGATGGTGACGGCCGTCGAGGCCGTCGACGATCGCATAGGCGCTGCCGGCCAATTCGTCCTGCAGCCCGCGGGCCACCAGGCGGCCGACGATCGTCTCGGACGCGCCTGGCGCATGAATCGCGAGCGATCCTTCGCGTAAAGCAAGCCCGGCCTCGCGCATCGCGCGGTGCATCGTCTTGATGATGTCGCCGCGGTCGCCGAGTTCGCGGAGACTGGCCTCGAAGTCAGGCTTCAGTGTCCAGCGCGCGGTGCTCGCAGGTGCGGCGAGGCCCAGGCGCTCGAGTTTCTGCGCGCGGCCCGTAAGCAGTAGCTCGCGGTGCGAGGTCTTGGCGCCGGGCACGGGCCGCAGGTCGATCACGCCTTCATCGCTGGCCCGGCCGTGTAAATTTCGGTCCAGGCTGGTCCATCGGTCCGCCTCGACTTCGCGGTTCAGCGCCTGCTCGATTTCCCTGGCGCTCCGCGGTCCCAGTTCGAGGGTCACTCGCGCCTCGGCACGACCACGAAGCCCATGCGACATATAGGCCCGATCGATCACCAGATCGGCGCCGTCGCCGGCGACCCCGCGGACCAGCACATGGACGTGCGGGTTGTCGGTATTCCAGTGATCGACCGCGACCCAGTCGAGCGGTGTCCCGAGGTCCCGCGCCATGTCACCCATCAACTCACGCGTGAAGGCCTTGAGGTCGGCAAGCTCGGCTGCATCCTCAGGCGACACGATGAAGCGGAAATGGTGCCGGTCATCGGCGCAGCGTGCGGCAAAGCCGTCACCATCGGCGCGCTCGACTCGGGCATCGAACACCGAGGCGTCGCGGCCGTCGCGCGTGACGCCGTCGCGTTCGAGATAGGCGATGTGCCGGGCGAGCGGCGCGGCGCGAAAACGCGCCCCGGTGTGCCGGACGATCCTCGCCTTGATCACCACACGGCGCGATGCGGACGATCGCCGGCCCGCCAGCGCGGCGCCGCTCCCTCGCCCCAGCCTCCCGGTCCCGCCGCCGCGCCGTCCCGGCCGGCGTGCGTAGCCGGCGCGGGCCGCGGCCCGCTTGACCTGGGCAGCGAGCCCGAGCGGACGCACGCTCCCAGACCCCCGGCTCTTCCCCTTTCCGGGTCGAACGCGGAAATCATCATCGCCGCTCATGATCGTAGTTCCGGCGCCATTGCCGGCGCCCGAAGCATTGAAATCGTTGGTAGAATTGGGGCAAGCGACGGCAGGTCATCGAAAGCGACGGCGCAAATTCGCCAGTCGCCACAACCATTTGCATGCCCGCAGACAGCGGTGCTTTTATCTCGCCATCCCCGACTACCCCCTCCTGCCGTCTCCCACACCGAGCCTCTCGCCCATAGTTCCAATGGAGAAAGAGAAAGCACAGCCGAAGCAGATCCAGTCATTTCGGAACTCCCGTCCGAGGCACGAAGAGGGACTCCCGGGGAGTTTCGGACGGGCGTGATTCAGGTTTGCTTTGCGGCTCGGGAGACGAAGATTCGCGCGGTTGATCGATGTCCTCGGCCGCGATTTCCGACGCACCGACGAACAGCCCGCCATGCCGCCAGGCATCGGGATCAGGCAATGCGCGAACGGGCACCGGAGCATTGCCGCCCATCATCCGCCCCGACAATTTGGCGACATAGGCGATGGTTTCGGGAGGCAACGGACGTCCGCCGAGATACGCTTCGTAGCGCCCCGGGCCGGCATTATAGGCTGCGAGAAAGCCCGGATCGCCGTAGCGGTCGAGCAACTCGCGAAGATAAGCAGTGCCGGCGAAGATGTTGTCGCACGGGTCGAATGGATCGGTGCCGAGCGCGTAGCGCAGGCGCAATTCCCGCCACGTTCCGGGCATCAACTGCATCAATCCCATCGCGCCCTTGGGCGACACCGCGAAGACCGCGCCATTGCTCTCGACCGCGATCACCGCGCGAATGAGGGTGTCCGGCATGGCAAAGCGCTGGGCGGCGCGTGCGATCGGCTCGTCGAGCGTCACGATCGACGAACACGCCGCCGATGCGGGCCGTGCCTGCACGCTAGCCGCCGCCGCGCACAGGCAGGCCAGCACCGCCAGAAGGCGGTAGCGCCGACGGCCGATCGCGCGCATCACTGCTGCTCGGGCTCGCGGCGGCGCTGATTGCGCTGCCAGAAGAGCAGATGCGGCTGGCCTTCGATCGTTGGCCGGAACAGGTTGGCGCGGATCGCGCGGGGGAATTGCGGGTCGTCAATGACGATGGCGATATAGGCACCGGCGCGTTCGCCGGTGCGCTTCCAGCCGGCGCCGACCTCGGGCCCGTCGCCGTCTTCCCCCAAATGAACGCGATAGTCGGGCGCGTTCCTGATATCGCTCCGCGTCGCGGGAACGATCGTCAGCGCCGCCCCGATCGCAAGGGTCTCGAGGCGCCCGGAAAAGCCGTCGCCGCGCTCGTGGAATTCACCGATATTGATCATCACCTGGCTCCTTGGTCTTCGGTTCAGTGGAGAGATTTCGCCCGGCAGGCGCGCTTGCCGGCGCAGTCTCACCGCCCCCGGGAAGCCAAAGCGGATCGAGCACCGCGACGATTCCGCGCGCCGGTACCGGTCCGAAATATCGTCCGTCGAAGCTGCCGGCGGAGGCGGGATTGAGCAGAAATACCTCGCCGGCGCGCAGCGTCCGGCAGCCGCTCCAGCTCGGCAGCGCGCGACCGATGCGATCATGGAGTCGAGCTTCGGCAACGCGCTTCGCGTCGATCAATATGGCGACGCCGGAGCGGCAGACGGTCTGCCCGGCTACGGCTGCGACATGCTTCAGCATGGGAACGCGCAAGGGCAGATAGCCGCGTTCGGCCATCAGCCGGGCGACCGGCGCAGGCGCGTGCGCCGCGACGAGATC
Source organism: Sphingomonas sp. (assembly GCF_036388215.1). Classification (GTDB taxonomy): domain Bacteria; phylum Pseudomonadota; class Alphaproteobacteria; order Sphingomonadales; family Sphingomonadaceae; genus Sphingomonas. The sequence goes on from NZ_DASVSH010000001.1 coordinate 63,720, forward strand.
GCCGAGCCTGGCGCTGGATCCGGCCCGCGCGGAATAGAGACCGATCGGCAGGCTGGCGCTGGCGTTCCAGACCAGGCGCGGCGCCGGTCGCACGAACGCCGGAATAACCACGGCGCCGATCGCGCAATAGCCGGTGAGCAGGATGCCGAAGCGGTTCATGCGGCCAACTCGCGGCGGAGCAGCCATGCGCGATGGCGCGCGAGCGAATAGGCGCGCGGGCGATGCCCCGCGACCAACCGATTATGCGCGTGACGCCAATAATCGGGCGCGACGGCGCAAGGATCGACGCCGAGGTCTTCGACGGCGTCGATCAGCGCCAGGCCCAAACGCACCTTCGGCCAGCCGCCCAGATGCAGGAGCAACTCACCGCCGGGCGCAACACACGGCAAGGTCGAATAGGCCTCTCCGGGCGCGACGGCGCGAATGATATCGAGCCGCGAGAGCACTGTTCCATAGTCGTTCGAGGCCCAGCGGACGAACGCGAACAGGCTATCCGCCGTGAAGGACAGCAAGCGGCGGCGCCGGTCGAGGACCTGGTCGAGGATGGGCGCGCCGAAGCGAATCCAGCGCTCGGTCGCCTGCTCGACCCAGGTCAATTCGACCGTGGTTATCCCCGCGACGGGAGAGCGCTGTCCGCTTGGCGGGACAGCTTCGCCGGCCTTGGGCGAAGCGATGACGGCGCTCATCGCCGCACCGCGCCTTTGCGCTCGAGCACGCTCGTGTCGATCCGCTTGGCGGGATGAACGACGCTGGCGGTGGTGTCCGAGGTCGAGCGGCGAACGCCCTGGTCGGCCCAGCTGAGCAGGTCGTCTACCGAGTAGACGACGCGGCCGCCGAGCTTGCGATAGGCAGGCCCGGTTCCGTAGCAGCGGTGCTTTTCGAGCGTGCGCGCCGAAAGGCCGAGCAGGATCGCGGCGTCAGGCGTTCGCAGCAGGCGTTGCGCAGGCTGGGTGGTCATTCAGGATCTCCGGGCGTTGGCCCGGCAAGTGCTGAGGGCCCGTTCCAATCACGGGCTTCCATTGGCGGCAGATGGCGGCCCTGAGGGAGCGGCCAAAACCGCTCCCCGGAATATGTCGCCCCTAGCCTCTGAGCAGGTCGCGATAGCCGGATGCGGCAAGATTGCCGGCATCCGCGACGAGCCGCTGCACCCGCCGGCGTTCGCTCGTCGCCTTCCAAGCGAGCGCGTCGATCCCGCCGAGCCAGGGATAGACGATGCCAAGGCCAATCTCGCGATTGCTGGCGCCAGCCAGCGACGCGTCGAGGACGCGCAGGAGCAGCGCCAGGCGCTGCCGCTGCAAGGCGCTCGGCCGCATTACCGACGCCGGTTCGGCCATGGTCAAACCCGCGAACATCCGGCGCGCTGCGTCGCATGCGGCGACGCGCAGCGGGCGGCCGAGCGGCGGCAAGAGGATGGCCAGCGGCGCGCGCGGCGCGCCCGTCAGGACGTGCAGGCGATGCCGCACCCCGGCGACATCGAACACAAGGTGACGCCCGTCTCCGGCAATAAACTCGGCCAAAGGTGCGACATCGGGAAGCGTCGCAGCGCCCGAATAGCCGGCGTGGGCAGGCGCCAGCGAGACGATCTGCGAAGCGCAGTCGGCGCGCCAGATCGCAGGCGCCGATCGCACCGAACGGTCGGGATCGAACAGCCGCACCAGCCCCCAGCGGCGGGCTTCGGCGTGCACGATTTCCGTTCGCTCCAGCGCCGGCAAAGTATCACGCGAAGCCGCCCAGGCCCCGCGGTAGGCGGGATTTCGCCGCAGGAACTCCTGCGCGAAATCGGCGCGATCGTGCTTCGCGAGCCGTTCGGCATGCGCCGGAAATGGCGGACGGATGGAGACTGCGGACGCTCCGGCTCGGGACTATTCCCGGTGCCAGGCTCGCGAACCGCATGACCTGTTCGAAGGCCCGAAGATGTCGGGCCGTACTCCCCGCGTGGGTACAACCGCGCCTCTGCGCCAAGCAGGCGAAAGGCGCCCCGCCGGTTCCGGCGGGGCGCCTTGGCCTCGATCAGTCGTTGCTGGAGCGGCGCGGCCGCGACCAGATCAGGCTGTAGGTCTCACCGCCCTCGTCGTCGAAGAGGTTCGCGAAGATGGGCTGGGTGAAGCTGGGATCGTCGAGCTTGACCGAGAGATAGTCGCGCTGCTCGGCGGAAGTCTTGGCCCAGGCGGCGCCGATTTCCGCGCGGCCGACAAAGACCCGGTGGGTAGGCGCGTTCTCGTTCGGGCGATTGTCGTCCGGAACGATCCGGACGCCCTTTGCCTGGACGCTGAGGGTCACGATCGAGCCCTGATATTCCGCGCCGACCTTCTTGAAGCTGCCGATGTTCGCCATGGTAGTAGTCCTCAGATTTTCGGGACCGCCCCATGCGGCCTCGATGGCGTCCGAAGGCCGGGTGCGCATGACGCCGCAGCTTGCCCGCAGCGGAGCGAAGGACTGCCCAAGCGGACTTTCTTGCCTCGCGAGGAATGGGCGCAGCCCAGGGGAAGAAAGTCCGGCGACGCAGTTGCGGCTAGTCAGGCGAGGCGAAGCCGTCGCCCGGCCAGACAGCCATTGACGAGGCCGCAGGGGGGGCCTGGAGTCACAGGACGGACTTTGGCGTATCGCGCGCATCAGATCTGTCGGCGTGGCAGGTCGCGTGCCATTACCCGCGGTCAGGCGTGGGTCCGAGCCTTCCGGACGACAATCGCACGGACGAGGGTTTCCACGATGATCGAAGCGCCGCCGCGCCAATCGCTGCCCGGGAGCAAAATCAGCCGAGAAGTGCCCATCCGATCGTCAGCGAACGCCCACTAACCGCCGCTTCGAGCATCCCTTCGGAGAGGCGGTGGGGGCGCTCTGCCATCGTGCATCGTCCGGCACCGAGTCAGCGAAATTCGAGGCCAGCGCGCCACCGGAACGGCGGGACGCCCATCGCGAGGCAGCATGCGCAACGGTGAAGGTGCTGCCTGCCCGGCCAGGAGACCGGGGCGCCTCGCCGCGCCTCGCGGACAACGGCGCAGACTTCTCCCTGAACCATCCCGAGCCTTGACACTCCTATATTACGGATACACCCGTATTATCATCGAATCGTAAGGAGACAGTCCATGAAGCGCATGCATCTGCACGTCAGCGTGCCCGATCTCACCCGGTCGATCCAGTTCTACGAGACACTGTTCGGTGCAGCTCCCGTCGTCGTTAAAGACGACTATGCCAAGTGGATGCTCGACGATCCGAAGGTCAACTTCGCCATCTCGGAGCGGGCGCGTGCGGCGGGTGTCGATCATATCGGCATCCAGGTCGACAGCGCCGAGGAACTCGGCGAGCTGTCCGACCGGCTGAAGGCCGCCGGCGCCGATACGTTCGACCAGGAGGCGACGACCTGCTGCTACGCGAAGTCGGACAAGAGCTGGATCCGCGATCCGGCGGGCGTGCGCTGGGAGACCTTCTTCACCTTCGGCGAAGCCACCAGCTACGGCGAGGACGAGGTATTGCCCGAGCCGTTGGCCGCAGCCTGCTGCGGTCCTGCCGACGCTTCCGCACCCAAACAGGCGTGCTGCTGATGAAGGCGGCCGAAGCGATTTCCGGGCTCTCGGCGCTGGCGCACGCCGGGAGGCTCGAGGTCTTCCGCCTGCTGGTCAGGGCCGGCAAGGACGGGATGGCCTCGGGCGAGATCGCGCGCGCGACCGGTCATGTCCCCCAGACGCTGTCGGGCAACCTCAACATTCTCGGGCATGCGGGGCTGGTCGCCTCGCGCCGCGAGGGCCGCTCGATCATCTACACCGCCGACTATGAGCGGATGAGCGGCCTGCTCGGATTTCTGATGGAAGATTGCTGCGCGGGCTCGTCGGAGATCTGCGCGCCGCTGGTCGATATCGCGACCCGGGCGGCATGCTGCCCTCCGCAGGGTGCGGTGCAGTGATCGATATCGTCGTCTATCACAACCCGGCCTGCGGCACCTCGCGCAACACCCTGGCGATGGTCCGCAATGCCGGCATCGAGCCGCACGTCGTCGAGTATCTCAAGACCCCGCCCTCGCGGCCGATGCTGGTTTCGCTCATCGAGCGCATGGGCATCACGCCCCGCGATCTGCTGCGGGAGAAGGGCACGCCTTTCGCCGATCTGGGTCTCAGCGATCCGTCGCTCTGCGACGAGCAGCTTATCGATGCGATGATGGAGCATCCTGTCCTGATCAACCGGCCGATCGTCGTCTCCCCGCTCGGCGTGAAGCTGTGCCGCCCGTCGGAAGCAGTGCTCGATCTGCTGCCGTCCGCGCAGCGGGGCGCTTTCAGCAAGGAAGATGGCGAGCCGGTAATCGACACCGCCGGCAAGCGGGTCGGCGCGTGACCGCCGCCGCGCCGCCCAAGCCGGCCAAGCCGGCCATCAACACATTCGAGCGCTATCTGAGCGTCTGGGTGGCGCTCTGCATCGTCGCCGGGATCGCGCTGGGCTATGCGATGCCTGGCGTGTTCGCCGCCGTCGCCAAGGCGGAACTGGCACGGGTCAACCTCATGGTTGCGGTGCTGATCTGGCTGATGATCATCCCCATGCTGCTCAAGATCGACCTCGGCGCGCTCGGGTCGGTCCGTCAGCACTGGAAGGGCGTCGGGGTCACGCTGTTCATCAACTGGGCGGTCAAGCCCTTCTCGATGGCGCTGCTCGGCACGGTGTTCCTGGGATGGCTGTTCCGGCCGTTGCTGCCCGAAGCCGAGATTAGCTCGTACATCGCCGGGCTGATCCTGCTAGCAGCCGCGCCCTGCACCGCGATGGTGTTCGTCTGGTCCAACCTTTGCGACGGCGACCCCGCCTATACGCTCAGCCAGGTCGCGTTGAACGATCTCATCATGGTGTTCGCGTTCGCGCCGCTAGTCGCCCTGCTGCTCGGGGTCGCGTCGATCACGGTGCCATGGGAAACGCTGCTGATCTCGGTCGGGCTTTATATCGTCGTGCCCGTGATCGTCGCGCAGCTCGCGCGGCGCGCCATCATCGGGAGGGGCGGCCCGGCGGCGATCGACCGGCTGCTCGCGCGTCTCGGGCCCGTGTCGCTGGCCGCGCTGCTGACCACGCTGGTGCTGTTGTTCGGATTCCAGGGCGAGGCGATCATCGCACATCCGCTGGTGATCGCGCTCATCGCCGTGCCGATCCTCATCCAGGTCTATTTCAATGCCGGCCTGGCCTACTGGCTGAGCCGCCGGTTCGGCGTGGCGTGGTGTGTGGCGGCACCCGCCGCGCTGATCGGCGCCTCCAACTTCTTCGAGCTAGCGGTTGCCGCGGCGATCAGCCTGTTCGGACTTACCTCGGGTGCCGCGCTTGCAACCGTGGTCGGCGTGCTGGTCGAGGTTCCGGTCATGCTGTCGGTGGTATCCATCGTGAAGCGTTCGCGCGGCTGGTACGAGCGCGGCGCGGGAGCGCCGCCGCTCATCTGAGCTGCGCCCAAGTGCGCGCGGTCAGCGTGCGAAGGGATCATATTCGCGAATGATCAGCGATGGGTCGCCGTCGAAGTCGTTTGCTTCGGCAACGCCGAAACTCCTGTCGCCGATCCGGAACACCACCACGATCGTCATGAGGGTGCGGGCAAGACTCCATGCGTTTCTCTGGGCGAGGTTGAGCGGCATTTCGATGCTCCTGTCCGGGAGCGGGGACCGCTCCCGCTCGACAGGCGCCCGAAGTGTCCGGCACATGGCCGCAATCACCGCGAAGCCGCAGGCGTAGCGGCCGCATGCAAAGCATAGCGGACCCTTTACGGGTTGATGGCGTCAGGCCGTGGGCCGGTCCAAGGAAGTGCCTCAAAGAGCGGGGATGCCCCAGCGGCGGGGCTGCGATTCCGATCCCACGCTCACTTGCAACCGAGCTGCCGGTTCGCCGCGCTCGACGGATCTGCACAGGTTTTTGGATGTCCAAGGCTGGGCAGCGTTGCGACCGAGCGCCGTCCGGCGCACTATTTGGCCACCGCAGGCCTGCGATTATCAGGCATTTTAGGGAGCCCTTCAGCTTGTCGGACATGGGCCGGTTCGATGCTATTCCGCAGCCGCCGCGACGCCCGTGCGACGGTGGCCGGTTCGCGGTGCGGGCCGGAGCCGGCGATCTCAAGGTGCCGTTCGCACGCTGCGGCGACGGCATTGCGCGGCATGTTTCGGTGGTCACCGGTCGCGCCCAAGGCCCCTTTCATTGCCTCGGCTGCGAAGAGCGGCTGACGTTGAGGCAGCCGGTCAACAAACGCCGGCACTTCGCGCATCGACCCGATTCCCACTGCACCGGAGAGACGGCGCTGCACCGCTATGCGAAGGAGCTGCTGGCGCTTCGCAGGCGCCTCACGCTGCCGGCGCTGGTCCTGCACAAGGAAGGCGTCATGGTCAGCGTCTTCGACGCGGGCAGATATGACTTCGATGAAGTTCATCCCGAGTATCGGATGAACAGCTTCCAGCCAGATGCGGTCGTGCGCTATCGCGGCGTGGATCTCGCCGTCGAGTTCCTCGTCAATCACGCGGTAGACGCCGAGAAGCGCGCCAAGGTGCGCGAGCGCGACATTTCCATGGTCGAGATCGACCTGTCCGGAGTGAACGCCGGAACGATGGACGCCGACGAACTCGACTCGGCGATCCTACATACGGCGCCGCGCAAATGGATCCACCACCGCAAGTCGGCGGCTGCGCAAGGGCGCCTCGACAGCGCGGTGGCGGCGAAGCTCGCCGAGCGCGGAGCCAAGCTCAGAGGCCATATCCTACGCAAGCGGCGCGCCCCCGTCCCGCAGGATTGGAAGGATGAGGCAATGCCCGCCGTTCGGCGGGCGGAGCTCGAATCCCACCTTGGTCTGGAGGCGGAAGGCCGCCATTGGTTCACCGTTTCCGACCGCTTCTGGCAGGCCGAGGCATTATACCGCCACATTATCAAGCCGTGCGAGCTCTACACGCCCGGCGGCAGGTGCCTCGAAGTGAAGGGCGAGTTTCCGAACGAGCGCGACCTCTCGTCGAAACTGCCCAGATGGATGATCCGCACCGATCTCAGCGACTATGGCGCGAAGCGCCTGGGCGAGGCAGGGTTCAGCCGCGAGGCCTATGGTAGTGCGCACAGCGCAGTATGGGTCTATTTCGCGAATCTTGCTTCGATGGGCCGGTCGGTTTTCTGGAGCCGGGAAGACCAGTGCTTCTATGTCGAGCAGGAGTTCCACGGCATGCTGCATCGGCGCGTTGAACTGCACCGTATTGTGACCCGCCTGCTGCGAGCAGCCGAGATCCAGGACTGCGAGCGCGCCTATCGAGCCTGGGCGAGAAGCTTTAGGGCGGGCGGTGGAACGCCCGCCGACCTCGCACAAAGCGGTGGCGAGGATTATCGCGACCTCGTCTCGCGGCTCGCTAGGCTCGAGACGATGGTTTCGGGCTACACTCCGAAGGTGGTCGACGATCTATGCAACCTTCCACTGGAAGCGATCCAGGACCGCAACGAGGCAGCAATCGCCGCCGAGGAGGCGAAGAGGCTTGCCTCGCTTCAGCAAGCGGCCGCCGGTCGTGTCGCGTCGATCCGCTCACGCGCCTATGCGCTGCTGGAAGGCGAGGCGGCCGAGTGGCTCGCACGGCGGATTGAAGGAACCGACATGAGCCTCCTCGACCATGCCGGCGAAAGCGAAGCGGCGCTTGCGCAGCTCGAACGCCGGTTAGCGCAGGACAGCGACACCCGGCAGCACTGGATCGCGACCGAGCGCCGCCACGCCCAATTGCGGGGACAACTGTCAGAGGCCGCGAAACGCGCCTTTCCCACCTCGCAGCTCGCCGAGTTGTTCCTCAATTCAGGGCACCCGCGACTGGGCGGCAGCCGCCCGATCGATCGCTGCCAAAGCGAGCAGGATCTGGCCTTCATTACCGGCCTGATGGCGAAGAAAAAGTGACGTCACGCCTTGGGCTCATGGTTGGCCGGCTTGTACCGGCCCCACCGTCCCCACGGGAGCGACCGCAGCCCATCGCGTTCGACCAGGTCTGCGCATTCGCGCAACATGTCGGCGACGGCCTTCCAGCGAGGTCGATCGTCCTCGGCATATTGCACCAGTGCGGACGCTCCGGTCGCGATCCAGACCTCGCCGACATCCCAAAGGAAGTCCATTTTCCGGCGACCGGCGGGAATGGCGTAATCCTTCATGTCCCAGAACCAGCGACTGAAGGCCGTGTAGAAGTCCTTCCGCCAGGAATGGCTTTCCCAATAGCGGGCGTGCTTGCCTTCCGGTGGCTGCGGGGGTCCTTCCGAGTCGGCTAAGAGCGTCTCGAACTCGGGCTTGGGCCATTCCGGCTCCAAATCCCCGCCCTCCTCCAGCGCGCCGAGTCCCTCATGGACGATCGTGAGCATCGCCCCGACCAAGGCCCGATAATCGGTAGGGGGCTTCCACTGGGCGTGGGCCTCCAGCAGTCCTTCCGCCGCCGCCTTGAGAATGGTGAAGTAGACCAGAGCATCGCTCTCGCCCGGCGTTCGCCCGGCATGTTCTTCGACGACCCGGCCCATCCAGGCCGCAACCACGTCGTCGAGCGAGCCGTCCCTCATCGAATTCCCTTCCTCTCCAGCTCGCGTTGCATCGCGAGGAGATCGGAAATCCTAGTGGCCGCCATGGTGGTAGCAAGGGAAGGATGGGCTTCCGGCGTGGGAGCATCGTCGAACGGTGGAAGTGTTCGATGCAGAGCATCGACCGCCGCCGCAGGCGGCCGCAAACGGCTGCGCTCTCGCGAGAGGCCGGCCGGCAGGGCGGCGTGCGCGCGGGCCTGTGGGCCAGCCGCCGCCCTGACCTCCGGCCGCGCGAGTGCGTCACGCGGAAAACAAGAGCATGCGGACCCTGGCGGCTGCGCAGCAGTCCGCCAGAGCACGCACCATTGATCCCCGCGTTCCGCTGCGTCCTGGAACTGCCAGCGACCATGGTGGCCGTGAGCAGTCAAGAATGCGGCGTCATGGAAAAGCCACTGCCAGCTTTACCGCTTCGCGCTCGTCGGCAGCATGGACGCCGTGAAGTTTGCCATTCTTCCAGCTCCAAACCGTGTAGCCGACCTTGCTTACATGGTTCAGCTGGCCGGACGCGGTTGCGATGGTCTCCCCTTCGGAGATCAGCCTCAACACGACCTTCGCCGGCTCCCCAAGCGTATCGATATCAAACAGCTTGGAAGCGCCGGCCTCCAGAAGCAGATGATCGCCCTTTGTGTCGATCGCGATGACTGCCCTATCCACCCACACCAAGAAGTCCGGCCAATAGGTCGAGGCGGTCCCGAGCTCGAGTAATGGGACGTAGAAGCCGCTTCCGCGTGGATTGCGCGCCCACACCCGCTGGGTTCGATCGAGCGCGCGCGCGAACTTGAGTTCGAGGCCGTTCAGGCCTGAATAGCGTTTGTGCAGTGCCTTGGTGAAGGTCTGGGCGTCGGACGGATCAACTAGTACCGGACCGACAGAATGCGGCGCGTCAAAGTCATTTTGAAATATGCGCGAGTGCGCGACGTAGGCTTCAACGACCTTTCTCGCGACCTCGCGCACATGATCCGCGGCCGGACTGGTCAATTCGATCAGTGCGTCGAACTTGGGGATTTCGATATCGACCAGGTTGATGGGGCCACCGGCTCGGCGAAGCGCGCCTGAATACAGCCTTTGCAGCTCACGCCGGAAAATCGCTCGAGCGGTAACACGGTTGCTGTGTTCGATCTCGACCCATTCGTAGTTCGCCTCCGCACCTGTGCCCACCTCCTGGAGTACGAGCATGCGACTGCCTTGGCCGACCGTGTTTTCGCCGCCACTGGTGAAGTCGAGCATTTTGGCGACCGCCTCGGCGATCGGCTTCTTCGCACTCTCGGAATGGATTCCGACTGTTGGCACAGTTCGCGGGGGATTGGGCTCTACCTTCTCCATCACGCGGCCCGAGGCCGACTTCTTTATGACGAGTTCGATGTCTGGATGGGCGCTGCCGAGCTGCTGCCTCACATCCTCCAGAATATCGTCGAAAACGCCCTTCTCGTCGCTCCGGATGTAAAAGTGCGCCGTATTTAGGACCGGGTCGCTATAGTGCTCCGCACCGGGCTGTCGCAGTACGCGGCCAATAACCTGTGTAATCTGCCGGGCCGACGCCATTTCCTTATCGATATAGGCGAACCCACAGGTCGGGTCGTCCCAGCCCTCCTGCAAACCGAGATTGAAGATGATATGTTCGAAACCTCCCTGCAGAAAGCTGGTGTAGTCCTTGTCCCCGCCGGAGAGGATCCGCATTGTGCGTGGCGCGGGAAAATTCTTTGTAAATTTGAGCTGCGAGTAGATTACGATCTTTGACGGATCGATGCCGGCGTTTTCGACCAAATGCCGCCAGATCAGGATGGGGCGCGCCTGGCGTTCGGTATAGGGCCGCTTAAGATCTTCGCTGATGGGAGCGCCATCGACCGTGTTGGTGCTGCAGACGTAGATTGCCTTCGGTCTGAACGGCTCGGCCAGCGTTGCGGCTGCCGCTTGAGCGTCCGCCATATCCGCCAACAGGGCGTCGACGGCAGTTTCCATCGGAGTGACATAACCGCCGATCGCGATGCGTTCTTTGACCAACGCCGCTTCTACGACCTCCGTGCTGGCAACCGAGGTCGTGAAGTCCGCGGTCTGCCAACCACGATCGTTCCGCAAGCGATTGATCGTCGATTCGAGGCGCTCTGGCAAAGCCATGGTTGCGCTCGCGGAGATGATCGCGTCGGGGGACAGCTCGAGGAGCCGGCGTGTTTGCAGATCGGAAAGGTTATGACCTTCGTCATAGACCACAACCAAGGGGCGTCGCAGACCGCTTTGTGTGCGGCGCTTGCGCAAGAGATCCCACAAGGATTCCGAGGCCAGATCAAGCTGGGCCTGAAACACCTTGCGATCGCCGCCTGCATCATCTTCGACTGCGAATTTGCCGACTGTGACGACGAGCAGAAGCGGGGTCGCACCATCATCGAGGTCTGATGGCGCTACTTGCAAGAGCGGCTTCACGGTGAAGCCAGCCAAATTGTCGGCATATTTTCCGGCGGACAGATTGGCGTAGGCTTGGGAGACGACGATGCGCCCTTTGGACATCCACAAAACCACGGGCGGGACCGACATCCGGTCACGAATCTGCGAGATCGCGTCTGCCAGGATCAGCGTTTTTCCGCTGCCGGTTATGGAGACCAATGTCTGCAAAAAGGGAACGCTCGTCGTCCGATCGACAAGGAGCGGGTCAATCGCATAGGTCGCATAGCGTTCGGCGATTTGCGTCGAAGCAGCTTCTTGAAACTTGAACAGCTGCATCAAGCATCACCGTCGGGCGAATTGTATTCGTCGTTCTCGTCGAGTCCCAAATGGGCCAGGATGCGATCGGGAATCTTCCAAAACCGGACATTGGGCGACTGGAACGTCTCATATCGCGCGTACACATGGTATGGGGTCTTAACCCCCGCGCGCTTGGCTTCGGTAACCACCGTTTTGTAGGTTTCTAGATCGAGCGAACCCACCGGGCCGCCATTGTCCCAGATCAGAAAATAGCCTTCACCGGCTTCATCGGTTCCGATCAGATACTGAAACCCGGTTCCTTCGAAAAAACTTAAATTGGGTGCGCTGCGCTTTTGCGTTTCCCAGTGCGACGTCAGCACGATGTCGATTAGCTCATTTCGCTGCATCGAGAGGACAGTTTTCGCATCGATCGTCTTGGTGAGAAGACGATATTCAAAGCCGCCGCCAAGTGGTTCGACCTTTGCGCCGGAGGGCCGTTCTCCAGTGACGGCGTTCTTCAGCCGCTTCCAGGTCAGCGTCCGAGCATATTTATCACCATTTTCCGGAGCCCCCTGCTCGATCAAGATGAACCGGCGATTGGCTTCCTGCTCGGCGTTAAGCTCCAAAACCGCATGCCCCGTAGAACCCGATCCGGCATAAGGGTCGAGCACGAGCCCATCCGCTGGGCACCAAATCTGGATGATCTTGCGCAGAAGGCGAAGCGGTTTCACGGTATCAAAGCCGTGATCGCGGCCAACGATCTGGTCGAGTTCGCGCTTGGCCAAATCGGTGTGCCCCGACTCCGTGTGCGGCCAAGTCACCGAGCCGATATCGACCGGCTGCTCATACTGATCCTCATCCCAAAAAGTGGTCGGGACTTTACCTTCGCGGATCTTAAATACGTGGGTCTTCAAACGCGGTCGCCCGCGGCCAGGACGTCTCGCCCGGTCATCGCGAAAATAGAGATGCGGCCAATTGCCCTGTTCTCGACGCACTTGCGCCTTGGCGGCTGCGCTGCGCACAATCGGGTCCGCTCCGGGATCATAGCCGGTTAAAGCTACGCCCGAGCCCTTTAGAACGAGCGCCTTTCCGCGACCGTCACCGAGATCCTTCTCCACATAAGGAGAGCCCCACTCGTTGAGATACTCGCGCGCCTCTGCTTTGGTGAAATTGACCCAATGCGCGCGAGCCTCGGGAATTTCACCATCAAAGCGATATTCGCCATTTGGATAGTGCAAATGTCCGGTGACCGGGGATTGGATGGCATATGCGGTCGCATCGCGGTGCTGCCGCGCCGTAGGGTCCGCCGGCAGCCAATCGCCGTCTGGGTCGCCATCGAGATTCTTGGGCGTTCCTCGGTCAAAATCAACGCGCCCGGTCTGTGCACGTACTTTGTCCTTAGCGTACACGAGTACATATTCAGTCGTTTTCGCGACCGTCTTGGCATCGTTCTTGGGCGAATAGGCCTTTTGCCAATTGATGATCCCGAGCCGATTCTCTTCACCGAAAACTTCGTCGAGCATCATGCCGAGATGGAAAAGCTCGTTATCGTCGATGCAGATTGCCAGAACACCGGAGGGCTTGAGCATGGCCTTCATGACCTGAAGCCGCGGCATCAGTGCCTTGATCCATTTCGTGTGCCGCGAACCGTCCTCTTTGCTTACCAACGTTCCGAGTTCTGGGTCATTGGGATCGCTGTCCCAGCGATCGTTATACCGGAAATTGCCGCCGGTATTATAAGGCGGATCCGTGAGGATCAGATCCACCTCCCCTCGGTATTTGTGGAGGGTGACCATGGCCTGAAGGTTCTCACCTTCGATAAGCAGATTGCGTGCCTGATCGGCGGTAGGACCGACGTGTAATTTGGGTTCGCGACGGGTCACTCTCGGGCGAACGCGGCGATAAATTTCAAGGGCGGTTCGCTTGCCAAAAAAACTGAGCGCAACGCCGTGCGAGAGCAAACCTCGGACCATTCTCTCGAGGTCGTCGCGATCGAGCCTTGCAAGCTCGGCCCCTAACTCGTCATCCCGTACTACGCTCATTCACGATCGCCTTCTAACGCTCTTCGTTGTCGAATAGCGTTCCCATTTTGTTCAAAGCCGATACACCAGATTGGACCGCATTCAAGGATCCTTATCCGGGCCGTGAAGGCTGAGGGCAACCCCGCCGGGACTGCTTTCAAGACGACAGCGTCTGCCGCCTCCGCGTCAGTTGCTTAGTGCGTAACGAAGGAGAGATGTGGCGGCATCTTCCTGGTGCGCGCGATAATGCAAGCGGGGGGCGTGTGGCCTATTGCCCTTTGCACTCAACCGATTGGCGGGAGCCAGAGCTAATGACCAGTTCGGGACCGAGTACCCGGAGGGCCAATGACGGCAGCCGAGTGGGCAGCGTCGTCAAATCGTGCCGTCTTTCCCTTCGGAACGCTGCCTAAGACTGAAGTGCCGAAAGGCGATCACGACAGAGGCCCTCAACAATATCGCGCAGCCGCTTCACGGAGGTTGCCAATGTCCCAAGATCTTCCGCACTGATCGCGTAGCTCGGCGAATAGCGGGCCTCGACGTAAGCGCGCTTGAGCAACTCGAAACGGCGACGGTCGGTCCGAGTGCTGCGAGGCCACGCGTCTACCAATCGCGGTTCCTTGTCCTCCGAAAGGGACCGAAGAAATTTGATGTTGTGAGAGCGAGGAAAATATAGGGTCCAAACGAGCAGATAACATATGTACGCGCGCTCGGTGGCTTGGTGGAGCGTGAAGACAGCGTCGTTCACCTCGCCTGCGGCACGGTAAAAGTCGGCGCCGTTGATCGCGCTATCGATCCTGCCAAGCCAATGATCGAAATACTCCTGCGCCATCGCGAGCGCGTCAGCAGGCGTCAACGGCTGCGGAGTGGCGAGCGCATGTTGGGGCAGCTCGTAAAGCAGGACACCATCGCGAACGATATCGACCCAGAAATACTCGCCGCGCTGAAGCGCCTTGTTCACCTCATCGAGCGTGTGAACGATGATGTTGACCGGGCGCCGGACAGCGGGATCGTGGAGGATCTTGTCCTCGGCGATGTACCAGTAGCCGGCGATGTCGGTCAGGTCCTCGTGGCTGACGATTACCAGTAGGTCGAAGTCGGACTGGTACCCGTTCTCGGGCTCGTCGACCCAGTCGTTGCGGGCGTAGCTGCCGAACAGGATGATCTTGAGAATCTTGCCGGTACGCTTCCACGGCTGGGTCGCGGTCGAGATCGCCTGCGTGAATTCGGCCATCAGCGTGTCGCGCACGCGCGCGAGCTCCGCCTGTTGGACTTCGGGGAGATGGTCGAGATCGACGCGCATGTTCAATTCCTAGCCGCGGCGGGGCGTTTCCTCAATGTTCCCGCGGTCATTTGTCACTTGCCATCAGGTGCCGCATTGCGCCGGCCATGAGCCGTTCGACCTCCGTAACGGGGATGTCGAGCTCGGTCGCGATTTGGATGTAATCCCGATCGCGATAGCGCGCCCGGTCGAACACCTGGCGTTCGGCCTCGGGCATCGTATCCAGCGCGCGGCGAAGTCTTCGAAGTTCGGGGTCCATGGTCTTCTCCATTGCATGCCGGCAAAGCCGGGCGACGGAGACCGACAGGGTCCGCGCTCGGAGGTGGGCCGCACCCTGGGGCCGAAACGCAGTGGAGGACTTGGGGCCTGGGCCCCAAGTTGCGGCCCGCCGGCGCGGGCCCAGGACGGGCTCGCCCGGCTTTGCCTGTTGCAAAGTGATCATCATCGCCGACGATGATCGAGCACCGCGATTCCGGCAGCTCGCGCCTTGTCGAATAGATTGTCCTGGATGCCGCCGCCGGGGAAGATGATGATTCCGCGGGGCATGATCCCAAGCACCCGGTCGTTGCGCTTGAACGGTGCCGCCGCCCGGCTGTGCTTCGCGAAGTCGGGTGCGAATGCGACCTGGGGCACCTTGCGCTCGGCTGCCCACAGTGCTGCGATGCGCTCGGCGCCGGTACGCGATCCGCCATGCAGCAGCACCATCTGCGGGTGCCGCCCGTGCACGTCGTCGAGCACCTGCCAGATCCTGCGATGGTCGTTATAGTCCGAGCCGCCGCTGACGTAGATGCGCTCGCCGGGAGGCAGGAGAAGCTGCGCATCGGCCCAGCGGCGACCGTTGGTGAATTCGCGGCTCTCGATGACGGCGGCCGTCATCGCGCGCCGGTTGAGCACCGAGCCGCTGCGCGGCAGCCAGGCTTTGCGAAGATGGTGGCGGAACTGATCGGCAAAGGCTTCGCGAAACGCCTCCATCGCGTCGCGGCGCTCGATCATGGTGCGACCTTCGGCGATCGCGGTTTCCAGCTCGACCGACTTGACCTCCGAACCGTCCTGCTCGCGCTGGAGGCGGCGCTGGGCGAGCTCGTTGCCGTCGAGGTCGCGTTCGATCCGTTCGACCGCGCGATGGAAGACGTTAGTGAACCCCCAGAGCAGATCCTCCATGTCGGGCTCGAGCCGGGTGTCGCCGAGACAGGCGATCATTGCATCGAACGTGTCGGCCGCGACCCCTTCGACCAGCCGACCTTCGGGCAGTGGCCGGGGATCGAGCTCGTCGTCAAACGGCCTGCGCCCATACAATTCGAGTTCCTGAAGCAACTCAGCGAATTGCGAGCCTTGCGGCTCCTCGCGGTCATCGTCGGCCATGGCCTGTCTCCTATCTGCGACCGCGCCCTCGCGGCCTTCCGGCGACAAGAGGCGGCGGGAGGAGCGGGCGCGCACCTCCAGCGAAGCGGCCGGCACAGCCGGGGAGGCCGAAGCGGAGCGGAGGACGGCGTAGCCGGCTATTTTGCCTCGCGATGCAAAGCGGGCGCCTAAGCCCGCGGCGGAAAATAGCCGGGCGAAGGCGTTGCGCGCCCGCGCCGCCTGCCGACCCGTCGCCCTCTCGAAGGCCGGGCGCGGCTTTCGCAGACGGAAGGAATGGAATGGAGCATGATCGTGAGCCGGGGTCAGGGCAGGTGCGCTGCGTCCTCGGGCACGAGCTGCGAGTGCAGATGCCGGGCAAGCTCGTCGGCTCCGTATGCGCATAAGTCGCTGTTGAAGTCGTCGAGCCGGGAAACGAGCGCCAGCAGCTCGACACCGGAAGCCGCGGCACGCTCGGAAAGTGCGGCAAACGCCATTGTCCCCGAAGCGTCGGATTCGCGTGCGACATAGAGGCGCCGAAGCGCCGCGGGCAAATTGAGGGCGGCGAGATGATTGGCCGACAGTCCCGCGATCATCGGCATGCGCGGCAGGACCATGCGGAGCGAGAGCATCGTCTCCACGCCCTCGCCGAAGACCATCACGGGGCCAGCCGCGCCGAAGCGGACGCCGTTGCCGAGCAGACTGCCCATCGCGCGTCGCGGCCGATGAAGCCGGGCCTTGGTGCAATCGTCGGGATCGAGCCAGGTTCGCTGCAGGCCGGTGACGATGCCGTCCTCGTCGGTTACCGCCGCGATCAGCGCCGGCAATGCCGAAGGTGTGTCAGCGGCGTCGTCCCGGTCGCGGCGATGCCAGCAGCGTGGGTGGAAGCGGAGCCAGCGTTCGGTGCGCACTCCGTGAATACCGCGAGTCAGCAGATAGCGCTCGGCGATCGTCGCGCCGATCGCCCGGGAAGCCGCGAACAGGCGTTGAGCCGCCTGGGGCGAGCCGCGCGGCGCGGGCTCGGTATCCTCGAATGCCGCAAGGTGCTGCGGCAAGGACAGGAAGCGGCGCGCCTCCGCGAGCGTGTCGGCCAAAGCGAGGTGACTGCAATGGGCACCGATCAGGTCGAGCAGGTCGCCATGCTCGCCGGTCGCGGCATCGGTCCATTTGCCCGCAGCGCCCTTGCCCCGATCGGGGCCTTTCAGCCGGACAAAGAGGCTTTGCCCTTTGGAGCCGTGAACGTCGCCAACGATCCAGTAGCGGCCATCACGATGTCCGGCGGGGAGATAGTGCCGGCAGACGGCTTCGGCGCTGCGCGCGAGCTGCCGGGACAGGTCCGAAGCACAGGCCATGACGGGCTCCTGCAAAAGAAAGGGGACCCGCCGCGCGCGGCGGGTCCCCAGGTCGGCCGGGCTATTCGGCGGCGATGGCGAGCGGCTCGTCCTCGGTCTCCACGGACGGTTCGCTGCCCGGACCCGCTTCCGCGGGCCCGACCGGCGGGACCGGCTCGGACTCCGCGGGCGTGCGGAGCGGCTCGGCGAGCCACCCGCTGCTCGCAAGCAGCGTCTCGGCTTCGCGTGCCATGTCCGGCTTCTTGAAGCCGGTCAGGCGCGCCGAAGTCTCGGCGCCCTTCGCTTCCTCGACCGCGGCGAGAATGCGCGCCTTGGTCACGCGGCCGAGATAATTGTCGACGGTCGCCGACCAGCCCGCCGCGACCAGGTCGAGCCCGGCCGCGCGCGCGAGGATGTGCGAATGCTCGATCCGGCCGGCGACCGCCCGCGCCGACACGCGGCTCTCATTGTAGCGGTTGGCGGGCTCCCAGACCGCGTTGATGCCGAACGCGGCGCAGTGCGCGAACAGCAATGCCTGATCGTCGGCGCTGAGGCTGGCGAGCACGCCCCAGAGCTGGTCCGGATCGTCGGGCAGCCGCTCCGACCAAGCTTCGTGCCGTTGGTCGATCACCCGCGCCGAGGGGCAGTCGGCAAGGCCCGGCGCCTGGGTGCCAAGGCTGCCGCCACGAAGCGAAATGCCGACGCAGCTCTCGGTGCTCGAATAGGCATAGAAGGTGTCGAGCGTGATCGCATGCAGCACCGCGGCGAACGCCACCTGCGGGCTGAGCGCGACCGCGTTGCGTAGCGCCAGCGTCCGATAGGTGGTGAGCTCGGTGACGAGGCGGTCGGGAAGCGGCTTGAGCAGATCGTCCGGGTCTTCGTCCTCCTCCGCGACTTCGACCCCACTCGCGAGCGTGCCATCGCGCCCATCTTCCTCGCCCGGCGCTTGCCCGATCTCGCCCGCGCCGCCCTCCTGATCGCCTTGGTCGGGGACGACGGGCTCATCCTCGGGACGGACATAGCCGCGATCGACGTCGAGGTTGCCGAGATGGTCGATCATGACGAACACGCCCGCGCGCGCCATTTCCTCGGGGTCATAGGCGAGCGGCCGCTGCACGATACCGGCGATCTCCTCGTCGATCGCATTCACCCGGGCATGTACCTCGTCGGGCACGTCGCGTGCCTCGGCCCATTCGGCCTCGAGCGCATCGGCCTCCTCGCGAAGCGCGGCCAGCCGTGCTTCCTGCTCGTCGGTCAACTCCGGCTGCGCGCCTTCGATCGGACGCATGCCGTCGTCGTAACGGTAAGGCAGGTCGACCGCCGCACTGACCCATTTCCAGCCCTCCATGCCGACGCGTTCGGCCTCGGCGCCAAGCTTGTCGGCGACCAGGGTCTCGAGCAGGCCGACATCCTGCAGCCAACCGCCGTCATCGTCCTCGAACAGGTCGCGGAGCACATAGCCGCCTGCCTCGACATAGGTGTCGAGGCCGACGAAGCGCACGCGCTTGTCGGTCGCGCGCACCGCCTGCTCGGTCAGCTTGCTGCGGATCATATAGGGTTGCTTGTTGTAGCCCGACTGCAGCTGCTCCCAGACCTGCTCCTGGCGCGCATGGTCCTCGGACACCGAAAAGGCCATCAGCTGCTCGAGCGTCATGCCGTCCTCGGCATAGACGTCGTGAAGCTTGGGCGAGACCGACGCGAGGCGCAGGCGCTGCTTCACCACCGCCGGCGTAGTCATGAAGGTCGCCGCGATCGTCTCGACATCGGTGCCCTGCCCGGCGAGCTGGTGCATCGCGCGGAACTGGTCGAGCGGGTGGAGCGCTTCGCGGTGGACGTTCTCGGCGAGCGAATCCTCCTCGGCCGAGATCTCGTCGTCCTCGCGCACGATGCACGGGACCGGCGCGGTTCGGGCGAGACGCTTGGCCTTGACGAGCTGCTGGAGCGCGCGGAAGCGGCGGCCACCGGCCGGCACTTCGAATTTGCCGGTGAGATTGCCCTCCGCGTCGCTCTCGGCGCGAACGGTCAGGCTCTGCAGCAGCCCGCGCCGCGCGATGTCGGCGGCAAGCGCGTCGATCGAGACGCCGGCCTTCACGCGCCGAACGTTCGACTGGCTCAGCACCAGCAGGTTGAACGGAATGTCCCGCGACGCGCTGAGCGCGATCTTCATATGCTTGGTCATGTCTAGTCTCCATGACGGGCAGCCGGGAGACTCTCTCTCGACCCTCAACCCGTCATGGAGCCGGCGCAGCCCTCTACCTCTAAGGAGGAGAGGACTGCGCCACCGAACGGGCCGCCTGGACCGAGATCACCCCGCCGCCGCCAGGAGCTTCGAGGCTTTGGCCTCGAGTTCGAGCCGCGCATCCTGGTGCGGCTTGTCACGCGCGAGCGCGGTGATCCCCTGGACGAAGTCGAAGATCGACGCCGGCGGATGCCCCTCCTCGTCGAGCACGGTGGCGATGACCTTCACGGTCTCCGCCTTGGAGAAGCCGCGCTTGCGCAGGAAATCCTGCCGGTCCTCATCGGTCCGGGCGACGATCCGCTGCCGAGCCGCCATGATGCCGGTCATGAAGGGCTGAGGCGAGGAAGTCGCGAAGTTCTCGAGCGCGGGCGCCGCCTCGTGGGCGAAGCGGTTGGCCGCGAACTTCGAGTGCCGGATGCTGATCTCCTCGAAGCCTTCGGCGCCCCAGATATTGCGGTTCATGCAGACCGCGCGAAGGTAGAAGCTGGCCATGCCGAGCGTCTTCGCACCGACCTCGCTGTTCCAGCAGTAGAAGCCGCGGAAGAACAGGTCCGGGTCGCCGTTGGGAAGCCGGCCGGCCTCGATTGGATGCGCGTCGTCGACCAGGAACAAGAAGACATCGCGGTCGCTCGCGTAGAGCGTCGTGGTGTCCCTGGTCACCTCGACATGCGGATTGTGGGTCATGATCGACCAGTCGAGCAGGCCGGGCACCTTCCAGCGCGTGTCGCCGGTGCCGTTGCCGGCGATCTTCATCACTGCTTCGACCAGCTCATGGTCCCAGATCCGGCCATAGTCGGGACCGGTCACGGCGCGAAGCTCGGTGCGTCCGTCCTCGGTCTCGAGGGTCTTCATCAGCTCGCCGCGATGGGTCAGCAGGCCGTGCTGGAGATTGATGCCGGCAAGCGGCGCTGGAAGCTGGCGCAGATAGCCCGAAGGCGCGCCGACCAGGCCGGCGAGCTGGCCGAACGACCAATGGGTCGGCGCGACGGGCTCGTCGCGGCCGGGCACGATCAAGGCAAGCCGCTCCGCATTGTCGCGGCTCGCCTCGACCCGGACCTCGCGCGTCTCGACGGTGCGCGTGGTAGCGCGCGCAGCCCGCGCCTTCACCGCGGCATGGAGCTCGGTCAGGGACAGGAAGCGCTCGTCGTCGGGCCGCGAGAACCATTCGGACGAGACGTGCCCGATTCGGGACCCTCGCGAGATATCGACCTTATAGGCGCCGGAACGCGGTAGCGGGGCGGATGTATGGTTGAGGACAGTCGCCATGGAATTTCTCCGCGACGGGCGCCGAGAGACTCTCTCTCGACCCTGACCCGTCACGGCCGAACGGCCGCACTCTCCCTCTCTCCGGGGCGTTGCGGGGCGAAGCGCCCGCAGAAGGGGTACGGCCAGACGCGGCTGGCCGTCAGGGGAAGGCCTTCCCCTTCCGTTTGCCTCAGGGAACCTCGCCGACTCTGAACGATTCACGCAGCTGAAGGAGAGAGATGATGAGCGACGACAAGACGCTGCGCGGACCTCAGGACTCGTCGCGGATCGCGATGGGAGACGATTACGAAGTTCAATATTGGACGGACAAGTTCGGAGTCAGCCGCGAGCGTCTTCAGCAAGCAGTCGACGCCGTCGGCAACGGTGCCGACGCGGTCGAGGCGCATCTGAAGGGCTGACATCGACGCACGGTCGCCGGAGAGCGGATGTCCGGCGAAGCCGATCGAGGTATCCGCCCCGGCGTCGTGCGCCTGTCGCCTTCGTGGGCCTGTGGTTGCCTAGTGAAAGTCGTGACTGCGCACCTTGATCAGATCCTCTGGATCGACGCCGTTCGGAAAAGGCGGCGAGTAGAGATCGCGCGGTCCCGGCCGCCAGCCGGCTTCGCCGCGGTCGGGACTGCCGGCATGGGTCGCACCATCACCGCGGCCGAACGTGACCGGCATATCCATGCGCCCGACCGAGCGCAGCATGTCGTCGCGCGGCACGACGCGATCGACGATGACATGGATCACCTGCCCCTCCTTCTGTAGCCGCCCGCGCAGCGACACCATCGATGCCGACATCACCACGCGGCGCTGCTTCTCGAACCGGTCGGGCCACAGAATGCCGTTGGCGACGCCGGTCTCGTCCTCGATGGTGATGAACAGCACGCCGCGCGCCGAGCCCGGACGCTGGCGGACCAGGATCACCCCCGCCACCTCGACATGGCGCCCGTCGCGGATGCCTGCCAAGTCGCCACAGCGCACCAGCCCTTCGGCAGCAAGCTGCTCGCGCAGGAACTGTAGCGGGTGCGCGCGCAGCGATAGCGCCAAGGTGCGGTAATCCTCGACTACCTCGCGCCCATCGGTGAGCGGCTGGAGCGTCACGCGCGGCTCGTGCCCCTCCGGACTGAACCCACCCTCGCGTGCATCGGCCGCCGCGAACAAGGGCAGCGGCGCCTCCCCCAGGCCCTTGACCTTCCACAGCCCCTGCCGCCGGTCCTCCGCGATGCAGTGAAACGCATCGGCCTCGGCGAGCCGTTCGATCGCGACGCGCGGAACCCCGGCGCGGCGCCACACTTCCTCGACGCTCTCATAGAGCGCCTGGCCTCGCGCCACCGCGATCGCCGCGCCATGGACGTTGGCGAGCCCGCGCACCTGCCGGAACCCGAGCCGCACCGCGAGGTGTCGACCATCGGTCTTCTCAAGCGTGCAGTCCCAATGACTGTCATTGATCGCGACCGGCCGGACCTCCACGCCGTGCCGCTGCGCGTCCTGTACGATCTGGGCGGGCGCGTAGAATCCCATCGGCTGGGCGTTCAGCAAGGCCGCGCAGAATATGTCCGGGTGATGATGCTTCACCCAGCAGGACGCATAGGCGATCTTGGCGAACGAGGCCGCGTGGCTCTCGGGAAAACCGTAGCTCCCGAACCCCTCGATCTGCTTGAAGGTGCGCTCGGCGAAATCCTTGGGATATCCCCTTGCGATCATGCCGCCGACCAGCTTGTCGTAGAAATGGCTGACCCCGCCGGTGAGCTTGAACGTCGCCATCGCGCGACGCAACTGATCTGCCTCGGCGGGCGTGAAGCCCGCGCCGACGATCGCGACCTTCATCGCCTGCTCCTGGAACAACGGCACGCCCAGGGTCTTTTCGAGCACGGCGCGCAGCTCGGGCCTGGGATATTCGGGCTTCTCCTTGCCCTCGCGTCGGCGGAGATAGGGATGAACCATATCGCCCTGGATCGGCCCTGGCCGGACGATCGCGACTTCGATGACCAGGTCGTAGAAGCGGGTCGGCTTCATCCGCGGCAGCATCGACATCTGCGCGCGGCTCTCGATCTGGAAGACCCCGAGCGTGTCGGCCTTCTGGATCATCTTGTAGACCTCGGGATCATCGTCCTGGAGGTCCGCCATGCCGATCCGGATCCCCTTCTCGGACTCGAGCAGGTTGAAGGCGCGGTTCATGCAGCCGAGCATGCCGAGACCCAGCACATCGACCTTCATGAAGCGCAGTGCGTCGATATCGTCCTTGTCCCATTCGATGATCTGGCGGTCTTCCATGCGCGCCGGCTCGATCGGCACGAGATCGTCCAAGCGGTCCTGGGTCAGCACGAACCCGCCGGGATGCTGCGACAGATGCCGCGGCGTTCCGATCAGCTGGCGGGCCAGCCGCAGGGTGAGCTTGAGGCGATGATCGTTCGAATTGAGGTTGAGGCTGGCGATCTGCTCATCCGAGATGCCGTCCATCGACCAGCCCCAGACCAGGCCGGTTAGCATCTTGGTGAGATCGCGCGGCAGCCCCAGCGCCTTGCCGGCCTCGGCGACTGCGCCGCGGGTGCGGTAGCGGGTCACCACCGCGGTCAGCGCGGCATGGCTGCGCCCATAGGTCTCGTAGATCCACTGGATGATCTCTTCGCGGCGCTCATGCTCGAAATCGACGTCGATATCGGGCGGCTCCTTGCGCTCGCCGGAGACGAAGCGCTCGAACAGCAATTCGTGCTGGATCGGATCGATCGAAGTGATGCCGAGCAGATAACAGACGCAGCTGTTGGCCGCCGACCCGCGCCCCTGGCACAGGATGCCGCGGCGCCGGCTTTCCTCGACGATCGCGCGAACGGTCAGGAAATAGGGCGCATAGCCGAGCTCGCCGATCAGCCGCAGCTCATGCGCGATCTGGTCGGCATAGGGCTTGGGCACCCCCTCCGGAAACTTCGCCGCCGCCGCTTCTTCGGTCAGCATCGCCAGTGCTTGCTGCGCGGTCTTGCCGGCGATCACCTGCTCGTAAGGGTATTGATAGCGGATCTCGCCAAGGTCGAAAGGGCATGTCCGCGCGATTTCGGCGCTCGCGGCGATCGCATCCGGGAAGGCGGCGAAGCGGCGCTCCATCTCGTCGGGCGATTTGAGGTGCCGGTCCATGAAGCGCTCGCGCCTGAACCCTAGCGCATCGACGGTGGTCTTCTCGCGGATCGCCGTCACCACGTCCTGGAGCGGACGCGCCTCGGGCGAATGGTAAAGCACGTCGCCGGTCGCGACCGCGCGGACGCCGGCGGCCCGCGCCAGAGCGTCGAGCGCGTACAGCCGCTCGACATCGTCGGGCCGGCGCCGGAAGGACAATGCGAGGTAAGCGCGCGCGCCGAATGCGGCGGCAAGCTCGGCGAGGTGCCCGGCCGTGACCGCGTCGGCAAGGTCGGGCACGAGGATGGCGACCACCCCTTGCGCATATTGGAGCACATCGCTCCAGCCGAGGATGCAGCGGCCCTTGCCGCCGCGCGCCTTGCCCGTCGTGAGCAAGCGGGTGAGCTGCGACCAGGCCGCGCGATCCGTGGGATAGAGAAGCAGCGCCCGCCCATCGGTCAGGTCGACGCGCGCGCCGGGGATCATCCGGACGCCGGTCGCCTTCTGCCCGTCCCAGCCGCGCACGACCCCCGCGACGCTGCTCCAGTCGGCCAGGCCCAATGCGGTATGTCCGAGCAGGCCCGCCGCCGCGAACAATTCCTCCGGCGCGCTCGACCCGCGCAGAAACGAAAAATGGCTGGTGACCTGCAGCTCGACATAGCTGACTGCTGGGGTCGCCATCACCCGAAGAAGCCGTGCAGGTGCCAGCTGAGATCGCCGGTCTCCGGAACGACCCCGTCGCCGCGCCGGAACAGCCAGAAGCGCTGGCCGCCCTCGACCTCGACCCGGAAATAGTCGCGCACCGCCCAGAGCTCGCGGTCGGTCCGCCACCATTCGCCATGGATGCGCTCGGGGCCGTCGCCCGCGACGACAGGATAGACGCGCCCGCGCCAGGTGAAGCGCCGCGGCGGATGGTCGGGAAGCAAAGCGACGACATGAGTCAGCAGCTCGGGCCGGGGCAGGATCCGAACCGGCCGTTTCCAGGCAGGCCATCCCACAGGATCGACCAGCGGCCCCAGCCGCCGAACCGCTCGCTCGGGCACGTCGCTCGGCTCCAGCCCCATGCGAAACATCGCATCCTCCCCGGCGCGGCCGGCGAGTTGATCGATCGCGGGCGCGAGATCCGGCGGGGCGTTGCCATCGGGGATGAGTGCGCCCGCAATACGCGCGCCGAGCGGCTCGCTGTGCGGCACGATCAGATGCATCGCTTCGATGCCGAGGCCGGGCTCGAGCCGGTCGATCCTGAGCGTGAACATCCGCACCAGGTGCCTGGGATCGCGCGTAGCCCGCGATGCGCCAATGGCCAGATGCTGGTCCGCGCCATCCACGCGTTCGGCGACGATACGCGCCGCGCGCACGCCGAGCCCGCGTCCCTGCAGCACCAGCACCAGATCATCGACCAGATCGGCGATGACCCGGGCGATCGCCTCGGGCGTCGCGATCGGCTCGAGCAGCCGGCGCGAGACCTCGGGTGCTTCGAACGGCACCACCGGGACGATCGGCTCGGCGGCGCGACCGAGCGCCTGGTCGAGCCGGTTGACGCTGGCCAGCCCGAGCCGCTTGGCCACGGGCCCGCGCGGCATCGGATAGAGGTCGCCGACGCGCTCAAGGCCGAAGCGAGCCGCCGCCGCCAATGCGGAAGGCTCGAACCGAAGCGCCGCGAGCGGAAGCCCCGCAAGCGCCGCCGCTTCCTGGCCGGGCGGCAGGATCACAACAGCTTCGCCACCATAGCGGGCCAGCGCATGGGCTGCGCCCGGCGTGCCGGCGACGGCAATGCGTCCGGTGAAGCCGAGCTTAGCCAGAAAATGAAGGACGCGCCGGCAGAACCGAGCCTCGCCGCCGAACAAATGGCTGGTGCCTGTCAGGTCGAGCCAGATGCCGTCGGTCCGCGATGGACTGGCGACGGGCGTCCAGCGCGCGACGGCATGGAGCGCCAAACGGTCGAGCCAGGCCGCGTCGCCCTCGGGGTCGGCATCATGGACATCGAGATCGCCAACCAGCGCCCGTGCATGCGCGGCTGCCATACCGGGAACCAGGTCCAGCGACAGCGCGATCGGGCAGGCGGCGGTCACGACCTCGCGCTGACCGACCCGTTCGATAAGGATGGTCGGCCGTCCCCATGAAGGATGGGCTGGCGCCAATTGCGGCGCCGGCACTCGCGCCCGCCCGCCCTCGTCGGGCGGCATCGCCCGGAACGGATGATCGGCTGTCTCGGAGCGCCGGCCCAGCTCGCGCATCGGCGGGCGCCGATGCGCCGGTAGCCGCGCGATATGCTCCGCTTCCGCTTTCCGGCCGAGCGCATCGCCCTGCGCCCACCGCGCGCCGGGGCGCCAGCCGCCGCCGCGCGGGACCGAGCAAGCGCCAGGCGGCGCAGCCGCGTCAATACCCGGCGGCAGGACCGGCGCAATGGACCAGGGCCGCTCAGGCGGCGCGGCGGGACGCTCGGCCCGCCGCAGTCGCTCTATCGCGAGCTGGGGCAGGTAGAGCGAGGCGACCCTTGCCATCGCAAGCCTCGACAATGAGAGAAAAGGGATTGCCGCCACGCTGGCGGACAAGCTCGACCGACCAGCAGCTTCGCCCGACGCCGGGATGCGACAAGGGAACCGAAGGCGCGCAGCCGACCCGCCAGCGCGTGCAGGCGGGCGACGCCTTTTCCAGCGGATCGCGCGCGGCGCGCGCCCAGCGCCGCAGCAGCAGCATCGGCGTGTGCCCATCCGCGGCGGCGAGCTGAAGACGCCGCATGGCAGTCTGGTCGGCATTCTTCACTTCCGCCACGACGGCGGCGAAGCCGCCGTCGCGCAGGCAGTCCTCAGCCAGGGCGAGCGCCATGACCTCGTCCCGGCCTTCGCAGTAGAGGAGCTTGTCCGGGGGCAGCCCCGCCTGCTCGAGCCCCGGCGCGTAGAGATCGAACCGCGTCAGCGTCCAGGCAACGGACGCGGAAGGTTCAGCGGCGAAGCGCGCTGCGGCGCCAGCGACGAAGAGTGTCGCGGCAGCATCGTCACCGAGCGTGGGAGAAGCCGCCGCGACCTCGTGCAGGCCCCCACCGTCGAGCCCGCCATTGCCTAGGCGGGCGTCGATACCGTCGATACCGAACGGCAGCAGCGGGGCGTTGCGCGCCACAGGCGGGGCGATGCGCGCCTTGAGCTCGGCGAGCAGGCGTGCCCGATCGGTCTCGGCAAGGGCGGCAACGGTTTGCATAAGGGAATCACGACTCGCACGTTCCCTTTATGTTCCGACCCATCTGCCTTTTCGTCAAGGCGTTGAATCGAGGAGGAGGACTGCTAGGAATGTCAGCAACGCGCCCAGTTTCAGACATTCGCAGGCGCGCGGTTCTCGCCTCTAAGCGGAAGGTCTGTCGCGTGCCGGATTGCCTGACGGCCGCTATGGATGGTTAACAGACATGCCGCTCAGGCCCTGT
This sequence comes from Sphingomonas sp., assembly GCF_036388215.1. Classification (GTDB taxonomy): domain Bacteria; phylum Pseudomonadota; class Alphaproteobacteria; order Sphingomonadales; family Sphingomonadaceae; genus Sphingomonas. The sequence goes on from NZ_DASVSH010000001.1 coordinate 90,903, forward strand.
CGCGAGTTCCTCTCAGCCGCTTGACGTAATCGACCACAGCCTCAGGTTCGTAAGGTCGCGCGAGCTGAGGCCCGCTTTCACAGAGTTCCGCCGCCGTCTGGACGACGCCTTCCAAACTGCCCGCCATTTTCACCTCAAGCTCAGCCCTGTTCTGGCGCACCCAGGTAGCCAGTCCGAACGCGCTTTCAGTTCCGATTGCGCCCACGTCGCACAAGATTACATCGACGGATAACGAAGGCTCCTTGATGGCCAATATTGCCTCGTCCGTATTTGCCGCCTCCACCACAGCGTAACCGCAGTGGCGAAGGTAATCCGCGATGGCATGTCTGGAGATGATGTCGCCATCGACGATCAGAATGGAAGGGACGATGCCGGGGGCGGGAGCCGTTGGGCTCATTTGTCGCCTCCCAGTGTGGCCCCGATTAGCTTGATTACCTGCGGGAAGGTGTAGGGCTTGGGCAGGAACTGCGTGTTGTCATCGAACGCTGTGTCACGCTGTAGGTGGCCCGACGTGATTATCACCGGGATTGTGGGATGGCTCCGCCGAACAAACGCAAGAAGACCTAAGCCGTCCATTGCACCCGGCATGCGCACGTCACTCAAGATCAAATCTACTCGAACACCTGAGTTCAGGACGGCAATGGCTTCCTCGGCGTCCAGAGCCTCTATTACATGGAATTCGGCGGTGCGCAGTTCCTCACTGACGAGCAGGCGCACGAGGAACTCGTCTTCCACAACTAGGATGGTCGCCTTGCGTGGTGGCAGCGCCACGCTGGGTGGTGGAGACGAATGTGATGGCAACGAATTTCCCGCTTCCACAATTCAACTCGCTAACGCCAGCCATCGTTCCTCACACTAACTTAAGTTTCCAGATTGTTTCAGCCCGGCACTTTTTAGCGAACGTCCGCAATTGCGTCGTTAGCCGCCGGTCCGCTTTCGAGCCGCCTGCACCCTATATCGGCCTGGCAGCTAGCGGCCCAAAAAGTAGTCGTGATCTAAAGCCGGGTCAGCACTCCAGCATTCTAAGGGTGCCCATATCACGCTGCCGCGCGAACCAGCGATCGAGCGCCGCCGCCAAGAGCGCGCCCGGCTCGGCCGCTTCGAACAGGGTCAGCGACGATCGCAGCTTGACGGCATCGACTTCGCCGAACACGGCGACGGGATCGCTCGCGACGAGATCCTGCAACGTCGCTACGCATTCGAAATAGCGTTTCCCCAGAAGCGGGTGCGCAAGATAGGCCCGCGCCTCATCAAGCGAGCGGATACCGAAGAACCTGGCAGTCTCGCTACGGCCCAGCCCCGCCAGCTGCGGGAAGATGAACCACATCCAGTGCGAACGCTTGGCGCCGCGCCTGATTTCGGCGAGTGCCGTTGCATAGACCGGCGCCTGCGCTTCGACGAAGCGGTCCAGTGAGTCTGGATCCGCCGCCGTCACAGCAGCGCCGGCTGGGCGGGCGCGAGCGGAAACACCCGCGTCACTTCCAGGCTGCCCTTGGGCAGTGCGCCAAGCACGTCGCCGGCGGGGACCTGCGGATCGAGCCAGGCCGCCCAACGGTCGCGCGGAAGCGGGACGATCTGGCGCGAGTGGTAGGGAGCGACATCCTCGCCCGGCTCGATGGTCAGCATGGTGAAGGCCTCGCCAACCGGGCTCTCGCGCCAGATGCCGGCAATGCAGAACCAGCGATGGCCGGCCATGGTGAAGAGCCACTTGTCGAGGCGCTTCTGCTTCGGATCCTCGGGATCGGTGAATTCATAGAAGCCGTCGGCAAGGATCAGGCAGCGATTGGAATCGAAGGCCCGTCCCTCCGCGCGAAAATTATAGACCGGCTTGCCCTTCAAGCCCTGGCTGGGCCAGCTCCAGCGCCGGTTGACCAGTTCGCCGCCGCCCGCCGCGGTGCGCAGGATCGGGGCGATGTCGGTGATCTTGATGTCCTCGCGTGCCGCGACGTTTGGCGTGCCTTCGGGCAGGTCGACCTTGATCTTGAGGTCGTCGAAGTCCTCCATGATCGAGGCGATATCGACCTCGAGCCGGTAGTCATTGCACATCGACATTCTCCGATTTGCACCGCACGTTCGTTCGCATTATGTTCTCACCATGAAGACGAGTCCCTTCGAGTCGGAAGCCCCGCTTGGCAGCCGCCGCCCTATCATCAGGCGGAACCCGGACAACGTTCAAGAGATCGAAATGGTCGAAGCCGGCTGGGGGCTTCAGCCATGGGAAGCCCCTGGCAGCAAGCCATTCAAGTTCATCCGATCGGAAGGAAAGACTTTCCCGACCCATCGCTGCCTGATCCCGGCAAGCGAATTCCATATCAGGAATGGCGACCGGCGCTTCCGCGTGACGCTCGAGGACGGCAATTTCTTCTACTTGGCTGGCGTCTGGCGGCCGGCGTCTCCCGACTGGCCGCTCAGCTTCGCCGTGGTGACTATCTCGGCCAATCCCGACGTGTTCTTCTACCAGGAGCGGCAGGGCTCGGTGCTCCTGCGTCGGCAGAACATGGATTGGCTGGATCTGAAGGTCGCCGAGACCGAACTGCTTCGCCCGCTCCCGGCACGAAGCTTCAGGGTCGACGAGATCGCCCCGCGCGCGCCCCTCGCGGTCCAGGCCGAGCTGGTGTTCTGAGAGGCAAGGACATGATCGCAATCCAGCCGGCGCAATCCGCCGGCGACCAAAGCATTCAGCCAGATCGACCGGCTGAATGCCCTCGTGGTTGGCGAACAGCTCGCGGCGGCGTTAGAAGTGCTAGCGGCGCTGCCGCGCATCTGCGCCTGTGGCCCGACGCGCGGGCTCGCGCTTCAGGCCCTATGCGCGCGAAGGCGGTTACGAGCAGGATTGCGCCTCGGCCGCGCTGCACGCGCGGGTCACCGCCGCTCGCTAGATGAACTGCGGCCCATGATCCCCAGCGTCAGTCCAATCCGGAAGCGGTGCTGGAAGCCGCCGCGCGCTATGCCCTCGGCGACGCCGAGGCGGGCATAGGATCCAAACCTGCCGGGCTCTAGGAGCTGATCCTCTTCATCGAAGACATTGCGTCGCACTGCTCCCTTCCCGGCGAGGCGGGGTGCGGGGGGCAAGCAAGGATACGCCGCCTCACGCTTCTACAGTCGAAGCCACCGCATTGGGTCGAGTATGTTATCGCTCGGCGCGGAGCTGTGGCTCCTGCACGCCCTCCGAAGGTTCAATCATCGCCTCATGTACGACCTCAGACCTTTTGACCCGATCGCTGCGGGTCAAGGTGCAAATACCGCTGATTGAAGTCGCCGGCGCTTCGCAGTTCCGCCCAATCGGGAAAGCGTACACTGCGCTTCGTTCGGGAGATCAGCCCCTCCCTTTCTAAAGCCTTGAGTGTCCGGTTCACGTGCACCGACGTTAGGCCCACCGCGTCGCCTAGCTGTTCCTGCGTCATCGGCAGCTCATAACCATATTCTGCTGCCAGCCCTCGCGCGTCAAGGCGCACCCCAAGCTCGCAGAGCAAATGGGCAACCCGCGTTCTGGCGTCGCGACGCCCCACATTTAAGACCCATTCGCGGAACACCGAGGCCTCTACCAGGATCTTGACCAATACGGCGTGACCAATGGACGGGTTCGAACGCGTAAGCTGTTGGACACGGCCCCGAGGAATATAGGCTACGTCGCCGCGCGTCAGCATCTGGACGTTGTGATCCGACACGTCGAGAAACAGGTGCTGAAAATCGAGCGCGTCGCCGGGGATGTGGAGGGATACGATCTGGCGAGTGCCGTCGCCCGTCAGCTTATGCCGGTATGCAAAGCCGGAGATCAGGACAACGCAATGTTCAACCGGCTCGGCTTCCCGGATGAGATATGTTCCCGCTTCAAGCGTCCTGACAGAGGTCGGAAGCGTCAGTATCGCCGCGCGATCCTCGTCGCTTAGCTCTGAGCGCAATTGGAGATTACGCACCAGCAGCGCCAAGGGTTCTTCGTTCGAGCGCATTGCAAATTCCCGCTTTAGAAGGGCGGGAGCGTAAGAATCTCTCAGCCGTCAAAACCCAGATAGTCTTTTGACGATGGAGTTGCCTTAACACGTGGCGGCTATCACGTCTTAATAAATGTCTGACAATGTCAATTAACTTGGATAAATATTACTAGAGTGATATGCAGTCCCCATCGTCGTTAATCTGGCCGACGGCGGCTGAGAGACACATGTGCTCCCCCCATTCTTGGAGCACTTATGACTCAATATTTCTTGCACCTCCGCGACCACGTGGACGAAGTTCTGGATCCAGAGGGCTTGGACTTCGAGAACGTGGACGTTTTGAAGAGGGCCGTTGTCGAGGCTGCTCGCGACGTGATGTGCGCAGATCTTCGCAACGGGATTATCGATTTTCGCTATCGTATCGACGCGGAAAATGCGGCCGGACAGATCGTGTACACGCTGCCGTTCAGCGCCGCAGTCAGCATCATCGCCGAGGACTCCCGGGCGACGTGAGGGGTGCGCTATGCGGCTTGTGCGGGGTCGATGACCAGACCCACGACATCTCGAAGGCGCCTACTTGAGTTTTTGAGCTGCGGATCCCTGGGCCCGGCCCTGCGCGGTAGCTTCACCGAGGCGTCACAGACCGGGACGGTAAAGCAGAACGCCGTCCCTTCCGGCAAAGCGGCTGCCCAGATGCGGCCCCCGTGCTGCTCGATGATTGTGCGGCAGATTGATAGCCCGACCCCCGCTCCGTCTGTCTTGGTGCTGGAAAATGGCGAAAAGAGAAGACCTCGCATTTTGTCAGAAATTCCCGGCCCGTTGTCTTCAATCCGGATTTCGACCAATCCATCATTGGCGATCCGCGAACCGATCCTCAGCACGCGAACTACCTGACCTTCGCTCGCCTCCATCGCGTTCCGTATCAGGTTTGCTATGACCTGCCTGAGCTGCACGCGGTCTCCCATGATTTGGGAGGCCGCAGAAGGTATGTTGATCAGAGGCACGAAGGCCGCCTCGAATTCAAACATCCGGATTGCCTCATTCACGATGCTCCGGATTGCCTGCGGGCTAGCATCGAGGGCCTTCATTTCTGCAGCGTCCTTGACCGTCGCCATCACTTCGCTTGTACGCGTCAGGCATTCCTGAGCGAAGTGAACTGCTTCGAGGCCACGGTCGTTCGCAGCCGGGTCGGCACTGGACAGGAGTTCCTCTGCAGCCGCGAGAAAATTGGTCGCGGCGGTCACGGGCTGCGCCACTTCGTGGATCGCCATGGACACAGCCGCGCCCTCGGTGCCCACAGTTGACAGATGCGCGACCAGTCCCTGCAATTCCTCCACCCGCGCCTCACACTCTTGAGTCGGCACTTCGTGGGTATCAATTGACGATAGCGGACGGGGCTTGGTGCTCACGTGATTCCTCCGGTGACAAGCGGGAGGAAATGGCATCTCTCAGTCACCGGAACGCTTGGAGTCGGATCAGGTGATAGATCAAGCGTAGCACTGTCCGGTTAACACATCTAATCAAATACAGCACGGCCAAGCGACGATCCAGGCTATGCTGGCTCAATCATCGCGGGTGCCTAATCGGCTAGAGTAAATATGTCGGTGCCGGAGAAGGCGAGGGTGAAGAGCGGGGTTCCTCGCTCGTCGGTCACTTGCAACAAGGCTTCTTCACCCTCCCAAGCTTCTCCCGAAGCGCGCATCATTTCGCAGGCATATTCAAGGGCCGCGTTTCGCGCTTCCTGGAGGTTGGCGAACTCTCTTCCCTGATTATCGGGAAACTCCATTCCGTCATGCAAGTTGAAATAGTATCGTGCCATGACGCCGCTCCTGCGTACGGGGGAACGTGCGCGCGCTCAGTCGCCGAGGCCAGGCAAAATGCCGACGATACGAACACAACGAGCGCGACGTCATTTCGTTGCCGCGGTGCACTCGCGTCGCCCCCAAGGCGCGCGTTCGCCTTCCGTCAGTCGTTTGACTTGGACAAGGCGGGTCGGTTCGACGAGAAGAGGATCGGCAGGTGCGATCCCATCCATCGAGCTTTTTGCATCTCGACAGCGTCGGGGTCGCCTGTCGGACGTCCTCGACACCATCAAGTTGACCACCGACGACGCCATGTCCTGGACCGGGCATTCGAATCGGGATCGCCCGACTGCTTCACCATCCCGGCCAGCGTTTCCGGCGAGGTTCGGTTCGTGCTCCCTTGCCGTGCCTTGGCTTTTCTTTGGCATCCCGGCGGCTGGCCAAGGGAGGCCAGTGCGGACTCGCCTCGCTCGTAAAATAGCGGTACCTTTGTCGCGTGGGGCAAAACGTGATCTTGGAAGCCAGTAAGGCTGCGTCCATCGTCTACATCAACGAGGCGCTGGAAACCCGCGCCGTGGCTAGCGGCAACCTTTCGGACGAAAAGCAGGCCCTCCACGTGCTGGCCGCAGCGATGGCGAAGGCACCCGCGGATGTCCTGCCGAGGTTCGTCGAGTTGGCGATGACACTGACCGAAGCAGTCTCGGCGGGGCTCAGCTTATATGAGCCAGAGCCGGAACCCGGAGTGTTTCGCTGGCGCCATCTCCATGGTCTGCTGGCCGCATTCGAAAATGCCACGACGCCGCGCAACGATAGTCCATGCGGCGTCACGCTTGACCGCAACCGCCCCACGCTGTCGAGGCACCCCGAACTGGTCTACGACTGGATCACGGCGGAAAATCTGGTCATTCCGGAAGTGTTGCTCGTCCCGCTCTACATCGGCAGCGATGAGCCGCTTGGGACGCTGTGGGTCGTCTCGGAACGGGAAGGGCATTTTCACCGCGGGCATGCCGACACGGCGGCCGAACTCGCGAGCTTCGCGGGACTCGCGCTGAAGATGATCCGCGAGGAGGAGCGCCTCCGCACCGCGCTTACCGAACAGGAATTGCTCGCCAGGGAGATGAGCCACCGGCTGAAGAATCTGTTCGCGATGACCGACGGCATGATTCACGGGAGCGCGCGCACTGCCGAAACCGTGGGGGATTTCGCGACCGCCCTGTCCGGGCGGCTGCATGCTTTGGCTGACGCGCATTCGCTGGTTCAGCGGCAGGTGGTCGCCATCGGCTCCGACCGAAGCTTCGATCTGGCCGAGCTGATATCGGCAGTCGTAAAGGTGCATGAACGCGCAGTCGACGCACCCAACCGGATAGCGACGCGCGGTCCAGCCATTCCCTGCGGCGATCACGCGACCAACGCAGTGGCACTGGTCGTTCACGAACTCGCGACGAACGCGGCCAAGTACGGGGCACTCAGCGTACCCGGCGGACGGGTCGATATCTCCTGGGAGCTCGATGGAACTCAAATGACGCTCCAATGGCTGGAGCGCGATGGCCCGTGGATATCCAGCGAGCCTTCCCAGAGCGGGTTCGGAACATCACTTATCGCCATGACGGTAGAGCGGCAGTTTGGCGGTTCGATCTTCTATGACTGGAAACCGACCGGCCTCGAGATCAGGATAGAGTTGAACGCGGCCAAGCTCCGCCGCTGACCATTTCTGGCTCTGGCTCGAGCTGAGGCTCAGCGACGTAGCGAATGCAGCGACCTCCCATGCGGCCCGACTGGCCGTTATCCCGGCGGCGGCTCTTTCCTCACGAGATCCAGAATGTCGCGCACACGAACGGCGAGATCACCGAAGCTGAAAGGCTTGGTCAGCAGCTCGACCCCCTGGTCCAACCGGCCGTGGTGCACGATCGCATTGCGCGCATAGCCGGTCGTGAACAGAGTCTTCAGCCCGGGCCGGATCGCCAGCGCCTCTTTGGCCAGCACCGCGCCGGTCATACCGCCGGGGAGGACAACATCGGTGAAGAGGAGGTCCACCGTGTCCGCATGCTCGCGAAGCAAGCGTAACGCCGAAGGACCGTCCCCTGCCTCCAGGACCCGATATCCAAGGTCGGTGAGCACCTCGACCGAAAAAGCGCGGACGTCCTCATCGTCCTCGCACACCAGGATCGTCTCCTGTCCCGTCGCTTCGGCGACCGGGGGCGGTGAATGCGAGGCTTCGTCGACGATTTCGCCGACAAGCCTCGGCAAATAGATCTTCACAGTCGTGCCTTCGCCCGGCTCCGAATAGATTTTCAGGTGGCCGCCGCTCTGCTTGAGGTAGCCGTAGACCATCGACAGGCCGAGCCCGGTGCCCTTTCCCACCTCCTTGGTGGTGAAGAAGGGCTCGATCGCGCGGCCGATGGTGTCGGCGTCCATCCCGGCTCCCGTGTCGGAGACGCACATCACCACATATTGACCGCGCGCGACTTCCGGATGTTGCGCAGCATAGCTGTCGTCTAGATACGTGTTCTGGGTCTCGATCGTGAGCTTCCCGCCGTCGGCCATCGCATCGCGCGCGTTGATGGCGAGGTTGAGGATCGCATTCTCCAGCTGGTTGGGATCGGCTTCCACCGGCCACAGGCGCGAACCCAGAACTGCCTCCAGCTCGATGGTCTCGCCGAGCGTGCGGTGAAGCAGCTCGGACATGCCGGCGACGAGCTTGTTGACGTCGATCGGCTTGGGGGCCAGCGGCTGCCGGCGCGAAAACGCAAGCAAGCGCTGTGTCAGCGTCGTTGCCCGCTCGGCCCCCACGATGGCCCGATCCGCATATCGCCGCAACTGTGCCGACCCATCGGGGATCTTCTGGCGTAGGAGGCCCAGATTGCCGCTGACGATCTGCAGCAGATTGTTGAAGTCGTGCGCGATCCCGCCGGTCAGTTGTCCGACCGTCTCCATCTTCTGGGATTGCCGGAGCGCCTCCTCGGCTTCGGACCGACGATCGATCTCCTCTTGAACCCGGGCCTCGAGCGTCTCGTTGAATTCGCGGAGCGCAGCCTCGGCGCGCATGCGCTCGGCGAGTTCCTTTTGCGCCGCCTGGTAGAGCCGGGCATTGTCGATCCCGACCGCTGCCTGGGCAGCGATCCCCAGCATCAGGCGCTCGTGCCGCTCGGAGAATCTCCCGGGCTTGGGATGGCCGAAGAATAGCCCGCCGAGGACTTCGCCGTTTCGGCTGATCACCGGGACGGCGAGATAGGACACCACCGGTAGATGGCCCTTGGGCATCCCGAAATGCGGCTCGCTTTTCCCGTATCGCACGTCCTGGGTGATGTCATCCGACCGGATTACGCCTTCGCCGGCGAAGGTAGGGTGGAAGATGGCCGTTGCCCGCGGCATGCCGAAATCGAATTGCGACGGCTTCGCTCCGGACAGCGCATAGAGCATGTAGCTGCCGCCCTCCTCGGTCAGGACATTGTAAAAAAACGCGCCGAACTGCGCCCCGGTCAGCTCAACCCCGGCGTCCGTCACCATTTGGACCAGCCGCTCATGATCGAGCTCCGCGGCGAGCGCCGCACCGGTCCGGTTGAGCGTTTCGAGCGTCCGGGATTCTTCGAGCAGCGCCGCTTCGGCGGTCTTGCGCTCGGTCAGTTCGACGATGGTGCAACTGGCGCCGATCCGCTCACCGTTCAGGATGATCGGCGAAGCCCAATATTCGACCGGCAGCGCCTGGCCGTCGGTGCGAAAGAAGACCTCGTCCTCGACATGAGCGGCCGCCCCGGTCGAGGAGCAGAGGTAGATGGGGCATTCCTGGACCGGATAGGATGAGCGGTCGGGGCGGGTGTGGTGGATGACGTCGTGCAGCTTTCTGCCGAGGACCTCCGATTCATCGGCGAAGCCCATCATCTTGAGGAAACCACGGCTGACGAGCGTCGTGTTTCCTTCAAGATCGACGGCGTAGAGACCACCCGGCGACGCATCGAGTACGAGGCGAAACCGGGCTTCGCTCTCTCGTAGCGCCTCGTCGGCGGCGCGCTCCTCCGTGATGTCGGTATGGACGCCGACCCATTCGACGACCTCGCCGCCTGAGCCGATCACCGGGACCGCGCGAATCGAACAGAGCCGCCAATCGCCGTCGAACCGACGGACTCGATGTTCGAAAATGAACGTCTTGCGTGCTTCCACCGCGCGATTCCATGCGTCGAGCGTGGGTTGTGCGTCCTCCGCGTGGACTGCCCTCGCCCATCCATAGCCCTGATATTCGTCGTAGCTTTGGCCGGTGAGCGCCGCCCATGCCGGTTGTTCGCCGGCCATTCGCCCATGGGCATCATTGGTCCAAAGCACGCCGCGGGTCGCGCGAACTGCCGCACGGAAGCGCTCCGTGCTCGTCAGAAGCTCGGATTGCGCGCGCACGCGCTGGACATGCGCCCAGGAGCGATCGGTTACCTCGCGAATGACCTTCAGCTCATACTCGCTCCAATAGTGCGGAACCCGGTCGTGGATCGCCATCAGGGCGCGCAGCCGGCCGTCTTGGACGAGGGGCATGCAGATCGTCGCAGCGATGCCGATATCCTGGAACGTCTTTGCTTCCTGCGGCTCGATCTCCTGGATGTTGTCGTTGATGATCAGGGGCCGGCCGGCCTTGAGCTCCCGGACCGCGAGCGATCCGAAGTCCGCCAGGCTGTAATGGCCCACGATCGAAGGCGACCCGGGTGCATGCCAGTTGCCCCGGATGGTGAAGCCGTCTTCGTCGTCATCCATGTCCGCATAGGCACAGTTCGACAGCGCCAGATGTTCCGCGGTCAGCCGCGTTGTGATGGACATGACCTCCTCGGCATCTGACGACCGAGCCGCCTCCTGCCCGAGCCGGTCCAGGAACTGATACAGCGCCTCGCTTGCCGCGCCGGGTTTGTCTTTTCCCGTTCCAGCTCCGGAAGCGTGTCCTTCATGGGGGCCGAGGTTGCGATCTTCAGGCACGCTAAAGCTCCGACACGCCCCCCGGCGGCCGTCTTGGGTACTGACAACGGCAGTGTTTTCAAGCTTCACGTGATCGCGGGCCCCTAGGCCGACGAAGAAGCTCCTTGTTGGACGCCCGGCGAAGCGGCGATGTATACGTCAGATCTAAAGACGCAGATTACCCCGTGGACAACTAGGCGCCCGCCCGGATCGACTTGAGGAACTCCACCTCCTCGGGATGTCGGCGCAGTATCTCGATCAGACCGATTGCCGCTTCGCTAGGCGGCGTCGCGCCGCTTTCATATTTCTGGAAAGCACTGGGGCCGCCACCGATAACGCGGCCGGCCTCTTTTTGAGTCAGCCTCAGCTGCTTGCGCACCTTGCGCACGTGCGCACCATATTCCGCCTTCAGTTCGCTGAACACGCGATCGGACTCGGCCAACTCTGCACCGCTATGGATGGAGTCGCTGTCATCGTCCGGATACCAGCCGGGCACCTCGACCGATCGACTTAGCGACCCGAACGTGACCGTCTGCGCGCGAACGCCACGGCGAAGCGTCTTGCCGGTCTCGGGGTGAACGCGCGTCTCAGTCACTGCCAACCTCTTTGAACGATGTGAGGCGGACATCGATCAATGTCTCGCCCGCGAACTTCAGATACAGCCACCGATCATCCCACGGCATATTGTAGGTATCGTGCCACACTTTGGATTTGGGCGGACTGTGCGCCGTCTCCGACTTGATGAAATCGCCGGGCTCCAGTGCCTGTACCGCCTCAACCACGTCCTCCAACCCGTACCCCAAGGCCCGGGCACTCTCGACGGCGCTGCGCGTGATCTCCAGGTCATCGGGCCGGGCAAACTTTGCCCGGACCATCGCCAGATCGTGATGCGCACGCCGCTTGATCGCCATCGTCAAATACACCTTAGAGGTAGATTTTGCAAGCCGCTCGTAGTGCCACTCAGGGTTCTTGGCGGATCACGCGGCCTTCGAGGATGGCTCCTGACCGCCGCTCTGCGCGGCCTGCCAGGCGTTGAGCGCCTGCGTCGAATATACCACCCGCCGCCCGACCTTTCGAAATGCCGGCCCGGTGCCCATCCAGCGATAGGTCTGCATCGTGCCGACCGTGAACCCCAGCCTTGTGGCGGCCGCTCGTGTGTCGAGCCACTCGGTGCGAATGATCGCGCCGAGCACCGGATCGGAGGGAGGAGCCTCCGCTTCCGGCTCGGCGGCCCAGAAGGTTTCGAAGGGATCGGCTTCCATGGTGTCATTGGCGGCAGGCAGTGCCAACGTCTCGCCAAGGTGCCTCGCGATTGCATCCGAGATGCGTTCCGCTGCCGACTTGAGCGGATGATCCGAAAGGTGAGTGTAGCGCTCGGTGGTCTTGGCGCTGCGGTGCCCGAGGAGTGCGCCGATAATCAGCATGCTGTCGCCGGTCGAGGCCCCGATCGAGGCGAAGCTGTGCCTCAGGTCGTGAATGCGAACGTCCTCCAGCCCTGCCGCCTTGCGGATACGTACCCAGCATGCCTGCAGGTCGGTAACATGGGTGCCTTCCTTCTTGCCGGGCAGCAGATAGGGATTGCCGACCACTTCCGGAATCGTCGCGATGACGCGGATCGCCGGGGCGCCTAGGTGCACGACCTTCGCGCCAGTCTTGCTGTCGGGAAGACGCAGGCACCGGTGAAACGTGTCGATATGGACCCGCTTGAGTGTGAGGATCTCGCTCTTCCGGCACCCGGTGAGCACGAGCAAGCGAAGCGCCGCGATCGCGTACGGACTCTCGACGCCAAGCGACGCCGCCGCAGAGAGGGTTTCCCCGAGCCGAGCGAGCTCGGCGGGAGACAGGAAGCGCTCCAGCTTCCTCGCCGGAAACTTGCGTGCACCGATCGCTGGATTGGCGAGCCTGATACCCCTCTCGACCCCAAAGCCCAGTACCGCGCTCAGCGTCGTTACTGCCTGGTTCGCGGCTCCCTTGCCGCCGCGTACACGCGAGAGGCCACGATGCCCGGTCTTCCTCTTCGCGGCAGTTTTGCCAGCAGCAATGTCGCGCAGCATCTGCTCGACATCCGAACGCAAAATTTTCGACGCCCTGCGCATGCCGATAAGCGGCTTGATGTGGTTCTCGATATTGTTGGTGGCCGCCTTGATTGATGTCGGTTTCGCTGCAAAAAGTGCTTCCGCGAGATACAGGTCGCAAAGTTCTGCAACGGCAAGTTGCTTGCGTTCTTCTATCTTTTCCTGCTGCGGATCGGCTCCGGCGATTATTTTACCTAGGAGTACTTGAGCTTCCTGCCGAGCCGCTTCGGGCGTCCAGGGCGATCCGTGCGAACCGATCTTGAACCTGCGCTGCCTGCCTTCGAAGCGGTACTGGAGGACATATGTGAGCGCCCCGCCGGGGGAGATTCGTAGGCCAAAACCATGGACATCGAGGTCCCAGACGACGCGATCCCTGCCGTCCGGCCCAAGCTTGTCCACTAGGCGCTTGGTTAAGCGTACACGTGCTTCCGTCATCGTCTGCGACCTCAGCCTTGCTCCGCGGCCCGGGAAACTGGAAGCGCCACGGAAGCTAACGGATGAAAACTATGGGTCGGATTGTCGTATTGAAGGCAAGTTACGTCAAGTGAAAATGGCAGAAATCGTAGGAATGGATAGTATGGCGCAAGTAAAAAGCACCTTGGTAAGGCTGAGGTCGTGAGTTCAATCCTCACCGGCAGCACCAGCATCTCGATTATTCAGGTTGGGCGGGCCTCGGCCCTACGCAGCCCCGGGGCGCGGCCGTGGGCCGTCTGGCACCGCGAAGGCCCTCCCTCAATCTTCCCGAATTCATCATAACCTAGGTGAATCCAGCTCCTCGCGTCGGGAACCTCACTCGCCTTAGGCCTGTTTGCGCTTCGATATCGCCACCCCCGGAGGGAGCCGGATGGAAACATTAGCACTGAATCGCGAACTTGCCGGCGTCAGTCCCTATGTCCTGACGTTGCGCCAGGCGCTCCAGGACGGCGCGGGCAAGGCGATTGCCACTTTCCAGACTGGGGACTTACGCGTGGAGGTGCGCGCGGGAGCGGACTCGCTCTGGGCGCTGATCCGGCGCGATGGTGAAGGCGGACTTGCCTTGCGCGCGGTCTATCTCGCCGGCCAGTTCGAATGCACCAAGCTCAAGCCGAAACCAGGCGAGGCCGCCCGCCTGGGGGTTTCGAGTGCGCTTGGTGAACATGTGGTAGTTTTCCAGGTGGGCGGCGAGGCGCTCGAGCATTTGCGGATGACCGTCCGTTTCACGCCGCGCGCTCCGATGCTCATCCCGTTCATGCCGCGCGACCTGTATCCGCTCGACGCCAATGACGATCCGCTTGCGGCCAAGGGCACGATCGAGGCGGCCCAACGCGGGCTGAACGCCGGGATCCTTTATTTCCGCCTCGACGAGCCGAGCTTCGGCAATGTGCTTTATTTCCAGAACTTGACCGCGATGAACGATTATTATCGGGCGACCCAGACCAAGCCTGAGGAGGCGGTGGGCGGCACGTGGCCCGAGCTCGGGCATCTGCTGCCGACGCCCGAGCAAACCGGCACGCCGGAGACCGGCGCGCTTCAGGCTGGGGTCGAAGTCACGCTATCCGACGCTATCCTGGTCTTTCGTCATGACGCGCGCCCGGACGAACGTGAATCGGCGCGGCAGTTCCTCCAGATGCTCGGCGTGGCCTATAAGCTCATCGAGCTGCCGCGCACCGAGTATCGCGACTGGGTGCGGCGGTCGGAATGGACGCTGCGCGATCTCGATAAAGCGCCCGAAGCGACGATCGAGCATTACGGCCATCGCTATGTCCACCCCTACACCAACGCCGAATATCCGGACATCATGGTACAGATGTCGCTGATCGCGGCGATCCATGACTGGGGCAAATGGCTGGGCCAGCCGCATCCGCTCGAAGCCGAATTCAAGGCGGGCCTGGAGAAATTCTACGACCCCAAGCTTAAGACGCTGCGCCGCTATCTGCCGAATGTCGGCGAAGACAAGGACGCGGACGCAGTCGATAGCTGGTATCTTTACCATCCGATGCTCAATCTGGGGCTGCTCGCGCTCGACGGTGACAAGCAGGCTCGCGAACTGCTGCTCAAGTCCGTCGATTACGGCATCAAGGCCGCGCGCCATTTCGAGTATAAATGGCCGATCCAGTACAAGGTCACCGACTTTTCGGTCATCACCGAAACTGCGGGAGCAGACGGCCGAGGCCAGACCGATGTCGGCGGGATTTATGCCTGGGTGATGCTCCAGGCGTTCGAGTTGACCGGCGACAAGCGCTTCCTCGATGAGGCGCGCGCGGCGATCGACGCAGCGATGGGGCTGCGTTTCGACATCAACTATCAGGCCAACCTGACTGCCTGGGGTGCGGCGGCGTGCATGCGGCTGTGGCGGATCACCAACGAGAAGGTCTATCTCGACCAGAGCTACGTCTATCTCGGCAGCTTCTTCCACAATTGCGAAATCTGGGAGAGCGAGATCGAGCTTGCGGCACATTACAGGAATTTCCTGGGGGTCACTTGCCTTCAGGATGCGCCTTATATGGCGATCTACGAATGCTTCGATTCCTTTACGGCGTTCGAGCGCTATATGAACGATAGCGGGCCGGACCTGGAGCCGGCGGCTCGAATGCTCATTTCCGAATATTGCAAATATGCGCTCGATCGCGCCTGGTATTATTATCCCGATACGCTGCCCCCCGAGGCGCTTTCCCCCGAACAGCGCGAGACCAACGGGCACATCGACCGCAAGCTCTCCTTTCCGGTGGAGGATCTCTATCCGGATGGCCAGCAGGCGGGCCAGGTCGGGCAGGAAGTATATGGCGCAGGCGCGGCCTTCATCTTCGCGACGCGGGCTTTTCATCATGTCGAAGGCGCTCCGTTCCGGCTTTACTGCGATCACTTCGTGCGGGCGATGGAGCGCACCGGCGATCGCGCGCTGACGATCACCTTCGACGGCGGCGAGACCTGCAGCGCGGGGCTTAGCCTGGTCCGCCTGAAACGCCGCAAGCTTACCAAGCCGCGCGTCACCACCACCGATGGCGACGTGTTGCGCGCGTCCGCCACCTCCGACGACCGAATCGATTTCCGCGTGCCCGCCAGCGGCCGCGTCGTGCTGAGCTGGGAATGACCATGCCTAACCGAACCGAATTGCGCGGCAAGCGCATCCTCGTAAGCGGCGGCACCACCGGCATCGGGCGCGAGACGATCAAACTGCTCGTAGAAGAAGGCGCACGGGTGCTCACTTTCGGGCGTGACCGGGAGGCGCTGGATACCGCGCTCGATTATGCAAAGGGTGCGATCGGCGTGACGACCGACGTCGCCACCCGCGAAGGCATTGCGCGGGTCTTCGACGAAGTGGACCACAAGCTGGGCGGCATCGACATGCTGGTGACCTGCGCGGCGCTGGGCGCCGATCCCATCCACGAGATGGACGATGATGGATGGCGCTATGTCATCGAGACCAATCTGATCGGCACGCTCGCCTGCGCCCGCGCATCGATCAAGCGCATGGAACGCAGTGGCGGCGGACACCTGCTGTTCGTCGGGTCGATCAGCACCGAGATCAAGGCTGAGGGGGAGAGCGTCTATGCCGCGACCAAGGCGGGCATCCAGGCCTTTGCCGAGACGCTGCGCAAGGAAATCGCCGACAAGAACATCAAGGTGAGCGTGGTCCAGCCCGGATCGGTCGATACCGACATGCAGGAATGCACCGCGGACGAGAAGCGCGAGGCAGTGGAAGAGCAGAAGATGCTCCATGCCGAAGAAATCGCCGAGGCGATCCTGTTCGTGCTCACCCGTTCCGCCGCGAGCGACGTGGTCAACCTGCGCATCGAGCCGCTGATCCAGAAGACTAGCTGACAGGAGGGTCGCATCGAAATGCTGATGAAAGCGGCGTTGAAGACGGCCGAGGGCAGGTTCGAAATCACCCAGGTCCCCCAGCCGCAGATCCCGAATGCCGATTGGGTCTTGGCGCGCGTCCGCGTCGCGGGGATTTGCGGCACCGATGTCCGGCACTGGGGCAAGCACGAACCGGATCTGGAGCATCACATCACCGGGCACGAGCTAGCTGGCGAAGTCGTCGAGGTTGGCGCGGCGGTCGCGAACGTCGCGCCGGGCGACCGCGTCGTGATCGAGAGCGTGATGGGAGACGGCGAGTGCGAATGGTGCCGCGTTCAGCAATATAATCTCTGCCCGAACCTGTATGAAGTGCGCACCAAATGCGTGTCGCGCGCTTATGGCGAATTCGTCACCGGGCCGGCCAGGAAATTCTACAAATTGCCCGATCATGTCAGCTTCGAGGAAGCGGCGCTGATCGACACTTTTTCGGTATGCCTGCATGCCCAGCATAAATCCGGGCTGTCGATCAACGACAAGGTTGCGATCATCGGCGCAGGTCCGATCGGCCTGGGCCAGCTGATGCTCGCCAAGGCGAGCGGCGCCGACGTGCTGATCACCGACGTTGTGGATAGCGCACTCGAACTCGCGCTGGAGCTCGGCGCCGATGTGGTGCTCAACAGCCACCGCGAGGATTCCGTGGCCGCGGCCAAGGCGTTCACCGGCGGGCGCGGCGTCGATATAGCCTTCGAATGTTGCGGCGGCGAGAACATGCCGACAACCTTGCCCCAGGCCACAGGGATGGCGCGGCGCGGCGGCAAGGTCGTGATCGTCGGCGGCTTCGACAAGGGCGTCATCGATATCGGCCTGGAGTGGCAGCGCATCCAGATGTCCGAAATCCAGCTGATCCCCAGCGCCAGCTTCTCGTTCCACGGGCTCGACGCCGAACAGGGAATGGCGCTCGAATTGCTTTCGAAGGGCAAGATCAACGCCAGCAAGCTGATTACCCACCGTTTCGGCCTGGGCCAGATCAACGAAGCCTTCGAAGCCGCGGCGGCGAAGGAAGAGACCGGCGCAACCTTCGTGGCGATATCGATCTGATGGCGGAGCAATCCGCGCTGGTCCATGTCGGCACTTACTCCGAAGCCGGGGGCGCGGGGCTATACGCACTGTATCACCAGATGCCTGATCACTGGCTTGTTGGGGAGGCGTATGAGGCCGCGCCGAATGCCTCTTTCGGGGCTTATTCGCCGCGCTTCGATCTCCATTACCTTGTCGATGAGCGCGATCAGGGCATGCTCCGCGTCCTCCGCCGGCAAAAGACAGGCTGGGAGGCGCTGGCGCGTTTGCCGACGCGGGGTGCCCACCCCTGCTATGTAGCATTGAGCCCCGGCGAGGCGTGGCTTGCGATCGCCAATTACGGCTCCGGCAGCTTGGCCCTGTTCCCGCTCGATGGGGAAACGGGGCTGCCCGGCGAGTCGCTAATCCGCACGAACAAGGGCCATGGCCCAGTCACGGACCGGCAGGAAGGACCGCACGCCCATTGCGCCGCGTTCAGCCCGGACGGGCAGTGGCTCTACCAGGCCGACCTGGGCACCGATCAAGTGCTGGCCTTCGCGTTGGACTCTCTGCGAGGGTTGGCGCGCGATCCCGAAGTAGCGTTTGCCGCGCCCGCCGGTTCGGGCCCACGCCACTTGATCTTCCACCCGCATCTCCCGCTTGCCTATTTGATCAGCGAATTGGCGAGCACACTGACGGTCCTGGATGCGGCGGACGGCGCTCTCTCGCCGGTGCGGTCGGTATCCACGCTGCCTCCGGAGTTCGACGGGGAGAGCCTGGGCGGCCATATCGGCATCAACGCGGCGGGCAAACGTCTTTACGTCACGAACCGCGGGCACGATAGCATCGCCACCTTCGCGCTGGACCAGACCGGAAGCCCGTCCTTGCTAAGCCACACGCCTTCCGGCGGCGCGTCTCCGCGCTTCTTCCTGTTGCTGGAGGGCCAGGGCCGCATGCTCGTCGCCAATGAGGAAGGAAACAGCGTCACGATCTTTAAGGTCGAGGCGAATGGCGTGCCGTCGCAATGCGCCGAGGTGACCGTTCCGGGACCTGCATTCCTCTTCACGCATTGATAAAAAGACAAAGGAGCGGCCATGTCCAATCTCGCCGGAAAACGCGTATTGATCACCGGTGGCGCGGGCGGCGTCGGCCGTGCGGTCGCCGAGCGGATGGTGGCGAACGGCGCGCGCGTGCTGATCGCCGATCGCGGCGAGCTGGAATTGCGCAGCGTTGTCGAGAGCCTCGGCTCGACCGGCGCTATCGAGGCTGTCACCGCCGATCTCTCCGGCGCCCGAGGACTCGAACGGATGTTCGAGCGAGTCGATAGCTGGCTCGGCGGGCTGGATATCCTCGTCGCTTGCGCGGGCGTAGGCTCGGGCCCCCTTATGGAAATGGACGATACGGACTGGCGCTATGTGATCGAGAGCAATCTCGTCAGCTATGTCGCATGCACCAAGGGCGCGATCGATCGCATCAAGGCGGCGGGCGTGAAGGACGGCATGATCATCCTGGTCGGCTCGATCAGCGTACACATCAAGGCAGTAGGCGAAAGCGTTTACAATGCCTCGAAGGGCGGCGTCGCCTCCTTCGCCGAGACGCTGCGCAAGGAACTGATTCCCGAGAGCATCCGCCTCACGCTGATCGAACCGGGTGCGATCGGATCGGCGATGCAGCCCTATTCGGCCGATGAGCGCGAACGCGAGGTCCAAGCCTATAGGATGCTGCCCCCCGTCGAAGTCGCCGAAGCCATCCTGTTCGCCGCGACGCGCGGACCTGGGGTGGATGTCGTCACGCTGCGGATCGAGCCGCTCGTGCAGAAAATCTGTTGAGCCTGGCGGCGCTCAAAGATCCGGCCGGTCCTCGGGCGGTGGCGGCTGCAGCGGCCCCTGCTGCACAGCCTCCGCCGCTGCCCGGCGGCGCGCGGCGGCGATGCCTCCGATGATCATCAGCACCAGCACGAGGGCGATCAGGACATAGAAGATAGTGGGCATGGCTCAGTCCCGCACGCTGATGACGTCGCCGAATCCAACCGTGCCGACTTCCCGTCGCGTCTGGTCTTCCACGACGATATGATGGCTGCGGACGAGGTGCGCATGGCGCTTGATAGATTCGCTCGCCTCGAAACGAACTTCCCGCTTCGCCCATTCGATCGCCGCGCTGTCGTCCGGAAGCTCGGAACCTTCCTCGTCGAGCGTGACTTCGTCATTGTAAAGATGGAAGAAATACCGGGCCATGCTGCCTGAATGTGTCGCGCTGGCCAAGGTTGCGCCGGCTAACACAGGTTGCGACGATTTTAGTGTGTGTACGCCGGATTATGAGTACGCACTAGCGTTGCCCTTCGATCCGGCCCGGCTTGGCGGCGCGCCGGCGAGCGGCCAGCCCGACCGCAATCGCGGAGACCAGCCCCACAACCGCGGCCTTCCTGGCGAAACCGCGCTTGTTGAACTTCAGCTCGGACCGGATACCCATCTCGCCCGGGATGTTTGGGATTCGGGCATGCGCCAGATCATCGACCACCCCCTCGACTACATTGACGCGATCCGCGCCCATCAGGATCAGCCAGTGCAGCCAGTTGGACTCACTCCACCGGAACGCCGCGCGCCGCATCAGCCCGCTGACGCCGCTGGGCGGAGTCGAGGTCCCGACGACCGCGGGCTGGCGGACATGCTCGACCGATTGGAGAACCTCGACGTCCAGGTTTTGCACCAGCGGGCGGTCCCAGTTCCGCGTCAGCCCGCGATCCTGCGACTGATCCCTGATCGGATAGGTCGGATCGTTTTCAGGGTCGGCATCGACACCCCAGCCGGGGATCGTGGAGGTGTCCACCAGATGCGGGCTCCGGGTCTTCACGGGCAGGTTCATCGTCCGCTCCTGATCATGCGCCATGGGGCACCAGCACCGGCTTGATGCAGCCATCCAGCTTGGCGGCGAACATATGATAAGCGTCCGCCACGTCCTCCAGGGGGATCCGGTGCGTGATCATCGCCTTGGGATCGATATGGCCCGCGCGGACATGCTCGATCAGTCGCGGCAAGAGCCGCTTTACCGATGCCTGATTGGCCCGGATCGTCAGCCCCTTGTTCACGACATTGCCGATGGGCACGATGTTGCCGGTCGGCCCATAGACGCCGACGATCGAGACGACGCCGCCCTTCTTCACCGAGTTGATTGCCCAGTGCAGCGGGGTCGCCGAGCCCGCCACCAGCTTGAGCTTCACACCGAGCACCGTCTGGAAGAAATTGCCCTTGGCGTCCCCGCCGACCGCATCGATCACTACATCGGCGCCCAAGCCGTCGGTGGTCTTCTTCATGAAGACGACCACATCGTCGATCTCCTTGAAGTTATAGACCTCCGCCGGCGCGTATTTGCGGACGAACTCCAGCCGGTAATCGTGCATGTCGAACACGATCACGCGCCCCGCGCCAAACAGCCAGGCGCAGCGCGCAGACATGATCCCGACCGGCCCCGCACCGAACACGACAACCGTGTCGCCTTTCTGGATGCCCCCCATTTCCGCCGCCTGATATCCGGTGGGCACTACGTCCGTCAGCAGCACCGCATCGTCGGGATCCATCCAGTCTGGGATGATCGTCGGCCCCACATCTGCATAGGGCACGCGCACATATTCGGCCTGGCCGCCGTCATAGCCACCTGCCGTATGCGAATAGCCGAAGATGGCGCCCACCGCCGTCGCCTGGGCGTTCGACTCATGGCAATTGCCGAAGAGCCCCTGTTTGCAAAAATGGCACTGCCCGCAGGCGATGTTGAACGGCACCAGCACATGATCGCCGGGCTTCAGATTTTCGACCTCGGGCCCGACCTGTTCGATGATCCCGCAGAATTCATGGCCGAAAGTCATGCCCACGCGCGTGTCGGGCACCAGCCCGTGATAGAGATGGAGGTCCGATCCGCAGATGCAGGATCGAGTCACGCGCACGATCGCATCCTGGGGGTGCAGTATCTCGGGCATCGGCTTTTCGGTGAGGCGAACCCGATAGGGCCCGCGATAATCCATCGCCAGCATCGTCATGCTCCTGATTGGGGATCGCGGGCGGAAAGGCTTGGTTCAGCCGCACGAAAGTGCCTCTCGAGCGCGTCGCTGCCGCCGATCCGCTCGCCGCCCAGGAACACGAGGGGGGTGGTATCCACCCCATGCTCCTGCTTGAAGGCCTCAACCGCTTCGCGCGACCGCAAGAGATGGTCTTCGACTTCATATCCATGGTCGATCAAAAGCTGCTTCGCCTTCACGCCGAAAGGGCAAACATGTTCCGGCAGCGCCATCCGGTACAGCACGGCTTCCTGGCCGCCGCTCCGCTCAGTCGCGCTCATCGACGCAAGTCCGTCACAGGCCCGGGCCGACAAGCGCCGCCAGCCCGGGTAAAGGGCTGGCGACGGAGCCGGCGAAAATGACGGAATTCACGATCATTGCTCAGCCGGTGCCGATGGCGCTCGGGGGGGAAGCGCCCTGGGGATCATTTGGCCTTGCCCTTGCCTTTCGGCTTCACCTTCGACTTCGCCGCGGTCTTGGCCGCCGTTGCGTCGGCCATCGCCGATGCCTCGGTAACGTTCGCGGCTGCGCCCATGTCGCCGTTGCTGGTCCGCCCGGCGCCCGGCCCGGCGCCCAGATCGGCCCCAGTCGTAGGCTCGGAGGCAGGGTTGGACATCGTCCGTGCGGCAAGCTGGCCCAGGGCCGCGACATCAGCCTTGGCCAGGCCCACCGTCGGCACGCCGGCTCCGCCGTCCATCGGGATCGAGCCCGCGAGATCATCGACGCGATCCCATTGCTGGCCGGAGTTCCACGGCCCGTCCATGTCGCCTTCGCCTTGCGACGTGTTGACGTACATGTTCGCGAAAGGCGCGATGCCCGGCAGCTTGCCGGGAGGGAAATTGTCCTCGATCGCGTAGAGCGCCTTCTCGAACGATTTCTGGTGTGCGATCTCGCGCGTCATCAAAAAGCCGAGCGCTTCCTTGATCCCGGGATCGTCGGTGATGTTGATCAGCCGCTCATAGACGATCTTGGCGCGGCTTTCGGCAGCGATGTTGGACCGCAGATCGGCGGTCGGCTCCGAGCGCGAATCGACATAAGCGGCGGTCCAGGGAATGCCGGCGGAATCGGTGAGGGCCGGCCCGCCGCCGAACAGCAACGACTGCTTCGCGCTGTTTCCGCTCGATCCGATCATCTGGTAGAGTTCAGCTTCCTCCATCTGCCCTTCGGACAGTTGCGCCTTGACCCCCTTGTTGAGCATGGCGACGATCGAACCGATCACTTCGAGGTGGCTGAGCTCCTCGGTGGCGATGTCGAGCAGCAGATCCTTGCGGCCGGGATCGTCCTCGCCCAGGCCCTGGGTGAAATAGCGCATCGCGGCCGCGAGTTCACCATCGGCGCCGCCGAATTGCTCCAGCATCATCGTGGCAAGCCGCGGGTTCGGCTCGGCGACGCGCACGGTATATTGCAGCCGCTTGTTGTGCATGAACATGATCAGGCTCCTGTGGGGACGGTCTGGCTGAGGGGCGCTATGCCGCCCGCGATGATTCCAGCACGTTTTCGGGCACGGTTGACAGCACGGCAGGCGACTTGGGCGGCGCCTTCATGCGGCGATACGTCGCGAGTGCCTGGCCGACGACCTGATCCATATTGTAATAGCGATAGGTGGCAAGCCGGCCGACGAACGTGACATCGCTGAGCCCAAGCGCCAAGGCCTCGTAGCGCTTGAACAATGCCTGGTTTTCCGGGCGCGGAATCGGATAATAAGGATCGCCCTCCGCGCTCGGGATTTCGTGCGTGATGCTGGTGCGCGGATGGACCTGGCCGGTCAGGTGCTTGTATTCCGTGATCCGGGTGTGCGGCACCGCTTCGGACGGGAAGTTCACCACCGCGACGGGCTGATACCATTCCTGGTCGAGCGTCTCGTGGCGGAATTCGAGCGAGCGATAAGGCAGCTTGCCATAGCGATGGTCGAAATATTCGTCGATCGGCCCAGTAAAGACCAGATGCGCGTGCGGATAGGCCGCGCGCACGTCGAGATAGTCGACGCCCAGGAGCAAATCGATATTCGGGTGGTCGAGCATCCGCTCGAACATCCTCGTATAGCCCTCCGCCGGCATCGCCTGGAAGCTGTCGCCGAAATAGCGGTCGTCGGTGTTCGTCCGGGTCGGGACCCGCGCAGTCACCGATTTGTCGAGCTCGCTGGGATCCATGCCCCATTGCTTGCGCGTATAACCGCGGAAGAAAGTCTCGTAGAGCTCGCGCCCGACCTTCGAAATCACCACGTCTGCCGAGGTCTGGATCGACGCGACGGGCTCCGCCCGGCTCGCCAGATAGGCTTCCGCTTCCTCGTCGGTCTGGAGGTCGAGCCCGTAGAGCATGTTGAGCGTCGTGCGGTTGATCGGCATCGGCACGCGCTGGCCATCGACATCGGCGAGCACGCGGTGCTCATAAGGCCGCCACTCCGTGAAGCGCGACAGATAATCGACGATCTCGTCGGAATTGGTGTGGAAGATGTGCGGGCCATATTGGTGGATCAGCACGCCGGCTTCATCGAGCACGTCATACGCATTGCCGCCCACATGCGGGCGGCGATCGACCACCAGCACGCGCTTTCCGCCATCCGCAGCGAGCCGCTCGGCCATCACCGCGCCGGCAAAGCCCGCGCCGACGACCATCACATCATACGGCTTGGTGCGCTCAGCGGGCCAGCTATCGGGCGAGACGATCGGATGAACCTCGGCATCGCGCGCGACCTTGAGCGCAATCAGTTCCGACATTTCGCCGAAGGTGCGATCCCACGACAACTGCCCGAGCGCGACATCCACCGCCGGAAGCCAGGAACTGGTGTCGCGCGACAATTCCAGCGCCGCATCGCATGCCGCGACGAACGCATCGGGAGTGTCGGCGATGTGGACCCCGTCCAGCTTGCCATAGTGACGGATAACGTCGGTGATCGGCGTCGATACGACCGGGCGGCCTGCCGCGAGATATTCGGGGGTCTTGGTCGGGCTGATGAAGCGCGTCGATTCGTTGATCGCGAAGGGCATCAACGCCACGTCCCAGCCGCGCAGATATGCCGGCAGCTCGTCATAGCTCTTGCCGCCCAGATAATGGAGGTTCGCGCGCCGCGGCAGGTCGGCGGAGTCGATCTTCACCACAGGGCCGACAACGACGATCGACCAGCTAGGCCGTGCGTCCGCAAGATGCGCAAGCAGCGCCAGATCCATCCTCTCGTCCACCACGCCGTAAAAGCCGAAGCGCGGACCGGCGATGGCCGCCTGGTCGCGCGGCTCCTCACCCTCGGAGCGCGCAGCGAGGAAATGCGCGACATCGACGCTGGAAGGAAGCGGATGGATGTTCGGATGCAGGTCGCGCTTGGCTTCATACAGGCTATAACCGCCCGTAAACACGAGATCGGCGTTCGCGAGCAAACGGCGCTCGAGCGGGATCAGCTCGGGCGGGGCGTTCTTGAAGTTGGCGAGTTCGTCCATGCAGTCATAGACGACGCACTGCGCTTCCACATGCTCTGAAAAAGGGAGCATCATCGGCGTATAATACCAGCGGATTATCTCGCCGGTCTCGCCGGCAATCAGCCCATCCAGTAGCCGCTTGAGCATCGCCTGTTCGGCATCGGGGGCCAATCCTTCGGGCAGCCGCGGCGTGACGACCACCACGCCCTCCATCGCGTCACTGTCGATATCGAGCCGCGGCGCGCCTTCGCCACCGTAATTCGGCTCCTCCCAGAAAATGACGCGGCCGGCACTGGCGAAGCGGCTCATCAGGTGCTGGGGCCGCTGAAACACGAACGCCCAACGCAGGTGGCTGAAACAGAGCACGGTCGCACCGGGCAGCGCGGGGCCTGTCCGCAGTTTCGAAACCCAGCCAGCGTCCGAAGCGATCATCCAGTTTTCCTTTCAGGAGGCGGCTCGAAAAGAAAAGCCACGGAGGATGAAACTCATGCTTCAAAGAATTCGTTCCCACATCGATTGGCCTTTCCGCGAAGAAGCACCGCCTTAACGTGGGTTATGGATTGACCTACATTAATCTAGTCAGCCTTACCTGAAATTTTTGCTAACATCCCAAGTTAATCTCGGACTATTTGGTGAAAAGGAATTATTTACGGCAGTATTCGATCAAGACGGATTAGAGCTTTGGGGTGGTCACGAATGTACCGTGAACCGGGTGTTGGACACTGTAGGCGATCAAACGGTCAAGACCGGTCACGAAAACCGCCCCGAGGACCTGGACCGTTTCGCCGCCTTGGGAATCACAGCGCTGCGATACCCCGTTTTGTGGGAACGCATCGCGCCGGACCACCCCGATATCTTGGACTGGAGCTGGACCGATGCGCGACTGGAGCGGCTGCGTGCGCTTGGCATCCGGCCGATCGCCGGACTGGTCCATCACGGCAGCGGGCCGAAATATACCGATTTGCTCGATCCAGGCTTCGCCACCGGACTTGCCCGCTTCGCGCTCGCGGCGGCGCAGCGCTATGACTGGGTGCGCGATTGGACGCCGGTCAACGAACCGCTGACCACCGCGCGGTTCTCGGCACTTTATGGTCACTGGTATCCGCATCACCGCGACGAGCGATCCTTCTGGCTGGCGCTGCTCAATCAGGTCGAAGGCGTTCGCCTCTCAATGCGCGCCATCCGCACCGTTCGTCCCGATGCGCGGCTGATCCAGACCGACGATCTCGGCCGCACGTGGGCGACCGTGCCGCTTCGGCAACAGGCCGCTTTCAACAATAGCCGGCGCTGGATGGGCTGGGACCTGCTGTGCGGGCGCGTCACGCCGGGACATGCCATGTGGGAACGGCTTGTCGGCCATGGTTTCCGGGATCAGCTTCGCTCTTTCGCCGATGATCCCTGCCCTCCCGACGTCATCGGAGTGAACCATTACCTGACGAGCGACCGCTTCCTCGATCACCGGATGCAGCGCTATCCGGCCTGGGCGGCGGGCGGAGACCAGGAGGCCCGCTATGCCGATGTTCCTGCGGTGCGAGTGCTCGACCCCGCCCCCAGCGGATTGAGGGGAGCGCTGGAAGAGGCATGGGCCCGCTATCGGATCCCGCTCGCCGTGACCGAAGTGCATAATGGCTGCACACGCGAGGAGCAGATGCGGTGGATGGCCGATGCCTGGCATGCCGCCAGCGAATTGCGGGCGGGGGGCATGGAAGTGGAGGCAGTCACGAGTTGGGCCCTGCTGGGCAATGACGGCTGGGATAAGCTGCTTACTTCGCCGGGACGGTATGAGGCCGGCGCCTTCGATGTGCGGGGTGAGGTCCCGCGCCTGACCGGTCTGGGTGCATTGCTGCCCAAGCTCGCTCGCGGTGATTGCGACCATCCAGTGCTCGGCGGCGGCGGATGGTGGCGGCGCCCCGTGCGCTTCGTGCATCGCCCGACTCAGCGAGCCGCCCGGATGAAGGACATGGTCACCGCCCCCAATCGGGCCACCGCGTTTCCCGTCGCGCCGATCCTGATCTGCGGAGCGACCGGGACGCTCGGCCAGGCCGTGGCCCGCGCATGCAGGCATCGCGAGCTGGCCTTCGTCCTGACCTCGCGCAGCGAGCTAGACCTGGACTCCTCGGCAAGCGTTGCAGCGGCGCTCGATCGGCATCGCCCATGGGCCGTGATCAACGCCGCGGGATGGGTCCGTGTGGACGATGCGGAGGACGCCGAAGATGCGTGCATGGCCGCAAACAGCGAAGCTGCGGCCAGGCTGGCGGATGCGTGTGCGGCGCGGGGCATCCCAACCGTGCAGTTTTCGAGCGATCTCGTGTTCGACGGGGCCAAGGGCGCTCCGTACACGGAGCTCGACCCGGTCGCGCCCTTGAATGCCTATGGCCGCTCAAAGGCCGACGCGGAGAACCGGATCGCGGCCCTGCCCGGGGAGCACCTCATCATCCGCACCGCCGCATTCTTTTCCCCGTTCGATCCCCACAATTTCGCAGCAAGGTTCGTCGCCGCGGCCTCCGCATCCTCGGCATTCGAGGCGTCGGACGCCCATATCGTCTCACCGACCTATGTGCCGCACCTGTGCAACGCAGTGCTCGACCTGCTGATTGATGGCGCCACCGGAATCTGGCATCTCACCAATGAGACGGCGCTTAGCTGGCACGGCTTTGCAGAAGCAGTCGCCGAGCGGTGCGGGCTTGATGCCGGCCTGGCTCGAGCTGTCGCATCCTTGCCCGGTGAGCGAGCCGCCCGCCCGGCCAGCGCGCCGCTCGCGTCAGCCAGGGGTTCGCTGCTCCCCCCGCTTCGAGAAGCGCTCGACGAGTTCGCGGCACATGTGGGGGCCGCCGCGCCGGTGCGATAAGCGCGAACTTGGCGCCGCGCCCCTTAGCGCGTAGGGGCGTTCGGGTTGGCCGGGCCAGTATAGCCTCGCTCGCTCTGCCCGCCTTCGAAACCATCCGGTTCCTTGCCGCTGTGCGGGTTCGGATAGGCCCCACCTCCGCTCTCACCGGCCGCATCCTTGCCCGGCGCGGGACCTTCGCTGTCGGTTTGGTTGGCGTCGGCCCCCGCCGCGCCCTCGCCATCGGCCTGCATCGGCTGCTTGTCGGTCATGACGCTCTCCTCCTCTACTAGCCCAACCCTTCCCGGCCCGGCCCGTTCCCAAGCCGTGGGGTGCCAATCGCGGGGTGGACGGAGCGACGGTCTCGCAACTTCTGTCAAGCCCGGGACTTAGGGCCGCACAGCCTTTGAGGAACTATTGATGACAGGCGATCCCCGCGCGCAGGCTCCCGAATGAGCTTCCCGGTCGACAGGCTCGTCTTCGTTCCGGACGACATAGACCTTGGCCGCTCGCCCCTAGCTGGCCATTTGGATGCCGAGACCTATGTGCTGGGGGCCTTCAATCCCGGCCTGACCCGGCTGGCCAACGGCAATTTGCTGATGATGGTCCGCGTCGCCGAAGCGCTTCGCCAGCCCATCCATGACGGCAATGTCCATTCGATCCGCTGGGAGGCGGACGGCACGGACAAGGGCCGCTACGTGCTAGATGCTTGGCCGCTCGAATATGCCGACACCGCCGACCCGCGCAAATTCAAGCTGCGGGGCGGCGGCTGGAAGATCATGGCGCTCACTTCGCTATCGTGGCTGCTGCCGGTCGAGCTTACGCCCGACGGGCTCGAAATCGTCGCGATCCACTACGATCGCGCGGTCGCGCCGCAGGACAGCCTGCAATGCTATGGCGTCGAGGATGCCCGGATCAGCAAGGTCGGCGAACGCTACTTGATGACGACCTGCTCGGTCAGCCCCGAGCGGCATTCGACTACGCTCTACAGCTCGCCCAATGGGCTCGACTGGACCTTCGAAGACATCGTGCTCGATCACCAGAACAAGGACATGCTGATCTTCGAGGGGCTGATCGATGGGCATTATTGGGCGCAGACCCGGCCGCTTGGCGACCTCTACTTCGCTTATCCCCCGGGCAGCGAATGGCGCGCCGGGCCTTCGATCAATCTGGCGCTGTCGCCCGATGGCCATTTTTGGAAGCCCTATCGCAAGCCCGGCATCCGCCCCCATGCCGGGACGGTAGCGACCGCGCGGATGGGCGGCGGCGCGCCCCCGGTCCTCACCGATAAGGGCTGGCTGACTTTGTGGCACGGCGTCGAGCCCAAGGAGATCGTGGGCATCTATCGCACCTATTGGTCGATCCTCGACAGGGACGATCCCAGCAAGGTGCTGGCGACGAGTCACGTCCCACTGCTCGAAGCCGATCCGGCGCTCACCCGGCCGCTCGAACACCAGATGTATATCCGCGATGTGGTGTTCACCACCGGGATCGCGGACGGCGGCGACCATTATATCGTCGCCTCGGGCGAAGCCGATCTGGCCTGCCGCATCACGCACATGCCCAAGGCGGTCTTCAGTTGAGCGATGCGCCTCGACGTGGCGCGAGGATGTCGTCCAAGCGCCTTGGCCGGTCGGTCAGCGGCTCCAGATCGGGATAGCGATGCCCGTCACAGTCGTCGATCCGCACGTGCTTCTCGTGCTTCCCGTTTTTCACGAGCAGCGTCATGCTGCCCGCACCCCTGGTTTCCGCTACGGCCCTCCGCAGGGCCCCAGGATCGAATGGCCGGTCATTCACTTCAACGATTTGCGAACCCGCGGTGAGGCCTTGGCGAAAAGCCGCCCCCTCCCAGAGCACTTCCTCGATGCCCCCCGCCTTCGAGGCGATCAGCCCAAGCGAAAACAGGAGATTGATCTTGCTCTCGACTCCCTCGGAGTTCGCCAGATAGGCGGATGGCCGGTCGCGGTACACGAGACGATACCCTCCCCGCTCCAGCCCCGCGAGCGGCGCACCCTCATGCTTGCCTTCCAGCTTTCTCAGGAAGAAGCTCTCCCAGTCGAATTCCGCGATCCGGGTCAGCGCAGCCACCACGTCTTCGAACACATAGGTCACCGTCACTGCGCTACCGCTGCCATGACCCCCGAAAAACGCATGCGCGAAATCGTCGAGCGAAGCCTTGTCGCCGGTCAATTCCCGGATGCGGGTATCGACATCCAGCCAGACGAGCGCGCCTTCCGAATAATAGTCCTCGCTGCGCTGCCAGCTCGCCCAGGGGAGGGGGCTTCGCGCCGCGATGATCGGATCACGCGTGGTGTCGCTCATCGGCCGCCAGCGGCTTCCGGCACGCACTTCATGCGTGGCCGCAGTCAGCGCCAGCGCACCGAGCGCCTGCTCGCGCGTCCATAGGCCCGACCGAGCGCAAAGGACACGATCCCAATATTGGGTCTGCCCTTCATACACCCACATCAAGCTGTTGCGGATCGGCCGCTCGAAGCTCGGTGTCCAGGAATCCGCGCCGCGCCGGTGCTTGCCGTTCCAGCTATGCACATATTCGTGCGGGATCGTGTCGCGCTTCGAAAAACTGTCTTCCCAATCGCGGAAATAGCCCGGGATCGTCACGGCCTCGCATGAGCGGTGGTGCTCCACTCCGATGCTGCCGATTTCGTCGGTCAGCGCGAGCAGTATCTCATAGCGATCGAAGTGGCGGCTTCCGAAAAGCGCGTCGGCCTCCACGATGAGCGCGCGGTGCGGATCGATCTGGCCGGGCGTCGCCGCCAGCAACTCCGCGCTGTCGGCCACCATCGTCAGCCCCACCTCGCCGCGGTCATCGAGCGAGATCCGCCGGAAGTGGCGGCCGGCCATTAGCGGCGAATCCACCAGCACATCGAGCGCGACCGTCTCGAAACGGATGCAATCCCCGGCGGAAGTGGCCGCCAGCGCGCAGCCATGCATCCAGCCGGGCGGCAGGATTATGCTGGCCTCGACCTGGATCTGCCTGGCGAAATAGCCCGCCGGGTATAGCAGCACCGTATTCCACTGCAGGCTCAGCAACTCGCGCCCCATAGTGACTCGCCCCTGGCTGGGGGCAGTCGGCGAGAGGAACTGGAATGTGGCCTCGATCGAATCCAGGCCAGCGGGCACTTGGAAGGAGAAGGCGTGAACTTCCGTGGGATGGCGCTTCCATGGGATATCTTCGCCACCCCCCGACAAGGTCAGGCCGGCAAAGAGCTCTATAGGCGCCTGGGGAGCGTGGTATCCTGGTATCCACTTCGGGAAGAGCAGCGTCATTCGCTCAAGTCCCGAGACCGGCACCGTCTGGCGCACGCGAAGAATACGGCGCTCCACATCCGATGCGTCCACATGCAGCACGATCGTCCCAGGATAGGGAATGTCGCGCGGAGCCGGAACCGGTTCCGGCTCGGGCGCAGGCTGGGGAAGCTGGTTCATTTCAGGAAGTCTGGCGTCTTATTTCCGCCAATAGGATTCGGGCCACCGGCCGCTGAAGGTCGTCCTGGATCTCCAGGTGCCCATCCATGCGGCCCGGTGCCTGGTGATTGCGGATGCGGACAACCGCTTGGGCCGCGCGCCGCGCCGCGAAAAGCGCCGAGCCCAAGTCAGGAAATTCCCGCGCCTTGGGCCAGGTAACTTGCGCGCCGGAGGCCGCGCCGTAGCTGAAATAATAGTGAGCCATTCTAGAAAAAGCCGTGAAAAATCGGAAGGTTGCGGGAATAAATGTAGATTAGGACGAATTACGACGCGCCTACGCGCATCCTAACCTCAATTAAACCGACCGAATCGGGGGAACAGCTTGCCCTCCGAGGAATTAATTGCCCCAAGAGGAGAGCACAATGGCAGACGACAAGAACAATAGTGGCGTGCAGGACCGCGCCCGGATCAACATGTCGGAGGATTATGAGGTCCGCGACTGGAGCGAGAGCCTGGGCGTGACTCCCGAGCGCCTCCAGGAAGCGGTGGACGCCGTGGGAAGTTCGGCCGAAAAAGTACGCGAGTATCTCAGCCGCTAACCCGAAGCCATGAGCCTGCGAAATTCGAAGTTGCATGCCGCTTCCCGGCTTAAGGGCTGGGGCTATCTTTCCTCGGTGATCAGTGTCCTGATGCTGGGCATTGTCAGCTTGAAAACGGCCTGGGAAGACCCGCTGCTGGCAACGTGCCTGGCAACAGGCGTGGTCACGGCCATCGTCGGGATGCTGCTGCGCTGGCGTTCTCACCGAATCCACGAGCAGGCCGAAGCGGCCTTCACTTCGCGCCAGGTTTGAACTCGGCTGTGAGATCATAGCGGTCGCCGGGGAATAGCTGCTCGACCCGGGTGACTGGCTGGTCCACCCGCCAAGTCCAGCGCTCGATAAGCAAGCAGGCCTTGGCGCCGGTCATATCCAGAAGCCCAGCCTGCGCCGAGGTGGCCTCAATTGCGCGAATTTCGTGCCGCGCCCGCGTCCATGGTACGTGCTGCAACAGCCACCCGCCCGGTGATACCTGGGCAAAGGGCTCCTCGCTGGCCTGTGGCACCGCCGCCAGCGAGATCAACCTGCTTTCTAGGCACAACGGCTTGTCGCCCGCATGGTGCAGGCCTTCGACGAACAGCGCCGATCCAAAGCCGGGCTCCTCGGCAGACCATCGTCCGCGCAATTCCCAGCGATATTGCTCGCCGCGCGCCGCGATCATC
This sequence comes from Sphingomonas sp., assembly GCF_036388215.1. Lineage (GTDB taxonomy): Bacteria > Pseudomonadota > Alphaproteobacteria > Sphingomonadales > Sphingomonadaceae > Sphingomonas. Next base: position 123,443 of record NZ_DASVSH010000001.1, read on the forward strand.
CGCGCGAGATCGGGCACTTCAAGCACTGCAGAATGCACCTGCGGATCGGCGACGAACGATCCCGCCTTGCGCCGCCGCTCGATCAACCCGGCACGCGCCAGCCGAGTCAGCGCCTTGCTCACCGTGCCGCGCGAGCAGCCATAGGCCGCGACCAATTCATGCTCGAACGGGATACGGTCGCCGGGCCGCCACGCCCCCGAATGGACGCGCGCCTCGATATCCGAACGGATGCGCTCCTCGACCGTCACGCCAGCGCGGCCACCGTCGCCCGGTAGCGCCGCGCCACGGCTTCGGCCGCGACGTGCCGCCCGCCCGAGACGCACTTGCGCCCGCTGCGCCAGACGCTTTCGACTGCGCCGTGCCGGGCAGCGAAAATCCAGGCGTCGAGCAGCTTGTCGCCATCGGCGCCGGCCAACGCGGGATGTTGCGCATCGAGCGCAACGATGTCCGCCGGTGCGCCGGCAAGCAGCCCGCCGGTTGCGCCGAGCGCCCGCCCCCCGCCCGCCAGCGTTGCATCGAATAAGCTGCGTCCCACCGAAGGCACGGCCTCGTCCGCCAGCAAGGCGCGCCGCCGGTGCGCCAGCCGCTGCGAATATTCCAGCGCGCGCAGCTCGCCCGGCGCGTCGATCAGAATATTCGAATCCGTGCCCATCCCGATGCGGCCGCCGGCTTCGAGATAGCGGATCGTGGGAAATATGCCGTCGCCCAGATTGGCTTCGGTCACCGGGCAAAGCCCCGCCACCGCTCCGCTCGCCGCGAGCCGGTCGCATTCCCTGTCGGTAAGGTGGGTCGAATGGATCAGGCACCAGCGTGCATCCACCTGCGCATTAACGAGCAGCCATTCCACCGGACGCGCGCCGCTCCACGCGATGCATGCCTCGACTTCCTTCATTTGCTCCGCGGCGTGGATATGAATCGGCCCGCCCTCGGCCAGTGGCAGGATCGCGTGCAGTTCGCCGGGGGTGACCGCACGCAGCGAATGCGGCGCGATGCCGAGCAGCGCATCTCCAGGCAGCTTGGCCCGGCTCGCTTCGACCAGCCGTGCAAAGCTGTCCCGATCACTCAGGAAGCGCCGCTGCCCCGGCGCAGGAGCTGCCCCGCCGAAATCGCCGTGCGCGTAGAATACCGGGAGCAGCGTCAGCCCGATTCCGCTCGCCTCAGCCGCCGCAACGATCGCGCCCGCAGTCTCGGCCGGATCGGCATAGGCACGCCCGTCCACGTCATTATGCAGATAATGAAACTCACCGACGCGCGTGAATCCGCTTTCGAGCATTTCGACATAGGCCTGCGCGGTGATCGCGGCGATGTCGTCAGGCGTCAGCCGGTCGAGGAAGCGGTACATCACTTCGCGCCAGCTCCAGAAATCGTCGTCCGGCCGCCCGCGCCGCTCCGAGAGTCCCGCCATGCCGCGCTGGAACCCGTGGCTATGGACGTTGCACAGGCCGGGCAGCGCGACGCCGTGCCGCGCATCGGCGGGCTGCGGCGAAACCTCGCTCTCGATCGAAGCGATCACTCCATCCAAAATCTGGATGCGCACGCGGCTGGCCCAGCCCTCTTCAAGCAACGCGCCTTCGAACCAGAGATGCGCCATCGACAAGCCTCCCGCACATTATGTCTAGACATAATCCGGCCTCCCGCGCAACATCGTCCCATGGATCGGCTCTGGACCAACGCCCGACTCGCGACGATGGCCGGCGACGGCATAGGTCTGATCGAGGATGGCGCAATCGCCTGCCGCGACGGCCGCATCGTTTATGCAGGGCCGAGTGGAAGTGCTCCCAAGGCCGCCGAAACGATAGACTGCGAAGGCCGCTGGATCACCCCGGGGCTGATCGATTGCCACACGCACCTCGTCCATGCCGGCGACCGCGCGAACGAATGGGCGATGCGGCTCGAAGGCGCATCCTATGAGGAGATCGCCCGCGCCGGCGGCGGAATCCTCTCGACGATGCGCGCCACCCGCGCGGCGAGCGAGGCCGAATTGGTCGAAACCGCACTCCCCCGGCTCGATGCGCTGCTGGCCGAGGGCGTCACCACCATCGAGATCAAATCGGGCTACGGCCTGACCGTCGAGGACGAGCTGAAGATGCTCCGCGCCACCCGCGCTCTGGGCGATGTTCGCGATGTGCGCGTGACGCCGACGCTGCTTGGCGCGCACGCGGTTCCGCCCGAATATGCGGGCCGTGCAGCTGCCTATGTCGATCTGGTATGCGACGAGATGATCCCCGCATCGGTCGGCCTGGCAGATGCGGTCGACGCGTTTTGCGAAGGCATCGGCTTCACGCCTGAGCAATCGGGCCGAGTGCTGGCTGCCGCGCGGCGCGCCGGCCTTCCCGTAAAGCTTCACGCCGAGCAGCTATCGGCTCTGGGCGGCGCGAGCCTCGCCGCCAGCCACGGCGCGCTTTCCGCCGATCATCTCGAACATGCCAGCGAAGCCGATATACGCGCGATGGCCGCGGCTGGCACGGTCGCGGTGCTGCTCCCGGGGGCATACTATTTCATGCGCGAGACGGATTTGCCCCCAGTCGGCCTGTTCCGCGCGCACGGCGTGCCGATCGCCATCGCCACCGATTGCAACCCGGGTACTTCACCGACGACTTCGCTGCTGCTCATGCTCAACATGAGCGCCACCCTGTTTGGCTTGACGGTTACCGAGGCCCTGCGCGGGGTGACGGTAAACGCCGCCGGTGCGCTGGGCCTCGCGGACGAGATCGGCACGCTCGATCCTGGCAAGGCCTGCGACCTCGCGATCTGGGATATCCGCGATCCCGCCGAGCTGGTCTACCGCATCGGCTTCAACCCGCTGCATATGCGCGTGAAGGACGGCCGATGCTGCTGACCCCGGGCGCCGTGCCCTATGCGGATTGGCGCGACATCTATCAGGGCGCGGCCGTGCGGCTCGATCCCGCCTGCCGCCCCGCCATCGCCGGGAGCGCCGCCGCGGTCGCGCGCATCCTGGCGCGCGGCGAGCCCGTCTACGGGATCAACACCGGCTTCGGAAAGCTCGCCAGCGTGCGGATCGAGAGCGAGGACCTGGCGGCGCTCCAGCGCAACATCGTGCTCAGCCACGCCGCGGGCGTCGGGCAACCCATGCCCGTTTCCATCGCGCGGCTGATGATGGCGCTGAAGCTGGCCAGCCTCGCGCGGGGGGCGTCGGGCGTCGGGCCCGCCACCGTCGATCTGCTTGAAGCAATGCTTGCAAAGGGCCTGACCCCGGTGATCCCGGCACAGGGATCGGTTGGCGCATCCGGCGATCTCGCCCCGCTCGCGCATATGGCCGCCGCGATGATCGGGGTGGGCGAGATTTTCGTGCACGGCGCGCGCCTGCCCGCCGCCGATGCATTGGCGCAAGCGGGCCTCGCCCCGCTCGGACTAGGCCCAAAGGAAGGCCTCGCGCTCCTCAACGGCACGCAATTCTCCTGCGCTTATGCGCTGGCCGCTCTGTTCGAGGCCGAGCGCCTCTATCGCGCGGCCTTGATCACCGGCGTGCTCTCCACTGAAGCCGCCAAGGGGTCGGACACCCCCTTCGATCACCGCATCCATGCGCTGCGCAGCCATGCCGGCCAGATAGAGACCGCCGATGCGCTGCGCGGCCTGATGGCTGGCTCTGCCATCCGCGCCTCGCACTCGGTGGACGACAGCCGCGTGCAGGATCCCTATTGCCTGCGCTGCCAGCCCCAGGTGATGGGCGCGGTGCTCACCTTGCTGCGGCAGGCCGGGGATACGCTGGTCACCGAAGCCAATGGCGTGTCGGATAATCCGCTGATCTTCCCTGATACCGACGAAGCGCTTTCGGGAGGCAATTTCCACGCTGAGCCCGTGGCTTTCGCCGCCGACATGATCGCGCTTGCCCTGTGCGAGATCGGCAGCCTGGCGGAGCGGCGCATAGCAATGCTGGTCGATCCTGCGCTGTCCGGCCTGCCTGCGTTCCTGACGCCCCGGCCGGGCCTCAACTCCGGCTTCATGATCCCACAGGTTACCGCCGCCGCTCTGGTCTCGGAGAACAAGCAGCGCGCCTATCCCGCCAGCGTGGATTCGATCCCTACATCGGCCAATCAGGAGGATCATGTCTCGATGGCCGCGCACGGCGCACGGCGCCTGATCGAAATGGCCACCAACGTCCATCATGTGCTCGCCATCGAATTGCTCGCTGGCGCACAGGGCTGCGATTTCCACGCACCCCTCAAGTCGAGCCGGCCCATCGAAGCGGTACGCGAAACGCTCCGCTCCCGAGTGCCGACGCTGGATCACGATCGCCACATGGCCCCCGACATGGAGGCCGCGGCAACACTGATCCGCTCGCCCGATTTCCTCGAAGCTGCCGGGGATCTTCCTGGAATGAGCGTTTGACCTGGCTCCATGTCGAACGCCGCGACACGCCGCTGATCCTGGCGTTCCCGCATGGCGGCAGCGTAATTCCGGCAGAGATAGCCGGCCAGTTCCGCTCGCATTGGTGGGCCATCCGGGACGCGGACTGGCATATCCATGAACTCTATGACGGCCTGGCCGACGCGACGAAGATATGGACCGACATCTCGCGCAGCGTGATCGATTGCAATCGCGATCCCTCCGGCAAGTCGCTCTACCCCGGCCAGACCACCACCGGCCTGTGCCCCACCCAGACTTTTGACGGCCATCCCCTCTACCGCGACGGCATCACGCCCGATCCGGCTGCGCGCATGGCTTGGTTCACACCCTATCATGAGGCGATCGCGGCGGAGATCGCCCGCCTGCGCGCGCTGCACCCGCGCGTCGTCCTCTATGATTGCCACTCGATCCGCAGCCAGGTCCCGCGCCTCTTCGAAGGCGAGCTTCCCGAACTCAACATCGGCACAGACATGGGCAAGACCTGCGACATCGCGCTGAGCGACGTGGTGCTCGCGGCGAGCGCGAGCCGCAGCCATATCCTTAACGGCCGCTTCCGCGGCGGCTGGACGACGCGGCATTATGGCCGGCCGGAGAGCGGCGTCCACGCGATCCAGATGGAAATCGCGATGCGCGCCTATCTGGATGAGCCGGCGGGCGAACCCGGCGAGACCAATTGGCCACCCCGCTGGAATCCAGCTCGCGCCGCGCCCCTGCGCGACGATCTCGGCCGCATCCTCGCCGCCGCAATATGCTTCGCGAAAGGCCAAGAATGATTCGCCTCGACAATGCCCGCCACATCCAGGCCGCCACCGGCAGCCAGCTGAGCGCGAAGAGCTGGCTTACCGAAGCGCCCTTGCGGATGCTGATGAACAATCTCGATCCCTGCGTGGCCGAGAACCCGCAGGAGCTGGTTGTCTATGGCGGGATCGGCCGGGCCGCACGGGATTGGGAAAGCTATGACCGGATCGTCGAGACGCTGCGCCGCCTCGAAGCCGACGAAACGCTGCTGATCCAGTCGGGCAAGCCCGTCGGCGTCTTCCGCACCCACGAAAACGCCCCGCGCGTGTTGCTCGCCAATTCCAACCTCGTGCCCAAATGGGCGAATTGGGAGCATTTCCACGAACTCGATCGCGCCGGGCTGATGATGTACGGCCAGATGACCGCAGGTAGCTGGATCTATATCGGCAGCCAGGGGATCGTGCAGGGCACGTATGAGACCTTCGTGGAAGCGGGCCGCCAGCATTATGGCGGTAGCCTGGCGGGGCGATGGATCCTCACGGCGGGCCTGGGCGGGATGGGCGGCGCTCAACCGTTGGCGGCGACAATGGCGGGAGCTTCGTGCCTCGCGGTCGAGTGCCAGCCAAGCCGGATCGAGATGCGTCTCCGAACCGGCTATCTCGACCGCGCTACCGACAGCGTGGAGGAAGCGCTGGAGATCGTAGCCAATGCCAAGACGCCGATCTCGGTCGGGCTGCTAGGCAACGCCGCCGATATCTATCCCGAACTGGTCCGCCGCGGTGTGCGCCCCGATCTGGTGACTGACCAGACTTCTGCGCACGACCCGATCAATGGCTACCTGCCCCAGGGCTGGACCCTCGAACGCTGGTTCGCCGAGCGCGAGAGCGAACCAGACAAGGTCGCCAAGGCGGCCAAGGCTTCGATGGCGGTCCACGTGCGGGCGATGCTCGATTTCCACGCAGCGGGCGTGCCGACAGTCGATTACGGCAACAATATCCGCCAGGTAGCGTTCGACGAGGGCGTAGTAGACGCCTTCGATTTCCCCGGCTTCGTCCCCGCCTATATCCGGCCGCTCTTCTGCCGCGGCGTCGGCCCCTTCCGCTGGGTTGCGCTCTCCGGTGATCCCGAGGATATCCACAAGACCGACGCCAAGGTGAAGGAACTGCTGCCCGACGACGCACACCTTCACCGCTGGCTCGACATGGCGCGCGAGCGCATCCACTTCCAGGGCCTGCCTGCGCGGATCTGCTGGGTGGGCCTGGGTGACCGCCACCGGCTCGGCCTCGCGTTCAATGAAATGGTCGCGAGCGGCGAGCTCAAGGCCCCAGTCGTGATCGGTCGCGATCATCTCGACAGCGGCTCGGTCGCGAGCCCCAATCGCGAGACCGAAGCGATGATGGACGGCTCCGACGCCGTTTCCGACTGGCCTTTGCTCAACGCATTGCTCAACACCGCTAGCGGCGCGACCTGGGTGTCGCTCCACCACGGCGGCGGCGTCGGCATGGGCTATTCGCAGCATTCGGGAATGGTGATCGTCGCCGACGGCACGCCCGAGGCTGCGGCCAGGCTGGAGCGTGTGCTGTGGAACGACCCCGCGACCGGCGTGATGCGCCACGCCGATGCGGGCTATCCGCAAGCGATCGACGCGGCGCGCAAGGCAGGCCTCGACCTTCCCAGCGTCTCCAGCTAGTCGAGCCCCGTAGAGTTGGGAGTTAGCCATGAAGACGCGCGCCGCGGTCGCATTCGAAGCGAAGCAGCCGCTGGAGATTGTCGAGCTTGACCTGGAAGGCCCGAGGGCCGGCGAGGTGCTGGTTGAGATCATGGCGACCGGCATTTGCCATACCGATGCCTACACGCTCGACGGGTTCGACAGCGAGGGCATCTTCCCCTCGGTGCTGGGCCATGAGGGCGCCGGGATCGTCCGCGAAATCGGCTTCGGCGTCACCAGTGTGAAGCCCGGCGATCATGTCATCCCGCTCTACACTCCCGAATGCCGCCAGTGTAAATCGTGCCTCAGCGGCAAGACCAACCTCTGCACCGCGATCCGCGCGACCCAGGGCAAGGGCGTGATGCCCGATGGCACCACGCGGTTCAGCCATAAGGGCCAGACCATCTTCCATTATATGGGCTGCTCGACCTTCTCGAACTTCACCGTGCTACCCGAGATCGCCGTCGCGAAAATCCGCGAAGACGCGCCGTTCAAGACCAGCTGCTATATCGGCTGCGGCGTCACCACCGGGGTCGGTGCGGTAGTAAACACTGCCAAGGTCCAGGTCGGCGACAATGTGGTGGTGTTCGGGCTGGGCGGGATCGGCCTCAATGTGCTCCAGGGCGCGCGGATGGCCGGCGCGGGCAAGATCATTGGCGTCGATATCAATCCAGACCGTGAGGAATGGGGCCGTCGCTTCGGCATGACCGACTTCATCGACGGACGCGGCAAATCGCGCGATGAGACCGTCGCTGAAATCCTCGCGCTCACCGATGGCGGCGCCGACTTCACCTTCGATTGCACCGGCAACACCGAAGTGATGCGCACCGCGCTGGAGGCATGCCATCGCGGCTGGGGGACCAGTATCATCATCGGCGTGGCTGAAGCGGGCAAGGAAATCGCCACCCGGCCCTTCCAGCTCGTCACCGGCCGCAACTGGCGGGGCACGGCATTCGGGGGAGCGAAGGGGCGGACCGATGTGCCCAAGATCGTCGACTGGTATATGAACGGCAGGATCGAAATCGACCCAATGATTACGCACGTCCTGTCACTGGACGAGATCAACAAGGGGTTCCAACTGATGCATGCCGGCGAAAGCATTCGCAGCGTAGTGGTCTATTAGGTCTAAGGAGCGGCTAATGTTCAATCACATCGTCATCGGGTCCAACGATATTGAGCGGTCGAAAGTCTTTTACACCGCCGTGCTCGGCACGCTCGGCTTCGCTGGCGAGCCGCTGCGCAACGTGGCGGCGAGCGGGCACACGCGCTTGTTCTACCGGCACAATGGCGGCACGCTCTGTATCTCCGAGCCGATCAACGGCGAACCCGCGACTTTCGCCAATGGTGGCACGATCGGGTTCAAATGCGATTCCCCCGAGCAGGTGGTGCAGTTTCACGACGTTGGAGTAGCGCGCGGGGGCCAGTCAATCGAAGGCCCTCCGGGCCCGCGCGATGGCGGCGCCCTCGGCACGATGCACCTCGGCTATGTGCGCGATCCCGATGGCAACAAGCTGTGTGCGATTCATCGATCGGCATGATCGCGCTCTCGAACCGGGCGCATGACGGAACCCAGGGCGTCTATCGCCATTCCTCGACCTCCACCGGCACCGACATGACCTTCTCCGTTTATGTCCCGCCGCATGAAGAGGGGCGGAAGCTGCCGGTGCTCTGGTTTCTGTCGGGCCTCACCTGCACGCACGCCAATGTAACGGACAAGGGCGAGTATCGCCGCGCCTGCGCCGAGCATGGCATCATCTTCGTCGCGCCGGATACCTCGCCGCGCGGGGAAGCCGTGCCCGATGATTCGGCATACGATTTCGGGCAGGGCGCGGGCTTTTATGTGGACGCGACCGAGGCGCCGTGGGCGGAACACTTCCAGATGCGCACCTATCTCGAAAGCGAGTTGCCGGCGCTGATCGCCGCGGAGTTCCCTGCCGATATGAACGCACAGGGCATTACCGGCCATTCGATGGGCGGGCATGGCGCGCTGACGATTGGCCTGCGCAGCCCGGAGCGCTTCCGGAGCGTCTCCGCATTCGCCCCGATCGCTGCCCCGAGCCAGGTTCCATGGGGCCGGAAGGCGCTCGCCGGTTATCTCGGCGAGGACCCTGCGGCGTGGCGCGCTCATGACGCGGTGGCCCTGATCGAGGATGGCGCCCGGCTGCCCGAACTGCTCGTCGATACCGGCTCGGCGGATACCTTTTTGACCGAACAACTCAGGCCCGATCTGCTGGAAGCGGCGTGCCGCGATGCCGGCATTTCGCTAACCCAGCGCATCCAGCCGGGATACGATCACAGCTATTATTTCGTCTCGACCTTCCTGGCCGAACACGTCGCCTGGCACGCCGAGCGCCTGAAGGCATGAGCCGGTACGATGTCCTGATCGTAGGCGCGGGCCATGGCGGGGCGCAGGCGGCGATCGCGCTTCGGCAGAACAAGTTCCAGGGGAGCCTAGCGCTGATTGGGGACGAGCCGGAGCTGCCCTATGAACGCCCGCCGCTTTCCAAGGAATATCTGAGCGGCGAAAAGCCGTTCGAGCGGCTGCTGATCCGCCCGGCTGCCTTTTGGAAAGAACGGCAAGTGACGATGCTCACTGGACGCACCGTCGCTTCGGTCGATCCAGGGGGCTGTTGCGTGACGACTGCCGATGGCGAAACCATCGCTTATCGTGCGCTGATCTGGGCGACCGGCGGCAAGGCTCGCCGCATAACCTGTGACGGCCATCACCTCGCCGGCGTCCACACCGTGCGCACCCGCGCAGACGTCGATGCGGTGATGCGCGAGCTGCCCGAGACGGGGCAAGTCGCGGTGATCGGGGGCGGCTTTATCGGGCTCGAGGCCGCCGCGGTGCTTGCCAAGCTCGGCAAGCACGTCACCGTGCTCGAAGCGCAGGACCGGGTATTGGCCCGCGTCGCCGGCGAGCCGCTGTCGCGCTTCTTCGAAGCCGAGCACCGCGCGCACGGCGTGACCATTCGCACCGCCGTCCAGGTCGAATGCATAGAGGGCGGCAAGCGTGTAGCCGGGGTGCGCCTGGCCGGTGGCGAAGTGATCGCGGCGCAAATGGCGATCGTAGGCATAGGCATCGAGCCGGCGGTCGGGCCGTTGCTAGAGGCCGGTGCGCGGGGCGGCAACGGCGTGCTGGTCGATGCGCAATGCCGCACTTCGCTACCCGACATCTATGCGATCGGCGATTGCACGCTCCACGCCAATCCCCATGCCGGCGACCGCATGATCCGCCTCGAATCGGTCCAGAACGCCAACGACCAGGCGACCGTTGCGGCGCAGACGATCTGTGGGGTTGAGGCGAGCTATGATGCGGTCCCCTGGTTCTGGTCGAACCAGTACGACCTCAAGCTTCAGACCGTGGGCATTTCCGCCGGGCATGACCAGACCGTCGTACGCGGCGATCCGGCCACTCGCAGCTTCTCGGTGATCTATCTCGCCGCGGGCCGCGTGATTGCGCTCGACTGCGTCAATTCGGTCAGGGATTATGTCCAGGGCCGCAGGCTGGTGGCGGAAGCGGCACGACACGATCCCGCGCGCCTGGCCGATGCGGAGACGCCGCTCAAGGAACTCGTCTAGCCCGCCTTATCCTGCTAGCATCGCTGCGAATTCACACCGGAGCCCACCCCCAAGATGCTGACCCGCCTTTCTTGCGCCGCGTTCGCCGCGTTCGCTCTGCTTTTCGCCCCGGCTTCGCACGCGCAGGAGGCAAAGGATGCCGATCCCGCGCTCTGGGCGGTGAAGGATGCCGATACGACGATCTACCTGTTCGGGACGGTCCACGTCCTGAAGCCCGGAATGACCTGGTTCGACGAAGGGGTGAAGGCCGCATTCGACAAGAGCGACGAGCTGGTGCTCGAGATGGTCGAGCCCGAGATGGCGGCAATGCAGGGCCTGGTCATGAAGATGGCGCTCAACCCCACGGGCCCTACGCTGACCGAGAAGCTGCCCGCCGAAAAGCGCGAGGCCTATGCCAAGGCGGCGGCCGATGTCGGCCTGCCCTCCGCCGCGCTGGATCGGTTCGATCCTTGGTTCGCGGCGATAACGCTTAGCGTCGCGGGACTTCCCAAGCTCGGCTATAATCCCGAGAGCGGAGCGGACCGCACGCTGAGCGCCGCCGCCAAGGCGGCCAACAAGCCGGTGATCGGCTTGGAGACCCCGGAGCAGCAGCTCGGCTATTTCGATTCGCTGCCCGAGCCGCTGCAGGTGAAGTTCCTTGTCGCGACCGTGGACGATTATGCCAAGATGGGAGAGATGCTGGATACGATGGTCGCCAATTGGTCCGCCGGCGATCCCGATGCGCTGGCCAGGACGATGAACGAAGGCATGCGGGAGACTCCCGAGATCGGGAAGATCCTGCTTGCGGATCGCAATGCGCGATGGGCGGAATGGATCGAGGCGCGCATGGCCAAGCCCGGCACCGTATTCCTCGCGGTCGGCGCGGGGCATCTGGCGGGCGGCGACAGCGTCCAAGCATTCCTCGCCAAGCGAAGGCTCACCGCGGTCCGCGTCGCATATTGATGGCGAAGCCCCGGCCCGTTCTCGGCCTGCTGGTGGGCGTCGCGGCAGGGCTTGTCGCGTCCGCCGCGATGGCTGCGTTCCAGTCGCAGGCGCAGAAGCTGCTGCCGGATGACGGCAGCGACGAGGACCCGGCCACGGTCAAGGCCGCGGACAAGGCCAGCGAAATGGTGACCGGCGATCCCGCCCCCGAGGCGTATCGCGAGTCTGCCGGGCAAGCGGTGCATTACATCACGGGCGCGGTGCTGGGCGGCATTTACGGCGTGCTCACCGAATATCGCTCGAAGGCCAGCGCCGGCTTCGGCAGCGCTTACGGCATCGCGACCGCGGCGCTGCTCGACGAAGCCATCGTCCCCACCGCCGATCTGGGGCCGGGACCCGAGGATACGCCGCTGGCCACCCACGCTTATGGCGCGGCATCGCACCTGGTCTATGGCTGGGTGCTGGAAGGCATCCGCGCGCTGATTGCGGGGCGGCGCTGAGCGCGGAAGTTTAGGCGAAGTTTAGGCCAATGCGCGGTTTGCGCACATGCCAATGTTCCCAATGTTCGCACTGGCCATGGGGTTTGCGGATCGACGATTTCAAAGAGCGGTCGGGAGTGCCGACCGGCTCAGCCAAGCAGGTGAAATCCTACATCGCAAGCGCTTAAAGTAGCAGATCCTGCACCGGCACGCTGCTGCGCTTCACGGCACCGCCGCCCTGGCGGCGCGCCATTTCGGTCGCGGCGCTGAAGCGGATATCGGCGTCGCGATCGTTCATGAACGCGGCCAGCACATCCTCGTCCAGCTCGGCATATTCGCGGCCGCGCTCGGGGCCGTAGCGCACCCGCGGCTCCAACGCGGGCTCGTTCGACCATGCGATCAACTGCTCGACGCTCGCTTCGTTCAGCATGTCGCGCAGGTGGAACGCCGTTACATAGGCATCCGGGAATGCGCGGTGCGCGGGCAGGCCGCGCTCATGCTCCATGCCCTCCGGCATCCGCCAATAGCGCAGGAACTGGTTCGAGAAACGCGGACTCCCCGGCCATAGCCGGAGCGCGCATTTATAGGTGCATATCCAATCCGCTCCCCGCGTAAGCGAGGCCGTGCAGAATTGTTGTTCGAAGCTCGCCCGATGCGCGGCCAGCGCCACGCGGCGAGGCCATGGATCGAGCACCGGGCGCGCGACATCGTGCCACCACGGCGCATCGGCGACATCCTCGTCGCGAATATGGTGGATAGCCATGGTGAGCGGCGGGATCGGCCGGCCCGGATTGACCATCCGGTTGCCGCCTTCGCCATATAATTCCCAGCGCCCGTCAGGCCCCAGCGCGACATCCTGCCAGCCGATCTCGACCACGCCATGCGCGGGCGGTTTGTCGCCGGTGGTCTCGAGATCGATAACGCGGATTAGGAAGGGCTGGGGCGGCGGCATTGCGGGCTAGGTGGGGGGGATGAGGGGGAAATGCGAGTCAATTTCCCTCTCCCTTTGGGAGAGGGAGGGAGCCGCAAAGCGGCGGAAGGGTGAGGATAGACCTCTGCCCTCACCCTTCCCACCGCTTTTCGCGGCGGGCCCCTTCCCTCTCTCCCGAAGGGAGAGGGAGCTTTTAGTGCCCTACGGTCTCTCCGCGCTCCAAGCCGCTTGCGGCGAGCTGCGCGTCGATCATCGCCATCAGCCGGGCAAGGCCTTCATGGCTCTTCGCTTCGGCGCGCGCGACCAGCACGTCCTGCGTGTTCGATGCGCGCAACAGCCACCAGCCGTCCGCTGTGTTCACGCGCGCACCATCGGTGCGGTTCACATCCGCGCCTTCGGCTTCGAGGCGCGCGAGGACTTCTTCCACCACGGCGAACTTCCGGCTTTCATCGACCTGGAAGCGCATCTCGGGCGTGTTGATGAATTCGGGCATCTCGCTGCGTATCTCGGTCATCGATTTGCCGATGACATGGACGGCATTGATCAGCTGGACTGCAGCATATTGCGCGTCGTCGAAGCCGTAATAATCCTGCGCGAAGAAGATGTGGCCGCTCATCTCGCCCGCCAGCGGCGCGTGCGTTTCCTTCATCTTGGTCTTGATCAGGCTGTGGCCGGTCTTCCACATCAAGGGCTCACCGCCCAATTCCGCGATGCGATCGTAAAGCATCTGGCTGGCCTTGACGTCGGCGATGATCGTCGAGCCCGGCGCCTTGCGGAGCACGGGGACCGCCAGGATCGAAAGCAATTGATCGCCCCAGATCACCCGCCCCTGTCCGTCGATCGCGCCAACGCGGTCGCCGTCACCATCGAATGCCAGGCCGAAATCGAGCTGCTTCTCGGCGACCAGCGCCTTGAGATCGGCGAGGTTCTTTTCCTCGGTCGGATCGGGGTGGTGATTGGGGAAATTGCCGTCCACATCGGTGAAGAGCGTGTGGTGCTCGCCCGGCAGCAGCTTGACGAGCTTCTCGATAACCGGGCCTGCGGCGCCGTTTCCGGCATCCCAGCCGATGCGGAAGGTTCCACCGGCATAGCCCGCGAACAGCCTCCCGACATAGAGGTCTTCGATATCGGCATCGGTGACGGTCTCGCTGCCGTCGCCATCCTCCCAATCGCCTTCGGCGGCCAGCCTGCCGAGCGTCTGGATGTCATCACCGAAAAACGGCAGGTGATTGAACACCATCTTGAAGCCATTGTAATTGCCTGGATTGTGGCTGCCGGTGATCTGGATGCCGCCGTCCACTTCCAGGGTCGCTTCGGCATAATAGAGCATGGGCGTGGGCCCCATGCCGGTGCGTACCACGTCGCAGCCCGAGGCGGTCAAGCCCGCGATCAGCGCGTCGCGCAGCATCTCCGACGAAACGCGCCCGTCCCAGCCAACGGCCACGCGTCGCCCCCCCGAGCGGCGAAGCAAGGTGGCAAAGCCGCGCCCGATGGCGCGCGCGTCGTCGGGACCCAGCGCCTCGCCGACGATCCCGCGGATGTCGTATTCGCGCAGCGAAGTGGGGTCGAAACGGTGAGTCATGGTGCCTCCGGGAGAACGGGATTGCGCGCCTAATCCGCCAGCGCGAGGGAAGTTGCAACCCGGGCTAGCGCAGCAGCGTGTCCCGCGCGGCATTGATCCGCCGCGTAAGCTCCGCCGAGCCGCCCTTGTCCGGGTGGAGCGCGGTCACCAGCCGGCGGTGTGCGGCGCGGATCGCTTCCGCATCGGCATCCGGCCCCACGCCGAGCGTTGCGCGCGCCTCGTCCTCGGACAAGGACCGCATCGGCTTCAACACGGGCTTGGGCCGCGGCTTGACGAAGAAATACCAGACCGCCGCGATGATCAAAGCGGCGAGGATCGCCTTTCCCATCAGGCGAACAGCGGCAAGGCGACTTCGGGAAGCGCGAGGCCGCCCATCATTTCGCGCAATTCCTGGCGCGCCGCGACGTGGCTCAGCCCCATTTCGCCGAACTCGCCCGAATCGAGCATCGTCAGCCCCTGCGGGAAGAGCTCGCGATAGATCACGCGCTCCGAAAGCCCCGAAATCACCCGGAAGCCGACGCGCTTGGAAAGCTGGTCGATCGCCTCGGAAACGCGCCGCATGTTGCGCGCTTCGATATGCTGCATGCGATTGCGCAGGACGACCCAGTCGATCGTCTCGCCATCCACCTTGGCGCGGCGCTTGCGCGATTCCCAGATCAGCTCGGAATAGAAGCTGGGCCGCGAAACCCGGAAGGTCTCCGGATCGACTTGCCCGATCAAATCGAAATCGACGAAGCTGTCGTTCATCGGCGTGACCAGCGTGTCGGCATTGGTGACCGCGATGCGCGCGAACTTGTCGTCACGGCCCGGCGTGTCGATCACGAGGAAATCGGCGTCTTCGCCCAGCCGCTCGAGCGTGGAGGAAAAGAAATCCATGCTTTCGCCGTCATGCGTCTCATAGACGGGCATCGGCAGCGCGCGCCCGGTGCGGCGGCACGTCTCGGCGCGGTTGTCCAGATAGCGGCCCATGGTGCGCTGGCGGTGGTCAAGATCGAAGCACGCGACGCGCGCGCCCTTGAACGCCAGCGCGATCGCCGCGTGGACCGCGGTGGTGGACTTGCCCGTGCCGCCTTTCTCGTTCGCGAAAACCAGTACGTGCAGTCGCTTCGATCCGTCGCTCAAAATCAGCCAACTTCCGTTATTGATCGTGCCGCCCCTCCCCCATAGAAGGCCGCGCTCCCTTTGTATCGAAAGTGTTAACGCGTGCAAACCATCCGTCGGCTCGAAGAATTGCGAGAGGCGATCTCGGGCTTCCGCGCCGCCGGGGAGCGCGTGGCGTTCGTGCCTACGATGGGGGCGCTGCATGCCGGGCATATCGCGCTGGTCGAGGAAGCCAAGCTGGCGGCTGATCGCGTCGTCGTCTCGATCTTCGTCAATCCCACGCAATTCGGGCCGAGCGAGGATTTCGGCAAATATCCCCGCAAAGAACTGGCGGATTCGCGGCTGCTCGCGGGGGCCGGGGTGGACCTGTTGTGGCTGCCGAGCGTCGAAGAAATGTATCCGGGCGGTCCGGAAATCGATGTGCGCGCGAGCGAGATCGGCAATGTGCTCGATGGTGCGCACCGGCCCGGGCATTTCGATGGCGTGACCACCGTGGTCGCGCGGCTGTTCGGCCAGGTGCGGCCCGATGTCGCGCTGTTCGGCGAGAAGGACTGGCAGCAGCTCGCGGTCATCCGGCGGATGGCCGCCGACTTGAAACTCGGCATCGCGATTCAGGGCGTTCCGACGCAGCGTGAGGATGATGGCCTCGCGCTCTCCTCGCGCAATGCTTACCTCCTGCCCGAAGACCGCGCCAAGGCCGTCGCCCTTCCGCGCGCATTGGGCGCGGCCGAGCGGACGATCGCTACCGGCGGTGATCCCGCGGCGGCGCTGGCGCAGGCGATCGACACGTTGAGCGCGGCGGGTTTCGATGTCGATTATGTCGAACTGCGCGACGCGGCGACGCTTGGGTCCCCTATCGAAGGCCAGCCGATGCGCCTGCTCGCCGCGGCGCGAATCGGTGGAACCCGCCTGATCGACAACATCGCCGTGAGCTATGAATAATCACGGTTAACGCCGTTAACCATTTGTTGTGAGATAGGCTGCGAAACCCTGCACCTACCCAAGAGGGGGTGGAAGGGGTGACGACATGGGCAGCAGTTTCAAGAGCGCGCAGTTTCTGATCGAAAGCCGGCTCCGCGATGCGGCGCGCGGCGACAGCGACGCGTGCTACGATCTCGGCATGGTTTATTCGAGCGGGGCCGAGGGCGTGGATGTCGACCTGATCGAAGCGCATAAATGGTTCAACCTGGCGGCAATGTCCGGCAGCGAGCGCGCCATGGAATGCCGCGCCGAAATCGCCGAGGACATGACCGCGCGCGAGATCATCGAGGCCCAGAAGGCCGCGCGCGCGTGGCTGGTGCAGACGCAGGCTCGGGCGGCCTGATATCTTTGTCTTCCCCGGAACGGGAGGATCTACTTCTTCTTCGCCGCAGCCTTCGCCGGCGCCTTCTTCTTCAGCGCGGCTTTCTTCTTTCCCTTGCCCTTTGCGGGCCCCGCCGCCGCTCTCGCATCGATGAGCTGCGCGGCCTCTTCCAGCGTCAGCTGATCCCGGTCGATCGACTTGGGCAAAGTCGCATTGGTCTCGCCATCGGTGACATAAGCCCCGTAGCGGCCCTCCATCAGCTTGATCTCCGCTTCGGTGCGCGGATGCTTGCCGAGGATCTTGAGGGGCTCGCGCGCCGCGCCCCGAGCGGGGCGTCCGCCATTCGCCGCAGCCTCCGCCAGCTTGACCACCGCCGCGTTCATGCCGGTTTCGAACACTTCGATGGTCGAGGCCAGCCGCGCATATTTGCCGTCATGCGCCAGATAGGGGCCGTAACGGCCGATCGAGGCAGTGATCGGATTGCCGCTCTCCGGGTGATTGCCCACAGTGCGCGGTAGGCTCAGCAGCTTGAGCGCCATTTCCAGATCGAGCTCGACGTCCTTAGGGATCGAGGCGCGCTTTGCGTCCTTTTCTTCACCAAGCTGGATATAAGGCCCGAAACGCCCCGATTTGCGCTCGACATTTAGCCCGGTCTCGGGATCGACCCCGAGCACCTGCGGACCCGTATCCTCACTTCCCTCTCCGCCGGGCTGAGCGAAGCGGCGCGTATATTTGCAATCCGGATAGTTCGAGCACGCGACGAACGCGCCGAACCTGCCGCCGCGCAGCGCGAGCTGGCCCTCGCCGCAATTGGGGCACAGCCGCGGATCGCCGCCGTCTGCATTGGGCGGGAAGAGATAGGGCGCGAGGAACTGGTCGAGCGCCGCGGTGATCTCCGACGGCTTCTGCTCCATCACATCGGCGGTGCGCGGCTTGAAGTCCTTCCAGAACGCCTCCAGCACGGCCTGCCATTCGGCGCGCCCACCCGAGACTTCGTCGAGCTCTTCCTCCAGGCCCGCGGTGAAATCGTAATTCACGTAGCGCTCGAAAAAGCGCTCGAGGAACGCAGTCAGCAGCCGGCCGCTCTCCTCGGCGAAGAAGCGGTTCTTCTCGACGCGGACATAGGTCCGGTCCTTGAGCACCTGGATGATCGAGGCATAGGTGGAAGGGCGGCCGATGCCGAGTTCCTCGAGCCGCTTGACCAGCGACGCCTCCGAAAAGCGCGGCGGGGGCTGCGTGAAATGCTGCTCGGCGTTGACCGCCTTCTTCGCCGGGGTCGCGCCTTCGCTAAGCTTGGGCAGCCGGCGAGACTCCTCGTCGCCCTCATCGTCCCGCCCTTCCTCGTAGAGCGCCAGATAGCCCGGGAACAGCACGACCTGGCCGGTGGCGCGCAGGCCGTGCTGGCCGGTGGCGTCCTCCAGGTCGATCGACGTGCGCTCCATCCGCGCACTCGCCATCTGGCTCGCCAGCGCGCGCTTCCAGATCAGCTCGTACAGCCGCGCATGATCGCCGCCGCCATAATTGTCCCTGCCGAAATCGGTGGGGCGGATCGCCTCATGCGCTTCCTGCGCGTTCTTGGCCTTGGCGGTGTATTGGCGCGGCTTTTCGGGGACGTAATGCCCGTCATAGCGGTTCACGACTGCCTTGCGCGCCTGCTGGATCGCGTCGCCATCCATCTGGACGCCGTCGGTGCGCATATACGTGATAGCGCCGTCTTCATAGAGGCCCTGCGCGATCCGCATCGTATGGCTGGCCGAGAAACCGAGCTTGCGCGCGGCCTCCTGTTGCAGCGTCGAAGTGGTGAAGGGCGGCGGCGGGTTGCGCATCGCCGGCTTGGTCTCGACCGAGACGACCGAGAAGCGCCCCTGCTCGACCGCGGCCTTCGCCGCCTCGGCGGTCTTGCCGTCGCCGATCGAGAGGCGATCGATCTTGTCGCCCTTATATTTGACCATCCGCGCCTGGAAACCGGTGCCGTCCTGCTCCATCTCGGCAGTGACCGACCAATATTCCTGAGGCCGGAATCCCTCGATCTCGCGCTCGCGCTCGACGATCAGCCGAAGCGCGACCGATTGCACGCGTCCCGCCGATTTGGCCCCCGGCAGCTTGCGCCACAAGACCGGCGAGAGCGTGAATCCCACCAGATAATCGAGCGCACGACGGGCGCGGTATGCGTCGATCAGATCGGTATCGAGTTCGCGCGGATGCTGCATTGCGTGCAGGATCGCAGGCTTGGTGATTGCGTTGAACGTCACGCGCTCGACTTCGGCGGGCAGGGCCTTCTTCAGCCGCAGCACTTCCTGGACGTGCCACGAAATCGCTTCGCCTTCGCGATCCGGATCGGTCGCTAGGATCAGGCGATCGGCGGTCTTGGCGAGATCGGTGATCGCCTTGAGCTGCTTGCCCTTGTCGGCATAAGCCTCCCATTGCATCGCGAAACCGTCGTCGGGATCGACCGAACCGTCGCGCGCCGGCAGGTCGCGGACATGGCCGTAGGAAGCGAGGACGCGATAGTCCTTGCCCAGATATTTCTCGATGGTCTTCGCCTTGGCGGGCGATTCGACGATGACTAATTGCATGAAACAGGGTGGTCCTCACGTGTACGCGTGTAAGGTGGGGACTTGCCGAGAGGCGCGTCAAGCGGGCAGGCTGGGGGCATGGGCAAGAATCGCGATGCAACGCTGCTCGAGCGGCTGACCTTCTTTTCGGACGCGGTGTTCGCGATCGCGATCACGCTGCTGGTGATCGAGATCCGCCCGCCCGCGCTGCATGGAGCGAACGAGGCAGAACTGGGGCGCGCGCTGCTAGGGCTGATTCCCAATTATATCGGCTTCCTGGTCAGCTTCTTCGTGATCGGCCGCTTCTGGCTGGGGCACCACAGATTGTTCGGCCAGCTGGCGCGCGCCGACGAGCGGCTGACCTTCGCCAATCTGCTGCTGCTCCTCGGCGTCGCGTTCATGCCGTTCCCCACGGCGGTATTCAGCGAATATGTGAACCTCAAGACCGCGACGCTCTTCTATCTGGGCTGGCTGGTCGTCCTGGGCCTGCTCAACCTCAATTTGATGCGACTGGCTTTGAGGCCGACGCTGCTGGCGGACGACCATGATCCGGTGGTCGTGCGCCGCCTGCGTTATGGCGCATGGCTACCGATCGTCCTGGGCATCGTGGCAGCCGCGCTCACCTTCGTCGCGCCGATTTGGGTGCTGGCGATACTGGTGTTCGGGCCAGTGGCGGGATCGATGGTGGTGCGGCGGCTCGTTCGCGACCCGCCGGCGCCTAGCGAAGACTGACGCGACCGCCGGCGTGGCGCTCCAGGCGCCCACCCAGTTCGAGTTCGAGCAGCACCGTCTGGACCGCCGGGGGCGCCAGGCCCGATTGACGGATCAGTTCGTCCACGGCGACGGGCACCGGGCCGAGCAAGCCCGCGATCGCGCGGCGCTCGGTGTCGCTGGCGTCTTCGGGGGGCGGACCATCCCAGCCGCTCGCCGGCGAGCGCACGACGCGGGCGTCGATCGGGCGGATCGCTTCGAGGATGTCGTCCACGCTTTGCACGAGCGTCGCTCCTTCGCGGATGAGCAAATTGCACCCCTGGGCGCGGGGGTCGAGCGGTGAACCGGGGACAGCCATCACTTCGCGGCCCGCCTCCGCCGCGAGCCGCGCAGTGATCAGCGAACCCGAGCGCGGCGCGGCCTCGACCACCACGGTGCCCAGCGCCAGCCCCGCGATGATCCGGTTGCGCGAGGGGAAGAAGCGCGCGAGCGGCTCGGTGCCGGGCGGTTGCTCAGCGAGCAGCAGGCCTTCGGTCGCCACCCGTTCTTGCAGGTCGCGATTCTCGGGCGGGAAACCGATATCGATGCCGCTGGCGATGACGCCGACCGTGCCGCCCTCGATCGAGCCGATATGCGCCGCCGTGTCGATCCCGCGCGCCAGCCCCGAGACCACGGTCACACCCGAATCCGCCAGCCCAAGCGCCAATTGCCGCGCGAAGCGGCAAGCCGCGGCGGAAGCGTTGCGCGCGCCGACCATCGCGACGCAGCTTCGCGCCAGCAGCGCCACTTCTCCGCGCAGGATAAGCGCGGGCGGCGCGCTTTCGGTCTCCGCCAGCATCGCGGGATAATCCGCGTCACCCAGAAACAGATACTGCGCGCCCAGCTTTTCCACCGTGGCGATCTCGCGCCGCACCGCATCCGCATCGGCGATCCTGGGCGCGCGCCCGCCGCCCCGCGCCGCGAGCATCGGCAGCGCCTCGATCGCCTCCTCGGCGCTGCCGAAGCGCGCGGTCAGCTGCCGATAGGTCACCGGTCCGATGTTCCCCGAGCGCAGCAGGCGCAGTCGCGCCTCGCGAGGATCAGGCATCTTTCTCGCGGCCGATGCGCGGCTCCGTCCCGCTCAGCAGCCGATCGATATTATCGCGGTGCTTCCACAGCACGATCAGGGTCATTGCCAGCAGCGGCACGACCAGATCGATCCGACCGAACCACGCAGCGCTCACCGGCGCGCTTACCGCCGCGCCCATGCCTGCGAGCGAGGATACGCGCGACGCTGCGAGCAGCCCCAGCCAGACCGCGGCATAGACAAGCCCGGCAGGCCAATGCAGCGCCAGGACGATGCCCATCATGGTCGCCACGCCCTTGCCGCCCTTGAACTTGAGCCAGACGGGATAGCAATGCCCCAGGAAGGCTCCGATCGCGCCCAATACGGCCATTCCGGGGAAGAACCATTCGGGGAGCAGCACCGCCGCCGCGCCCTTGCCGAGATCGAGCAGCAGGGTCGCCGCGGCGATCCCCTTCTTGCCGGTGCGCAGCACGTTGGTGGCGCCGATATTGCCCGAGCCGATCTGGCGCAGGTCGCCCCCGCCGGACATGCGGGTAAGCAGCAGCCCGAACGGGATCGAGCCGAGCAGATAGCCCAATATGATCGCGGCGGCCGGAGCCACCCAGAGGATTTCGCTTTGCACCCCGCCCCCTTCTTGCGCGCAGGCTAGGCGCTCCCGTAAGCGGGCGCAATAATCTCGATCTAGCGAGCCCTATGCCCGACGCGCGTCCCCTGTTATTCTTCGATTCTGGCGTGGGCGGCCTGTCGGTGCTCGCGCCCACCGCGGCGCTGCTGCCCCAGGCTCCGCTGGTCTATGTCGCGGATTCCGCGGGATTTCCCTATGGCACGCGCAGCGAAGCCGAAATCGCCGCGCGGGTCCCCGCGCTGCTCGGGCGACTGGCGGAGCGCTACGATCCGCGGCTGATCGTGATCGCATGCAACACCGCCTCCACGATCGCCCTGGCCCATGTTCGCGCCGCGCTGGACATTCCGATCGTCGGCACTGTCCCCGCAATCAAGCCCGCCGCTGAATTGAGCGAAACGCGCGTGATCGGCGTGCTCGGTACCGAGGCGACGGTGCGCCAGCCTTATGTCGATGATCTGGCCGCGCGCTTCGCGGCAGACTGCGTCGTGCTGCGCCATGGCTCCGCCGAGCTTGTGGAAATGGCCGAGCTTGCGCTTCGTGGGGAGCCGCCCCCGCGCGCGAGGCTGCGCGCCGCGCTGAACGGATTGTTCGATCAGCCAGGCGGCGAACGGCTCGACGTGATCGTCAACGCCTGCACGCATTTCCCGCTGCTGGAGGCGGAGCTCGCCGCGGCCGCGCCGCATCCGGTGCGCTTCGTCGATGGCGGGGCGGGGATAGCGCGGCGCGTGGCGCATTTGACGCGGGGGCAGCGATGGTCCGGTGAAAGGCCTGCGGGGCGGGCGGTGTTCACGCGGCTCGACACGGCCGCCCGGAGACTTGCGCCCGCACTCGAAAAGTACGGACTCGATACGGTTGAAGCGCTTTAGGCGAGGATATGCAGGCGCATCGGCGCCAGTTCGCTCAGGCGCTCGGTATAGCGCGCGGCCATTTCCTCATGGACCCGCTTCGCAGTCCGATCCTCGGCGCGCGCGGCGCTCCTGCGCTCCTGCTCGACGCGGCGGGCATAATAATCGAAATCATGACTCGACATGATCAGGCTCCTGTTTGCAATCGAGAGTGCGGAGTCTTTCAGCTCCGCAGCTTGTTCATCGCGAGTCGCCCCCGCTTGAGCACATGATCTAGCGGATTTGGCGCCCGCGCACGTTAATGCGGATTAGCCAATTATGGATGATCGTTATTTTGCGGGAACTTTTAGCGAAGCACGGATCGGAACGGCGGCGTGAACGATTTTGCCGGCCGCCACCGCTGGAAATCGCCTGAATTTGCGTCTAGAGGGCGAAGATCATGCGTGACCAGTCCATCCCCGCGCCCGCCATGGATTATTCGCGGGTATTCTCGTCGGCGATAGACCGGCTGCATGCCGAGGGGCGCTACCGGGTCTTCATCGATATCCTGCGCAACAAGGGCGCCTATCCTAATGCGCGCTGTTTTGCGGGGCATAACGGGCCCAAGCCGATCACGGTTTGGTGCTCGAACGATTATCTCGCGATGGGCCAGCACCCAAAGGTGATCGCCGCAATGGAGGAAGCGCTCCATGATGTCGGAGCGGGCTCGGGCGGCACGCGAAACATCGGCGGCAACACGCATTATCATATCCAGCTCGAGCACGAGCTTGCCGACCTCCACGGCAAGGAAGGCGCGCTTCTGTTCACTTCGGGCTATGTTTCGAACGAAGCCACCCTCCACACGCTCGCCAAATTGATGCCGGGCTGCATCGTCTATTCGGACGAGCTCAACCACGCATCGATGATCGCGGGCATCCGCAATTCCGGTTGCGAGAAGCAGGTCTTCCGCCACAACGACATGGCGCATCTGGAAGAGCTGCTGGGAGCGGCCGACCCGGAACTGCCCAAGCTGATCGCGTTCGAGAGCGTCTATTCGATGGACGGCGACGTGGCGCCGATCGCCGAGATCTGTGATCTCGCGGACCGCTACAATGCGATCACCTATCTCGACGAGGTTCACGCCGTCGGCATGTACGGCGCCCGCGGTGGCGGCATTTCGGAGCGTGACGAGGTCGCCCACCGCCTCACCATCATCGAAGGCACGCTGGGCAAGGCGTTCGGCGTGATGGGCGGCTATATCGCCGCGGACCGTAACATCGTCGACGTGATCCGCAGCTACGCGCCCGGGTTCATCTTCACGACCTCGCTCTCACCGGTGCTGGTGGCGGGGGCGCTGGCAAGCGTCCGCCACTTGAAAACCTCCTCGGTGGAGCGGGAAGCGCAGCAGGCGAATGCCGCGCTGCTGAAGGCGATCTTCGCCGAGGCAGACCTGCCGGTGATGCCATCGACCACGCACATCGTGCCGTTGATGGTCGGCGACCCGGTCAAGG
>NZ_DASVSH010000002.1:0-84613 GCF_036388215.1 Sphingomonas sp.
ACTCGACCCACCCCTAACCCCTCCCTTCCAGGGAGGGGAATAAGAAAGATGCGCGGTGGTGGGGCGGGAGGAGGGCGCCCCACCACCGCGCATGAGGACAGCGTGCGTGGCAAGACAACTTTTGCGCCGCCCCCCTAACTCGTGCCCGCGCCCGGCAGGCAGATCACATATTGGCCGTTTGCTTCCATCGGCGGCGTGTCCTTGTCGTCATCGCCCTCGATCAGCTTGCCGAGTCCGGCGAGCAGCCCCAGCATGCTCGTCGCTCCCCTCAGGGGACGCCCGCGCGGATCGCGGCGCGGCTTCTGCAAGGCGCCTCGCGGGCCCCTGCGGCGCGGGGGCGGCATTATCCGTTGCATCCGGGCCGCGACCGAAGCGGCGTCCCCCGTCCGCCCGAACTCCCGCCAGACAATGCGGAAGCCCCGGGGCACTTCGGTCCAATCCTGTTCTTCGGCCCGGATCAGGTCGCATCCACAATGATGGCAGATCGCGAAATCCAGGCCCTGGTTATGGTGGTGGGTGGTGCCGGCATTGTGGCCGGTGAGCTTGCAGAGCATCGACATCTCAGTGCACTCCCTCAGCGCCAAGAGCGCCCAAGCGATAGGCGGCCAGGTCGCGGAATTGTTCGTCGCCGCATTGCATTGCGATCTCGGGGTTCCAGATTTCGAAACTGTCGCCGGCGCCGACGAACAATGCGCGGCTGCCGATCTTGCCCAGGTGGCGCATCGCCGGGGAGATCGTGAGCCGCGCCGAATCGTGCGGAAGCCGGTCAGTGAGGGCGAAGGTCCGGCGCATCCGGTGATAATGGGCCCGGGCGTCCTCGCCCTGGGCTTCGCCGGCGAGTCGCCGCCGCTCGTTGCGCTCGGCCAGCGTGGCCAGATGCTCGTGGCCATAGCCGATCAGGCAGGCGTCGGTCTCATGCTTGGCCAGCAGCCAATCGGCGCTCTCGTCGCTAAGCGCCTCGTTGAGAAAAGCGGGGATCGGCACGCCGCCGTTCGCATCGACTTCGCAAAGCTGGATACCAAGAAACAGGGTACTCATAGGGCTTACTCTCTGCGTTGGCACCCCTTGGAAGGCCTCGCGGTGCCGGGTTGCCTTATTCATGCCTTATTAGCGCCCGATTCTAGCCCTCCGATGAACCGTTCTATTTTATCGACGAATTGCAATCTATGTTTGGTAGATTGACCGTCCGATCGCGGTTCCGTTGGTCACCTGGGTCACTCCGACTACGGAATACCCCTTAGCTAATGCGCGGATATGCAAGTCTTTTTTCGAATTCTGTGGATGAATTGGGGTTGAACGCTGTTCAGCAGCAGCCCGAAAATCTAGACTCGCGGCATGGCGCATTCGGGATTCGTACCGCTTCGGGTTTTTTCCTGTTTCACCATGCTCGAAGGCGCGATCGAGCCCAAATTGATCGCAAAACGCGCCCGTGAGCTGGGCTTTCCCGCCGTCGCGCTGACCGACCGCAACGGGCTCTACGCCGCGATGCCGTTTTCCGAAGCGTGCCTGAAGGCCGGGGTCCAGCCCGTGATCGGCACGCTGCTGGCGGTCAAGCGGCCCAACATGCCCGAAGGCGTGACGGCGCCGATCGACTGGCTCACTTTGTATGCGCAGGATCAGGCCGGCTATGAAAATCTGTGCAATCTGGTCTCGATGGCGCATCTCGACCGGCCGATCGAGGAAGAGGCGCACGTACCCTTCGAGTCGCTGGCTGGCCGGACGGACGGGCTGCTGTGCCTGACGGCCGGGGCGGAAGGGGCGCTCGCCCGGCTCTATGCCGAGCAGCAGGACCGAGCGGCGGAGGACTATGCCGAGTCGCTCCGGGCGCTGTTTCCCGATCGGCTCTATATCGAGATCGTCCGGCGACTCGATGAAGTGGAGGGCCGCGCCGAGCCCAAACTCCTCGAATATGCCTATGCGCGCGATCTGCCGCTGGTGGCGTCGAACCCGAGCTGTTTCGCCGAAGAGGCATTTCACGAGGCGCATGACGCGATGCTCTGCATCGCCAATTCCTCCTACATCGCGAGCGACGATCGACCGCGCAGCTCGCCCGACGCCTGGATGAAGCCGGCGAACGAGATGAAGTCGCTGTTCGCCGACTTGCCGGAGGCGATCGCGAATACCCTGCTGGTTGCCCAGCGCTGTGCATTCGCCGCCCCAAAGCGCAAGCCGATCCTGCCTAGCCTCGCCGGCGATCCGGAGGCCGAATCGGCGATGCTGCGGGAGCTTTCGCGCGCGGGGCTGGAAAAGCGGCTGGCGAAGATCGCGGAGATGGAGGGCCGCCCTCTCCCTAAACCCGCTCACCCTGAGCTTGTCGAAGGGTCTTTGGCGCAAGCGTCAGGGCGGGCCTTCGACAAGCTCAGGCTGAGCGGGGAGGGGGATAAGGCTTCGGAAGCCGGGGACTGGACCCAGCCGTATCGCGACCGGCTCGATTTCGAGCTCGACGTCATCATCGGGATGGGGTTCCCGGGCTATTTCCTGATCGTCGCCGATTTCATCAAATGGGCGAAGGAGCACGACATTCCGGTGGGTCCGGGTCGCGGGTCGGGCGCCGGCTCGGTGGTAGCCTGGTCGCTGACGATCACCGATCTCGATCCGCTCAAGCTCGGGCTGCTGTTCGAGCGCTTCCTCAATCCCGAGCGCGTGTCGATGCCCGATTTCGACATCGATTTCTGCGAAACGCGGCGCGGCGAAGTGATCCGCTACGTCCAGCAGAAATATGGCCGCGACACCGTGGCGCAGATCATCACCTTCGGGACGATGAAGGCGCGCGCCGTGCTCAAGGATGTCGGGCGCGTGCTCCAGATGAGCTACGGCCAGGTCGATCGGCTCGCCAAGCAGATCCCCAACCACCCGACCGATCCCTGGACGCTCGAGCGCACGCTGAACGGTGTCAGCGAATTCCACTCGGAGTATAAAAACGACCGGGGCGTCCGCCACCTGATCGACCTGTCCATGCGGCTTGAAGGCTTGCCGCGCCACAGCTCGACGCATGCCGCGGGCGTGGTGATCGGGGACCGCCCGCTCGCCCAGCTCGTGCCGCTCTATCGCGATCCGCGCTCGGATATGCCTGTCACGCAATTCGACATGAAATATGTCGAGGCCGCGGGCCTGGTGAAGTTCGATTTTCTGGGGCTCAAGACGCTGTCGGTGCTCAAGAAAGCTGTCGAGATGCTGGGCGATCGCGGAGTCGATGCCGATCTGGACACGCTCGGCTGGGACGATCCCGAAGTCTACGAACTGCTCCAGCGCGGCGAGACCGTGGGCGTGTTCCAGCTCGAATCGGAAGGTATGCGGCGCACGCTCGCGGCGGTCCGCCCGTCGAACTTCGGCGACATCATCGCGCTCGTCTCGCTCTATCGGCCCGGCCCGATGGACAACATCCCGATGTTCGGCGCGCGCAAGAACGGGCGCGAGCCGATCGAATATCCGCACCCCCTGCTCGAGACGATCCTGGGCGAGACCTATGGCATCTTCGTCTATCAGGAGCAGGTGATGCAGGCCGCGCAGGTCCTGGCCGGCTACACGCTGGGCGGCGCCGACATGCTCCGCCGCGCGATGGGCAAGAAGATAAAGGCCGAGATGGACGCGCAGCGCGCTGGCTTCGTCGAAGGCTGCCTGCGCGTGAACGGCATTCCCGAACGCCAAGCCAACGAGCTGTTCGACTTGATCGACAAGTTCGCCGGCTATGGCTTCAACAAGTCGCACGCCGCCGCCTATGCGCTGCTCGCTTATCAGACCGCCTGGCTCAAGACGCACTACCCGCACGAATTCTACGCCGCCTCGATGGCCTATGACATCCACCAGACCGACAAGCTCGCGATCTTCGCGGACGACATGCGCCGCCTGGGGATCGGGTGCCTGCCTCCCGACATCAATGCCAGCCTGGCCGATTTTTCTGTCGAGAAGACCGAGCAGGGCTATGCCGTCCGCTATGCGCTCGGCGCGCTGAAGGGCGTCGGCGAGCGGGCAATGGAGCTGCTTGTCGAGGAGCGCGAGGCCAAGGGCCGCTTCAAGGCGATCGACGATTTCGCGCGGCGAGTGGATCCACGGCTGCTCAACAAGCGCCAGGTGGAGACGCTGGCGGGCGCTGGCGCATTCGATGCGCTGGAGCCCAACCGCGCCGGGCTGTTCGCGGCGGCGGAGACAGTTCTCGCGGTGGCGCAGCGCACGCATGACAGCCGGACCAGCGGGCAAGGCGGACTGTTCGGCGAGTCGGAGCCGGGCGGCGGGGCGATCTCCCTGCCGAGGAGCGCGCATTGGTCTCTCGCCGATCGCATCGCAGCGGAGAAGGATGCGTTCGGCTATTATTTCTCGGCGCATCCGCTCGACCGCTACGAGCATCTGGCCCGGCTTCACGGTGCGCGGGCGATCGCTTCGCTAAGTGAAATCCCGATTGCCGAGGGCGCGCGCATCGGCGCGACGGTGGCGGCGCTGATCGAGGATGCGCGGTGGCGCACCTCGGCGCGTGGCAATCGCTATCTGATGGCGACGATCAGCGACACCAGCGCACAAACCCCCATCACCTGCTTCGACGAACTGGTCGCCAAGGACATGGAAGAGGCTGCGCGGGCAGGGGGCTGCGCCCTGCTTACCGTCGAGCTGGACAAGCGGCCCGGCGAGGACGCGCCGCGCGTGACGGTTCGCCGCATCCAGCCGTTCGAAAGCCTGGCGAACAACGCGCAGCTCGTGCTCGAAGCGGTGATCGACGATCCACGGGTGCTGCCAATCCTTGCCGGCATCGTCGGCGATCAGCGCGGCGGGCGTGGGCAGATCCTGGTGCGCACCACGATAGCGGACGGGGAAGCGGAGTTGATCCTCGGGCGCGATTTCCGGCTGGACGGCGAACTCGCGCAGAAGATCGGCAACCTCGACGGCATCCGCTCGGTCTCGCTGAAATCGGCGGACAACCCAAGGTTGGCGGCGGCGGCCTAGTGATGCGGGTAACGCAGAGACCGGTGCGGTGACGCTGACCAATTCGACCAGCAAGTCCTTCGGCCTGTCGAGTCCGGTTTGGGAGTTTCCGCTCTCCGACGAGGCACTAGTAATAATTGCAAGAATAACACTCATGTGGGGAAGATTTGATTCCGAACTAGATCAGATTGTAAGGCATCTTTATCGATTAAGCGTAGAAGAGTTTGCCACTAATTTTGGAGGGAAGATGACCGGTCCCAAATTGGATTCGTTATACGCAGGAACAAGCCGGGCTCGATGTGATGAGAGTAGGAATGCTATATCTGAGATGGTGGCTTCGGGCCGAAATTGCATCTCTGACCGGAACTTAATGACTCATGGGTCGTGGGGCTGGAATTGGAATTCAAGAGAGAGACTTTGGTATCCAGCGGCGTACAGCATTAACAAAAAGAATTTTTTCTATGCCCATCAGCTTCCAGGCCTCCATGAAAGGGTTATCAAAGCAACGGTTGCTGCGGCAAAAGTGTCGCATTTGGAGTTTGTCCCGGAGCACCCGTACGAAGACAGACGGAATCGGCGATGCTTGTATGCCGCTGGTATCCACCCAGATGATTTACCTGGCTTCCCTGCACCGATGCCCAGATAGACGGGCCTTCCGAAATCTATCGCTCGTCGATTGACGGAATGTCGAGCAAGACGGCCTCTCGACTCGCCGACGGCCATCGACGTACGCTGGTTCAAACAAGGTGGGAGAGCGAGATGCTGGGTGGGATGCAAGATTTCGAGCTTCGGGTGCCGCGGCTTCTGGATCATGCCGCGCGCGAGCATTGGGGCCGTGAGATCGTCACGCGCTGGGCCGACGGCAGCGAGACGCGCACGACATGGGCCGGCATCGCCCGCGACGCCCGCAAGCTGGCGCAAGCGCTCGAACGGCTGGGCGTGAAGAAAGGCGACCGGGTCGCGACACTGGCGATGAACCACAGCCGCCATCTGGTCGCCTGGTATGGCGCGATCGGGATGGGCGGCGTGGTCCACACGATCAATCCGCGCCTGTTCGACGATCAGCTCGCCTTCATCGGCAACCACGCCGAGGACAGGGTGCTGTTCTACGACAAGGCCTTCGCGCCCATCGTCGAGCGGATGAAGCCCGAGTGGAGGACGATTCAGCATTATTACTGCTTCGACGGAGACGGCCGGGGCAGCTTCGAAGCCCTGCTGGCGCAGGAAGACGGCAATTATGCCTGGGTCGAAGGGGGTGAGCGCGATCCGTGCATGCTCTGCTACACCAGCGGCACGACCGGAAATCCCAAGGGCGTGGTCTATTCGCACCGCTCCAGCGTGATCCACGCGATCACCGAGCTTCAGCCTGCCGAATTCGATCTCTCGACGCAAAGCGTGGTTCTGCCGATCGTGCCGATGTTCCATGCGGTCGGCTGGGGGCTGCCCTTCGCTTGTGCTGCCGTGGGCGCCAAATTCGTGTTCAGCGCGGTCAACGAGCCCAGAATATTGTGCGAGCTCATGAACCGCGAAAAGGTTACCCACTCCGCCGGGGTGCCCACCGTCTGGTTCGGCATGTTCCAGCACATGGACGCGACCGGCGATGCGCCCGGGCACCTCAAGATCGTCACCATTGGTGGTTCGGCGGCGCCGCGCGCGATGATCGAGCGGATCATGAAGATGGGCGTGCGGGTGAACCATGCCTGGGGGATGACCGAGACCAGCCCGATCGGCACGATGGGCGCCCCCTCCGCCGATTGGGACGAAATGAGCTTTGACAGCCAAGTCGATCAGGTGAGCAAGCAAGGCAAGGTGCCGTTCGGTGTCGAGCTGCGCGTGGTGGATGACGAAGGCAATCTCCAGCCGCGCGACGGGCAGAGTTCGGGCCGGCTACAGGTGCGCGGCCCCTGGGTGATCCGCCAATATTTTCAGGACGAAAGCGGGCCCTGCGTGGACGCCGATAACTGGTTCGATACCGGCGATGTGGCGGTGCTCCACCCGGATGGGGTGATGCAGATCACCGACCGGGCCAAGGACGTGATCAAATCGGGCGGCGAATGGATCAGCTCGGTCGAGCTGGAGAATGCGGCGGTCGGCTGCGCGGGCGTGGCCGAGGCCGCCGCGATCGGCGTGTATCACCCGCGCTGGGATGAGCGGCCGATCCTGCTGGTGGTGCGCAAGCCGGACAGCCAGGTGAGTGTGGAGGATATCCAGGCGCACCTGGCGCAGCATGTCGCCAAATGGTGGCTGCCCGACGAAGTGCATTTCGTGGAGTCGCTGCCGCATACCGCCACGGGCAAGCTGCTCAAGACCGCGATCCGCGAGCAATATAAGGATTTCAAGCTCGCCGCGGCCTAAGCGGCCAGCCGCGTCCGATTCCGGCCGCCATGCTTGGCCTCGTATAGCGCTTCGTCCGCGCGGATGATCAGCCGGTCACGCGCTTCGCCCGGATGGCGGTTCGCCACGCCGACACTGATCGTGACGGGACAGAGCGCTCCGCTCGACAATATCAGCCGGCGCCTTGCCATGGCGTCGCGCAGGCGTTCGCCGGCGATGCCCGCTTGGGCGTGATCCGTATCGGGCATCAGCACTGCGAATTCCTCGCCGCCCAGCCGCCCGATCAGGTCCGGGCTGCGCATCGTCTCGCGCGCGATATCGGCAAAGCGCCGCAGGATTTCGTCCCCGCCGCCATGGCCGAAGCGATCGTTGACGCTCTTGAAATGATCCAGGTCGATCAGCGCGAGCGAAAGCGGTGCGCCGCTGCGTGCTGATCGGGCGATCTCCACATCGAGCGACGCCATGAAGGCGCGGCGGTTCAGCAAGCCCGTAAGCTCGTCGGTGGTCGCTGCCAGCCGAAGCTGCTCTTCCAGCCCCAGTGTGTCCATGCGGGCCTGGGACGCGCGAATTCCCGCCCAGGCGACGATCATAAGGAGGGCCAGCGCGGCGCCCGCGAGCGCATAATCGACCGCGCGACCGGCATTGATGGCATTTACCGCCATTGCGATCAGAATCAGCGCAAGGCCCACCACTGCGCTGAAGCCCATGATATGGCGCCGGCGGCTGGCCTGATGATCGTTTCTCGGCTGCGCTTTACTGCTCATGGCGTGCTCGTTGGTACGCCCCCTTTCGCACGGCATAACCCAAGCAGGTAAACAGGTGCTTGCGGCCCGCATCGCGCTGGTCCACCTTGGCCCGCTGCAAGGGGGCGGAATGGATCAGGCGGCGATTACGGTGGGGTCGGCGGAGCGCAGCGAGAGCGCAGTCACGCTCCCCGCGCGCCCCGAGCCGGTCCGCGTCGTGCCCGGCGAGACCGCTATCGTCGTGATCGACATGCAGAATGCCTATGCCTCACCCGGCGGCTATGTCGATCAGGCCGGGTTCGACATTGCGGGCGCGGCGGGAACGATTGGGCAGATCGCCAAGGTGCTTGAGACCGGGCGCAAGGCCGGCGTCCAGATCGTGTACCTGCAGAATGGCTGGGACCCGGAATATGTCGAGGCGGGCGGGCCGGGATCGCCCAACTGGCACAAGTCGAACGCACTCAAGACCATGCGCAAGCGGCCCGAACTGGCGGGCAAGCTGCTCGCGCGCGGGGGCTGGGATTACGACCTGGTCGACAGCCTCAAGCCGCAGGATGGCGATATCGTCATCGGCAAGACGCGCTACTCTGCATTCTTCAATTCCCAGCTCGATAGCGTGCTGCGCTCGCGCGGCATCAAGACGATCGTATTCGTCGGGATCGCCACCAATGTCTGCGTCGAGAGCACGCTGCGCGACGGCTTCCACCTCGAATATTTCGGCGTGATGCTGGAGGACGCGACCCACCATCTCGGCCCGCCCGCCATGCAGGACGCCACCGTCTATAATGTCGAGAAATTCTTCGGCTGGGTAAGCACCACCCAGGATTTCTGCGGAAGCTTCGGCCAGATGCCCAAGTGACTACATCCGCTCACCCTGAGCGGACTACATCCGCTCACCCTGAGCTTGTCGAAGGGCCCTTCGACAAGCTCAGGGTGAGCGGGACAAGAGAGGACTGACATATGCCCTTCGAACCGATCAACCCGCCGCAATTCCCGACGCCCATCGCGCCTTATTCGGCGGGGGCGAAAGCCGGAAACACCGTCTATGTGTCGGGCGTGCTCGCGCTGGGCGAGGGCGGGGCGGTGCTGCATGTCGGCGACGCCGCGGCGCAGACCCGCCATGTGCTGGAGGTCATCAAGACCACGCTGGAGGCGGGCGGCGCGACGCTGGCGGACGTGGCGATGAACCACATCTTCCTCAAGGACCTGGCGGACTACGCCGCGTTCAACCAAGTCTATGCCGAGTATTTTCCGGGCAGCAAGCCCGCGCGCTATTGCATCAAATGCGATCTGGTGAAGCCCGATTGCCTGGTCGAGATCGCCAGCGTCGCACATATCGCCTGATGGCTGAGATCGGGGGCCTTTACTGGGAATCGCACGGGCGCGCCGACGCCGAGCCGCTGATCCTCTCGCCCGGGCTGGGCGGATCGGGCCAATATTGGCAGCCGAACATCGCTGCGCTCGCCGAGCAGTATCGCGTGATCGTCTACGATCATCGCGGGACCGGGCGTTCGGACCGCGCCCTCGCGGGCCGCGTCACGATAGGAACGATGGCGGAGGACGTCATCGCGCTGCTGGACGGACTGGGCATCGAGAAGACGCACTTCCTGGGCCATGCCGCCGGCGGCGTGATCGGCCTTGCGCTGGCGCTCAGCGCACCCGAGCGACTGGCCGCGCTCATCGTGGTCAATGGCTGGTCCAGGCTCGATCCGCATTTCGCCCGCTGCTTCGAAACGCGGCTGGCGCTGCTGCGCGACGGCGGCCCGCGCGCTTATCTGAAGGCGCAGCCGATCTTCCTCTATCCGGCCAATTGGAGCTCGGACCATAGCGCCGAGCTCGACGCTGAGCTGGAAGCGCAATTGGCGGCCTTTCCCAATGCCGACACGATCGTGCGCCGCGTCACTGCGCTGCGCAGCTTCGATATCGATGACCGGCTGGCGGAGATCAATCTGCCGGTGATGCTCGTGGTTTCGGAGGACGACATGCTGGTGCCGGCCAAATGCTCGCATCGGCTGGCCAAGGGCATTTCGGGCGCGCAATTGGGCGTGCTCGGCTCGGGCGGCCATGCCTGCAATGTCACGCGGCCCGATATGTTCAATCGTCTCGTCCTGTCCTGGCTCAGCCAGGCGGGCCACTAGGAGCTAACACCATGCAGGTCGGCGTCTTCGTCCCCATCAACAATAATGGCTGGCTGATCAGCGAGAACGCGCCGCAATACCATCCGAGCTTCGACATGAACAAGGAGATCGCGCTCGCGGCCGAGAAGCACGGGCTCGATTTCCTGCTCTCGATGATCAAGCTGCGCGGCTTTGGCGGCAAGACCGAGTTCTGGGAATATGGCCTGGAAAGCTTCACGCTGATGGCCGCGCTCGCCGCGGTCACGAGCAAGATCAAGATTTATGCGACTTGCCCCACGCTGGTGATCCCGCCGGCCTTCGCCGCGCGCATGTGCAACACGATCGACAGCATCAGCCATGGCCGCTTCGGGCTGAACCTGATCACTGGCTGGCAGCGCCCCGAATACAGCCAGATGGGCATGTGGCCGGGGGACGAGCATTTCCGAAACCGTTATCAGATGCTCGACGAATATGCCGGAATCCTGCGCGAGCTTTGGGAAAAGGGCGTATCGGACTTCAAGGGCGATTATTACCAGATGGACGATTGCCGCGTCCGCCCCGTGCCGGGCGGCGATATGAAGATCATCTGCGCCGGCTCGTCGGATGAGGGCCTGGCTTTCTCGGCGAAATGGGCGGACTATGCCTTCTGCCTCGGCAAGGGCGTCAACACGCCAACGGCCTTCGCCTTCAACAACGAACGGCTCGCGGTCGCCACCGCCAAGACCGGGCGCGATGTTTCGGTCTTCGTTCTCATCATGGTGATCGCTGCCGAGACGGACGAAGAGGCGATGGCCAAGTGGAAATCGTATAATGACGGCGTCGATCACGAAGCGATCGCCTGGCTCGCCAATCAGGGCGCGGCCGACAAGTTCAACGCCACCACCAACGTCCGCCAGCTCGCCGCGCCCGAGGGCGCGGTGAACATCAACATGGGCACGCTGGTCGGCAGCTATGAGAACGTGGCGCGGATGCTCGACGAGATGGCCGAAGTGCCGAACACCGGCGGCGTACTGCTAACGTTCGACCATTTCCTGGAAGGCGTCAAGAATTTCGGCACGCGCATCCAGCCGCTGATGAAGAGCCGGCAGAAGGATTAGGGCGCGCCGATGGTGCGCGGTTACAGGGGGAATAATGGTCGGGATTCTTGTGTTGCTGTGGCTCGCGGCAATAGCGGGTGTCGCCTACCCTTACATTTGGGGCTCCCGGCGTTGGCAATTCGCCATTGCCGCCGCACTGATCGGCATCACGATCGGGGCAGTCGCTCCAAAGGACGGCAAATCTTCCGAAACGGCGATTGAGACAGCTTCGCCGCGGACGATGCCGGCTAAGCCCTTTCTCAGCATTGAGCCGAAGGCGCTGGACGCGCATCGCGTGCAACTGACGATCGGCACAAACCTTCCAATGCCGATCAAGGTGGCAACGTCGATCGACTTGCGAGGGCAAAAACCCACTGACACTTACATCGGCTATTCTGAATTCATCACGCTGACCGGCGCCTCTACGACTGTCGTGTTGGACACGTCCAAATCGGACAAGCCGCTGCCCGCCGGCGATTACGATGCGACCGTGGATTTCTTCCCGAAATGGGGAGCCGAAGGAAACGAACTCGCCAAGGGTGCTCCGCAACTCCATGCCGAAAAGCAGCTCAAGCTAGCCGGCTCCAGTGGTTCAGCCGCGGACGCGAGGCAATTGAACGAGCACCAGAGCTGGGTGATGGAAAACGTCGCCATGAACATGCCTTGGAGTAAGGCCTCATTCGAACGGCGACTGGGAAAATCCGACAAGGGGCGCTCTGACTTGTCGCACCTGCATGACGCTTATTACTTTCCCGGCGCGGACATGACCCTGCTCGTGAATCGTCTTCAAAATCAGGTTACGACATGGAAGATGGGCAACGCGATCCTTGCACCTAACGCCACCAAGGCCGAGTTCGAGAAGCGCGGGTTGAAATGGCCCCTGTCCGCGGAGGCAGGGTATCTAGGATGTGATGGCAATGCGGTCTGGTTCGCGACGGCGGACGGCACGACTTATGCCGTCAATGGGGCCGCGCATGGCCGATACAAGCCAATCGAGCCGATCTGGTCGATCGACCAGAAGATGATGCGGGAACTGAAAGCCGCGGGCGCCGGCGGTGGTTCGCCCGCACGCATAAATATCGGCGACTTGATTCAGGAAGGTTTGAAACTCTGTTCCTAAGTTGCGACGGGCAGAAAATTGCTTGGCGGATCGCTGTATGGGAGGTGGATCAGCAGGCCCGCGCCGCTAAAATAATTCTCTCTGCGGCCCCGCCGGGCGGCGGAACAGGTCGGTCCGCAGGTTGAAGCGTTCGCTGTCCAGTCCGTATCGGCGGCTTGCGATAAGGAAGCGGGCGCGGAGCAGCTCGGACCAAGGACCTTGCCCGCGCATTCGCGTAAAGAAATTCGGGTCATTGTCCTTGCCGCCGCGGATCGAGTTGATCGTCGCCATCACCTTCGCCGCGCGATCTGGGAAATGCTCTTCCAGCCAGGCGCGGAACAGCGGCGCGACTTCGTGGGGGAGGCGGACGGGCAGGAAGAATGCCGCCCGCGCCCCCGCCGCCGCGGCACGCTCGAGGATATGCTCCATCTCGTGATCGGTGATCTGCGGCACGACCGGAGACATCGAGACGAAGACCGGTATCCCGGCATCGCTCAGCTTGCGGATCGCGGCGAGGCGCTTTTCGGGATGCGGCGCGCGGGGCT
Source organism: Sphingomonas sp. (assembly GCF_036388215.1). Lineage (GTDB taxonomy): Bacteria > Pseudomonadota > Alphaproteobacteria > Sphingomonadales > Sphingomonadaceae > Sphingomonas. The sequence continues at coordinate 12,829 of NZ_DASVSH010000002.1, forward strand.
CCAGCGTCCTCGCGATCTTCGAATCGAGCGTAGTGACAGAGATCATCACCGCGGCGAGGCCCTTCGCCGCCATGGGCGCGATAAGGTCGATATCGCGCGTCACGCGATCGGACTTGGTGGTGATCGTGATCGGATGGTCGCATTCGGCGAGCACTTCGATGCAGCCGCGGGTGATCCGCCATTTGCCTTCGATCGGCTGATAGGGATCGGTGTTGGTGCCGAACGCGATCGGCTTGCACACGTAACTCGGCTTGGACAGTTCCGCGCGGAGCAGGACCGGCGCATCGGGCTTGGCGAACAGCTTGGTCTCGAAATCCAGCCCCGGCGACAGGTCGTGATAGGCGTGGCTGGGCCGCGCGAAGCAATAGATGCAGCCATGCTCGCAGCCGCGATAGGGATTGATCGAGCGGTCGAAGGAAATGTCCGGGGATTGGTTTCGCGTGATGATCGTGCGCGGCTTTTCCACCGTCACGGTGGTACGCAGCGGCGGCGGCTCGCCGTCGATGGCCTCACGCTCGTCGAGCCAATCGCCGTCCGCTTCCGTCGACGGCAGGTTGAACCGAGCGCTCTCCTGGTTCAGTGTGGCACCACGAACGGGACGAGTCTTGGCCATTGCCGAAAGCTAGGCTGCGAAATAGAACATAGCAAGAACATTGGAGGGTGGAATGGCGCGGTTGAACTATGTGGAGTTGCCGGTGCGCGATGTGACCGCGCAAAAGGAGTTCTACTCCAGCGTGTTCGGCTGGAAGTTCGAGGATTTCGGGCCCGACTATGCGGCGATGACGACCGGCGATGTCGATGTCGGCCTGAATGGCGACATCGAGCAGGCGACCGCGCAGCTGCTGCCGGTGATCGAAGTCGAGGATCTCGAGGATGCGTTGGCGAAGGTGGAGGCAGGCGGCGGAACGGTAACGATGCCGATCTTCGCCTTTCCGGGCGGCCGCCGTTTCCACTTCCGAGACCCGCATGGGCATGAGCTGGCGGTCATGGTGCCCGATGTGAGTTCGATCGCTACCTGACGATCGTCAGGTAGCGATCACTTGCGGACGTCCCTCAAATAGATGGCATTGCCGCTTGAGATAGGAGCGACGGATGTTTGGCTGGTTCAAGAAGAAAGGATCAGGCTTTACAGCAAGGCGATGGCCTCAACCGACAATGCGGTTTTTGCAGTTTGGCGGAGAACCTGTAACGACAGCAGCCCGCAATTGCAGACGCGCGCTTACCGCTCCATCAGGCGCGGCATGAGTTCGACGAAATTGCAGGGCTTGTGGCGGATGTCGAGCTGGGTGGCGAGGATGCCGTCCCATGCGTCGGTAACCGCGCCGGTCGAGCCGGGCAGCGCGAAGATATAGGTGCCGCGCGCGACGCAGGCGGTGGCGCGGGACTGAATAGTGGAAGTGCCGATGCTCTGGTAGCTCAGCCAGCGAAACAGTTCGCCGAAGCCGGGAATTTCCTTGTCCCGGACGCGCGCGAGCGCCTCGGGCGTCACGTCGCGACCGGTGACCCCCGTCCCGCCAGTGGTGAGGATCACGTCCACACCGGCATCGTCGATCCAGGCATGAAGCTTGCCGACGATCTGCTCGGGATCGTCGCTGACGATCGCGCGGTCGGCCAGTACATGCCCCGCGGAAGTCAGCCGCTCGACCAGCCGGTCCCCCGAACGGTCGTCCGCCAAGGTTCGCGTGTCCGAAACGGTCAGCACAGCGATCCGCACCGGGCGGAAAGCTACGCCCTCATCGATTGCCAAGATCGCCCCGCGACGAGGTAGCACGCGCGCCCATGCGCACCGATGTCGCGCCCTGCATTCCGGGGAATTTGGGCCAAAGGCCTTGAGTCAGCGCCTCGCGGCTGGCCGATTTCCGGCCGTCCTTATTCTCGTACATCCAGTAATTGCGCAGCACGGTCATCACATAGCCGCGCGTCTCCCAATAGGGGATGCTCTCGATATACAGCAAAGGATCGCCGCCATCCTTCGATGCGGCGTTCCATGCCTGAACCGGGGTCGGCCCGGCATTATAGGCCGCGATAACCTTCGGCAGCAGCCCGCCCGTAAACGGCTGATCGCGCAACTGTTCGAGATAGGATTGGCCGATCTCCATGTTGACAGAGGGCTTGGTGAGATCCGACGCCGCATAAGTGACGCCCTTGCGCCGGCCCACGTCGATCGCCGCGAGCGTCTTGACCTGCATCAAGCCCATGGCGCCCGCAGCGCTGCGGATTTCCGAATTGAAACGCGATTCCTGAAGCGTGTGGGCAAAGACCAATGCCTTGTCGACGCGCCAGCCGCCGTCGGGCGTCCAATTGGGGGCTGGGTAGCGCGCGGCGACCTGAACGGTCGCGCCCGCGGGCCCGTTGTGCGAGAGCCAGAGCTGCGTCGAGGCGAGATTGAGCCGCCCGGCCAGGCGAGTGAGCGCGCCGTGTTCGGCCGCGCTGCCCAATTTGGCTTGCTGGCGCAGCACTTCGTCGGCCAGCCGGTTCTCGCCGATCTCGCTGAGCGCGGCGGCGACCCGAACATTGGGGCGACGCTCGAGCGCTTTCCAATCCTCGGTAACGAAGCTTTCGCCGCGCACCGGCTTGTCCTCTATCGCCAGCGCCTGGCGGGATAGCAGGCCGTAAAAGGTCTCGCCATATTGCGAGGCCGCCTTGAGCTTGGGCGAGACGCGGTCAGGCCGGCCACATGCCATTTCAGCGCGCGAGCCCCAATAAAGCCCGGCGGTGCGCATTTCGGTGTCGGCGGCGCGCGCGGCTACGCGGTCGAATGCCGCGGCGGCCTGGGTGCAATCCTGCTGGCGCCAGGCGCTCAGGCCCGCGACCCAATCGGCCTGCGCGGCCCAATCGCCCGAGCCCTGCTGCGCGCGCGCGGCCACTCGGCGGGCGTTCGTATCATCACCCGACACGTAATAGATCCACGCCACCTTCTGCTGCCATTCGGTCGCGGCATCCGGAGTCAGGTCTGCCAGCTTGGCTTCCACCAGCGCCTCCGCCTGCGCGCCATCATCCGCCTTTACGAAGGGCTGGATCGCCAGTGCGATCTCTGTCGCGGCGTAATCGCTCTTCACCGATCGCGCGCGCTGGCGGACGGGCGCGCCATCGAACCAGACGAGGCGCTTCGATTGAGGCAGGACGGGAATATCAGTCGCGCCGCGCGCCTTGGCCATCCGCGCAATCTGTTCAGCCTGGGGCAATTCGGGCGCTTCGGCCAGCAATGCGATCAGCGGAGGCAGATCGACCTTGGGCGAGTTCTTCGCGGTGTATAGCTCGGCGCGGGCGATCGCATGGAGCAGACCGGGCTTCATCGAATCGAGCTGGAGCTGCGCGTCCTGCCATTGTTCGCGGCGGATCGCGGCGAAGGCGGTGCGATAACCGGAGCGCTGCGACTCATCGAGCTGATCTGGGATGCCGTCGCCGTCGCGGGCGGCGGGGGATGTTGCGCGATCCTCCAGCGCAGGCGCGGGCCGATCGTCGGCAAATGCCGTGGCCGGACTGGCGATCAGTGCAGCAGCTAGGACGATACGCATCTTACTCGGTCCCCCGGCTTAACAACAGCAGGTGCTTCCAGGCTTCGCTTTTGGCGGCAGGCCGCTCCAGCAGGAAGCGGGGGTGATACGTCGCCACCGCCCGTGTAGTGCAGCCGAACAGGTTAACATCGCCCGAACCGTCTGCCGGCCCGTCGAGCAGGCGCTCGGCGGCCTTGCCGAACAGCAGCAGGCGCTCGGGGCGCAGCAGGGTTAGGTGATGCCGCGCGAGTTGGATCAGGCGTCCTTCCTGCTCGGCGGGCACACGGCCGGTCAGCGGGCGCGCCACCGCGAGCGAGCCCAAATAAACCGACTCGCGATCCAGCCCGATCGCCGCGAGCATCCGGTCCAGCAATATGCCGGCAGGTCCGCCCATCAGCGTCTCGCTGTCTTCGGCGCATGGCATGTCGCTGAAGATCACCAGCCTGGGGTGCGCCGGGCCGCTTGGCGCGATCAGCGGGGTATGCCAGCCGCTCTCGGGCGCGGCAGGACCCAGCCGCCATGCGACGAAATCCTCGAGCGTGGTCGGCAATATCTCGAGGGGTGGGGACGCCGCGGCGACCTTGTCCGGCGCGGCATCGGGCGCGGCCAGGGGCCGCGCGAGCCAGTCGCGCGGTTCGTCTTCCTGCAGCGTCTCCACGCCGGCGTCGCGCCACCATTCGAGTGCGCTCGCGAGCCCTAGCCGCCAATCATGTGCGTGTTCCGCCCCCATGTGTGCCTTTGAATCCCTGTTGACGCCGCGGTCAATCTGCCTTCATCGACGGGAGGGCAGGACGTTGCCGGCGCGCGACGACAGGCGTGTACGGCGTCCCGAAACGGACATGCAGGGGATTGGGTGATGAGCGAGCGCGAGTCGATGCCTTACGACGTGGTGATCGTCGGCGCGGGTCCTGCGGGGCTTTCCGCGGCGATTCGCCTCAAGCAGCTTGCCGCGGATGCCGGCTCCGAACTCTCGGTGTGCATCCTCGAAAAGGGCTCCGAAGTCGGCGCCCACATCCTGTCGGGCGCAGTGATCGATCCACGCGCGCTTGACGAATTGCTGCCCGATTGGCGCGACGACGGCTGCCCGCTGGCGCGCACGCCCGTCACCGAAAACCATCACTGGATCCTGAGCGAAAAGGGCAAATCGAGCTTCCTCGAATTCGTGACCCCGCCTTATCTGCACAATAAGGGCACTTATACCGGCTCGCTCGGCAATCTCTGCCGCTGGCTGGCGGGAAAGGCCGAGGAGCTGGGCGTGGAGATCTTCCCGGGCTTCGCCGCCGCCGAAATCCTCTACAATGCGGATGGCAGCGTAAAGGGCGTGGCGACCGGGGACATGGGCGTGGCGCGCGACGGCACGCACAAGCCAGATTACGCGCCGGGCCTTGAACTCCATGCCAAATACACGCTCTTTGGTGAGGGTGTGCGTGGGCATCTGTCCAAGCAGCTCCAGCGCAATTTTGAACTCTGCGGCGAGGCCCAGCCGCAGGTCTATGGCATCGGCATCAAGGAGCTGTGGGACGTGGACCCGGCCAGGCATGTGCCCGGCAGGGTGATCCACACCCAGGGCTGGCCGCTCAAGGAAGATGAGGCCAATGGCGGCGGGTTCCTGTATCACCAGGCCGACGGGCAGGTCGCGCTCGGCTTCGTGACCTGGCTGAACTACACCAATCCGTATCTCTCGCCCTTCCACGAAATGCAGCGCTGGAAGACGCACCCCGCGATCGCCGAAATCCTGCAGGGCGCCAAGCGCGTCAGCTACGGCGCGCGCGCGATCAGCGACGGCGGCTGGCAATCGGTGCCCAAGCTCACCATGCCCGGGGCCGTGCTGATGGGCGACAGCGCCGGTTTCCTCAACGTACCGCGGATCAAGGGTACGCACACCGCGATGAAGAGCGGCATGATGGCCGCCGAAGCCGCCTTCTCCGCGGTCCAGGCGGGACACTCCTCGGATGAGCTCACCGGTTATGCCGATGCCTATAAGTCGAGCTGGGTGGAGAAGGAATTGCGCGGCGTTCGCAATGTCGTGCCCTTGGTCAAGAAATTCGGCGACACCTGGGGCACCGTTTTGGCGGGCATGGCGATGTGGAGCGAACATCTCGGGCTGCGCTGGCCCTTCACGATGAAGCATCATCCCGACCATGAGAGCCTGGTTCCGGCCAGCCAGGCGCGGGTGATCGAATATCCCAAGCCCGATGGCGTGCTTACGTTCGACCGGCTCTCTTCGGTGTTCATCTCGAACACCAATCACGAGGAAGACCAGCCGGTCCACCTGACGCTGAAGGACCCCGATATTCCGATCGGCTACAATCTTCCGGTGTACGCCGAACCCGCGCAGCGTTACTGTCCCGCCGGCGTCTATGAAGTGGTGGGGGAAGGCGATGATCTGCGGTTCCAGATCAACGCGCAGAATTGCGTGCACTGCAAGACCTGCGACATCAAGGATCCCACCCAGAACATCAACTGGGTTGTCCCCGAGGGCGGCGGCGGGCCAAATTACCCGAACATGTGACACCGGGGCGCGGCTCGGATGATCGTCGAGGCCGCTCCGGCCAAGCTCAATCTCGCGCTGCACGTCCGCACGCTGCGGGCGGATGGCTATCACGAACTGGAAACGCTGTTCGCGTTCGTCGAGCATGGCGACGTGGTGACGGTGGAGCCGGCAGAGGCGGACAGCTTCAGCATGACCGGCGCTTTCGCGGCGGCGCTGGCAGGGGAAGGCGACAATCTCGTCACGCGCGCCGCCGCTTCGTTCGCCCAGCGCTTCCGCGGCGGGGCGCATGCGATAACGCTCGACAAGCGGCTGCCAGTGGCATCCGGCATCGGGGGGGGGTCGGCCGATGCCGCCGCGGCTCTGCGCGCGCTGGGGCGGCTGCATGGGGTGCCGAACGAAGCTATGTTCGACATTGCCGAAGCGCTTGGCTCGGACGTGCCCGCATGTCTTCTCGGCAAAAGCGCGATCGGGCGCGGCCGGGGGGAGCGGCTCGAGCCGGTGCCCGGGCGGCCGGGAACGCCGGTGCTGCTGGTCAACCCGGGCGTGGCGGTATCGACCGCGGAAGTGTTCCGCCGCTGGGATGGAGTGGATCGCGGGCCGATGGCTCTCGATCCACTGGCAGGCCGCAACGATCTCGAGGCGCCCGCGCGCCAGATCGCCCCGGTGATCGGCGACGTGCTGGAATTGCTGGCCGCACAGCCGGATGTGACCCTTGCCCGCATGTCCGGTTCGGGCGCGACCTGTTTCGCGTTGTTCGACAGCGAGGGAGCGTGCGAAGCCGCCGCCCGTTCAATGCGACCCGGCTGGTGGGTACAGCCGACCCGCCTGATCTGATCGCTTCCTGGTCCTCGCGGGGCAAGACGGTGGTGAGGAGGTTAACCAGACTCGCAAACCCGGTCTTGTAACCTGCCGGTGCAATCTTGCCTCAGCGGATCAGACGCCAGGAGCGGGACGTCCGCCGGTGGCCCTTGCCTCGGCAAGCGCCATCCCCGCCGCTTGGCTCGCCAGCCGCAAGCCCCTAATGCCGGGGCCATGATCCATGCCGAGCGCGACGGCGCCATCGCCACCATCACAATATCCCGGCCCCAGGCGCGCAATGCCCTGTCGATCGCCGGCTGGCACGCGCTCGCCGAAGCCGCTCGGAAGATCGCGACAAGCGACGCGCGCTGCGTGATCCTCAAATCCGACGTGCCGGTGGTATTCTCGGCGGGCGCGGATATCGGCGAATTCGCCACTTTCGCCACGGACGACGCCACCCGCTTCCGCGAAGCGATGCGCGCCGGGATAGAGGCGATCGCGGCGCTTCCCATGCCCATCATCGCCGTGATCGACGGCGGCTGCTTCGGGGCCGCCATCGCGCTGATACTCGCCTGCGACTTGCGGGTGGCCGGGGATGGGGCGCAATTCGCTTCCACGCCCGCCAAGCTCGGCATCGGCTATCCGCGCGAGGATGTCGCGCGGCTGGTGGCGCAGGTGGGCAAGGGCAATGCCGCGCGGATGCTGTTCACCGGGGAGATCGTCGATGCCGCCGACGCGCTGGCGATGGGGCTGGTGGAGTTGCGGTGGGAAGAGCCCGCGACCCTGGCCCGCGCCTTTGCCGATCGCATCGCCGCCAATGCGCCGGGCGCGATGCGGCTGCTCAAGCGTACCCTCGCCGATCCCACGCAGCCCGATCTGGACGCGGCGTTCGATGCGGCCTTCGGCGGTTCCGAATTCGCCGAGGGCCACAAGGCGTTTCGAGAGCGGCGCAGGCCGGTTTTCGAATGACCGAGATTATCCAGGGCCGGGCAGGGGACGTGCTCCTGCTGTGCGATCACGCCTCAAACGCCGTTCCCCCGGGCATCGAGCTCGGCATCGCGCCTGAACTCCTTGATCTCCACATCGCGGTGGATCTCGGCGCTGGGCCGCTTACCCGCGGCCTTGCCGCCGCGCTGGATGCGCCCGCGATCCTCGCCACCGTCTCGCGCCTCGCGATCGATCTGCACCGCGAAAGCGACCATGCCGGGCTGATCCCGCATCGGAGCGATGGCCACGCGATTCCCGGCAACCGGAACGCGGACCGTCAGGACCGCATCGCCCGCTTTCACGCGCCCTATCACCGCACCATTCGCGATCGCGTCCGCGCCCAGCGGCCCGCGCTGGTCCTCTCGATCCACAGCTTCACACCGTGCCTGGAGCAGGGCGGCACGGATCGCCCCTGGGAAGTCGGCATACTCTATAATCGTGACGCCCGCGCCGCGCTTCCCGCCATCGCATGGCTGCGCGGGCAGGGCCTGATCACCGGCGACAACGAACCCTATTCGGGCCGGATGCTTAATGCGACGCTCAACCGGCATGCCGAAGGGCAGGGCATTCCCTCGATTGCGATAGAAGTGAGAAACGACTTGATCCGCGACAAGCGGGGCATCGAACGATGGACCTGCACTTTGGAGGGCCTGACAAATTCTTTGCGCAATAGTCTTGCGCGGAAAGGCGCTCCCGCGACATAGGCTGTCGCACTATGACCCATCGCTTCGACAAAGCCCGGCTTCCCAGCCGCCATGTCTCGGTCGGCCCCGAGCGCGCCCCCCACCGCAGCTATTATTACGCGATGGGGATAGCCGAAGAGGATATCGCCAAGCCCTTCGTCGCGCTCGCGTCCGCCGGCAATGACAGTGCGCCGTGCAACACTACGCTCGATTTCCAGGCGGACGCGGCGCGTGAGGGCGTGATCGCGGGCGGTGGACTGCCCCGGCGCTTCAACACGATCACCGTGACCGACGGTATCGCGATGGGCCATCAGGGGATGAAATCCTCGCTCGTCAGCCGCGAAGTCATCGCCGACTCGGTGGAGCTGTCGGTGCGCGGCCATTGCTACGATGCGCTGGTCGGCTTCGCCGGGTGCGACAAGTCGCTGCCCGGCATGATGATGGCGATGCTGCGGCTCAACGTGCCTTCGATCTTCGTCTATGGCGGATCGATCCTGCCCGGCCGCTACGAGAATCGCGACGTCACCGTGGTAGACGTGTTTGAAGCGGTGGGCCGCTATGCCGCGGGGACCTGCCCGATTGCCGACCTTACAGCGCTGGAAAAGGTCGCATGCCCCGGCCATGGCGCGTGCGGTGGCCAGTTCACTGCCAACACCATGGCATGCGTCGGTGAAGCGATCGGGCTTTCGCTGCCCAATTCGAACATGGTGCCCGCGCCCTATCAGTCGCGCGAGCAGATCGCCATCGCGGCCGGCGCGCAGGTGATGGAGTTGCTCGCGCTCAACCTGCGCCCGCGCGACATCTGCACCCGCGAGGCATTCATCAACGCCGCGCGCGTGGTGGCTGCGACCGGCGGATCGACCAACGCGGCGCTGCACCTGCCGGCCATGGCCAGTGAAGCCGGCATCGAGTTCGACTTGTACGATGTAGCGGACGCTTTTAAATCAACACCTTATATAGCCGACTTGAAACCCGGGGGCAGGTATGTCGCCAAGGACATGCATGAGGCCGGCGGTGTCTATATGCTGATGAAGACGATGCTCTCGGGCGGTTTCCTCGACGGCGATTGCATGACCGTGACCGGCAAGACGCTGGGTGAGAATATCGACCAGGTCACGTGGAACCCCGACCAGAAGGTGATCTACGACGTCAAAACGCCGCTTTCGCCCACCGGTGGCGTGGTCGGCTTGCGCGGCAGCCTCGCTCCCGAGGGGGCAATCGTCAAGGTCGCGGGCATGCACCGGCTCCAGTTCACCGGTCCCGCCCGCGTGTTCGATTGCGAGGAGGATTGCTTCCAGGCGGTCGAGAAGCGCCAGATACAGGAAGGCGAAGTGATCGTCATCCGCTATGAGGGCCCCAAGGGCGGACCCGGCATGCGTGAAATGCTTTCGACCACCGCCGCGCTGTACGGCCTCGGCATGGGCGAGAAGGTGGCGTTGATCACCGACGGGCGCTTCTCCGGCGCGACGCGGGGCTTCTGCATCGGCCATGTCGGCCCTGAAGCCGCCGAGGGCGGCCCGATCGCGCTGATCCAGGACGGAGATTCGATCCGCATCGATGCCGAAGCGGGCACGATAGACCTGGATGTTCCGGAGGACATTCTCGCCGCGCGGCGCGCCTCCTGGAGCCCGCGTGTGAACGATTACCAGTCTGGTGCGCTGTGGCGCTATTCCCGCACTGTCGGCCCGGCCTATAAGGGGGCGGTGACGCACCCTGGAGCTAGCGCCGAACGCCATGTCTATGCGGATATATAACAGCGTCATAGCATTCATTCTTCTGACAGCGTGTGAAAGTATCGTCCCTGACAAGGTGGCGGATGCCAAGCGGGCGGCGCATAAGGAAGCCGTCGAGAAGGCCGATGGCCGGATCGAGTGCGCACCACCGGGGCAGGACCGCTTCGCTTATTCCTGCGCGATCGATATCGTTGAGTCACAGGACGGGCTGTTCCTGACGCTGCGCCATCCGGATGGCGGTTTCCGCCGCCTGCTGGTAACCCGCGATGGCCGCGGGGTGACCGCCGCGGACGGCGCCGAGCACGCCCAGGTGACCACCCTGGCGCCAGATCTGATCGAAGTCGCGATCGGCGGCGCGCGCTATCGCTTGCCCGCGACCGTCCGGCAATCCACACCGGCCAAGTGATTCCCGCCGACGCCCCGATCGTGACTGCCGCCCAGATGCGCGCCGCCGAGGAGGAAGCCTTCCGCTACACGCCGCAGATCGAGGTGATGGAGCGCGCGGGCGCAGCCGTGGCGCGAGAGGCGGCGCGCTTTTCCCTGGGCCGCCCGATCCTTTTACTGGCGGGTCCCGGCAATAATGGCGGCGACGCCTATGCCGCGGCGTGCTTGCTCAAGGCGCGGGGCCATGACGTCACCGTCGCGGCATGCGGAGAGCCGATGACGGGCGCGGCGAAGGCGATGCTCGACGCCTGGGACGGCCCGGTTTCCTCACTCTACGAAGCCCGGCCCCGCCCAATATTGATCGATGGCTTGTTCGGCACCGGACTCACTCGCCCGCTCGAGCGCGGCGTCGCGGCGGTGTTCGCCGAGTTGGTCGGAGCGGCCGAGTTCAGCCTCGCGATCGATTTGCCCTCCGGCATCGAGACCGACACGGGCGAGGATCTCGGCGCGCGCCGGATGACCGCGACGCTCGCTTTGGGCGCGCTGAAGCCGGGCCATGTGCTTGGGCGCGGGCGCGAGTGCAGCGGCCATGTTATCCTCGCCGATATCGGCGTGCCGGTCGAGACGCGCTGGCGCACGCTTGCCCGGCCGGGGCTTCGGGTCCCTGGAGCGCTGGACCACAAGTACAGCCGCGGCATGGTCGTCGTGGTCGAAGGCGCGATGCCTGGAGCGGCTCGGCTTGCGGCGCGTGCCGCGATGGCCGGCGGGGCGGGTTATGTAATGCTCGCCGGCGCGGATATCCGGGGCGTGCCGGATGCATTGGTCCACCGAGCGGTGCAGAGCGGCGACGATCTCGCCGATCTGCTCACCGACGAGCGCATCGGCGCGGTGGTGATCGGCCCCGGTCTCGGCCGCGATCGACGCGCCGAAGCGATGCTCAAGGCGGCTCTGGGATGCGCTCGCCCGCTGATCCTCGATGGCGATGCGCTCAGCCTGCTCGGCAAGTCCGCCGCCGCCTGGCTCCAGCGCCGCACCGCGCCTGCCTGGCTCACGCCCCATTCGGGCGAATTCGAGCGGATGTTCGATACGGAGGGCAGCAAGATCGACGCGACGCTCGCCGCTGCCGTCACCTCGCGCAGCACTATCCTCCACAAGGGAGCAGATACCGTTATTGCGTCCTGGAAGGGCGCTGCGCACGCGCTCCCTACTGGCTCGCAATGGCTTTCGACGGCGGGGACAGGCGACGTGCTGGCGGGTCTGGTCGGAGCGCAGGTGGCGGCGAACCACGCGCAGCCGGCACAGGCGGCCGCATGGCTGCACGCGCGCGCCGCGCAACTCGCCGGGCCGGCCTTCATCGCCGACAGCCTGATCGATTATATCCCCCAAGCGATCTCCGAATGCCTGTGAGCGACGATATGGTCGTCCGCGTGGCGGGCAGGGGCGAGGGGGTTACTGGTGATGGCCGCCATGTGCCCTTCACTGCGCCCGGCGATATTGTCGGCGCGGATGGGGTCGTCACCCCCGGCCCGCACCACCATGCGCCGCCTTGCCGTCATTTCCCCGAATGCGGCGGCTGCCAGCTCCAGCATCTCGATGACGCGAGCTGGAGCCAGTATATCGTCGATCGCATCGCGGGCGCGCTGGCCGCGCACTCGCTCGAAACCGAGATCCGTGCGCCGTTGCTGTCGCCCCCGCGCACGCGCCGCCGTGCTACGCTGCATGCCGAGCGCCGCGGGCGGCAGGTGCATCTCGGTTTTACCGGGCAGGGCAGCCACCAGATCATCGATCTGCAGGAATGCCATATCCTTGCGCCCGATCTGTTCGCCTTGCTCTCGCCCCTGCGCGGGCTGCTGGCGGCGCTGCTGCCCAATACGCGGCGGATCAACGTGCATGTCGCCCGGACTAACCAGGGCCGCGACGTGCTGATCGACGGACTCGATGCCGAAGGGCTGGCGGCCGCCGAAGCGCTCACGGCCTTTGCCGGGCGCCATAAGCTCGCCCGGCTTTCGATCGACGAAGGCTTCGGCCCGACTGCGCGCTGGGAGCCCGAGCCGGTGACGGTCACGCTGGGCGGCGTCGCGGTGCCGTTTCCGGCGGGCAATTTCCTCCAGGCAACATCCGAGGGAGAGGCCGCCCTGGTCTCGGCGGTCCATGAGATCGCAGCCGATGCCGGCACCGTCGCCGATCTGTTCGCCGGCTTGGGGACCTTCACCTTCGCCTTCCCAGCCGCCAAGGTCTACGCCGCCGAGGCTGCCCGTGACTCGATCCTGTCGCTCAAGGCGGCGGCGGCTCACGCGGGCCGCCCGGTCTTCGCCGACCATCGCGACTTGTTTCGCCGCCCGGTCAGCAGCGTGGATCTGGGCAATTTCGGTGCGGTCATCCTCGATCCACCGCGCGCCGGTGCCAAGGAACAAGTAGCGGAAATCGCAGGTTCGCGTGCTCCGCTGGTGGCATATGTCTCGTGTAATCCCGGAACTTTCGCCCGAGATGCTGAGATTTTGTGCAAACACGGCTATCGCCTGGACTGGATCCAGCCGGTCGGGCAATTTCGATGGTCCACCCATGTGGAGCTCGCCGCGCGGTTCAGCCGCTGATCCCAGGCTCAGCTCCGATAATCGGCATTGATCGAGATATAGCCGTGCGTCAGGTCGCAGGTCCAGACGGTGGCGCGGCCCTCGCCCAGGCCCAGATCGATGCCGATGCGGATGTCGCTGCCTTTCAAATGCTCGGCGACCGGGGCTTCCTCATAGCCGGCCACTGCCAGCCCGCCTTCGGCCACTTGCGTGGTCCCGAAGCGGATCGCGAGCTTGTCGCGCTCGGCGGGCTCCCCCGCCTTGCCTACGGCCATGACCACGCGGCCCCAATTGGCGTCCTCGCCGGCGATCGCGGTCTTCACCAGCGGCGAATTGGCGATCGACATGGCGATGGCATGGGCGCTGCGATCGCTTTCCGCGCCCTGGACTTGGACGGTGATCAGCTTCCGAGCCCCTTCGCCGTCGCGCACGACTAGCAGCGCGAGCTGATGGCAGAGATCGACGAGCGCTGCGCGGAAGGCGTCGGCTCCGGCGCAGTCCTCGTCGGTGAGCGGCGCGTTGCCCGCCTTGCCCGTGGCGAAAGCGAGCACGGTATCGCTGGTCGAAGTGTCACTATCCACCGTGATGCACGAAAAAGTCTTAGTATTCGCGCCGCTTAACGCCGATTGCAGAAACTCCGGGGCCACTGCTGCATCGGTGAAGATGAAGCCCAGCATCGTCGCCATGTCGGGCATAATCATGCCGGAACCCTTGATGATGCCGGTCAGCGTCACTCTGCGCCCATCGACAATCGCATGGGTCACAGCGCCCTTGGCGAAGGTGTCGGTGGTCATGATCGTAGCCGCCGCGTCTTCCCAGGTGCACGGCGTCGCGGTGAAAGCGGCATCGAGCCCGGCCTCTGCCTTGTCGATCGGCAGCGGCACACCGATCACTCCGGTGGAGGCGACGAAAATGTCCGAAGGCTCACAGCCAAGATGCGCCGCGGCGCGCGCCGCGATCGCCTCGACCGCCGCACGACCCCGATTTCCGGTGAAAGCATTGGAATTGCCCGCATTGACCACCAGAGCGCGGGCCTTGCCGAGCACCAGCGCCTTGCGGCACCATTCCACTTCGGGCGAGGGACAGCGGCTCTGGGTGAGCACGCCCGCGACCGCGGTGCCCGGATCGAGTGTCACGAAGGTCAAGTCGCAGCGGTCCCAATTCTTGTAGCGCGCCCGCGCCACGTGCGGCGTCGTGCCGGGGATCGCCGGCATGTCGGGGAAGGGAAGGGCGAGCGGTGAGCGTTCGGTGGACATGGCGGGACCCGAGATGGAGTGGCGGCTGCTTCGGGCAGCGGCGGGCAAATATCAAGTTTGTTGGCAGACGGGCTTTTGCTACAAGCGCTTATCCAACGGAGAGGTTTTCATGTTGTTCGTATCCCTGCTCGCGCTCGCTTCTTTCCAGGCGGGTCCGGCCGCGCCGCCCACGGTGCTGACGTTGACCGTCCAGAAGCTGCCGTCCAGCTTTCGCCAGAACCCCGTCGTCACGCTCACCTTTGACGGCAAGGGCGCAGCCACCGGGTGCAAAACGGCCAAGACCAGCGGCAGCACTGCCATCGATCGGGTCGCGTGCACCCAGGCCCAGGGCAATGTGAAGGCCGATCCGGTTGCCGATGGGGCGCCCTCGACGCGCGACGTCACGGTCGGATTCGAAGCCGAGGCGCCGAAGGGCTGATCCCGGCGCGCGGTTCGCCGCGTGATTTCCATTGGCGAACGCGCGGGCAATCACTATGTCGCCTGACGAACCGCGTAGGCTGAAGGCCCGCGCGGCTTCCCGCACATGAGAGATACGCTTGGAATTGCTGCTTCTCCTCACTGCGCTGCTTGCAAGCCTGACCGGCGCCGGTTCGGGCGAGCGGCAGGTGCGCGCGGTGCAGGGCGTGGCGGTGGTCCATGCCGCCGAGGCGGCACAGGCGGCGGTCCAGCCCGCTCGGGCGGTCAAGCCCCCTTCGGTAGCAACGCGCGCCACGCGCTCGGCGCCGGCGCTGCGCCCCTTGCGCAATTCCGCGCCGCTCGCCGGGCAGCATTTTCCTTTCGAGCGCCGGCTCGAATGAGGTTTGCCGCGGCCCGCTGACGTTCGGCCGCGCATCTCCGTAATTTGCATTTCGCGCGCGCCGTACTCGGCGCGACGCCTCCTTTAGATCATGACTGGAATTCCCATGCTCGGCGGTTTGGCCAAGACCATCTTCGGATCGTCCAACGAACGCTATGTGAAGTCGCTCGGTGCGATCGTCGCCAAGATCAACGGCTTCGAAAACACCATCTCGGCGATGACGGACGAGGAACTGGCCGGGCAGACCGCCAGGTTCCGCGAGCGGCTGGCGAACGGCGAAAAGCTGGACAATCTGCTGCCCGAGGCTTTCGCCACGGTGCGCGAGGCGGCCAAGCGCGTGCTGGGGCAGCGGCATTACGATGTCCAGATGATCGGCGGCATCGTGCTTCACCGCGGCGAAATCGCGGAGATGCGCACCGGCGAAGGCAAGACGCTGGTCGCCACGCTGGCCTGCTACCTCAATGCACTGCCCGGGGAGGGCGTTCACGTCGTCACCGTCAACGATTACCTGGCGGCGCGCGACGCCGAATGGATGGGGCGCATCTACAAGTTCCTGGGAATGACCGTGGGCGTGATCATCCCGAACCTTACCGATCAGGCGCGGCGCGAAGCCTATCATTCGGACATCACTTATGGGACGAACAACGAGTTCGGCTTCGATTATCTGCGCGACAACATGAAATATGATCGCGCCTCGATGACCCAGCGCGCCTTCAATTTCGCGATCGTCGATGAAGTCGATTCGATCCTGATCGACGAGGCCCGCACCCCGCTGATCATCTCGGGCCCTACGGACGACAAGTCTGAGCTCTACATGCGCGTCGATGCAATCGTGAAGCAGCTCGACAAGATCGATTACGAGATGGACGAGAAGCAGAAGTCGATCATCCTGACCGAGGACGGCACCGAAAAGGTCGAGCGAATGCTGGAGGCGGCTGACATCCTGGTGGGCGCCAATCTCTATGATTTCGAAAATACCCAGGTGGTCCACCACCTGAACCAGGCGCTGCGCGCGAACATGATGTTCAAGCGCGACATCGATTACATCGTCAAGGACGACAAGGTCATCATCATCGACGAATTCACCGGCCGCATGATGGACGGGCGGCGCTGGTCCGAGGGCCTGCACCAGGCCGTGGAGGCCAAGGAAGGCGTGGCGATCGAGCCCGAGAACCAGACCATGGCCTCGATCACCTTCCAGAACTATTTCCGCATGTATCCCAAGCTCTCGGGCATGACCGGCACCGCGGCGACCGAAGCGGCGGAATTCTTCGACATCTACAAGATGAACGTCGTCACGATCCCGACCAACCTGCCGGTCAAGCGCGCCGACGAGGAAGACGAATTCTACAAGACGATCGAAGAGAAATTCGCGGCGATCGCCAAGAAGATCAAGGATCACGCTTCCAAGGGGCAGCCGGTGCTGGTCGGTACGGTCTCGATTGAAAAGAGCGAGATGCTGTCGGACTTCCTCAACAAGGAAGGCGTCGATCACGCGGTGCTCAATGCCCGCCATCACGAGATGGAGGCGCATATCGTGGCGCAGGCGGGCCGGCTCGGCACTGTCACGATCGCGACCAACATGGCCGGCCGGGGAACCGACATTCAGCTCGGCGGCAATCTGGAGTTCCGCATCCATGACGAGTTGAGCGAAATGCCCGAGGGCCCCGCGAAGGACGCCGCGATCGACGCGATTAAGGCCGAAATTCAGGTGGAAAAGGACGCGGTCATCGCCGCCGGCGGGCTGTTCGTGCTCGGCACCGAGCGCCATGAGAGCCGCCGCATCGATAACCAGCTGCGTGGCCGCTCGGGCCGCCAAGGCGATCCGGGGCTCAGCCGCTTCTATCTGAGCCTGGACGACGATCTGCTCCGCATCTTCGGATCGAACACGCTGTTCAGCCGCATGATGCGCTCGAACATCGAGGACGGCGAGGCGATCGGCAGCAAGTGGCTGACCAAAGCGATCGAGACCGCCCAGAAGAAGGTCGAGGCCCGCAACTACGATATCCGCAAGCAGGTCGTCGAATATGATGACGTGATGAACGATCAGCGCAAGGTGATCTACGAGCAGCGCTCGGACATCATGGATGCCGACACGGTGGGCGACGTAGTCGAGGACATGCGGGCGGAGACGGTCAACGCGATCGTCGGCGATGCCTGCCCGCCCAATTCCTATCCCGAGCAATGGGATGTGGAGGGGCTCAAGGAAAAGCTGAGGTCGGTCCTCAATATCGAGGTCCCCGTGGACCAGTGGGTCAAGGAAGAGACCGTCGAGCCCGAGATGGTGGAGCAGCGCGTCCGTGAAGCGGCCGACAAGCTGATCGCCGAAAAGGCGGCCGATCTGGAGCCCGAGACGTGGCGTCAGGTGGAGAAGTCGATCCTGCTCCAGAGCCTCGATCATCACTGGAAAGAGCATCTCGCGATGCTCGACGCGCTGCGCCAGGTGATCCACTTGCGTGCCTATGCGCAAAAGACGCCGATCAATGAGTATAAGCACGAGGCGTTCGCGCTCTTCCAGCGCATGCTCGAGACGATCCGAGAAGACGTGACGCGCACGCTGGCGATGGCGCAGTTCCGCATGGCGCCGCCGGAAGGCCTGCCGGAACTGCCCGATTTCCTGACGACGCACATCGATCCGCTGAGCGGCGACGACGACACCTGGGATTATGACGGCGGCGCGACCGGCGCGGTGACTACGCGGATCCCGATGCTGGGCATCCCCCAGCCCACGGGCGATGACTTGCCGACCGATCCCGCCGAATGGGAGGGCCTGGTCAGCCGGAACGCGCCGTGCCCGTGCGGTTCGGGCTCGAAATACAAACATTGCCACGGGCAAGTGGCTTAGGCCGCCAATATCCCACCCATCACTCGGCACACCGGCCGGTCGATTTTCCCTCTCCCATCGGGAGTTTCAGGTCGGCCATGCCCCCGGCATGGC
This sequence comes from Sphingomonas sp., assembly GCF_036388215.1. GTDB lineage: Bacteria > Pseudomonadota > Alphaproteobacteria > Sphingomonadales > Sphingomonadaceae > Sphingomonas. Next base: position 30,968 of record NZ_DASVSH010000002.1, read on the forward strand.
CTAAACAGCGCGGGGCGCTGTTTACCTGAAACTGGTTGCGCAGACTTGGGTCGCGTTCTTCACGCGGCCCTAGTCGTAGCTGGGTGAGGGGATCACCCTCTCGATAGCATGTCCCCTCATCCAACCTCCGCTAAGCAGCAAGCTGCCAAGCCGTCCTCCACCAGACGCGGTGCCCTAAGCACCCCCCTTGCAATATAGGATTTCGCCTGCTTGGCTGAGCCGGTCGGCACCCCCGACCGCTCTTTGAAATCGTCGGTCCGAAAAACCCCATGGCCAGTGCGAACATGGGAACATTCGCGCCGCGCGAAAGCCGTTGCTGGTGTGACCTTGTGTGACTTTTCGCGGGCCTGGCCGACCGCGCATTGGCCTAACCTTTACTAACCTTCCGTGTCAGCCACGAAAAAGGGAGCGCCTGCGAACAGTCGCTCCCCTTATTTCTCCGCTCTGACAGAGATCAGCGCGTGGGCGTCACGATCGACGGGCCGAGGCGATCGATCACTTCGCGCGCGTCGAAGGCGCGGACGTTGCCGCGCGGCTTGGGGCCGCGACCGACGACGATTTCAGCCATCGCTTCATATTGATTGACTGTGCGATAGTCCCAGTCGCGGCGGCTCCAGAACGGATCGTCGTAGAAGGGGTTGTAATAGCCCCAGCCAAAGCCGCGACGGTAATAGCGCCAGGATGGACTCCAATAGCCCCAGGGGCCGGCGCCGAACGCGCTGGGCTCGCGATACCGCGTGGTTCGAGTTTCGGTGTCTTTCGAGACCAAGATGAAATGGTCGAAGCCGCGCTGCAGGGTAAGCTCGGCGGCGCGGAAGAGCAGGTAGCGCTCGACCGTCTCACGCGAAGTGAGGCTGTTGCCGCGGAAATTGACCTGGAAGCGGTCGTCTTCGAGTTGCTGGTCTGAATAGCCGTTGGCCGAATAACCGGTTGCGGGCTGATAGGGTGTCGCGGTCATGCAGCCGCCGAGCGCGGCGCTGCCCGCCAGGGCGAGTGCGAGCGCGGCGATGCGCGGACGCTTAAAAGTGCTTTTCAGCATGGTTCCTCCGATAGTTAGGCGCTTGGGGGCAGGGTTTCTGTTCTTACCCGATGGCAACGCGCGTGGAACTCGATGTGTCCGGCGCGCCGCCGGACGAACGGTGGCGCACGCGCGATTGACGGAGGCTGAACGCGTGAGCGGCTGTCAGGCGATTCGCTCCGGCACTTCCATGGCGTCCTCTTGCAGCGCTTCGCGCGGCGCCATCGCCTCCCAGGGGAACACGAACCAGTCCTTCTGCACGGCGCGGTCTATGGCCCGAAAGCCGTATTCCACTGTTTGCGACGATTGGACATTGTTCATCAGAACGGCGAAGCGGATATGCTCCGCGATCGCGCCTTCCGCGGCCAGCGCCGTGCGGATTTCGCCGATCGTCTTGCCGCTGTCGTTGATGTCTTCGATGAAGAGCAGCCGATCGCCGCCCCTGGTGCGCTGGGCGAGCACGCTCACCAGTTCCTCGCCGAATTGCGCGATCCGGGTGGAGTGGTCGATCGACACGAGCGGCAGCCCCATCCTGTGCGAGAGATATACCGCGGGAGTGAGCCCGCCCCGGCCCACGCCAACCAGCAGCGAAGGCTCCCATTCGGCAGCGGCGTCGGCAATGGCATGGACGCCGGCGACCATGTCTTCATGACTGAACGGGGTGAAGACGATACCGCTCATGCATTCGCCTCCGCATAGGCGTCGAGCGCGCCGAGATGGTCCGCTACAGCTTCATCGGGGAGGAAGGAGCCGAGGAAGCTGTTGCGCGCCAGCGTGACCAACTGGCGCTTGTCCAGGCCGCGCCCGCCCGCGATCGCGCGGTAATTGTCGCCGACATAGCCGCCGAAATAGGCCGGATCGTCCGAATTCACGGTGGCGCGAAGGCCGAGTTCGAGCATCCGGTCGATCGGGTGCGCATCGATGGAGGCGACGTTGCAAAGCTTGACGTTGGATAAGGGGCAGACGGTGAGCGTCATGCCCGAGCGCGCCAGCCGGGCGACCAGGCGCGGATCCTCCAAGCTGCGATTGCCATGGTCGAGCCGGTCGACATTCAGCAGATCGAGCGCCTCATAGACATATTCCGGCGGCCCTTCCTCGCCGGCATGCGCCACGCGCTTGAGCCCCATCGCCCCCGCAGCGGCAAACACCCGCTCGAACTTTGAGGGCGGATGACCCACCTCGGAGGAGTCGAGGCCCACGCCGGCGATCTGATCGATCCAGGGTTGGGCCTGGTTGAGCGTCTTGAAAGCAGCCTCCTCGTCGAGGTGGCGCAGGAAGCAGAGGATCAGCTTCGAAGTGAGGCCGTGCCTGGCTTCGGCGTCCGCCATGCCCTGGAGCAGCCCGTTGGCGACGACGCCGAAGGGAATGCCCCGATCCGTGTGGGTCTGGGGATCGAAGAATATCTCGGCATGGACGACGCCGTCGGCCGCGGCGCGATCGAAATAGGCAAGCGCCAGATCGCGGAAATCCTCCTCGGTGCGCAGCACATTGGCTCCGGCATAATAGATGTCGAGAAAGTCCTGGAGGTTCGAGAATTCATATGCGGCGCGCACTTCCTCCACCGATTTGAAGGGAATCTCGACGGCGTTTCGCCGTGCGAACTCGAACATCTGCTCGGGCTCAAGGCTGCCTTCGATATGCAAATGGAGCTCGGCCTTGGGCATGCCGGTGATGAAGGTGTCGAGATCGCTCATGCGGCAAGCATGTCAGGCGCGGCGCGGAGCCGCAAGCGGGCGCGGGCGTTCTCAGTGCATGCCTTCGACGGTGATCAGGAAATGGAGCTACGATGCGGAGGATCAGCGCCTCGATGTGCTGTTCGTCAGCGGCAAGCGCTACAGCTATCACGAAGTGCCGCGTGAGATCGCCGAGGCGATGCGCGAAGCATTCTCGAAAGGCAGCTATTACAACCGCCACATCCGCGACCATTTCCGCTTCACGCGGACCGGCGGTGTCGTGGCGGAATGAGGCTGGCTCCCTGAGTTGGATTCGAACCAACGACCAAGTGATTAACAGTCACCTACTCTACCGCTGAGCTATCAGGGAACAGCCGTGGGGGGCGTCTATAGACCCCGATTTCAGGATGCAAGCCCTCAAGCTATGAATTGCTCCATCGTGATGCGGTCGTCCAGCGCATGCTCGGGATCGAAGAGCAAAGTGAGGTCGCGCGTGTGATCGATCTCCACCCTGACGGAGGCGACTTCGCGAACTTCGCGCTGATCGGCCACCGCGCTCACCGGGCGCTTGCTCGCCTCCAGCACGCGGATGCCGATGCGGGTCTTTTCGGGCAGGATGGCGCCGCGCCAGCGCCGGGGGCGGAATGGGCTGATCGGAGTCATCGCCAGCATCGCGGAGCCGAGCGGCAGGATCGGACCCTGGACCGACAGGTTATAGGCGGTCGATCCGGCGGGCGTGGCAACCAGAATGCCGTCGGCGACCAGCTCTGCGAGCACTACGCGGTCGTTGATCGTGATCTCCAGCTTGGCGGTCTGGCGGGTTTCGCGCAGCAGCGAGACTTCGTTGATCGCGGGGAGCACCACGACCTCGCCGTCCAGCGTCGTCGCGGTCATGTTGAGCGGCGAGACGCGGAAGGGCTTCGCGCGAGCGAGCCGCTCATCCAGCCCCTCGAGCCGCCAATCGTTCATCAGGAAGCCGACCGTGCCGAGGTTCATCCCGAACACCGGCACGGTGCGCCGGGTGCCCAGCATCGTATGGAGCGTCTGGAGCATGAACCCGTCGCCGCCCAAGGCGACGACCGACTCGGCCTGGTCGAGCGGCACCCATTCATAGGCATCGCGCAGCTCCGCGGCTGCCGCCAATGCCTGATCGGTGGGGGAGACGGCGAGGGCGCGCTTCATCCGCCGGTGACGCTCATATGGCGGGCCACGGCGGGAGCGCGGGCGTCTATGCGAAAGTCGTGGCGTGCGGGCTTGAGCGAGAGCGCCCTGTCGATCGCCTCGTCAAGCGCGGGCAGTCCGCCCGAGCGGATCGCCGCCTTGAGATCGGCGTGATCGTCCTGCCCCAGGCACATATAGAGCTTGCCCTCGGTCGTGAGCCGAACGCGATTGCACGTGTCACAGAAATTGGAGGTGAGCGGCGAAATCAGGCCAAGGCGCGTGCTTGTGCCCTCCATCCGCCAATAGCGCGCGGGACCGCCGCTGCGGTGATCGTCGCGGACGAGAGGGAAGCGCTCCTGTAGCTCCGCGAGCACGCCGGTCAGCGGCAGGAAGCGCTCGGCGCGGTCCTCGTCGATCACGCCGACCGGCATCGTCTCTATCAGTGTGAGATCGAGGCGCTGATCAACGCACCATTCGAGCATGGGCGCGATCTCGGCGCCATTAAGGCCCTTGAGCGCGACCATGTTGATCTTGACCGCGAGCCCCGCGGCCTGCGCCGCCGCAATGCCGGCCAGCACCTGCGCCACCTCGCCGTGCCGAGTGATGTAGCGGAAAATATCGGGGTCGCGGCTGTCGAGGCTGACATTCACGCGCCGCACCCCTGCATCGAACAGCGCCGGGGCATGCTCGGCAAGCCGCATGCCGTTCGTCGTCAGCGTCAGCTCGTCGAGCCCGTCGCCGATCCGGCGACCGAGCCTGCGCGCCAGGTCGATCGCGTCGCGCCTCACCAGCGGCTCGCCGCCGGTCAACCGGATCTTGCGCACCCCGCGGGCGATGAAGCGCTCGGCGATCAACGCGATTTCTTCAAGCCGCAGCAGGGCGTCGCGCGGCAGGAAAGTCATCTGCTCAGACATGCAATAGCGGCAGCGAAGGTCGCAACGGTCGGTCACCGAGATGCGCAGATAGCTGATCGTGCGCCCATGACCGTCAACAAGGGCTCGGCGGTCAACCGGGGCTGGGGCGCAGGCCATGGCGCTGGAGTTAAGCGACAAGCTGTGGCCAAACAAGCTTTGGATTCGCGGGGGCGCACGCTTCACGCTATCGAGGAGCGAATGTCCGACGATTTCACAGTGATCGATGCCGCCCATGCACCCTCGCAAGAGGCGCCCGTGTTCGTGCTTTCCTTCCGCCAGCGCGACGAAGTCGCCGCGGCGGCCGCCGGAGGCGGCTGGCGGGTTGTGGCCGCCCGGCGCAGCGAGGGGCTGGAGCGGCGCTTCATCGGCAGCGGGGCGGCGGTCGCAGTGATCGACGCGCGCGGCGCGCTCAGCGACGGGCTGGAAGCCGCCAAGATCCTGGGCGGCCCGATCGCAGCGCATGGCGCGGCGATGTTGATCCTCGTCTCGCAGAGCGACGCGGTGCATATGCGCCATTTCTACGATGCCGGGGCGACGCATTACCTGTCGAGCCCGATGTCATCGGCGGCGATGGCGCATGCGATCCGATTTGCCTTGCGTCATGTCGAGCGGCTGGCCGGGTGGAGCGGACAGGCGGGGGCCTCCGCCGAGCCGCTGGGCTGGCGCTACGATCCGGAGCTCAAGTCGCTTCAGCTAACGCCAGGGCTCGCGATGCTGCTCGCTCTTCCCGAAGCTCCCGGCATACGGGCGCTGTATCGCAAGCTCGACGCCGCCGACCGCCAGCTGGCGAGGTCGGCGCTGCGGCGGCTTGGCGAAGCGCTGGGCTCGACGGCATTCGCGCACGATTTGCCCGGCGTCGGCCGTGTTGTGCAGCATCTGCAATATGATGCGCGGACCGGGAGATTGCACGCGCTGGTCGAGGCGCTCGGCGTGGCGCCGGATGCCAGCGCCGCAGTGCGCGACGCGCTGACCGGTGCGCGGGATGGCCCGAGCGCGCGGCGCTGGATCGATCGGCGCTTGGGCGAGGGCCGAAGGATTGGAGCTATCCTGGTCGGCCTTTCCCGCTTCGAGACCGTCAATACCGCTTATGGCCGCACGGCGGGAGACGAATTGCTGCGCGCGGTATCGCGCCGGGTCGCCGAAGTCGCGCGCGAGGCGTTGGGCAAGACCGCGATCGTCGCGCGGATCGGCGGATCGGAATTCCTGGTCGCCACCGACGATACCGATACCGCTGGACTAGGGGCGGCGCTGGCGAAGCTAGAAGAGGCGCTATCCCGGCCCTTCGTGGCCGGGGGCGCAATCGCGCCGCTGGGCGCGCGACTGGCCAGCGCTGAAAGTGGACCGGAAGATAATGCCTCCACTTTGCTCCGCCGCGCGAGCGAGACCTTGTTGGGGGACGGTGCGCCGCGCGAAATCGGCGCGCCGCCGCTCGACGCCCTGGTCGCAAGCCTTCATCGCGCTCTGGAGCGCAGCGAGATCGGCGTGCTCTTTCAGCCGCAGGTCGCGATCGCCACAGGGCAGATCGTCGGCGTGGAAGCGCTGGCCCGCTGGCAGCATCCCGAATTCGGTGAAGTGGGCCCTGAGACGATGTTCGCGGCCGCCGAGCGCGCCGGGCTGGAGGCGACGCTCAGCGATCACGTCCAGCGGCGTGCGCTATCCGCTGCCGCCAACTGGCCCTCGTCGCTGGGCAAATTGCGCCTGTCGATCAACGTCACCGCCGCCGATGTCGCCCGCGCGGGTTTTGCCGACAGCCTGCTCGGCCGCATCGACGCGAGCGGCTTTCCGCGCGCGCGACTGACCGTCGAGATCACCGAAAGCGGGATCATGGCCGATCTGAGCGAGGCGTCACGCCTGCTCAACGAACTGCGCAGCGCCAAATGCCGTGTCGCAATCGACGATTTCGGCACGGGCTATTCGAGCCTCGCCTACCTCAAGGCGCTGCCGCTGGATTATCTCAAGATCGACAAACGGCTGAGCCAAGACATTGCGGGCAGCGCGCGCGATCGGGTGGTGGTGCGCGGGGTGATCGACATGGCGCGGTCGCTGGGACTCGCCGTAATCGCCGAGGGCGTCGAGACACAGGTACAGCTCGATTTGCTGGCCAAGGAAGGCTGCCAGTATTTCCAGGGTTTTCTCTGCTCGGAGCCGATCGACGTGCCGGCGCTGGCGCAACTGGTCGCGCGCGCCGGATGAGTGACCCGCACGATCTGAGCGGCGTCTGGTATGGGCGCTATGTCAGCCGCTCGGACCCGCAGGAAAACAGTTTCATCGCGATGATCGAGGAATCGGCGGGCGCGTTTACCGGAACCATCACCGAACCTGATGACGAAGGCCACGGAGGTATTCGCCGGGCTTCGATCGCCGGGCGCCGCACGGGGCAGGCGCTCTTTTTCGTCAAGCAATATAGCGGGCGCTGGAAGCATGCGGTCCGCTATTCCGGGCGGATCGATGGCCAGGGCAAGCAGGTCGATGGAAGCTGGAGCGTCGATTGGCTCGTCGGCAATTTTTCAATGGAACGCGAGCAGTTCAGCACCGAGGAACTCGAGGCCGAGGAAGAAGAAATGCTTCTGGCAGGTGATGGGAGGGCAATAAAATGATCCGGCCGATTCTTGTTGTCGCAATGCTGCTCGCCAGCCCTTTGGCACACGGGCAATCCGCGGTGGGCGCTGATCCGCCTGCTGATAAGGCTCATCCGGCCAAGCTGGAACAGGTACGGTATCCCACGGGGGGCGTTGCCGTACCCGCACGGCTTTTCCTGGCCGCGGGGGACGGCAATCACGGAACCGTGCTCCTGCTGCACGGGTTTCCGGGCACCGAGCTCAACCTCGACCTGGCCCGTGCGATGCAGCGTGCCGGTTGGAACGTGCTGGCGATCCATTATCGCGGCGTCTGGGGTGCGCCGGGCAAGTTCAGCTTCGCGCACACGATCGAGGATGCCCGCGCGGCACTCGCCTGGCTGCGCTGGCCCGAAAATGCTGCCAAATATCGTATCGACGCGCGCAAGATTGTAGTGCTCGGCCACAGCATGGGCGGGTTCGACGCGGTGATGATTGGTGAGGATCCTGAAGTGGCGGGCTTCGTCGTCATTTCCGCAGCCGATATCGGTGGATGGGCGCGCTTTCTCGACGACCCGGCGAAGCGCCCGGGCGCCGAGGCGGCCTTTGCCGACGATATCAGCTATACCAACATGACGTTCGACGAGATGGCGGGTGAGATCGTCGCCAATCGCGCGGCGTGGGACTGGAAGACGCGTGCGGCGAAGATGGCGGGCCGGCGCGCGCTGATCGTCAGTTCCGACGACGGCAACGGTCCGTCGGACGCCGCGGCGGCCGATGCTATCGAAGCTGCTGGCGGTCCTGCGCCGACAAGGCTGAAGTTTGTGACCGATCACAGCTACAATGATCACAGGATCGCGCTGCAGTCTGCGATCGTCACTTGGCTAGACAGGAACTTCTAGCCCGCAGCCTTGGCTAGCCCGCGCGAAATCTGGAGCGCGGCGTTTAGCCTCGCACGCGGGTTATTCCACTCGCGGGATACGACCAGCTTCATGTCGGGTCGAAGCCTTGCCGTGCCGTCCAGCCTTTCCACATAAGCGAGCAGGCCGTCGATATTGGGGAATTTGTCGTCATGGAAGGTCACCAGCGCGCCCTTCGGCCCGGTGTCGAGCTTCGCGATACAGGCCTTCTTGGCGTTTAGCTTGGTTTCGATCAGGCGGAGTAAGTTCTCGGTCGCATCCGGCAGCTTTCCGAACCGGTCGATCATCTCCGCGGCGAAGCTCTCGATGCCGTCGGTGTCCTCGACTTCGTTGAGGCGGCGATACAGACCCATGCGCAGATCGAGATCGGGCACATAATCCTCGGGGATGAGGATCGGCGCATCGACGTTGATCGAGGGCGACAGGTCCTTGGGGCGCAATTCCTCGCGGATTCCGCCGGCCTTGGCGTCCATGATCGCTTCTTCGAGCATGGCCTGGTAGAGTTCGTAGCCGACTTCCTTGATGTGGCCCGACTGCTCGTCGCCGAGCAGATTGCCGGCGCCGCGAATATCGAGATCATGGGATGCGAGCTGGAAACCCGCGCCCAGCGATTCGAGGTCGGAGAGCACCTTCAAGCGCTTGGTCGCGGTCTCGGTCATCTGCCGCTCGGGCGGAGTGGTGAGATAGGCATAGGCCCGCGTCTTGGCCCGCCCGACGCGCCCGCGAAGCTGGTAGAGCTGGGCCAGGCCGAACTTGTCGGCACGGTTGATGATCATCGTGTTGGCGCTGGGGATATCGAGGCCGGATTCGATGATCGTGGTGGAGACCAGCAGGTCATAGCGGCGGTCGTAAAAGGCCGACATGCGCTCTTCGACTTCGGTCGGGGCCATTTGCCCATGCGCGATCACATAAGTGATCTCGGGGACCTGGTTGCGCAGGAAATCCTCGATATCGGGCAGATCGGAAATGCGTGGGGTGACGAAATAAGCCTGGCCGCCGCGATAATGCTCGCGCAGCAATGCCTCCCGGAGAACGACCGGGTCCCACGGAATGACATAGGTGCGCACTGCGAGGCGATCGACCGGGGGCGTCTGGATCACCGAAAGCTCGCGCAATCCCGACATCGCCATTTGCAGGGTGCGGGGGATCGGAGTGGCAGTGAGGGTGAGGACGTGAACGTCGGCCTTCAGCGCCTTGAGCCGCTCCTTGTGCGTGACGCCGAACCGTTGTTCCTCATCGACGATAACCAGCCCAAGCCGCTTGAAATCGACGCTCTTGGAAAGCAGCGCGTGGGTGCCGATAACGATGTCGAGCTTGCCATCGGCCAGCTTCTCCTTGTTCGCCTTGGCTTCGGCGGCGGGGACGAGGCGCGAGAGGCGTCCGATCTCGATCGGGAAACCCTGAAAGCGCTCGACGAAATTGCGGTGGTGCTGGCGGGCCAAAAGCGTTGTCGGGCAGACGAGCACTACCTGCATGCCCGCCATCGCCGCGACGAAGGCGGCGCGGAGCGCCACTTCGGTCTTGCCGAAACCGACATCGCCGACGATGAGCCGGTCCATCGGGCGGCCCGCCGCCAAATCCTCCAGCACGTCGCCGATCGCCCGGTCCTGATCGTCGGTTTCCTCATAAGGGAAGCGATCGACGAACGCCGGGTAGCCGCCGGCATCCGGCTCGAGCACTTCGCCGGGACGGACAGCGCGACGCGCCGCTGTCGCGATCAGCTCACCCGCGATCTCGCGGATGCGCTCCTTCATCTTCGATTTGCGCCGCTGCCACGCTTCGCCGCCCAGCCGGTCGAGAGTTGCGCCTTCCTCACCCGACCCGTAGCGGCTCAGGACCTCCAGATTCTCGACGGGCACGAAGAGCTTGTCGCCGCCGGCATAAGTGAGCTGGACGCAATCGTGGGGCGCTTTCTGCACCGGAATCTGGGTAAGCCCCTCATATCGGCCGATACCGTGATCGACATGCACGACAAGGTCTCCGGGCGTGAGCGTCGCCAGCTCGTTGAGGAACGCGTCGGCAGATTTCTTGCGCTTGGTGCGGCGGATGAGACGATCGCCCAGCATGTCCTGCTCGGTGAGAACAGCCACCTGCGGCGCGGTGAAACCGTGATCGAGCGGGAGGACGATGAGCGCAACGCCATCGTCCGCGAGGCCGAGCGCCGCCTGCCAGCTCTCGGCGAGGTGCGCGTCCTTTAGCCCGTGATCGGTGAGCAGTCCCGACAGGCGCTCGCGTGCGCCGATCGAATAGCTCGCCAGCACGCGCTTCTGGCCCGCGCGCTTCAGCTTGGCGAGATGCTGTACGACCGCCTCATATACGTTGGTGCTGGCGGCGCGCTCGGGCGTGAAATCGCGGGGGCCGTCGACATTGAAGTCGAGCACGGTCTTGCTCTCGGGCTCGTGGAAGGGCGTCGCGGTATGAACCGGGACGGCCTCCTGGGCCTTTTCCCATTCCTCGGGGGCCAGATAGAGTGCGGTGGTGTCGAGCGGGCGATAGCTGCCGGGGTCCGAGGATTGGGCGCGAACTCGGTTTTGCTGATAATCAGCGATCGCGTCGAATCGCTGCTGGCCCGCCCCGGTCGTGCCAACGTCGCGGACGATCACGCTGGCTTCGGGCAAGTGATCGAACAGCGTTTCCAGCCGGTCTTCGAACAGGGGCAGCCAATGCTCCATGCCCGCCAGACGGCGGCCGTCGCTGATTGCCTGATAGAGCGGATCGCTCGTCGCGTTCGCGCCAAATTTTTCGCGATATCGCGCGCGGAAGCGCTTGATGCTTTCCTGGTCGAGCAGCGCTTCCGATGCCGGCAGGAGCGTGAAGCCATCGACACGCCCGGTGGTGCGCTGGTCCTGTGGATCGAAGGTGCGCACGCTCTCGATCTCGTCGCCGAAGAAATCAAGGCGCAGTGCTTGGGCGGCGCCGCTGGGAAACAAATCGACCAGCCCGCCGCGCACCGCGAACTCGCCGTGATCGTTGACGGTGTCGAGGCGGACATAGCCATTGGCCTGAAGCAGCGATGCGAGCTTATCGAGGCCGATACGCTCGCCAGGGGCGAGGCGGGCGACCAGCTGGCGAATGCGGAACGGCGTCAGTGTGCGCTGAGTTGCGGCGTTGGCGGTGGTGACGAGCAGACGAGGTCTGTCGGGCTTCGACTGCATCGCATGCAGCGTCGCCAGCCGCTCGGACATCACGCGCAGCGTGGGGCTGGCGCGGTCATAGGGAAGGCAATCCCAGGCGGGATAGCTCAGCACTTCCAGCTCGGGCGCAAAGAACGGCGCGGTGCTGGCCACCGCCCGCATTGCCGCCTCGTCGGGCGCGATGAACACAGCGGTGCCCGCGGCTCGCGCGAGATCCGCCAGCATCCAGGGCAAAAAGCCGGAGGGGGTGCCGGCAAGCGTGAGCGGCCTGGTCGCGGAAAGAATGGTTTTCAGTTCGGGCATTATTTAGCGATGGGCACGTAAGTCAGTGTCTGCAGGTCAGTCATCAGGGTCCCGGCATAGCGCGCGGGCACTGGCAGCGTTCCCATTGCCCAAGCCAGGATATCCACGTCCTGCTCCTCGAGCAGTTCTTCGAACAACAGCCGTTCCGCTTCGTCCCATCCATCGGAGTAGCGATCGAAGAATCCGCCGACCAACAGGTCCGCCTCCTTGATCCCCCGGTGGCAGGCGCGGAAACGCAGGCGCTTCAAATGAGTCTCGCGGTCCACTGGCTTTCCAACGCAAATTGGCCGGCGGCGCTTTGAGCGTCCGTCGGCTGGGTGTAGAGCGCCCTTAGTCATGCGGCCCGAAATTCTCAATCCACTCTTCGCGGAGGTGACCGCGCTCAAGGGCATCGGTCCGGCTCTGGCCAAGCCGCTCGAGCGACTGGGGCTGGGGCGCGTGGTGGACGTCGCCTTCCACTTACCGACGGGCTGGATCGATCGGGCGCCACGCGACGAATTGGCGCAGTCGGACGTGGGCCTGATCATCGCGATCCCGTTGACAGCGATGAGCTATCGCTTTGGCGGCAGCGTTAGAGCCCCCGCGCGGGTGCAGGCAGTGGATGCGCATGGCAATTTTGTCAGCCTGGTTTTTTTCGGGGGCAATTCGGGCTGGGCGAAGAAATTGCTGCCGCTGAACGAGAAGCGCTGGGTCTCGGGCAAGCTCGAGCAATATGGTCAGGAATTGCAGATCGTTCATCCCGAAGTCGCCGCCCCGGAGGATGCGCAGGATGGCGGGCGCGAGGCGATCTATCCTTGCTCGGAAGGGATCACTTCGAAGCGGATCGGGGCGATGGCTGCGCAGGCGATCGAGCGTGCGCCCGACCTTCCGGAATGGACCGAGCCCAGCCTGAAGGACCGCCACGGCTGGCCCGGCTGGCGCGAGGCGCTGGCGCGCATCCACTCCGATCCCGCCGACGCCGCGGCGCGCGAACGGCTTGCCTATGACGAGGTGTTCGCCAACCAGCTTGCGCTGATGTTGGTCCGCGGGGAGGCGCGATCGAAGCGCGGGCGGCCGCTGCGGGGCGATGGCCGGCTTCGCGACGCACTGAAGCTGCCCTACACGCCGACCGGGGCGCAATCGCGGACCCTAAGCGAGATCGAAGGCGATCTGGCGCAGGTGCAGCCGATGCTGCGGCTGCTGCAGGGCGATGTCGGATCCGGCAAGACGCTGGTGGCGACGGTGGCGCTGCTGATCGCGGCGGAGGCGGGCGCGCAGGGTGCGCTGCTGGCTCCGACCGAAATCCTCGCGCGCCAGCATTACGAGACGCTCAGCCGAATGCTCGCGGGCCTGGATGTGCGGATTGCGATCCTCACCGGGCGCGACAAGGGCCGGGTGCGCGAGGCGACGCTGATGGGGGTGGCCTCGCGCCAGATCGATATCCTGATCGGCACGCACGCGATCTTTCAGGAGGGCGTGACGTACAAGGATTTGGGGCTGGTGGTCGTCGACGAGCAGCACCGCTTCGGGGTCGCCCAGCGAATGATGCTCCAGGCCAAGGCCGAACGCCCGCCGCATCTGCTGGTGATGACCGCCACCCCGATCCCGCGCACGCTCACGCTTGCGCAATATGGGGAAATGGACGTCAGCCGGCTCGACGAGATGCCGCCGGGGCGGCAGCCGATCGAGACGCGCGTCGTTTCCGAAGATCGATTTGGCGAAGTCGTGGACGGACTGGGGCGGCATCTGGAGAGCGGTGGGCAAGCCTATTGGGTTTGTCCGCTGGTCGAGGAGAGCGAGAAATCCGACCTGGCGGCCGCCGAGGCTCGTGCCGCTTCGCTTCGCGAGCGCTTCGGAGAGAAGGTCGGGCTGGTCCACGGGCGGATGAAGGGGCCGGAGAAGGATCTGGTCATGGCGAGATTCGCGGCGGGCGAGCTGGGCGCGCTCGTCGCCACTACGGTGATCGAAGTCGGCGTCGATGTGCCCAATGCCACGCTGATCGTGATCGAGCATGCCGACCGCTTCGGGCTGGCCCAGCTCCACCAGTTGCGCGGGCGCGTGGGGCGGGGGAGCGGGCGATCGGTGTGCCTGCTGCTGCGCGGCAACACGCTCAGCGAGACTTCGAGGGCCAGGCTGGGGCTGATGCGGGAGACCAATGACGGCTTCCGCATCGCCGAGGAGGATTTGCGCCTGCGCGGCGCGGGGGAGATGCTGGGGACCAGGCAATCGGGCGAGCAGCAGTTCCGGCTGGCCCCGCCGGAGAAGTTCGCCGAGCTGATCGGCATGGCCAATGACGATGCGCGATTGCTGATCGACCGCGACGGGGGATTGCGGGGAGAGCGGGGGCAGGCGGCGCGGCTGGCGCTTTACCTGTTCGAACGCGATGCGGCGGTCGGCTTGTTGCGCTCGGGCTGAACTACCTGCCGCGAACCAGGGTGGCGATCAGCTCGTAATAGCTCGCCAGATCGATCGCGGTTTCGAACTGTGCGCCAAGGCGGCCGCCCAGCGACCAGCGAATTTCGGCCACCACGACGCCCACCGGCAATTGGATGCGCACCCGATCGCCGACTTCGAAAGTACGCTCGCAGCGCGCCATCAGGCCGTGCGGCGACAGGTTGACGACGACGAACTCGTGGAGCCTCGCGTCGGGGCCGAATGCCCGGGCGCGGTAATGTACCTCGTCGCGATCGGATCGCCGCACATCGGCGAAAGCCAGACTGCTCATCCCCACCTCACTCACGCCCCCTGTCTACTCGGGGGTTGCCCGTCGATATGGAACGGGCCGCGTGAAGGATGGTGCAATAATAGTGTTTAATGGCGCTTTACCACGCAGTTACGCAGTCAGGCGGGCGTCAGCAGGCCATGATGCTTCTTGCCGGCCGATATCCGGACGGGCGCCGAGACCGTGATCGCAAGCGCCTCGTCATCGACTCTTTCGCCATCCACCCGCGCTCCGCCACCCTTGATCAGCCGCCGGGCTTCGCCTTTCGATGCGCACAGGCCCAGATTGACCAGGGCATCGACCACCCCGATGCTGCCGCCCGCCACGGCGAAGCTGGGAAGCGCTTCGCCCGCCGATCCCTCCTCGAACGTGCGGCGCGCGGTCTCCGCAGCTTCCTCGGCGCCCGCGGCTCCGCGGCACATCGTGGTCGCTTCGTTGGCGAGGATCTTCTTGGCCTCATTGATCTCGGCGCCTTCGAGCGCTTCGAGCCGGGCAATCTCGCCCAGCGGGAGATCGGTGAACAGCCGCAGGAACCTGCCGACGTCGCGATCATCAGTGTTCCGCCAGAACTGCCAGTAATCGTAATGCGAGAGCTGCTCCGGGTTGAGCCAGACCGCGCCCGACATGGTCTTGCCCATCTTGCCGCCGTCTGCGGTGGTGATCAGCGGCGTGGTGACGCCGAACACCTCGGTGCCGTCCACGCGGCGGGAAAGCTCGATGCCGTTGACGATATTGCCCCATTGGTCCGACCCGCCGAGCTGGAGGCGGCAGGCGTGCCGACGCGAGAGCTCAAGGAAGTCATAGGCCTGGAGGATCATGTAATTGAATTCGAGGAAGCTGAGCGATTGCTCGCGGTCGAGCCGCAGCTTGACCGAATCGAAGCTCAGCATCCGATTTACCGAGAAATGCTGGCCGTAGTCGCGCAGGAAGGGGAGATATTCGAGCGCATCGAGCCATTCGGCATTGTCCAGCATGATCGCGTCGGTGGGGCCGTCGCCGAAGGTCAGGAACTTCTCGAACACGGTCTTGATCGAGGCGATGTTGCCGGCGATCACTTCCTCGGTCATCAGCTTGCGCGCTTCGTCCTTGAAGCTCGGATCCCCGACCTTGCCGGTGCCGCCGCCCATCAGCACGATCGGCTTGTGGCCGCTTTGCTGGAGCCGGCGCAGCAGCATGATCTGGACGAGGCTGCCGACATGGAGCGAAGGCGCGGTGGGATCGAAGCCGATATAGGCCGGCACGATCTGCTTCGCCGCGAGCGCATCGAGTGCGGCCGCGTCGGTCACCTGGTGGATATAGCCACGCGAGGAGAGCAGGCGGAGCAGATCGGATTGGTATTCGGTCATGGTGTGGCGCGTCTAGCGGAGGTGGGCGGCCGCGTCATCCCCGTGCTGGGGCGGCAAAGGTCACACTTGGGTCACACTATAGCGATGGTTTCGCGGGGGGCGGAAGTTTAGGCGAAGTTTAGGCCAGGGGCGATGCGAGCGTCGCGAATGGTTCAAATGGTCGCACTGGGCATGGGGGTTTCGAACCGACGATTTCAAAGAGCGGGCCGGGGGTGCCGACCGGCTCAGCCAAGCAGGGGAAATCCTACATTGCAAGGGGCGAGATAATCCTTCGACAAGCTCAGGATGAGCGGGGGTGTCGCTCAGGATGAGCGGGAGAGTCGCTCAGGATGAGCGGGGGAGTTTATGGTTTCGACAAATCGGGTGTTGATGGATAGGATATGCCCCGATCCGCTCGCCCTGAGCT
Organism: Sphingomonas sp.; assembly: GCF_036388215.1. Classification (GTDB taxonomy): domain Bacteria; phylum Pseudomonadota; class Alphaproteobacteria; order Sphingomonadales; family Sphingomonadaceae; genus Sphingomonas. Next base: position 47,099 of record NZ_DASVSH010000002.1, read on the forward strand.
TGTCGAAGGGCCTTCTCGATCCGGAGCCACACTTGGCCTTTTACGCTTACATGCTCCGCTGCCGCGATGGCAGTTACTACGCTGGCCATACCGACGATCTCGAAGTCCGTATGGCGCAGCACGCGCGGGGGACGATCCCTGGCTATACGCATGATCCCCGCCCGGTGGAACTGGTCTGGTGCGGAGATGCTCCAACGCGCGACGAGGCATTTGCAATGGAGCGCCGGATCAAGGGCTGGAGTCGGGCGAAGAAGGAAGCGCTGATTGCCGGGGACTGGGAGAGGATTTCTGAGCTCGCGCGGAATCGGTCGGGGCCCTGGATTGATGGGCGGGAAAGATTCGAGAGGACCCTTCGACAAGCTCAGGGTGAGCGGGGAATGGGTGGAGAGCCTTTACCTTCCTCCGCTCAGCCTGAGCCTGTCGAAGGCGGGTTGGCTGGCGCGCGCTCGCCACAGGGCGCTCTTCGACAGCTTCACTATCATCCCGCGTTGCCGCCTAAGGATATCGAATCCGTCGCAGTGACGGCGGCGTTGTCGCGCGACAAATGCATGCTCACCTATCGAGTGATCGGCGACGCAGTAATGGTAGCACAAGCTGTGTCGAAGCGAGCCGACGGCCTGTGGGAGCACACGTGTTTCGAGCTGTTCGTCCAGCCCGCCGGTGGCCTCGAATATTTCGAATTCAACTTTTCGCCCTCCACGCAATGGGCGGCATACCGCCTCGAAGATTACCGGACGGGAATGTCGGACCTAGCAATCGACGCGCCCGCGATCGAGCGGCTCGACTATGGGGTTCGGGTGACAATCGACTTAGGCCGACTTCCGCCTGGGAATTGGCAAATCGGCCTCTCCGCCGTGATCGAGGAACTGGACGGCACCAAATCATACTGGGCGCTCGCCCACCCACCAGGAGCGCCCGATTTCCATGATCCGGCTTGCTTCGCGCTGGAACTCCCGGCACCTCGCTTTCCATGAAATTCGGTATCGACCGGCTGCTTGCCGACCCAGCGCTTCTCGATCGGCTCAAGGGCCAGCGCGTCGCGCTGCTGGCGCATCCCGCCTCGGTGACGGAGGATCTGACGCACTCGCTCGATGCGCTGATGGGGGCGGGGCTCAAGGTCTCGGCGGTGTTCGGGCCGCAGCACGGCGTGCGCGGGGACTTGCAGGACAATATGATGGAGTCGCCGGACTTCACCGATCCGACCTATGGCATGCCCGTCTTCAGCCTGTATGGCGAAGTGCGGCGGCCGAGCGGGCAATCGATGGGGACGTTCGACACGATCCTGATCGACCTGCAGGACGTGGGCTGCCGCATCTACACCTTTGTGACGACCCTGCTCTATGTGCTCGAAGCCGCGGCGAAGCATGGCAAGCGCGTGTGGGTGCTGGATCGGCCCAATCCCGCGGGGAGGCCGATCGAGGGACTGACGCTGCTGCCCGGCTGGGAAAGCTTTGTCGGTGCAGGGCCGATGCCGATGCGACACGGGATGACGCTGGGCGAGATGGGCGCGTGGTTCATCGATCACTTCAAGCTCGACGTGGACTATCGCGTGATCGAGATGGAGGGGTGGCAGCCTGAGGCCGGGCCCGGATATGGCTGGCCGCCCGAGCGCGTCTGGATCAATCCGAGCCCCAATGCCGCGAACGTCAACATGGCGCGGGCTTATGCCGGGACGGTGATGCTGGAGGGGACGACGCTCTCCGAAGGACGCGGCACCACGCGCCCCCTCGAATTGTTTGGCGCCCCCGATGTGGACGCGAAGGGAGTGATTGCCGAGATGCGGCGGTTCGCGCCCGAATGGCTGGCCGGGTGCACATTGCGCGACATCTGGTTTCAGCCGACGTTCCACAAGCATGTCGGCACGCTCTGCTCGGGCGTGTTCATCCATGCCGAGGGCGCGGGATATGATCACGCAGGGTTCAAGCCGTGGCGGCTGCAGGCCCTGGGCTTCAAGGCGATCCGGCGGCTTTATCCAGACTACGATCTGTGGCGTGATTTCCCCTACGAATATGTCTTCGACAAGCTGGCGATCGATGTGATCAATGGCGGGCCTGGGCTGCGGGAATGGGTGGACGATGCGGCGGCTGTGGCTGGCGATCTGGATGCGCTCGCGGCGCCGGACGAGGCGGCGTGGGAAGAGGTGCGGACGAGGTATTTGCTCTACTGAGCGGAAACAGAAGAAATTTGTTCGCGCGGAGGCGCGGAGGCGCGGAGATTTCGCGCGTGAAAGGGTTTCCTGTCTCTCGAATATTGGTGCTCGCTGCGATGCGTTCGTTGGCGCGAAGCGCCGATTCCTTCTTCTCCGCGCCTCTGCGCCTCCGCGCGAACACTAACTTCTTGCTGCCGCCGATTGCGCGCTATGCCCTAACCGCTTAACCACGCCACCATGCTGGCGGGGCTTATCTTTGCTGTCGAGGAGGCGAGCGACCGGCCGGGGACGCTGGTCGCGACCTTGCCCTTTGGCGGCATGACCTTGCTCGAATATCAGGTACGGCTGCTGGCCGGGGCGGGGGCCGAGAAGGTCCTGATCGCGGTCGGCAAGATGACTCCGCAACTGCTTACCGCAGTCAACCGCGCCACCAAGCGCCACCCGATCGTCGAAATCGTCCGCTCGGCCGAGGAAGCCGGCGAAAAATTCGACAACGCTGCGCGCGTGCTGGTGATGGCCGACGGGCTGGTCACGACCGACCCCGTGATGGACCGCATGGCGGCGGAGGGCGGCGAGGCGCTGCTGGTTACCGACGACGCCGAATCCCCCGCCGCGATCGAGCGGCTGGACATGCGCGACAGCTGGGCCGGGATCGCGCGCATCTCGGTCGCGCAGCTTTCGCAGATCGCGCAGATGCCCGAGGATTATGACTTCCAGTCGGCGCTGCTGCGCGTAGCCTCGCAATCGAGCGCCGAGCATGTGCCGCTTACCGCCGCCTGGCTGCGCACCGGCCATTCGGTGGAGCGCAGTGCCGAAGGATTGGCCACGCGCAATACGGGCGTGCTCGCAGCGCTGACCGAGCGGCGAGTCGATTGGGCGGATCGCTGGGTGTTCACGCGAATCGCGCGCGCCGTGCTGCCCGAGCTGGTCGGGCGCAACGTGCCGGGATGGGCGCTGACCATGGGGGCGGGGGCGCTTGCGTTGCTCTCGCTGATGGGGATCGGGCTGGACTGGCAGGGTGTGGGGCTGATCGGCTCGCTGACGGCGGCGGCGGCATTGGCTACCGCATCGGCGATGGCGGCGCTGCGGGGTGAGGAATTGCGCGGGCGGGCGCTCGAATGGGCGATCCTGGCCTTGTTCGGCGCAGTCGTGCTGTTGTGCGGCTGGGTGGAGCATGCGCGGCTGTATAGCTGGACGCCGATGGTGTTCGCCGCATTCGGGCTGGCCGCGCAAGTGCTGATCGAGCGCGCGCCTTCGCGGCATCGGCGCTGGTGGGCGAGCCCATCGGCGCATCTGCTGCTGCTTATGCCCTTCACATTGGCCGGTTTTACCGAATTCGGATTGGCCGGAATCGCAGTCTATGCGTTTGCGACCCTGACCGCCGCCGTTGAGGCGACGCGCGAAAAAAGCTTAGTCTCCTCTTAAGGACACTTCCGCTAGGGTTGAGTGGATGTCGGATAACCCCGTCGAACCGCGCGATGGCCCTGCCATTGGCGCCGGCAAGCTGCTCGCGCGCGCGGCGGCTGCGGAAGTGCGCGCCTATCGCGGACTGACGGTGGCGATCGACGATTTCTTCCTTCCCGAAGACGCCCGGCTGGACGAACGCACGCGATCAGGTCTTTCGGCGCTGCTGCGCGGGCTGGTCGAGACAGTGGAAGGCGAAGTGCGCGAACATGCCGTGCGGCTGCTGCATGGTCGGGGCGAATCGCGGCTGGTGGTGGCGCTGAAGGACCCGGCTTCCTCGGTACTGGCGCGTCTATGGCAATCGGGACTATTGCGCGATCCGGACCTGATGGCTGAGCTGGTTTCGCGCGTTCGCCAGGAATTGATGGGGGCCGCGCTGCCGATGCAGGCCCCCGACGATCCCGAGCGGCCGAGCCTGATCAACCGCTTCGTCCAGCACCCCGACCGCGTTGTCGCCGCAGCGGCGATGGCAGTGCTGATCGCCGAGAGCCGCCGGCGGGGGAGTCCCGATGCGGGACAGTTTACCCGGACCGACCTGCCCGCCGAATTGCACCACCGGCTGGTATGGTGGGTGGCGGCGGCGCTGCGCGAACGGGTGGGCGAGGGTGGCGACGCGCTCGATCATGCGCTGAGCGAGGCGGCGCAGCGCAGCCTCGCGGCCTATGATGAAGGCGATCGGCTGGAGGCGACCGCAATGCGCTTCGCCGCCGCGATCGACGCCCAGCCGCAGGAACTGCCCGCGCTGCTGGTGGAGGCGCTGGGCGACCGGCGGATCGTTCTGTTCATTGCGTTGCTCGGCCATGCGCTGGGCGTCAGCTATTCGCTGGCGCGCGACATTGTCCTCGATTCCGCCGCTGACCGGCTGTGGCTGGCCTTGCGCGCGCTCGAACTGGCGCGCGAGCCTGTCGCGCAGATCGGATATGCCTTGTGCGAGGCCGATCCGCGCCGCGATCTGGAGCAATTCGCCGACACGCTGGAGGCGATCACCGAGCTTCGCCCGCGAGAGGCGCGCGACGCGCTTGCGCCGCTCAGGCTTCACCCCGATTATCGCGGCGCCGTAGTCGCGCTCGAGCGTTCGCCCGCGCAGGAATGAACGCGATCGACTCCTCGATGCCCCTGGCGATCGGCCGGCTCGACAGCGACGGGCGATTGCTCGACGCCGAATCGCGGCTGTTCGAATTGAACCAGCGGGCGGGGGGCGCGATCGATGCGCCGCTCGCGGTGCCCCAGATCGCGACGCTGGCGCGGCTGGCGCAGCGGCTTGGCATTGCGATCTCGCGCAATGTGATTGCCGCGGATGGCGAGGACGATCTCGAGCTTTGGGTACGCGCCGAGCCGCAGGACGGCGGCGTTCGGCTGGAAGTCAGTGGCTGGCGGCCCCGGCCGGGCTGGCGGGCAGTGGCTAGCGAGCCCGAGCGCGACGGCGATTTCTTCCGCTCGGCCGCCGACTGGCTTTGGGAAACCGACGCGGCGTTGCGCATCACTTTCCTCTCGATCGAAGCCGGCGCACGTTATGGTTTCGACAGCTCGGCGATGCTCGGCCAGCCGCTGACCCGGCTGTTCAGCCTGGAGCAGGATGAGAGCGGCAACTTGCCGATACTGAGCGCGGTGGCTGCACAGGCCCGGTTCGACGGGCAGAAAGCCGAGATTCGCGGGACAGGCCGGATGGTGCGGCTCGACGCCACGCCGCGCGCCGATCCGGGTGGGCGCTTCGCCGGGTTTGTCGGCGCGGCGCATATGCTCGACAGCGCTCCGGTGCGCCCCAGGGCCGATGCTCCATTGCCTCCGCCCGCCGCGCCCTTTGGCGGCTTCCCCGATTCGTTCAGCCAGAGACTCGATCGCGCGCTGCGCGGCCCACTGGGTACGATCATCGCCAATGCCGATTCGATCAGCGCGCAGACCGAGGGGCCGCTCAAGCCCGATTACGCCGAATATGCGGGCGACATCGCCAATGCCGGCCGCCACCTGATGACCCTGGTCGATGATCTGGTCGACCTTCAGGCGATCGAGCGCGACGATTTCCGCATCGAGGCGGAGAATATCGACCTGGCCGACGTCGCACGCCGCGCCGCGGGGCTGCTCTCGGTGCGCGCCGCCGAGGGCGAAGTGCGGATCGATCGGCCAGCATCCTATGAGATACTGCCGGTTACCGGGGAGTTCCGCCGCGCGCTGCAGGTGCTGGTCAATCTGATCGGCAACGCCGTGCGCTATTCGCCACCGGGCGGGCAGGTGTGGATACGGCTCGAGAAGGACGATGGCCGCGCGCATGTGATCGTCGCCGATCAAGGCAAGGGAATCGCAAGCGGGGACCATGCGCGGATTTTCGAGAAGTTCGGCCGCGTCGATCCCAATGAGCCGGGCGGGAGCGGGCTCGGCCTGTATATCGCCCGACGCCTGGCGCGGGCGATGGGCGGAGATTTGACCGTCGATAGCGCGCCTGGCCAGGGTGCGCGCTTCGTTTTCAGCCTGCCGCTGAGGGACTGACTCGCCTTCTGGCTCGCGGCGATAGCGCCAGGCAGGCTGATCCAAGGCGAATAGGGAAATGGCTAACGCGGACTGGGCTGTCTCGTTCGCGCAGGACGCTCGCGCGCACGCGACCTCTCGATGCGCCCGGCCGCGATCTTCGTCAGCCGCCTGAACGAAGGACATTCCATATGGCTGGGTGCGGGGCAGGTCGCGGCGTGCTGGAGGCCATTCCTCAACGCATCGAGCTGGCGGATCGTGCGGCCAAGCTCTTCGGCTTTGGCGGATAACAGCGCCTTGTCGACCGCCGGTTGAGCGCTGTTGCCGAACATCGCCTTGATCTGGTCGAGCGAGAATCCGGCCAGGCGGCCAAGGGCGATCACCGGCAATCGCTCGAGCACGCCGGGATCGAAGGTGCGGCGCAAGCCTCGCCGACCGAGCGATTCGATCAGGCCCTTTTCCTCATAGAAACGGAGCGTCGAGGCTGGCACGCCGGACCGTTTGGCGACCTCCGAAATGTCGATCAGTTTCACGCTTGACCTCAAGTTCACTTGAAGTGGCATCGTGCCCCCCAGCATCGACCCACACAAGGAGAATCGCGATGGCGGCAACCGCCCATTCGCTCCCCGTATCGCCCAAACAAGCACGGAACAGTTGGGGCGTGCTGGCAGCCCTTTCGCTCGCGATGATGCTTCCTTCGCTCGCCACCAGCATCGCCAATGCCGCGCTGCCGGCCCTGGCTGAGGTCTTCGCCGCGCCCTTCCAGACGGCGCAGTGGATCGTCCTCATCTATCTTCTGGTCATCACCACGCTGGTGGTCGCGGCTGGAAGGTGGGGCGATCTGGCGGGCCGCAGGCGCTTGCTGCTTGCCGGTATCGCGCTGTTCACCACCGCTTCGTTGCTGTGCGCATCCGCACCCGCGCTGCCGTTGCTGATTGCCGCGCGGGGAATACAGGGCGCCGGCGCGGCGATCATGATGGCGCTCACCATGGCGCTGGTGGGCGACGCCGTTCCCAAAGCCAAGACGGGTGTGGCGATGGGACTTTTGGGAACGATGTCGGCCGTCGGCACAGCGCTCGGGCCAGCGCTGGGCGGGTTGCTGATCGCCTGGGCGGGTTGGCCCGCGATTTTCCTGGTCAACGTGCCTCTGGGCGCATTGGCCTTCGTTCTGGCATATCGCTGCCTGCCCGGCGACGGCCCTCGGGCTGCACAGCCCCGCGCTGGTTTCGACAGCATAGGCACGGCGCTCCTGCTGCTGACTCTCGCGGCCTACGCGATGGCGATGACGATGCGTCCCTTCGGCTTGCTCAACCTGATGCTGCTGACTGCGGCATTGGCGGTAGGGCTGGCTTTCCTGATCGTCGAGACACGGGTTGCTTCGCCCCTAATCCAACTGCGGCTCCTGCGGAGTGGCGTGCTGCGCGCCAGCCTCGCCACGAGCGGCCTGGTCTCGACGGTGATGATGACGATGCTGGTCATCGGGCCGTTCTATCTCTCCGGAGCGCTCGGTTTGGATGCCGCGGCGACCGGCATGGTTCTGTCCGCCGGCCCCCTGGTCGCGACGGCGACCGGCGTGCCGGCCGGCCGCCTCGTCGATCGCTTCGGCCCCCAGCGCATGGCCGTGGTCAGCCTAGGCGGTATGATCGCCGCCACGCTGCTCCTGGGCCTCATGCGCGAGGGGCTGGGCGTGCCTGGCTATATCGCGCCGATCATGCTGCTCACCGGTAGCTACGCGATCTTCCAGGCCGCGAACAACACGGCGATCATGGCGGAAGCGGACGCTCGGGACCGTGGCCTGGTTTCCGGCATGCTCAACCTCGCACGCAATCTTGGACTGGTTACTGGCGCATCCGCAATGGGCGCCGCGTTCGCGTTTGCCGTGGGGGCGGGTGAGATCCACGCCGCCGATCCGCAAGCCGTGGCGCGGGGCGCGCGGTGCACCTTCGCACTCGCCTCGATCCTGATCGCCGTGGCGCTGGTGATCGCGCTGCGACACGGGCGTTCGTCAAGCGCCAAGGGAGAAATTTGAACGGGCGCCCGCACAGGTTGCGGGCGCCCGTCCCGGCCATCCTTAGCGGCGATAGCAAACCGTCACGCGGCGGTGATGGCGCCATTGGGTGCGGCAGACGCGTCCGCGATTATAGTGCCGGCCGTTGTTATAGTACCGGCCGCGATTGTAGTTCCGGCGATTGGAGCGGCCACGGTCCCAGCCGCGATGGCGGCCGCGATCCCAGCGGCGGTCGTCCTGGCGGTAGCGCTGGACGGTCGCAGCGGCCGACACGGTCAGGATGCTGGCGCTTGGGCCGGCGGCCGAAATCGGGGCGGCGTTCGCCGCAGTGGCCGAACCCGCGATACCCGCAATCGCCAGCGCGACGGCTGCGACCAGTTTCTTGAATTGCATTTCGACTCTCCTCATCGTTTTCCCGCACCGCCGATCCTAAGCGCTCGAATCGATCGCTTTGCTGAATCACTTTGTTCTGCGAGGTTCAGGTTTGCTCCCCGGGAGAACCGCCTTGATCAAAGCCATCGCCATCGCCGCCGCTCTCTGCTCGGCCACTATCCCGGCCATGGCGCAGACTTCGCCTCCCGTGGCCCAGGCGAAGAACATCGAGGGGGTGACGCCCGAGCTAGTCGGCTATTTCGAAGCCTATATGCAGGCGCAGCACGTGCCCGGACTGGTATTTGGCGTGGTCAAGGATGGGCGGCTCGTGCTGGTGCGCGGGCTGGGCGTGCAGGATGTCGAGGCAAAGCGCCCGGTCACCGCGGACAGCCGCTTCCGTATCGCCTCCATGTCCAAGGCCTTCACGGCGATGGCAATTTTAATGCTGCGGGATCAGGGCAAATTGTCGCTCGATGCGCTGGCCGAGCGCTATGTGCCGGAGATGGAGGGCTGGCGCTACCCGACCAGCGACTCGCCGCGCATTCGAGTTGCCGACCTGCTGCATCACAATGCGGGATTCGTCGAGGACAATCCCTGGGGCGACCGCCAGCAGCCGCTGAGCGAGCCCGATTTCACTAAGATGCTGAAGGCGGGAATGCCCTTTGCCCAGGCGCCCGGCATTCGCATGGAATATTCGAACCACGGCTATGCGACGCTGGGGCGGATCATCTCAAATGTATCAGGCATGCGCTATCAGGACTGGATCGGCCGCAACCTGATCGCGCCGCTGGGGATGACTTCCACCGGCTATGATGTGCTTGCCGGACCGCAGGATGTGCGGGCGCTGGGCTATCGCTGGCAGGACGACGCCTGGCTGCGCGAGCCCGACATGGCCGATGGAGCCTATGGCGCAATGGGGGGCATACAAACCACGGCGAACGATTATGCACGCTGGGTCTCGCTCCTGCTTTCGGCCTGGCCCCCGCGCAACGATGCCGACGCAGGGCCGGTCAAGCGCGCTACGGTTCGCGGGATCGTCGAGGGCGCGAATTTCGTGGCGACCGGCGAGCGCGCGGCGGCGCTTGGTGCGCCGTGCCGCCAGGCCAATGCCTATGCCAAGGGATGGCGCGTGATCGAAGATTGCGACCTGGGACGCATCGTCACGCATGGTGGGGGCTATCCGGGATATGGCTCGACGGTAATGCTGCTGCCCGACGCCGGGATCGGCATATTCGCCTTTGCCAACCGCACCTATGCCGGACCTTCGCTGCCGGCGATGCAATCGCTGCTGGCGCTTCGCAAGGCTGGGCTGGCGCCGGTGCGCGCGCTGCCGGTGTCCGCGGGGCTCAACGCGGCTTATGATGCGGCAAAGGCGGCGTGGGTGGCGGGTGATCCGGAAAAGGCGCCGCTCGCGGTCAATGTGCTGCTCGATCGCGATGCGGCGCGTCGGCGTGCGGACATCGGGAAGCTCAAGGCTGTGGTCGGCCAATGTGCCATGACCGAGGCGATCGCGCCGATCTCGGCGATGGAGGGGACTTTCGTGTGGACCTGCGCGAGCGGGCGCGTGGCGGGGCGCGTACAGCGCGCGCCGACGCCGGAGGTGAGCTTGCAGGTGCTGAGCTTCAGCGCCGCGCCCTAAACGTCCAGGTCGCGCCCTTCGCGCTTCGCCGCCCTGCGCTCCGCCCGAGTGGGAACGAGGCGGACGCCGGCTATCAGGATCGCGCTCACCACCGCCAGCGCGAGGCCGCGCCAGAGCCAGACGCGCTGATCGATCATCGTGCTGCTCGCAGGCCAGCGGACCACGCCGAGCCCCTGAAGCATGAACAATATGCCGAAGACCAGCCCGAGGATGCCGGCGAAGATCAGCAAATTCTGGCGCATCGAACCTCCTGCTGCGCCAAACGGATCAGCGCTTTTCCACCGGCACATAATCGCGCTGCACCGGGCCGGTGTAAAGCTGGCGCGGGCGGCCGATCTTCTGATCGGGATCGGAGATCATCTCGTTCCACTGCGCCACCCAGCCCACGGTGCGCGCCAGCGCGAAGAGCACGGTGAACATCGTCGTCGGGAAGCCGATCGCGGAAAGGATCACGCCCGAATAGAAATCGACGTTGGGGAACAGCTTCTTATCGACGAAATAGGGATCCTTGAGCGCCATTTCCTCAAGCTGGAGCGCCACTTCGAACACCGGATCGGTGACGTTGAGCTCCTTGAAGACCTCGCGCACGGTCTGCTGCATCACGGTCGCGCGCGGGTCGTAGTTCTTATACACGCGGTGGCCGAAGCCCATCAGGCGGAAGGGATCGTTCTTGTCCTTGGCGCGGGCGATGAACTCCGGAATGCGATCGGGCGTGCCGATCTCGTGCAGCATGTTGAGCGCCGCTTCGTTGGCGCCGCCATGCGCGGGTCCCCAGAGGCAGGCGATGCCCGCCGCGATGCATGCGAACGGATTGGCGCCCGAAGAGCCGGCGAGCCGCACGGTGGAGGTCGAAGCGTTCTGCTCATGATCGGCATGGAGGATGAAGATCCGGTCGAGCGCCTTCTCGACAACCGGGTTCACGACATATTCCTCCGCGGGCACGCCGAAGGTCATGCGCAGGAAATTGCCGGTGTAGCTCAAGTCATTGCGCGGATAGGCGAAGGGCTGGCCCACGCTGTATTTATAGGCCATCGCCGCGATCGTGGGCATCTTGGCGATCAGCCGGTGACTGGCGATCATCCGCTGCGTGGGATCGGTGATGTCGGTCGAATCGTGATAGAAGGCCGAAAGCGCGCCGACGACGCCGCACATGATCGCCATCGGATGCGCATCGCGCCGGAAGCCGCGATAGAAAGTGGCGAGCTGCTCATGCAGCATCGTGTGGCGGCTGATCGTGTAGCTGAACTTGTCGAGCTCGGCCTTTGACGGCAGCTCGCCATTGAGCAGCAGATAGCTGACTTCCATGAAGCTGGAATTTTCCGCGAGTTGCCCGATCGGATAGCCGCGATGGAGCAAAATGCCCTCGTCGCCGTCGATATAAGTGAGGCCCGATTCGCACGAAGCAGTGGAAGTGAAGCCGGGATCATAGGTGAACATGCCCGTCTGCGCATAAAGCTTGCGGATATCGACGACCTCGGGGCCGGTGCTGCCCGCGAGGATCGGATATTCGACTTCCTTCCCCGGAACCTGCAGCTTCGCCGTGTCGCTCATAATCATGGTCCTTGTTGTCGCCCGCCGTTCAGGCGGGCAGGTCCGTCCGTGTCTGCCCTAGCCGGGCAGGGGCATCTGGTCTGCGATGCGGCCCAGGCTTTCCTCGCGACCCAGCAGCGCCAGGACGTCGAAGATGCCCGGGGAAGTCTTCCGGCCCGTAAGCGCCGCGCGCAATGGCTGCGCGGCCGCCCCGAGCTTGATCCCCGCATCATCCGCGACGGTGCGAACCGCCGCTTCCAGCGCTTCCGTATCCCAGCCGGCGACGCCGTCAAGCGCGGCGTGCAGCCGGACCAGAATTGCCCGCGCATTCCCCTCTAGCAGAGCCGCGGCATCGTCGTCCAATTCCAGTGGGCGAGTGCGAAACAGAAACCATGCCCCGTCGCACAATTCAAGGAGATTGGCGGCACGCGGCTTCAATGCGCCCATGCTGCGGCGCAGAAGATCGCGTTGTTCTTCGCCGACTTCGAACGGCATCCGTGCGGCGACGAGATCGGCCAGCACCGCATCGTCGGACGCGCGGATGTAGTAACCGTTCAGGTTCTCAAGTTTCTTCATATCGAACCGGCTTGGTGATTTTCCGACGCCCGCCAGATCGAACCATTTGATTGCCTGCTCGCGGCTGATGATCTCGTCGTCGCCGTGTCCCCAGCCCAGGCGAAGCAAATAGTTGGACACGGCTTCGGGCAACAGGCCCATTTCGTCGCGATAGGCATCGACTCCCAATGCCCCGTGCCGCTTGGAAAGCTTGGCGCCGTCGGAGCCGTGGATCAGCGGAATGTGCGCATAATGCGGCTCAGGCCATCCCATCGCCTTGTAAATGGGGAGCTGGCGGAAGGCGTTGTTGAGGTGATCGTCGCCGCGGATCACGTGGGTGACGCCCATGTCGTGATCGTCGACCACCACGGCGAGCATATAGGTTGGGGTGCCATCCGAGCGCAGGAGGACGAGATCGTCGATCTCGCTGTTCTGGACCGTGACTTCGCCCTGGACCAGATCGGCGATCGTCGTCGCGCCTTCGGTCGGGGCCTTGAGGCGCACCACGAAGGGGGTGTCGCCGTCATGGGTCTTTTCGCGCCAAGGCGAGCGGATGCGGAGCGGCTTCTTGTTCGCCTCGGCCTCGGCGCGCATCCCGGCGAGCTCGTCCTGGGTCAGATAGCAGCGATAGGCCGCGCCTTTCTCGACCATCGCGTGCGCCACTGCCGCGTGACGATCGGCGCGGGCGAATTGATAGGTAACTTCGCCATCCCAATCGAGACCCAGCCAGGTCATGCCATCAAGGATCGCCTCGATCGCGGGCTGAGTCGAGCGCGCGCGATCGGTATCCTCGATGCGCAACAGGAACTTGCCATTATGATGGCGCGCGAAAAGCAGGTTGAATAGCGCCGTGCGCGCCCCGCCGATGTGCAGAAAGCCCGTCGGCGACGGCGCGAAGCGCGTGACGACATGCGTGCCGCCGGTATCTTTAGTTGCGCTCAACCGCGCCTGCTCCCAGACTTGAGACCGATGGCCAGTTCAGCCGCCGAGGCCCCTAGCACGGGGTATTCTTCCCTACAAATGGGGGTGCGGCGGCTATTTCGCGTGGTGACCGAGGGGCTTGAGCAGTGGCTGGAGGCCGAGCGCGAGCAATTGATATTGTGGCTGCCGGTCATGCTGGGGGGCGGCGTGGCCGCATGGTTCGTGCTTCCCGATGCGGCGCGCTGGATCGGGTTCGTCGCCGCGGCGGGCGCGGTGGCGCTGGCGGGGATCGCGGCTTCGCGGAACGACAGGGCCATGCGCGTGATTTCGGTGGGAGCGCTCGCCGCCGCCCTGGGCTGCGCATTGATCTGGTGGAAGGCGGGCAATGTCGGCGCGCCGGTGCTGGCGCGGCCGGCGGTGGTGATGCTGGAGGGGCGGGTCGAGCGCGTCGAGCGGCTGCCCGCGCGCGACATGGTAAGGGTGACCATCGTAATTGCGGGGCGCGCCGATCTGCCGCCCAAGGTGCGCGTCAACCTGGCGCAGCTGGATGCACCAAAGGACTTGGCGCGCGGGGCCGTCGTCCGGCTGCGGGCCCGGCTGATGCCGCCGCCGCCGCCCTCGGTGCCGGGGGCCTATAATTTCGCGCGTGTGGCTTGGTTCAGTGGCCTGGGCGCGACCGGCAAAGGATTTGCGCCGGTCGAGATCGTCAAGCCTGGCGATGCCGCGGGGGCGGACCTGCGCGCGCGGCTCTCGGCGCATATCCAGAGCCGCATCGCCGGGAGCGCCGGAGGGATCGCAAGCGCGCTGGCCACCGGGGACCGGGGCGCGATTGCCGACGAGGATTCGGAGGCGATGCAGCGCGCCGGGCTGGCGCATCTGCTTTCGGTGAGCGGGCTGCATGTGACTGCGGTGACCGCAGGGACGATGCTGCTGGTGTTGCGGCTGCTGTCGCTCAGTCCAATCCTGGCCCTGCGCTGGCGGCTGCCGCTGATCGCCGCGGGGGCTGGGGCGCTGGCGGCAATAGGCTATACATTGCTGACCGGAGCCGACGTGCCGACGGTGCGATCATGCGTGGCTTCGCTGCTTGTTTTGCTGGCGCTGAGCGTGGGACGAGAGGCGCTGACGCTGCGGCTGGTGGCGGCGGGGGCGCTGATCGTGCTGCTGCTCTGGCCCGAATCGCTTGCCGGGCCGAGCTTCCAGCTCAGTTTCGCCGCCGTGACGGTAATCGTGGCGCTGCATGAGAGCCCGCGGATGCGAAGCTGGTTCTCGCGCCGTGAGGAGGGCTGGGGACCTCGGCTGGGCCGGGGGCTGGGCTCGCTGCTGGTGACCGGCATCGCAGTCGAACTCGCGCTGATGCCGATCGGCATGTATCATTTCCATAAGCAGGGCGTTTACGGTGCGCTGGCGAATATCATCGCGATCCCGCTGACCACCTTCGTGACGATGCCGCTCGAGGCGCTGGCGCTGGCGCTCGATGTGGCGGGCCTGGGGGCGCCGGCCTGGTGGCTGACTGCGAAGTCGCTCGAATTCCTGCTCTGGCTCGCGCATGCCGCGTCTTCCGCGCCCGGAGCCGTCGCATCGCTGCCGGCCATGCCCGATGGTGCATTTGCGCTGATGGTGATGGGCGGGCTGTGGATGGCGCTGTGGCGGACGCGGGCGCGCTGGGCTGGCGCCGCGCCACTGGCGATCGGTGCGCTTTGGGCGCTGATGACGCCCGCGCCCGATCTGCTGGTGACGGGGGATGGCCGGCACTTGGCGATCCGCACGGCAAGCGGCGGGATGGCGCTGCTGCGTGACCGGGCGGGAGATTATACGCGCTCGATGCTTGGGGAAAATAGCGGCGCCGACGACGAACTGGCGGCGCTGAGTGAGGAGTCCGGGGCACGGTGCAGCCCCGATCTGTGCCTGATCGAACATCGCAGCGGCGCGCGGCGCTGGCGCGTGACGGCGACGCGGAGCGCGTATCTGGTGCCGTGGCGCGAGATGATGGCATTGTGCTCCACTTCCGACATCGTCGTCAGCGAACGGCGGCTGCCACCCGGCTGCGCGCCGCGCTGGCTGAAGCTGGATCGCGAGGGGCTGGTGAAGACCGGCGGGGTGGCGATAACCTTTGCGGGCGGGCGCGTGGCGACGGTCAGGCGCGGTTCGTCGCATCCGTGGATTGACCCGCCCACGGTCCAGCCGCCATTCGTGCCGGCGACTGAGCCTTTGGGGGAGAGACGCAATGAAACTGGCAATCGCGGCGGCTCTGCTCGCGGGATCGGCGCTGCCGGCCGCGGCGCAGGACACTGATTGGGCGCAGGTCCGCAAGGAATGGAACATGCCCGTCGCGCCGTTCCGCATCACCGGGAATGTGCATTATGTCGGGACCGCGGGGATCGCGGCATATCTGATCACGACGCCCGAGGGGCACATCCTGATCGACGGCGCGATGGAGGAAAGCGCGCCGCTGGTTGCCGCCAACATCGCGGCGCTTGGCTTCAAGCTTCGCGACGTGAAGATCCTGCTGATCAATCACGCCCATTGGGATCATAGCGGCGGTCTGGCCGAACTGAAGCGGTTGACGGGTGCGCGGCTCATGGCGAGCGCAGGTGACAAGCCGGGGCTAGAGGCAGGGATGCTCGACTATCGGCCCGATCTCGACCGCGCGCCGCCGGTGAAGGTCGATGTCTCTCTCACTGACGGCGAGATGCTCGTGCTGGGCGGCACCACGCTGATCACGCATCTCACTCCGGGCCACACCAAGGGCTGCACGAGCTGGACGATGCGGGCAGGCGGCCTCGATATTATCTTCGCATGCAGCCTGAGCGTGGCTGGTCAGCCGCTGACCGCGGGCCAGGGCTATGATGCCGCTGCCGCGGATTTCAGAACGACCTTCGCAAAGCTCAAGGGCATGCGGGCGGACGTGTTCCTGAATTTCCACCCAAGCGCGTTCGATATGGAGGCCAAGCGGAAGAAGCTGTTGGCCGGCGATGTACGGGCGTTCGTCGATCCCGGCGAATTGCGGCGGCGAGTGGATGCCGCGAAGGGCGCTTTCGAGGGGGAGCTAGCACGGCAGAGGCACTGAAGGGCAATCCGCTGGAGCCTTCACATTTCAAACATCTGCAGGCTGCTCGTCGAAGCCCCCATCCGCTTCACCTGCGGCGTCGAGGGAACGGACGATGGGACGAAAGACTGTGTCGAACCGCTCCAGATTGGTCTTCATCCATTCCAGGAGTTCGGGCCAGTTCCCCTCTTCGAGCGGATCAAGGCCAGTCTTGAACAGCGCGATGCGGCTGCTCTTCTTGCCTGGAAGGTCCATCCAGCTCAGGGTACAGCCCATTTGACCTTCGATTATCTCCCGTTGAGCTTTCAACGCGGCGAAATCGCTTTCAAGTGACGGCGTGCGAATATTGAATTCGATACCCACCCGCTTCTCTGCTGAATGCAAAGTCGCCGAAACCCAGAAGTTCGCTCGCCCGATCGAGAAATCCATCCAATGTTGCGGATAGGCTTTACGGGGCCGGACCGCGCTCCTGCCCGTCCCGAGTTCTTCCCGAAGCAATGTCCAAAACTGCAGCTGCTTTTGCCTGGTGTCGGTGAGTGCTTCGGATTCGATTTGACGCGCCGCCTGCCCGACTTCGCGCGACCAATCGTTCGGTTTCGCCACGACCTTGAAATTCGGTGCAGCGAGGCTGTCCCCGATCTTCCACAACTCGATTTCCAAACCGAAGAAGCGAAACCGCTCGTCCGTAATCTCATTGAGCCAATCGAGCGTTGCGCGATGTTGCTCAGAGAAACGCGCCGCGATCCAGATGATCGTGACCGCCTGCAATCCCGAAGCATATGTCAGAAGCTGGCCAAGATGGCCGTGGTCGGTTCGTTCCAACTGATTCTCGATCAGAACCCAATGTCCGCTATCCGAATCCTTGCACAAAATGTCGGCTCGGAAAGGACCGACATTTCGTTCCTGTGCCTCCAGTTCGAGCTCCAGCCCCACCGCTTCCGAAAGGATCGCAAGGTTAGCGTCGCCTGCGAGCCAAGGCGTAAAATCCGCGGATTCACTCGACCAAATCTCGCGTAGCTCGATTCGCCTGAGTCTTCCCAAAGGGGCGTTACTCACCTCAATACCGCCGCAGCAGCCCCGCCAGCTTTCCCTGCACGCGCACCTGATCGGGGCGGTAGCGCTGGGGGTTATAGTCGCGGTTCGCGGGATCAAGGCGGATCATTGCGCCTTCCTTGCGGAAATATTTGAGCGTCGCTTCGGCATCGTCGATCAGCGCCACGACGATCTCACCATCGCGCGCGGTCTCGGTGCGGCGGATCAGGGCGTAATCGCCGTCCAGGATGCCGGCCTCGACCATCGAATCGCCGGCGACTTCGAGCGCATAATGCTCGCCCGAGCCCAGCAGCGCCGCAGGGACCGGGAGCATGGTTGCGCCCTCCAGCGCTTCGATCGGCGTGCCCGCCGCGATGCGGCCGTGGAGGGGAATTTCGATCACGTCGTTCGCAGGGGCATATTCCCTGGGCGAAGTGGAAGATGTGGACGCCGATGTTCGCACGGACGGCATATTCGGATTCTTGGTTGCACCACCGCGCTCCGGCATCTTGAGCACTTCGAGCGCGCGGGCGCGATTGGGCAGGCGGCGGATAAATTCGCGCTCCTCGAGCGCCGAGATCAGGCGATGTACGCCCGACTTGGATTTGAGATCGAGCGCTTCCTTCATTTCCTCGAACGAAGGCGAAACGCCGGTCTCGTTGAGGCGATCGGCAATGAAGCAGATAAGCTCGTGCTGCTTGCGCGTGAGCATCCAAATTCTCCCGTCCGGAACAGACTGGGAACGTTTATGCAATGTTCCGCCTGCCTGTCAAGCCAGGTGTAGGATTTCCACTGAGTCGCCCGTTTTTGCCGGGGGCGCGTGAGGTGCGCGGACGATCAGGCAGCCGGCCCGGGCCAGGGTTTGCAGCATCGAAGAGTCCTGGATCATGGAGGCGAAGGCCCGGCCCTCGCGCACCTCGGCGCGCAGGTAATCGGCGCGCGCATCGTTGGCGGGGAGCGGTTCGCCGAGGGGCAGCCGGCGAGTTTCGGGCAGCGGATCGCTGGCGCCCGAGAGGTGCGCGATCAGGGGGCGGACGAAGAGGAGGGCAGTGACGAAGGCGGACACCGGGTTGCCGGGCAGCCCGAGCACCACTGCGTCACCCAGCTTGCCGGCGAGCATCGGCTTTCCGGGGCGAAGCGCGATGCGCCAGAAATGGATTTCCCCCCCCGCCGCTTCGAGCGCGGGACGGATCAGATCATGATCGCCGACCGACGCTCCGCCGCTGGTGACCAGAAGATCGGCAGTGACGGCACGGAAGGCATATTCAAGCGCGTCGCGGCGATCGGGGAGGATGCCGAGGTCGATGATCTCGACCGGCAGATCGGCAAGCTGCGCCGTGAGCATCAGCCGGTTGGTCTCGGGAAGCTGCGCGTCGGCGAGCGGCGTCCCCGGCGGGACGAGTTCGTCGCCGGTGGCGGCGATCGCCACGCGGACCTTGCGGCGCATCGCCAGCGTGCCGTGCCCCGCAATGCCAGCCAGCGCCAGACGGGCGGGGGTTAGGCGCTCGCCCGCCTGAATGAGGGTTTCGCCCGCCGTGAAATCGAGGCCCTTCGGCCGCACGTGACGGCCGGGCGCGAGCGGGCCTTTCCCGGCCAGCGTCAGCCTTGCGCCTTGGCGGGCGGCTTCCTCCTGCACGAGCACGGCGTCGGCACCTTGAGGCATCGGTGCGCCCGTGAAGATGCGCACCGCTTCGCCGGCATTTACGGCCCCCGCGAAGGCCCGGCCCGCGGCGCTCTCGCCGATTACTTCCCACGGGCCCGGCAGATCGGCGAAGCGGATGGCGTAGCCGTCCATTGCCGAGAGATCGGACGCGGGCTGGGTGCGCAGCGCGGCGATATCCTCGGCGGCCCAGCGGCCGGCGGCCTCGGCAAGCGGCACGCGCGCGGTGGGCAGAGGGGTGGCCAAAGCGACGAGGCGGCATTGGGCTTCCGCGACGGGGAGGAGAGGGGTGGGCATGCGTCGGGATTAGGAGAGGGCTTGAGCAGGGGAAAGGGAAACCGTCCTTCGATGCCTCAGCTTGACCCTTCCCCCGCCCGATACCATCGTCGTGCAAAGACTCGGGAAAGACCATGCGAGATATCTGGTTCGTCGATTCTCCCGATGCGCGGGCATTTCATCTGTTCGATGACTGTCCCGCACTGGACCAGGCCGTCCAGGAGGTGTTTTCCGAACGGATCCCCGGTCTCGCTCGCATCGTCCAGACCGACTGGTATGACCTCTACCCGTGCGAGCGATGCCGCCAGCGGGTCGATGCCGAGGAAGGCAACACGGAGTGGGAAGACCGGCTCGAAGCGACGGCGCGGCGCGCCGGCCCCGCGATCTCCGCGCTGCTCGGCGGCGAGAGGCCGACCGCCGCGATGCTGCGCGGTGTCAAGCCGTTGCGCATCCTCGAGCGCAGCAACTCGGCGCTGGACATCTACACCGACCGGTTCGAGATCACGCGCCCTGGCCTCTGGGGCGAAGGCGAAACGTGGGTCATGCCCTTTGCGGACATCTACGAACTTCGCAAGGTGACCTGGGTCCCGATGCTGCGAAAACAGGGAATCGAAATCGATTTCGAGGTGGACGGCGAACGCTTCACCAACCGCTTCGACCTGGACCTCAGCGATTCTCCGGACACACTGCTCGACCAACTCGACGGGCTGATCCTCGAAAGCAACGAAGGCGCGGCCACGGCGGGGGCCGAGCGCTCACGAAAAGCCGAGCCAAAGGCACAGCCCGTGCCGGTCCCGCCCGAGCCGGCGCCGGTGCCCGTCAAGCGACCGCCGAAGGCCTCCGCTGCTTCGCTCAAGCGGCGGCGCGGGTCGACGAAGGCCGAAGAGGAAGAGCCGATGCCAGACGAGCCGCCTCCCGCCGAAGACCCGCCAGCCGATGAGACCGAGCGCGAACAGCTCGGCCGGCTGTTTCGCGACGCGCAGGGCTTGGGTTCCCCAATCTACGACGGAGATTCCGGCGCGGACCTTACCGGCTTGCCTTTGTGCGGCGATGATTTTGCCGATTTTGTCTTGAATAGCTGCGACGATCCAGAATCCCGCAAGCAGCTGGCCGCGCGGCTGGCGGAGGCCGCCGCTTTCAATCGCATGATGGCCGAAGAGAACGCCAATCCTCTCGTCAAGCCCAAGCGGTGGGTTAAGATGGTTGTCACGATTGCTGGCTGCGATGGCGAAACCGATTCGATCGACACGGGCGGACCCGGCAAGGGGGCCGGCGGCGGGGGCGGGCTCGGCCCCAGACCGGGGCCGATTGAGCCTGGGCCAGGACGGGGACCGGATCAGAAGGCGCCGAAGATAGGGCCACGGCCTGAGCCACCGTCAAAGCAGCCCATCGCACCCGAGGAAGAGAAGAGGCTCAGGGAGTGGCTCGCGAAGATGTTCCCCTACATGGATATGGAGAATATCGTCATCACGGGGTCGCGTGGGGGCCAGAACTGCCTTGCATGCACCATGGGGCTGAAGGACCGCCTCTGGGAGAACAACATGTCGCCGGATCAACTCGCCGCCCTCTCCAAGCGCGAAGGTTGGATCGACGACCCCCACGGAGACGTGGAGATGGCCGTTTGGACCAATGAATTCGGCGTTCAGCACGTCTCCCGATATCTCGGCAACGGATGGCATGAGAGCAAAATGGGGCGCGCCGGCCCCCGCGTGATCCACACCGATACCGACCTGATGGGAAGCATCCTGTATCGGAACGTCTGGATCACCGAGTTCAGGAGGGGTCGAGTCGTTCCTCCCCCGAAATAGGTAATTCCTGCATCCGACCCATTGGGCGTCTAGGCTGCCGCGCCGTCGGAGATCAGGTCAAGCTCGTTGGGCCTCAGCGGCAAGCGGAACTCGCACAGATATCGATGATCATCGCGCTCGATAACCGAAGCGGGCGCTCCGCCGATATGGGGCAGCGCGATCCACAGCGAGGCGCCGGATTCGAAGGGGGCGCGGGTCTCGAACTCCACCAGTTGCGACGTAAGGCCGCGGAGCTGGACGTTCCACCAGCGCACGCCTTCTCGGACGCGGGCAGGGGCGTCGAGCTTGATCGCATGCGCCTCCGGGATCAGCCCCGGAGCGGGAAACATGCCCGAGCGGATCGGATGTGCGGGCGTCTGTTGCACCTGGCGCAGCCACGGCATCAGGACCTGCCACGGGAGCGGATCGGCGAAGCTGATGCCCGCCTGTCCATCGCTCGCCCATTTGATCGCCCCGTCCATGGGGCGCAGGCCATCGAAGCTGATCTGGACCGGATCGCCGGGCAGCAGCACACGCTCGCTTTCGATGGAAGCGCCGCCTTGTGAGAGATTGCGGCTGCGCGTGAATTCGACTGCGCCCTTGTGGTGGAGGCTCACGGTCTGATGCAGCTCGATGCGGGGCATCTCGCGGCGTTCGGCGGGCAGGCTGGCCAGCGTGCGCGCAAGCGCGCCGACCACATCGACGGGATCGTCGAATACGAACCCGGCAGTGTCGGATGCCGCCCAGGCGACCGCCCCGCCCAGGCTCTGGCCGCTGGACAGCGTCAGCGCGAGGGGTTCGCCTTCCTGCAATATCGTGGCGTGGTTCAGCGTGGCGCCCGCCGCATTCAGCTTGCGGATCGCGCATCCGTGCGAGGCGCCCGCGCCCGTCAGTGTTGCGGCATCGAGCTCGGCATGGCCGAGCGCGATCGGCTCGGCAGCCGGCGGATCGCTCGCCAGACTGAAGATCGTGGAGGACGCAAGCCCTTGTCGCATAGCCAAAAAATCCCACCCGCCTGAGCGCGACTGTGTGCCTGGGGGCTGAAGGGCGCGTTAAGCGACGCGGTTAATCGCGGTCGGGTGCGCCCAACGGAAAATACGCGCGATAGGGGCGGGCTTCATCGACCGCGCGGGCAACGCTGGGGCGGGCGAGGAGGCGGGCGCGATAGGCCCTGAGATGCGCGAATCTCGCGGGAATCCCATAGGCCCAGTCGGCGTAGAAGAGCGAAGGGGCGGCGGCGCAATCGGCAAGGCTGAAGCCGTCCGCCGCGGCCCATTCGCGCCCATCCTCTTCACGTAGGGCCATGCGCGCGTCGAGCCAGGCATAGGATTTGTCGAGCGCGGCGTGGACTCCCTCGGCGACGTAAGGGTCGCGCTTCTCCTCGGGACGGAGCGCATTGGTCACCAGCGGCTGCATCGCGTTCATCACATAATTGTCGAAGATACGGTCGAGCATCCGGACCTCGATCGCGGCGTCTGGATCAGAGGGAATTATCGGGACGGGGCCGGGATGGTGAATGTGGAGATGCTCGATGATCGCGCTGGTCTCCACGATGACCTTGCCGCCATCGACCAGGACCGGGAATTTTCCGATCGGCCAGAGGCTGGCCAGCTCGGCGTGGACACCTTCATGCTCGATATGGCGGTATTCGAAGGGCGTGCCGTTCTCGTAAAGCGGGATCAGCACCTTCCAGCAATAGGATGAGAAGGGGTGGGCGAAGAGCCGAAGGGTCATGGCTTAGCCCTGATCATATGCGCGCTGAAACAAGGGCAGCGCCTTGGTCACATCGTCGGTCGTCCGCATGGAAATCTCCAGATCGCCGGTGCCGAAATGACCGATCTTGCGGACATCGCGGGTGAAACCCGGCTCGATCGTAACGCTGGTTGGGTCGAGCTTCACGAACGCCAGAACCACACCCTTTTGCGGGTAGAGTTCCATGCAAACGAAGTTTCGGATGCGCTTGAAAGCATAGTATAAGCTGACCGGCTTTATCTGCACATCGTCTCCCAAGGACGACAGGAAGGTGCTGGCGGCATCCCAGACGTCGCGCAGCGGGGCCGATGCGTTCTGAAGCCGATAGTCAATCCGCTGGCTCTGATACGGGTCGGCGCGTGCTACACTTTCCTCGCCGCCGCCGTCAGTCTCTGTTGCTGGCGCGGGTGCAGACCGCGGAGCCTGCCTCGGCGCGTGGACAAGTTCGATCATCAGATAGTCGCTGTCGAAGCGACGGTAGCGGATCAATTCGATGCTTCGATTGATCTGCTTTACCGCATGCGAATCGTAACGGGTGAAATCGCCTGCGATGCACAGCAAGCGGGGCGAGCTCCAATCGACTTTCGCCGCGATATCCTGGCCAAGCTTGTCGAGCACAAGCCACTGGAAATCCTTGCGATGGTCCATCAGCCAGTCGAGATAGAATAGCCCCTGGTTGATGACATTCTCGTTCATTGCCCGCTTGTATTCGATGATGACGGGCGTGCCGTCCTCATCGATGCCAAGCGTGTCGATGCGACCGCCGTGCACGGGTCCGGTGCTGAATTCGCTTGCAAGGAATCGGATTCCCAGCAGTTTTTCGAGATTGCCCTCAAACAACCGCTGGAGCGATCTTTCAATGATTGCAGTGCTCGGTGTCAGCTCGTGAACGGCATCCCCTAGCCTGAAGAGTTTGATATCGCTCATCAGCTGGCCTCCCAGTTCCCGGATTTGCCGCCCTTTTTCGAGAGCAGGCGGATGTCGCCGATCACCATCGCCTTATCGAGCGCCTTGGCCATGTCGTAGAGCGTGAGGAGGGCGACGGTGGTTGCGGTGAGGGCTTCCATCTCCACGCCCGTCTGGGCCTCGGTGGCGACGGTCGCGGTGACCGTGACGCCGGTTTCGTCGGAAACGAGGTTGATGCTGACGCTGGTCAGCGGGAGGGGGTGGCAGAGCGGGATCAGCTCGGCGGTCTTCTTGGCGGCCATGATGCCGGCGATGCGGGCAGTGGCGAGGACATCGCCTTTCCGGACGCTGCCCGCTGCGATGGCGGCGGCGGCATGGGGGGACATGGTGATCCGGCCGGTGGCTATGGCTTCGCGGGCGGTGACGGGCTTGCCGGCGACATCGACCATATGAGCCGCGCCGGTTTGGTCGAGATGGGTTAAATTCCCCTCCCGCTCGCGGGGGGGGGAAGGGGAGGGACTGTCGGGATTGCTCACCTCTCGTGACATGCCCTCCCCCGACCCCTCCCGCAAGCGGGAGGGGAGATTATCCGATCAACTCGCGGGTGGCGTGTTCCACATCGGCCTGGCGCATCAACGCTTCGCCGATCAGGAAGCAGCGGACGCCGTGTTCGGCCATGGCATCCAGATCGGCGCGGCTGGTTAGGCCGGATTCGGCGACGAAGGTGCAATCGGCGGGGGCGCTGCCGACGAGCTCGTAGGTGCGATCGAACGAGACCGAAAAATCCTTCAGGTTGCGGTTGTTCACCCCGATCAGGCGGGAGCGCAGGCGGAGCGCGCGTTCGAGTTCGTCGGCATCGTGGACTTCGACCAGCACATCCATGCCGAGGCTGAGCGCCACCTCCTCGATCTCGGCCATCTGCGCGTCATCCAGCGCGGCGACGATGATCAGGATCGCGTCCGCGCCGATGCCGCGCGCTTCGATCACCTGCCACGGATCCACCATGAAATCCTTGCGGAGCACTGGCAGCGAACAGACGGCGCGGGCGGCGATCAGATAGTCTTCATGGCCCTGGAAATATTCTTGGTCGGTGAGCACCGAAAGGCAGGCGGCGCCGCCGGCTTCATAAGCGCGGGCATGCGCGGCGGGGTCGAAATCGGCGCGGATCAGGCCCTTGGAAGGGCTCGCTTTCTTGATCTCGGCGATCAGGCCGTAGCCGGAGGCCGCTTTGGCATCGAGCGCGCGGCGGAAGCCACGGGGCGGGGTCTGCGCCATTGCCGCGGCGTGCAAATCGGCCAGGCTGGTCGCGGCCTTGCGCGCAGTGACTTCGGCGCGCTTCGTCGCCAGGATCGTGTCGAGCATCGTGGACATCTAATAAGCGATCCAGCAGTCGAGCAGGGCATTGACAAGGCCCTTGTCGAGCACTTCCGCCGCTTCCTCCGCCCCCTCGCGCAGGTCGGCGGCGTGACCCGCCACCATCAGCGCCGCAGCTGCGTTCAGGAGAACGGCATCGCGATATGCGCCCTTTTCACCCTGGAGCAGCTTGCGCAGGGCAAAGGCGTTCTCCGCCGGATCGCCGCCACGGATGGCGCTTAGCAGGTGGCGGGGCAGGCCGGCATCCTCGGGCGTGATCCGGGTGGGCAGCGTGGCGCAGCCGACATTGACCGCGATGCTGGCCACTTCCGGCGAAAGCTCGTCGAGATTGTCCTCGCCCGCGACCACCGCCGCCGCCTCCGCCCCAAGCTGCTCCAGCGCCTCGGCATAGACCGGCGCATAATCGGCGCGCGCGATGCCGATGAGCTGGCGCGTGACATGCGCGGGGTTGGCGAGCGGGCCCATCAGGTTGAAGATCGTCCGGCGGCCGATGCGACGGCGGATAGGGCCGATCCGGGCGAGCGCGGGATGATGCTTTTGCGCGAACAGGAATGCGATGCCGAGGTCGCCCAGGGTATCTTCCGCGGCGGCAGCGGCGCGATCGAGGTTCAGCCCCAGCGCCTCCAGCGTGTCCGCGGCGCCGGCCCTGGAGGAAGCGGCGCGGTTTCCGTGCTTGGCGACCGGAACACCCGCAGCGGCGACGACCAGGCTTACCGCGGTCGAGACGTTGAGCGTGTGGTGCCCGTCACCCCCGGTGCCGCAGACATCGATCGCGCCCTTAGGGGCAGTGATGGGGATCAGCCGCGACCGCATCGCGCGGGCGGCCTCGGCGATCTCGGTGCTGGTCTCGCCGCGTTCGCTGAGCGCGATCAGGAAGGCGTGGATCTCCGCCTCGGGCGCGGCGCCGTCGAGGATATCCGCGAATGCCTGCGCCGCGCTTTGACGCGCGAGCGGTGAGGCGGGATCGGGAAGGAGCGCGAAGGTGGTCAAGCCAGCGCCTTCACGTCGATCCCAGCCAGCCGCAGGAAATTGGCCAGCATTGCGTGGCCGTGCTCGGTGGCGATGCTTTCGGGGTGGAACTGGACGCCGTGGATCGGCAGCTCGCGGTGGCGGAAGCCCATCACGCTGCCGTCCGAGGCGGTGGCGTTGATCACTAGATCTCCCGGAATGTCGGTGACGATCAGCGAGTGATAGCGCGTGGCGGTGAAAGGCGAGGGGAGTGCTTCGAACAGGCCGGTGCCGTCATGCTCGATCGCGCTGGTCTTGCCGTGCATCAGCCCGCCGCGGACTACCTGGCCGCCGAAATGCTGGCCGATCGCCTGGTGGCCGAGGCAGACGCCGAGCAGCGGTTTCCCGAGGTCGGCGCAGGCGGCGACGAGATCGAGGCTGATGCCGGCTTCGTTCGGTGTGCAGGGGCCGGGGGAGATCAGGAACGCCTGGGCGTTGCTCGCGATCGCCTCGCGCGCCGTGAGCGCGTCGTTGCGGACGACCTGCACCTCCGCGCCCAACTCCATCAGGTAGTGGACGAGGTTCCAGGTGAAGCTGTCATAATTGTCGAGGACGAGGATCATCGCTCGCCGCTAACGCTTCTGGAGCGCCACGACAATCGGCCCGATGGGCACGCCGGGATCGCGGCGGCCCGCGACCGGATCGAACAGCCGCGAAACCGCGCCATCGAAATAGAGCGCGTCAGGGGCGGCGAGCTTGTCACGGAACAATCGGGCGAAGCGGCCGAACGACACCGGCTCGTTGCTGATCGCGAACCAGGCCGAGCCATCGAGCGACACGCCGACCCCGTTGCGGATCTGGAGCGAAGTGCCGTTCTCGCTGATCTGGGGGTGCAGCTTGCCGCGGATCAGCAGCATCGGCCCGCTCTGCGTGGCGAAGCGGACGTGATCGGGCTTCCTCGCGGCGAAATTATCGGTGGTATCGACGTGCCATCCCGCGGTGTCGCTCCAGAATACTCCGTTTGGGAGCAAGTGGAAATTGCCGGGCCCCGGCTTGCGATTGAGCGCGGATTGCTCGGCGCCGTCCTCGACATAATAGCCGATCGCCGCGCCGCTATCGTCGAACATGCCCGCGTTCATCGCGAAGGCGAGGGCGGGATAACGCTCGTCCAGGCGCGCTTCCAGCCCCGCGAAATCGCGCATCGGCTGGCCGTCTTCGCCGCGATTCACCAGAGCGAGGTCGTGAGTCTGCGGCACGGCGTGGCAGACAGTGAAGCGCGAACCTTCGAAGCTGATGTCCTCGCATGCCCTGGCGACGCTTCGTCCCTGGCCGCACGCCGCCAGCGCGATCAATCCAGACATAAGCAGGAGGCGGCGGAACGACGTCATGGCTTCCGACGTAAGAGGGACACCGCCGCAAACAAGGCGCGGCGTGCCTTGGCGCTGCCATGATGCGCCCGCAACGGTGCGGCACGAGGGGCGTTACCACCTCATGTGCAAAGGATTTCCGATGATCGCCAGCCTGTTCGCCGCGACCGCCATGCTGGCCACGCCCGCGTGGGCGCAGGACAAGCCGCAGGATCCGCCCAAGCGCGTGCGCAGCATCCTGCTTTACGGGCAGGAGGAATGCCCGAAGCCCGCGAGCGAGGAAGAGATCGTCGTGTGCGCGAATGCGGGCGAATCGCCCTATCGAATTCCCAAGGCGCTGCGCGATCAGCCCAATGAAGGGGCGGCGGCGCAGGCATGGACCAACCGCGTGGAGACCGTGGAGGAAGTGAACCGGGTCGGGCTGCCGAACAGCTGCTCGCCGGTGGGAATGGGCGGCCAGACGGGGTGCACGCGGCAACTGCTTCAGCAATGGGCGCAGGACCGTGTGAACCGGAGGGCGAAGGCTGCGCGAATCCCGGGGGGGAATTGAGCTCGGGCTCCCTCTCCCAAAGGGAGAGGGACTATTGCCCGAACCCGGCCTCCGCGGCGCTAGCCACGGCCTCGCGCGCCGCCGCGAATAGCGCTCCCGCTTTCGCCTCACATTCGCGCTGCTCGTACGCGGGGTCGCTGTCCGCTACGATGCCGGCGCCGGCCTGGACGTGCATCACGCCGTCTTTCACCAGCGCGGTGCGCAGGACGATGCAGGAATCCATCGAACCGTCCGGCGAGAAATAGCCGACTCCTCCGGCATATGGCCCGCGTGTTTCGGGTTCCAGCTCGGCGATGATCTGGCAGGCGCGGACCTTGGGCGCGCCGCTGACCGTGCCGGCGGGAAAGCCGGCGAACAGCGCGTCGAGCGCGTCGCTGCCAGCCTTCAACTTGCCCACCACGTTCGAGACGATGTGCATGACGTGGCTGTAGAATTCGACCGTATAACTGTCGGTGACGCGGACGCTGCCCGCCTCCGCCGCGCGGCCGACGTCGTTGCGGCCGAGATCGAGCAGCATCAGATGCTCGGCGCGCTCCTTGGGATCGGCGAGCAGGCTGTCGCGATTCTCGGCATCCTCGGCAGCGGTTTTTCCGCGAGGCCGGGTGCCGGCGATCGGCCGGATCGTGACTTCGCCATCGCGCGCGCGGACCAGGATTTCGGGGGAGGAGCCGGTGAGCGCGAAGCCCGGAAGATCGAGGTGATAGAGGAATGGAGAGGGGTTCACCCGGCGCAGTGCGCGGTAGAGCTCGAAGGGTGGGAGCTTGAAGGGGGTGGTGAAGCGCTGGGCGAGCACGACCTGGAAGATGTCGCCGGCCGCAATATACTCCTTCGCCGCGGCGACCATGCCGGCATAGCGGCCGGGGCCTAGCACTGGCGTGAGCTCCACGGGATCGGGCTCCGCGCGGAAGGGCGCGGGCAGCGGCGCGGTGGCGAGGCGCGCCGCGACGATCTCGATCCGTTCGGCCGCGGCATCCACGTCGCCGCCTGGCCAGACCGGCGCGACGAGGAACAGCGCATCGGCTAGCCGATCGAAGATCAGGATCACCGTGGGCCGCACGAACATCATGTCGGGCACCGCGATCGGATTCTCGGGCGGGCGTTCGAGCCGTTCGACCAATCCGACGGTCTCATAGCTGAAATAGCCGACGAGGCAGGCGAGCGCGCGCGGCAGTTCCGCCGGCACGTCCATCCGGCAATCGCCGACCAGGCCGCGCAATGCCTCCAGCGCGGGCTGGGCGCAGGGGCGGAAGGCGTCGCGGCGGTTCAGCCAGTCCGCGTTGATCGCGGCTTCATTGCCGGTGGCGCGGAATACCAGATCGGGGGCGAGACCGATCAGGCTGTGCCGCCCGCGAACCGATCCGCCCTCGACCGATTCGAGCACGAAATCGCCGCGCCCCGGTTCGATCAGCTTGAGCGCGACTGCGACCGGCGTCTCGGTATCGGCGACCTGGCGGCGCCAGAGCAGCGCCGGGCGACCCTTGGCAAGCGCCGCGCGGGCCGCCTCTATGCCCTGGATCACATCACGCTCAGCGCAGGCCCGTGCGAGCCAGATCGTCGCGGAGCTTGCGGATCGCGTCTTCGTTGCGGGTGATCTTCACTTCGCCCCGGATCGCACGGATGAACTGGCGCGCATATTCGGGGCCGATCTGGGGCAGGATGCCCGCTTTGGCCTGGGCCAGCACCGGCGCATTGCCCGCGGCGCTCTGCTCCTGGACGGTGTCGAGATAGACGACGTAATAGCCGATGCGGCCCGCAGCCTCGACCAATTTGGCCTTTTTCGGCGTCATGGCGAAGGCCATCTGGATGAAGTTCTCCTTGCCCTGCGTTTCCGAGCGCTTGAAATCGAACGGCTTGGGCGGCGGGCCCTTGTTGACGCCGGCTTCCGCGAGCGCCTGCGCCATGGGCATGCCCTTTTCGAGCTTGGCGATCATTCCAGCGGCCGCGGCGCGCGCCTTTTTGAGCGCCTGATCGACCAGATAGTCCTTGTTGACGCTGTCGCGGATCTCGGCGAGCGGGCGGGGCGCGGCGGCCACGATACGTTCGAGCGACACCAGGGCCGCAGTCCCGTCGGCCGCGGTCTGAACGAGCTGCGGCTCTTCGCCCGTGCCGCCGAAGCTGAAGCCGGCGCGCAGGATCGGCGCTAGATTGGGATCGGGCTTCACCGCGGGATTGGCAGGATCGATACCCTGTGCAGTGAGCGCCGTGGTGCGCTCGGCGGTGAGCTTGGCATCCTTGATCGTCTCGTCGAAGGTCTTGCCATCGCCGATGCCGTCTTCGACCGATTGACGCAGGTCGGCAAGAGCCTGCGCGGTCTTGCGGCCCGTGATCTCGCTGGCGAGTTCGGCGCGGACTTGATCGAGCGAGCGGGCGGCTATGTTCTCGATCTTGCTCACGCGGAAAACGAACCAGCTTGCACCGATCTTGCTGGGCCCCGCCAGAACGCCCTGCTGCGCGGCAAAGGCGGCCTCGGCGAAGGGTGCGGACACGTCGCGGGCCAGCGTGGCCTTTTCGGCGGCTTCGATCTTGCGGACTTCAAGGCCGGCGGCGCGCGCCGCGGCGTCCAGTGCCGCCGATTTCGCTCCGTTGGCGATCGTCGTGGCAGTCGCCTGGTCGAGAGCGGTGACAAGCTCGACGCTGCGCTTTTGCGCCGCGGAATATTTGCCGCCGGCTTTCTTGTAGGCATCGGCGATCTCGGCTTCGGTCGCAGTCGATTGCGCGCGCAGCAAATCGGGGCGGATCGTAGCAAAGCGGATCACGCGGCGCTCGGGCACCATGTAGCGGGCGCGGTTGCTGTTGTAATAAGCGGCGAGCGTCTTCTCGTCGGGGTTGGCCCCGGGATCCATGGCAATCGTCGAGACCAGGCCCACGATGCCCGTGCGGCGCTCCAAGAGCAGCGAAGCATAGGGCAGCAGCACGCCATCGGGCAGCGTGGGGGCGCCGAGCGTGGCGCGGTTGACGAGCCAGCTGCCATATTTGTCCTTCGTGAGACCGTCTCGGAAAGTCGCCGGAGCCAGGCGGTTTTGCTGGAGGAGGTCCTCAAAGGTCTTCTGGCTGAACTTGCCGTCGAAGCCGAGAAATGCCGGATTGCTCGCGATCTCGCCGTCGATCAGCCGCTTGCTGACCTGCATCCCCGATTGCTGCGCGAATTCGATCATCGCCGCGGAGTTGATCATCTCGTCCACCGCAAGCTCCAGGCCGCCCTGCGCCAGGAACTGCTCCATAGTGAGGGTCTGGCCCTCGCGCTGGGCGTTGCGGATGAAGCGATCGATCCGGTCGCGCACTTCGACGTCAGTGATTTTCGTGTCGCCAATTCGCGCCAGAACCGAGCCCGACGTTCCGCCGGCGGTCGAGCGCAGGCCGGTGATGTCGCCCGCCGCGAATGCGAGCGCGATGATCGCCAGGAAAATGAACACCGCGATGAGGCCGTAACGCGACTTCGTGAAGTTCCGGAAAGATTTGAGCATCTGGGGCCGTTCGCTGGAGACAGGATTGGGGGTGCTTTAGGGCGGTGCGCTGCGCCCATCAAGGTTGCACCGCGCGCGGGGGCCGTTATCGAGTGCCGACATGAATGGGGAGAACAAGATGCGCCGCAAGCTGGTTGCCGGAAACTGGAAGATGCACGGGCTGAAGGCGGACCTGGGCGAAGTGCGCGCGATCGCAGCGGCGGTGCCCGGCAGCGTGGACGCGGCCCTGTGCCTGCCGTTTACGCTGATCGCGTCGGCCGTGGAGGCGGCGGGTGCGCTGCAGATCGGGGCGCAGGACGTGCATGAGGCCGAGAAGGGCGCCCATACCGGCTGCGTCTCGGCGGCGATGTTGGTCGATGCGGGGGCGGGGCTCACAATCGTCGGGCATTCGGAGCGGCGCGCCGACCAGCACGAGACCGACAATCAGGTAAAGGCCAAGGGGGAAGCCGCGCACAAGGCAGGGCTGCGCGTGATCCTGTGCGTCGGCGAGACGCTTGAGGAGCGCGACGCCGGGCGGGCCGAGCAAGTGGTGACGGCCCAGGTCGCGGCTTCGCTGCCGGAGGCGGCATCGGCGGAGTGGCTCGCGCTGGCCTATGAGCCCGTATGGGCGATCGGAACGGGGCGGACGCCGACCGAGGCCGATGTCGCGGCCATGCATGGGGCGATCCGAGCGAAGCTGCGTGAACTGGTCGGCGGCGAGGCCGAGAGGTTGCGGATATTGTATGGCGGCTCAGTCAATGGCGCGAATGCTGCGTCGCTGCTTGGATGCGCCGACGTGGACGGCGCTCTGGTGGGCGGCGCGAGCCTGACGGCCGAGAAGTTCGTACCGATCATCGAGGCGGCGGCTAAGCTCTGATCCTCCCGTCCCGGGAGGATCAGAGCTATTTCCCGTACCGGTCCTTGAGCACCTTCCAGGTCGCCCGCAGGCTCACTGCCTCGGCGCCCTTGGGGCGGCCAGGCTTGGCGCTGCCGTTCCAGCAGAAGATGTCCAGATGCGCCCATTGCGCATTTTCGGGCACGAATTCCTTGAGGAAAAGCGCGGCAGTGAGTGCGCCGCCGAAAGGAGCCTCGGCCGCGTTGACCATGTCGGCAACGTCGGACTTCAGCATTTCCTTGTAGGGCTCATATAGCGGCAGCCGCCACATCGGATCGGCCTCGGTCTCCGCGGCGGCCATCAGCTCCGACGCGAGCGTGTCGTCATTGGCGAACAGCGCCTGGAGATCCGCGCCCAGGGCGACGCGCGCCGCGCCAGTCAGCGTCGCGAAATCCAGGACCAGCTCGGGATTGCCCTCCGCCGCCTTGGTCAGCGCGTCGCCGAGGATCAGGCGACCTTCGGCATCGGTGTTGCTGTTCTCGACCGTGATTCCCTTGCGCGAAATCATCACGTCGCCGGGGCGCGCAGCTTCGCCGTTGATGGAATTTTCTACTGCCGGGACCAGCATGTGGAGCCGAACCGGCAGGCGATATTGCATGACGAGTTCGGCCAGCGCGAGCGCGTGCGCCGCTCCGCCCATGTCCTTCTTCATCAGCCGCATGCCCGAGGCGGGCTTGATATCGAGGCCGCCGGTATCGAAGCACACGCCCTTGCCGATGATCGCGATGCGCGGATGCTCCGGATTTCCCCATTCGATCTCGATCAGCCGGGGCTCGCGGCCCTTGCCGGCCGCCTTGCCGACAGCCCAGAGCATCCCGTAGCCCTTTTCGACCTCCGCGCCCTTCACTACAGTGAGCGTCGCGCCGTAGGCCTTGGCGAGTTCGGCGGCAGCGGCTTCGAGGTCGGCGGGACCCATGTCGTTCGCGCCGGTATTGATCCGGTCGCGGAGCTTGAAGGTCACCGCGGCCATGCGGACCGCTTCTTCCATCTTCACCGGATCGCCACTCAGCAAGACGCGGTCGCCGGCCGGCTTTTCGGGCTTCTTCTTGTAGCGGTTATACTGATATTGCGCGGCGATCCAGCCATAGGCGGCCTTGCCGGGATCCTGGCCTTCCACCCGGTATGCACCCTCGGGCAGTGTCTCGGCGAGCCTGGCGAGGCACCAGGGCGAGAGGCGATCGACATTGGCGACGACGCTGACCACCGACCAGTCCTCGGGGCCGTCGCCCGGCAGGATGGCGCTGGAATAGGCCTTGGGCGCCAGCTTCTGCGCCTGTGCGGCAGTGCGGTGGCGCGGTGGCTGTGCGGCGAGCCACGCATCGAAGCCCTTGGAGTCGATCAGGTGGATGGAGCGGGCGGTCTGCCCCTTGTCGGGCTGGATCAGCATATTGGGGTCAGGCATGGGGGTGATCTAGGGATGCGCGGCGCGCAGGGCTAGCCCGCGGCGCGGATTTTCGGCGCACAGGCGGCGAGCGCCTTGTCGATCATGAACATCAAGCGGTTTCGCATGTCGGCGAGTCCCTGCGCCGAAAGGCCGCGGTCCTGCGTCTCGAAATTGAGATAGTCATAGCCGCGCAGCACCGAATAATTGGAAAGCGAACCATCGCTGGTGACGACGCGTTCCTGCACCACGTTGAAATCGAGCGCTACAAGGCTGTCGCGGCAATAGGCCGCGCTGGGCGGCTGCCCGGTGCGATAAGTGGTGAAGGCGACGCTGTCGTCATCGTCCCACGGCCAGGCGCGGGCCCGGGATGGACTGGGGGTCAGCGTGTCGTCACAGAATCGGATCGAGATCACGCCGCGCCCGATCGGATCGGACTGGTTGCAGCGCGATTCGCTCGAATCGAAGCCCTGGGAATTGGTGTGCAGCGCGATGATCGGCGCGCCGCGATCGGCGAGCACGGTGCGCGCATAGAAGGGCAAGGCATCGTCGAAGGCGCGATTGGGATCGATCGGGCGGCCATAATCCACAGCACGGTTCATCCGCGTGCCGTCGGCGCCGGGCGCGATCCCGGAATCGACCGCGACGATGCTCCCGCCATATTTGCGGACTGCGGCGAGCGCCGCCTCGAACCCGCCGTTTTCGCTGTCATGCGGCACGAACCATAGCGGCCCGTCGCGGGAAGAGGCGATACGCCACAACCGCCACGCAGCGCGCTCCTGGCGGAATTCCACGCGGCTGACCTTCAGGCCCTTCCATTCGGCGGGATCGCGGTGGCGAGCGAAGTCATCGTCCTGCACGGTGAGCGGATCGACGCGCGTTACCTGGGCGCCCGAGGGCGGCGCGGCGCTTGACAGAATCAGCCAGACGAGGCCGGCCAGAAGCGGCGGGCGCAGCATTTCAGCCTGCCGGAGTGATGAAGAACTGCTCGATCTTCCCGTCGCGGCCGGGATCGGCATACGTGACCACCACAAGCGAGCGGCCGGGATAGGCGATCCGATAGTTGCGGTTGACGAAACCGCCGCGCAGCCGCGGACCGCCGAGCGGCTCGAAGCTGGTTGGCGCGCCGAGCGGGGCGAGGCTGTCGCGATAATCGCG
Source organism: Sphingomonas sp. (assembly GCF_036388215.1). GTDB lineage: Bacteria > Pseudomonadota > Alphaproteobacteria > Sphingomonadales > Sphingomonadaceae > Sphingomonas. The sequence continues at coordinate 81,775 of NZ_DASVSH010000002.1, forward strand.
CACGGTCTCCTCGTTGAAATAATAGGCTGCATTTTCGGTCAGCATGCCGCGGTCGGGCTCGCCCTTTTGAAGCGCTGCGTAGAAATCGCGGGCAAGACTGGTGCGGTGGGCCTCATCGCTGCTCGCCGAGGCGGTGGGCAGAAGCAGGTTCAGGATGCCGCTGGCGATGTTCGAATGGGCGTTGCCGAAATCGCCATTCACCAGCGACACGACCGCGAGGCGCGCATCGGGAATTACGATGTTCTGGCTGAGAAAACCCACGGCCGCGCCGCCATGACTGACCTGCTTGTATTCGCCGCGCTGGCCGAGCGTGACGCCCAGGCCGTAATTGCTGGGGCTGCCGTCAGCGAGCTTGACCATACGCTCCTGCTCGATCCAGTCCTCGGCAGGGAGCAGTTTGCGCTCGATCCGCGCGATGTTCCACTTGGCGAGATCTGTGGCGGACATGGCGAGCTCGCCGGTGGCGAACATCCAGTCGGCGCCGGGGATGATCGCCGGGCGGACGGGGCCGAGCGCGTTGCGCCGATAGCCCGTGACCGATCCCTTCCCGACCGCGAGGTCCTGATCGATGGGACGGATGCCGAGCGGCTTGAAGAGCTTGCGGTCGAGATAGGCGAGGATCGGCTCGCCCGCGACCTTCTCCAGGATCATACCGGCGACGGTGTAGCCGGTGTTCGAATACTGCCACGCCGTGCCGGGGGCGAAGTCGAGCGGCTTCTTCGCCCAGCGATCGACGATCGCCTGTGGCGTCGCGGGGCGCTCCATCGCAGCGAAGCTGTAATCCTGCGGCCAATAATCCTGAAGGCCTGCGGTGTGGCTGAGCAACTGGCGGATCGTGACGGTCGCGCCGCCGGATACGCCGGGAAGGTATTTGCCGATCGTGTCGTCGAGGCTCAGCTTGCCTTCATCCTCGAGCAGCAGCAGCCCCGCAGCGGTGAATTGCTTGGAGATAGAGGCGATCTGATAGCGGGCATCCGAGGTTGGTGCCGCGATGTGGGGCCCCTGCTCGCCATAGGCCCTCGCGAATACGATCTTCCCGTCGCGCACGATGGCGATCGAGGCCGAGGGGACTTGGGTGGACGCGAGGGCATCGGCGACGATCTTGTCGACCTTCGCGCTCTCGTCCGCAGTGAGCGGCTGGGCGGCGGCAGGCGCGGCGAAGAGCAGGGCTGCGGCGAGGATATTGCGGAACATCGGGCCTCCGGGATTTGATCCCCGGATCATAGGGAGCGCGCAGCGCCGCGTCACCCCGGGCTTGGCCGAAGGTTATACCCCAGCTAAGCAATCGGGTCAGGTGAGCGGAACGCCGTAAAGATCGTGCTCGTCCGCCTCCTCGATTTCGACCCGGACGATATCGCCCTGCTTCAGATGCCCCGCGTCGCGGAGGTGGACTTCGCCGTCGATCTCGGGCGCGTCCGCTTGTGAGCGGCCCGTTGCGCCTTCGCCTTCGACCGTGTCGATGATGACTTCCAGCGTGCGGCCAACCTTGCTCTGGAGCTTGGCGGCCGAGATCGCGGCGGTCCTTTCCATCACGCGGGCGTAGCGCTCTTCCTTCACTTCCTCAGGCACATGACCTTCGAAGGCATTGGCCTGCGCGCCCTCTACGGGCTCGAAGCGGAAGGCGCCGACGCGGTCGAGCTGCGCTTCGTCGAGCCAATCGAGCAGATACTGGAAATCCTCTTCGGTCTCGCCGGGGAATCCCACGACGAACGAGCTGCGGATCGTGATGTCCGGGCAGATCGCGCGCCAGCTCTTCAGGCGTTCGAGGACCTTCGCCTCGTTGGCCGGCCGCTTCATCGAGCGAAGGATGCGCGGGGAGGCGTGCTGGAACGGGATGTCGAGATAGGGGAGCACCAGCCCCTCGGCCATCAGCGGGATGACCTGATCGACATGCGGATAGGGGTAGACGTAATGCAAGCGCACCCAGGGCGCGATCTTGCCGAGCTCGCGGGCGAGGTCGGTCATGTGGGGGACGACAAGTTCCCCCTTCCACATGCGCGGCTCCCGCCGGATGTCCACGCCATAGGCCGAAGTGTCCTGGCTGATGACCAGCAGCTCCTTCGTGCCCGCTTCGACCAATTTCTCGGCCTCGCGCAGGATCGCGTCGGGCCGGCGGCTGACAAGGTCGCCGCGGATCGAGGGGATGATGCAAAAGGCGCAGCGGTGGTTGCAGCCCTCCGAAATCTTCAAATAGCTGTAGTGCCGAGGCGTAAGCTTGAGCCCACCTTCCGGGACAAGATTGAGGAATGCGTTCGGTGGCATCGGCGCCGCCTGGTGCACCGCGCCGACTACTTCCTCATATTGATGCGCACCGGTGACCGCGAGCACGTTAGGGAAGCGCGCGCGGATGATCTCGGCTTCCTTGCCGAAACATCCGGTGACGATGACGCGGCCGTTCTCGGCAATCGCCTCGCCGATCGCTTCGAGCGATTCTTCCTTGGCGCTGTCGAGGAAGCCGCAGGTGTTGACCAGCACGACGTCCGCGCCCGCATAATCTGGGGACATCGCATAGCCGTCGCTGCGCAGCTTGGTGAGGATCCGTTCGCTATCGACCAAATTCTTGGGACAGCCGAGCGACACCATCCCCACGCGGGGGGCTTCAGGGAATTTGGTTGCCATGATTGCCCGCGCACATAGGCTTTTTGCAGGAAATTGCCAGCCGGGCAGTTCGCGATCGACGCGGGCCATTGGCTGGCGGCGCTGCTCGCGATGGCGCTGGTGCTGATCTGTTGAGCTAGTGTCTGTTTGAGTTAGACGGCACCAGCCCGCTCCCCCACCCGGCCACCCATCCAGCATGATCCTGTGGGTGGCCGGGTGGGGGAGCGGGCGGGTGCCGCTT
>NZ_DASVSH010000003.1:0-55250 GCF_036388215.1 Sphingomonas sp.
ACAATCACAGGAGTTACTCCGCCGCGACGTCCGCCCGCGCGAACATGTCCGCGTCCGCCACGCCCATGTCCTCGTTCGCCGCACCCCGCACCTTCGCCTTCTGGCGCTTGTCGAAGCTGTCCCAGACGTCGTTCCACTGGCCGCGGGTGGCCGCCTTGGAATATTCCGTCGCGCGGGTTTCGAAGAAGTTGGCGTGCTCGACGCCGTTGAGGAGCGGGGTGAGCCAGGGGATGGGGTGCTCGTCGATCATGTAGATCGGCTTCAGGCCCAGCTGGCCCATGCGCCAGTCGGCGATGTAGCGGATGTACTTCTTGATGTCCTTCGGGCTCATGCCGTTGACCGGCCCCATCTCGAAGGCGAGGTCGATGAACGCGTCCTCCAGGCGGATCGTCGTCTGGCACACGTCGGCGATGTCGTCCTTGACCGCCTTGGTCAGGCAGCCGCGCTCCTTGGTGAAGGCGTGGAACAGGCGGATGATGCCTTCGCAATGGAGGCTCTCGTCGCGGACCGACCAGCTGACGATCTGGCCCATGCCCTTCATCTTGTTGAAGCGCGGGAAGTTCATCAGCATCGCGAAGCTGGCGAAGAGCTGGAGGCCCTCGGTAAAGCCGCCGAACATCGCCAGCGTGCGCGCGATATCCTCGTCGGTATCGACGGTGAAGCGCTGCAGATAGTCGTGCTTGTCCTTCATCTCGGCATATTCGAGGAACATGCCATATTCGCTCTCGGGCATGCCGATCGTATCGAGCAGATGGCTATATGCCGCGATGTGCACCGTCTCCATGTTGGAGAAGGCGGCGAGCATCATCTTGATCTCGGTCGGCTTGAACACCCGGCCGTATTTCTCGTGGTAGCAATCCTGCACTTCCACATCGGCCTGGGTGAAGAAGCGGAAGATCTGGGTGAGCAGATTGCGCTCCTGATCGGTGAGCTTCTGCGCCCAATCGCGGCAATCCTCGCCGAGCGGCACTTCCTCCGGCATCCAGTGGATCTGCTGCTGGCGCTTCCAGAACTCATAGGCCCAGGGATATTCGAAGGGCTTGTACTGCTTGCGGGCTTCGGTGAGGGACATTGGGGGTTACTCCGAGACCAAGGACTGGAAAGTGAAGGTGGCGAAAATTGTCGAGATGATCAGCAGCACGATTCCCTGAATGCGGATCGAGCGGAGCGAGCGGAGCGAGCTGCCGTCTGCAAGGCGTTCACGCTCTCGGGATGGGCGAAGGATCATGCGCGTCGTAATCCCCATCCAGAACAGGGCAGTGACTAGGTTGACTGCGTACCGGCCTCGGGTATCGCCCAGGAAATGTCGCGCCAGCCATGCAATCAGAACCGTTCCGGCGATAAACGCGACCAGCGTAAGGCCATAGCGATGCTGGCCGACCGGATAATAGCCGTCGCGCGCATTTGTATCGGCGCTCATAGAGTGCCTCCCGCGACCGTGAACATCACCACGAAGCCGCCGAGGAACAGGCCGAGCGCGAAGAGCATCATGCCGAGGATGCGCAGCGCATAGGTTGCGGGCTCGCTATCGGCGATGCGCAGCGCGCGGCGAGTGAGCGCGGGGCGCACGAGCGTGGTAAGGCCCGCGGCGCCTGCCGTAGCGGCCACACCGGCCATCAAGGCGAGGCTCCTGGTCATTCGTGGTCGATCACGCGGTCGCGCTTCTCGCGGACGACGCGGTCGCGGTAGATCACCTTGCGGCCGCCGCCATGCGCGCCGACGCCGAAGAACATGATCCCGACGAAATAGCCGAAATCATACCAGCCGCCATTGTTGGGCACCGCATAGACCGCGACTTCGGGCATCACCAGGCTGAGGAACCAGGCGACCGGGAAGATGAAGCCGTGCCACAGCCCGAACAGAAAGCCCGGCGCGGCGGGCTCGACCCCAGCCTGGACCTGGGTGGCGCAGGCGGCGAGCAGCGTGAGCGTGGCGAGGGCGAGCGTCGTGCGGGCGTGCTTCATGGGGCAATCCTTCCTGCATCGTTTCGCGGGGCCGGGCGTTGTGCGCTCGAACCCCGATAAGGAGATACCAAATGGCCGATACCAGCGCGATCCGCGAGCATATGGAAGTCATCGGCGCCGACGGCGTCCATGTGGGCACCGTCGACGGCGTCGAGGACGGCCGCATCAAGCTGACCAAGAAGGACAGCGGGGAGGGCTCGCACGAAGGGCACCACCATTATATCTCGAGCGGCCTGATCGCGGGCGTCGAAGGCGAGACGGTGCGGTTGAGCGCTAACGCCGATGTGGCGGTGAGCTTCGAGGAGGAAGCGGGCTGAGCTATCTCTTCCCTCTCCCCTTGTGGGAGAGGGAGGGAGCGCCGAAGGTGCGGAAGGGAGAGGGGCCATTGTCATCCTTGACGACTCCCCCTCATCCGGCGCTTTGCGCCACCTTCTCCCACAAGGGGAGAAGGAAGAGCAGCCTCGATCGCCGCGATCACACCCGCCGCATTCGTCATGACATCGTTGTTCCAGAAACGAAGAACACGGTACCCTTCCACGTTCAGGAAGCGCGTACGAGCTTCATCATGCGCGCGGCTATCCGCGTGCGTGGCACCATCGATCTCGACGATCAGCTTGGCCGCGTGCGAGCAGAAATCGGCATGGTAGGGGCCGAGCGGCACCTCGCGGCGGAAGCCGGCCTGCGGCAGGCCACGACGGAGCGCCGCCCACATGGCCTTTTCAGGTTCGCTGGCGTTCTTGCGGCGGGCACGCGAAATCGTCGGTGTGATGGCGGGCAGCAGCTGGCGCTTGGTCAGGCCTTCCGCATTCCCCCTTCGGTAGGGTTGCCGAACGACCCCCTCACCCTTCCCACCGCCTTCGGCGGCGGGGCCCTTCCCTCTCCCACAAGGGGAGAGGGAGTTTTGGAAGTCAGGGCAAGCTAGGTCCGCCACCTCACTGGCACGCCAGGCATTCGTCGTAATCCCGGCTCTCCACCTGGATCTCGCGCAAGTCGATCGTGTTGTCCGCCTCCACGCCGCCCGCGAAGCCCGCGCGCTGCACCGATTTGGAGCGGAGATAGTAAAGCGACTTGATGCCCAGCTCCCAGGCGCGGAAGTGGAGCATCAGCAGGTCCCATTTCTCGACGTCCGCAGGGATGAACAGGTTGAGCGAGGCGGACTGGTCGATATAGGGCGTGCGGTCCGCGGCGAGTTCGAGCAGCCAGCGCTGATCGATCTCGAAGCTGGTCTTGTAGCAGTCCTTTTCCTCGGCGGTGAGGAAGTCCAGGTGCTGGACCGAGCCGCCCTGCTCGAGGATCGAATTCCAGACATTATCGCTGTTCTTAGACTTTTCGATCAGCAGCTTTTCCAGATAGGGATTGCGGATCGAGAAGCTGCCCGAGAGCGTCTTGTGCGTATAGACGTTCGCCGGGATCGGCTCGATGCACGCGCTGGTGCCACCGCAGATGATGCTGATGCTGGCAGTCGGCGCGATCGCCATCTTGCAGCTGAAGCGCTCCATCACGCCCATGTCCGCGGCGTCGGGGCAGGGGCCGCGCTCGACTGCTAGCTGCATCGAGGCTTCGTCCACCTGCGCCTTGATGTGCTTGAACATCCGCAGGTTCCACGACTTCGCCATCGCGCCTTCGAAAGCGAGGCCGCGGGCCTGTAGGAAGCTGTGATAGCCCATCACGCCCAAGCCGACCGAGCGCTCGCGCATCGCGGAGTAAGCGGCCTTTTCCATGCCGGGCTCGGCGCGGTCGATATAATCCTGCAGCACATTGTCGAGGAAGCGCATCACGTCTTCGATGAAGCCCTTCTCGTCCTTCCACTCGTCCCAATTTTCGAGGTTGAGCGAGGAGAGGCAGCAGACCGCGGTGCGATCGTTGCCGAGATGGTCCTTGCCGGTGGGCAAGGTGATTTCGGAGCAGAGATTCGAAGTCGAGACCTTTAGGCCCAGATCGCGATGATGCTTGGGCATGTTCGAATTCACGTGATCGGCGAAGACGATATAGGGTTCACCGGTCGCCAGCCGGGTCTCGACGAGCTTCTGGAAGAGCGCGCGGGCATCGACCTTGCCGCGCTCGGACTGGTCCTTGGGGCTGCGTAGAATCCATTCGGCGCCGTCGCGCACCGCTTCCATGAAGGCGTCGGGGATCAGCACGCCGTGGTGCAGGTTCAATGCCTTGCGGTTGAAGTCGCCCGAGGGTTTGCGGATCTCGAGGAATTCCTCGATCTCGGGATGCGAGACGTCGAGATAGCATGCGGCCGAACCGCGGCGGAGCGACCCCTGCGAAATCGCGAGGGTGAGCGAATCCATCACCCTGACGAAGGGGATGATGCCGCTGGTCTTGCCGTTCAGGCCGACCGGCTCGCCGATGCCGCGGACATTGCCCCAATAGGTACCGATGCCGCCGCCGCGCGAGGCGAGCCAGACATTCTCGTTCCAGGTATCGACAATGCCTCCCAGGCTGTCTGGCACCGAATTGAGGAAGCACGAGATCGGCAGCCCGCGCCCGGTGCCGCCGTTCGAAAGTACGGGAGTGGCGGGCATGAACCACAGCCGAGAAATGTAATCGTAGATGCGCTGGGCGTGAGCCTGATCGTCGGCATAGGCCGAGGCGACGCGGACGAAGAGGTCCTGGAAGTTCTCACCTGGCAGCAGATAACGGTCCCTGAGCGTCTCCTTGCCGAATTCGGTGAGCAGCGCATCGCGCGAGTGATCGACATCGACGGCAAAGAGCTGAACGTCGACAGTGTGCGAATCGCTCTTGGCCTTCTTCGCCCGGGCGGGCTTAGGGGCGCTTTCGGCTGTGACCTTGGCCGCGATGACGGGCGTTTCGGTGACGGTTTCGCTCACGCTGTCGGTGTCCCTGAATTCCATGACTCTCGCCCCATATGCCAATCACACGCCTCCGGTTCCGGGGAGGCTTCCGTTCGACTCGGGGGACAGGCCAGCATAGGCCGGCGCGGTGAGAACAAAAAGTGTCCATCTTGCCGAAGCCGGGCACAGCATTCCCGGTTCCGCATATGGCTATGCGGCGCTGGGTATACCAGTGCTTGAGCTTGCCCCTCAGTGCAACCACTACAGATTGTGCCAAACCGAGTCCGGGCACAAGATGCTAAATGGTTAATACGGCCAACGCTTCGTCGCTAAAATGACTCGTCTCATGGCAGGTCAAATCATGCTGCAACGCGGCGACGCGTGGACCTTCCTAGCCTTTTTGGAAGGCAAGAGGAGAAATACGGAACGTAAAAATATATTTCTGCTGTGAATCCTGTGGACACAATTCTCTCCTCGGCCCGCAAGCGAAGCGTGGCGATAGCTGGCCTTGCCCGGCAAGAAGCATGAGGGTTCTTCGCAATATCGCGGCACGCTGCGACAAAGGGCTGACAGGAGGGAACATGTCAGAACCCGCGACCGTGCCCAGCTTTGGCGAACTCGTCCGCGTATCGGCGCGCATCGGCTGGCTGAGCTTTGGCGGTCCGGCGGGGCAAATCGCGCTGATGCACCGCGAGCTGGTGGACGAGCGGAAATGGATCGGCGAGGAGCATTTCCTCCACGCGCTCAATTTCTGCCACTTGCTGCCCGGCCCGGAGGCGCAGCAGCTCGCGACCTATATCGGCTGGAAGCTGCACGGCGTGAAAGGCGGGCTGGCGGCGGGGCTGTTGTTCGTCGTGCCCGGCGCGCTGGTGATGCTGGGGCTGGCGCTGGCTTATGTCAGCGCGGCGCAGCTCGGCTGGTTCGCGGCTTTATTCCTTGGGGTGAAGGCGGCGGTGATCGCTATCGTCGTCCAGGCGCTGATCCGCGTCGGGGGGAGGGCGCTGACCACGGGATTCAAGCGGGGGATGGCTTTTGCGGCTTTCCTCGCGCTCTTCCTGTTCTCCGCGCCATTCCCCTTGGTCGTGCTCGGCGCCGGAGTGATCGGGGCGCTGGCGCCGCCCCAATGGCTCGGGCTGAAGGACCAGGCGGAAGCGCACGTGGGTCCGCGGCCGCGTGTGTGGAAGACGTTGGCGACCGTGGCAGCCTGGCTCGCAGTGTGGGCCGCGCCGATGGTGCTGGTGCTCGTTCTGCTCGGGCAGGAGCATGTGCTGTGGCGCGTAGGGCTGTTCTTTTCGCAGCTCGCGGTGGTGACGTTCGGCGGGGCATATGCGGTGCTCGCTTATATGGCGCAGGAGGCTGTCAGCACGCATCACTGGCTGAGCGCGGGCGAGATGGCCGACGGGCTGGGGCTTGCGGAGACTACGCCCGGGCCGCTGATCCTGGTGACGCAATTCGTCGGCTTCCTGGCCGGCTTTCGCGAAGGCGGGGTGCTGGGTTCGTGGGGCGGCGGCATCGCGGGCGCGCTGCTGACGACCTGGGTGACCTTTGCGCCGTGCTTCCTGTGGATATTCGCTTTCGCGCCGTGGATCGACCGGCTGCAATCGGCCAGGCGGCTGAAGGGCGGACTGGCGGCGCTGACGGCGGCGGTGGTGGGCGTGATCGCCAATTTGTCGCTGTGGTTCGCGCTGCAGGTGCTGTTCGCGCGGGTCGGCAAGCTTGATGCGGGGCCGGTGCATACGCTGCTGCCCGAGTGGATCAGTTTCGACTGGCGCGCGGGGCTGCTCGCGGCGCTGGCGGCGGTGCTGCTGTTCCGCTTCAAACTGGGCGTGCTCAAGCTGCTGGCGGTGAGCGCGGCGGGCGGGCTGGTGCTGGGGACGGCGTTCGCCTAGCCTCGGCCAGAACAGGCAAGGGGATGGCGATGCTGCGTTTGATCTTGGCGGGACTGATGACAGGCGCGCCGGCAGTTGCGCAGGCGGATATCGGCCACGAGCCGCCGGCTTGCAATTTCATCTTCGAGAAGTCGATTACCGAACTCCAGGCAATGAGGGCGGCCGACCAGATGAGCAGTGCGACACTGGCCGAATGTTATGTCGATCGGATCACGCAGATGGACAGGCGCGGACCGACGCTTCGGGCGGTGATCGCGATCAGCCCCGATTGGCTGGAGCAGGCCGTCGCCAGCGACAAAAGGCGCAATGCGGGCAAGCTTCTCGGGCCGCTCGACGGCATTCCGGTGCTGATCAAGGACAATATCGAGACGCGCGAGTTGCCGACCACGGCAGGGAGCCTCGCGCTCAAGGATAACTGGACGAAGCGCGATGCGCCGGTGGTGGCGCTGCTGCGCGCGCAGGGCGCGGTAATCCTCGGCAAGACCAATCTGAGCGAATGGGCCAATATCCGCTCGACCAAGTCGATGAGCGGATGGAGTGCGGTCGGCGGGCTGGTGCGCAACCCCTATGCGCTCGACCGGACGTCTTGCGGATCGTCGAGCGGTTCGGGCGCGGCGGTGGCGGCAGACCTCGCCGCGGTGGCGCTTGGGACCGAGACCGACGGTTCGGTGGTGTGCCCCTCGGCGATGAATGGGCTGGTCGGGCTCAAGCCGACTTTGGGGCTGGTGAGCCGAACGCACGTGGTGCCGATCAGCCATAGCCAGGATACGCCAGGACCGATGGGCCGCACGGTGAAGGACGTGGCGATCCTGTTCTCGGCGATGATCGGGACCGATCCCGCCGATGCGGCGACGCGGGACGCGTATCTGCATGTCCGCGATTATGCCGCAACGCTCTCTCCGGCCGCGCTCAAGGGCGCGCATATCGGCTATTGGAAGCCCGAAATGGACGCGGATCTCGCCGCGGTGTTCGAAGCGGCGCTCGACAAGCTGCGCGCGGCCGGGGCAATTGTGACGGAAGCGAAGATGCCCAAATTGGAAGGGCTGGGCGATGCCGAGTTCCTGGTGCTCAAGGCCGAGCTCAAGGCCGATCTCAACGCCTATCTCGCGACCACGCCGCCGAGCGTGAAGACGCGTACGCTCGCCGATGTGATCGCGTTCAACGAGGCCAACAAGGCGGCGGAGATGCCCTTCTTTGGCCAGGAGATCTTCGTCGACGCAGAGAAGATGAAGGGGCTGGACGATCCGGCCTATATCGCGGCGCGTGAGAAATCGCTGCGGCTGGCGAGCAGGGACGGGATCAACGCGATGATGGCGCAGAACCGCGTCCACATCCTCGTCACGCCGACCTATGGTACGCCCTGGCTCAGCGATCCCGCGCATGGCGATCAGTTCACCGGGCCTTCCGCGAGCGAGCTGCCGGCCGTTGCGGGCTATCCGCATCTGACGGTGCCGATGGGGATGGTCGACGGGCTGCCGGTGGGGCTTTCGTTCATCGGGCTGCCTTATTCGGACGGGCGGCTGCTTGAGGCCGGCTATGCCTACGAGCAAGCCGCGAAGGCTCGCGTGCCGCCGAGTTACCGGGCCAGCGCACCGGTCGATCTGGGCCCGCGCGCGATCAAGTGAAGCGGCGCGCCAGCCTCGCCTGCCAGAGCAGGACGATGGGCACGATCACCAGCTCGATGCCGAGCCCGATCTTGTGGCCGAGGGACGGCGGGCCGACCAGACCCCAGGAAAGCGCGCGCATCAATCCGCCGAAGATGACCAGACTGCCCAGCAGGCGTAGCCGCGGACCATGCCGCTCGATCGCCGGAATGCAGCTCGCATACCAGCAGAGGATGCCGAAGAAGAGGCCGTTGATGTAGCGAAAGTGGCTGTCGAGATCGCGCGCCAGCGCACCGTGACGGTCGAGAAACTCGGGGCCATAGACGATGCCAGAGACCGCGGCAGTGATCGGCAGCACCATAGCGACCGCGAGCAATGCCTGGAGCAGGCGCTTCTCGATCACCGGGCTCATTTGGAATCGAGCTCCAGCAGCTCCTTGCGGACGTGGATCGCCTTCAACGAGATGCGGACCTCGATCAGGAAATAGATCAGTCCGGCCATCAGGAGCAGCATCGAAAGGATGAATGTCACCGCCACCCATAGCCCGACGTGAAGATTGGCGAGGCGCGAGACGAACATCAAGGCCACGACGATGCAGACCGCGAGCGCGCTGGCTACGCACAGGAAGATGGCGTTGTTGATAACCGAGATGCGCTGGTCGATGATGCGCAACTCCCAGACGTGGCGGTCGTGCTCGGGACCGGTCGAACGGGGGTGAAGCTGCTCGATATCGCGCGCGCGGTCGACGATGCGAGAAAGGCGGCCGACCATCACGTTGAGGAACGCCCCGATGCCCGCGAGCAGGAACACCGGGGCGATCGCGGCCTGGATCGTGTCGGATACCGTGGAGAGGTAGGGGCTGGGGAACATGCACGCCTTATGGCGCGGTTCAAACCTGTTGGTAAGAGGTAGGCGCTACACCCGCGCTTATGTCGAAACCGATGCCGCTGGATGAATTCACGCGCCTACCGCCAGCGCACGCGGTGGACTGTGTCGAGGGACTGGCGGCAGCCATCGACTCCGTTGCCGAAAGGGCAGCCCCGTCCCATCGCTTCCTGCGCTATGGCTGGTTCGCGGCGGCGCTGAGGGCATATGGCGGTTCAGCGCGAACGCTGACCGTGTCGCGCGAGGGCGAAGGCGTTGTAGCCCTCCCGCTTGTGGTCAAGGGGCCGGGCTGGCTGGGGCTGGCCGAAGTTCCGGGCTGCTATTGGCCTTTCCGCAGCTTTCCCCTGGCCGAGGATGCGGGCGTCGAGGCAGTGGAGGCGCTGCTGCCGCGGCTGGCGCGTGAAGTGCGCGCGCTTCGGATCGGGCCGGTCTATGACGGCGATCCGGCCGTGGAATTGCTGAAGGAAACCGCGCGGGCCAGAGGCTGGGCGGTGCTCGACCGGTTCGTAGCCGATTCCTATCTGCTCGACATGAACGCGAGCCGGAACGAGGAGGGGGGCTGGCCGCGCAACTCGACACTGCGCAAGAACCGCTTCCACGAAAAGCATCTGGGCGGACACGGCGCGCTCGACTGGTCTTTTGTCTCGGGTCAGGACTGGGACGAAGCGGCGTTCGATGCGCTCGCTTCGGTCGAGGAGAAGAGCTGGATCGCGGCGCGGACCGACGGCTCGGACGCCAAATTCACCCGCACCGGGCATGGCGCGTTCTGGCGCGAGGCGGCGGCCGACCCGAAGCTCGCGGAGATGATGTGGGCGGCAATGCTGCGCGTCGAGGGCGCCCCCGCGGCCTTCTCGTTCGATCTTAACGCGGGCGCGCTAAAATATGCGATCGCCAACAGCTACGACCCCGCCTTCGCCAAGCATTCGCCGGGGAAATTGCTCTATTACCGCAACCTGGTCCGCGCGCTGGAGGACGGCATGACGCACGTCGATTGGGGCGCGGGCGACAGCGGGTACAAGCGCGTGATCGGCGCGGCGAAAGGCCCGGCGATCCGCGACTGGTTGTTCGTGCGGCCCGGCATGCCGGCGGTGGCGGCGAAGCTGCTCGCGGGCGTGTGGCGGCGGACCGGGCAATAGGATAAGTTGCCGGTTTCCGATGGGAGGCCGAGAACATGCAAATGATCGCCGCTTTTGCCTTGCTCCTGGCGCCGGAACCGGAGCCTGATCTGAGCTGGCTGATCGGTGAGTGGTGTACTGAAACGTCCAAGGTCACGACCGATCGCCAAACCTGCGAGACATGGTCGCCTATGGTGAAGGGCGTGATGCAGGGGCGGACGCGAGTGCGTCACGAGCGCTTTTTCACGGTGGAGCCGATGCGGATGACGGTCGAGCCCGGCCGACTGGTATTCCATTCCAAACCGCCCAAGCAGAAGGCCGCGGACTTTTATGCGGTGGGCGCGCAGCCCGCGATGTCGATCCGCTTCGAGAACCGCACGCACGATTATCCGCAGGTGGTTCGGTACTGGCGCGAGGGCGAGCTGCTGATGGCCGAGATTTCGCTTGCCGACGGGAGCAAGCCGTCGCGGTGGACGTATCGGCGGAAGAAGTGAGATAGCGGGTAGTTTCCCCATCCGCTCAGCCTGAGCTTGTCGATGGCTTCTCTGACGAAGAAGAAGGCCCTTCGACAGGCTCAGTGTGAGCGGGAGTAGATTTACTCCGCCCGCTCGGCCAGCACGGTCAGGCCGCGCTCGTTGACTTCCGCGAATCCGCCTTCGATGCGGATTGTCTCCGGAGACTCGCTCATCGAGCTTTTGTAGATCTCGAGATTGCCGTCGCGGACAGTGGACATCAGCGGAGCATGCCCTTCGAGCACGCCGAAATCGCCCTCGGTGCCGGGGACGACGACCATATGGACATCTTCGGAGCGGATGAGGCGCTCTGGGGTCACGAGCTCGAAATGCAGGGCCATCTTATTGATCCATTACGAATATTTGCGCAATCACGGTCGGAATCCCCGTGATCGTTGCCTCGATGAGCTGGACGTAGAGAAATTGTTTTCCGACCAGCGCCTTATAGGTCTCGACCTTGGCGCCATTGCGGACTCCCGTATTCGTGGGGTTGGCTTTGAAGTCGAAGCCCAGGAACGCCATGTTCTTGTGCAGCATATCCCAGGCCGCGGCGCGCTTTGGACCTGCCATCATCACCTGGCACACCTGATCCTTCACGCCACCGAAATTAAGCTCCCCATCAGGACGCTTGGCGCCGACCGCCTTGATCTCGCCGCGCGCATGCTGCTGCGTGGAGATTTTCTCACCAAAGCCGAACGCCTTGAGCACCGGATTGCCCGTGATGGCGAACTGCCCGCCAAGATAGAGCGGGCAATAACCATAAGCGAGATCGGCGGTGACCTCTTCGATCGGCTTCGCCTGGTTCTGCGCAGACGCCACCCCAGGAAGAAGCAGCGCCGCGCTCGCGAGAGCCATCCGGCCGAACATCGGCTTATGCGTCCTCGGCCATCTTGGCGGCCTTGGCGACTGCTTGGTCGATGCCGCCGACCATGTAGAAGGCGCTCTCGGGCAGGTGATCGTATTCGCCGCTCACCACTGCCTTGAACGACTTGATCGTATCCTCGATCTGGACGAACGCGCCGGGGATGCCGGTGAAGACTTCGGCGACGTGAAACGGCTGCGACAGGAAGCGCTGGATCTTGCGGGCGCGGCTGACGGTCAGCTTATCCTCTTCGGAAAGCTCGTCCATGCCGAGGATCGCGATGATGTCCTGGAGCGACTTGTACTTCTGCAGCGTCTCCTGAACGCGGCGGGCAGTGTCGTAATGCTCCTGGCCAACGATGCGCGGCTCGAGCACGCGGCTCGACGAATCGAGCGGATCGACTGCCGGGTAGATGCCCAGCTCCGAGATCGCGCGGTTGAGAACCGTCGTGGCGTCCAAATGGGCGAACGACGTGGCCGGGGCCGGATCGGTCATGTCGTCGGCGGGGACGTACACGGCCTGCACTGAGGTGATCGAGCCCTTGTTGGTCGACGTGATGCGTTCCTGGAGCGCGCCCATGTCGGTAGACAGCGTCGGCTGATAGCCCACGGCCGAGGGGATGCGCCCGAGCAGCGCCGACACTTCGGCGCCCGCCTGCGTGAAGCGGAAGATGTTGTCGACGAAGAACAGAACGTCCTGGCCTTCGACGTCGCGGAAATATTCGGCGATCGTCAAGCCCGAGAGCGCGACGCGAGCGCGCGCGCCGGGAGGCTCGTTCATCTGGCCGAATACCAAGGCGACCTTCGAACCTTCCGACTGCGGATTGCCGTCTGCATCCTTGGCGATGACGCCGGCGTCGAGGAACTCGTGATAGAGATCGTTGCCCTCGCGGGTACGCTCGCCGACGCCTGCGAACACCGAAGTGCCGCCATGGCCCTTGGCGATGTTGTTGATCAGTTCCTGGATCAGCACGGTCTTGCCGACGCCTGCACCGCCGAACAGGCCGATCTTGCCGCCCTTTGCATAAGGCGCGAGCAGGTCGATGACCTTGATGCCGGTGACTAGGATCGAGCTTTCGGTCGACTGATCGACGAACAAAGGCGCCTCGGCATGGATCGGCATCGTGCTTTCGGCTCCTACGGGGCCGCGCTCGTCGATCGGCTCGCCGATGACGTTGAGGATGCGGCCGAGCGTCTTGGGGCCGACGGGGACGCGAATCTGCGAGCCGGTGTCGGTGACCGCCTGGCCGCGGGTCAGACCCTCGGTGGTGTCCATTGCGATGGTGCGGACGGTCGACTCGCCGAGATGCTGGGCGACCTCGAGGACGAGCCGGGTGCCGTTATTATCGGTCTCGAGCGCCGAGAGGATCGCCGGGAGCTCGCCGTCGAACGAGACGTCGACGACGGCGCCGATGACCTGGCTGATGCGGCCGACGCTTGCCGTCGTCGCGGGCACTGCGCCGAGAGTCGCTTCTGCCTTGGGGGCGCGCGGCTTGCGGGCGGGCTTTTCGGTGGTGGGGGCTGCGGTGGCCATCTTTGTTTCCTTGCCTTCTAAATCTTTGCGCCAGGAGCGAGCTGGCAGCTTTTCGTCACATGGTCCCAGCGGCCGCCGCCGTCGAGACATCCATCAATTTTCAGCCATTCACTGTTCAAAACCCAAACAGCAGCGGCAACAATCAAAACCAGTATCAGCAGGATCACTCTGCGCTTGGTCACTTTAACGCTTCGGCGCCGGAGATGATTTCGACCAGCTCGGTGGTGATCGCGGCCTGACGGGCGCGGTTATACTGAATCGAGAGGCGCTTGATCAGATCGCCCGCATTGCGCGTGGCGTTGTCCATCGCGGTCATCTTGCTGCCCTGCTCCGACGCGGCATTCTCGCGCATCGCGCGGTAGAGCTGGATCGCGACGTTGCTGGGGAGCAGATCGGCGAGGATCGATTCCTCGTCGGGCTCATAGGTGACGGCCGCGCCCGAGGACGTGACGTCGCCGGTGGCGCCAGCAACCGGCGGCGCGACGGGGACGATCTGCTGCGCGGTCGGCTCTTGCGTCAGGACCGACTTGAAGTTCGAGTAGAAGAGCGTGGCGATATCGAACTCGCCCGCGTTGAAGCGCGCGATGATATCGTCGGCATAGCCGCGTGCGTCCGCAAAGGTGAGGCGGCCGAGATCGCCCGGCTCGATGCCGTGGATCATGTTGACGCGGAATTCGCGGTTGAGCACGGCGCGGCCCTTGCGGCCGATCGTGTAGATCTTGACCGTCTTGCCGGCGATGGTGAGGTCGCGGGCGTGCTTGCGCGCCAGGCGGGCGATGTTGGTGTTGAACGCCCCGGCCAGGCCCTTGTCCGACGTGGCGACGACGAGCAGGTGGACCTGATCCTTGCCGGTGCCGGCGAGCAGCTTGGGACTGGATTCGCTGACAGTTACCTTGGAAGCCAGGCTCGCAACGACGCTTTCGAGGCGCTGGGCATAGGGGCGCCCGGCTTCCGCCGCTTCCTGCGCGCGGCGCAGCTTCGCGGCGGCGACCATCTTCATCGCCTTGGTGATCTTCTGGGTCGATTTAACCGACCCGATCCGGAGTTTGAGCGCCTTGAGAGAGGCCAACGCTTTCTTCCTTTTGCTCCCTCTCTCCGCTTGCGGGGAGAGGGCTGGGGAGAGGGGCTGCCGACAACGTGCCGGAGCGCCCCTCTCCCTAACCCTCTCCCCTGAAGGGGAGAGGGAATTTATTTACGCGAACGTCTTGGCGAATGCTTCGAGCGCTTCCTTGAGCTCGGCGCGGACATCGTCCTTGAGATCCTTGCTCTCGCGAATCGCGCTCAGCACGCCGGCGTGGTTGGCGCGCATGTCGGCGAGCATCGCCTGCTCGTAGCGAACAACGTCCTGCACCGCGACCGCGTCGAGGAAGCCCTGTGTACCCGCGAAGATCGACACGGTCTGCTCTTCGAAGGGCAACGGCGCGAACTGGGGCTGCTTGAGCAATTCGGTCAGGCGTGCGCCGCGGTTCAGGAGCTTCTGGGTCGAGGCGTCGAGATCCGATCCGAACTGCGCGAACGCGGCCATTTCGCGATACTGGGCGAGCTCGAGCTTGATCGAGCCGGCGACCTTCTTCATCGCCTTGGTCTGCGCGGCCGACCCGACGCGGCTGACCGACAGGCCGACGTTGATCGCGGGACGGATGCCCGCGAAGAACAGATCGGTTTCGAGGAAGATCTGGCCGTCGGTGATCGAGATCACGTTGGTCGGAATGTACGCCGACACGTCGCCCGCCTGGGTTTCGATGATCGGCAGCGCGGTCAGCGAGCCGCCGCCATTCGCGTCCGACATCTTGGCGGCGCGCTCCAGAAGGCGCGAGTGGAGATAGAAGACGTCGCCGGGATAGGCTTCTCGGCCCGGCGGGCGGCGCAGCAGCAGCGACATCTGGCGATAGGCGACCGCCTGCTTCGAGAGATCGTCGAACACGATCAAAGCGTGCATGCCGTTGTCGCGGAAATACTCGCCCATCGCGGTGCCGGTATAAGGCGCGAGGAACTGGAGCGGCGCGGGCTCCGAAGCGGTCGCGGCGATGACGATGGAATATTCCATCGCGCCATTCTCTTCGAGCGTCTTGACGAGCTGCGCCACCGTCGAGCGCTTCTGGCCGACCGCGACATAGACGCAGTAGAGCTTGGCTTTCTCGTCCGTGCCGGCATGCGCGGCCTTCTGGTTGAGGAATGTGTCGACCGCGACGGCGGACTTGCCGGTCTGGCGATCGCCGATGATCAGCTCGCGCTGGCCGCGCCCGACGGGGACGAGCGCGTCGATGGCCTTGAGGCCCGACTGCATGGGCTCGAACACCGACTGGCGTGGGATGATGCCCGGCGCCTTCATTTCGACGCGGCTGCGCTTCTCGGCGACGATCGGCCCCTTGCCGTCGATCGGATTGCCGAGGCCGTCCACGACGCGGCCGAGCAGACCCTTGCCGACGGGAACGTCGACGATCGTGCCGGTACGGCGGACGGTGTCGCCTTCCTTGATCTGCGCATCCGAGCCGAAGATCACGACGCCGACATTATCGGCCTCGAGGTTGAGCGCCATGCCCTGGATGCCGTTCGAGAATTCGACCATCTCGCCGGCCTGGACATTGTCCAGCCCGTGGATGCGCGCGATGCCATCACCGACGCTGAGCACCTGGCCGGTCTCCGAGACCTGGGCCTCGGTGCCGAAATTGGCGATCTGGTCCTTGATGACCTTCGAGATTTCTGCGGCGCGGATATCCATGATTCTAGCCTTCAGCCTTTCATCGCGTGGGCGAGGGAATTGAGACGGGTCTTGATCGACGAATCGATCATCTGGCTGCCGATCTTCACGACCAGCCCGCCAAGAAGCGAGGGATCGACCGAGAGATCGACCGAAACGTCACGGCCGACGCGGGCGCGAAGCTGCTGCTTGAGCGTGTCCACCTGATCGGAAGTGAGGGGATGCGCGGAAGTGACCAGCGCCGTCGTCTCGCCGCGATGCGCCGCCGCGAGCGTGCGGAAGGCAGCGATGATCTGGCCCAGCTTCCCGAGGCGGCGATTATCCGCGAGCACGCCGAGGAACTTCGCCGTCGTCGAATCGAGATGGAGGCTCGCAACCACCCCCGCGATCGCCTTCGCCGCGGCGCCGCGCGAAACCAGCGGGCTGGAGACCAGAGCCCTGAAGTCCGCCGATTCGGCCAATGCCTGCCGCACCTTGGCGAGGCTGGCCTCGACCTGAGGCAGCGCATTCGATTCGCGCGCCAGCTCGAACAGGGCGGTCGCGTAGCGTCCGCTTAGGCTGGCTTGAATACCGCCGGAATTCTCCACGCGATCGAGTTCCTCTTGGAGGTCTGAAAAATGTCGTCCCATATGAGATAAGGGGCACGCCGCAAGGGCAGCCCCGATGGGTCGCGGCGCGGTTAGCATCGCGGGTGCTGCGATGCAACCCGAGTCCGGAACCCAACCGACATGCAGCGAAAACGTCGTGACTGGACATTACGGCAGCGTCATGATGGTTTGCGAGAGGAGCAACCCGGAGGGAGCGGATGGCGAGTATCAGGACCTGGATGGCCGCAATGGCGATCACCGCGACGGTGGCGGGTCTGGCGCATGCCGAAGTGCTGCGGCTCACGGGCGAATTTCCCGCGCGCTATCGCGAAGCAAGCATGCTCCATTCGCTCTCGATCGACCGGTTCGACGGGCAGGACGGAATCGCGCTGGCGAACGCGATCGAACGGGCGATGAGCGATACGCACTTCCAGCTGCTGGGCGGACGCACGGGACGCAACAATGCCGATGCCTCCCTTTCGGGCGCGGTGGTCACCGGAGTCGAAGAGAACCCCTTCAAGAAGAAGGAAGTGCGCTGCGTCGAGCGGGACAAGGACCGCAAATGCATCAAGGAAGCCGAGGTCGAAGTGCGCTGCCGCAGCCGCATGGTGAACCTGCGGGCCGATCTGCGGATGGTGCGGAATGAAGACGGGCGCGTGGTCTATTCCGGATCCAAGCCGTTCCGCGAGGAGACCAGCTGGTGCGAAGGCGGCAATCCGAATCGCAGTGTAGAGGAGACCATTCAGGCGGCGATCCAGCAGATTGCGAGCAGCGTGCGCTACGATATCGCACCGAGTGTTCGCACTTATGACATTCGCGTTCGCGAGGGCGCCAAGGGGCTTTCGAAGGACCAGGCCAAACGCTTCAAGGATTTGATCAAGCGGACCAAGCGAGACCAGCGCGGAGCCTGTGCGGGCTGGGATGCGATGCAGGGCGAAGTGCAGGCGCACCCGTCGCTGCTGTTCAACCGTGGCCTGTGCGCCGAACAGCGCGGCGATTATGAGGGCGCGCTGGCGCTGTACCGTCAAGCCTCGCAATATGGCGCGAGCGAAGGCGGCGAGGGCGCATCACGCGCATCGCAACTGATCGCCGGGCGTGAGGACGCGCAGGCGCGGCGGCGGAATTAGGCTTCCCGGCGGGGAGGATCGCGCAATGAAAAGGCCGGTGGGACGAACCACCGGCCTTTCCTGTTTTCTCGAGCGGCTTGCGCTCAGCGGGGGCGCGCGCCGCCGGCTCCGGCGGGGCGGGCGGGCCGGGCGTGGAACTTGCTCTTGGGGCGGGCATAGTTGCGGGGTGCATCGCCGCGCGGGGCATCAGAGCGAGGGGCGCCGTCGCGGCGTTCGCCCTGTGCGGGACGACGGTCACCATGCGGCTGACCTTCACGGCGAGTCGGGTTGGCCCGCGGACCACGCTGATGCTGCATCGCGCGGCCGTTGCGGCCGTTCGCCTCATCGCGGCTGACCGGCATCGGCGAGCGGCTCGACTTGATCTTGGCGGATTCGGCCAGGAAGCTCTCGGGAAGCGGCACGACAGTCACCTTCTGGCGCGTGAGCTTCTCGATATCGCGCAGATACGGACGCTCGTCCTCGGCGCAATAGCTGATCGCCAGGCCGGTCGCGCCGGCGCGCGCGGTGCGGCCGATGCGGTGGACATATTGATCGGGGACGTTGGGCAACTCGAAGTTGAAGACATGGCTGACGCCCGACACGTCGATGCCGCGCGCGGCGATATCGGTGGCGATCAGGACCTTAACCTTGCCGGCCTTGAACTCGCCGAGCGCACGCTCGCGCTGCGGCTGCGACTTGTTGCCGTGGATCGCATTCGAAGCGATGCCGCTGCCTGCGAGCAGCTTCACGACGCGGTCGGCGCCGTGCTTGGTGCGGGTGAAGATCAACGCGCGCTCGATCGCCGGATCGCGGAGAGCGATGGTGAGGAGCGACTGCTTTTCGGCCTGCTGGACGAAAGTGACGCGCTGCTCGACGCGCTCGGCAGTGGTCGCTTCGGGGGTGACCTTCACTTCGACCGGATTGCGGATGAACTGAGTCGCGAGATCACGGATCGACTTCGGCATGGTGGCCGAGAAGAAGAGCGTCTGGCGCTTGGTCGGCAGCTCGCGAACGATCCGCTTGAGGGCATGGATGAAGCCCAGATCCATCATCTGATCGGCTTCGTCGAGCACGAGGATCTCGATGCCGAGCAGGATCGCGTAATGCTGTTCGATCAGATCGACCAGGCGGCCCGGCGTGGCGACGAGGATATCGACGCCGCGGGCGAGATCGACCTTGTTCTTGTGCACCGAAGTGCCGCCGAAGCAGGTCATCACGCTGAGCTTGGTGCCCTTCGAATAATTGCGCGCGCTCTCGGCGATCTGGCTGGCCAGTTCGCGGGTGGGCGCCAGGACGAGCATGCGGCAGCCGCGGGGCTGGGCGCGGTTTCCGCTAGCAATCAGGCGGTCGATCGACGGCGCCATGAACGCGGCGGTCTTGCCGGTGCCGGTCTGCGCGATGCCGAGCAGATCGCGGCCTTCGAGCAGCGACGGGATCGACTGCTCTTGGATCGGCGTGGCTTCGGTGTAGCCCTTCGCGGCGAGCGCGGAGAGGACGGCCTCAGAGAGACCGAGATGCTTGAATTGCATTGTGTAACCTTGTGAATCGGCTGACGCGCACGGCAAAAGGAGCGCGCGCGGAGCGTGGTGTCAAAAATGACGACCCGCGTGATAAGGGAAGCCGGAAATTGGACCGAGGCAGAGCCGGAGCTGTTCGCTCCATCACGCTGCATGATGCCTCGATGGCCGGTATATGGCAGAGAGGCTGACTTATGTCAAGGTGCGGGGAGCGGCTTCCCATCCTCGCCCACCGGCACGCGCAGTGGTTTGCCCTGGTCGATGACGAAGGCGCTGACCACGCGTGCGGTCTCCGGCCCGAGGCTTTTTGCCGAGTGCGGCGTGCCGCGCGGGATCAGGGTGCTGTCGCCGGCGTGCTTGATCATCACCTGATCGCCGATGCGGAACTCGATCGTGCCTGCCACGACATAGGCCATCTCGACGCCGGGATGGACGTGAAGCGGGACGCCTTCGCCGGGTGCATAATTGCCGCCGCGCAGCTGGACCTGCTGCGGACCCGCGTCGGCAGGCACGTCGAAGCGCAAGTCTGGCGGAGGCGGGAGCGTATCCTGGCCCAGCATCGGCGCGGCGGCGAGGAGGAACGGAGTGAGGAGGAGCAGGCGCATGGCCTTTGCTGCCGTACGCATGCTTTGAACGCAAGGTGCGGGATGGAGCCGGCGGCGGGTGCGCGTATACCCGCAGCATGAGCAAGCAAATCCTAAGCGCCGATGTGGCCTGGGCGGCGTTCGAGGCACGCGACCGCGCCTATGACGGGCGCGTGATCGGGGCGGTGACCACCACGCGGATCTATTGCAAGCCGAGCTGCCCGGCGCGGCGGCCGAAGCGCGAGCATGTGGTATTCTATGCGGATGCCGAAGCGGCGCTCGCCGCGGGCTATCGCGCGTGCCTGCGCTGCAAGCCTGACGAAGTCGGGCGCGACCGAGTGGCGGTGGCGCGGGCCGTGGCGTTGATCGAGGCCGCTGAGGAAAGCGTGTCGCTGGACGAGGTGGCGGTCGCGGTAGGCTATGCGCCGCACCATTTTCACCGGCTGTTCAAGCGCGCGACCGGCGTGACGCCGGCGGCTTATGCTCGTGGCCTCAGGGCGCGTCGTGCGGCCCAGGCACTCACCGAGGAGGCCAGCGTGACCGGAGCGATCTATGAGGCGGGCTATTCGGCCCCGAGCCGATTTTACGAGACCGCCAATGCGCGGCTGGGGATGACGCCGAGCGTGTGGAAGCGCGGCGGCGCGGGCGTGACGATCCGCTGGACAGTGGCGGAGACCAGCCTGGGGCCGTTGCTGATCGCCGCGACCGACAAGGGGCTGTGCCGAGTGGCTTTCGACGAGGATTCGCTGGCGCTGGCGCGGCGATTTCCAGCGGCGGAAATCGTGCAGGGCGGGACGGCCCTGACCGCGCTTGCGACGCGGGTGGTAAGCGAAGTCGAGTCCCCCGGGCGCGACACCGATCTGCCCGTGGACGTTCAGGGCACGGCATTCCAGGAGGCCGTCTGGAACGCGCTCAGAGCGATCCCGGCAGGCGAGACGCGCAGCTATGCGCAACTGGCGGCGCAGGCGGGCAACCCCAAAGCGGTGCGCGCGGCGGGCACGGCATGCGGGGCGAATCACGTGGCGGTGCTCATCCCCTGTCATCGAGCGCAGCGGGGGGACGGGAGCATGGGCGGCTATGCCTATGGGATCGATCGCAAGCGCGTGTTGCGCAAGCGCGAGGGAGTGGCGGAATGAGCTTCGTGATCGCGGGGCTGGAGCCCGCCCCATTCGCGCATCTGTTCGGCCTTTCGGACCAGGCGCTGGCGGAGCGGCAGGCAGTACGAATGATCGCCGATGCGAAGCCGGGGTTTCCGTGCCGGGTGACGCTCGAAGATGCCGAGCCGGGCGAGGCCGTGCTATTGGTCAATCACGAGCATCTTCCGGTGGAGACGCCCTATCGCAGCGCCCATGCGATCTTCGTGCGCGAGGGAGCGGGGGAGCCTGCGCGGTTCGCGGGCGTGATCCCCGAACAGCTCTCAAGCCGGCTGCTGTCTGTTCGCGCATTCGACGGGGCGGGCATGATGACCGACGCGGACGTGATCGAAGGCACGGATCTCGAGGCGCTGATCGCCCGATTCTTCGCGGATGCGACCGTGGCGTATCTGCATGTCCATAATGCGCGGCGCGGATGCTTTGCGGCGAGGGTGGATCGGGCCAGCTAATTCCTTCTCCCGCACGGAAGCGGGAGCGTCTGGATTACTTCGCCGCGGCCGCGGCCGCGGCCGGCGGCCCTTCCTGCGCAGCCGCACAGCGATAGACCAGCTTCTCGTTATACACGGCGGGCAGGGCCGCGCGGAGTGCTTGTTGCTGGGTGGCAAGCTCGGCGCGCCTGGCCTGATCGGGCGAGCAGGTCTTGAGGGGCACGCCCTTCCGCAGCGAGCGCGCCTTCGACATCTGTTCCGACGAAAGCAGATAGCGCGTGTGGGTATAGGTCCGCCCGGCCGGGTCGTAATCGAGCACGGATACGGTCTGCTCCTGATCGGGGACCAGGATGCGCTGCCAATGCGAGCCCGCCTCGGCATATTGCGTGCGGCCATTGATGCAGCCGTCGGCACCCAGATCGAGATCGACCTTGTCCGTCGAAGTGACCGTCACGCGGCTGCGCTCGGGCACCAGCGTGCAGACCATTCGGCCCTGCGGCGCCTCGGCGGGCAAATCGCTGCTTGCCGTCTTGGGCACCGGCATCACCTTGGATTCATCGAAACCGGGCCGGCTGAAGAAGAGCGCAATGGCGCCGAGCATCAGCAGCCCGCCGCCGGCGGCTACCCAAATCGCTTCGCGTTGCCGCCCGCGCGACAGCAGCAGCCCGCCCCCGCCCAGCGCAAGCGCGCCAAGGACCAGGAGCAGCGCGGCCCCAGCCATGTAATTCTCCCGCGCCGATTCGCTCCGCGCGCGCGCCTGGGCGATCGCGTCCTGCCGTTCGGCTTCGGTGCGAGCGGCATTGGAGCGGGCAAGCGCTTCGGCTTCCGCGCGCGCCTTTTCCTCGGCATTGCGTTCCAGCGCCATCTGCTCCTCGACGCTGGTGCAGGGCACCGAGACCTGGGCGATCGGCTGCTTGGCCTCGGCCAGGAAAGCCAGCAACTCCTTGCCGGCGATCGCGAAGGCGAAGCTCGAATCACCTTCATCGCCACGCGTGATGGCCGAGTTCACCCCCAATACGCGGCCGCAGCGATCGAGCAGTGGCCCGCCCGAATTTCCGCGCGCAATGCTGGCGGTGTGGAGGAGCACGCTGGTGCCCTGGAGCATTCGCATGCCCGCGAAGCCACCCTGCGAGCGGACCGGGGATTGAGGCTTGATGAAATCGCCCGCCGAGCGGACCGTCGCCATGTCGACATTGCCGGGATAGCCGAGCGCGATCACCGAATCGCCGTCATTCGCCGAACCGGTGAAAAGCGTCAGCGGGGCCAGGCGCACACCGGTGAATTCGATCAAGGCCAGATCGCGATCGGTGTCGATCTTGATCAGCTTGCCCTGGAAGGACTTGTCCCCTTCGGACGGCACCACCCCGATCACGACATTGTCGGGATAGCGCGACGCAAGCTCGACGACATGCGCATTGGTGACGATTCGGTTTGGCGAGACAGCGAAGCCGCTGCCATGGCCGAAGCCGACGACTTCGTCCCCCACCACCGCGATCGTGACGATGCGAACGACGCCGCGGCCGGAGGCGGAGATATCGTCCGCGCGCGCGGGGGCCGCCCAGCCGAGCACCAGCATCAACAGGATCAGCAACCGGCGCATCGAACTCGAACCTCCGCTAGGCCCGAGCTTTCGGATAAAAAGCGGGGCGGTTCAAGCGAGCTTCACGCGCCCGAACCGCCCGTGGCGCTCAGGCCGCTTTTTTCTTGGCCTTGGCCTCGTCGGCCTTCTTTTTCTGCTCGGCTTCCTGCTCGGCGATCACCTTGAGCGCGGCCTCGGGGCCGCTAGCGTCGAGCGCCTGTACGACCTTGAGCGCGGGGTTCTCCTTGCCCGAGTGCGGACCATAAGCGATCTTCTCGATCGCGACGCGCGCGGCCTTTATATTGCCCTGCTGGAGGAGCACCTTGCCTGCCTTGATCCGCAAGCCGTCGTCATAGGGCGCGAGCACATAGGCACCGATCAGCCCGTCTTGCGCAGCCTTGGTCGCCGGCTGTTCCGCCGCTTCGAAACTGTCATAATAAAGAATGAGCGGCTCGGGGTAATTGGGATCGAGCTTGTTGGCCTTGATGAACCAGCTGCGGATCGTGCGCCAGCGTGCCGGATCCTTGTTCTTCTCGGCCTGGGCGATCTCCATCTGCGCCATGCCCTTGTAGCGAAGCGCATGGATCGAGCTCGGGTCCGCGGCCAAAGCGCGATCCGCTGCCGCTTCGGCTGCCGCATAGTTCTTGGCATCGAATTCGGCCTCGGCGAGCTCATCCTGCGCGCCCTGGTCGTTCGGATAGGCGGCCGAAGTGGTGCGAGCCCAGCCGACGACTTCGGCGGCGCGCTTCTCGTCCACGCCACGCGTCGAATAAATGCGCGCTTTCATTGTCGCGGCTTCGCCCGGGGTGAGCTTGCGGACCTTGACCTCGCCGACGGGCACCTTGTCCGGCGTAACCGCGATGGTCTGAAGCGTCGGCCGTTTGCCGTAGGAATTGAGCTTGGCGTCAAGCGTGGCGAGATTGCCCCAAGCCTTGTTCGCTTCATCGATCCCCTTACCGGCGTTCAACGTGCCGATATACTCGACGAGCGGCTTCGTGTTGCCGCCCAAGAACGAATAATGGGTGAGCAGAAAGCCGCGGCCATAGAGCGTTTGCGAGTCGAGGCCCTCATCCTTTGGCGTAAGGGAGAGCAAGCGCTCCGCTGGCATGGCTCCGACGCGATCCAGACCATAAGCGCGATAATCCGGCGCCTTGCCCATGATGAGTTCGCCATTAGGACGGTAAAACGCCGATCCGACGAATTCGGCAAAGCCTTCGCTGAACCATTTGGGGAAAACGGCGCTGGGCCAGGTCGAATACATGAAGCTGTGACCATATTCATGCTGCAGGATGGTCTGGCCGTCGAGCTTACCGTTGCCGCTGTTCTTGGGCACGAACGCAACCGGGCCGCTGGAGCGCGGGATATAGAAGCCGCCGACGCCACTACGCCCATACAGCTTGTGGATCGCATCAATGTTTTCCACGAAGAAAACATGGACGCGCAGCTGCGGGCTGAGCGGCTTGTCCGGCGTGCCGGTGATGAAGCGCAGCGTCAGATCGAAGCGCTCCAGTCGCTCGGTATAGGCCTTGAGCTTGCCCGGATCTTCATCGGCATAGACTACAAAATGCTTGGAGCTAGCCTCATGCCATTCGGCGTGTGCGAGCGTGGGCGCGAGCAGGAGCGCGGCCGGTAAGAATCTGCGATACATGGTTTTTCCCCTGATATGCACGGCATAATAGAAGGGTTCGGCCGCCTGACAAGCGATATACAAACTATGGAGTAGGCCCTCCCGCCGCCTAGGGTCCACCCCCCTCGGCGCGCTCAAGCTCAGCCAATGCGTCGTTGGCCTTGCCCGAATCGATCTGAGCCACGAGCTTCGCGGCACGTTGCGCGAAACCCCGGCCATGGGGGGCGAAGGCGAGCGGCGCCAGCAGTTTGCGAGCACTGTCCCGATCGCCGTTGCGCAAGAGCATCGTGGCGACGTTGAAGCGCAGCGTCGAATCGAAGGGCGCCATGAGGAACGCGTGTTCGAACCCCTTCATTGCGTTTTCCGTCGGTTTCTGGCGGGCCTGCAAATAGCTGCGGTAGAATAGCATCAGGGGTTCGGGATGGTCAGGATCCAGCCGGTTCGCAGCCGCGACGGCCTTGCGGACGGCGCTCCAGGTAGCGGGAGTGCGATCCTGCGCGCGGGCCGCCATGGTGAAGAGAGCCTTGGCCTTGCGAATATGGGCGTCGATCGCATTGGGATCGGCGCCGATCGCCCGATCCACGGCAGTCAGCGTGGCGGGAAGATCGCGGGCAGCAAACGCGGCCTCGGCCAATACCGACTGGGCTTCGGAATCATTCGGGAACGGGGCCGCCGCCCGGATGGCTTCGGCATAGACCGCAGTCACATCCTTTGCGGGGACGCCGACCTTCACCCGAATACGAATGTCCATCGTGGCCTGCGCGCCCGCACCTAGCTTGCGTATCGTGATCGGAGCGACGGGCAGCTGATCGCCCTTCAGCGCCAGAGCGCTCAGGCGGCCTATCTTGTAGCGTTCGAGCTCGGAGTGGAGCTTGCGCAAGTCGCCGAACGCCGCAGCGGCTGTCATGGGCGGCTTGCCCTCGTTGATCGCATCGATGTAGCGGGTGAGCTGTCCCTTCCGCTCGGGTGCCCCGATCGCGAGATAATGGGTGAGCAGCCAGCCCTGGGCATACAAGCCTCCGAGTTCCTCGTCGTCGAGCTTCAGCGTGTCTGCCCCGAGCAGCTTGTCGAGGGGGAGGGGGTTGCGCGACATCAGGCTGCCTGCCCGATATATCGGCGGTTCGCCGAAGACGACCGTACCGTCGGCTTCGAAGCGCGCAGTCGCGTTGAACTCGGCCGAACCCTCGATCAGCCAGGCCGGGTAGGCAGTGTCGGGCGCGGTGGTCCACATAAGATGATGTGCATACTCGTGGAGCAGCACCGCCATGGGGGGCAGCGCACTGCGCATGGTCGAACTCGCATAGCGCGGCACGATCGCGACCGGCCCGCCCGCGCGGGGCAAGTAGAAGCCGGCGGCATTGTCGCTACGCGCCAGTTTGGAGACATCCTGTGCGCTGTTAAGGACATATACGATCACGCGGCCGGCCTTGCTCACCGGCTCGTCGGGCAAGTTGCGCAGCCGGCGGAAGCCGCGATCGAAGCGTTCGAGATTGGTGGCGAACTCCTTCAGCCGATCGGGCGATTGCTCGGAATAGATCAGGAAATGGGCGCTGCTCGCCTCATGCCAGTCGGCGTGCGTAGTCGCGGGCAGGGCCGACAGCAGCGCCGCGAGCAGCTTCCGAAAAACCATGATTGTTCCCCTCGCTCGCTATCCGCCCGCAGCAGCGCGATCATATCCAGCTTTTGCTAGACGAAGCTATAGGGATCGACATCCACCGCGACGCGGACCTTCGGTCCCCAGGAAAGCCCGCCGAGCCATTC
Organism: Sphingomonas sp.; assembly: GCF_036388215.1. Lineage (GTDB taxonomy): Bacteria > Pseudomonadota > Alphaproteobacteria > Sphingomonadales > Sphingomonadaceae > Sphingomonas. The sequence goes on from NZ_DASVSH010000003.1 coordinate 26,210, forward strand.
GCGAATCATGTCCTGCACATCGAAGGCGCGGCGGGCATGCACGAGCAGGCGGAAGCGGTGACGCCCGCGCAGCATCGCGAGCGGCGCGGGGGCGGGGCCGTAGACATGCATTTCGTCGCGCTGCGGAGCGCCGCGGCCGATCATGCGGGCGGTTTCTTCCGCGGCGGCCTTGTCTTCGGACGAGACGATAATCGCGGCATAGCGGCCATAAGGCGGGGCGCCGGCCTCGCGGCGGGCTTCGGTCTCGGCGGCGTAGAAGGCCTCGGCGTCGCCCGAGACGAGTGCCTGCATCACCTGTGCGTCGGGGGCGTGGGTCTGGATATAGACGGTGCCCGGCTTCTCGCCGCGGCCGGCCCGGCCGGAGACCTGCATGATCTGCTGGAAGGTGCGTTCCGACGCGCGCAGATCGCCGCCGTCGAGCCCGAGATCGGCATCGACCACGCCGACGAGCGTGAGATTGGGGAAGTGATAGCCCTTAGTCACCAGCTGCGTGCCGACGACGATGTCGATGTCTCCATGCTCCATGCGCTGGACGAATTCCGCCGCGCGGGCGGGCGACCAGATCGTGTCGGACGTGACCACCGCCGCGCGCGCATCGGGGAACAGCGCCTTCACTTCGTCGGCAATGCGCTCGACCCCGGGGCCGCAGGCGACGAGCGTGTCCTCCGATTGGCATTCCGGGCAGGTTTCGGGAGTGGATTGGGTGTGGCCGCAATGGTGACAGGAGAGGCGGCGGATCAGCCGGTGCTCAACCATCCACGCAGTGCAGTTCGGGCATTGGAAACGGTGGCCGCAATGCCGGCAGAGCGTGAGCGGGGCGTAACCGCGGCGGTTTAGGAACAGCAGCGATTGCTCGCCGCGCGCGAGCGTCTCTTCGATTGCATTGACCAGGCGGGGTGAGAGCCAGCGGCCGCGCTCGGGCGGCTCCTGGATCAAGTCGATCGCTTGGATATGCGGCATCTCCGCCGCGCCGTACCGATCAGGCAGCCTCAGCTCTTCGTAGCGGCCGAGCTCGACCTGGTGACGCGTCTCGATTGCAGGTGTGGCCGAGGCGAGGATGACGGTGCATTCCTCGAAAAAGCCGCGCATCACCGCGACATCGCGCGCGTGATAATGGACGCCTTCCTCCTGCTTGAAGCTGGTCTCGTGCGCCTCATCGACGATGATCAAACCGAGATTGGGATAGGGCAGGAACAGCGCCGAGCGCGCCCCTACCGTAACCATCGCCTGGCCGCTGGCGATTGCGCGCCATGCCCTGCGCCGCTGCGAACTGCGCAGGCCCGAATGCCAGGCGACGGGCTCGCAGCCGAAGCGCTTGGCGAAGCGCGTGAGGAAAGGCTCGGTGAGCGCGATTTCGGGGAGGAGGACGAGCGTTTGCTTGCCGTCCGCCAGCGCGGCGGCGACGGCCTCGAAATAGACTTCGGTCTTGCCCGATCCGGTGACTCCATCGAGCAGGAAGGTCTGGAATGCGCCCGCCCCGACCGACTGGCGCAGAATGCTGGAGGCATCGGCCTGTTCGGGCGAAAGATGGGGCGGGGCGAAGCGGGGATCGGGCAGCGGATAGGGCGTGTCGGTATCGACCACCACCGACTCGATCGCCCCGATCTTGCACAGGCCGCGGATCACGGCATCGGACACGTCGGCGATGGTCGCCAGTTCGCGGACCAGTCCCTGGCGGTCGCCGATGCGTTCCAGCGCCTGGGCCCGCTGCGGCGTGAGACGGTCCGGGACAATGCCGGTCGCGCGATATTCCGTGATCGTCGGCGCGCTCTCGAATGCCGAGGTGCGCACCGCCATGGCCAAAACGGCGGCGGGGGGGCTCAGATAATAATTGGCGGTCCATTCGACGAGGCGGCGGACCGGGGCGGGAATCGGCGGCGCATCGGATACGCCGAGAAGGGGGCGAAGCCGATTGTCTCCGACCTCCGCCTCCGAAGGCATGCGATCGGCTTCCCAGACCACGCCTGCCAGCTGGCGCGGGCCCAACGGCGCAACGACGATCGAGCCGGGCTCGACCGTCATTCCCGCCGGAACGCGATAGTCGAGCGGGCCGAGCGCGGAATTCAGGACGAGGACGCGGGCGCGAGTCATTTCGCCCTCATATGGGGATTTGTGCGGCAAGCGGAATCCCGTATCGTCCACGGCATCGGGAGAATCCAGAAATGCTGATCGCCGCCTTGCTGCTTGCCCAGACCGCGCCCGTTTGCACCGCGATCGACGCGGCCCTGCCCGCGCCGCTTTCCGGCTGGAAGCACGAAGGCAGCGGGTTCGTACCCGGGCACGCTTTCATGCTCACCGTCTCGGGAGGAACAGCCGGGGCCGATTTCCGTATCGAGACCGCGGGCCTGTACGGCATTGCGCTCGATCAGCCGGGCTGGATCGACGTGCTGCCAACGGGCGCGAGTTCGCCGCTCAAATCAGTGAAGCACGCGGATGCGCAGCCCTGTTCAACGGTCAGGAAGATCGTGCGGTTCAGTCTTGCTCCGGGGACCTACAGGCTGGCGCTAACCAATTTGAAGCAGGCCAGGGCCAAGGTGATGCTCGTCGCGCCCTAATCGCCGCTGTCGCTCAGGCTGGCGACGTTGAATGAAAGCGTGAAGGTGGCGGCGTGATCCATCTGGTCGCGGCGCCCGTCGCGACCGAAGCGGTATTGATTGAGATACCCAAGTTCGGCGCGCAGCTTGTCGCTCAGGGCGAACGACAGGCTGGCGGCATTGCGCATCCGCTCATAGCCGCCGCGCGGGCCCCAGCGCGTGGTGTTCAAATTCAAGAAATGCTCCTGGCTCACGAAGAGCTTGAGGCCCTTGCCGTTCAGCGGCGTGTCGAGTCCGAGCCGGGGCCGCAGACGCACGGCGATCTCGCTGCCGGCGCTGCTGAACCGCTGCTCCAGGCGCAGGCGCCCCGAAAAGCCTCGGCCGAACGGCACGAGGACCATTTGCCGCAGCCGTTCCTCGTTGGCCAGCCGCGCGCCCTGGTTCCAATCCTCGACGTGGCGATAGCCGATCGAGAGCTCGACGCCCCCGCTTGAGGTCTTCGTGAACAGCATCCCGGTTTCGGCATGCGCGAAGCCCGCCGCCCGATCACTGAAGCGCCCGATCGCCTCCAGCGTCACTTTCTCGCGATCGCCAAGCGCGATCGAGCCGTTGGCCTGGAGCCATAATTGCTCGTCCACCTGCTGCGCGGCGACGGGGGCGGCGAGCAGGAGAAGGGGGAGCGCAAATCGAAGCATGACCCGCCCTAACATCATCAATCGAGTTTTGTTGCAAAAGACTTACGGAACAAATAAAGAACGATGCGACTCGCAGAGGAGGATACCCATGCTTTTGAGCCTGTTCGCGCTTGCGATGGCCGCGCCGCAATGTGCTCCGCAAATAGTTTTGCCGGCGGGGCTGACGGGTTGGAAGCGGACCGCGGAAGGCCTCGACACGCGCCATGCGACGGCACTCAGCGCGCGCGACGGCAAGGTCGAGACCCGCGTGACGATACGCAAGCCGGGCGTGTTCGGAATCGCGCTCGACCGCGACGGATGGATCGACGTGGCGCCGGCGCGGGGCAAGCCGCTGCGCATGGCTTCGGAAAATCGCGGGCCGCGCTGCTCCGGCATCCGAAAGATCGTCCGCTTTCGGCTGAATGCGGGCGACTATCGCGTTACCGTGAGCAAGCTGGGCGCGGGCCAGGCGCGGCTAATGCTGGTACGCGGCGCCGCACGTTCACGGTTTGCCCGTATCGGCGGAAGCGGCTAGGCGGACAGGATCAGGCCCCCTTGAGGTTTTGCTCCCATGAAGTTCTTCGCCGACACCGCAGACACTGCCGATATCCGTGATCTCGCCGATGCCGGCTTGCTCGACGGAGTGACCACCAATCCATCCTTGATCAGCAAGTCGGGGCGCAATTTCCTGGAAGTGGTGAAGGAGATTTGCGGGATCGTTGAGGGACCGGTCTCGGCCGAGGTGGTCGCGCTCGATCACGCGACGATGATGAAAGAGGCGGAGATCCTGCGAAAAATCGCCGACAATGTCGCGGTCAAGGTGCCGCTGACGCTCGACGGCCTGAAGACTTGCAAGGCGCTGACCAATGACGGCACGATGGTCAATGTGACGCTCTGCTTCTCGGCGAACCAGGCATTGCTTGCGGCCAAGGCAGGAGCGACTTTCGTCTCGCCCTTCGTCGGCCGGCACGACGATAATGGCTTCGACGGGATGCAGCTGATCAGCGACATTCGGCTGATCTATGACAATTACGATTTCGCGACCGAGATCCTGGTCGCCAGCGTGCGGCACCCGATCCATGTGCTCGAAGCCGCACGGATCGGCACCGACGTGATGACCGCGCCGCCGGCTGTGATCCGCCTGCTGGTCAAGCACGTGCTTACCGACAAGGGCATCGAGGGATTCATGGCGGATTGGGCGAAGACCGGCCAGACGATATGCTGAATTCCCTCCCCCCTTGCGGGGGAGGGAGGGGCCCGCTGCCGAAGGCAGTGGGAGGGAGAGGGGTGCGACTGCGTAGCAGTCGCGCGGCGCATCCGCGCCGCTCGCCCTCTCCAAGCTGTGCTAGGCAGCAAGCTGCCAAGCTTCGCTATCCTCCCCCTTCTAGGGGGAGGAATTAAGAGTGTCGCTGGTCTTGGAATACGCCCAGCATCTCACGCGCGACCGGCGGCGTTCGGCGCATACCGTGCGGGCCTATGCGGCGACGGCGGAGCGGCTGGTGGCTTTCCTGCAGGGGCATTGGGGTGGGGAAGTGACTCGCGAGGCGCTAGCCGCGATCAGCGCCGCCGATCTGCGCGCGTTCCTGGCGCAGCGGCGCGGCGACGGGATCGGCAATGCATCGGCCGCGCGGGAATTATCGGCGGTGCGCGGGTTTCTGGGGTTCGTGGGCGAGGACGGCGCGGAACTGCCGCGGCTGCGCGGGCCGCGCGTCAAGCGGGGCGTGCCGCGCCCGATCGCGCCGCATGAGGCAGTGGCGCTGGCCGAGCTGGCTGCCGAGGAAGCCAGCGAGCCCTGGATCGCGGCGCGCGACTGGGCAGTGTTGCTGCTCCTCTATGGCGCCGGGCTGCGCATCGGCGAAGCCGTGGGGCTTAGGGGAGCGGTCCTGCCGCTCGGCGCAACGCTGAGAGTGACGGGCAAGCGCGACAAGACCCGCGTCGTGCCGCTACTGCCTCAAGTGCGCGCGGCGATCGAGGCATATGCCGCGGCAAGCCCCTATGCGCTGCCGGGCGACGCGCCGCTGTTTCGCGGGGCGAAGGGAGGGCCCTTGCCGCCAGGCGCGATCCGCAAGTCTGTGCGCTCGGCGCGGGCGGTTCTCGGACTGTCGGAGCGCACCACGCCGCACGCGCTGCGCCACAGCTTCGCGACCCACCTGCTGGGGCGCGGGGCGGACCTGCGTGCGCTGCAGGAATTGCTGGGCCATGCCAGCCTCAGCTCGACTCAAGTCTATACTGCGGTGGATGCCGCGCATTTGCTCGACGTCTATCGCAACGCGCACCCAAGGGCATGACGCGGGCAGATTTCAGTGTAGAGCCATGACCGCGCACGATTTTGCCGACGATATCGCCGCGGTTCAGAGCATTCCCGAAGTCGAGGCGATGCTGGCGGAAGTCTGCGCGCTCACGGGCATGGGCTTCGCCGCCATCGCGCGCGTCACGGCAGATCGCTGGGTCGTGTGCCAGCTGCTCGACAGGATCGAGTTTGGCCTGAAGCCGGGCGACGAACTCAAGATCAAGACGACGATCTGCGACGAAATCCGCGCGAGCGGGCGATGCGTTTTCATCGATGAAGTCAGCGCCGATCCGCTCTGGCGCAAGCACCACACGCCGGCAATGTATGGTTTCGAAAGCTATATCTCGATCCCTATCGTGCTTGTGGACGGCAGCTTTTTCGGGACGCTCTGCGCGATCGATCCGGCGCCGCGAAGGGGACTTGCAGAGGTCGTAGGGCGGATGGAGCCCTCGCCGCGATGATCGCGGATGAGCTCGATCGGGCTACGACCGCGGCTTCCAGGTGAAGACCCGCCACAGATAGAGCAGGATGATCGACACGACGATCGCGGTGACCACCGGCGCGACCCAATGCTCGATATCCTCGACGCCCTTGCCGAGGCCGTAGCCTACGCTGACGAGGATCACGTTCCAGATGATACTGCCCACGGTGGTGTAGCCCACGAAGCGCCAGAAGGGCATGTGCATCAGCCCCGCGGGAATCGAAATGAGCGTGCGGCCTATGGGCATAAAGCGGAAGATAAGCACCGTAGGCCCGCCCCATTTGTCGAAATAGCTTTTGAGCCGCTCGACTTCGTTCCAGTCCATCGTCAGCCAGCGGCCCCAGCGATCGATCAGCGGCTTGAGGCGCTTGTAGCCCAGGCGCCGGCCGATTTCCCACCACATGAGATTGCCGATTACGGTGCCGAGCGTGCCGACCAGGATCAGCACGAAGAAGTTCATTTCGCCCTTGGCGACCGCGATGCCGCCCATGCTCATGATCGCTTCGGAAGGGACGGGCGGGATCACGTTTTCCAGCACCATCAGCAGGAAGACGCCCCAATAGCCCCAGTTCGCGGCATCCCACATGGCGCTTGCCTCAGCCCCGCTCTGCGACGCGGCGTTCGATCGCCTGCCAGATCATGGCGGCGGTATCGGTGCCGTTGAACCGGTCGATCGCAATGATCCCGGTGGGGGAGGTGACGTTGATCTCTGTAAGCCATTCGCCGCCGATCACGTCGATGCCGACGAAGAGCAGTCCGCGCTTCTTGAGCTCGGGGCCGAGGAGGTCGCAGATTTCCCGTTCGCGCGGCGTCAGTTCGGTCTTCACGGCCGAACCGCCGACCGCGAGGTTCGAGCGAATCTCGCCCGCGCCCGGGATGCGATTGATTGCGCCAGCGACGTCGCCATCGACCAGCACGATGCGCTTGTCCCCCTCTGCCACGCTGGGGAGGAACGCCTGGATCATGTGCGGCTCGCGCCAGGCGGTGTTGAAGACTTCGATCAGCGCGGAGAGATTCGCGCCGTCGCTGCCCACCTTGAAGATCGCCTTGCCGCCATTCCCATGCAGCGGCTTGATGACGATCTCGCCATGTTCCGCCAGGAAGGCGCGGGCCTCGTCGAGACTGCGCGTGATGAGCGTGGGCGGCATGAACTGCGGGTAATCGAGGACGAAGACCTTCTCGGGCGCGTTGCGGACGCTGGCAGGATCGTTGACCACCAAAGTCTTGCCCGCGATCCGTTCGAGCAGATGCGTCGCGGTGATGTAGCCGAGATCGAAGGGCGGGTCCTGCCGCATCAGCACGACATCGGTCTCTTCGCCCAGATCGAGCCTGACGGGTTCGCGGAAGCTGAAGTGGTCGCCCTCCACGCGCTGGACCGTCACGGGATGCGCCTTCGCCCAGACGCGGCCGTCGCGGTAGTTCAATTCCTCGGCGGCATAATGGAACAGCCGGTGCCCCCTCGCCTGCGCCGAGAGCATCAGCGCAAAGCTCGAATCGCCGGCGATGTTGATCGACTCCAGCGGGTCCATCTGCACGGCGACGGTAAGCGGCTTAGTCAATTTCCCAATCTCCGCTCGCCCTGAGCTTGTCGAAGGGCAGTTCGTGATGCGCGCCTAGGGCCAAGCAAGGTGCTTCGACAAGCTCAGCATGAGCGGAAGATGGGATGTACCGAGCGAAAGTCACCCTATCCAGGCGTTTTCGATATGGCGAGGGAGCGCGCGTGGGGCAATGAGGATCACGTCGACTCGGATGTCGTCCCCTGGCCCGGCATAACGCGGCATGAGATATTCGGCGGCCGCGGCGACGCGGGAGAGGCGGCGCTCGTCGATCGCGAAGTCCAGCCCCGCCTGGGTGGCGCGAGTCTTCACTTCGACGAATGCGACGAGATTGCCCTTGCGGACGACCAGATCAACTTCGCCGGCAGGGGTGCGGACGCGTCGATCGAGAATCTTCCAGCCCTTGAGCCAAAGCCACCAGGCGGCCCGGCGTTCGCCGTCGCGACCGCTCAGCTCGGCGGCGCGACGGTCTCTCATTCGCCCTTCATCGCCATCGCGCGGGCGTAGAGCGCCTTGCGGTCGAGACCGAGCTTCTTCGCCACCTCGCCCGCGGCCTTGGAGGCGGGGAGGCGGGTGAGGGCTTCGGCGAGCGCCGCGTCCCCATCCTCGGCGCTGGCGGGTGGCGCATCGCCGGGCGGGGCGACGACGATGACGATCTCGCCCTTGGGCGGCGCATCGGCATAGCGCTCCGACAATTGGGTCAGGCTGCCGGTCACGCATTCCTCGAACCGCTTGGTAATCTCGCGTGCGACGGCGGCCTCGCGGTCGCCTAGCCCCTCGGCGAGCGCGGCGAGAGAGGCGGAGAGGCGCGGACCCGACTCATAAAGGACCAGTGTCGCGCGGACGCCGGCGATTTCGGCGATCGATTCGGCGCGGGCCTGTTGCTTGCTTGGCAGGAAGCCCAGGAACAGGAAGCGGTCAGTGGGCAATCCGGCCAGCGTCAGCGCGGCGATGGCTGCGCAGGGGCCGGGGATCGTGGTCACCGCATGGCCGGCGGCACGGGCATCGCGAACCAGCTTGAAGCCAGGATCGGAGATCAGTGGCGTCCCCGCGTCCGACACGAGCGCCACGACTTCGCTTCCCATCCGGGCGATGAGCCCGGGGCGGACCGAATCGGCATTGTGATCGTGATAGGGCGTCATCCTGCCCTTGGCGCCGAGGTGCCGAAAAAGGCCCGCTGTCACGCGACTGTCCTCGACAGCAACCACATGGGCGTTCAGGAGTATTTGAGACGCGCGCGGCGACAGGTCACCGAGATTGCCGATCGGAGTGGCGACGATATAGAGGCCGGGCGCAAGTACAGAGTTCATCGGGGAGAGTCATGGCAGACGGTGCAGTAGAACCGCAACGGAAGGTTTCGGGAATGCTCCGCGCGGCGGCGCTGGGGATGGCGGCATTGCTCGCCGCCTGCTCGACCGGGCCGCGCATCATTCCGGAGGTGGAGCGCCCGCCGGTGGTGGAGGCGCCGCGTGAGCGCCCGGTGATTCGCCCGATCGCGCCCGGGCTCCCGCAGGATGCCGAGCGCCACCGCGTCGCGTTGCTCGTGCCGCTGACCGGCCCCAATGCGGGAGTCGGCAAGTCGCTGGCCAATGCCACCCAGCTCGCAATCCTGGACACCAAGAGCGATGTGGTGCGCATCACCACCTATGACACCGCCGGTGGCGCGGCAAATGCCGCGAGCCAAGCGATCGCCGAGGGCAATACGCTGATCCTGGGGCCGCTGCTTGCCGAAGATGCGCGCGAAGTCGCGCCGATCGCGCGGAGGGCGCGCGTGCCCGTGCTCAGCTTCTCGAACGATACCAGCGTCGCCGGGGGCGGCACCTATCTGCTTGGCTACTCGCCCACCCAGTCGATCGAGCGCGTGGTCGCCCATGCGCGCATCTCCGGGATTTCGGATTTCGCGGGACTTATCCCCAGCGGGCTTTACGGCGAGCGCGCCTCTACCGCATTGCTGCGCGCAGTCGAGGAAGCAGGCGGCAAGGTGCTCGCGATGGAGACCTTCGACAGCAGGCCCGGATCGATGACCAGCGCGATCACCAAGCTGGGCCGGGTCCCTTATCAGGCTGTGCTGATCGCCGGCTCCGGCGGCAGCGCTGTGGCGGCCGTGCCCGTGATCCGCCGCTCCGCGAGCGGCAGGACCGCACGGATCCTGGGGACCGAGCTGTGGAACACGGATTCGGGGATCGGCGCGAACGCATCGCTCAACGGCGCATGGTTCGCGAGCGTGCCCGACAGCTACTATCGGCAATATGCGACCAAATATCGTGCGCGTTTCGGTGCGGCGCCGTATCGCATGTCCACCATGGGATATGATGCCGTGCTGTTGACCATCCGGATCGCGCGCGATTGGCGGCCGGGCGATGCATTTCCCGAAGCACGGCTGACTGAGCGTGACGGGTTTTCGGGCCTCGACGGCGCGTTTCGCTTCGGCCGCAATGGAATCGCGGAGCGTGCGCTGGAGGTCCAGGAAGTGCGCGGCGGAACGACCGCGACGGTATCCCCCGCCCCCGCGAACTTCCGGGGGAATTAAGCCGCCACGATTTCGCGCAGGATTGCTTCGAGCACGGGCATGCCGGCGTCGGTGACGCGCAGGCGGGTGCCTTCGCTGACGATCAGGCCGAGCGGGATGATTCTGTCGAGCGCCCGCTGGTCGATGGGCGCACCGGGGATGCGCGCAAGGTCTATGCCCTCTGCCAGGCGCAGGCCCATCAGCAGCGCTTCGACGCCGCGGCCGTGCGTGTCGAGCGGGTCCTCGATTGCGATGCCGTGCGCGTTGCGCGCGACTGCCGACATCCAGTTTTCCGGTTTTTTGTGGCGCACGGTGGCCATGCCGCCGCGGCGTCCATGCGCCCCGGGCCCGATACCCGCATAGTCGCCATAGCGCCAATAGGTCAGGTTGTGGCGGCTCTCGGCGCCGGGGCGGGCGTGGTTCGAAACTTCATAGGCGGGCAGCCCGGCTGCGGTGGTCAACGCCCGTGTCGCTTCGAATAGGTCGGCGCCGGCATCGGGGTCAAAAGCGGCGAGCTCCCCCTTTTCCAACAGCGTCGCGAACCGCGTGCCCGGCTCGATGGTAAGCTGATAGAGCGAGAGATGCTCGGTGCCGAAGCTGATCGCGCGCGTCAGCTCGGCTTCCCACGCCGCCTGGGTTTGATCGGGGCGGGCATAGATCAGATCGAAACTGACGCGGGCGAAGTGGCGCTGGGCGGTATCGAGCGCGCCCAGGCCCTCGGTCACGCCGTGCGCCCGGCCGAGAAAACGCAGCGCCTCGTCGTCGAGCGCCTGCAGGCCAAGCGAAACGCGATTGACGCCCGCGGCGGCGAGATCGCCGAAGCGTGCTGCTTCGACCGAGGAGGGATTTGCCTCCAGCGTGATTTCGATGCCGGGCTCGAAGCCCCAGGAACGCTCCGCGGCCTCGATCACCGCTGCGACGGTCTCGGGCGGCATCAGCGAAGGGGTGCCGCCGCCAAAGAATATCGAGCCGAGCTTGCGCCCAGGCAGTTTGCCAACCTCATGCGCCAGGTCCGCGAGCATTGCGGCGCGCCACGCCTCCTGGTCCACGCTCTCGCGGACATGACTGTTGAAGTCGCAATAGGGGCATTTCGACACGCAGAACGGCCAGTGCACATAGAGTGCCAGGGGGGTGATGGCGGTGTCCATATCAGCGGGCTGGAGCGGGTAACGGGAATCGAACCCGTGTATTCAGCTTGGAAGGCTGCTGTACTACCATTGTACTATACCCGCATTACAAGCGCTTAGCGTACCGTGCCTAGCGTTCTGTCTCTATTTTGTCTCCGCGCTCTCATTTTGCCCGCCAACTGACGCGAGGCTTCCTTAGCAAATCCCGCTGTGATGGGAAGGTCGTATATCTGCGCGTTAGATACCCAAGCCGGGGGTGGCAGCCAAGCGACGGAATGCAAGTGGGAGCGCGATGTGCAGGATTGCCCGCATTCGTGACAACTGCGGCACCCGATCCAGTGCGCAACTCGCGGCAGCAGAGCGGTTATTCGCTTTTTCAGCCGAAGGACTGACCGATGAGACCTTCGCTTATACTGCTCGCGGCGACGCTCGCCGGCCGGTGGCCACGGGTCGCGGAGCAGATAGTCGCCGGTAGTGTCCGAGAATTGGGAGCCGTTGCTGCTCGACAGGAGATGGATGCTGAGCCCAGATCGTCAACTAATAGACCTTCCCGCCTTGCGCATCTCAGCTACGCTGGAACACGCCCACACTGCGAATGTGGCGGTCGAAACATCTACGTCTTCTGGCCGCAAGCGGTTGAATAGTGATGGCAATGCCGCATTCCAAGCACTGAGATAGCGTTGGCTCGCTTCTAGCAAGTGCTCTGGGAGTAGGTTGGCCCGGGCGATCCGCCCGACCGCCCCCGCCGCTCGGGATTCCAGGCGAAAGCGCTGGGCCTCGGGGATGCCGGCCCAGGTCTGTGAGCTTGTTGCCAGGCGAACTAAACTGTCCGTGGCTTTGTGAAGATATGAGTGTACGTTTTGTGGAAGATCCTCTGGGAACGCGGAAAGCCGATGGAGCACCCAACCAGTTGCGATTATTCGGTCCCACGGGCGATCACGGAAAACCCCTGTAGACCAGAGTCCAGCTGAATCACGTTCCTTCTCCAGCCAACCGAAAGCGTCAGTTCGAGCATCCGTCAATTTCAACCCTCGGTCGATAATGACAGGGTTCCTATCCGCGAGCAGAAGGCACTCAAGACCGTAGAGTGTGGTAAATACGGCACTGTCGGATTTAGGGTCCGCTGGCAACCAGCCGCCATCTTCTTGCTGCGAACGCAGGGCAAGCGAGACGTATCCGTCAGTGCGCCCATGCTCCCTGCCCGCCCGCAACAATATGATGGCAAATGCCAAGGTATGTCTAAGATCGGGCTTAATTTGAAGAGTTCCAAAGCCGATGGGATCTCGTACCTCCGCGAGGAGCCTGTAAGGAGCCTCTGTTTCAGCGCGGGCAAGCGCCCATGAGATGCAGCGATCAATTCGACCCTCAACGCTATCGCCGAACGCAATCGTTCCTAGTTCGGTTGTAATTATCGACACGCCGAGGCTTGGCTGTTCCCGGGCGGAGGCGAGGTTTCCGAGCAGAATCTGACTTTCCTTCACGGCCCATGATGCTTCGGCCTCTCCCAGCAAAGGATACTCCCAAATTGACTTCAACAACGCGGTGGGATCGCGACCCGACATCCGATGCCGACGGGCGGGTTGGTTGCGGGATTGGAGTGCAATTGCTGTCGCTACGGACAGGGCTGTTAGAAGCGCGGATGTGCCGAAACCCCACCAGTTTTTGGACCGTCGGAAAGTACCAAAGTCCGTTGGCGAAAAATGCCGCGGCCGTCCACATACTGGTCGGGAACCAATCCGGCGTAATGGGGAGTGCAGCCCGTCTCAACGCGTCATTTCCTTAGAAAAAAGCAGGGCAACTGTGCACCGACCCGCTCCACATTGCACTTGGCCCGTTGCGCGCACACGTCGCCGCCGACGGAAAGGACTCGCCTGCACGCATCAATATGCCATAATTTGGTCTCACGCGATGTCCGCGGCTTGTCTAGCGCGGCCTCGGTAACTGTCGTCTATGAGCAAGCCGCTTGCATGGGGCTGGCCCCATATGTTGCGTGAGTTTCCATCCGAGGATAGACTTTGCACATGGGGGCTAACATGACGGAAGGTACTCTAATAGCGGTCTTTGCGGCCGTGATTCTCCTGTGCGTGATCCTATCTTGGATATTTGGTTCGGCTAAACCAACCATTCAGGCCTTTTATTGGGGCGACCAAAAGATTCGCCCCTCGCTCGTTGCAAGTTTGCTCTTATCCAGTTCGTTCTCACTCAACGGACTTCTATACCAGACGTGGCTCGGGTTTCAGATCGGCTGGTGGTCAATCTTAGTGCAAGTTATTTGGTGCGCGGGATTTCTCTTCCTTGCACTGAAATGCGGCGAAGTTTCGAACATTGCTCGCGGCTGGCACCATGCACGGGGTTATTGGGTCTCGGCTTGGTGAGGGTGCGGCTAGGCTGGCTGCATTTGCCTCGGTGGTCGGCTTCGCGGTCCTTATTGGTTGGGAGGCTGTGGTCGGCGCAACCGTCCTTAAGAACTTCTCGGGTGTGAGCCCGACTGCCTATTTCTTGTTGCCAGTCGTCCTTGTGTTCATATCGAGCTTGTACACAGGCTCTGGCGGCTTGCGCGGCAATGCCCTAATCAACCTGGCACAGAACGCGATCAAAATTTTTGCGCTTATTTTCGCTGCATTCGTCCTTCTTGCCTTGGTGGGAACGGACGCACTCTTTGAGTCTCGCGCGGCGACGACAGGAGCTTACGACGCGTTCATGGCGCTTGGTGGAGTCGCACTAGCCGCGAACTTGATCTTCAGCCTATTCTGGCAGGTAGTTGACATGTCTGCATGGCAGAATATCGCTGCTACTCCGGGCGACTCGCGGCGATCTGCGATCGGATTGTCCATGGCGTCGATACTGTTTTTCCCCGGAATTATCGGGACCGTGCTGGGCATCGCCCTTTCCGGTGTGGGCACGGCCAGTTCGATAAACGATTCAAATATTCTCAACGCATTGGTCGAGGCACTGCAAGGCGCGCCGTGGATTGGGCTGGCCGTCGTAGCAGCGTTCGCAGCCTCTATGCTCTCAACCATTGATGGATACGCGCTAGCGGCTTCCCAAGCATCGACTTGGGATTTGCTGTTTCCCAAGAGAGTAAAGGCGCTGCTGTCCTTGGGGCCAGATCGGTCTCCTAACCAAGATGATCTGGCGGTACTGACTACCGGGCGGGTATTTGTATTGTTCGTCGCAATGGCCGGGGCGATTGGAGTTCTCCAGCTAGTGCTGAATGTTGGCGTGTCGTTGTTCGACCTCGTTTATGCAGTTGTAGTCGCTCAGATGTCATTGGTTGGCCCCGTTATGCTTTGTCTGCTTCGCCCTCGTGGCGTGGTCATCCGGATGGGGTATCTGCCCATATTCTTGTCTCTGCTTGCGGGCGGGGGCTGTGTGCTCGCTCGATTTTGGGGGCATGATCAATTCTATATCTGGGCGCCTGTGATAACGGTTGGGACCTCTCTCGTGCTCACGTGGGTGGTTTCACGTATAGAAGCCGCCCGGACAGGCGATGTCGTGTTGGAGGGCGCTGGTGAGTCATAGCGTCCAAGTCTCGTTCGCCATATTGGTCGGAGTATGTGCGTTTGGGTTATTCCTGCCTCTTCTAATTTGGTGGTTGCCCCCCTTCAAAGAGGTTCGGGCAATTCAGAAGGAGATAAAGGACAGGGCGCTCGACCTTCAGTTCAAGGGCGAAGTCTGGGCCTTTAGGAACCATGACCGCGACACGGGGGTGGCGAGCGTCTATATCCATGCCCGCTCATCCGAAAGCTGGATCAGAGCTCAGGTTGATGAGCTATCAGGCTTGTTTCAAAAGGCATGTGTAGCCCAAGCAGTTGGGATTGTGGTGACACTTTACTATGAAGGCGCTGATTCTAAAGAAGAATCTGCAATTAAACTGCTAATACATTTGCCAATTACGGAAATGATCTTGATATTTATCATGGTCGTTATGTTTGTAAAAATGGCCCGTCAATGGCGCAGTATGAAGGCTAATTTCCGCGATGACGCTTGGACTTGGTAGATTGGAAATAGTTCATGGCATTTGGCATTTTTTCTGACGCAGAATGGGCTCTTCAGCGCTATATTGGAAGCGGTGGCTCGAATCCTATCGAAACAGGTAGAGATTTAGATCGTTTCTTTTCTTTGACTCTTGAAACTACTTTACCGCTAGCCATGATTAATCAACGGGTAGACTTGCTATGGCACACGTTTATTGAGCATACGGAATTGTATTTTGACTTTTGCTTAAAAAGATTCGGGCACGTCATCCATCATCGGCCGCGCTCATCTGCCCTACCCATTGCCGCATCCGCAGTAAGAAATTTCTACGCAGTTTATCAGCAAGTCTACGGCGAGGTGGGGCCTGAGTGGGAGAGAGACGCGGCACCGGAGGTGGTTCGCTTCGGGCGCGGTCAAATTGAAAGCCTGTCGCCCAATTTGAGGTGGTCAGGCTGGCCCGGTCTCGTGCTGGAAAGCTAGATCAAGTCAAAATCAGCATTGTTCTGGGCCCAATGGGCGCTTTGGTGCCTGTTCGAATTTAACCGTGTCGGGGCGAACAAAAAGACAGGCTCTATTGGGACCTGCTGCCGTTGTGGCTCGTGATCTGCCCGCCTCCGTGTTGGCAAACGCCCAAGAGTTAAGAGTCTCGCCGTGGGAAATCCCTCCGAAGCGCTCCCCGAGAGTGCGCGCGCTAAATGGCCTACTCGGCGTTCCGTCGATCATCAGTTTGATATAGAAATCATGGTTGGGAAGATTGAGAAGGTCTAGTACGTCAAACGCTGGCTGAAACGTACGTGAGATGACGCTCGCATCCTCCGGCCCGAGGCGAAACGATATGAGCGTCCCGGCATTCCCCAGCACCGAATGCCGCACCTCGTCGTCGAGCTGATGCAGATACTGGTGCGCCAATATGAGTCCCAGCGAAACCTTGCGCATATCCGGCATCATGTTGGCGAAGGCGAGCGTGGTAAAGGTCTGGAACTCGTCGACATACAGGAAAAATGGGCGACGCTCCGCGATCTGCGATTCAGCGCGGCTTAGCGCCGCGAGCCCGATCGTTGCGACCAACATGCTCCCGAGGGTATTCGTACTGTCCTCACCTAGGCGCCCCTTGGCGAGATTGATGATCAGTGCGCCGCCCGTGTCCATCAGGCTTCGAAAGCTGATGGGTATCTCTGGCGCTACAAGGGTGCGGTATAGGCGGGGGTCGGTCAGCATACCCCCGAGCTTATTCTGAATCGGGGCGACGACCTCGGCCCGTTGTCGATCGGGATATTTCTCGAACTCGTCGAGCCAGAAATTCCGCACCACATCGTTGCGGATGCCTCGCACCACGCCGCGCCGAAAGCTTTTGTCGGAAAACATCCGCAGGATGTCGGGAAGCACCGACCCATCGCGCTCGATCAGGGCATATAGGCTGTTGCGCAGCACATGCTCCATGCGAACGCCCCAGGCGTCGCCCCAGAGCTTCTTCATAGCGTCGAGCAGTCCCGAAACCGCGAGCGGGATCTTGTCATCTCGCACCCGGCGCAGCGGATTATACCCGTATGGCTGGTCAGGTGCGGCGGCGTCCAGATAGATGAAGTGCCGCCCGGTTGCCGTCGCAGCATCCCGCATTCGCTCGGCCAGGTCACCATGCGGGTCGATGACGCAGAATCCTCGTCCGGCTTCCAAGTCCTGCCTTGCGAGCGTCTCTATAAGGGTGCTCTTGCCCACACCCGTTTTCCCCAGGATGTAGAAGTGCGACATGCGGTCAGGCTGCTTGATCCCGAACCGGGTGAAGCGGTTGTGGAAATTGGTTTCCGCGAAATAGGATACGGTCATTATGCCAGTGTGCGGGCTGATTGCCGGGGCGACACGGGGGCAGAATATTCCGGGCGCGCATACCGGGATAAAAAAGCAGGTGGCATGATGCCACCTGCTGAGTTGTCTTCACACCGCTTCCTGTTCGATTCCCGTCCCTTCTGCCTCTCCCTCATCCGCTTCTTTTTCGGACTGCGGCCGATAGCTCGCCGCCGGAAAGAGAAGCCACTTCGGCACCCAGTGCTCGACTTTCTTCCGGCCACTGTCGCCAGTGAGGCAGTCGCGGATGATGCCTTTGAGAACCTTACCCGTCTCGCCTGCGTTGGCACTGGCGGTTTCCGTTCCGGCGACCTCGGCGACGATTGCGCCGAGCACCTGCTTGTCGCGGATGAGGTCGAAGAAGGCCTCGTCCGCCTGCCACAGGCTGGTCATATCGACCGAAAGGACGGTGCCGAGCCCATCGACGACGGAGCTGCCCGTCTCGAGTGTCTCGCCCATCACGACAGCGGCCATTTCCAGCACCGCTTCGTCGGACAGACCCGCCAGATGCTCGTATAGCTGCATCGTCCCGGCGTGGCGCGCAGCATCTACAAAGGTCAGCGCTTCCGCATCGAGGCCGAGCAGGGCAATTGCTGTCCGGCGCTTTTCGTCGAACAGTGCCTCGCCCTGAGAAGTCTCGATACTTTCAGCAGTAGCGGGCTTGTCGGCCCGCTGCGGATCGACCTTAACCATCCACAGACCGGAATTCGTGATCGCATGCGCGATCATCAACCGAAGGGCCAGGCCGGGCTGATTTACGAGCCTCGCCCGCACCGCGGCGTGGCGATGTAGGTCGAGATAGTTGCGTAGCGCGCTCGTGACTTCCGACCGGTTGACCTTAGTCCCACTTTCGCTGCGTTCCTGGCGCGACGCCTCCCGGCGTTGCACGAAGCCATCATGGATTTCGACTTCGCCGCGGGCGGAGAGGGCGATGTAAATCCTCCCTTTCCGGTCCTTGCTCCGCTTCTCATACTCCCACTTCTGGAAGTATCCGCCCGGCTCGATCAGCTCGACGCCGGCCCAGCCGTCCTCCAGATAGCCTTGGCGCTTCGCCTCGATGGCTTCGCGTTGCAGGGTCCAGAAGGCCTGCGGATCGACGAAGTAGCTGTCCTCGCCGAACAGGTCGCTTACGATCGGACCTTTGTAGTCGGCCAGATCGAACAGGGCGACCCTGGTGGCGATGAGCTCGCCGCCGCAGAGCCATTCCTTGAGGCGCTGGCCCGTCGGCGCATAGTTGTCGGGGCTGTCATACAAAGCCAGCCATTCCTTCTGCTGCGCCTTCGTTGCCATGGTCAGGTGCCGCACGGTGGCGTCATCGACATTGTCCTGCCGGTAGAGGCTGCGGATGCGGGGAAGGAGATTGCCGAGCGCAAGAATGCGCCGAACCAGCCGTTCGGTAATACCGAACGTCGCGGCGATATCCTCGATGCTTCGTCCGTCCCGAATGAGGCGCACGAAGGTTTCCCATTGCGTCACCTCGTCCGGGTCGAGCCGTGCGAAGTTCTCGATGAGCGAGGCTTCCAAAGCGGCCGCATCGTCGCCCTCTTCCATGATCGCGCAGGGGAGCGGGGCAAATTGCCCGGTCTCCCCGGCAATCGCCGATGCTGCCAGAAATCGGCGACGCCCCGCGACGATCTCATAGCAGCCGGTTTCCCCGCCGGGCCGAACGAGCAGCGGCACGAGAATGCCACGCTCGCGAACCGACGGCAGGATGTTTGCGAGGTCGGGCGCCTTCTTCGCCCGCATGTTGAGCGGCGATATGGAGAGCCGCTCCAGTTCGATATGGTCCAGTTTCATGTTCGTGCTCCTGATTGCCGCAGCAAAAGGCGGCGTTGTGAACCCTAACCCACCCGCCTTTGGGTGGAGACAGGGGCTCGCGGAGACGGATCGTCCGAAGGTTCAAAGAACACGGATTTCCTCTCGGCCAGCGTGGAGCGCCGAAACGGGGGGCGGCGCTCCAGGCCGGTCGCGAGGATCTGCTGTCAGTGTACCCGACGGTGCGTGGCGCACACGGCGTCACTTTATCGGCGGGGGCGCAACCATGCGCGTCGGGCCGTGCCGCGACGCGCAATTCAAGAAAACAGCCTCCCCGAGAGGGGAGGCTGTGTGTGGTTACCACTCGTTTGCGGACACCAGCTCGTGCAAATAGGTGGCAGCCTGATTGGCTAGCCTTGAGGCGGTGAAGATCGCTCGGGCGTCGTTCTTGAGTAGCTGGAGCCAGTGCGCGACATAGGCGGCATGGTCGGGGCGGGGCTGATTGCTCACCCCGAGATCGGCGCACAAGAACGCCGCGCCGATCTCCGCCACCAACTCTTCGGCGGCAAGCTCCTCCTTGGGAAGTCCATCGCCAAAGCGCGCGAGCCGATGCCTGGCACCTGACCAATGAACCAGCTCATGAAGTATCGTGGCGCTGTATGCCTCGGTCGCCGAAATTGTCGGCGACCCGATGAACCGGGCGCGATCGGGCATCTCGATACAAACGTCGCCGAGGTGATAGCAGGCAATGCTGCCGGCGCGATGGACCACAGCCTTGGTCGCGGCGATGAACGTCTAGACCGATTCCACAGTTTCAGCGTCGCCAAATAGTCTAGGAGGTGCTGGCGGCTGCCAGCCTGCGACCTGATCAGCGTTGAAGACCCGCGAGGCGCGGGCAACGAGCCGTGCCGAGGGCTCTTCGCCCTCCGCAGGCTCGCCATCGATCTTCTTGAAGAAGACGATCGTTGAGCCCTGTGCGCCTTTTACCACCTGCGCGCCGGCATTTTGCCACTGCTTGTACGAAGCCCAGAATCCGCTTCGATATCCGCTGACATACGCCTGTGCCCAAAGCGCGATGACGTTGATCCCATGGTATTCCATCTGGGTCAGCGCATTTTGGGGCTTGGCGATAGCAACGCCATCTCCGTGCCAAGGCATGACGAATTCACCGACCCCGGCTTCAATGGCGGCGATGATGCTGTCGGTGACGGCGCGATATACGTCGAACCGCGTGTTTGAAGGTACTTCGGCATTCATAACTTCCTCCTGCGCAAGGCGGGAGAGCCGCATGATCGCGGCGCTCCCGAATGCGCGGGAGGGTCCGAGAGTCAGTGTGGGGCAGGCGGTCGCGTCTCACACGGCGTCACAATATCGCTCTGGCCGGTGGTTCGCCGTGAGCCGGGGGACTTGGGGGACGTTAGGGACGTATTCCGGCAAACATGCCGATGCCGTTCCGGCCGAGCTCATTTCCATGGTCGGTAAAATGACGCCGTGCCGCTTCATGCGGAGCGTCCGAGAATGATGCCATCATGATCCTTCCGGACGACCGTCTCGACGATTTCATCGACCGCTACGAGCGTGTCTATGGCGAGCGCCTCTCGCGCGAAGAGGCGAGCCCGATCGCGACCCGGGTGCTCGATGTTTACCGGCTAGTCACGCGGCCTCTTCCAGATGGTGCAACGGCTCCGGCTCAAATCGATCCCGAAGTAATCTGATATCGGACAGCATGCAGCGCAAACCAAGCGTGGTCAGCTGGGGCAGCGAGCTGAGCCCATCGCCGATGGCGACAGGTTCGCGAGAATGGTATTCTCATCATAATGTCCTCTCAGAATCGTTCATGGCTGATCCCGGCGCTAGCAATCCTTGGTGCAGCGCTCGTGTCGCTCTTTATCACCTCTGGCGGACCTCAGAGTGATGGAGAGGTAATAATTGCAAACCAGATTGTGCCGAGTGACGTGCCCGTATCCACCAATACCTCCACGCTGACTCAAGGCGTGGATCCCACTGATCCATTGATGTCGGCACGAATGATTCTCGACAGTGAAGAGCTGATGGGGGAGCTCTATTGGAGCGAAAGTGCTATTCGAGTGTCTGGAGAGCGTTACGTGCTCATCACCCGCCCCGGTCCCGGGGGCGTCACCTCGAGCTTCCTGGTGGACCTGCTCCTAAGACGCGTTGCCGATCGCGTCGAAGCCGGAACCTATGATGTCGATGTTGGAGATTTCGTCGTCTTCGTGGGTCCGGGCGACGTGCGCTACTATCGTCGGGACAGCCCCACAATCATGATGCTGCCAGGATCACAACTTAGCCGCTACGAATCATATGATAGCCAAGGCAGATCGCTCTTGACGCCCCGGCTCACGCATACCGACCGGCAACTCACGCTCGCGGTATTCAGCACAACGGAGATGGACCGGATCGATGGCTATGACGAAGATGGGGACCCATTGCCCAGTACGTTGCCTCGAAAAATCGGGGAGCGCGCTTTATCGCTCCCGCAAAACTGACCTCATTTCCCGCTCCACAGCCGCTTTGCTCCTACGCCTGACCGGGCGGTAAGTTCGTCCTTTATGCCCTTGCCGCCGGTCCAACCATATGGGTCTACAAAATAGTACTTGCTCCCAGATTTGATCAAAACCTCAAAGTGCAGATGGGGGCCTAATGACTTAGATGGGGCCTTACCGCTGACATAGCCAATCAAAGTTCCGGGCTGGGAGATGACTTGTCCCGCAGCGACCTGGATGTTCCTCATGTGAAGATACTGCGTGATGTATCCGCTCTTGTGTTGAATTCCAACAGCGCCCCAGTCGTCGCAATAATCAGGCATATTGAGGATGATACAGCGCTGCTTCTTCTTTCCATTATATTCTATATTTAGAACCGTACCCGTGTCAGCTGCATAAACCGGAACACCATCCGCTCCCTCGTAATCATATCCGGGATGGTCGTCGTACGACGTATAACCCCCACATTCCGCTATCGCACGTGTCATCCCCTTACTGCTGTTGTCTAGCTTCAGAGTGATCCAGCCTCTGATGCAGTTTCCGTCCTTAATTCCATTCGACAGTAGCTTTTTGGGTTCCTTCGGATCGAATGCAGATACGCTCTCACCATTGAACGCTTGGATTATCCCATTTGCCGTACCCTTGGCGTACGTTCCATAGTCGTAATAGTTGTTGCTGCTGTTCACGCCCATGTTGTGATCTAAGACAGTGTTTATCGACGCGGGAGTATAGGCTCTGTCGGAATATGGCTTCATCTTTGCCACATCCTTATGCTTTAGCGGGAAATCCAGCAGTCCTGAGCTGACATACTGTGCCGACGCCGCAGGTAGCAGCATGAAGGCTGACGCGAGCACAAGAGGCTTCATGGCACGCTCCTTGGGTGATATCTGGCTCTCCATTTATCACGCTGGCGAAATTTCGTCCACGTGAATTGCGTCACTTCAGGTTACCTGCGCGTCGTGGTGGAGCACACCAAGCATGGCGTTCCGTGCGCGCCCGATCGTACCCTCCATGTCTATCAGCTAATCACGCAGCCGCTGCCCCAAGCGGCAATGGCTGCGGCTCAAAACGATCGCGAAGAGTTTTCATGTTGGATAGCATGGCAAGGGTATCAGGGTCGTTTAGACTTTCCGATATGTCCTTCACAAGGCGATCAACCCGAGGACTCGCGGATGTTCGAAAAGTTCGAACATCCTCTACGACAGTGCACCGACGTTGAATTAGGGCAAAAGAGGGGTCTACGGAGAATGGTTTCAGGGCCTGGATGCTTAGTTTTTTGCCCTTCAGAAAAAAGTTCGAACCGACCGTTTTGACGATGAGGAGCTGAGCGGCTTTGTCGCCGCGCAAAAACCAATCCACCGCACACCTGCTGAACGAAATCACTTCGCGCAAAAGTTCGAACCGATCTGCCAAGGCGGCCGGGGCGAGCGCTTTTCGGAGGGTGGTGCCCTCGGTTTCGAGCCTCTTCTTTTCAAGGACAAACTCGGTATCAGACAGCATCCGGCGCAGACGGAGCACGGTCAGCTCGCGCTGCTGCGCAAGGTTTTCGTCGATCGCCGCGGCAACTGACCGCTGCTGGGCCGCCAATGTTTCCCGGTTCGAAGCATCCTCGCTCGCAAGCGTTTCGAGCGCCCATGTCTCGATACAAGGATCGATAACGAGCGAGGACAGGAAGCTAACAAACTGCTGCTCCAGAGCGCCCTGCTGGATAGCGGGCTCTACGCACTTTGGCCCCAGGGATTGTCTGGAGCAATGATAATAGACGTACCGGGAGCCGTATTTATTGGTCTTTTGTTCGGCCGTTACCATCATGCCGCATGACCCGCAGCGGATCAGGCCCGTGAACGCGAAGTGATGGCGTGAGGGTCTCGCACGGCCCTCACGACGCAGAAGTCGCTGGACCTGGTCGAACTCGTCGCGGGTGACGACTGGTTGATGCTGACCGACATATCTCTCGCCTTTCCAAAGGATACTCCCATTGTAAAACGATTCCCGAGCATCTTGTAGACCGTGCCCAGCACCAGTGGCTTGCCGCCGCTCCGCCGCTTCCTCGGAGTCAAGAACCCCCATTCGTCGCGCGCCATGGTCGCGATCTGACGCGGCGAAAACGCACCGCTTAAAAAGAGCTCGAATATCCGCCGCACCAAGGAGAAATGGATAGGATCGGGCAGGATAGTTCGCGTGACGGGGCAGTTGAGATAGCCGAGTGGCGCGTGGTTGGGTCGCCAACCTTTTTCGAGCTTGGTCTGATTGCCGCGTTTGACGTTCTCGGATAGAGCGTCGCTATAGTATTTCGACTGGCCGAACATGATCGACAGCATGAACTTGCCCTGCGAGTTGTTTTCGAAGGTGTAGGTGGAGAATTTGAGATCGCGGAGCACTCCGCAGTCTAGCAGGTAGACGATCTGTCCGCCGTCGATCGAGTTGCGCGCCAGACGGTCGGGTGCCCAGGCCACGATACCTTCGGCTTCGCCCTTCTTGATGCGCGCGAGCATCTCAGCGAAAATCGGTCGGCCAGGGGATTTTGCGCTCCGCGATTCCACGAAGGTCTCTACGATCTGGATGTCGTCGCGCAATCCGAATGAGCGCTCCATTGCCTGCTGCTGGGATTCGAGCGACAGCACTTGACGGTCCTCGGATTCTGACGATTTTCGGCAGTAGAGAAAATACTTCATAACCGGCGAAATACGTCCCCTACGTCCCTAAGTCCCTCCGACACACCGCCGCATCGCTCGCCAAATTGGCAGCGACTAGGAACGCCTGTGATGTCGATGGGGTAGGGGGGCAGCATAAGAGGGGAACGACGTGAATCCTACGCGGTGAATCGGATTCAGGCGAATCGCGTTATCCCCAGTGTCCATCGTCTGCCGACGTATCGGCAGTGGGCATAATATCCGCCGGACCGATAGTGTGCCCCCTGCCGGTAAAAGGCCCCCACGTTCATTCTGGGGATATGACCCCCGATAAATCAGATGCCCCGACGCCGACGATTTCCCGCGTGTGCCCCGACGGCACGCTGATTGAACTGCTCTATGACAGCATCGCCGCAACCACCTCGCTCGCTGTTCGCGCACCCGACGGAACGGTCGCAATCGAGAGCCAGGTCGATCTGGCTACTGGTGAGCGGCTTGTCCCGTACACCCCCGGGAACAATCTGCTGACGTCGGGATGTGTGCTGCTGCCGTCAAACGTGGGCGCGCTTCTCGAAAAGCCAGAACTCCTCGCGCAGATCAAATCCTATATCCATCGATATGTCGATCTCCCGGAACTGTACGAGGATATCGCCGCCCACTACGTCCTGCTTACGTGGGTGCATGACGCCTTCAACGAGCTGGGCTACCTCAGGTTCAAAGGCATGCCGGGATCGGGAAAGACGCGAGCGCTGCTTGCCATCGGATCGATTTCATACAAGCCGATCTTTGCCTCGGGGGCATCGACCGTCTCTCCGATCTTCCACCTCCTCGATGCCTTTGGCGGCACGCTGATTCTCGACGAAGCCGATCTGCGTTTCTCGGATGCGACCGCCGATCTGACCAAGATTCTAAACAACGGCACGATGAAGGGGCTGCCGGTGCTGCGAACGATGACGAACCGCCACCGGGAACTGAATCCCCAAGCCTTCAAGGTGTTCGGCCCGAAGATCATTGCGATGCGTGAGAGCTTTGCCGACGATGCGCTGGAAAGCCGATTCCTCACCCACGACACCGGCGGCCGCACGTTGCGGAAGGATATTTCGATCCATCTGCCCGACGCGATGAAGACGGAGGCTCAGGCGCTTCGCAACAGCCTGCTGGCATGGCGTTTTTATGCTCGGAGCGCCGTCGCGCCGAATCCCTCACGCCTCATAGATGACATCACGCCACGTTCCAACCAGACTGTGCTGGCCTTGCTGTCGCTCATTGACGACCCGAGAATCCGCGGGAGCGTCGCGGACGACCTCGTGGCCAGCGAGGCGCGTGTGTCAACAAAACGCGCCGCCTCACCGGAGGCCACGATGGTCAGGATATTGAGCAGCATGTTCGCAAACGCAGCGACTCCGTATCTGACGCTTGCCGATGTCACCGTGCTTTACAATGACGTGACTGCGATACGTGGGGAGCTGCCGCTATCGGCAAAAGCCGTGGGATGGATGGTGCGCGGCAAGCTGGGGGTCGAGACGACGAAGACGCGCGGTGTGTCCGTGATCCCGCAAAGCGAACGAGGGAAGATAGACAGTCTCGCGATGCGGTACGGATTGCCGGCCGATGTGCCAATAATGACGCCGAAATTGCGGTGCCGGGGATTTCTTGCGCGAAGCGCAAAAATATCGGCCTGACCGATATTGTGCCGCCTCCTGCGAGCGCTCGCTTAACGCGATGATGAAGGGAGCGGCCGCTTGGGCCGAAAACCTTAACCCAGCTCTTTATGCCGCACCCAAATTTAATACGGTTCTATCGTATCCGTTCCGCCCTCACCCAGGACGAGCTGGTCGACCTTCTCGACCTTTCGCAATCCACGCTCAGCGAAATGGAATTGCTGGCCGAGACAACTCGACTTGAAACCGCGCTCGCGCTCCAGGTCGTCTTTGGCATGCAACCACGTCATATGTTCGCCGCGCTATACGCAAAAATTGAAACCGCAGTCATGGCGCGCGCTGCGGAACTTGATGAAAAGCTCCGGCACAAAACCGATGCGAAGTCCCAGCGCAAACTGCGGACGCTCAGCGCCATGGTCAAGCGCGCGACCACTCAACCCGACGAGCTATGATCGCGAAGAACCCCCTAATCTTCGCGCTCCATGCCACCTCGCGCGGCTTCGGCTATGTCGCGTTTGAGGGGCCATTCGCACCCTATGACTGGGGCACCGTCGTCGCCCGCGGCGACAAGAACGCGATCTGCTTGCACAAGCTTGAAAAGATGCTGGAGCGCTTCACGCCGGAAACGCTGTTACTCGAAGAGGCCAAGAGCGTTGCCAACCGTAGTGATCGGATCCTTCGTTTGTACAAGGCCATCGTTGCGCTGTGCACGAGCCGCGGCATCGACATTGCGATCTATTCGCTCGGCGATGTAAAGACGTGCTTCGCAAGCGCGGGTGCACGCACCCGTCAGGAAATCGCCGAAACGGTGGCGCGAACAATCGACGCGCTCGGTTACCGAATGCCGAAGCCACGAAAGGCATGGCAAAGCGAGGATCGGCGGATGGCCATGTTTTGCGCCGCCGCTCTGGTGCTGACCCATTTTCAGATGGGAGCATCCCGGCTGTTCGATGATCTGGCGCGGTAAGGCATTTCCACAATCGCAATCTACCGAGGCACATCGCCATTACACCCGGTTTATCAACGCCCGCCATCGCCAGACTGTGCACCTCTGGCAGGGCCGCTTCGGCGCAGCGGTAATGGACGAGGAGTATCTCGGTTACGCAATGCGCTCCGTATCAGACCTTCTCAAAGACGGCGACTACGCGCTCCAGCAATCATGGTGCAAGGCGGAGACCCCCAAATAGGATGAAGCTGTCCGCGATCACCATGATACCGCGCTTGCAGGACAGATGACCTGCCATCACCATGTATCCGATGCCTGCAACGGCGACAACGCGACACCGGTGGCTGTGGCCCCAAGCATCGTGCTCTCGATCCATCGAACCGCTGCGACGATTGCGCCGGAGCCAGCATGTTCTGAGAGGGAGATTGGGATTGAGATTGCGCGCTCCATGATGTGGCCGTGAGATGCTGGATTTCCTACCGGAAGTAAGCGCAAACAAACGGACTAATTATCGTTATAGGTTCGCTACAGAAGTGCTCCTCGGGCTCAATTATCTTGCACCGACCAATAGGCAATGCGGAGATAAATTCTTACACAGATTTTAGTTTGCCCAAGTGCAAACTTGCGCTTGCAATGTAGGGTTTCAAACCCTTTAATCGGTCCTGAAGAATTTCGATTCGGGGGACTATCGCATGCGCAAGTTTGGCGAGGTGACGTTACTAGCGGTAACGCTGGCGTGTGTGGCCGCCGCCGCAAATAGCTCCGGTTCCGAACTTGGAAACGAGTCGGTGACGTACACCTATGACGAACTGGGTCGCCTGACAGGTAGCACCATCACCGGTGGTCCTAACAACACGCAACGGACCGGTACCTGCTTTGATCGCGCCGGGAATCGAATGCGATACGACATGGCTACATCGGCGCCCTCAACGTGCCCCACGCCGTCTCCGACTCCCACTCCGTCACCTTGAGTCCTTCGAACGGGACAAATCTAGATTGCGGATATCTGTCCGCTTCGATCCGAGACATCAGGGGGCGAATTTGAAGAACCATCGATTGTTTCTGTTAGCGTGTGCGAGCCCGCTCACGCTCTTATGTAGCCATGCGACGGCTCAGGATATCGTGCCGCCTGCGATCTACACGATGACTCCAACGGGAGTGAATCTCTCCGACGGCACCTATACGTCAACGGATGTTGACCTCGCGATCGGCGCCCTGAAGCTCGAACGCTATCATCAGGGCGGAGAGCGAGACCCGAATAATCCCGCCTTCGGATATCGGACGAGCCATAACTTCGACATTTACGTGACAGCAGCGAACCGGACAGAGTGCAGCCCTGGATCGTGTTTAACATACAAAAGACCGGTCGTGCACATCGGGCGTTCGGCAGCGAATTTTTATCAAGGCGGGACGGTAATTTTGCCCTCGAACGACGATAATATGGCAGGCGATCTCGTCCTATCGAGTGGAGCGTATGTCTACACGAACAAGGACGGAGACGTTTATACGTTTAGCACATCCGTGTCGGCTAATGGCTCTTCGTCATCGAAGCGTGTTGCTAACATCCAGTTCACTAACGGCCGGCGGCAGGATTTCTACTATTCGGGAAACTATCTCAAGGTCGTGATCGATAGCTCCGGCTCCGCCATCGTATTCGAATATAACGGCAGCAATCTAGTTTCGAAAGCCTGCGGCTACGACACGGCAGCCACCTATGTCTCGTCCTCCTCCACGTGCAGCGGTGCCACCCTTAGCGTCACCTATGGCTATACCAGCTCGAAGCTCACCAGCGTGACCGATGGATTGAGCGGCGTGACCACGTACGAATATCCAACCGCCGGCTTTTGCGTGAAGCCGCCTGGGTACACCACGTGCAAAGTCGCCAACACTTATAGCACCGGTACCCCCTATCCATGGCAGGTCGTGTCCCAGACATTAGCCGACGGCGCGGTTTGGAGCTATTCGTACTCAGGCGATGGCAGCACACTGCGGAGTCCCGAGCAGTATGTTGACCTGGAGCCCACCTTCACGGCCACCGTGACGGACCCCAACAACAAGGTCAGCACATACAGCTTTGTGATGTCATCCCCCTATTCGGTCACGGACGCTAACAACCGTACTACCGAATACCGGTTCCTTGGCGGCTGCTTCGCCCAATACCATTATTCCGAGACGACGCCGGACTGCACCGGTATTCATTATGGCGCAGCGCTTGTTGAGGCCACGCTTCCCGAAGGGAACAAATATCAAGCGCAGTATAGCAACGTGCGCCGCATGGTCACGCAGGAGAAGCTCATCGCTAAGTCCGGCTCGAGCCTGGCGGACATCACAACCTCGACGAGCTATCCGACCGATTGCTCGACGAGCCCCAACACACCGCAGAATTGCGCAAAGCCGATCTGGGCCAGAGACGCCAAGGGTAATCAGACAGACTACGCGCATAATAGCTGGGGTGGAATCACAAGCGAGATGCAGCCCGCGCCCAGCTCGGGCGCGGCACGCCCGCTCAAGCTCTACGACTATGTGCAGAAATACGCGTACGTAAAAAACT
>NZ_DASVSH010000004.1:0-106184 GCF_036388215.1 Sphingomonas sp.
TTCATCGGCACCGACGCCGAGCAGATCGAGATCAACCCGCTCGCCGTCACCGACGATGGCAAGCTGATGGTGCTCGACGCCAAGGTCGCCTTCGACGGCAACGCCATGTTCCGTCACAAGGACCTGATGGAACTGCGCGACGAAAGCGAGGAGGACCCCGCCGAGCTCGAGGCGTCGAAATACGACCTCGCCTACATCAAGCTCGACGGCGACATCGGCTGCATGGTCAACGGCGCCGGGCTCGCGATGGCGACGATGGACATCATCAAGCTCAACGGCATGTTCCCGGCCAACTTCCTCGACGTCGGCGGCGGCGCCAACAAGGAAAAGGTCACTGCGGCGTTCAAGATCATCCTGAGCGATCCAGCGGTGAAGGGCATCCTGGTCAACATCTTCGGCGGGATCATGCGCTGCGACATCATCGCCGAGGGCATTGTCGCCGCGGCGAAGGAAGTAAATCTGTCGGTTCCGCTGGTCGTCCGTCTCGAGGGCACCAACGTGCAGCAGGGCAAGGACATTCTCGCCAATTCGGGGCTGCCGATCGTCGCGGCAAACGATCTGGGCGACGCGGCAAGGAAGATCGTGGCCGAAGTGAAGCAGGCGGCCTGAACGCTTTCTCCCCAGGAGCGGTTCGGAGCATAGGAGAGTGGCATGAAGGTACTCGTACCGGTCAAGCGGGTGCTTGATTACAACGTAAAGCCCAGAGTGAAGGCGGACGGCACGGGCGTCGATCTGGCGAACGTCAAGATGAGCATGAACCCATTCGACGAGATCGCTATCGAAGAGGCAATCCGGCTGAAGGAAAAGGGCGCGGCGACCGAAGTGGTGGTGGTGACGATCGGCGTGGCCAAGGCGGAGACGGATGTTCTGCTCACGGCGCGCGCAATGGGTGCCGACCGTGCGATCCTGATCGCGACGGATGACGAAGTCGAGCCGCTGGGCGTCGCCAAGCTGCTCAAGGCGGTGTGCGACGAGGAACAGCCGGGGCTAGTCATTCTCGGCAAGCAGGCGATCGACGACGATTCAAACCAGACCGGCCAGATGCTCGCGGCGCTGCTCGGCTGGCCGCAGGGCACTTTCGCCTCGAAGGTCGAAGTGACCGGCGACCGCGTGGTTGTCACGCGGGAAGTCGATGGCGGTCTCGAGACGGTGGACCTCAAGGCGCCCGCGATCGTCACCACCGATCTGCGCCTCAACGAGCCGCGTTACGCGACCCTGCCCAACATCATGAAGGCCAAGTCCAAGCCTGTCGCGAGGAAGACCATCGCCGATTACGGCGTCGACGTGTCGCCGCGCATCAAGACGCTGAATGTGGTCGAGCCGGGCAAGCGCCAGGCGGGCGTCAAGGTCGGCAGCGTCGACGAGCTGGTCGAACGCCTCAAGGGAATGGGGATCGCGAAATGAAGACTTTGGTCTGGGTCGAACACGACAACAAGCACGTCAAGGACGCGACGCTGGCGACGGTCACCGCCGCCTCGAAGCTTGGCGAAGTGCATCTGCTAGTCGCGGGCGCGGGTTGCGCCGCGGTGGCCGACGAAGCGGCGAAGATCGCGGGCGTGGGCAAGGTCCATCTGGCCGACGATCCCGCGCTCGAACATGCGCTGGCCGAGAATGTCGCACCCTTGGTGGTGCAGCTTATGGAGGGGCATGACGCCATTCTCTTCCCTTCGACCACCACGGGCAAGAATGTGGCGCCGCGCGTCGCGGCCATGCTCGACGTGATGCAGATATCGGATATCCTTTCAGTGGAAGCGCCGGACACTTTCACCCGCCCGATCTATGCCGGCAACGCAGTCGCCACGGTGCAGACCAGCGACAAGAAGCTGGTGATCACCGTGCGCGGCACGGCGTTCGAAAAGGCGGCCATGAGCGGCGGCAGCGGTACAGTCGAAGCGGTGGGCGGCGCAGGCGATGCGGGTCTCTCGACCTTCGCCGGATCCGAGATGGCCGAATCGGTGCGCCCCGAGCTGACCAGCGCGAAGATCATCGTCTCGGGTGGCCGGGCGCTCCAGAATTCGGAGAACTTCCATGCGATCATCGAACCGCTTGCCGACAAGCTCGGCGCCGCGGTCGGCGCATCGCGCGCCGCGGTCGATGCGGGCTACGTCCCCAACGACTATCAGGTTGGCCAGACCGGCAAGATCGTCGCACCCGAAGTCTATATCGCGATCGGCATCTCGGGCGCGATCCAGCATCTCGCGGGCATGAAGGATTCGAAGACGATCATCGCGATCAACAAGGACGAGGACGCCCCGATCTTCCAGGTGGCGGACATCGGCTTGGTCGGGGACTTGTTCAAGATCGTGCCGGAGCTTACCGAAAAGCTCTGAGACGCAAATGAAAACCCCGCCGGTCGCCCGGCGGGGTTCGCAGTCCGTAATACGCGTTCCTATTCGGCGAGCGCGCGGCGGAAGGAATCGAGGGTCACCGGCGTTAGGCGACCGATAAAATCGCCTTTCTCGGGCACTTCATCCCAGATGATCAGCGCGGAACTGGGATCGCCGGTAATTGTCCGCGTGCGCTTGGTGAGTCCAGTCCACACGCCGCGCAGTCCGCTCTCGCCTGCCTTTGCCTCACGCTCCAATGCGCGAAGCGAGAAACTGTCCTCGGTCACCATCAGCGCAAGCACTTCCTTGGTGCGGTCGCTGCATCCTTGCAGAAAAGCTCGCGCCGCCTGCAAGCCGAACTCGGCATAGTCCCATCCGTCGTCGGGGACCGCCGCGATAGTCGAGGGCGTAGCCAGCGGTGACGTGGGCGCTAGGCCAAGATGCGCTGCGATCTCGGCCTTGCAGGCGTCAGACAGCAGGGTTACAGTTGCAGCGGACAATGTGATCTGGTCGGTCATATAAGTCTCCTTATGGGTTTCACCGGACGAAAGCCACTTCGTCCGGTGAAACCCATATATGAAACGATTTTCATGGCGTCAACGTGCGACGAAAAGATTTTCATCTTTTGCGTGCGTGGCCCGCAGTTACTCGCAGCACCGCATATCCCGCCAGCGCCGAAAGCAGGGACCCCGCCAGAACGCCGATCTTGACCTGATCGGCCAAGTCGGGCCGGCCCGGAAATGCAAGCCCGCCGATGAACAGGCTCATCGTGAAGCCGATGCCCGCGAGCAGGCTCATGCCGTAGAGTTGCATCCAGCTGGCCTCGGGACGTGGGGCTAGCCGCAAGCGGACGGCGAGCCAGATGCTCGCGAAGATGCCGACCTGCTTGCCGAAGAACAGTCCCCCAAGGATCGCGAGGGGCAGCGGGGCCAGCAGGATCGCGGGACCCACGCCCGCGAAGGATATTCCGGCATTGGCGAAGCCGAAGAGCGGAATGATCGCAAAGGCCACCCATGGGTTGAGCAGGCGCTCCAGCCGATGCCGTGGCCCCTCCGGGATTGCCATCGCCGCCGCGACGCCGGCAATTGTGGCGTGGACGCCAGAGCGGAATACAAAATACCAGAGCAGCGCGGCGAGCAGCAGATGCGGGCCGAGCGATGCCGGGCGGACCCGCGCTACGCCGAACATCAAAGCGAGGATCACAGCGGCCGTCGCCAGCGCGCCCGCGTCGAGGTGCGCGGTATATGCGATGGCGATGATCGCGACAGCGCCCATATCATCGACGATCGCAATGGTGACGAGGAGCAGCTTTATCGATGGGGGAGCATAGCGGCCGAGGATCGCCAATACCCCCATCGCGAATGCGATGTCGGTGGCGGCAGGGATCGCCCAGCCCTTGCCGAGACCCGGCGACGACGCCGTGATGGCGAGATAGATAAACGCCGGCACGAGCATGCCCGCCGCCGCCGCCACGATCGGCAGCCGGCGTTGCTCCCAGCTGGCGAGGCGGCCATGGGTGAACTCACCCTTGATCTCCAGCCCGACGAGCAGGAAGAATACCGCCATCAGCGCATCATTAATCCACAGATGCGTGGTCATGGCTCCGTGCGCGGGCGCGATCACCGGACCGGTCACGGCGTGGAGGGCGTGGAAATAGGTCTCGGCCAGCGGCGAATTGGCCAGGATCA
The DNA here is from genome assembly GCF_036388215.1 of Sphingomonas sp. Lineage (GTDB taxonomy): Bacteria > Pseudomonadota > Alphaproteobacteria > Sphingomonadales > Sphingomonadaceae > Sphingomonas. The sequence goes on from NZ_DASVSH010000004.1 coordinate 4,016, forward strand.
GCGCCAGCGCCGACGCGGCCATCAGCACGATTCCGCCCGCAGCTTCGCTGGCGATGAAATCGGCGATAGTGTGGCGACCGCGGCGGATCATGCCTTGGCGAGCGCCTCGGCGATCAGCTTGCGGCTGTTTTCCACGCCATAGAGCGCGATGAAGCTCCCCATGCGCGGGCCTTGCTCCGAGCCGAGCAGAGTCTCGTAGAGCGCCTTGAACCAGTCGCGGAGGGCTTCCTTGCCGAAACGCGCCTTGCCGATCTCGTAGACTGCGTTCTGGATGTCTTCGGCGGAGGCCGCTGCGCCCAGCGTCGCGAGCTCGGCATCGAGGTCGCGCAACGCATCGCCTTCCACGCCCTGCGGCGCGCGGCGCACGGGCTTCTGGGCCACGTCCCGCACATAAGCGAGCGCATAGTCGATCAGCCGGTCGAGCGCGGGATATTTCTCCGGCGTCGCATCAGACACATAATTGCCGAGATAGCCCCAGACTTGCGCCTTGCTCGCCTCGCCCATCACACCGACCAGATTGAGCAGCAGCCCGAAAGTGACCGGCAAGGTGTCCGCGGGTGGTGGGCCTTCATGGATGTGGTGGACGGGGTTGCCGAGCCGCTGGGCGATTTCCTGCGCCGCATAATTGGCGCGGAATTGCCAGTAATCGTCCACTGCGCGCGGGATCAGCCCGAGGTGCAGCGCCTTGGCCTTTTTGGGCTCGCGATAGATGTAGAAGGCCAAGCTCTCGTCGGGGCCATAGGTAAGCCATTGCTCGATCGAAAGGCCGTTGCCCTTGGATTTGGAAATCTTCTCGCCACGCGCGTCGAGGAACAGCTCGTAGATCAGTCCCTCGGGCTTCCGGCCGCCCAGGATCTGGGCGATCTTGCCGCCCAGGATCGCGCTGTCGATCAAATCCTTGCCGTGCATCTCGTAATCCACGCCCAATGCTGCCCAGCGCATACCCCAATCGGGTTTCCACTGCAGCTTGGCTCGCCCGCCGAGGATCGACTGCTCGATCCTCTCGCCCTCGTCTTCGAAGCGGATGATCCCGGTTGGGGCATCCACCACCTCGACCGGCACCTGGAGCACCACGCCCGACTTCTGGCTGACCGGCAGCACCGGCGAATAGGTCGCCTGGCGCTCGGGGCGCAGCGTCGGCAGCATCACGGCCATGATTGCGTCGTAGTTGCGCAGCACATCCTTGAGCTTCGCATCAAAGCGGCCCGAGGCGTAATATTCGGTTGAGGATGCGAATTCATACTCGAAGCCGAAGCGATCGAGGAATTCTCGAAGCATCGCATTGTTGTGCGCGGCAAAGCTCTCATGCGTGCCGAAGGGATCAGGTATGCGGCTGAGCGACTTGCCCAGATGCGCGGCCAGCATATCCTTGTTGGGCACATTGTCAGGCACTTTGCGCAGCCCGTCCATGTCATCGCTGAACGCGATCAGCCGCGTCGGCAGCCCAGCCATCTCCTCATAGGCATGCTGGACCATCGTCGTGCGCAGCACTTCCTGGAAAGTGCCGATATGCGGCAGGCCCGAGGGGCCATAGCCGGTCTCGAACAGCATCGGCGATCCGTCGGGCTTGCCCTGGGGGAAGCGTTTTACGAGCTTGCGCGCTTCTTCATAGGGCCAGGCCTTGGATTCGAGTGCGGCGGCGCGCAAGTCCACGTGTTGCCCTTTCGTTCCGGTACAGGCAGAGGATGCAGGAATGCCTGTCTCTTTGCCTTATCCCGCGCTGCACGCAAGTCATGGCGGTGTGTGGATTTCCACTGCGGAGGAGACGCGGGCGGTGAGCCGCAGCGAGGCGATCCGGATCGCGGCGGATACGCCCGTGATCGTGCTCAATGCGCCCCTGATCGGGCAAAGGCTGGGGCATCCCGAGCTCAACGGGCTCGACCTGCTGGAGCTGTTCGCCTTCCTGCGGCCCGCGCGCTTCATGGTGCCGACGCCGAAGGGCCTGGCGCGGGTGGCGGGGCTGGAGCCGCCCGCCGAGGACGCCGGGGTCGCCGCTTTCCTGCGCCGCGCCGCCGAAGCCCTGCTCACCATCCCGCAAGGCGAATGGAGCGAGCGCGAAGGCGCGTGGAATTCGGCGCAGTCGCTATATCGCTTGCGCTGGCCCTGGGCGCCCCTGGTGAGCCAGGCCCTGGCGAAGCCCGCCGAAGCGGAGCGCTGGCTGTTCTCCAAACTGCCCGAATGGGAGGAAAAGGCTCCGCGCCCCGCCCCGCGCACCGTGACGCTCGACCAGGCCGATGTCGCCGAGCGGCTGGCAGTGCTTACCGGCAAGGGCGCCGAGCGGCGGCAGGGGCAGCGCGAGTATGCCGCGGCGGCAATGAGCGCGTTCGCCCCGCGCGACATGCGCGATTCGCCCAATCTGGTGCTCGCCGAGGCGGGAACGGGGATCGGCAAGACGCTCGGCTATCTCGCGCCCGCCTCGCTCTGGGCGGCGCAGGCCGATGGCGCGGTATGGGTCTCGACCTTCACCAAGGCGCTTCAGCGGCAATTGAGCCACGAGAGCGAGCGGCTGTTTCCCGACGAAGCCGAGCGCAAGCGCAAGATCGTAACCCGCAAGGGCCGCGAGAATTACGCGTGTTTGCTCAATCTCGAGGACGCGCTGCAGGGCGGGTTCGCCGGGCGCGCTGCGGTCCTCGCGCAGCTGGTTGCCAGATGGGCCGCATATACCGCCGATGGCGACATGATCGGCGGCGATTTGCCGGGCTGGCTGCCCACGCTCTTCCGCCGCAACGGATCGACCGCGCTTACGGACCGCCGCGGCGAATGCATCTATGCCGGCTGCCCGCATTACCGGAAATGCTTCATCGAGCGCGCCGCGCGCAGCAGCGCCGAAGCCGATATCGTCATCGCCAATCATGCGCTGGTGATGGTCAACGCCGCGCGCGGGCGCGAAGCCGCTAACCGACCGACGCGCTACGTGTTCGACGAGGGGCATCATCTGTTCGATGCGGCGGACGCGATGTTTTCGGCGGCACTGACGGGGCAGGAAGCGATCGAAATACGACGCTGGATAACGGGCCCGGAATCGGGCGCGCGCGGGCGGCGGCGCGGGCTGGCGGCGCGGCTCTCCGACGTTGCGAGCTATGACGGAGAGGGCGCGCGCGCGATCGGCGAAGCAGTCGAGGCGGCCCAGGCGCTGCCGAGCGACGGCTGGCTGCAGCGATTGAGCGAAAGCGATCCGTTCGGCCCGGTGGAGCGCCTGCTTGGGGCGGTGCGCGGGCTGGTCTATGCCCGCGATACCCAAGGCGCGGGCGATGCGGGCTATGGGCTCGAGACCGAACTGGCCGAGCCCGACCCGGCGCTGGTCGAGGCGGCGGGGCCAGCGGCGGCCGCGCTCGATGCGCTGATGCGGCCCCTGGTTACGGTCGGGCGGCGGCTGGAGGCGGTGCTCGCCGAAGCGCCCGACTGGATGGATGGCCCGGCGCGCGCGCGGATCGAAGGCGCGATCGCGTCGCTCGGCTGGCGTACCGACACCGTGGCGGCCTGGCTTGCGCTCCTCTCGCGGATCGGAGGGCCAGCGGACCCCGAATTCGTCGATTGGCTCGCAGTCGAGCGAGTCGAGGGACGCGAATATGATATCGGGCTGCACCGGCATTGGCTCGATCCCAGCAAGCCCTTCGCCAAGACCGTGCTCGAGCCTGCACACGGCGCATTGGTAACCTCGGCCACGCTCCGCGCGGGCGGCGATTGGGATGTGGCGGAGGCGCGGACAGGCGCGTCGCACCTTCAGCGCGCGGCGCAGCGGTTCGAGGCAGTGAGCCCGTTCGATTATGCGGGTCAGGCCGAAGTCTTGATCGTGACCGATGTGAAGCGCGGCGACTTGCCCGCGCTCGCCAATGCCTATGCAAGGCTGATCGTCGCTGCCGAGGGGGGCACTTTGGGACTCTTCACTGCGATTCGCCGTCTCCGCGCAGTACATGCCCGAATCGCCGACAGGCTGGCGCGCGAGGGGCTTCCCTTGCTCGCCCAGCATGTCGATCCGATCGATACAGGCACGCTGGTGGACATCTTTCGCGACGACCCGCGCGCCTCGCTGATCGGCACCGACGCGCTGCGCGACGGAGTGGATGTGCCGGGCCGCTCGCTGCGCCTGGTGGTGATGGAGGGGGTGCCCTGGCCCAAGCCGACCGTGCTCCATTCGGCGCGACGGCTGGCGGCCCTTCGACAAGCTCAGGATGAGCGGAGCGGAAGTGCCTATGACGACCGAATTGTCCGCGCTCGGCTGGCACAGGCGTTCGGCCGCCTGATTCGCCGGGCCGACGATCGGGGCGCCTTCGTGCTGCTCTCCGCCGCCAGCCCTTCGCGGCTGCTCGATGCATTTCCGCCGGGCACGCCGGTGTCGCGCGTGACGCTTGATGAGGCGGTCGAGCGCGTGCGGCTTTCCTTGGACGCGCGCTTGCGGCATGAGGCGCGGGAAAAGGCCGATCCGGGAGCCGCATGAAGACGCTTACGCTGCTGCGCCACGCCAAATCGGGCTGGGACGACGCCGTCTCGCGCGATTTCGATCGGCCGCTCAACCCGAAGGGCCAGCGGGCCGCGCAGATGATGGGGCGGCACATGCGCTCGCTTGCCCTGGAATTCGATTCCATCACGGCTTCGCCCGCTCTTCGCGTCAAGGAAACGTTGGCGCAGGTAGGTGCAGGCTATGGCGACGAACTCGCTCCCGTCTGGGACCAGCGGCTATACTTGGCCTCGGCCGCTACTTTGCTCGACGTGGTGCGCGAGCTGCCCGAAGACGCGGCCAGCGCGCTGATTATGGGGCACAATCCGGGTCTCGAGGAGCTCGTGCTGCTGCTTGTGCCCGACGACCGCAATCCCGCGCGCGACGATGTCGAAATCAAGTTCCCCACCGCGAGCCTCGCTGAATTGCGCTTCGACGCGGATAGCTGGGAACGGGTTTCGCCCGGCAAGGGCGCGCTTGTGCGCTTCGTTCGGCCGCGCGATCTCGACCCCAGCCTGGGGCCGGACACGCCCTAGAATCTGCCCCGCTGCATGGGAGCGGGTTAGTCCCGCCCAACTGAATTCAGAGCCTAGCCGGCGTCCTCTTCGAGAGCCCGGACCAGCGACTCCCGGATCACGCGAAATTGCGCGGCGCAGTTGCCGGCCTTTGCGGCTGGCCTCGCGCCCTTTTCCTCGGCCAGCAGCTTCTGGACGCCGCGGATGGTATAGCCCTGGGTCGAGAGCAGGTCGTGGATGCGGCGCACCAGGGCGACATCGTCGGCGCGGTAATATCGGCGATTGCCCGCGCGGGTCAGCGGGCGCAGCTGCGGGAAGCGAGTCTCCCAATAGCGCAGGATATGCTGGGGCCGCCCTATTTCCTGGGCAAGCTCGCCGATGGTGCGAAGTGCGCCAGCGGCCTTCCCGGACGCCGGCATGGCCGTTCTCAGCCCGCCGAGACGATGCGGTCGCGCATCATCTGGCTGGCGCGGAAGGTAAGAACCCGGCGCGGCGCGATCGGAACTTCCACTCCGGTCTTGGGATTCCGGCCTACTCGCTCGCCCTTGTCGCGCAGGATGAAGCTACCGAAGCCGGAAATCTTGACGTTCTCGCCCTTCGACAAGCCTTCGCACAAATGGGTGAGAATCTGTTCGACAAGGCGCGCGGCATCGGCGCGCGATAATCCGACTTCGCGGTGAAGCGTCTCTGCCAGATCGGCCCTTGTCAGCGTGCCCGCAGCCGACATCGCGGCACTTCCCCCAAATCGATTGATCTACGTTACAAGCCCGGCCTAGCAGATTGTTCGCACTACTAAAACCGGAACATTACGGGATCGCAACATATTTGCGCTTTTGTGAAGTTGCTCAGAAGCGAACGACTGCCGCACCCCAGGTAAAGCCCCCGCCCATTGCTTCGAGGACGATCAGGTCGCCCTGCTTGATGCGCCCGTCCGCCACTGCCGCGTCGAGCGCCAAGGGGACAGATGCTGCGGATGTATTAGCATGCTGGTCTACCGTGACGATCACCTTGCCGGGGTCCAGGCCCAGCTTGCGCGCGGTCGCGTCGAGGATGCGGGCATTGGCCTGGTGCGGCACGACCCAATCGACTTCGGCCGATTCGAGACCCGCTGCGGCAAGCGACTCCTCCATCACAGCGGCGAGATTGACGACGGCGTGGCGGAATACCTCACGGCCCTTCATACGCAATTTGCCCACGGTGCCGGTGGTTGAGGGACCACCGTCGACATAGAGCAGGTCGTTATGGCGACCGTCCGCATGGAGCCGGGTGGCGAGAATGCCGCGCCCTGAAACCTGGTCGCCTTCCTGGGCGTCGAGCACCACCGCTCCCGCCCCGTCGCCGAAGAGTACGCAAGTGGTTCGGTCTTCCCAATCCAGGATGCGGCTGAACGTCTCCGCGCCGATCACCAGCGCGCGGCGATGCGCGCCGGCGCGTATCATCGAATCGGCGACCTGGAGCGCATAAAGGAAGCCCGAGCATACCGCCGCGACATCGAAGGCGACGCAATCGCCTACTTCGAGCGCGGCCTGCACCTTGGTGGCGCTTGCCGGAAAGGTCTGGTCGGGAGTCGCCGTGGCCAGAACGATCAGGTCGATGCTGCCGGCTTCGACGCCCGCTTTGGCCAGCGCCGCGCGCGCGGCATCGGTCGCGAGCGTTGCCGTGGTCTCATGTGGCGCTGCGATGTGGCGAAAGCGGATGCCGGTGCGTTCGACGATCCATTCGTCGGTAGTGTCCACCTGTTCGGCCAGTTCTGCGTTCGAGACCCGGCGGGCGGGAAGCGCCGAGCCGGTGCCGATAATGACGGAGCGAATGGTCATGAGGACGCTACGCGGCTTTCGCTTCGAAGTTTCCGAGATCTTCGGCGATGCGGCGGTTGAGATCGTCGCGCAGCATCTTGGCGGCGAAGCCGATGGCGGTGTCCACGCCGATCGCCGTGGCGCTGCCATGGCTCTTCACGACGATGCCGTTAAGCCCCAGAAACACCGCGCCGTTGTGATTGTTGGGGTCGAGATGATGGCGCAGCAGCTCGGTCGCGGGCCGCGAGATCAGGAAGCCCAGCTTGGAACGAGTCGAACTGCTGAAGGCGCGCTTGAGCAGGTCCGCCACGAACCGGGCAGTGCCTTCGATCGTCTTGAGCGCGATATTGCCCGAAAAGCCATCGCACACGATCACATCGACGTCGCCACGCGAAAGCTTGTTGCCTTCGATGAAGCCCTTGAAATCGAGCCTAAGGTGATCGGCTTTGCGCAGCACGGAGGCGGCATCGCGGATGTTCTCGGTGCCCTTCATTTCCTCGGTGCCGATGTTGAGAAGGGCAACGCGGGGCCTGTCGAGATCGAGTGCGGTGCGCGCATAGGCGGCACCCATCACGGCGAACTGGACGAGGTTGCGCGCATCGACTTCGGTGTTTGCGCCCAGATCGAGCATCACCGTATCGTTCTCGCCCAGGCTCGGCAGCAGGGCCGCGAGCGCGGGACGGTCGATCCCCGGCATCATGCGCAGGGACAGCTTGGCCATCGCCATCAATGCGCCGGTATTGCCTGACGAGACGGCCGCGCCGGCGCGGCCCTGCTTGACCAGGTCGATCGCAATTCCCATCGAAGTAGTCTTGGCGCGGCGCAACGCGGCGCCCGGCTTCTCGTCCGCCGTCACCACATTGGGGGCGTGGACGATTTCCGATGCGGCGGTCAGATTGGGATGCGCCTTCAGGCCCTCGCGGATCCGCGCTTCGTCTCCGACCAGGATGAATTCCATCCCCTCGAAGCGCCGCCGTGCGCGTGCCACGCCAGCCAGCATGACGGGAATTCCCTCGTCGCCGCCCATCGCATCGACGGCGATTCGCGAGGGATTAGTCATTCCGGCGGGCCTCGATCTGGGCAGTCTCAGCCCTCGGCCGAGACGATCTCGCGGCCGTTATAATGGCCGCAGGGGATGCAAAGATTGTGCGGGCGCTTGAGTTCGCCGCAATTCGGGCACTCCTGGAAAGCGGCCACGGTCAGCGAATCGTGCGACCGGCGCATGCCGCGCTTGGAGGGCGAGGTCTTTCTCTTGGGGACGGCCATTTCGGCACCTTTTTCACGAACAAAACAGAATCAAAGCGCGATACGCCGTCATGGCCTTTCGGGCAAGCGACGGCATGTCCCGCGCTCGCCGGACCGGCGGACGGGTCACGAAGCGAGCCGCGCCTATACCGATTCTTGCCGCGCTTGCAAGGCTGTGTAGAGTGGGCCCTCAAAGGGGGACACCATATGTTGCTGCCGATCGCACTCACTACGGCCGCCGCCGCGGCGCTCATCAACTTCTGGCTAGGCTGGCGTATCGGCAAGGTGCGCATGGCCGAAAAGATCTCGATCGGGGATGGCGGGAACCCCCGCCTGATCGCCCGGATGCGTGCGCAACTCAATTTCGCCGAATATGTGCCGGTCGTGCTGATCCTGATCGCATTGATCGAGCTGGCGCGCGGCGCACAGCTCTGGCTGTGGGTGGTCGCGATGCTCTTCATCCTTGGCCGTGTCGCGCACGGCATAGGGATGGACGGCTGGACGCCCGGCCGCACGATCGGCACCGCCACGACGATGCTGACGATGCTCGGCCTCGCCGCCTATGCGGCCTTGCTGGCCTATAAGGTCCTGTAAGCCCCTCCCGAAGGAGGGGCCGGATCGTTATTCGGCGGTCGCCTTCAGAATCTTGCCGGGATTGCGCGGAGGCTCGCCCTTGGGAAGCGCGTCGACAGCGTCCATCCCCGAAACCACTTCGCCCCAGACGGTATATTGGCCGTCGAGGAACGTCGCGTCATCCAGGCAGATGAAGAATTGCGAATTGGCGGTGTTGGGATCCATCGTCCGCGCCATCGAGCAGACCCCGCGTGCGTGCGGCTCACTGCTGAACTCGGCCTTGAGGTTCGGCTTGTCCGAGCCGCTCATGCCGGTGCCGGTGGGGTCGCCGCCCTGCGCCATGAAGCCATCGATCACGCGGTGGAAGACGACGCCGTCGTAAAACCCCTCATTGGCGAGCGTCGTGACGCGCTGGACATGCCCGGGCGCGAGATCCGGACGGAGCTTGATTTCGACTTCGCCGGTGTCGAGCGTGAGGTTGAGCTTGGTGAATTCGGACACGTGGGTACTCCTGTGATTTCGGGCGGCACGTAGGCGCGCCTGACCCGACTTGCAAATCCGGCCTTGCGGTGGCAGCGCGCGCCTTGTGGATTGGCGCCCAGCCAAACCGAATGCGCCAGCCAAGGGAGGTCGGACAATGAGCGAGACCGAACTTCATATGGCCCCGCCGCCACCCGAGAGCGAACTGGACGAGGACGACCGGCTCAAGCCCGCTTTCGTCCGCGCGGTGCTCGAAGCCGTCGAGGCGGGCGATTTCGAGACGGCGCGCGCGCGGGTCGAGCCGCTCCACCCCGCCGACATCGCCGATCTGGTCGAACTGACACCTTCCGAAGACCGCCCGGCGCTGGTCGCGGCGATCGCAGACCTGATCGACGGCGACGTGCTGGCCGAGATGAACGACTTCGTTCGCGAGGCGCTGGTCGATGCGCTCACCGCGACGCAGGTCGCCGATCTAGCCTCCGAGCTCGATACCGATGACGCAGTTGCGATCATCGAGGACATGGAGCCCGAGGATCAGCGCGAGGTCCTGCGCGCACTCGATCCCGACGACCGCGCCGCGATCGAGGAAGCGCTCTCTTATCCCGAAGAGACCGCCGGCCGCCTGATGCAGCGCGAGCTGATCGCGGTGCCCGAGCATTGGAGCGTAGGCGACGTCCTCGATTTCCTGCGCGGCGAGGAGGAATTGCCGACCGATTTCTGGGAGATATTCGTCGTCGATCCGGCGCACCGCCCGGTGGGCACGTGCGCGCTCTCCTGGATCCTCCGTACTCCGCGCGTGGTGAGGATCGCCGACGTCATGAAGCGCGAGCAGACGCTGATCCCGGTCGACATGGACCAGGAAGAGGTCGCGCTCCGCTTCCAGAAATACGCGCTGATTTCGGCCGCGGTGATCGACCCCAGCGGCCGGCTGGTCGGCATGATCACGGTGGACGACGTGGTGCACATCATTTCCGAAGAGGCGGGCGAGGACATCCTCCGCCTCTCAGGCGCGGGCGAGGGCGACATCAATGAGCCCGTGTTCGACAGCTACAAGGGCCGCGTGCGCTGGCTGATCGCCAATCTGGGTACAGCATTGGTCGCGGCGACGATCATCACCTTGTTCGAAGGGACGATCAGCAAGATGGTCGCGCTGGCGGCGCTGATGCCGATCGTCGCGGGGGTGGGCGGAAATGCCGGAACCCAGACGATGGCGGTTACGGTCCGCGCGCTGGCGATGAACCAGCTCACCCAGTCTAACACGCTGCGCGCGATCCGGCGCGAAATCACGATCGCGTTGCTCAACGGCGTGACGATCGCGGTCGTGATCGGTGTCGCGGTCGGGCTGTTCTATGGCCATGTCGAGCTGGGCGGCGTGATTGCAGCCGCGATGCTCGCCAATATCGTGATCGCGGGACTCGCGGGCGTGATCGTGCCGCTGACGCTCGACCGGTTCAACGCCGATCCCGCAGTCGCCTCTTCGGTATTCGTCACGATGACCACCGATTCCATGGGGTTCCTGGTGTTCCTGGGGCTGGCCACGATGAGCGGGCTGGTCGGTTGATCAAGCGCGCCTGCGCACCCAGATAGTCCAGGTGCCGCTGCATCTCACCAAAGTCGCCTATGGCTGCGATTCGATCGATCATCTCGCCGAGCGGCTGGCGCTCAAGGCGGCGCATGAGCCCGCCTTCCTGACGACCCGCTATTTGCCCAAGCGGGCGATGGAGATAGCTGGTGAAGGGATTGGCGGGGGCTCCCTCTTCTGGATCGTCAAGCACAAGCTGATCGGCCGCTCGCCTATCATCGGCTTCGGCGAAGCCGAGGGCGGCAGGGTGGCGATCTATCTGGAGCCCCGGCTGGTGCTGGTCCATCCGCTCCCCAAGCGCGCGCATCAGGGCTGGCGCTATCTGGAGGGCGAGAATGCGCCGCCAGACCTGGGAGAGGGCGGCGATGGGGCGGACGAACTGCCGCCCGCGTTGCTTGGCGAGCTTGCGGCGATGGGCCTGGTCTAGACCCTAGTTGACTAGCTGCGGATAGGCGTTGCGGAATGCCGCGACCTTGGGCTTGTCCCAGCGCATGATGTAAGGGTGCGACGGGTTCCGCCAGAAGAAATCCTGGTGATAGGCTTCGGCCGCGAAGAACTGGCCGGTCTCCAACCTGGTCACGATCGGGCGTGCATAGGGCCTGGCTCGCGTGAGCTGCGCGACATAGGCGACGGCAACGCGGCGCTGGGCTTCGTTCTGTGGGAAGATCGCCGAGCGGTAGCTGGGTCCGGTGTCGGGGCCCTGGCGATTGAGCTGAGTCGGATCGTGGGCGACCGAGAAATAGATGCGCAGGAGCGTGCCATAGCTCACCTTGCGCGGATCATAAGCGATGCGGATCGCCTCGGCATGGCGGGTCTTTTCGGTCGACACCTGTTCGTAGGTCGCAGTGGCGCGCGTGCCGCCCGCATAACCCGAAGTTACCGAAGTGACCCCTTTCACGGACTGGAAAACCGCTTCCATCCCCCAGAAACAGCCACCGGCGAGCACTGCCACCTGCTGGCCCTTTGCCCCGGTCACGTCGAGCGCGGGGGCCGGAATCGGCACGGCGCGCTCCGCCCCGGCGGAAGGCTGCACGAGGAATAGCGCGATCCCGGCAAGGGCGGCGGCGGGGAGCGTCCATTTCAGCATCGGCACTAGATCGTGCGGCGAACCGCTCAGCGCAAGGCCGCGCAAGCCTCCTGGATACGCTCGCATGCCTGAGTCAGCACTGCGTCTGATGTGGCATAGCTGATTCGCAACGCCGGCGAGAGGCCGAACGCCGCGCCGTGCACCGCCGCAACCCGCGCATCCTCGAGCAGATAGTTGATCATCGCCTCGTCGCTGTCGATCAGCGTGCCCTTCGGGGTCGTCTTGCCGATCAGGGCGCTGAATTCGGGATAGACGTAAAAGGCGCCTTCGGGACGCGGGCAGTTCATCCCGTTGATCTGGTTGAGCATCGAGACGACGAGATCGCGGCGGCCCTGGAAGGCGGCCACGCGCTCTTTCAGGAAGCTCTGGTCGCCATTGAGCGCCGCGACCGACGCGGCCTGCGAAATGCTGCACGGGTTGCTGGTCGATTGCGACTGGAGCTTGCTCATCGCCCTGATCAGCCAGGCTGGCCCGCCCGCATAGCCGATCCGCCAGCCGGTCATCGCATAGGCCTTGGACACGCCGTTGGCGGTCAGCGTGCGATCGTAGAGCGAGGGGCAGACTTGCGCGATCGTCCGGAACTCGAAGCCGTCATAAAGGATATGCTCATACATATCGTCGGCATAGATCAACACGTGCGGGTGGCGTTCGAGTACTCCGCCCAGCGCTTTCAGCTCGGCCTCGCTATAGGCCGCGCCGGTCGGGTTCGAAGGCGAATTGAGCACGACCCATTTGGTCCTTGCGGTAATCGCGGCTTCGAGCTGTTCGGGCTTGAGCTTATAATTCTGGTCGGCGCCCGCCGCAACGAACACAGGCTTGCCGCCCGCGAACTCGACGACGTCGGGGTAGCTCACCCAATAAGGCGCGGGGATGATCACTTCGTCGCCCGAGTCGATCGTCGCGCAGAATGCATTGAAGAGCGTGTGCTTGCCCCCTGCATTCACGCTGATCTGGCTGGTCGCGTAATCAAGGGCGTTGTCGCGCTTATACTTGGCGACGATCGCTTCCTTGAGTTCGGGCGTGCCGTCTACATTCGTGTATTTTGTCATGCCCGCGCGGATCGCCGCGATCGCCGCTTCCTTGACAAAATCGGGCGTGTCGAAATCCGGTTCGCCCGCGCCGAGCCCGATCACGTCGATTCCGGCGCGCTTCATTTCCAGCACGCGGCTGGTCATGGCGAGCGTGGCGGAGGGCTGGATTCGCTGGAGCGCGGCGGAAGTCTGCATGGGCGCGCGACTAACCCGCGGGCACTCGATCCGCAACTGTAACGGCTGATACCAGTCCGCGCACGGCATTGCCGATGAAGAAGCCATTTTCGAGATCGCCCGGAGTGAGATCGCCTTCCACCGCACGGCCGCTAGCGAGCAATTGCGCGCGGAGCACGCCAGGAAGCAGCCCGCGGGCGAGCGGCGGAGTGACCAGGACACCTTCCCGCTCGACGAAGAGCGAAGTGAAGCTGCCCTCGGTCAGATAGCCTTCGCGATCTGTGTACAGCGTCTCGAAGGCATCCGGAGCCCGCGCGTAAATGTTCCGGCGACTGGTCTTATGAAGCAGGCGAAAGTCGTCTGGCGCGACTTGGTGCGGGCGGACCGCGACGGTCACCGGGCCATCCGGTGTATCGGGCAGCGGCGAAATGCCGATCGCAAGCGCGCCGGAAGGCGCGAGCAACAGCCGCACCCGTGCGGGTGTTCGCAGCCGGAAGGTCGCTGCCTGGAGCTCGTTGCGGGCGGCGTGGCGGTCGAACTCCCGTCCGAAAGCCTGCGCGCTCGCCTTCATCCGCGCGAGGTGGCGCTCGAGCAGCGGCAGGCCTAGTTCGGGATCGAAGCGCATCGTCTCGATCAGGTCGAACGCAGTTTCGCCGGAGGTGACGAACGCTCCCTTGGCAAGGCATTCCTCCCACTCTTCCTCGGCAGTGGAATCGGCGACGACGCCGGAGCCCAGGCCCAGCGTGGCGCTGCTCGCCCCGGGCTCGATCGTCAGGGTGCGGATCGCAACGTTGAACGCCATCCCGCCATCGGGATCGATGCGGCCGATCGCCCCGGTATAGATGCCGCGCGGGCCACCCTCGACCTCCGCAATCACTTCCATTGCGCGAAGCTTGGGTGCGCCGGTGACCGAACCGCACGGGAAGAGCGCGGCCAGCGCCTCGACCGCGCCGATATCATCGCGGGGCGTGGCGATCACGGTCGACACCATCTGGTGGACGGTGGGATATTGTTCGACGCGAAACAGCTCGGGCACGCGCACGCTGCCCGGATCAGCGATGCGGCTGAGATCATTGCGCATCAGATCGACGATCATCAAATTCTCGGCGCGCTGCTTGGGGTCGCTGCTCAGCGATGCGGCGAGAGCTTCGTCCTCGGCGGGTGTCGCTCCCCGGCGCGCGGTTCCCTTCATCGGCCGGGCGACCAGATCGCCATTATCGTCGGTCATGAAGAAGAGTTCGGGCGAGAAGGACAATATCCATTGCTCGCCGGTGGCGACCAATGCGCCATGGCCGGCCCCGGCACGGCGGCGTAGCAGCGCATACAACGCGGCCGGGTGGCCAGCGAAGGGCACGTCCGCCCGAAAGGTCAAATTTGCCTGATAGATATCCCCCGCCTGGATATATTCGGCGACGCGCGCGAAGTGCGATTCGTACTCGCCTCGCGAGACTCGCGGGCGCGGCACGCCGGCCCAGGCGCTGGCCGGATCGGGGAGCAGCGCCTCCACATCCACTTGCGCGTCGCAATGGCCGAATGCGCCGAACCACAGGCACGGTTCCGGCGCGGCATGCGTGGCGGCGCGGTCTGCGAGCCCGGCCGCGGCCTCATAGGTCATGAAGCCGGCTAGATGCATGTTGTGATCGTGGTGGATGCGAAGCGTGGCCAGCGCCTTCGCTACCGATTGGGGTCCCTTGGCGCGGATCGGCGAGCAGGAGCCATGATACAGCCGCGCCCCCGCGCCGCCGGGGCGGGCGTCGTCGAGCAATACGAAAGGTGGAGTGAGCACCATGGCGGGGGAATGCAGCCGCGCGCCGCCACGGGCAAGCCAATGTTGCCGCTGCCGGTCCCGCCCCCTATCTCGGCGCGATGCAGAACACTCCCATGCGCGCGGCGATCGTGCCGGTCACGCCGCTCCAGCAGAATTGCACGCTTTTGTGGTGCACCCAGACGATGCGCGGCGCCTTCGTCGATCCGGGCGGCGATCTTCACAAGCTGCGCAGCGCGGCGCAGCAGCACGGCGTGACGATCGAGAAAATCCTGATCACCCATGGCCATATCGATCATTGCGGATCGGCCGGCGAATTCGCCAGAGAATTGGGCGTGACGATCGAGGGCCCGCATGAGGCCGACCGTTTCTGGATTGCGCGGCTGGAGGATGATGGACGGAAATATGGAGTCCGAGGCATGCCCTTCGAGCCCGATCGCTGGCTGGCCGAGGGCGATCAGGTCACCGTCGGCAATCTGACGCTCGACGTATATCATTGCCCCGGCCACACCCCGGGCCATGTGGTATTCCACCATCCCGAATCGAAGTTCGCCACGGTGGGCGACGTGCTGTTCCAGGGTTCGATAGGCCGCACCGATTTCCCGATGGGCAATCACCAGGACTTGCTCGACGCGATCGTCACCAAGCTATGGCCGCTGGGCGGGGACACTGTGTTCGTGCCGGGCCACGGGCCGGTGAGCAACTTCGCGCACGAGCGCAAGACCAACCCTTACGTAAGCGATCAGGCTTTGGCTTGATTCGGCGTCGCCGGATGCCGCACCGGCCCGCTCCCTCACCCGGCCACCCATAGAATACACTGCCGTTGGGTGGCCGGGTGGGGGAGCGGGCTGGCGCCGCCCCATTAGGGCTTAAACCGCCTCCGCGCCGATCGTCTCGATCAGCCAGTCGTGGAACATGCGCACCGGACGCTGGGCGAGCGCGCGGGGGCGGCAGACGAACCAATAGCTGTACTGGCTCTCCACCGTAAGGTCGAAAAGCTGGACGAGCCGCGGATCCTGCGCCGCCTCGAAATGCGATTCGAGCATGAATGCGACGCCCAGCCCCTGCGCGGCGGCTTCGAGCATGAGCGTGCCCGAGTCGAAATGATCGATCGCTAGCGGCTCGAGCTCGGGGAAGCCCGCCGCAGCGCGCCACGCGGTGAACGTCTCCGGCATATCGCGGTGGACGAGTGCCGTGAGCTTGGAGAGCTGTTCGGGTCGAGTCACCGGGTCGGCCCCTTCGACCAGGGCCTTGGCGCCGATGACATGGACGCGGTTGCGGTCGAGCCGCCGGGCGTAGAGGCCGGGATCCACATCGCGCGCAATGACGATCGCGGCGTCCAGCCCGTCGCCCAGCCGCGCGACCCCATGCCCGCCGGTATCGACATCAAGGTGAAGCTCGGGATGCTTGCGCTTGAGATCGGGCAGTCTCGGCATCAGCCGCTGCGTGGCGAATAGAGGGAGTATGCCCAGCCGCAGGCGGAGCAGCTCGCTTCCGCTGGTCATCGCCTCCACTGCGTCGGTCATCGCATCGAGCGCTGGGGCTATTCCCGCAAGCAATCGCTCGCCATCCTCGTTCAGGCGCAGCGCCTGGTGGCGCCGTTCGAACAGCGGCTTGCCGATAAAGCGCTCCAACGACTGGACGCGGCGGCTGAGCGCGGGAGAGGAAAGCGCCAGTTCCTCGGCGGCGGCCTTGATCGAGCCGAGCCGGGCGACCTGGACGAATGCTTCGATGGCAGTAAGCGGAGGCAAACGGCGCATGCATATCTTGTGCGCTGCGTCAGAGGATAATGCGAGCGCTTTTTTCTTCGCGTTGCGACAGACCGGCTCCCCAGGCCGCACCGGGGAACCCTCGTACGCTTGCAATCCATGCACTCGCATCAGGACGATTTCGCACTTGCACAATATTTCGCGGCAGCGCACAAAGATCGGGCCTTTCAGGCATCCTCTCCTAAAACTTTCCCGGCCGGTCCTTGTGACCGGCCTTTTTTTCGGCTCCAGCGTTCCTAGCTTCCCGGGCTCATGGAGACGATGGAATGGCCGACGACGAATCGCCCCGCAAATTGCAGGTGGCCAATTCCCGCCCGGAGGATAGCGGGCGCGGGCTGGCGCATATCCCGCGCACGCTGATGGCGGCCTTGGGCCTGGCCGAGGGCGACGTGATCGAAATCGTCGGCAAGCGCGTCACGCCTGCACGCGCGGTCCTCCCCTATCCCGAGGATGAGGGGCTGGAGATCCTGCGCCTCGACGGCCTCCAGCGCGCCAATGCCGGCGTCGGCGCGGGCGATTTCGTGATGATTCGCAAGGCGCAGTCCAAGCCCGCCACGCGCGTGGTGTTCGCGCCGGCCCAGCAGAATCTCCGGTTGCAGGGCTCGGGCGTCGCATTGAAGCGCACCTTTTTCGGGAGGCCTTTGTGTCAGGGCGATGTCGTGGCGACGGCGGGCCAGCAGCGGATGAGCGACATGCCGCCCCAGGTGGCGCAGCATCTGCGCGCGCCGGCTTACGCGCTTCAGGAAATCCGGCTCGCGGTGATCGCGGCAAGCCCGAAGGGCATCGTCCATATCGATGAGAATACCGAGATCGAGCTGCGCCCCGAATATGCGGAAGTCGGCGATGCCCGCCGCGCCGACGTGACCTATGACGATATCGGCGGGATGGCGGCCACGATCGATCAGTTGCGCGAAATGGTCGAATTGCCGTTGCGCTATCCCGAACTGTTTCAGCGGCTCGGCGTCGATCCGCCCAAGGGGGTGCTTCTTCATGGGCATCCCGGCACAGGCAAGACGCGGCTGGCGCGCGCCGTGGCGAACGAAAGCGACGCGACCTTCCACCTGATCAATGGGCCGGAGATCATGGGCTCGGCCTATGGCGAATCCGAAGGGCGGTTGCGGCAGGTATTCGAGGAAGCGGCCAAGACCGCGCCCTCCATCGTCTTCATCGACGAGATCGACTCGATCGCGCCCAAGCGCGGCCAGGTTTCGGGCGAGGCCGAGAAGCGCCTGGTCGCGCAATTGCTGACGCTGATGGACGGGCTGGAGGCGCGCGCCAATATCGTGGTGATCGCGGCGACCAACCGCCCCGATGCGATCGATGAGGCGCTGCGGCGGCCCGGCCGTTTCGACCGCGAAATCGTGATCGGCGTGCCCGACGAGCGCGGGCGGCGGGAGATTCTGGGCATCCATACGCGCGGCATGCCCCTGGGTGAACGCGTCGATCTCGGCGAGTTGGCCCGCACCACCTATGGCTTTGTGGGCGCCGATCTGGCGGCGCTGACGCGCGAAGCGGCGATCGAGGCGGTCAGGCGGCTGATGCCGAAGCTCAACCTTGAGGATCACAGCATTCCGCCTGAAGTGCTAGACACGCTCTGTGTGACGCGCGAGGATTTTCTGGGGGCGCTGAAGCGCGTCCAGCCGAGCGCGATGCGCGAAGTGATGGTGGAAGCGCCGCGCGTACGATGGGAGGATGTCGGCGGACTCGACGATGCCCAGATGCGCCTGAAGGAAGGCGTCGAGCTGCCCCTCAAGGACCCCGATGCCTTCCTTCGGCTGGGGATTCGGCCCGCCAAGGGCTTTCTGCTCTATGGCCCGCCAGGCACGGGCAAGACCCTGCTCGCCAAGGCAGTCGCGCGGGAGGCCGAGGCTAACTTCATCGCGACCAAATCCTCCGATCTGCTCAGCAAATGGTATGGCGAGAGCGAGCAGCAGATCGCGCGGCTTTTTGCCCGCGCACGCCAGGTTGCGCCTTGCGTGATCTTCATCGACGAGCTCGATTCGCTGGTGCCCGCACGTGGCGGGGGAATGGGCGAGCCGCAGGCCACCGAGCGGGTGGTCAACACGATCCTGTCCGAGATGGACGGGCTCGAGGAGCTGCAATCGGTAGTGGTGATCGGCGCCACCAACCGCCCGAACCTGATCGATCCGGCATTGCTGCGGCCCGGGCGCTTCGATGAGTTGATCTATGTCGGCGTGCCCGATGCAGCCGGGCGCGAGCGCATCCTGAAAATACAGACCGAAAAGATGCCCTTGGCCAAGAACGTCGATCTGAAGAGCATTGCTGCCCGCACCGAGCGCTACACCGGCGCCGATCTGGAGGATGTGGTGCGCCGGGCAGGGCTGATCGCGCTGCGTAAGTCGATGAAGGCGAAGAGCGTGACGATGGCGAATTTCGAGGAAGCGCTGGACGATTCGCGAGCGACGGTCACCCCCGAGATGGAAGCCGAATATGAGGCGATGTCGGGCAGGCTCAAGCAACAGGCATCGGCCATTCAGCCGATCGGCTTCATTGCGCCGGGGATGCTCCAGGGCCGGGGCCCGAAGAGCGAAGGCTGAGATACCCGTAGACCAAAAGGCAAACGAGCCACGCTGCCGCGGTGAGATAGGGCAGGGGCCGCCATAATTCATATAACCCCACGCCGATCGACGGCCCGAGCACGAAGGCTGCACCGTTGATCGAAGTGATCTTGCCGGCAACCGACCCCTGCGCTTCCAGACCCACCGCAAGCGATGCGCCCGCAGTGAAGCCGGGCCGTGCCAGCCCCATGCCGAGCGAAGTCAGCGCATAGCCGAGCGCGATTCCGTAGAGCGAGCTCGCGGTGCCGGTGGCGATGCAGCCCACCGCGCCCAGCACGGCGCCCGCGAGCACCAGCGCACGTGGCTTGAGATCGAGCAGCGGGATCAGCCCCCATTGCGCAAGCAAAGCCGAAATCGCACCCATCATCAGCACCAGTCCGGTGGGCTGGAGCGCCTGGAGCGGAGTTACGTGGAGCCGGTCGATCACGAGAAAGCCGATCGCCTGTCCGGTCATTGCCTGGGCATGACCGATCACCAGTCCAGCGATGATCCAGCCGCGGATGCGGTGATCGAAAAAGCCGACGGGCTGGCTCGGCGCGGCCATCGCCGCGGTGATCGTCGCGCCGCTTCCCTGGCCGCCGATCGAAGGATAGCTTGCCGCCGCGCCGTGCGACGCCGCTTCCTCGCGCGGGAGCAGCCGCGCGACGGTGATCCATATGGCGGCCCCGCACGCGGCAGCGAAGAAGGCGGGTCCTGCCAGTCCCACCTCCGGGCCACCCGGCCAGAGATGCCCGAGCACCAAATAGGGGGCGATTGCCGGACCCAGGATGGTGCCCAGGCCGAAGGCGGAAGCGATCAGCGTAAGCGCCTTGGTCCGCTCCTCGCGCGTCGTTCGTCCCGCCACCAGCGCTTGCACTGCCGGGGGCGCGGCCGAACCGAATGCGCCATAGATCATGCGCGCGAAGATGAAGGCGACGAAGGTGGTGAGCGGCGCCAGCACCCCGTTGATCCCCAGCATCAGAAATACGCCGCACAGCAGCAGCGAGACCGTGAAGCCGGCAATCCCCAGCAGCACCATTGCGCGACGCCCGTGCCGGTCGGAGCGATTGGCCCAGTAGGGTGCGGCGATCACCCATAGCAGAGCCGAGACCGAGAAGACCGCGGCGACGGCGCTGTCCGCCACGCCGAGCGAGCGGCCCAATGCGGGGAGGACCGATTGCAGCGCCGTGTTCCCCGCCGCGATCGCGAGCATCACGGTGAACAGCAAAGCGAAAGTGCGGTCGAACCCCCCGAGCTTCATCGGCGCGCCCAGGAATAGCTGCGCCCGATCTCGGCGACGTGCAGCATGTACCAATCGTACCAGCGGCCGCGTCCGGCCTCACGCGTCGCCGCATGCTCGGGATGCTGACGCCATGCAACCGCGCTGGCTTCGTCCTCCCAATAGCTCAGCGTGATGCCGAGTGAGCCATCGGAGACGTGGTCCATGCCCCTACAGCCGGGCTGGGCGGCGGCGAGCGCATCCATCGCCTCGGCCGCCGCTTTATAGCCCTCGGCGTCCAGGCCGGTGCGCCGGGAGACGAACAACACGACAGTCTGCCCGGTGCGATCTTCGGCCATGTGCTTCGATTAGGCACTTTGGCGCGCCGCGCAAACCCGCTACCGCGATCCGCATGATCGCCGACTGGCATTTCTACGCGCTCGCAATTCCCGCGGTGATCCTTACCGGGCTGGCCAAAGGGGGCTTTTCGGGAATGGGCGCGCTTTCGCTCCCCATTCTCGCCTTTGCGATCGATCCAGTGCGAGCAGCGGCGATCCTGCTGCCGATCCTGATCGCGCAGGACGTGGTCGGCGTCTGGGCGTTTCGCAGACACGTCGATTGGCGGCTGCTCGGCTGGATGCTGCCCGGAGCGCTGCTCGGCATCTGGCTCGGCTATCGCTTCGCCGCCAGCGTTTCGGCCGAAGGGGTGATGGCCGCGGTCGGCGCGATTTCGCTGCTGTTCGGGATATACCGCTTGTGCGCGGCCCATCTTGCGTTGCCTGGCGAACCGCGCCGCTGGCCCGAATGGGTAGGATCATTGTTCGGGATCGTCGCGGGGTTCACCAGCCAGATCGCGCATGCCGGCCAGCCCCCGTTCCAGCTTTGGGTGCTCGCGCGCGATCTGCCGCGCGATATCATGATCGGGACGACCGCAATTTTCTTCGCGACGGTCAACCTGATCAAGGTGGCGCCCTATTTCGCGCTTGGCCAATTCAGTTCGGCAAACCTGATGACCTCGGCGGCGCTGCTTCCGCTCGCGTTGGTTTCTACGATGGCGGGCGTGTGGCTGGTTCACCGCCTTTCGCCGGCGCGCTTTCTTACCGCAATCTACTGGCTGATGATCCTGGTCGGCGTCGCGCTGATAGCCGAGGCGGTGGCTTAATCGAAAAGGCTCGATACCGAAGTCTCGTCCGCGATCCGCCGGATCGCCTCGGCCAGCAGGGGCGCGATGGTGAGATGGCGGATCTTGGCGCTCTCGGCGATCACTGCGTGGTTGCCGATCGAATCGGTGATGACCAGCTCCGCCAGCGCCGACCCGTCGACACGCGCGACCGCGCCGCCCGAGAGCACCCCGTGGGTGCAGTAAGCGACCACTTCCTCGGCCCCGCCGGCCTTGAGCGCGGCCGCGGCGTTGCAGAGCGTGCCCGCCGAATCGACGATGTCGTCCATCAGGATGCAAAAGCGCCCGCTCACTTCGCCGATGATGTTCATCACTTCGGATTCGCCGGGCTTTTCTCGCCGCTTGTCGACGATCGCTAGGGGGGCATTGTCGAGCCGCTTCGCCAGGCTGCGGGCGCGGACGACGCCACCGACATCGGGCGAGACCACCATCCACTGCTTGCCGGGAAAACGGCTGCGGATATCCGCCGACATCACTGGCGCGCCCCACAAATTGTCTGTCGGGATGTCGAAAAATCCCTGAATCTGCCCGGCGTGGAGATCCACCGAAAGTACACGGTGCGCACCGGCGATGGTGATCAGATTGGCGACGAGCTTCGCCGAAATGGGCGTGCGGGGCCCGGGTTTGCGATCCTGCCGCGCATAGCCGAAATAAGGGAGGACGGCGGTGATCCGTTTTGCCGACGCGCGCTTGAGCGCATCGATCATGATCAGCAATTCCATGAGGTTGTCATTGGCCGGATAGCTGGTCGACTGGACGACGAACACATCCTCGCCGCGCACATTCTCGAGTATCTCGACGAAGATTTCCTCGTCGGCGAAGCGACGGACATTGGCCTTGGTCAGCGGAATCTCGAGATAGGCTGCGATCGCAGTGGCGAGCGGTAGGTTCGAATTGCCGGCGATCAGTTTCATGCGCGCGTCCTTGCAGCGGAAGCCGCTCTTAGCCAGCGCCGCGCCCGCGGGAAAGGCCGCTTGGGCCAAAGCGGCAGCATTGCCGCAGCTGGCCCGGGCGCATAAGCGGGCGCGATGACCGTGATCACGCGTTTCGCACCCAGCCCCACCGGCACATTGCACGTCGGCAACCTCCGCACGGCGCTGCATAACTGGCTGTTCGCAAAGCGGCATGGCGGCCGGTTCCTGCTGCGCATCGACGACACCGATGCTGAGCGATCCGAGGAACGCCATATCGACGCGATCCGCGCCGATCTCGCCTGGATGGGGCTCGCGCCCGACGCGGAGGAGCGCCAGTCGGCGCGCTTCGACCGGTATCAGGAGCGCTTCGCGGAGTTGCGCGCGGCGGGGCGGGTCTATCCGGCATATGAGACAGCGCAGGAACTCGAGCTCAAGCGCAAGATCCTGCTCGGGCGCGGACTGCCGCCGATCTACGACCGGGCGGCGCTCGGCCTGAGCGATACCGAGTGCGCGAGGCTTGAGGCCGATGGCGTCAAGCCGCATTGGCGCTTCAGGCTGGATACCAGCGCGATCGAGTGGGACGATCTGGTGCGAGGCCCACAGCGCTTCGATCCCGCGGCCATGAGCGATCCAGTGGTTCGCCGGGCCGACGGATCATGGCTCTATTTGCTCCCGTCGGTGATCGACGATGCGGATATGGGGATCAGCCACGTGGTGCGGGGCGAGGACCATGTCTCGAACACCGCGAGCCAGCTTCAGATGTTTGCCGCTTTGGGTGCCCAGCCGCCGCGTTTCGCGCATGAAGCGCTGTTGACCGGCAACGAGGGAAAGCTTTCCAAGCGTCTAGGTTCGCTCGGAGTCGATCATTTCCGAGAGACCGGCATCGAGCCCCAGGCGCTGCTGGCGCTGCTGGGGAGGCTCGGCACCAGCGATCCCGTCGAGCCGTTCGTCGATGCGGCGCCGCTGATCGAGAGCTTCGACTTCGCCCGCTTCGGCCGCGCACCGGCGCGTTTCGACGAAGCGGAACTCGCCGCCATCAATGCGAAAATCGTGCATCAGCTCCGCTTCGACGCAGTGCGTGACCGCCTGCCGGACAGGATGACCGCCGCCGCCTGGGAGGCGATCCGGCCCAATCTGACCAGCGTCGGCGAAGCCCGCGATTGGTGGTCGGTCGTCGAAGGGCCGATCGAGTCGCTGCCGGCTGAAGAGGATCGCGCGTTCCTTGCCGAAGCCGCTGCCGCGGCGGCGATGATCGACTGGTCCGCCGATCCCTGGGCGCAGCTCACCAGCGCGCTGAAGGAGGGGACCGGGCGCAAGGGACGGGCATTGTTCCTGCCATTGCGACTCGCACTGACGGGGCGCGAGCACGGGCCCGACATGGCCGCTTTGCTCCCCCTGATTGGCAAGGAGCGGGCTCTGGAACGCCTCGGAGCCAGCACATGAGGGAAGTATTTACCCGGGCAATGTAATGTTGTATCATTACTGAAGCCGGTGTCCGACCGGCAAGTGGAGATGGAGTGCAACGCCAATGTATGCCGATCAACGCTATGTGCCCCGCAGCCCCCGCTCGCTCAGTCTCGCCGGCGCGCTGGCGATCAATGGGCTGGTCATCGCCGGGCTGCTCTCGTTCGTGCCGGATATCGTGCCCAAGCCACCGGTCACGGCGCTGGAAACGACCAATGTGCCGATCGATCCGCCCCCGCCCCCCAAGCCGATCGAAAAGCCTGTGATCGAGCAGACCCCCCAGCAGATCGACCCCTATATCCCGCCCGTGCTAATCCGCCAGATCGAGCGCCCGGTGATTGCCGGCACCGATATCCTGCCGACCGAAGCGCCCCCGGTGGGGCCAGTCACCAATCCTGGCCCGACGAATGTTATCGAAGCTCCCAAACCCCTTCCGGCGCTGATCGGCGCACAACAGGATCCGCGCTTCGCCCGTGACTTCCAGCCCGACTATCCGGCTCCGGAACTGCGCGCGCAGCGTGACGGCAAGGTGGCGGTGCGCGTGCTGATCGGGGCCGATGGGCGCGTGAAAGCCGTGGAGCAATTGAGTGCCACCAGTTCGGCTTTTTTCGAAGCGACCAGACGCCAGGCGCTGGCCAAATGGCGTTTCAAGCCGGCAACGCGCGGCGGTGTGCCGGAGGAGAGCTGGAAGACGATGACCGTGCGCTTCGAGCTCAAGAACGCCTGAAGCCGGCGGGCGGATGCGGGGGCTGGCTCCCGGGCCCCCGCATCCCTATCTTCGCCGGCATATGAGCATGTTCTCCCGCTTTTCCCCGCTGCGTGCCGTGCGCGACCTGCGCGCGTTCCTGAAATCGCGCAAACCGCATGAAGTCGGCTTCATGGCGCTTTCGGTCGCGATTACCTGGACCGTGATCCTGGTCTTTTCCCGCGATACCAATATCACGCCCGATTATGTCGAGCCCGACATCATCTATGTGCAGAGCTATGCCGAGAACCGCACCGAGGCGGAGATCGTCACGCAGCAGAAGGTCGATTTGCCTAAGGAACAGGCGCGCAAGAAGGCGGTCGAGGATGCGCAGAGAAAGCGCCAGCAGGAATTCAAGAAGCTCGACGACAAGCTGAGATCGTGGGGCATCTGAACGACGCACGCTGGATGGCCGCGGCGCTGGCGCTCGCCCAGCGCGGCCGCGGGAGGACCGCGCCCAATCCCAATGTCGGCTGCGTGATTGTGGGCGATGGCCGCGTCGTCGGGCGCGGCTGGACCCAGCCGGGTGGACGGCCGCATGCCGAGGCGATGGCGCTGAAGCAGGCGGGCGAAAAGTCGCGCGGCGCGACTGTCTATGTGACGCTTGAGCCTTGCGCGCATCGATCCGAGCGCGGGCCGGCATGTGCCGATCTGCTGATCGCCGCACAACCGGAGCGAGTGGCGATTGCGCTCGGCGATCCCGATCCGCGCACCAATGGCGCTGGAGCCGAGCGCCTGCGGGCTGCGGGCATCCAAGTGATGGGGGGGGTGGCCGAGGCCGAAGCCCGGATCTCTATGGCTGGCTTCCTGACCCGGCGCGCCAAGGGACGGCCGCATGTCACGCTCAAGCTCGCCGTCTCGCTGGACGGAAGGATCGCGCTCGCCTCGGGCGAAAGCAAATGGCTCACCGGCCCCGAGGCGCGCGCGCACGTCCATCTCGAGCGGGCGCGGCATGAGGCGATCCTGGTGGGACGCGGCACGTGGGAGGCGGATGCGCCGACGCTCGATGTGCGGCTGCCTGGATTGGAGAAGCGTTCACCGCGCCGCTTACTTCTGGCCCGTGTTCGCGGGATCCAAGGATGGGAAGCGATCGCCTCCCCCGCCGATATCGCGCGTCTCGAAAAGGTCGATCACCTCTTCATCGAAGGCGGGGCCGAAACCGCCGCCAGCTTCCTGCGCGAAGGACTGGTCGATCGCCTGTTGCTCTATCGCGCTCCGGTCCTGATCGGCGCGGGCAAGGCCGCGCTCGGCGATATCGGGCTAGGCTCACTGGAGGAGGCGCACGGCCGCTGGCGGTTGACCGATGCACGCCAGCTTGGCAGCGACCGCCTGGAGGTTTACGCGGCGCTGTAATGTTCACGGGAATCGTCTCCGATATCGGCTCGATCGAGGCCGCCGACAGCCGGGGCGATCTGCGAGTCCGCGTCTCATGCGCTTATGATACCGCCGGCATCGACCTCGGCGCGTCGATAGCGTGCTCGGGCGTATGCCTCACGGTGGTAGACAAGGGCGCCGGCTGGCTGGCGTTCGATGTGTCGGGCGAGACGGTGTCGCGCACAGCTGGCGATATGTGGTCCGCCGGGCGCCGCCTCAACCTCGAGCGCGCGCTGCGGCTCGGCGACGAGCTTGGCGGGCATATCGTCACTGGCCATATCGATGGCGTCGGCCTGGTCCTGAGCGTGAGCGAGCAAGGCGGATCGCACCGCGTCGTGATTTCCGCGGGCCGCGTACTCGCGCCTTTCATCGCGCCCAAAGGGTCAGTAACGATCGACGGCGTTTCGCTGACGGTCAACGAAGTGCGCGATACCGCCACTGGGCTTGAATTCGACCTAAACATCATCCCGCACACTGCGGCTGTGACCACGTTCGATACGCTTGCCGAGGGGCAGGCGGTCAATATCGAGATCGATGTGCTCGCCCGCTATCTGCAGCGCATGGAGTCGCTTCGTGGCAAAGCCTGAAATCGCACGGTTGAAGCATGGCTTCCTTTCGAGCCCCGAGGAACTGATCGACGAAGCGCGCAACGGGCGGATGTTCATTCTGGTGGATGACGAGGATCGCGAGAATGAAGGCGATCTGATCATCCCGGCGCAGATGGCGACTCCCGATGCGATCAATTTCATGGCAAAATTCGGCCGAGGACTAATCTGCCTCGCGCTGACCAAGGACCGAGTCGATCAGCTCGGGCTGGGCCTGATGAGCCGCAACAACGGGACGCGGCACGAAACGGCGTTCACCGTATCGATCGAGGCTCGCGATGGCGTGACCACCGGCATTTCCGCCGCCGATCGCGCGCGGACGATCTCGGTGGCGATAGACTCGGCGAAGGGCAAGGACGAGATCGTCACCCCGGGCCACGTCTTTCCACTGGTCGCGCGTGACGGCGGCGTGCTGGTGCGGGCGGGACATACCGAAGCCGCAGTAGACGTCGCGCGGCTAGCTGGTCTCAATCCGTCTGGCGTGATCTGCGAGGTCATGAATGAAGACGGCACGATGGCGCGAATGGACGACCTGGTCGCCTTCGCGCAGTTCCACAACCTCAAGATCGGGACGATTCGTGACCTGATCGCCTATCGCCGCCGCAAGGATCATCTTGTCGAGAAGCGCGCCGAAACGCGCTTTGCGAGCGAATGGGGTGGCGAGTGGAGTGCGATCACTTTCTGGAATAAGGCGACCGAGAGCGAGCAGGTCGCCCTGGTCAAGGGCAAGGTGGACCCCGACAGGCCCACCCTGGTCCGCATGCACGCGCTATCGCCGTTCAGCGATATTTTCGGGGAGGGCGGCGCACGCGGCGGGCTGCTGCGGCGATCGATGGAGATGATCGGTCGCGAGGGCGCTGGCGTGGTCGTGCTGCTCAGCCATGCCCGGCCCGACAAGTTCACGGTCTCGCTCCAGTTGCGCTCGGGAGAACTGCCCTTGGGCGATATGGAAGAACTGCGCGATTACGGCGCGGGCGCGACGATCCTGACCGAATTGGGGGTGCGCGACATGGTGCTGCTCACCAACACCCATCACACGCTGGTCGGCCTGGACGGCTACGGACTGTCCATCGTCGGCGAACGCGCGATCGACGGAGGCGCCTGATGGCGAATGTCCTGATCGTCGAGGCGCGGTTCTATGCGCATCTGAACGACTTGCTGCTCGAAGGCGCCGTCGCCGCGCTGCAAGCGGGGGGACACCGCTATGAAGTGGTGACCGTGCCCGGCGCGCTCGAAATCCCCGGAGCCGTGTCGCTGGCGGTCGAGAGCGGGCGGTTCGACGCATTCGTGGCGCTGGGCGTAGTGATCCGCGGCGAGACCTATCATTTCGAAATCGTCGCGGGGGAAAGCGCGCGCGGGCTGATGGCGCTCTCGATGGACGGCGTAGCCGTGGGCAACGGCATCCTCACCGTCGAGAACGAAGCCCAGGCGCTGGCGCGCGCCAGGCCAACCGAAAAGAACAAGGGTGGCGAGGCGGCCGAGGCGGCCCTGGCCATGCTGGCCCTCAAGAGCCGGTTCGGCTGAAGCGATGGACGCGCCGGGCACTCGCTACAAGGTGGTGGAGCGCGGCCGGCGGCTCGAAGTGATCGACACCTGGAACCACAATGCTCCGGTCAAGCCGATGCGGACCGATCCTATGGACCACGCGCCCCAGCGCGATGCCCTGGCGGCGGTCGAGTCGATCCGCGTGCCTCCCCGCGATACAGCCTCACCGATCGAAGTGCTGCGCGCACCGCGCCACGATCAGCGC
Organism: Sphingomonas sp.; assembly: GCF_036388215.1. Lineage (GTDB taxonomy): Bacteria > Pseudomonadota > Alphaproteobacteria > Sphingomonadales > Sphingomonadaceae > Sphingomonas. The sequence goes on from NZ_DASVSH010000004.1 coordinate 32,280, forward strand.
GGACGGGGGCTGCTGCACACCAAGCCCTGGTATGACGCCAAGGGCCCGCGCCAGATCGTGGTGACGCCGGCGGGCGAAGAGAAACTGAAGGGATTGCGCATCGTCGCCTTCGTCGCCTTGTTCATCGCCGCGGTTTTCGCGTTCCTGTTCTGGCCGCTTTTCCTGATCCTGCCCTTCATCCTGATGAACGGCGAGACCCGCAAATCGCTGCGCGCGGCATCGACCAAGTTCCTCGATACGATCAATCAGCCGGTGACGGATTCCAGCACCGGATAATCCAGATAGCCGGTCGGCCCTTGCGAGTAGAGCGTCGCGATATCGGGCATGTTCAGCGGGGCATTTGTACGCAGCCGCTCGACCAGATCCGGATTGGCGAGGAATGGGCGGCCGAAGGCGATCGCATCCGCATTGCCGGAGGCCAGCTCCTCCTGCGCGCGGACCAGGCCGTAATCCTGATTGAGCACGAGCGGCTGCTTGAACACCCGGCGGATCGCGGGAGATATGCGCGGCTGATCGGATCTGCCGAAAGTGCCCTGGGGCGTCTGCTCGCGCAATTCGAGAAACGCGATGCGCTGATCGGACAGCCATTTCGCGGCGGGGACGAACACCGCCTCGGGATCGCTATCCTCCACGCCCTGCGAACGGCCATTGGGCGAGAAGCGGACCGCGGTGCGAGCGGCGCCCGCCTCTGCGATGATGCGGGCCGTGGCCTCACGGAGCAGGCGGCCGCGATTCTCCGGGCTACCGCCATATTCGTCGTCGCGGTGGTTGGCTGATTCGCGCAGGAACTGGTCTATCAGATAGCCGTTCGCGGCGTGGAGCTGGACCCCGTCAAACCCGGCGCGCAGCGCGTTGCGCGTTGCCGCAGTGTAATCGTCGAGCACGCGAACGATATCGTCCTTCGTCGCGGCGCGTGCTTTGGCATAGGACTGCTTGCCGTTATAGGTATGGGCCGTGTCAGGGGCGATGGTCGCCGAGGACGATAGCGGCGCCGCGCCGTTCAGGAAATCCGGGTGCACGACGCGCCCCATATGCCAGAGCTGGGCGAATATCCGGCCCCCAGCCTTGTGCACGGCCTCGGTTACCGGCTTCCAGCCTTCAACCTGTTCGTCGCCCCAGAGGCCGGGCGCATAGGGCCAGCCAAGTCCCTCCCGGCTGATACCCGTGGCTTCCGATATGATCAGCCCGGCAGCGGCGCGCTGGCCATAGTAGTCGGCCATGATGGCCGCCGGCACGTGCTCGCGCGTCGCGCGACCGCGCGTCAGCGGCGCCATCAGGACGCGATTGGGTGCTGTGATCGCTCCCAGCTGGATGGGTTCGAACAGGTTGGCCATGATGCTTCTTTCCGCTTGTGACCCAAGCCAGATAGGGCACTAGAGAGCGGCATGCATCAAGCCGGAGAGCCTATAAAAACTATTTCCCCGCGAAGCCGTGCAGTGACCGCGCTAGTCATCGCGAACGTCGCCTTGGCATCGGGGCCGCTATTCGTTCGCATGGCCGATGTCGGGCCGGTGGCGGCCGGCTTCTGGCGGCTCGCGATCGCGACGCCGGTGCTGTTCGCCATGGCGGTGGCGATGGGCGGCAAGCCAGTCGCTGCGGCGCGCGGGCTTTGGGGCGTGCTGGCGATTGCCGGGGTTGCCTTCGCCGCCGATCTGGGGAGCTGGCATGTCGGCATCCTCCACACGACGCTCGCCAACTCGACGCTGTTCGGCAATTCGGCGACGCTGATCTTCCCGATCTACGGCTTCATAGCCGCGCGGATGTGGCCGACGCGGCTGCAAGGGCTGGCCCTTCTGCTGGCTGCGATCGGGGCGGGCATGCTGCTTGGGCGATCCGCGAGTCTTTCGGCCGACAACCTGACCGGAGACTTGCTCTGCCTGCTCGCGGGCGTGCTTTATGCCGTCTATTTCATCTTCATGGCGCGCGCCCGCGAGCAGCTTGCGCCCATTCCGGCGCTCGCGCTTTCGTCGATCGCCACGATCCCGCCGTTGCTGCTCGCTGCGCTGGCGATGGGCGAGCAAGTGATGCCGGGCAATTGGGGGCCGGTAATCGTGCTCGCAGTGGTTAGCCAGCTCATCGGCCAGGGCTGCATGATCTATGCGCTCGGGCACCTCTCGCCGCTGTTGATCGGGATCGGGTTGCTGATCCAGCCCGTGGTTGCGGCTGGGCTGGGCTGGAGCTTTTTCGACGAGAGGCTGGCTGCCGCCGACATCTTGGGTGCGGCGCTCGTCGCTACCGCCCTGGTGCTGGTTCGCAGTAGCGAGGTTGCGTCTGCGCCTGAGAAGCCTAGATCGGCGTGATGGACCTAGCCGACGCCACCCTCGACGAACTGCGCGCCGCACTTGCGCCGACGGTAGCGGAGAACGCGGCATTCGATGGCTGGAATTTCAAGGCGCTCGACGCTTCGGCGGACGCGATGGGAGTGGACCGCGATGTTGCCCGGCTTGCCTTTTCGGAAGGCGCGGTGGCGATGATTGACACCTGGTTCGCGCATATCGACGCCGGGATGCTCGAACGGCTCACGCCCGAGAAGCTCGTGGCGATGAAGATCCGCGAGCGGGTCGCGGCGCTGGTCGAGGCGCGGCTGGAACTGCTCGCCCCAAATCGCGAATCGCTCCGCCGCGCGCTGGCCACGCTGGCGCTGCCGCAGAATGTGGCGAAGGGCGCCCGGCTGGGCTGGCGCTCGGCCGATACGATGTGGCGTGCCGCGGGGGACACAGCCACCGACTATAATCACTATACCAAGCGCGCCATTCTGGGTGCCGTCTACGCCGCGACGATGACGGTCTTTCTCGATGACGAAAGCGAGGATTACGCCGATACGAGAGCATTCCTGTCCCGGCGGATCGACGGAATCATGCGCTTCGAAAAGGCCAAGGCGCAGTGGCTGCGTCCCGCTGAGCATCGCTTCAGCCTGTCGCGCTTTATCGGACGGCTGCGCTATCCGGCTGTTTAGCGGCTGACATGTGACGCAGCACTAGCGCACCTCGCGCGTTATTGATAATAACTCGCATATGCATGCGACACCGCTCTCGATTGCCCTCGCCCGATTGCCGCGGCTGCAGCCCGGCATCGTGGCGGGCGTCGATTGGCATGTGCTTGCCGAGCCCGAGGCGCGGCGATTGCGCGAGCTGGGACTGGACGAGGGCGTGGAAGTCGAACTGCTGCATCGCTCGGGTCTGCTCGGGCAAGGGCCGATCGCCTGCCGGATCGGGCGCATGACGGTTGCCTTGCGACGCCATGTCGCCGCAGCGATCCACGTTTCGACTCACTCGGCATGATCCAGACTCCGCTGGTTGCGCTGGTCGGCAACCCCAATGCCGGCAAGAGTGCGCTGTTCAACGCGCTGACCGGCGCGCGCCAGAAAGTCGGCAATTATCCGGGGGTCACGGTGGAGCGCCATACGGGACGACTGGCTCTGCCCGATGGACGCGGGATCGAATTGCTCGATCTGCCTGGCGCGTATAGCCTCGATCCTTCCAGCCCCGACGAGCAAGTGACGCGCGACGTGCTGGTCGGGCGGCAGGAAGGCGAGCGGCTGCCCGATGCTATTCTCGTCGTGGTCGATGCCTCTAACCTCGATAATCATCTGCGCTTCACGCTCCAGCTTATTGCGCTGGGGCTGCCGATCGTCGTCGCGCTCAACATGATCGACCTGGCGACGCGCGATGGCCTGGAGCTCGATCCCGCGGCATTGGAACGCGAATTGGGCGTGCCGGTGGTCCCCACCGTGGCCGTGCGCAAGCGCGGACTCGACGAACTGAAGGCGCGACTGGCCGAAATGGTGACCGGCGTCCGCGAGGTTCGTCCGGGTGCCGGCGTGCAGCACGAGATGGTCGTATTGCAGCGCCGCGCCCGCCAGATCGCACTCGCGGCCACCGTGTCCGAAACGGCCGGGCGCCGCTGGACGCACCGGATGGATTCGGCGGCGCTGCACCCGGTGTCGGGCTCTGTGTTGTTGCTCACCTTGATGTTCGTGATGTTTCAGGCGGTGTTCGCATGGTCGGAGGCACCGATCGGCTGGATCGAAGGGGGGCTGGGCTGGCTGGCGGGGAGAGTCGGCGCGGTGCTGCCCGCCGGCTTCATCGAATCGCTTGTCGTGGACGGCGTGATCGCTGGTGTCGGCGCGGTAGTGGTGTTCCTGCCGCAGATCCTGATCCTGTTCGCCTTCATCCTGGTGCTCGAGGCATCGGGCTATATGGTCCGCGCCGCCTTCCTGATGGACCGGGTTATGGCGAGCGTCGGGCTTTCAGGGCGCGCATTCATTCCCTTGCTCTCGAGCTTCGCCTGCGCGGTGCCGGGGATCATGGCGACGCGAACGATCAGCGACGAGAAGGAGCGACTGACCACGATCCTCATCGCCCCGCTCACCACCTGCTCGGCGCGGCTTCCGGTCTATACGATCATCATCGGCGCGATGATTCCCGACCGCAGCGTACTTCCCGGCGTGGGATTGCAGGGGCTGGTGCTGTTCGGCCTCTATATCTTTGGGATCGCCGGGGCGTTCCTCGCCGCCTTCTTCCTGCGCCGGACCGTGACCAAGGGCGCGACTTCGGGCTTCATGATGGAAATGCCCAAATATCAGCTGCCGCGGCTGCGCGACGTCGCGCTGGGGCTGTGGCAGCGCGCCGAGATATTCCTCAAGCGCGCGGGCACGATCATCCTGGTCACGACGATCATCCTGTGGGCGCTGCTCAGCTTCCCTAAGGCGCCCGAAGGCGTGAGCCAGGTCGATTATTCGGTCGCCGGGCGCGTCGCCAACGGCATCGAAGTCGTGGTCGCGCCGATCGGGTTCAACCGCGATATCGCGCTGGCGCTGATCCCGGCGATGGCGGCCCGCGAAGTCGCGGTCGCGGCGATAGGCACGGTCTATGCGGTCGATGACCCAGACGCCGATTCGGGCCAGGAAACGATTCGGCAGAACCTGCGCGCCCGCTGGAGCCTGCCCACCGCGCTGGCCTTCCTGATTTGGTTCGTCTTCGCGCCGCAATGCATATCCACAATTGCCGTTACTCGGCGCGAGACTAACGGGTGGAAGTGGCCGGCCTTCATGATAGGGTATCTATTCACGCTCGCTTATGTCGCCGCCGGTGCGACCTATTGGGCGGCGGTAGCTTTCGGACTTTAGGAGCAGGCATTGGCTGGCAGCGTCAACAAGGTGATTCTCGTCGGAAATCTCGGGAAGGACCCCGAATCGCGTTCATTCCAGAATGGCGGCAAGGTCGTCGAACTGCGTATCGCGACTTCCGAAAGCTGGAAGGACCGCAACAGCGGCGAGCGCAAGGAAAAGACCGAGTGGCACACGGTGAAGGTCTTCAATGAAGGCCTGGCCAACGTGGCGGAAAAATATCTGCGGAAAGGCTCGAAGGTTTATATCGAAGGGGCCCTGACTACGCGCAAGTGGCAGGACCAATCGGGAGCCGATCGCTATTCCACCGAAGTGGTGCTCCAAGGCTTCAATTCAGTGCTTACCATGCTCGACGGCGCCCCGGGCGGTGGCGGCGGCGGGCGCAGTTCGGGCGGCGGTGAAGATTGGGGCGCCAGCGGCGGCAGTGATGAATTCGCCGGGCAATCTTCGAGCCGCGGCGGCAATTTCAACAGTGGCGGCCAGAAGAGCGGCGGCAGTTTCGGTGGAGGCTTCCCCGACGATCTCGACGACGACGTTCCCTTCTGATCGGGGTTCTGATGCGGCCTTACTTCCGCAGCAGGAAAACGGCGTGCTCGGCGAGCAGGTTGGCCAGGCCCGCGCCGGTCTGCCGGTCGCCCGAGAGGAACCAGCATCCCTGGATTGCGATTCCCCGTTCTTTCAAAAGTGCGCGGAAATCGTCGATCGTCACGTGGTGGATGTTGGGCGTTGCATACCATTTGAGCGGCAGCAGCCGCGTCACCGGCATGCGCCCTCCCCACAACAGTGATGCGCGCACGCGCCAATGTGCGAAATTTGGGAAGGAGACGAATGCCTGCCCGCCGATGCGCAGCAGCTGATCGAGAACCCAATCGGGCCGGCGCGTGGTCTGCAGCGTCTGGCTGAGGATCGCATAATCGAAGCTGGCGTCCGGATAGTCCGCCAGATCGGTATCGGCGTCGCCCTGCACCACCGAAAGCCCGCGCGCGACCGCCGAGGCGACGTCCCCGGCGTCCAGCTCGAGTCCGCGCGCATCGCATTGCCGCTCGTCGCGCAGCGCCGCCATAAGCGCGCCGTCCCCGCAGCCAATGTCGAGCACGCGACTGCCTTTGGACACATTCGCGGCGATGATCGCGAGGTCTGGGCGCAAAGGACCTTGGGGCATCATCGCTGGTAAATATCCGGATCGTCGCGGACCATCAGCCGCTCCGGGTGGGGATAGATTTCCCAGCCGAGCTTTGCGTAGACGGTTTGCATGTCGCGGGTAAACAGCGCCCAGCGGCGCAGTCCCTGGAGTTCAGGATGATCGTGCAGCACCTGGATCATCGCCCGCGCGACGCCCTTGCCACGATGCGCAGGGAGCACGAACACATCCGCGAGATAGGCAAAAGTGGCCTGGTCGCTGATGAGCCGCGCGAAGCCGACCTGCTCGTCCTTGCCCGCCTCATCGGGCTCGTAGGCGCCGACGCACAGCGAACCGCGAATCGCTCGCTCGACGATGTGACGCGGAATTCCGACGGACCAATAGGCGCCGCTCAGGAATGCGTGGATCAAGTCGATATCGAGCTCGGCCTTGTCCAAAGAAATCCGCATCACCTGGCTCCCGCGCGCAGGAAGCCATCGACCACTCGGCTCAATTCGGGCGATTCGAGCAGGAACGCGTCATGGCCGAAAGGCGAAGAGAGCTCGACAAAGCTTGCAGCCGCGCCCGCGGCGTTCAATGCGTGGACGATGCCGCGCGATTCGGCCGTGGGATAAAGCCAGTCGGTATCGAAGCTCACCAGGCAAAAGCGCGTCGGGCTGGCCTTGAAGGCATTGGCCAGCGCCCCGCCATGTTCCTCCGCCAAGTCGAAATAATCGAGCGCGCGGGTGATGTAGAGATACGAGTTTGCGTCGAAACGCTCGACGAAGCTTATCCCCTGGTGCCGTAGATAGGATTCGACCTGGAAATCGGCGTCGAAACCGAAGGTCTTGACGTTACGTCCCTGAAGCTTGCGTCCGAACTTGGCGGTTAGTCCGGCTTCGGAAAGATAGGTGATGTGCGCGGCCATGCGCGCGACCGCGAGACCGGCGACGGGCGGGTCGCCATCAGCATAATAATCGCCGCCGCGCCACTTGGGATCGGCCATGATCGCCTGGCGGCCGACTTCGTGGAATGCGATGTTCTGCGCCGAATGCCGCGCGGCGCTGGCGATGACGATCGCCGAGGCGGTGCGCTCGGGGAACGTCGCGGCCCAGCTCAGCGCCTGCATGCCCCCCATCGATCCGCCGACCACCGCAAGTAGCCGCGCGACGCCGAGATGGTCGAGCAGCATCGCCTGCGCGCGGACCATGTCGCGGATGGTGATGACCGGAAAGGTCATGCCCCAGGGCTTGCCCGTCGCCGGATTTACACTGGCGGGGCCGGAAGAGCCGAGGCACGAACCAAGGACGTTGGCGCAGATCACGAAATGCCGCTCCGGATCGATCGGCTTGCCCGGGCCGATCATGCGCGTCCACCAGCCTTGCTTGCCGGTCACCGGATGATCCGATGCCACATGCTGATCGCCGGTCAGCGCGTGGCAGATCAGGATCGCATTGCTGGCGTCGTGGTTGAGTGTCCCATAGGTTTCGTACGCCAGGTCGATGGGCGACAGCAACGCCCCGCCATCGAGGCGCAGCGGCCCCGGCAGCGTCACCGAGCGGGCAAGGCCGAAGCGCGGATCGTCGGACATCGGGCTGGACTAGGGGCCACGGCCCCACGGTTCAAGCCGCCTTGGCCTTGCGCCGCACGCCGCCGATCGCCTCGGCGACCATGCGCCCCGTTTCCGCCGCGCCGTTCATATAGCCGGGAAACGCATCGGAAAGATGTTCGCCAGCGAACCAGATGCGGCCGGCATTCGCCAATTGGCGCTCGGCGGGATCATCCGAATCCACGTAGAGCAGATGCGCGAAGCGGGTCAGGTGGTGGGGCGGATAGTTGACATATGCGCCGAGAGTGAGCGCCTGGGCGTGCCAGTTCGTGCGGGCGAAGGGGCCGGTGGCGGCTTCGATCAGTCCGGGGAGGGCGGGCGCGGCGCTCGTGGCAAAGGCGGCGGCGAGTTGGGACGGGGCGAGCGCCTCCGCCGCCTTCACTTCATCGCCGCCGAGGAACCAGGTCCAGACGGGGGCGACGCGGTCCTTCAGGTGGACGCTGCCGTCCCAGCCAAGGCTCCAGCCGTGCCCCGCGCTGGTCTGCCACAGCTCGCCGCCCAATCCCATCGGGCCCTTCCAGGGCGTGGCATTGGCGCCGGACTGGACCTTTTCGTTCTGCCCCAATTCCATCGCCGCGATGAAGCTGCGCCAGATTGCCGGCAATGGAACGCGGAAATCGATCTGGCGGGTTATGGGGGCAGGAACGGCGATAATGACGGTATCGGCCTCGGTACTGGAGCCGTCGAGGAAAGCGAGGCGGACGCCCGAGCCTTGGCGTTCGACTGCAACCAGGCGCTTGCCCGTCTCGATACGGTCGGAATAATGCGTCGACATCGCTTCGATGAGCGCGCTGCTGCCCCCTTCGATCACATGGCGCTCGTCCGAGCCGCCGAGTACTTCGACGCGCTCGCCATCCACTGTCGGCAGATTGAAGATCAGCCCGATCGCCGAGGCCCGTGTCGGCTCGACGCCATATTCGGTGCGGCTCGTCGCCTCAAGCAATTGGCGCGCCCAGGGATCGCGGAGCAAATGCGCGTGCCGCTGGAGATAGTCGTGAATCGAGATCGAATCGAGCTGCTTCGAGACGCGACCGGGGTCCTTGTCGAGCAAGTCGGCATCCTTGCCGATCTGCCAGGCAATGGCGCGCAGGCCATCGGCAAGCTCGCGCTCCGAGAGCAGCCGGCCGTTGGCGAGGGTAAGCGTGGCGTGCCGCTCGGCCTTGCGGTCGATCAGCGCGATGCCGAAGCGCCTGGCGAGCGCTTGCATGTCGTGATGATCGGTGTTGATGAGTTGACCGCCCGCCTCGAAGGTCCAGTCGCCCGCACGGTGCGTGAACATCCGCCCGCCGGTGCGGTTTCGCCCTTCATAGATGTGCGCATCCACCCCCGCCTCACGAAGATGGTGGAGCGCGCTGAGCCCCGCGATGCCCCCGCCCACGATCGCGACGCGGCCCGGCGCGCCGGCATGCGCGGTGCCGGGAAGCGTCACGGCGGCCGCGCTCCCCGCAATCGCCTTGAGCAGGGCGCGGCGCGTGGATGCGAAGCTGCGGGCCACCGGCGCTGCCTCGCCCGCTTCCGCGAGATTGCTCCGCCGCGCCGCTGCCAGCGCGCGCCAGAACATTCCATTGCCGCGCATTGGCCCTCCTTCGCCCCGTCCGGAACCCGCCCTACGCCGCTACCCTTGCCATCCGGTAACCGTTCGGCCAAGCCGCCCGGCCATGAACGCACCCGTACCAAAGCCCTGGGTAATGGCCATCGCGCCGTATGTGCCGGGGCGCGCGACCACCGATTCGGGCAGGAAGGCCACCAAGCTCTCGTCGAACGAGAATCCCTTCGGCACTCCCGATGCGGCGCGCGCGGCCTATGCGCAAGCGGCGGAAACGCTCGAACGCTATCCAGACGCCAGTGCGCACGATCTGCGCGAGGCCCTGGCGGGGCATTACGGGATCGAAGCCGAGCGGATCATCTACGGCACCGGATCGGACGAAGTGCTTCACCTGGCGGCGGGAGCCTATGCCGGGCCGGGGGACGAGATCATCTATGTCCGCTTCGGCTTTGCGGTCTACGATATCGCGGCGCGGCGCGTGGGCGCGACGCCGATAGTGGCGCCGGACAAGGATTACGCCACCGACGTCGATGCGATCCTAGCGGTGGTCACCGAACGGACCCGGCTGATCTATATCGCCAACCCCAACAATCCGACCGGCACCTACACGACCAAGGCGGAAATCGCGCGGCTGCATGCGGCGCTGCCGGGGCACGTGCTGCTGGTGCTCGATCAGGCCTATACCGAATATCTCGATCCGCAGGACGATGACGGGGGCCTCGATCTCGCGCGCAGCCAGCCCAACGTCCTGGTCACGCGGACCTTTTCGAAGATTTTCGGGCTCGCGTCCGAAAGGGTCGGCTGGGGCTATGGCCATCCCGACGTGATCGCCGCGATGCATCGGATCCGCGCGCCCTTCGCGTTCGGCATCGGCGCGGGACGCGCCGCGATCGCCGCGCTGGGGGCGAAGGATTTCGTCGAGCACAGCTATGCGCACAACCGCAGGTGGCGCGCCTGGTTCGCCGGACAGATCGAGGCGATGGGAAATAAGGGCCTTCGGGCAGTGCCCTCCAAAGCCAATTTCCAGCTGGTCCTGTTCGAAGGCGATGTCAGCGCCGAGGCCGCGTACAAGGCGCTGATGGAAGCAGGCTATATCGTCCGCTGGCTGCCGGGGCAGGGCCTGCCGCATGGCCTTCGCATCACCATCGGCACCGAAGAAGAGATACAGGGCGTAGCAAGCGCGCTGCGCGAGATCGTGGGGGCCTGATGCTGCCATTCAGCCGTGTGACCGTAATTGGACTGGGGCTGATCGGCTCGTCAATCGCTCGCGCGGTGAAGCAGCATATGCCCAGCGTGCGCGTGACCGGGCACGATATGGATCCCGAGGTGCGCGAGACCGCCTTGCGGATCGGGCTTTGCGACGATGTGGCCGACACTGCCGGCGCTTCGGTGATCGACGCCGATCTGGTGATCCTGTGCGTGCCGGTGGGCGCCATGGGCGAAGCGGCGGCGGCGATTGCCGCGGATGTGCCCGCCGAGGCAGTGATCAGCGATGTCGGCTCGTGCAAGGAAAGCGTGGTCGAGGCAGTGCGCGCCGCCCTGCCGCAGGCGACGTTCGTGCCCGCCCATCCGGTCGCGGGCACCGAGCATAGCGGTCCCGAAGCGGGGTTCGCGACGCTGTTTCACAATCGCTGGTGCATCGTCACCCCGCCCCAGGGCACCGACCCTCTCGCCATCGAGCGAGTCGTCGAATTCTGGAAGCGGCTGGGCGCGCAAGTGGAAATGATGGCGCCAGCGCATCACGACCGGGTTCTCGCGGTGACAAGCCATTTGCCGCACCTGATCGCCTATACGATCGTCGGCACGGCTTCCGATCTCGAGGAAGTCACCCAGTCCGAAGTGATCAAATATTCGGCGGGCGGCTTTCGCGATTTCACGCGCATCGCGGCTTCCGACCCGACGATGTGGCGCGACGTTTTCCTGGCAAACCGCGAAGGCGTGCTTGAGATGCTCCAGCGCTTCTCGGAGGACCTTAGCGCGCTCCAGCGCGCGATCCGCTGGGGCAAGGGCGACGAATTGTTCGAATTGTTCAGCCGTACGCGCGCGGTGCGCCGCAGCATCATCGAGCAGGGCCAGGACGACGCCGCGCCCGATTTCGGGCGCAGTCACGACTGATTCAGCGCGTTGATCTCCGCATGCACACGCGCTTCGATCTGGTCGCGCGGCAGTCCGGGCTCGATCGGCTCGCCGAACCGGAAGACCACTTCGCCAGGATGCTTCGCCCCCTTGCGCGGCCAGACATGCGCGCTCTTCACTGCGATCGCCACCACCGGCAACCCAAGGATCCGATAAAGTCCCGCAAATCCCGCACGCAATTCGGGCGATTCGCCGTGCGGAACGCGCGTTCCCTCGGGAAAAATCAGCACCGATCGCCCCTCGGCCTTCGCCGCCTTGGCATCAGCCATCATCGAACGCAGCGCCGCGGCATTGGCTGTGCGATCCACGACGATCCCGCCATAGCGCTTGGCAGCCCAGCCCCACACCGGGATATCGGCCAGTTCACGCTTCAGCACCGTCGAGGGCGAGTTGAGCATCCGCGTCAACTGGATCGCCTCGAACAGCGATTCGTGCTTCGCCGCGAAGAACACCGGTCCGTTGGGGATTGCGCCTTCGATCCGGATATGAATGCCCAGAATCCACTGCGATGCCACGCACATCATTCCTGCCCACGCATCGGCATAGCGCCTAAGCGTCCTCCGGCCGAACAGCCCGGCCACTGGCACGGCCAGCACCATTGGCACCGACAGCGTGCAGAAAACGATCCAGAAAAGGAGCGTCCGCAGCCGGTCCATCAGCTTACACCGACCAGCAACGCGGCGCGGCGCACCAGATATTTGTGATATTCGCGAAACAGCATCGCAAAGCCGGGCTGGCTGCGCACCGCGTCCCCGACCACTTCGACTCCGGGCAATGTCTTCGAAAGCTCCAGCTTGGCACGGGGCATGTGCCAGTCCGAAGTCACCAGCCGAACGCTTTTATATTTGTGGCGCTGGACCCATTTGGCGGTCTCATCCGCATTCGAGCGCGTATCGACGGCCTGCCAGCCGAGATCGATCGAACGGGTGAAAAGCTTCCGGTCGATCTTGTACTGAGCGGCGAACTCGCCGGGCTTCACATCGGGATCGACGCCGCTGACCAGCATCCGCTTCGCATCGCCGGCGGCCAACACCTGAAGGCCCCGATCGATCCGTCCCGAAGCACCGGTAAGCACGACGATCGCGTCGGTCTTGCGCCCGTCCAATGGCTTGCCGAGCGAGAGCATGAACGCCGCGAAGCCCAGCGCCCAGGCGATTCCCAACAAAGCGGTCAGCCGCCAGATCACAGCGTTTTGCCCAAGGCCCGAAGCACCGCGCTTCGCGCCGCGAAGGTGGCGAGCAATGCGAAACTGATCGGGAGCAGCAGGAGGATGAACCAGTCGCGCTGCTGGAGCGCGACGCCGCTCAGCATCTCCGAGCCCAGGCCGCCAATGCGAGTTTGCAGGAACCAGACGAGTCCCATCGCGGCGGCGCTGCCGATCAGCCCGCCCAGCAACGTGTCGAACGCGATCCGCCGCTGGAAGAGCCGCGCGATCTGGAGGTCGGTCGAGCCGAGCATGTGGAGCACTTCGATCGTGTCGCGGTGGGTGTCGAGCCCGGAGCGCGCGGCGAGGAGGACCACCGCGGCAGTCGCGGCGGCGATCAGCAGCATCAGTGCGACCGACAGCCAGCTCATTGTCGCCATGAAGCTGCGCACCGGGGCAAGCCACTGGGCATGCCGATCGATCCGCGCATTGGGGACCACCGTGCGCGCGGCGCGTTCGACCGCGGCGGCGTCGCCGCCGCGCATCTCGACATCGATCATCGCGGGCATCGGCAGATCGGGATCGAGCCCGGCATCGCCGAGCCAGGGCTTGAGCAGCTCGGCAAGGCGGGCGCGATCGGCTTCGGTGGCGCGAATCACGCCCGGGACCTTGCCGAGCGCGGCGACCGTGGCTGCCGCCTGGCTGTCCCGCACCTGCGCGTTGGGCTCGACGATCTGCACGGTGAGCCGCCCGGCGAGCTGGCGATCGAGTTGCGCGGTCGCGGCGAACATGCCCAGCCCCAGCGCGCCGGCGAGCACCGTGAGGAACAGCATGATCGCCATGATCCAGGTCATCGCGCGGGTCCGCCGGCTTTCATCCAGCAGGCGCTTGTCGGGCGCGTTAGGATTGAGGCTGAAGCGCATCAGCCCTCGCCGGGCGGATTGCGCAGCGCGCCGGTGGGGTCGTTCAGCCGGCCCTTTTCCAGCCGCATCATGTGCGCGTTGGGAATGCGGTTGAGCAGGTGGAAATCATGCGTGGCGACGACCACCGTGGTGCCCAGCCGATTGAGCGAATCAAACAGATGCAGCAGCCGCTCGGCCATGTCGGGATCGACGTTTCCGGTAGGCTCGTCGGCGACGAGCACTTCGGGGCGGGCGATCACCGCGCGGGCGATCGCGATACGCTGCTGCTCGCCGCCCGAAAGCGTGGGCGGCTTGGCCCTGCCCCGGTCGGTGAGGCCCACCCATGCGAGCATCTCGCGCACCGGGGCCTCGATATCGCTTTCGTGCACGCCTGCCACGCGCAGGGGCAGAGCGATATTGTCATAGGCGGAGAGATGCGGGACCAGCCGGAAATCCTGAAAGACCACGCCGATCCGGCGGCGAAAGCCCGGCAGCCGCGCGCGGGGCAGCGCACCCGCGTCCTCGCCGAACAGCCGCACCACGCCCCGCGTCGGCAGCTGGGCGAGGTAAAGCAATTTGAGCAGCGAAGTCTTGCCCGCGCCGGAGGGGCCGGTAAGGAAATAGAAAGCGCCCGAATTCAGCGACAGGCTGATGTCCGACAGCGTCTCCGCGCTGGTGCCGTAGCGCAGTCCGACATTCTCGAATTGCACGATGCTGGCCATGGCCATGCCATCGCACAGCCGCCAGCCCGGCTCAAGCAGGGCGCTCTTGTGGGGCCGATTCGAAGCGTCTAGAATCGCGTTCGTGCCGGCCGGTGGGCAGCCGGACCGGTGAGAAGCTTGAATGATCCTCGAATGCAGCCAATGCCGCACGCGATACCTGGTCCCTGACAGCGCGATCGGCGCGGAGGGGCGCACGGTGCGCTGCGCGAGCTGCAAGCATAGCTGGTATCAGGCGCCCGCGGCGGCCGACATGACGACCCGTGCTGCCCCCGTGTCCGCCCCAGGGCCCAGGCCGGTCGTCCGCGACACCGGCCCGACAGCCGCCCCCGCGCGCAGGTTCGACGACATATCGGCTGCCGCGCCCGAGCACGAATATGATCCGTTCGCGCCCCAGCCTCCCTTCAAGCCGCGCCGCAATCCGGCCAAGCGCTGGACCGCGGCGGCGTTCGTCGCGGGCTTTTCGATGCTGCTCGGCACCGGCGCGATCCTCTATTCGGGCGCGCCCGGCATCGCGGCGCAGCTTGGCCTGGGCGTTGGCGGCGAGGCGGAGACGCCGCTGCGCTTCACTGACAAGAATGTCGAATTGCGGACCATGCCGAGCGGCAGCGAATTGTTTGCCGTATCGGGCAAGGTGGTGAATCCCACCGCGGACAAGCAGCACGTTCCCGATATCCGCGTGGAGTTGCGCGACCAGCAGGACCGGCTCGTCTATTCGTGGCGGATCACGCCGCAGACGCGCGACCTGGCCCCCAAGGGGGCGATCGACTTCAATTCGGCCAAGCTCGACGTGCCGCCGAATGCGCGTGTGGTCGAGCTCAGCTTCGCGAGCGAAATCGGCGGCTGATCCACCAGAGCCGGCCGCCATTGGTGACCGCGGCGACGACCATCCCGACGCCGGATGCGAGCACCAATGCATAAGATCCCCAGCCGGCGTGCACTAGGATCAGCCCTGCGCCCCCGGTTATCACGAAGAACGCCAGCACCGAATTGATCCCCGCCGCGACCTGATCGCCCAGCGAGCGCAAGGCATAGACGAACACCACCTGCACCGCGTCGAACAGGATGAAGGGCGCCCAGATCGGGAGCATCGCCAGCGCAAGCATTGGGACGCCGGGCGCGGCGGGGAACAACGCGACCACCGGCCCCGGCATCAGGATGAGCCCGAGGGCGAGCACTCCCGTAGCCGCGCCCGATAGCGTTGCGGCGATCACAGTGCGGCGGCCGGCATCCTCCGGCGCGCCTTCGCCGACTGCATTGCCCACCCGCACACCGGCAGCAGAGCCCAGCCCGAGAGCGATCGAGAATGTGACATTGTGGATCGAGAACACGATCTGGAAGGCGTGGGTGGTGAGTTCGCCCAATTGGGTGGAGAGCGCGATCAGGATCGCGAAGCCGGCAAGCTCGAGCCCCGAGGCGATCGCGGGTACGACGCCGAACCGGGCCAGACGCCACGCCCCGGCCAGCGTCTCGCGGGTCCACAAGGCGGCGAGATCATGGACCCCGCGCAACTTCGCCCGTGGCAAGGTCCAGGCAGCGCCCACCAGGGCAATCGCGCCCAGCGCCGACGCGATCGTGGTGGCCAGCGCAGCCCCGAGCGCCCCCATCTGGGGCAGCCCCAGGTGCCCGCCCGACATCGACCAGGCGAGCAACGCATTGAGCGGGAGGATCGCAAGGTTGACTACGGTCACGCGGCGGGGGCGGCTTACGCCTTCGAGGAAGAAGCTGCCCGCCACGATCAGCAATTGGAATGGATAGGCCACCGCCATCACGCGGACGATAGCCGCGGACGCCGGCGCGATCTCCCGCGCGACGCCTATTCCGATCAGCATCGGCTCCGCCAACGCGAACAGGATCAGTCCGCTGGCCAGCCCGAACAGGATCGCCAGCGCCAGCCCTTCGTGAAGCACGCGCCCCGTCGCGCGCAGATCGCCCGCGCCGTCGGCGCGCGAGACATGGACGAGGATACCCGAAAGCGCGCCCAGCCCCATCACGATGCCCGGAAAGGTGAGCGTCCGGCTCGCGCCGAGCGCCGCGACTTCGCCGGTTCCGGTCAGCCCCACGACGATCACGTCGGTGACGTGGAGGATCGTCCAGTTCAGGCTGGTGAGAATTACCGGCCATGCCAGCGCCAGGATGCGCCGCGTCTCGGCGGATAGGGCGGGGGAGGGCGGCATGAGAGGGCAGCGCTTAGGCGCAGCGGGCCTTTTGGGGAAGCGCGCTTGCAATCGCTCGGGTGCGTTGCTAGTGGCCGCGCCTCACCAGCTGTCGGCTCGTCCGGCGGAGTTTCACGTGCGGCCGTGGCGGAACTGGTAGACGCGCAACGTTGAGGTCGTTGTGGGCGAAAGCCCGTGGAAGTTCGAGTCTTCTCGGCCGCACCACCTGGTATCCTTGACAGGCAATCGTGGCGAACCTCGCCCGAAAACACCCGCTCGTGGCACTTTATTGCCGGCTGGGACATTTGTGCGACAAATCACATTTAGGTCGCGGCCACAGTGATTGGCGTGTGGGAGTTCGAAATGCGGAAACTTGGTGTTCGGGGAATTGCTCTGCTCGCCAGCGCGATGCCGGTAGTGGCGTTCGCGCAGACGGCAGCGCAGCCGCAAGCCCAGCCGCAGAGCGCCCCGCAAACTCCGCCAGACGAGGAGGAGGAAGAAGCCGAAATCGTCGTAAGCGGCCAGTTGCGCGGCGCGGTCCCCGGGGACATCAAGCCGGAGGCTCAGCTCAATCCCGCTGACATCCGCGCTTATGGTGCGTCCAATGTCTCCGAGTTGCTCAATGCGTTGTCGGCGCAACTCGGCGCCTCTGAGGGCCCTCCGGTGGTGCTGCTCAGCGGGCGTCGTTCAAGCTTCGGCGAGGTTCGGAACCTGCCGACCGAAGCGATCGAGCGCATCGATATCCTTCCCGAAGAGGCCGCGCTGCGGTTTGGCTATAGCGCGACGCAGAAGGTGATCAACTTCGTCCTGCGCCGCCGGTTCCAGGCCGTTACGACCGTGGCTGAAGGCGTCGCACCGACTGCGGGCGGAGCTTCCGGCCAAGGCGGCAATGTCAATATCCAGAAGATCAACCGTGGCTCGCGCGTCGAATTCGATGTCAAATACGGGCAGAATTCGGGCCTGCTCGAAAGCGAACGAGGAGTTAGCCGCAGCACGAGTGCGCTTTTCGATACCCGCGGGAACGTCACGGGCTTTGCGGGGGCCGAGATCGATCCGGCACTGAGCGCTGCGGCGGGAACCACGGTGACGGTGGCCGGCGTGCCCGTGGGCGCCGAAGGATCGGCCCCGTCGCTGGCAGGCTTTGCCGCAAATGCGAATCGCCCGAATGTCAACGACGTGTCGCAATACCGCACGCTTGGCGGCGGCGGGAACGTCCGCCGCTTCGGTGACGACCTCGCGCCGCTTAGCGGCTCTGCCGTCAAGAACCTGGCCATAAGCGGCAGTTACACTCCAGTAATCTCGCAGAAGGTCAGCCTCAACGCGACGCTCGGCTTCACGCAGAATTCGAGCGAATCGCTGCAGGGATTGCCCAGCGCGACGCTGCGTTTACCAGTAGGCAATCCATTTTCTCCGTTTACGCGCGACGTGCAGTTGCTGCGCTATTACGACAATCTCTTGCCGCTTTCGCGCTCGAACGATCGCCGCGCGATCAACAGCGAAGTGAACATCAACGGCGATACGGCGCCTTGGCTGGAGAGCTGGCGCTGGTCGGCCCAGGCCAGCATCAGCCGAAGCGACAGCGAATCGGTCTCCACCACCGGAATCGATCCCGCGCCGATCCAGGCACTGCTCAACGCGCGCACCCCCAGCTTCAATCCCTTCGGCCCGCTCACCGGTTCGGCGGTACTCGACCGTTCGCCTCAGACTTCGCAATCGACCACCAACACCGCCCAGATCGACCTCGCTACCTATGGTTCGCTGTTCAAGCTGCCGGCGGGGGATGTGAACGCGACATTTCGCGTGCTCGGGCGCACCTACGATCAGCAGAGCCGATCGTCCGTAGCCGGAGTGATTCGGACGGGAGACCTCTCGCGCGACAGCGTCAGCGTGCGCGGCAATGTCAGCGTGCCGATCGCGGGGCGCGGCTTCGGGAGCATCGGCAATCTCTCGATCAATGGCAATTTCGAGGTGCAGGAGCTGTCGGACTTCGGGCGCCTGATCAGCACCGGCTATGGACTCAACTGGGCGCCGATCCCGCAGATTACCGCCATCGTGAGCATCAGGAATGAGGAGCGCGCGCCGGGCGAAGGGCAGTTGGGCGATCCCCTGATCTTGACGCCGAACGCCCGCATCTACGATTTCGTCCGCAACGAAAGCGTCGATATCACGGCCATCAGGGGCGGGAATCCGTTACTGGGTGGTGATAGTGTTCGCGAGTTCAACGCCAGCCTTTTCTTCAGGCCGCTCGACAATCTGTCTATCCGCACACGATATAGCAGCCAGCGGACGCTGAACCCGACGTCCAACTTCCCGGGCGCGACGGCGGAGATCGAGGCGGCTTTTCCAGGCCGGTTCGTGCGCGACCCCAGCGGGCGCCTGTTGAGCATCGATTATCGCCCGGTCAATTTCGCGCGTAGCGAACGCTCCGAACTGCGCACGACGATCTCCTTCTCGAAATCCATCCCTTCGCCCCAGGCGCAGCGGCTGCGCGAGCGTCGCGAGGCGTTTCAAAAGGCGCGCGAGGAATCGCGGCGGACCGGCCAGCCGATGCCGCCCGAAATGACCGCGATGCAGGAGCAGTTCCGCCGGATCGGGCAGCAGGGAAGCCTGTTTGGAAATACGGCCCAGCGCGGTCAGGGGCAAGGGCAGAACCAGGGCCGCAACCCGGGTGACGGCCCGCGCGGCGAAGGCGGGGCCCGCGGTGGACAAGGCGGCGGCGGTGGCGGCGGGTTCCGTGGCGGTGGCGGTGGCGGCGGTGGTCGCGGCGGCTTCGGCGGCGGAAACGGCGGCAATCAGATCCGGTTCGAGCTGAGCCACGCCTGGCTCATCAACGACGAAACGCTGATACGCCCCGGGCTTCCGACGATCAGCCGTCTGGACGGCACGAACGGGGGCAGCGCCTCGCCGCACCAGCTCGATGCCTTAGCGGCGGTCAAGCGGGATGCGTGGCTGCTTCAGCTTACCGCAAATTGGCGAAGCGCCTCGCAGCGCACGACGGGCGTGCTCGGGAGCCCGACCAGACTCACGACAGCGCCCATCACCCGGTTTGGGCTGTTGACCGAATTCAACCCAGGTCAGGATATCGACTTCCTGGTCAAGCACCCCTGGTTCCGCGGATCGCGCGTGCAGTTGCGTGTCGACAATCTGTTCGATGCAAAGCCGCGGACGACGGATGCCAATGGGGTGACGCCGGCAAACTATGTTCCCAACTTGCAGGACCCGATCGGCCGCACGGTCCGCCTCACGTTCCGCAAACAGTTTTTCTAAGCTACTTCCCGATCACCGGCTGGCGTGGCGCCAGTCGACCGGTGGTCGCTTGGTCGCCGAAGGCGGACTTACGGTAAAGCATGGTGATCGAGACGCGGCGGTTGCGCGGGTCCATGGGGTTGTCGGCGATCGTCGGCTCGCGGTCGGCGACGCCTTCGATCCGGTCGAACATCGATTCGGGTACGCCGCCTGCCGCCAGCCGGCGGCGCGTCGCTTCGGCGCGGCCGCTGGATAGCATCCAATTGTTCATGTTGCGCGGATCGCCATAGCCCAGGCTATCCGTGTGCCCGCGGATCATGATGGGGTTTTCCATCGTCGCGATCGACTGGCCGATCATCCCGATCAGATTGGCCGCTTCCGCCACCAGCGCGGTTGTGCCCAGGTCGAACATCGAATAATTGGCGTCGTCGATCAGGTCGATCCGCATCCCGTCGCGCGTCGGTACGAAGCGGACATGTTTGGCGAGCCGCGCAAGCTTGGGGTTCGAGCGGATCTTCTGCTGAACCGTCTGGCTCATCTTTGCGAAATTCTGCTGGTCCTGCGCGGTCAGCGCGCGCTGGTCCTTCAGCGTACCCTTGGTGCCGGTCCCGACATCCTTGCCGCCCGATCCGCCCACCGGCACGGTCATCGAGCGGGTTCCGGTCTGGCCCGCGCGATTGGGGTAATTCTCCTGCGCGTTGATCGAATCGCCGCGCAGGAGCCCGTTAGAACCGGCGCTGTTCTGCTTGAATTCGACGAGCGTGGGCGCGAAATAATCGGCGAGCGCCTTGCGCTGCTTCTCGTTGGTGGCGCCCAGCAGCCACATCAGCAGGAAGAACGCCATCATCGCGGTCACGAAATCGGCATAGGCGACTTTCCACGCGCCGCCGTGATGGCCGCCGCCATGCCCCTCGATATAGATCTTCCTGACGATGATCCGGGGCGGCTGGTTGCTCCCATGCGGAGCGCGGCCGGCCACTTACCTTCCCCTCAAGCCGTCAAAGACCTCGCCGAAATTGGGCTGGTTCGAATGCGCGATGCCCGAGCGGGCGGCCTCGATCACCAGCGGCTGCGGATGGCCGTGGAGCGAGGCGATGATGATCTGCTTCACCGTATGATAGATCGCGGCATCGGCATCGATGACCTGCTGGAGGCGCGTCGCGAGCGGGCCGACCAGGCCATAAGCGAGCAACACGCCCAGGAACGTGCCGACCAGCGCCGAGCCGATCATCGCGCCCAGGATGGCGGGCGGCTTGTCGATCGAACCCATGGTCTTCACGACGCCGAGCACCGCCGCGACGATGCCCAATGCGGGCAGCGCGTCCGCCAGGCCCTGCAATGTCGTCTGCGGGCTCTGCACTTCGTGGTGGTGAGTCTTGATCGCATTATCCATCACTTCCTCGACCGCGTGCACGTCGAGCGTGCCTGACGAGACGACGACGAGGCGCAGTGTATCGGTGATCAGGTTGATCAGCGTGTGATCGGCGAGCAGGCGCGGATATTCGGCGAAGATCGCGGAGGATGCGGGATCCTCGACATGCGGCTCGAGTGCGATCGGTCCTTCGGTGCGCAGCATCTTCATCAGCTTGGAGACCAGGAAGATCGTGTCGAGATAATCCTGCTTCTTGTATTTCGGGCCCTTCATCACTTTCATGAAGCCGGTGCCGAGGCCTTTGAGCTCCTTGCCCGAATTCCCGATGATCAGCGCGCCCACTGCCGCGCCGCCGATGATCAGCATCTCATGGGGAAGCGCATGCATGACGGGGCCCAGCGCGCCGCCCGTGAGGGCAAAGCCGCCAAAGACCATGGCGATCAGGACTACAAAGCCGATTGCCGGAAACATGACGCTTGGAAATCCCCCATCTAGCCGTTCTGGTTAACGACCGCTTCGCCAACACTTTCAGCGGAAAAACATGGTTAAATGGTTACGAAGCCGCGATTCAGCGAAGATAATCGAACAGCGAGAGCGCAGTCAGCTTGGTGAAGCTCGCCTGGGTGGCCTGAAGCACGGTCAGGGTTTGCTGGAATTCGGAGATCGTGGCGGCGAGATCGACGTCCTCGACCTTCGATCGGGCATCGTCACGCGCAGTGGCGGCATAGCCGAGCTGGTCGGCGACCATTTCGAGCCGCGTGCCCCTGGCGCCCACCGAAGCATGCGCGAGCGTCACGTTGACGAGCGCCTCGGAAGTCCCTGCCGCGGCAGTGGAGGCGGCTGCCCTGATGTCGCCTCCGGAGCCGAGCGCCGTCGTGAATGCGGCTATCACGGCGAAGATGTCGCTGCTGCCCGATGCGAAGGCTCGGTCGCCGGTGACGCCGACCTGGATCACCGTCTGGTCGCCGATCGGAATGCCGGCGGGCTCGCCGCTGCTCACATACGTGATCGTGCCGTCCGGGGCCTTGGTGAAGGGCAAGTCGCCGGTCGCTCCGCCGAACAGGGGCTGGCCGCGGCTGTCGCGCGTGTTGGCGAGCGCGAACAAAGTGTCGCGGATCGAGTCGAGTTCCTTGCCGATCGTGTCGCGGTCCGATGGCGAGAGCGTATCGTTCCCGGCATTGGTGAAAAGCTCGGTGGCGCGCTGGAGCTGGGCCTCGATATTGCCAAGCGTATCGTCGCTTTGTTCGAGGATGCCCTGCGCGGTCTCTACATTGGCGGCATAGGCCTGATCGCCTGCTTCCGCGCGCTTGATTCCGGCAAGCTGGCGATAGGCGCCGGGATCGTCGGATGGCGCCATGACCTTCTTGCCCGAGGCGATCTGCGACTGCTGCAAATCGGCCTTTGCCGAGAGGTTCGACATCAGCGACAAGGAGCGCTGATAGGTTTGTGAAGTGGAGACGCGCATCTTTGCTACCTGATTTCGAAGATTGTCTGCAGCACGTCGCGCGCCACCTGGATGACACGGCCCGACGCCTGATAGGCTTGCTGGAAGCGGATCAGATCGACCGCTTCCTCGTCGATATTGACGCCCGTGACGGCGTCGCGCGCCGAGACGGCGTTGTCGCGGATCGCGCTCTGGGCATCGACCACCGAGTTGCGCGCATTGAGCGCGCCCCCGTTCGCCGTGATCAAGCTGGTCAGCGCCTGCTCCGCGCCATTGGCGCCGCGGATCGAATCGAGCGCGATCAGGTTTGCGTTGTCGCGCTGCCCTTTGCCCCGCGCCGCGGCCGCAACCCCACGCGGATCGGTGAGCGACAGAGTCAGTTCCGATGCCGGATCGCCGATGGCGAACATCGCCGCGCCCGCCGTGCCACCCAGATTGTCCCCGGCGGCCTGGACCGCGTTGACCCCTTCGGCGAAGCTGCGCGCGATGGTGTTCAGGTTGGTGCGCGCGCTCGCGATTGCCGCCGCCCCTTCGACGAGCCCCGCCATCACGCCGCCCGAAGGGGTCATCGCCTGCATGCCGCCGGCGATGAACGCGGCATAGGAAATCGCGCCTTCGCTGTTGCGGACTGAAGTGATCGTGGCCGAATCCACGCCCTGGACCAGCAATGCGCCCGAAGCGCTGCCCTGGCGGACGACGACGCGGCCGATATGATCGAGCGAGACATTGATGTCGGTCAGCGCGCTCATCTGTTCGAGCAACTGGTCGCGCTGGTCGAGCAGCGACGCGGCGTTGCTGGTGTTGGGCGAGACATTGCCGAGCGCGAAGTTCACGCGGGCAAGCGTGGCGTTCAGGCCGTTGAACTGGCCCACCGCCGCGTCCGCAGTGGCGTCGAGGTCGGCGGCTGCGGCGTCGAGCGAATTGCCGGTGGAAGTGAAGCCAGCAGCGACGCTGGACGCCGCTTCGAGCATTGCCTGGCGTGAGCCAAGCGCGGAGGGGTCCGCCGCGGCAGTGCGCGCGGCGCCGAAGAACGTAGTGAGCTGCTCGCTCAGCCGATTGCCGGTGAGCGCGCCCTGGATCCGGTCGAGCCAGGTCGATGCCGTTTCGCTCCGCGCCAGATCGGTGGTGGCGAGGCGCACTTCGCCGGCGCGGTAGACGTCGGTCTGGCGCGAGATTCCCGCCGCGACGACACCCATGCCGTTGATGTTGGTGGCGCCGGTCGAATTGACTTCGCGGACGTTGGACGTGCGGCGGACATAGCCCGCCGTGCCCGCATTCGCGATGTTCTCGGAGGTGGTGGTCAGCGCGGTCTGATAGGCGCGAAGCCCCGATGCCGCGATAGACAGCATGTCGCTCATGGCGTCATGCTCCCGGGCTTGGCTGCGCTGTCTTCGCTGGCGGCGGAGGCGCGCGCGAGGAACTCGGTCATTGCCTTGCCGATGCCGATCGGGGCGTGCGCGGCCATGGATTGGGCGAGTTTGTCGTCCTGCATGTCGCGGAACTGCTCCTGCGCCTTGCTGTCGAACAGCCCCTCGCCGAGTTTCGCAGCCCGCATCGATTTGAGCATCATGCCGACGAAGATCGCCTCGAAGCGCTTGCCTGCGGCTTCGAGGTTCTCCTTCGACGCCAGCCGCGACGTGTCGGTCGACACGCCGCCGCCGGGGCTTCCGATGGGGCCGGGAATGCCGGTCACAGGATGATCAGCTCCGCCTTGAGCGCGCCGGCTTCCTTGAGCGCCTCCAGGATCGCGACGAGATCGGCCGGCGACGCCCCTATGGCGTTCACCGCCTTGACGACATCGGCCAGCTTGGGGCCGGGCTGGAGCAGGAACATCGGGTGCTTCTCCTCTTCGACGCCGACGGTGCTGTGCTGCTCCGTCCTGGTCTCCCCCTTGCTGAATGCGTTGGGCTGCGAGACCTGCTGGGCTTCATCAATACGAACGGTTAGTTTACCATGTGTTACCGCCGCCGGGCTCACCCTAACGGCCGAGTTGATCACCACGGTGCCGGTGCGCGCGTTAACGATAACCTTGGCGGGGGCTTCGGCCGCCTCGACCGTGAGGTTTTCGATTTCACTCATCAGTTCTGCGCGCACGTCGCGGCCCTCCGGGGCTTGGATCGCGATCGAGACGCCGTCGATCGCGCGGGCACGGACACCCCCGAAGCGGCTGTTGATCGCGTCCTGCACGCGCTGCGCAGTCGTGAAGTCTGCCCGCTGGAGATTGAAGGTGAGGAACGGCGACCGGTCGAAGCCGGTGTCGACGGTCCGCTCGACCGTAGCACCTTCGGGAATGCGGCCGCTCGAAGGGATGTTGACCACCACCGACGAGCCGTCCCTGCCTTCGGCGCCCAGGCCAGAGACGGCGAGGTTGCCCTGCGCCATTGCATAGATCTGGCCGTCCGCGCCCTGGAGTGGCGTCATGATCAGCGTGCCGCCGCGAAGCGACTTGGCCTTGCCCATCGACGAGACGGTGATGTCGAGCTTTTGCCCCGGTTTGGCGAAAGGCGGCAGCTCGGCGGTGATCATCACCACCGCAGCGTTCTTGAGGCCAGGCGCGACACCGGCGGGCAGATTGAGCCCGAAGCGCGAGGTGACGCCCTTCATCGACTGGACGGTATATTCGAGATTGTCGTCCCCGGTGCCCGGAAGGCCAACCACCACGCCATAGCCGGTCAGCTGGTTGGTGCGGATGCCCTGGAAGCCGCCCAGATCCTTGACGCGCTGCGCCGCGGCCGGTTGAGCGGCAAAGACAAGGGCAAGAAAAGCGAGGATCAATCCCAACGCCGCTCGTGCTGAGCTTGTCGAAGCACCGCCGGTTATCCAGCGTGGCGAGGGGCCCTTCGACAGGCTCAGGGTGAGCGGGAGGGAAAAGCGGAACATGCTGCGCATCCTCAAAAGGGGCTGATCACGGAGAAGAAGCGGCTGAGCCAGCCCTGGCGGCTGGCACGGGCGACATCGCCCTTGCCGGTATAGGCGATGCGGGCATCGGCGACGCGCGTGCTCGCCACGCGATTGTCGGCGGTGATGTCGGCCACGCGAACGATGCCCTTGATCTGGACGAACTCGTCGCCGCGATTGAGCGTCACGCGCTTCTGTCCCTGCACCAGCATCGTGCCGTTGGGATAGACCGCGGCCACCGTTACGCTGACTTCGCCCGAAAGCGCATTGGCCTGGTCGGCGGTGCCGGCCCCGTTGAAATTGCGCCCGCCGCTGATCGAGGCATCCGTCGTCTTGAACAACGACAGCGCACCCGTGCTGGGCGGGGTGATCGAGAAGCCCCCGGCGGAATCGAGCTTCGAACTCGCCGACTTGGAGGCGCTCGTCCGCTCGACGAGCACGATCGTCAGCGGATCGCCGACACGGCGCGCGCGCTGCCCTTCGTAGAGCGCGGCATAGCCTTCGCCCGCTTGGAAGATGCCGCCGTTCGCCGGCGCGATCGCGACCGGCAGTTGCGACGGCAGAGTCACCGAATAGTCTTCCTTGGGCTTCTTCTTGCCGAGCCCCAGGAACTGCGCCTTTGCGGGCGTCGCGGTGAAGGCCATGGCGGCGGCGATCAGCGATCCCGCGGCAAGGCCGGTAAGAAACTTCACGAGCCGCCCCTTAAATGTTCTGGTTGACATATTTGAGCATCTCGTCGGTCGCCGAGATCATCTTGGAATTGACCTCATAAGCGCGCTGGGTCTCGATCATATCGACGAGCTCCTCGACGACATTGACGTTCGAGCCTTCCAGCATGCCCTGGCGCAGGCGGCCACGGCCTTCCTCGCCGGCTATTCCCATGCTGACCGCGCCGGAAGCACTGGTCTCGATCAGGTAATTATCGCCGGTGGCCTGAAGGCCCGCCGGATTGGCGAAGTTCGCGATCTGGATCTGGCCGAGCTGGCTTGCTTCGGACTGGCCCTGGAGCGAAGCAGAGACTGTGCCGTCCGTGCCGACGGTGATCGACGTGGCGCCCTCGGGGATCGTGATCCCCGGCATCACCTGATAGCCTTCCGAGGTGATCAGCATGCCTTCGGGCGAGCGGCTGAAATTGCCGGCGCGCGTATAGCCGAGCTGGCCGCCCGGCATCTGCACCTGAAAATAGCCATTGCCGTCCAGCGCCATGTCGAGCCCGTTGCCCGTGGTCTGGAGCGAGCCCTGGGTCTCGATCCGGCTGGTGCCCTGGATGCGGACGCCGGTGCCCATGTTGAGCCCGGTCGCATATTTGGTCTCGGCGGTCGAAGCCGCGCCGGGCGCGGTCACCACCTGATACGCCAGCGTCTGGAACGAGGCGCGGTCGCGCTTGAACCCCGTGGTGTTCACGTTGGCGAGATTGTTCGAGATGACCCGCATGCGCGTATCCTGAGCGTCGAGCCCGGTACGCGCGATGTGCATTGCCGATGAACCCATCTGTCTTGCTCCTTAAACGGAAATCTTAGGCGGGCATCCGCATCAGCGATGCGGCGCTCTCGTCCATGTTCTTGGCTTCCTTCAGAAGGTTCGCCTGCACTTCGTAGCTGCGCTGGTTCTCGATCATGTCGACCAGCGCCTGAGTGAGATTGACGTTCGACTGCTCGAGCGATCCCGACTGGCACTTGGCGTCGAGATCCTCCGGCAGCACGCCGCCACCCTTTACGTGGAGCAGATTGTCCAGCCCCTTGGCGGTCTGGCTGCCCGTCGCGTCTGCCAGCTTGATCCGGTCGATCACCTGCGGCTGGCTCGCATCGCCGCCGGGGGCGACGATAGAGATCGTGCCGTCCGCCGCGATGGCGATCGACTGATGGGGTGGCACGGTGATGGGGCCCCCCGACCCCATCACCGGGAAACCGTCGCCGGTTTCCAACACGCCCGAGGACGCGACCGACAGGTCCCCGCGCCTCGTATAGGCTTCGCTGCCGTCTGTGGCCTGGACCGCGATCCAGGAATCGGTAGTTACCGCCAGGTCCAGCGGCTTGCCGGTCTGGATGATCGTGCCCGCTCGGCGATCGAAATCGTTGACTTCCTCCGCCGCCATCGCGCGCGCATTCATTGCGCCTTGCTGCTGCAGCACCATCCGATCGAAGCTGACGCGGTCGGCGCGGTAGCCGATGGTCGATGCGTTCGCGATGTTGTTCGCGATCGTCGATTGCGCCGACATCTGGCTCTTGAGGCCGGAGAGTGCGGTGTAGACGAGACGGTCCATGACCTAAGCTTTCCTAAGCAGCTGCGTTAGCTGCGGATGTTGAAGATGGTCTGGGAAATCTGGCTGGCGGTATCGAGCGCCTTGGCGTTTGCCTGGAAATTGCGCTGTGCGGCGATCAGGCCCACCAGTTCCTCGGTGATATCGACGTTCGATCGCTCGACCGCGCCCGCCATCAGCGAGCCGAAGCCATTGGCGCCGGGTTCGCCCAGGCGCGCTTCGCCGGACAGGCCCGTGGACGCCCAGGTCGAATTGCCGAGCTGGCGCAGGCCCGAGGGGTTGGTGAAATTGGCGAGCACGACCTTGCCGAGCGGCTGCGTGTCGCCATTGGAGAAGCTCGCGCGGACGATCCCGTCGTCGCCCACGGTGACACCCTCGAACTGGCCGACTGCTGCGCCGTCCTGGCTGCGGGCATTGACGCTGAACGGTGATCCGACCTGCGTCGTCGCGTTCCCGAAGTCGAGATCCACGACCTGCTCCGACGTAGCGCCGGGGGCGAGGAAGCCGCTGAACGTGACCGGCGCGCTAGGCGCAGTAAGCTTCCCGGTCGAATCGAAGGTCAGCGTGATCGGCGTCGCGCTAGCTCCGGTCGTGCCGCCGCCGGCGCTCAACTGCTGGTCGCCGACGAACGAATAAACCTGCCAGCTGCTTTCGGTGGCGCCGCTCGTCGGCGCGGTGTCACGGACGAAATAGTTGGTCAGCGTCAGCGCGTTTCCGTTCGCGTCGTAGATCGTGGTCTGGGCGGATTGGTTATAGGTGCCCGGATCGAAGCGATTGAACGAATAAGGGTTGTCGGTGTCGAAGCGCGCGGCATCCTTGGGGATTGTCGAATTCGCCGAAAGGTTGAGCGACAGCCCGACATTCTCGGTCGCCTGCGGCGTTCCGCTCGTCTGCGGCATGCGCAGACCCACGGTCGAATCGATACCGGTCGCGACGACCGAACCCGATCCGTCGACCGGATAGACCTGGAGCTTGTTGCCCTGTGCGTCAGTAACATAGCGGTCGCTGTCGATCGAGAAGCTGCCGTTGCGCGTGAAGTTTACGCCCTTGCCAGCGTCACCCTTGACCGCGAAGAAGCCATCGCCGGAAATAGCGAGGTCGAGCGCCGAGCTTGACTGCGTATAGCCGCCCTGGCTGAACTGCTGGCGAACCGACTTCACCACCGTGCCCGATCCGACCATCTGAGTCGGGTTGGAATTGGCGGTCGAGGCGATCACGTCGGCGAACTGGGTCGTCGAACGCTTGAAGCCGTTGGTGCCGACATTCGCAAGGTTGTGCGAAATGGTCGACATGTCGGTCTGCGCGGCCTGAAGCCCGCTCAAGGAAGTGAAGAAAGACATTATATTGCTCCTTTTCGTGGGGTTCAGCCGACCTTGCGGACGGCGGAGACGGGGATTTGGCCGAGGCCGGGCAGCGTAAGGATGGGGGCGCCGTCGGCGCCGAGCGAAACCGAAGTTACCGGCGCCCAGACGAGCGGCGCGGCGGCAACCGCCTTGCCCTCGGCATTCTGCGCGCCGACGCGTATCGTGAAGGGGCCGTTGCCGGCCGGCTCGCCGGAATCGGTCGTGCCGTCCCATTCGAAGTCGATGGCGCCCTTTGCCTGCGCCCCGAGTTCCACGGTGCGCAGCATCGCGCCGTTGGGCCCTTCGATCGTCACGGTGACGTTGCTCGCGTCCGCGCCGAGCTCAATCGTGCCGCCCAGGCTTCCGTCGGTTCGCGGATAGGCGGTCGAGCCCTCGGTCAGCACGTTCCGGCCGATCCACGCCATCGCGTCGCCGGTCGAAGTGCCGTTCAGCCGCTCGGCGATCGCCTTGAGCGTCGTGTTCATTTCGCTGATGCCGGCGAGCGAGGAGAATTGCGCCATCTGGGCGACCATCTGGCTGTTATCCACCGGATCGAACGGGTCCTGGTTCTTGAGCTGCGCAGTCATCAGTGTCAGGAAATCGCCCTGGTCCATCGCCGGGTTGCCGAGATTGGCATTGGCCGTCGATGCCGTGGACGGGCCGGTGCGGCCGATGCCCAGGCTGGCGAGAGTGGAATCGAAGCTCATGATCAGCGGCCCAGCTTGAGAGTCTCGGAGATCAGCTGCTTGGCAGTCTGCATCACCTCGACATTGTTTTGGTAGGAGCGGGCGGTCTCGAGCATATCGACCAGCTCGCGCGTCTCATCGACTGCGGATTCCCAGACATTGCCGTCCTTGTCGGCCATCGGGTTGCCTGGGTCGTAGCGCTTGGTCGGCTCGGCGCCGGCAGTGACGATTTGCTCGACATCTACCGTGGACATGCCGCTCGCTTCGTCGAAGGCGGTGCGGAACACCGGCTTGATCGTGCGATAGGCGGCCTCCGCGCTCGAAGCGACGGTGCCGGCATTTGCCAGGTTAGATGCGGTGGCGTTCATCCGCACGAGCTGCGCGCTCATCGCGCGGCCGGAGACCTGGAAGATCGAGAGCGGCCTGTCGCCCATGCTTATTCTCCCCTCAGCGCGCGCGTGATGGTGCTGATGCGTCCATTCAGGAATGCGAGCGTGGTTTGATAGGCGAGGGCATTCTCGGCGAACGCGGTCTGTTCGGTGGCGAGCTCGACGGTGTTGCCGTCGGCCGAAGGCTGAAGCGGCACGCGGTAAAGCGTCGCGCCGTCGATGGCATTGTCGAGCGCTCCGCCCTGCGCCCCTGCCAAGGCGGCCTGGAAATCGATGTCCTTGGCCTTGTAGCCAGGCGTGGATGCGTTCGCGATGTTCGACGCCAGCACGCCCATGCGCTGCGAACGCACCGCAAGCGCTTGGCCATGTACGCCGAAAAGGCTGTCATTGGGCATCGACGGGTCTCCCGCACAAAAGTTCGCGGGTGTACCTGCAATGGGCGTGCCAGTTTTTTGGCGGCAGGGGGAAGGAGGGAAGAAGGTCGCCAGCGGCGGCAAGGGCGGCAAGGTTTTGCCGATCGCGGCGGCAATGCGGTGCCGTGGCCACCGGATTGCCATGCACGGCAAGAGAGGCCTGCATTTGGCCCGCCACTTGCAACCGCGAGCACATGGACCTGTCATCCTTCCCCGGCCTCGCGCCGTTTCTCGATCCCGTCGCGATCGCCATCGTCGGCGGCGGAACTGCGCTTGCCGTTGTGCTGCGAACCCCGCTCGGGGACCTGGCACGGAGCGTTTCCGCGCTCCGCGTGCTGGGGCGCAGGCGCTTCGACGCCGAGGCCCTGCTAGCCCAGATCACGGCACTGACGCGGATCGCGCGGCGGCACGGGCTGATCGCGCTCGATCGCTCGATCATCTCGGATACGGATGTCGCTGCCGCGGTCGAAGCCGCGGTAGACGGCGCCTCCGAAGCCAAAATCGTCGCCTTGCTCCAGCACCGCCGCGCGGCGCGCTTCGAGCGCCACCGCGCCGCTTCCGATGTCTGGACCGGCATGGCCGAAATCGCCCCGGCAATGGGAATGATCGGCACGCTGATCGGGCTCGTCGGCATGTTCGTCGCGATGAAGGACCCCGCGACGATCGGCGGCGCGATGGCGGTCGCCCTGCTCACTACGCTCTACGGCGCGATCCTGGCCAGCCTCGTCGCGCTGCCCGTCGCCGCGCGCCTCAAGCGGCAGGCGCGGCACGAGGCGCAGGAGCGAGCACGCCTTGAAATCCCGCTCGCCGCGCTCGCCGGGATCGAGCCAGCGGTTCGTGGCGGCCTGCGCGAGATTGCGGCATGATCGCCCCGTTCGAAGAGGAAGCGCCGGCCCGCCCGATATGGCTGATGACGCTCGCCGATCTGGCGCTGCTGCTTGTGGGCTTCTTCGTGTTTCTCCAGGCCAACCAGATGGACGGCAGGGCGCTTGCGGCCAGCCTGCGGGCCGGGTTCGGCGCCGATACCGCGCCCGCCATGCCGGTCGAGATGGCTGTGGTCGGCGGCTTTGCGCCCGGCTCGGCCGTGCCGCATGACCTGCGCGCCGCGCTTGGCTGGGCGCGCGAGGCCGCGCGCGATCCGCGCACTCGGCTGAAAGTCACTGGTGAATTCGACGGCTCGGCGCAGGACGTTGACCAGCTCAGCGGCAGCGGCGCGATCCTCGCCGCAGACCGCGCGCGCGCAGTCGCCGCCTTGCTCGGAGCTTCGGGCGCAGTGCCGCCCGACCGCATCCAGATCGCCACGGCCAGGGGCAAGCGCCGCACCTTGCTGACGCTCGGCTTTGAAGGGGACCGGAAATGATCGGCCGCCCGATACGAAATCCCAAGGAGAAGACCATGTTGTTCGCAGCCCTTGCCCCGATTCTGGCAATCGCAGCGCCCGTTGGCGCGAGCGAATTCCAGTCCACAGCGATGCTCGACGTGATCGTCGCTCAATTCACCGGCAAGGCGGTTGGCGAAGAAGGCGGCGCGCGCACCAAGGTCGATAACCGGCTTAAGCTTGCGGCATGCACCGCGCCGCAGCTCGAATGGCGCAATGCCGCGAAGGACGCCGTCGTGGTGCGCTGCATGGAGCCGGGCTGGCGGATCTTCGTTCCGGTCAATGCCGCGCCCCAGCCCAAGGCCGCACCCGCGGTGACGGTTGCCGCGCCCATCGCAGTGAAGCCCGCGCCGGCGGCCAGGGCCGAGCCGGTCATCCGCCGCGGTGATGCCGTGACGGTCGAGGCCGGCGCCGCCGGCTTCTCGATCGCACGCGAAGGCGTCGCGATGAGCGACGCTCCCGCGGGCGGGCGGCTCACGGTCAAGGTCGATGAAAAGAAGCCGCCGATTCAAGCCGTTGCGGTCGAGCCCGGGCGCGCCAAATTGCCGGGATGGGGCGACTGAATTTTTTTTGTTAAAGCTTCCCGGCAAACGGCCGTTCTACCCGTTGCAAGCATAGCTAGGGATAGCGAGCATGGTGGATCCAATCGGCATAAAGACTGGCGCGGTCGTCGCTCGGCCCGTGTCGTCTGTGAACGCCCTGAGCAAGGTCGCGGAAGCGCGCCCGGTCCAGCCCGCCGCGCCTGTGGTCCAGACTGCGGCCAGCGAGCTGACCGCCAGCCTTGCCGCCAAGCCGCCGGTGGACGTCGAGCGCGTCGCCAAGATCAAGAAGGCGATCGAGGACGGCAATTTCCCGCTCGTCCCTTCGACCATCGCGGATCGGCTGCTGGCGCTGAAGATGCAGTGGAAACCAAATGACTAGGCGTGATGCTTTGATTGGGGTGATCGAAGCGCTGCATGCCGAGATCGCGGCGCTCAAGGCGAACGACGCCGCCGCGCTCGACAAGGCGACTCGCGACAAGCTCGCCGGCATCGACACCGTCGCGCTCTATGACGGCGAGGCGCCTTCCGCCGAGGTCAAGCAACTCGCGGCCGAAGCGCACCGCCTCAACGAGACCTGCCGCATCTATGTGAATTTGATGGCGGCAAATGTTCGCCGCCGGCTGCAAGTTCTTTCCGGCCAGGCGGCGCCCGCCTACGGCCCGGTGGGGTATGCGCTGGCTTGAAACTCCCTCTCCCGCGGGGAGAGGGTTGCGCAGACTTAGTCTCGCTTCTTCGCGAGGCTTAGTCGAAGCTGGGTGAGGGGATCACCCTATCGATAGCTCCAATCCCCTCATCCAACCTCCGCTAGGCAGCAAGCTGCCAAGCTGCGGTATCCTTCTCCCTCTGGAGCAGGTTTGAGTTGGCACGCTCCTTGCTGATTATGCCCGCACCTAGGGCAATCGGATCAGCCATCCATGAGCGTAGCTTCGGTCAATAACAGGGCAGGCATCCAGACGGCGATTGCCGCCGCGAGCCGCAAGACCGGCGTGGACTTCAATTATCTGCTGGGTCAGGCGCAAGTCGAGAGCGGCATGCGCGCCGATGCGCGCGCCGGCACCTCCTCGGCTACGGGCCTTTATCAGTTCATCGAGCAGAGCTGGCTCGGCGTGGTCAAGGATCATGGCGGGAAACACGGCCTGGGCTGGGCCGCCGACAGCATCAAGCAGACGTCTAGTGGCCGCTATGTCGTCAGCGATCCAGGCGTGCGCCAGGCGATTCTCCATTTGCGGAGCGATCCGCAGGCCGCGGCGATCATGGCTGCCGAGCATGCATCGGACAATAAGGCCGCGCTCGAAGACCGGCTGGGCCGCCCAACTACCGGCACCGACCTGTATATGGCGCATTTCCTCGGCCTGGGCGGCGCGGGCAAGTTTCTCGACACCATGGCGGAGAGCCCCGGCCGAACCGGCGCGAGCATGTTTCCCGCCGCGGCGCGCGCCAATCGCAACATCTTCTACGCCTCGAACGGCCAGCCGCGCACGCTGAGCCAGATCTATTCGCGTTTCGCCGGCAAGCTCGATTCGGGCGCGGCGGCGGGTGGGGCCACCGGTTTAGCTTCGACGCAGCTCGATCCGCTGGGCGATTTCAACGAAGGCGAGGTCGTGCTCGGCAATGGCGCAGTCGATAGCGACCGCCACTGGGTCGAGACCACGCTGGCGCAATTGAACACCGGCAAGAGCGGCAACGACCGGTTCGCTTCGCAACGCGCGACACTGGAACGCAATCTGGATCCGCTGCGCCCGACCCCGGAGACTGCCCGGCTCGCCTATCTCATGCTCGCAAATCTCGGAGCGTAAATCCACGTGAATGGTCTGACGCTGCCCCAGGGCTTTGCACCGGCGATGAAAAGCTTCGCGCTCCCCGGCGCGATGCTGTTGCTCATCGCATTGATGGTCGTGCCGATCCCGGCCTTCCTGCTCGATGCCTTCTTCATAATGAACATCATGATCAGCCTCGCGGTGCTGATGGTCGCGCTCAATGCGCAAAAGCCGCTCGATTTCTCGGCTTTCCCGACCGTGTTGCTCTTCGCCACCCTGTTCCGCCTGGGCCTCAACGTCGCCTCCACCCGCGTCGTGCTGGTGCACGGGCATGAGGGAGAGGCCGCGGCCGGCCATGTCATCGAGGCATTCGGCAAATTTCTGATCGGCGGCGACTATGTCGTCGGTCTCGTCGTCTTCGCGGTCATCGTGATCATCAACATGATCGTGGTGACGAAAGGCGCGGGCCGCGTCTCCGAAGTATCGGCGCGCTTTACCCTCGATGCCTTGCCCGGCAAGCAGATGGCGATCGACGCGGACCTCAACGCCGGTCTGCTCACCCCGGACGAAGCCCGCGCACGCCGCGTCGAAGTGGGCACCGAAGCTGATTTCTATGGCTCGATGGACGGTTCGTCCAAGTTCGTGAAGGGCGATGCGATCGCCGGCCTGCTGATCCTCTTCATCAACATCGTCGGCGGGCTCATCCTAGGCGTCGTCAGTCACCAGATGGCCGTGGGCGACGCCGCGCAGCATTACATCATGCTCGCGATCGGCGACGCATTGGTCGCGCAGATCCCCGCGCTGATGCTCTCGATCGCCGCCGCCGCGATCGTCACGCGGGTTACCTCCTCGCAGGATCTGGCGGGTCAGATCGGCAGCCAGTTCGGCAGCTACAAGACCTGGATGCCGGTCGCGGTGATCCTCGGGCTGCTCGGGGTTATGCCCGGCATGCCGCATTTCGTAATTTTGCCGGCCGCCGCGGTCGCGGGCTTCGCCGCGTGGCGCCTGAAGAAAATCGCCAATCTGCCGCCCCCGCCCGAACCTTTGCCGGAGCCGGTCGACCAGTCGCGGATCGGCTGGGACGAAGTCACCGACAACATGCAGGTGATGCTCGATATCGGCTATGGCCTGGTGCCGCTGGTCGACGAGCGGCGTGGCGGGCCGCTAATGGGCCGCATCACCGGCGTGCGCCGCCAGCTTTCGAAGGAGCTTGGTTTCGTCGTGCCGCATGTTCGCGTGCGCGACGATATCAATCTGGCGCCCTTCACCTATCGCATCTCGATCGGCGGCGTCGTGATGGCCGAGGACAATGTCTCGCCCGACGAGATGCTCGCGCTCGATACCGGCCAGGCGGTCGGCACGCTTCAGGGCAAGCGCGTCAAGGATCCGACCTTCGGGCTGGATGCGGTGTGGATCGCGCAGGCCGAGGCGGACGCCGCGACCGGGGCGGGCTATCTAGTGGTCGATCCCGGCACCGTCGTCGCGACGCATCTCAATCAGGCGCTCGCATCGAGCGCCGCCGACCTGCTCGGCCCCGACGAAGTCCAGTCGCTGCTCGACGGGTTGAAGGAGCGCGCCGCATCGCTGGTCGCCTCGCTCTCGCCCAACCCTGTGCCGCTCACTACGCTCACCACGGTGCTGCGCGGGTTGCTCGCGGAGAATATTTCGCTGAAGGAATTCCGCCGCATCGCCGCCGCGATCGCCGTCGCTGCGCAGAAGACCCTCGATCCCGAGGAGATACTCGAGTTGATCCGTCCCGAACTGGGGCCGCTGATCATCCAGAAGCTGTGCGGCGTGCGCGAGCCGTTGCGCGTGATGACGCTCGAAGGGCAGCTCGAAGCGTTGCTGGGGCAGGCAGTCCGCTCGGATCCGTCACGCCGCCACACGATCGAGCCCGATCTCGGCCGCCGCATCGCCGATGCGCTGCAGCGCGCGGCGCAGCCGCTGGTCAACGAGGCCAAACCATTCGCTCTGGTCGTCCAGCCCGCCATCCGCATCGCGATCCGCAAGCTGGTCAAGACCGTGCTGCCCGATACGCCGGTGATGAGCTTCTTCGAAGTGCCCGAGGACAAGGCGGTCGAAGTCGTGGCCGTGATCGGCGCGCCCGAAGCGCTGCCCGCATGAACGCTCTAGGGTCTGCACCCAGCTACCGCAGCAGCCGTGATCGCCCAGAGACGGGCGCTGGCAAGGAAGCTCACGCAGCGCGGGCTGGTGGCCCGTGCAAGGGAGCTGACGCAGTCCAGCGTTCGTCTCCGGGCGACCGCGAAGCGGCGGGCGCCTTTTGGCGCTGGGCGGCGTCATTCGTCGGTCCTGATGGCACCGCATCACTCCCTCCTCATTTCTTGCCCAACGCCAAAATGCGCTCCGTCCCGGCTGCTGCGGTAGCTGGGTGCAGACCCTCCCCCCCAGGAAGATGATCGACATGGCCTCAGCCGCGCCGCTTACCTATTCCCCCGTGCCGCTGCCCAAGCGCAACGCCGAGGCGCTGGTGCGCAAGCATCTGCCGCTCGTGCGCCGCATCGCCTGGCACATCCACGGATCGATGAGCTCGATCGTCGAAGTCGAGGATTTGATCCAGATTGGCATGGTTGCGCTGATCGAGGCCGTGAGCGGCTTCGAGGACCGTGGGGCCGTCACTTTCGAGCAATATCTCTCGACGCGGCTGCGCGGCTCGATGATCGACGAATTGCGCCGCCAGGCGACGCTGACTCGGGGCGCGATGCGCCGCCGGCGGGCTTATCAGGATATGATCAAGGCGCTGTCGAGCGAACTTGGCCGCCCGCCTTCCGACGCCGAAGTCGCCGAGCGGATCGGTGTGACGCCCGAGAAGTTGCGCGCGGAATATGCCAGCGCCGAGGCGGTGCGCTTCGATTCGATCGACGACGCCTATTCGGACGAGAGCCCCTGGTTCATGTCCGACGAGCCGAGCCCGTTCGACCAGCTCGCGGATTCCGACCAGCGCCAGGCGCTGATCGAGGCAATCGCCGAACTGCCCGAAAAGGAGCAGATGGTCATCCAGCTTTATTATGTCGAGGAACTCAATCTCGAGGAGATCGGCGAAGTGATCGGCGTGGGCGCCGCGCGCATCTGCCAGATCAAGAAAAGCGCGCACGACCGGCTCAAGAAGGGCCTGCAGCGAAGGTTGGGGTGAACCGCAGGGCAATTTCCCAGTTCTCCCGATCGGATGGATCGCGTACCATCGGCCTCACCACCTTCTGAGGCATGGAGCGTTCAAGATGGCCGATGCGTCGATTATCCCGGCGACCGAGACCGAGCGCATGTCTGCGGTGCGGCGTTACGATATCCTGGATACGCCGCCCGACGGCGCTTTCGATCGCATTACTGCGCTTGCCGCGCGCCGCTTTGGCGTGCCGATCTCGATCATCAGCATCGTCGATGAAGACCGAATTTGGTTCAAGTCGCACCATGGCGTCCCCGTGAATCAGATTGGCCGCGATCCGGGGCTATGTGCGTCAGCGATCCTTTCGTCCGATCCATACATCCTTGCCGATGCCAGCGTCGATCCGCGATCACTTGCAAACCCCCTGGTCGCGGGCGATTTTGGCCTTCGCTTCTATGCCGGCGTGCCGCTCAGGACGGGCGATGGTCACAATCTCGGTACGCTGTGCATCATCGATAAGGAAGCACGCCCCATCGACCAAGGTCAGATCGACGACTTGAAGGACCTAGCATCGGTAGTGATGGACCAGATGGAAATGCAACTCGCGGCGCGACGTGCGGTTACGCGCGCGGAGCTGATGGCGAAAGAGATCGATCACCGCGTGATGAACAGCCTCCAGTTCGTCTCCGGGCTGCTTGCGATGCAAAGCCGCTCTCTTGAAGGCGATGCAGTGGGCCATTTGCAATTGGCGGCGAACCGCGTTGCGGCGGTTGCCCAGGTCCATCGTCATTTCCTCGCCGAAGGCGACGCGACATCGTGCATCACCTTTTTGCGCAGACTATGTGCCGATCTGGAGACTGTCGTCGGGCGCAGGATCGAAGTGGAGGGCGATGAAGGAGACGTGCCAACCAGATCGATCCAGCCTATCGGGCTGCTGGCCAACGAGCTTGTCACCAACGCGGCGAAGCACGGTACAGGCCTGATCAAAGTGTGCTACGAGATTTCGACCGATGGCCAAACGCTCAGCGTTTGCGACGAGGGGCGCGGCCTGCCCGAGAATTTCGATCCCGCCGCCGACAGCAAAAGCCTGGGCATGCGCGTGGTTCGATCGCTTGCTGCGCAGCTTAACGGCACCCTGTCCGCAAGTCGCCGCCCGGAGGGGGGCTCCTGCTTCGAGGTCTGGTTCCCTCTCGCGCCGAATTGAGGGCGCGGCCCCGCGGAGCTACGTGCTACCGGCGGCCGCTCGACCCATGCTACCTCACAGCGATGGTCCGAATACTCTATTTGGCTGCAGGCTTCGCCTCGCTCGGGCTCGCCGCGATCGGCGCGATCTTGCCGGTGCTGCCGACCACGGTGTTCGTGATCCTCGCGGCCTATTGCTTTGCGCGCAGCAGCCCGGCGTTCGAGGCGCGGCTGCTGAATCATTCGCTATTCGGCCCGCACATCCTCGCCTGGCGTGAGCGCGGAGCGATCAGCCGCAAGGGAAAGTTCGCAGCCAGCGTGGCGTTCGCCCTGAGCATATCGGTGGCGCTGGTCTTCGCGCCCTGGCCCTGGTCGGTGGCCCCAATCCTCGCGGCTTTGCTGATCGGCAGCTGGATCTGGGCGCGGCCGGAATAGGGCGTCCGCGCTTACCAATCACCAGAAAGCGCAGAAAAACCCCGATGATCCGTGGATCATCGGGGTCTCCCATGCGCCCCCTCTTTCGAGAGGTGACCGGCCGCGGTGCCTGTCAGGGGGGTGACACCCCGACCGGCACGCGCTTAACGGAGCAGCGTAAGAACCGTCTGCTGGCTCTGATTGGCCTGTGCGAGCATCGCGGTCGAAGCCTGCGAAAGGATCTGCGCCTTGGCCAGCGCCGCCGTTTCAGCCGAGAAATCGGCGTCTTCGATGCGGCTGCGGGCATCGGTCAGGTTGGTGACGTTGGTCGTCAGGTTGTTGACCACAGATTCGAGCCGGCTCTGCGACGCGCCGAGTGTGGCGCGGGCGGTGTTGACCGAAACCAGCGCCGCGTCGGCATTGGTCAGCGTCGTGCCGGCATTGGCGGCCGTATCGACCTTGAAGTCGGCGGCGGCATAATCGTCGCTGTCGAAGAAGGACTTCACCAGCGCAACCGTGTCGGTGCTGTTGATGCCGGTCTGGATCGTCACGTCGTCCGAAGCCGTGTCCGTCGTCGCATAATCGAACACCGTCACGCCGTTGAACTTCGTGTTGGTGAAGACCGAAGTGATCTGCGTGGTCAGCGCAGCGGCTTCCTTGTCGAGGTTTGCGCGATCGGTCGTGCTGTAGGTGCCCGAAGCCGACTGGACAGCCAGCTCGCGGATACGCTGCAGCATGTTGCTGACTTCTTCCAGAGCGCCATCGGCAGTCTGGGCGAACGAGATGCCGTCATTGGCATTGCGGATCGCCTGACTCATGCCGCGGATCGAAGAGGTCATCGAGGAAGCGATGGCGAGGCCGGCGGCGTCGTCCTTCGCGGTGTTGATGCGCTTGCCGGTCGACAGGCGCTCCATTGCGGTGCCGAGTGCCTTGTTTGCTGCGTTCGAGGCGTTGCCCGCCCGGACCGCTGCGACATTGGTTCCAATAACAGTCATGTTGGTCTCCATGCTAGCCGGCTTTCCCGCGTCCCCCCTGAACGGGAGCCCGGAGCCGCCAAGCAAAGGAACGGCCGCTCGCGAACCGGCTTAAGCGAAAAAATTCGGCCCTCGCGCGCGCGCCTCGCGTGCGCCCGGAGCCAGGAAGCGGGCCGAACACGATGATTTACCGGTCATTAACCAGGAATCGGCCATCAGGGGCTTCTCAGGGGGTAAGTCCATGCAAACGATCGTTCCGTCAGCCGCAATTCTCAGGCAGAAATACGCGCTCGTGTCCGCGCTTCGGGCGCAGGGCCTGGTGATCGCATCGTGCGAAGACGGCAAGCCCGCCCCGGGCGATGTGTACCTTGTGGCGGACGGCGAAACGCCGCCCGCGCCGGCGCGCACGCTGATCCTCGACGAAGGCGAACCCGAAGCCATCCCCTTTCGTGACGGGAACCCGGCGCGCCTCTCGTTCGGGGCTGAAGATTCGGCGATCGGCAACGGCTTCGCGAGCGCGCTGCTCCGCGGCCCGCAAGAGCCCGTCGCCGCCGATCCCGAAAGTCTGGCGCTGCTCGCGCTTGCCGAGCGCGTGGCCGCATCCGATATCACCGTGCTGATCAACGGCCCGACGGGCACGGGCAAGGAAGTTCTGGCCCGCGCGATCCACATGGGATCGAGCCGCCGGGATGGACCCTTCATCGCGATCAATTGCGCCGCTCTGCCCGAGACGATGCTCGAGGCGATGCTGTTCGGCCATCACAAGGGCGCCTTCACCGGCGCATCCTCGGGCGGCCAGGGATTCTTCCGCGCCGCCAACGGAGGCACGCTGCTGCTCGACGAAGTCGCCGAAATGCCGGTCAATCTTCAGGCCAAGCTGCTCCGCGCATTGCAGGAGCGCGAAGTCGTCCCGATCGGCGGCACGCATCCCGAAAAGATCGACGTCCGCGTCATCGCCTGTGCCAATCGCGACCTGCAGGGCGAAGTCATGGCCGGTCGGTTCCGGGCCGATTTATACTATCGCCTCTCGGTATTCCCGCTCGCTACGCGCCCGCTGGCCGAGCGTCCCGGGGATCTGGCAGCGCTCGCCGCCGCCATGGTGGTTCGCCATGCCGGCGATCGGACGCCGCTTTCCTGGATCGCGCCTGACTCACTAGAAATGCTCGCGGATCATGATTGGCCCGGCAATGTCCGAGAGCTCGAGAACGTGATCCAGCGCGCGCTGCTCCTGTGCGGTGGCGGCACGATCCGCCCTGAGCACCTGATCTTCGATCGGCGCGCCGAGACGCGCGTCGAGACCTCTAGCCAAGCGTCGGGCACGCTGAGCAATATCGTCCAGATTCACGAATTCGCGGCAATCCGCGACACGCTGGCCGAATGCAAGGGAAGCCGCACCGAGACCGCGAGGAAGCTCGGCATCTCCGAGCGCACACTCCGCTACCGGCTGGCCAAGGCGCGCGAACAGGGCGAGGACATCACCGTCCGTAACGCGGCGGCTTCGGCATGAGCGGCGTCGGGGGAGTCGGCGCCGTGGGCGGTGGAGCCATGGGCATCGATCGCGTGATGCAGCTCCGCTCGCAGATCCTGGAGCGCAACGCGGCGCTCACCCGGGCCAATCAGGTTCCGGCGGGCGTTCCAGCGGCCGAAAGCAAGCCGGCCAGTTTCGCCGCTACGCTCGAAGACGCTCTCAAATCGGTCAACCAGAGCCAGCAGCAGGCGGGCGACCTGTCGGCCGCGTACGAGCGCGGCGAAACGGTGGACATCGCCAAGGTGATGCTGGCCCGCCAACAGGCCTCGGTCGGCTTCGAAGCGACCCTGCAAGTCCGCAACAAACTCCTGTCCGCATATAAGGACATCATGAGCATGCCGGTGTAATCGATGAGCAACGCACTCACCACCGCAGACGGCGCGGCTACCCCCGCCGGTCTCAATCCGCTAAAGCAGATGAGCGGGCTGCTAGCGCAGCCGGCCGTCCGGCGCGCCATGCCGCTGCTTTTCCTCCTGGGCCTGATAGCCGCGGGCTTCCTCGCCTGGTCGATGGTCGCCAGCTCGCCGCAGCGCATCCTGTTCGCCAATGTGAGTGATTCGGACAAGCAGGCGATCAGCGCCGCGCTGCAGACCGCAAGCATCGAATCGAGCATCGACAATGGCGGCTCGATCACCGTGGCGGAAGACGATTACCACAAGGCGCGGATGCTGCTCGCAAGCCAGGACCTGCCCAAGGCGGCGCCCGGCGGCTATGCGATCCTCGATCAGCTTCCGATGGGTGTCAGCCGCGCGGTCGAGGGCGAACGCCTTCGCCAGGCGCGCGAGACCGAGCTGGCGCGCTCGATCCAGGAGATTGATGCAGTCGCCGAAGCGCGCGTCCACCTCGCGACACCCGAGGCCAGCGCCTTTGTGCGCGACAAGGCCGCGCCTTCGGCATCCGTGATCCTGAAGCTCCAGCCGGGCCGCGCGCTCGCCGAGCCGCAGATTCGCGCGATCGTCAATCTGGTCGCCTCCTCGGTGCCGGGCATGACTCCGCAATCGGTCACGATCGTCGACCAGATGGGCGCCCTGCTCTCCAAATCGGGGGGCAATAATGACGGCAGCTCGGCTGCGGGGGACACGCGCATCGAATTCCAGCGCCGCGTGGAGGACAAATATCGCGAGCAGCTCAACCAGCTGCTGACGCCGATGGTGGGGGCCGGCAATTTCACTGCCGAGGTCCAGGCCGAAGTCGATCTAGACGAGAGCCAGGCGACGCGTGAAAGCTATGACAAGCAGGGCCAGGTGGTCCGCGCCGAGCAGGGCAATTGGACCGGCACATCAAAGGACGGCGCATCGGCTACGCCCGGCGGGATCCCCGGCGCGCTTTCGAACACGCCGCCCCCCGCCAGCACGCTGACCGCTCCCAATGCACAGGCGGGCCAGGCCAATTCGGCGGCAACGGCCCCTGCCGGTGCTGCCCCCGCGCAGGCGCAGCAGAAGCTCAGCGACAGCTTCACGCGCACCTACGAGACCGGCAAGGAAATCTCGGTGACCCGCGCGGCGCCCGGCGGCGTAAAGCGCCTTTCAGTGGCGGTGCTGATCCGCGAAGAGACGGGAAAGCCGCGCGGGCAGATGGAAATCCAGCAGATAACGCAGCTCGTCCAGGCCGCGGTCGGCTATAATCCCACGCGCCAGGATCAGGTCACGGTGGTCAGCCGCAA
The DNA here is from genome assembly GCF_036388215.1 of Sphingomonas sp. Classification (GTDB taxonomy): domain Bacteria; phylum Pseudomonadota; class Alphaproteobacteria; order Sphingomonadales; family Sphingomonadaceae; genus Sphingomonas. Next base: position 75,350 of record NZ_DASVSH010000004.1, read on the forward strand.
GTTCAGCGCCGCCGCCGGCGCCGCGACTGCGGGCCCCTCCTGGTATGATGCCGGCTGGGTTCCGCTGGTGGCGCGCAACGTGACCGCGCTCATTATCGCCTTGCTCGTGCTGTTCCTTGGCGTGCGTCCGCTCGCCAAAGCGCTGCTCAAGAAGCGCGACGATGCCGGCGTGCGCCAGGCGCTGGCGATCGGCGCCCCCGGCGGCGCTCCCGGTCCGGCCGTCTCTATCGACATGCTCGAGCGCAACGGCAACAGCTATGACGACCGGGTCGGCCTCGTCCGCGGCTTCACGCGCGACAATCCCGCGCGTGCCGCGCTGGCGGTTCGCGACATGATCAAGGCGGACGGCCAGTGAACGCCCCCCAATATTCGCTCCGGACCTTCAATGGCACCGAGCGCGCCGCCGTGCTGATGATGCTGGTGGGCGAAGAGGAAGCCGCGGCGATCCTCCAGAAGCTGGACCCCGATGAAGTCCGCTCGCTCGGGCGGGCGATGTTCACCGTCGCCGATGTAAGCGAAGCCGAGGTCGAACAGGTTCTGGATGATTTTACGTACAAGGCGCGCGGCCGCTCCAGCGTCCAGTTCGATCCGGGCCCGCGCATTCATGGCATCATGAATCGCGCGCTGGGTCCCGAGCGGGCCGAAGGCGTGCTTGCACGCATCGCCCCGCCGGAATCGGCGGGCGGCCTGGAAATGCTCGCCTGGTTCGAGCCCGACGAGATCGCGCGGATGGTAGAGACCGAGCACCCGCAGATCGCCGCCGTATTGCTGGTCAATCTCGATCCCGATGTGGCCGCGCAGGTCTTCGAGCATCTGCCCGAAGCCATGCAGCCGCAGATCCTGCGCCGCGTCGCAAAGCTAGGCCCGGTGCCGCCCGAGGCAATCGAAACGTTGAAGGCGATGCTGACGACCCGCGCGGCAGGGGGTGGCGCCAAGAAGTCACCCGGCCTCCAGCTGGGCGGCACGCGCGAGGCGGCGAAGATCCTGCAGGGCGCGCGCAAGATCACCGAGCGGCGCGTGATGCCCAAGCTCGCCAAGATCGACAAGGAAGTCGCCAGGGCGATCGAGGAAGCGATGTTCGTCTTCGACAACCTGCTCGAGCTCGACGACAAGAATCTCTCCACGCTTATCCGCAGCATGGACAGCGACATATTGGTCAAGTCGCTCAAGGGCGTCGAGGAAGTGGTTCGCAACCGTTTCCTGGGCTGCATGTCCAGCCGTGCCGCCGATGGCATCCGCGACGAGATGGAAGCGCGCGGACCCATGAAGATGGCCGACGTGCTCGAAGCGCAAAAGGTGATGATCGCCATCGCGCGCGGGCTGGTGAAGGACGGCACGATCCAGATGCCGAGCAAGGGTGGGGACGACGATTATGTCTGATGCCGCGCCCAGCTTTACGCCGGGCTTTGCCGGGCGCATCCACGCCGCCGAAAGCGTGCTCCAGCGCGCCTTTTCCGCGCCGATCGGCTTTGCTCCTGCCCAGGTCGAGCGGATCGGGCGCCGCGACGCGCTCCAGCCCCGTCACTTCGCGCCAGCCGATCCCGATGCCAACCCTACGCAGGGGTGGGATCCGTTCGCTTCGGCCAGCACTGGCTTCGCCGATCCGATCGCCGCCGCGCGCGAGGCCGGGTTCGCCGAGGGCCGTGCCGCCGTGCTGGCGGAACTCGACGCCGCGCAGGGCCGCGAGGCCGCATTGCTCGATCAGGTTTCCATCGCGCTGGCCAAGGCCGCGCATTTCGATCGCGAGCGCATGGCCGGGCATCTGCGCCAGACAGTGCTGCATCTCGTTTCCCGGATGATCGGGGAAGTCGGAGTCGCCCCCGATGTGCTTGGCGCGCGGATCACCGTGGCGGTCGATCTGCTTGCCGACAGCGCCGAATCGGCGCTGCTCCGCGTTCACCCCGATGATGTGCCGCTGCTCGAAGGCAAGCTGCCTGCCAGCGTGTTCCCGGTCGGTGATCCGCATATCCAGCGCGGGGCCTTCGTCATCGAAAGCGCATCGACGATCGTGGAGGATGGCCCCGATCTGTGGCTCGAGCAGCTCGCCGCGGCGATCGATCGCGTGCCGATCCCCCCCCTATGCTGAATCGCTTTACCGAAGATTATATCGAGGGTCTGGGCTGCCGCGATTTCGCCGCCAGGCCCAAGGTCTCGGGCCGGCTCGCCTCCTATGACGGGCTGCTTATGGAGGCCGTTGGCCTGTCGCTGCCGGTCGGCACTGTCTGCGCGATCGGCGACGGCGCGAGCCGGATCGAGGCGGAGGTGATCGGCTTTCGCTCGGGCCGCACGCTGATGATGAATCTGGGCGGCCCCGCCGCCTTGCTCCCAAATGCGCCCGTGCGCCCGATCGGTCCTCCCGGAGAAGCCGAAATAGGCGCGGCGATGCTGGGCCGCGTGGTGGATGGATCGGGCAAGCCGATCGACGGGCTTGGACCCATTCGGGGCGCGGGCAAATGGCCGCTCGCCGGCAAGCTCCAATCGCCGCTGGACCGCGGCCGCGTGCTGAAGCCGATGGATGTCGGCGTACGCGCGATCAACGGGCTGCTCACGATCGGCCAGGGACAGCGCGTAGGCATCATGGCCGGCTCGGGCGTCGGCAAATCGGTTCTGCTGGGGATGATGGTGCGCGCGGCCGAGGCCGATGTGATCGTCATCGGGCTGATCGGCGAGCGCAGCCGCGAAGTGGCCGACTTTCTTGAGACCAAGGTGGCGGGCGCGGCGCGCGCGCGATCGGTGGTCGTGGCGGTGCCCGCCAATCATTCGCCCGTGCTTCGCATCCGCGGTGCGCTTCGCGCCACCGCGATTGCGGAGGCGTTCCGTGCCGAAGGCAAGAAGGTGCTGCTGATCATGGATTCGCTCACGCGCGTGGCGCATGCGGGGCGCGAGATCGGGCTTGCGCTGGGCGAGTCTGCAAGCGCCCGCGGCTATCCGCCATCGGCGATCGCGATGCTCCCCAGCCTGATCGAGCGTGCGGGCACCTGCGTCTCCTCGGGCGGTTCGATCACTGCGATCTACACGGTGCTGGCCGACGGCGACGACGGCAACGATCCCGTGGTCGACTCGGCGCGCTCGATTCTGGACGGCCATATCGTGCTCAGTCGCGCGCTGGCGGAGCGCGGGGTCTATCCCGCCATCGATCTCGGCCCTTCGGTAAGCCGCGTAATGACCGATATCGCCGACAAGGAGCACCTCCACGCCGCGCGCGTGCTGCGCCGGCATCTCGCTACCTATGAGGAGAATCGCGACCTTGTGCTGATGGGCGCATATCGCCCCGGCGCGGATGCGGAGATCGACGCGGCGATCGCCTGTCACCCCGCGGTGATGGAATATATCCGGCAGGGAGCCGATGAGATCGTCACGCTGCCCGACGCCGTAGCGGAACTGACAGGCGTGTTCGGGGATGCCTAGAAGCGCGAAGAAGCTGGCGCGGCTCCACCGTGTCCGCACGCTCCAGCTCGATCAGGTCCGCGCCGAGGAAGTCCGCGCGCATGGCCGCGTCACGCAGGAGGCGCAGCTTCGCGAACGCATCGCCAGCCTTGCCGCAAATGTCGCGCCAGCACCTGCAGGCGAAGGCTTCGCAGCCACGCTCATCGCGGCCGCGCATTATCGGGATCGGCTCCACCAATCGGCGCAGGCTGCCGCACGCCGCGTCGAAATAGCCGAGCAGGGCCTTCAATCGGCGCGCGCCGCCACGCGCGAAGCGCGCCGCGATCAAAGTGCCATCGAGAAACTGATTGCCCGCCAGGAAGCGGATGCGGCACTCGAAGCGTTGCGCGCGCTGGAGGCGCTGCCGCCCTCGGGCCGAAACCGGCACGATCTTTGCTAATTCACGCGTGAAGCAAATTCACCGGGGACTTTCAGTTGATCCAGCTTGCCGCATCGCCCCTTGTCGCTCCCGCAGGCCCGGCGCGTCCGATATTGCTCGCCGCCCAGAGCGGCGCCAGCAATTTCGCGCTAGCGCTGAGCAATTTGCTCATGCCCGCGCCTGCGCTCGAATCTGGCGCCGGCGACGCCAAGCTTGCCGACGCATCGGCGGCGGCGGGGCAATTCACTGCCGAATCCGGCAAGGATTTGCCGCAAATCGATCTGGATTCCACCGCTGAAGAGAATCCGGCCGCGCAGTATGGCGAGGAAAACGCGCCTGAGCGAGACGAACTCGTCTTCGCCTGGCTCGCGCTGCCCGGCACGCCCGCGCCCGATATGGAACCCGCCGAACCGGTCGCGACCATCATCGATCGAACACGGATGGAGCCGCAGCTTGGCTTCGCGGCAGCCAATGCGCCGGTGGGACGAGAAGCCATCGCGACGTCCTCACCTGTTCCCGTGCCCGTTCAACCCGTGGCTGCCGGGGCCGGCCCAGCGGTTTCCGCTAAGATGGACATGCAGCTCCGCTCCACCACAGGCGATGCGCCGCTGGAGCGGGAAGCGGCCCCTGCGCCAGCATCCGTTGGATCGGTCACTGCCCTCACCGTGCAGATAGTCGCACCCACAGGGGACACTCAGCTCCGCTCTACTGCCGCCCCCGCACCGCATCCAGGGCCCGCTGGGCTGGGCGCTGCCACCCTCGGCCGAGCAGTTACCTCCAAGGCGGAAACCCAGCGCTTCAAGGCGGCCGATGTGCCGGTGAGGCAAGAAACCATCGCCGCCGTCGAACATCCACAGATCGGTATCCCAGCGCCTCTCGCCGAAGCCAGCGCCCCTAATCGTCCGGACGCCATCGACCCGCCAGTACCGCAGGCTGCGTTCATCAGGCCGGCCACTGCTGCATTGAAGCCGGCGGCCTTCAAGGCCGCGGCCGCAGCGCCCTTGCCCGAAAGCGGAACGCAATGGGAAATTGAACGGCAGCCAAAGCGCGAAGCCGATATCGGGCGTCCGATGCCGAGCACTGTCGAGCCTCCGCAACCGCTCACGCTTGCCAGGAGCGACGCTCCGCCGCTTTCGCGCACGCCCTTGCGGGCCGCGGCTCCAGAAGCGTCTGTCAGGCCTGCGTCCACATCCGCACCAAGCGCGCCTGGGTCAGCAGCCGTGTCCACAGCTCCCGCATTTATCAGGGCGTCCGCGCCGCCTCACCCAGCACCCGCCGGCTCGCCGGCGCAGCCGGTTGTCGTCGCGGCGTACGCAACCGCCGTGACGCAGCCTTTGCCGGACGCAGTGATTCCCGAGCCCAAGCTGGCGCCTAGCATCGAGGCTCCGGTAGAGTGGAGCGCCCGTCAGCCGGCACGCGAAACCGTAATGCCGCCGAAGGTCGGGTCGAGCCCGATAGCCGAGCGCGCCCGGCAGCCGGCCGCCTCGGCCGCGGTGCCACTGTTCACACCTCCGCCGATCGCGCAGCCGCTGCTCCCGTCCCTGGCGCCGACGGCCTTCTCGCCGCTGCGCCGCGAACTGCGTGAGCCGAACCAGCTGCTGGTGAATGCCGCCGCTGCCGCGAGCCCCACGCCGCTCCAGCAGGTCGCGGCCACGCCTGATGCGCAGCAAGGCGCGCTCGACATGCGCCGCCAGGAATGGATGGGCCAGATGGTCGAGCGCATCGAAGCGCTGCGCGATGCCGCACCGATCCGGGAAACGCGGATCAGCCTGATGCCCGATGCGCTGGGCAAGGTCGAAGTATCGGTGCGCCACGATGGTGATCGCATCCATGTCCATTTCGCCACCGAAACCCAAGCCGCGCGGCAGATCCTGATGGACGCCCAGCCCCGGTTGAACGAGCTCGCCGAAGCCCGCGGGATCCGGCTCGGCCATACCAACGTGGATTCGCAAGGGACCCAGTCCGGCCAGCGCCAGAACGACGCGCCGCGGCAGCAGGCACCCGCCGCGCCCGCCCGCGCCCGCACCGAAGAAGATCGATCCACAACCGATGAGCGCGTCGCCTGAGACGCATGGAGGCCATGATGGAAGACTTGAACGACGATTCGGCGCCTGCCCCCAAGAAGAAAAAGGGCAAGCTGCTCTTGTTCATCGGCGCGCCGCTGCTTTTGGGCGGAGGCGGCGCCGCAGCCTATGGGATGCAGGCCGGCTGGTTCAACGCAGCCGCCGCCGACGGGCATGACGCCAAGGCGGGCGAGCCCAGGCTCCTGCCCAAGAGCGAGCAGAAGCGCGCGGGTTCGGGCGAAGGCGGCGATCACGGCGGCGAGGGCGAAGCATCAGGTGGTGGCCAGGCCACGCCAAAGGGCCAGGGGGGCGATAAATACGCCTCGAGCTATTACCCGCTGGAGAAGGAATTCACTTCCAACCTGCGCGAGAGCGTTCACTTCATCCAGGTCGGGATCGCGGTTTCCACGCCCTATGACGAGACCGTTCTCAACAACATCAAAACGCATGAAATCGCGATTCGCTCGGCCGTGCTGATGGCGCTGGGCGAGACCAGCGAGGACGAGGTGTTCACGGCACAGGGGAAAAAGGGAATCCAGGATCGCCTGGCCAAGGCAATCAACGCGGTTCTGAAGGAAAAGGAAGGTTTTGGCGGGGTTGGTAACGTCTACTTTACCAATTTCATTGTTCAGTGAGACATGGTTAACGCCTCTTCAGAGATTGCAGCCGCCGATCGGCGGGAGCGCCCCAGGGCCAGCGCGGAACACGCGCCGGCATTGGGGACGAGCAATCTCAATCCTTTTGGCGATCTCGTCACGCTGCAGCATCTCAGTGCGCGGCTCGCAAAGGGGCTGAAGCCCGTGTTCGAGGGCATGCTCCGCCAGGATCTGAGGACCTGGGCGGAGCCGCTCGTGGTCCAGCGCTATGCGGATTATAAGGCGGAGCGTGGTGGCGCCCTGGCGGCATGGTCTCCGCTGGCGATGGGAACCGCCCGCCAGCGCGCGCAGATCGTGATCGATGCCAGGTTCGCGCTTCAGATGCTCGATGCGTTCTTCGGGGGTGACGGCGATGCGCCCCACCCGCTCCCCAGTGAATTCACGCCGGCTGCCGAGGCGCTGATCGCGCGTATCGGCGAGACGATCGTGGCTCCCCTAGGCGCCGCGTGGGAACCGCTGGCGCGCATTGCATTCCGCGCCGAGGGCAGCGCCAATTACGCGCAGCCCGCGGATATGGGCGGTGACGACCCCGTGGTGGTCACGCGCTTCGGTATCGCGCTGGGCGATAACAAGCCCGATTTCGTCGATATTCTCTATCCCGTCGCGGCGCTCAAACCACACACCGCTTCGTTGATGGTCAAGGTCCATGACGCGCCGGCGGAAGTCGAGCCGCTATGGCGCTCGGGCCTCACGCGCGCGGTGATGGGCGTGACCCTGCCGGTACGCTCGGTGCTGTGCGAGCCGCACATATCGCTGGCGCGACTGATGGAGCTCAAGCCGGGCGATGTCATACCCGTCGATTTCGGCCCCGAAGTTCCCGTGATGGTGGCTTCGCGGCGCCTGGGCACCGGGCTGGTCGGCACGTCGAACGGTCGCGCCGCCGTCCGCCTTTCTTCGCTTGAACCGATCAATCCAGAGGATTTCCGATGAACGACATGACCGGGGCCTTCCCCATGGATGCGGCGGTGACCACCAATTTCCATTTGCTGCAGGATGTCGATGTCAAGCTGACCGTCGAGATCGGATCGACTCAGCTCACGCTGCGCGAATTGCTGGCGCTGGGCGAGACCAGCGTGATCGAGCTCGATCGCGAAGCCAACGAACTGCTCGACGTGTTCGTCAACGGAACGCTGATCGGCCGGGGCGAAGTCGTCACGGTGGGCGAGAAGTTCGGCGTGCGGATGACCGAGCTCGTCAGCCCCGAGAAGCGCGCGGCCAAATAACATGATGTGGTCGTACATCCTCAAGCTGGTGATCCTGCTCCCGCTCGTGTGCGGGCTGCTGATCGGCTGCCTCTATGCCTGGCGCAAGCTTGAGGCGCGGCTGCCCAAGAACCAGGGCGCGCGGATGGTGCAGGTCACCGAAACGATGATGCTCGCGCCGGGACTTCGCCTCGCAGTGATCGAGTTCGAGGGACAGAAATTGCTCTGCTCGGTCAGCCGCACCGGCGTGACGCTGGTGGACAAGAAGGTCCCGTCAATGGTCGTGGACAAGAAAGCCTCGTGATGCGCGCGGTAATTTCTGTTCCCCGCACCGTGGGTGGACGCGCCGCCCTCTTCATCGGCGTGCTCGCCTTCTTCGTGCTGTTCGCGTTCCCCGCGTTTGCGCAGGGGGCCGCGTCGGTGCCCGCCGCGCCCCCAGGCGTGGGCGGCGCAATGGACCGCGCGCTTGGCGATCTGGGCGGCGGCGATGCCCCGCTGAGCCTGTCGCTGCAGGTGCTGATCATCATGGGGCTCCTCACGGTGCTCCCCGGCATCCTCTTGATGATGACCAGCTTCACGCGGATCATCATCGTGCTGTCGCTGCTCCGCCAGGCGCTTGGCCTCCAGCAGACTCCGCCCAATCAGGTGCTGATCGGCCTGTCGCTGTTCCTCAGCTTCTTCGTGATGGCCCCGACGATCAGTCAGATGAACACGACCGCAATCCAGCCCTATGCCGCGGGTCAGATCGGCGCGAGCCAGATGATCTCGACGGCGGGCGATGCGCTCCACGGATTCATGATCAAGCAGACGCGCAACAAGGACGTGAAGATGTTCGCGGACATGGCCAAGGCCCCGCCCTTCGCCAGCCCCCAGGACGTTCCTTTCTCTGTGCTGCTGCCTGCATTCATCACGAGCGAGCTCAAGACCGCGTTTCAGATCGGCTTCCTGATCTTTTTGCCCTTCATCGTCATCGATCTCGTGGTCGCCACCGTGCTCATGTCGCTCGGCATGATGATGATGTCGCCAACGATCATCTCGCTGCCCTTCAAGCTGCTGCTGTTCGTCCTCGTCGACGGCTGGGCGCTGACCATGGGGTCGCTTGCCACCAGTTTTGCGAGTTAGCTTAGCGATGGACGCAGATTATTTCATGACCGTCGCGCGCGAGGCGATCTGGGTGCTGGCGCTTGCCTCGGCCCCGATTCTCATCCCGGCCCTGCTCTCGGGGTTGATCCTCGGCATGGTCCAGGCGGCCACCTCGATCCAGGAACAGACACTCACCTTCGTGCCCAAGCTGATGGTGGTGGCGGTGAGCATGGTGATCTTCGGCGGCATGATCCTTGGGCTGCTCGGCGACTTCACGACCAGCATTTTCGAGCGCATTCCGGATCTGGTGAAGTGAACTCCCTCTCCCTTTGGGAGAGGAGTTTCGGGTCGTCCATGCCCCCGGCATGGACTGAACAGCGCGGGGCGCTGTTCACCCGAAACTGGGCCCGCCGCGAAGCGGTGGGAAGGGTGAGAGCAGGTCCCCCTACCCTCACCCTTCCGCAGCTCCGCTGCTCCCTCCCTCTCCCGAAGGGAGAGGGAATTTGATGGGCTTCGGCCTCTCGATCGAGCCGCAGCTCTGGGCGCTCTTGTTTGCGATGGTGCGCGTCGGCGCTGCATTCGTGGCCGCGCCGGTATTCAGCGCGGTCGCCGTTCCGCTGCCCGCGCGCATCGCGCTCACCGGCGCGATCGGGGTGCTCGTACTCGGCACGACCAACATCACGCCCCCGGAACAGATATTCGCGCTGTCCACCTTCGTGGCGATCGGTGCGGAGGCGCTGATCGGCCTCGCCATCGGCTTCGTCCTCCAGATCGCATTTTCCGCGCCCCTGATCGCCAGCGAAGTGATCGGCATGTCGATGGGGCTGGGCTTCGCCAATGCAGTCGATCCGTCCAGCGGCACTTCGACGCCCGCGCTCGGCCAGTTCATGTCGCTCCTGCTGACCTTGCTGTTTCTCGCGGTGGACGGGCATCTCGTCCTCGTCGATCTGATCGTGCGCAGCTATGAGGCGATGCCGCCCGGTGCGTGGATCGCACCGGACAAGCTGCTCGGCATCGCGTTATTCGGGGGATACGCCTTCCTCGCCGGGCTGCTGCTCGCATTGCCTGTCGGCTTCCTGCTGCTCTGCCTCAATATCGTCGTCGGCATGCTGAGCCGCGCCGCGCCCGCGCTGAACCTGTTCGCAGTCGGCTTGCCCGCCAGCCTGGCGATGGGAGTGGTCGCCATCCTGCTCGCGCTTCCCGCGATGGGTGAATATCTGCTGGTCATCATCCGTACCGCGCTCGATTCCGCGCCCGGCCTGGTGTTCGGCTGATGGCGGAGAGCTTTGGCGAAAAAACGGAAGCCCCAACACCCAAGCGCAAGCGCAAGGCGGTAGAGGAAGGCCAGCTTCTGAAATCCAAGGATTTCGGCACTGCGCTGGTCGTGTTGCTCGGCTGCGCCTGGATGGCGTTTTTCGGCGAGGGGATGATCGCCGCGTGCAAGGGTGTGATGACCGCCAGCTTTTCCTTCGGACGCGGCGATGTCGAGCATTTCGAGCCTTGGCGCCCGCTTGCCGCCGCGGGCTGGCAGCTCCTCCTCCCGCTCGGCAGCCTGTTCGTCATCACCATGGCGGGCGCGATACTCAGCCAGGCGAGCCTCGGCTCATTCGGCTGGAACAACAAATTGCTGATGCCCAAGGCTTCGCGCGTCAATCCGGGCGCGGGGCTCAAGCGCATGTTCGGGGCGAGCGGCTGGATAGAACTCGGCAAATCGCTGCTCAAGGTGCTGCTGCTGGGCAGCATGGGCGGGTGGATGCTGTGGTCGCTGACCAGCAGCTCGCTCGGCTTGGTGGCGATGGATTTGAACGGCGCGGTGGGTGCGCTCGGCAGCCAGTTCGTCACCCTGATGTTCGTCATGGCGGCGGGGCTGCTGATCATCGCGGGCGTCGATCTGCCGATCCAGATGATCCGCCATTTCCGGGCGCTTCGCATGAGCAAGCAGGAAGTGAAGGAAGAGCATAAGGAAAGCGAAGGCTCACCCGAACTCAAGGGCGCGCAGCGCCAGCGCCAGCGCGAGATATTGAAGGGCGGCTTCCGCAAGACCGTCGCCACCGCGCACGTCGTGCTTACCAACCCGACGCACTTCGCGGTGGCGCTACGTTACGATTCGGGCAAGGATCAGGTCCCGGTGGTCGTCGCAAAGGGCCGGGGCCAGACCGCGCTGGCGATCCGGGAGCTCGCCACCGAGATGCAAGTGCCGATGCTCGAATATCCGAGCCTGGCGCGCGCGGTCTATTTCACCAGCCGCGAGGGCCAGGAGGTCCGCGACGACCTCTATCAGGCGATCGCGATCGTCCTCGCCTTCGTGTTCGGGGTCAACAAGGCCGCTGGCGGAGGCCAGCCGCCGATCGACGTGCCCACCACGGCACTTTTCGACGAGCACGGTCAGAAAATGGCGCTTTCACGCTAAAATCCCGGCGGTTTCCGCCGTTTATCGGGACAAGGGGATTTCCATGGCCATCGAGTCGATTGCAAAGACGCTGGGAACAGGCTCCGGTATCGACATCGGCGCGCTCGTCTCGTCGCTGGTCGATGCGCAGTTCGCAATGAAGAACGAAGCGCTGACCAAGAAGAGCGAGACGCTCACCAGCCAGATCTCGGCCACCGCGGAACTCAAGAGCGGGATCGCCGATTTCGCGACCGCGCTGACGACGCTCACCAACGGCACGACGCTGAGCACGCAGCCGACCAGCTCGAATGCCAATATCCTCAACGTGTCCGCCCTCGCCGGCGCCAAACTGCATGGCCTCAGCGCTTCGGTGGAGGTTCGCCAGCTGGCCCAGGCCCAGGTCGCGAGCACCAACGCGTTCGCCGCGGGTTCGTCCTATGTCGCAGGGACCGGCACGCTGACGCTGACCTTCGGCACCGCCACGGTTTCCAACGGCTCGATGACTGCGTTCACTGCCGGTGCGGCGGCTTCGATCGACATCACGATCGACGCGGCGCATTCCACCCTTGCCGGCGTCGTGGATGCAATCAACGCGGCCAACGCAGGCGTCACGGCCTCCATCATGAGCGACAGCTCGGGCGCGCGCCTCGTGGTCAAGAGCACCACCGGCGCTTCGCAGGCGTTCGAGCTCAAGGGCTCCACCCAGCTTCGCGAACTCGATATCGGCCGCAACGAGACCGGCTCGTCGATCAACGCCGCTGCCCAGGATGCGATCGTCGCATTGGACGGAGTACAGACGACGCGCACCACCAATTCGATCTACGGGCTGGTCGATGGCGTGAAGATCGACCTGGTCTCCGCCGCGGTCGGCACAAAGGTCATGATCGGAATCAAGGCGCCGACCGAGGCAGTCAAGCAGACCGTCACCAACTTCGTGGACACCTACAACGAAGTCTACAAGATGCTGAAGGCCGCAGTCGACCCCTCGACAGGTCCCCTGCGCGGCGATGCCGCGGCCAAGGACCTGCTTCGCTCGCTCAAGTCCATCACGATGACCAATCTCGTCACCGGCGCAGCGGCCGGCGCACCCGTTTCGCTTTCGGGCATCGGCGTCGCCACCCAGCGCGACGGCACGCTGACGGTGGATGGCGCGCGGCTCTCGACCGCGCTCACCTCGTTCCCCGCTGAAGTCGAGGCCATGTTTGCGGCCGGCGTGGGGCTGACCAAGACGATGAACGACATCGCGGCGCGTGCGGTCAACAAGGTGACCGGGCTGGGCGCCAGCGAGGCGACCTACACCAAGAAGCAATCCGACCTGGCCGACGACAAGCAGGAGGCGGCCGCCGACGCCGAAAAACTGCGCACCCGCATGACGCGCCAGTTCGCCGCGATGGATTCGCGGGTGGCCGCGTACAAATCGACGCAGAGCTTCCTGACCAATCAGATCGCCGCATGGAACAGGGATTCGTGATGCGCTACGCGACTGCCCTCGCGCGCGATCCCGCATCCACGTATCGCCAGATCGATGTGGCGGGGCGCACCAGCGGCCAGGATTCGCATGCGCTCGTCGATCTGCTCTACCATGAGGGCGTCGGAGCGCTCCGCGCCGCCGCCTGGGCGCTCGATAAGGGACAAACCACGGTCAAGAGCGAGCGAATCGCCCGTGCCACAGCCGTGCTGTTCGCGCTCGAAGCCGGCCTCGATTTCGATCGCGGCGGCGAAGTTTCGCGCACGCTGGCGGCTTTCTATCACGGGCTGCGCCAGCAAGTGGTTCAAGCGAGCCTCGGCGGCGACCCCGCACCCTTTCGCGCCGCGGCGGATTCGCTCGAGGAAATCGCCACTGCCTGGTCGAGCGTGCGCGCGGCTTCCTGAACGCGATTCCGCCCGCATTTACCTTTTCGTGACGGCAGCGTTCTAATCTCCATTGCATGGACCAGGCATCGGCTAAGACAGGCATCGCCATGCGCCGCCGCGCGACGCGGACGATCCTTGTCGTGGATGACAGCCGCATTAATCTCGGTCTGCTTTCGCGCCAGTTCGGCAGTCTAGGCTATCTGGTCGTGCTTGCCGACAGCGGCAGCCAGGCGCTCGAACTGATTTCAGCGCGCGGGTTCGATCTCGTGCTGCTCGACAGGGGCGTCTCCGAACATTCGGGGCTGCACGTTCTCCAGGAGATCCGGAGCGCGCGCGACACCGCCGACCTGCCCCTGATCGTCCTGGCGGGGCAGAGCGACCCGCTGGGACCTGTCGCGGCCTTCTCCGCGGGGGCCGACGATTATCTTTCGCGTCCGTTCGATTTCGAAGTGCTGGCGGCGCGGGTCGAGCGCGTGCTTGCGCGTGCGGACCGGATCGACGAGCTCAAGCGATCGAACCTGGCGCTCGACGCACGCATCGCCGCGCGCGCCATCGAGCTCGGCGAAGCCCGCGCCGAGCTGGCGGCCGCCAAAGCAGAGCGTGTACGGCTCGCCGCGGCCTAACGCTCAAACCAGTGACGGCCGAGGAAATAGGCGGTCACGCCTATGGCAATTACCATGCAGACCCCGAATACCGCCCAGAACACCCAGGGCGCATCGGGAAAGGGCAGGGGCACGTTCATGCCCAGCAGCCCGGTGAAAAACGTCAGCGGCAGGAAGACCAGAGCGGCGACGGCGATGATCAGTGATCGCTCGTCGATCTGTTCGGCGCGCAGATCGGTGAGCGTCTCGTGGATCAGCGCGGCGCGCTCGCGGATGCTTTCCAGTTCCTCGGCCATGCGCGCGGCTCGGTCGGCGGCGGCAGTCAAGTGGAGCCGGTCGTCGTCGCCGAGCCAATCGGCGGGCAGATTGGCCAGTTTTTCGAGCGCGCTGCGCTGGGGGACGAGGAAGCGGCGATAGCCGATCGCCTGGACGCGCGCCTGGTTGACTCGCTGCCGGAGCGCGAAGGCGCTCTGGGCCGCGATGCGCTCCTCGCAATCGTCGATCGAATCGCCGAGTTCGGCGACTACGGGGTCGAGTTCCTCGGTGATCGCCTGGGCGAGCGCCGCAATCAGGTCGCCCGGATCGAGAATCGCGCCAGCTCCGACTTGCGCGCGCGCGCGATCGAGTGCGTTGAGCGGCTTGCGCGTGACCGAAAAGACGCGGCCGCCAAGCGCATAGAGCCGGATCGACGCCAGTGGGTCCGATGCGGCCAGTTCTTCCGACGAAAGCCCGCGCAGGTTGATCACCGCGCCGGGGTTCGCCGCGTCGCAGCGTGGGCGCGTTTCGGCTGCCGTCAGCGCTTCGGTAACATAAGGCGGAAGGCCGGCCTGTTCGGCAAGCCAGGTCTTGGCTTGCTCGCCATTGGTGATCAGGTGAATCCAGTTGAGCTCGCCGTCCTCACCCAGCGCTTGCTCGATGGAGATTTCCCCGGCCTTTCCGCCGCGAACCACATAAGCGAAACCCTTCATTTCGCCATCTCCAGATAAAGGGACAGGCCAGGCTCCTGACTATCGGGGGCGCAATCGCAGCGAATGCGCGCGGCATCGGCCCGCGCCCGATCGAGGATCGCGGCAGGGACATCGGCACGGTGATAGACGCGGTCGGCGCCGCCGAGCGCACGCGCCTGGCGCAGCGTCAAATCGTCGGGATCGGATGAGGCGAGCGTGAAGCGAAGCAACGATGTCTCCGCCGCCGCCCCGTCCAGCACGCGCGCGACGACATCGCCGTCCAGCATATCGAGCGCCGCGCCGATCGCCCGGCGACGGCTGGCCATATCGGGCCAGCGCGCGCGGATCGCGGGTCGCGCGGCGTAGAGCTCGCGCGCGGTCCTGCCCAGCGTCGCGGGCAACATCGTTTCAAGCTTCTGTCGGACCGCCGCCGCCAGGCCGGCGGAGGCACCCCCGGTGCCGATCGCCACCAGCACCGGATCGCGATCCACGATCGCGGGAAGCATGAAGTCGCAAAGGTCGGGGCGATCGACGGTGTTGACCAGAATGCCGCGTCCGCGAAGCTCGGTCGCCATGGCCTCGGGGTCGTCGAGCGCAACGATCGCCAGCGCAGCTTGTTGCGACGGATCGACGATGACCGCGCCTGCGCGCTCGAGCAGCCTGCGCTTGGCGTCCGCCGCTTCGCCTTCGCCCGCAAGGATCACTGCCCGCCCGTCCAGCCGCACATAGATCGGCAGGGCGGCCAGGCTCATTCCAGCCAATCCGGAACTTGCTCTTCGCCCATGATCGCCTCGGCCGAAACCCGCCGGGCGACGATCTCGAACCGGTCGCCCGAGACGAGGACTTCAGGCACCAGCGCGCGGCTGTTGTACATGCTCGCCATCGTCGCGCAGTAGGCCCCGGCCGAGTGCAGCACCGCAAGGTCGCCCGCTTCGATCAGGTCGATCTCGCGATTCTTGGCGAATACGTCACTGCTTTCGCAGACCGGCCCGGCGACATTCGCGGTGAAGGTCTTGCCGCTTGGGCGCACCGCGGAGAATTCATGGTGCGCATCGTATAGCGCGACGCGGGGGAGATCGTTCATCGCCGCGTCCACGATCACCCAGGGATTGGTGACGCCCGGCTTTACCCACAGCACTTCGGTCACCAGCATGCCCGCATTCGCCACGATTGCGCGGCCGGGCTCGAATTGCAGCTCGACGTCCCAGTCGCGGGTAACGCGCGCCACCATGGCGCCCAGTTCTTCGGGGTTTGGGATGGTCTCTCCGGCCCGATAGGGCACGCCCAGTCCACCACCGAGATCGACATGCGTGATAAGGTGGCCCGCCGCACGCAGGTCCGCGACCAGCTTGCCGAGCCGCGTATACGCTGCCTCCAGCGGCGCCAGGCTGCTGAGCTGGCTGCCGATGTGCACTGCGATGCCGCGCAGGTTGATGCCCTCCAGCGGTGCCAGCCGGTCGAATATCGCCGGGGCCTGGTCGATCGGCAGCCCGAACTTGTTTTCGGCCTTGCCGGTGGAAATCTTGTCGTGGGTGCCGGCGTCGACATCCGGATTGACGCGCAGCACTGCCGGCGCGCGCAGCCCGCGGGCCGCGGCCATCTGCGCCAGCACTACGCCTTCTTCCTCGAGCTCCAGGTTGAACTGGCCAATTCCGGCATCCAGCCCCTGCGCCAGTTCGGCGCGCGTCTTGCCGACACCCGAGAAGACGATGTCCCGGGCAGCGATGCCAGCCGCCATCGCGCGCGCCATCTCGCCGCCCGAGACCACGTCGGCGCCGAAGCCTTCGTTAGCCAGGACGCGCAGCACGGCAAGATTGGGATTGGCCTTTACCGCGAAAGCGACATGCGTGCGCGGGCCCGCCAATGCGACCGCCGCCTTATAGACCCGAGCATGCCGCTGGAGCGTCGCGGTGGAATAGACATAGACCGGCGTGCCCACTGCTCGAGCGACGGACGTAAGCGGCACCTGCTCGGCGTGCATCTCGCCGCCGATCAACTCGAAATGGTTCATGGTGTCGCGTCAGGAAGGCGGGAGATCATATTCGTCGCTGCGGCGCTTGTCCGAGCTTTCGATCAGATCGTCGCTGCGCGCCGGACGGGTCTGGACCGGGGGCTTGAGCAAGTCACCGGGCGTAGGCGTCGCCTCGGCGCCATAGGGCGCGACAGGCAGCGGCGCGTTTTGCGCGGGCTTGAGCTCTTCGCGCGCGCCGCATCCAGCCACAAGGAGGCCCGCCGCCACCACCAATCGCTTCATCACGCTTCCTCCTCGCGCGCCCTTCGCGCCGCCTTCACGCTTTCGCGCACGCGCGCCGGGGCGGTGCCGCCAAAGCTGGTCCGGCTCGATACCGACGCATCGACACTGAGAACGCCATAGACGCCGCCATCGATCCTGTCGTCAATTTCCTGCAAAGCAGCCAGATCGAGTTGATCGAGCCGCAGCCCCGCTGCGTCGGCCCTGGCCACCGCCCGTCCCGTGATGTGATGCGCCTCGCGAAACGGCACGCCCGCCTCGCGCACCAGCCAGTCCGCCAGATCGGTCGCGGTCGAGAAGCCGGTCTCGGCGGCGGCGCGCATCCTTGTCCGCCGGAAGGTCGCGCTCTCGACCATCCCGGTCATGGCGGCGATGCTCAGGCCCAGCAGGTCGTGCGCTTCGAACACCGGCGGCTTGTCGTCCTGCATGTCCTTCGAATAGGCCAGCGGGAGCCCCTTCATCGTGATCATCAGGCTCACGAGCGCGCCCGTGATCCGGCCCGAATGCCCGCGCACTAGCTCGGCGGCGTCGGGATTGCGCTTTTGCGGCATGATCGACGAGCCGGTGGACCATTGATCCGATAGGCTCACAAAGCCGAAGGGCTGGCTCGCCCAGATCACGAATTCCTCCGCCAGTCTGCTGAGGTGCAAAGCGGTCTGCGCGGCGCAAGTGAGATATTCGATCGCAAAGTCGCGGTCGGAGACGCTGTCCAGCGAGTTGCGCGTCGGTCCGTCGAAGCCGAGCGCCGCCGCGGTGGCATCGCGGTCGATCGCGAAGCCAGTGCCCGCCAGCGCCGCCGATCCGAGCGGGCACAGGTTCATCCGCGCCCGCGCATCGCGCAGCCGCGAGCGATCGCGCGCGAACATCTCGAAATAGGCCATCAGGTGATGCCCGAGCGTGACCGGCTGCGCGACCTGGAGGTGCGTGAACCCCGGCATCACGCTCTCTGCATGCTCCTCGGCCCGGGCCAGCAGCGCGTCCTGCAGCGCGCCGAGCGCCGCCTCCGCCTGATCCACCGCGTCGCGCACCCACAAGCGGAAGTCGGTCGCGACCTGATCGTTGCGTGAGCGCGCTGTGTGCAGCCGCCCCGCCGCCGGCCCGATCATCTCGGCCAGCCGATGCTCCGCCGCCATGTGGATGTCCTCGAGCGCGAGGTTTTCGGGGACTCCCTGCTCGTCATATTCCGAAGCCAGCGCGTCCAGCCCGAACCCGATCGCCTTCGCATCGTCGGCGGTGATTATGCCCTGCGCGCCCAGCATTTCGGCATGCGCCCGCGAGCCCGCCAGGTCCTGCCGCCACATCCGCTTGTCGAAGGGGATCGACGCGTTTATCTCGCGCATGACTGCAGAGGGCCCTTCGGCGAAGCGCCCACCCCACATCGTATTGGAGCTGTCCTTGCGCTCGACTATCGCGCTTCTCCTATTGGCCGCACTCGCAACCGGCGGCTGCGATAGGCAATCCTCGGCCCCGCGACAAGCGGAGGAAAAAGCCCCCGCCGCCAACGCCGCCGCAAGCGCGGATAGCGCCCAGATCGACCGAAGCCACAAAAGCGAAGCCGCTCCGGCGATTCCCTTCGCCGATCCCGCCGGCAAGCGCGTGATCCTTGCCGATTTCGCGGGCAGGCCGGTGCTGGTCAATCTCTGGGCGACCTGGTGCGCGCCGTGCGTGAAGGAAATGCCGACGCTCGATGCGCTGGCCCTGGCGAAGGGCGATGCGCTCCAGGTGCTGACGATCAGCCAGGACCTCAAGGGCAAGGAAGTCGTCGCGCCCTTTTTCGAAAAGGCCAAGTTCAAGAAGCTCCAGCCCTGGCTCGATACCGACATCGCGTGGAGCATGACGCTCGGCGCCAATCTGCCGATGACGATCCTCTACGATGCAGCGGGAAGGGAGGTCTGGCGCGTGTCGGGCGAGATGGACTGGATGGGCGCGAAGGCGGCGGCGCTGGTCGCCGAAGCCGGAGGAGGGAAGTGAGCGCCATGATGGTTCGCATCGCCGGCCTGGCCGTGGCCCTGATGCTGGCGTGCGCCCCGGCACAGGCGCAGCGCGTACTGTTCGGTGGCAAAGCGAATTCCGGCGAGATCGCGCGTGCCGCCCAGGGGAGCGAGGCGGCGCGCTTCGGCTTCGACGGTCCCACGCCATTGCCCCATGCGCGCGGCGTTCAGGGCAAGGAGCCGTTTTATTTCTGGCTCGATCTGGCCCCTGGCAATTACCGGGTGACGGTCACGCTGGGCGGCCCCGCCGCTTCCCGCACCACCGTGAAGGCCGAATTGCGCCGGCTGATGCTCTCCGCGGTGGCAGTGCCGGCCGGGGGCACGCGCCGACTGAGTTTCATCGTCAATGTCCGCACGCCGACGATCGCGGGCGGCGGAACGGTGCGGCTCAAGGCTCCGCGCGAAACGACGCAGGAAGCCGCGGCCTGGGATCCCCGCCTGACGCTGGAGTTCAACGGGCTGCGGCCCGCGGTGCGCAGCGTCCAGGTAGAGCCGCTCCGCGTGCCCACCATCTATCTGCTGGGCGATTCGACGGTCACCGATCAGTCGGGCGAGCCCTATGCGAGCTGGGGGCAGATGCTCACCGCGATGTTCCGCCCGACGATCGCCATCGCCAATCACGGCGAATCGGGAGAATCGGTGGCGGCGTCGAACGATCGCGGCCGCTTCGCCAAGATCATTGGCGAAATCCAGCCTGGCGATCTGTTCGTCGTCCAGTTCGGGCATAACGACATGAAGGACAAGCAGCGCGACCCGCAGGCTCCGGCGAAGTATCGCGATGGGCTGATCGCATGGGCGCGCGCCGTCCAGGACAAGGGCGCCACTGCCGTGATCGTCACGCCGATGAACCGGCATCGTTTCGTGGAGGGGCGCGTTATCAACACGCTCGAGGAATATCCGCAGATGGCGCGCGACGCGGCGCAAGCGAGCGGAGCCCGGCTGATCGACCTCAATGCGCTGTCCAAGACGCTGTACGAAGCCTTTGGCGAGCAGGCTTCGCTCGAGCTGTTCAAGCACGAAGCCGGTGGCACGAACCGCGACGCCACGCACCACAGCCCCTTCGGCGCCTGGGAACTGGCCCGCGTGATAGCGGCCGAGCTGGCGCGGGTGGACGTGATCGCGGCCAGAGCGGTCAAGCCGGAATTCCGGCGCTTCGATCCATCCAAGCCCGATCGGTTCGCCGATTTCCACGTGCCGCCCAGCCCGACTCTGCTGACCATGCGGCCATTGGGCGACGATGCGTATAAGCCGGTTAAGAATTAGAAGCGCTGCGGTATTCGGTAGCAAACGCACCAACGCTGTGCGGCGGCTATAGGGCGCGACGCAAAGCCTTCCTTCGAGGACCGACAAGGTTCATAGTCGCTCAATGCGAGCTACGATGAATCTGGACCCGCAGGATGGCGACTTGGACTTCCTCCAAGACATTGAGCGGACGTTCGAGCTTCGGCTGGCGCAAGAGCATGTCGGCCACTGGAAGACGCTTGGTGACATTCACCAGACCATCACGGGCCTCTTGCAAACGTCGGCTGCTGTAGGGGCGTGTCCGACATCGATGACGTTTTATCGTCTGCGGCGGGCATTTCTGGAACGTGGGGCTTCGCGGGGGACCGTCGTCCCATCGACGCGCCTTGATGTCTTCCAGGCAGACAGGCCCGCTAGGCTCCTGCGGATTTTGAGCAAAGCCACGGGGCTCACGATGCCGAGCGCACGCTTAGGATTGCTGGGCACCATTGGAGCATATTTGTTCGCCATCGCGCTCGTTGGCGCAATCGTCGCTCTGCTTACGGGGCATTGGCTGGCGGCGATCGGCATCGCGGTTATCTTGCCGCTCAGCTTTGGCCTAATCCACCTCGACGCCGGCCACTTCCCGGCCGGCATTGAAACCATTGCAGACTTGGCCCGACGTAGCGCCGCTCTGAGCCGCCAAAAACTTGTAGCGGACGGTGCGCGAGACATGCCGGGTCAAACGTGGGACGTGATAGCGGCGCTTGCCGCCGAGCATTCTGGCCTCGATGCCAACGAGCTAAGCCAAAAGACTTACTTGTTCCGACATGTCTTGGAAGCCGACATGAAGGCAGCGGCAGCTTGACCGACACTATCCAGCTTCGATGACACACTGGATGCGGGCGGTCGCGATCAACACGCCCGCAAGGACGCCATCATCGTCAGGCTCCGTCATCCTGCCCTCAACGAAACGCTGTCGGGAGACGATTTCGTTAAGTTCGCCGATCGTCCCGGCTGCGATCTCCAGCACCACTGGCTGCGCGGCTCCGATTAGGTGGAAGCGAAATAAGCCCATCACGCGGCAACCCGCCGCCGCTGCCAGTAGCCCTTCCACTGACGCGACACGGGGCTGTGGAGTCCAGCCGCCGTGAGTTCAGAAACTGCTCACCGTTGGACCGACGGCGATTGTCCTCGCGCCACGACATCTCATTGGCATAGCCTTCGAGGTGAACCGCGATTCGATGATAGACACCCCGCTCAGCGCGACGCAGGCGCGAGAAAAATGACTCGGCCTGATTGGTGTTTATATCGCCCTCGGCGTAGCTCTTCGAGTGATCGATACGCTTGAGATCGACGAGCGCTTCGAGAGAATCATAGGATTTCGCTTCATCGGCGAACATCTGGCTGTTCGCGATGTCCACCACATAGGGCACCATGCCAGCGCCCTCGACCTCGCTACAAATGAAGGGACGCGAACGCCCCTTCCGCTCGCGCATGATCGTCACGCATTTGCGCTTGCCTGTCTGGTTGGCGAGCTTGCGCCGATCGCGCCGATTCTCCTTCCGCGTCGATGGCTTCACGTATCCACCAAAGTACGCGCCATCGATCTCGACCTTGCCCGATAGCTGATCGGCATGTTGAACCTTGCCCATCACTTCCCGCAGCTTTTGCAGCAGGACGAAGGCGGTCTTGGCCTCCACTTTCAGGTCGCGGCTGAGGTGGAGCGCACTGAGTCCCTTCGCACCATTGATGAAAAGCGCGATGGCGAACAGAATGTCGCGATGCTCCAGCTTGCGTCCGGCAAAGATGGTGCCGGACGTGGCTGAGAACTGCTTGAGGCAGTCTACGCATTTGAAGAGGCGGCGCTTCCGCTCGACTCCAGTCTTGCGGTCTTGACCGCCCGAGTGATACGATAGGCTACCGCACAGCCGCAGTGATGACAGAACGGCTCGCGCTCGATCGACAGATGGATGTCTTCAAGCTCCCCGGTGAGAGCGGAATAGCGCTTTTGAAGCGAGTGACGCAGATTGGTGATACCCATGCCCATAAGGCTGCGGTCACGGCGTCGAAAACGCCACCCGGTACTTGGTGCGTTTGCTACCCAATACCGAAGCGCTGGATGCCCCGTGAGGATTCGGAATACATTTCTAAGTCCCTGATATAAATAAAATTTTGAGAGGTTCGCTAGGTCGAGGCCCCCAGCGAGGCCCCCAAGTGAATGGTTCAACCGCGCGGCAGGCGGCGCTGGCGATCGGCTTTCCAGGCGAGGATTTCGCTCTCCCACCAACCGACACAGCCTTCGCTGAGCTGGACTTTCGGCGGGAACTTGCCCTCGCGGTGCAGCCGATTGATCGTGGCCTGACTGAGCCCGACGATCCCCTGCGTTGGCGGCTCCCCGCGCCGCGCGACGCCGATCGCCAGATCCTTCATGCGAAGGAAGCGGCCCGAAGGTGCTGCCTGGGGGGGATTGCTCATGTCGCTCATTGGTTTTCTCGGTTGGGGCTGAGGCTGGGATTGGATTGATTCGCAGTGACGCCCCGGCTCGCGCGCCAGGCGGTCCAGGCGTCGGCGTGGGTCGGGCACAAATCCTTGTTGGGCGCGGGGAAGGTGGCGCAGGTGGTGCAGATCGGCGCGCTGCAGGTGCCGCCGTCCACCTTCCAGTCACAAAGCAAGGGCGCCGGTCGACCGCACGCGCAGCACGGTTTAGGCTTGCGGCGGGAAGAGCAGACGATCGCCCTAATTCCGCCGGGGAGGGAGACGTTGTCGCAGGGCATCACGCGGCCTCGCGCGCCGCTTCGACCGCGGCGGTGATGCGATCGACCGCGGTGGCGAAGTGTTGCGGGTTATGCTCGATGCCGGTGAAGCGCTTCCCGGCACGGATCGCGGCGACGCCGGTGGAGCCAGTGCCCATGAAAGGGTCACACACGGTTTCGCCAGCGACGTTGCGCAGGATCTTCGCCATAACTTTGTCGGGTTTGACGGTGGGGTGGCCGAACTTCTGCTTGCCGCGCGGCGAGTAGGCTTCGACTTGGCGGTCCAGGTCTTCCAGTGTCCCGCGCGGATGGAACCCACGGTTCCACGCGTGAACGTAAAATTCCATGACCGGCCGATAGTGCTTGTTCGCGACAGGCTGTGGGTTGCTCTTTCGCCAGGTACACACCGCCTGCCGCTCGAAGCTTCCGTCGATATACGGCAGAAGCTTGGGTAGCTGATCGTTGTGGCAAAATACGATCGCCCCGCCGCATAGCAGTGGATTGAGGACCGAGTGGTCGAAGCCGTCGCTCAACTTCTCTGCGACGATCTGGGCCATGCCCTTGCGGCTCTGGCGATAATGGCCTCCACCCTCCGCCCGGAACTCATAGGGTGGGTCCATGACGTCCGCGTCGAACCACCCGAGAGTAGGGCGGATTTTGTAGGCGTCGCCGAGGTGGAGTGTGGCCGCGCCCATCACGACAGTCGTCATGCCGCTTCCTTCAATCGCTGCTCGGCGAAGAGCTGGGCGATCCGGTCGCGCACTGCCTGCGCGGTAGGATAGGGGGTGGTCAGGTTGTGGGTGGCGAGAATCAAGGCGCGCACCGCGGCGATCTTTGCCGCCTCGTTGATGTCGGGAACGCGCTGCGGCCAGCCTTTCACGTAGCGAAGATTGGCGGGCAGCGATGCCTCCAAGCGGCGCCTCTCGGCGCCGAGGGCTTTGCCCTTTGCGAAGTCGCTGGCCAGTGATGCAGGCAGCAAATCGGGCGCAACGTCGCCGAGCCACCGATCGGGTTGAAAGCTAAAGGTGGTTTTGGCTTCTTGATCTACGAGATGGTGCAGAACGCCGCGATTCCCAGGCGCGCGAGCGGCGACGGTAATGTCATTGATCGATCCCAGTACGCAGAAGGCGCAGCCGTGGCGGGTGCTGCCGAGACTATAGCTTTCCGGCAACGGCAACTCATGCTGGCCGATGAAGGTGTAGACCTCCTCCTCGAGAAGGTTGACGCCGGGGTGCCAAGTCAGGATGTGCCCGCCGGCCGCCCGCCGATAGCGGTCGCCCTCCGCCTTCGAGATTGGCGTCAATGCGCGTTTGAGGCTCTCCTGCCTGCGAATGCCGACGACCGAAACGATCTGCTGATCCGGCCACCGGCGCAACAGTTCCGGGAGGATTACCTGCGTCTTCATCTCGGCGGTGCAAAAGCGGTTACTAGCCGAGGACCATGGCCCGGTGAGGTGATAGGTCAGCAGATCTTGGTAGCGCTGGCATCCCAGCTCGAACCGCCGTTCCCACCGGGACAGCATATCGTGGCTTTTATTGCGCACGATAATGAGCGGAACGCCCAACCGCTCGGCGGCGGCCTCAACCGTGCCCGGGGTCGATTGCCATTCTATGCG
Organism: Sphingomonas sp.; assembly: GCF_036388215.1. GTDB lineage: Bacteria > Pseudomonadota > Alphaproteobacteria > Sphingomonadales > Sphingomonadaceae > Sphingomonas. The sequence goes on from NZ_DASVSH010000004.1 coordinate 99,785, forward strand.
ACCGAGATTTGCGTGAATTGCTACGCGGCGGTCTGCAGGGTGGCCTAGCTGGTCGAGAAGCCGGTTTGCTGCAAAGCTGATCGAGACGCTATCCTTGCCACCCGACAGGCTGAAGGCGACCGGCGATCCGCACTGCACAGCAGCGCGCACGGAGTCGTCAACGGCCAGCTCCTCAAAGCCATCAGTGAACAGGCCGAGCTGGCCGCGGTGCTCGAAGCGCAGCGTCACTGCATGTCCCAATCGAGCGCGGGCTGGCGCAGGTCGGTGGCGATCGCCATGCGGAAGGGGCTGACCCAGATTTCCTTGCTGGAGAGGGTGAAGGTTTCGCCGAGCGCGGCCAGGAGCAGGGTCTCCCCAATCTCGTGGGCCATGGCGCGCGATGCGGCAGAGGGTACGGCGTTGCCGATCCATTCGCGCCGGGTGGCGTCCGACGTCGCTTCGAGCGCGAAATCATCGACCATGCGCCAGGCGTTCAGTTCGGTGTCGAAGTGGAAGACGTCTTCGGGGTCGAACAGCGATTGCAGCGAGGCCAGCTCCAGCGTCGTGAACGGCCGATGCCAGGTGCCGTCGGTGCTGATGATGCGGCAAACAAGCCGATCGCTTGGCGCGGGCAGCACAATCGGGTCGCAGTCGAGATCTACCGGCCGGGGATCGGCAACGGCGCCGCGGCCATTGTCGTGCGAAGCGGTGGCGCTGACGGTGCCGGCGCTCCCCTTCCAGGCAACGACGCCATAATGTCCCGACGTCTGATAGGCGGCGCGCTGTACGCCTAGCCCGGCGCGGGGATCCGCGACGGCATAGGCGCCTCCACCGGGCGTGGCCTGGGCGGTGACCGCATTGACGTTGCCGGCCCACGGACGGACGCCGTATTGCTGGAAAGATTGGTTGCTCTGCTCCGGCCGAGGGTCGGCCACCGCGAAGGCGCCGTCGCCCGTCGTCGAAGCGCCGATCACAGCCCTGCTCGAGTCACAAAACGGCGTGACCTTGTACTTGCGGCTGTCATAGCCCGAGGGACCAGGACGGCAGTCAGCGACCGCGAGACCGCCTGCAGGACCGCCAGGACCAGCGACGGCCGGCGACGTGCCGCCCATCGGCACGATGCGGAACGTGTTGTTGAAGCGTGCCTTGCCGTGGAGCCGCGGATCCTGAACCGCATAGGGGCCGGTGCCGACCGAGACGTCGCCCTTCACGCATGCGGCGGTTGCCGTCCAGGCGCGAACGCCGAGCATAACCGAGCGCGGGTGTCCGTTAGGAACGCGCACGTCGGCCACGCTCAAGGCGCCTCCCGCGACGTGGACCGCGCCACTGACCGTTTTCGTCGATCCGCAATAGCTCGCGACCGAAAGAATATTCTGGTGCGTGGAAGGGCGATACCCCGGCCGCGGGTCAGCAACGCTTAGCGCGCCACTGCCCACGCGATCGCTGCCTGTAATTACAGGGGTCGCTGAGCTTGTGGAGACGACGCGCATCTTGTTCTGGTGGGCGTTCGGCCCGTGCGTCGGTCGCGGATCGGCGACGCTATAGGCGCCGTTGAGCGGGAAGCCGCGGCCGCCAATCACGCCACTCTCGCTATCCCAATCTGTGACGCCGAGGCTGGTGCGGTACATGTCCTGGTGCGGTCGCGGATCCGCGACGGCGTGGCGCCCGTGGAGCGGCGAGCGCTGATTGCCTATAACGACGCCGGTACTGTCACCCCAGCGATGCACGCCGAGTGCGCCATCCCGGAGCGGGATTTCTGGCACGATCCCGAAATCGGTAAGGACCCCATTCTCGACGTTGAGATCGTTAAGCGCGCGCCAGTCGCGCCCGGCCGGCACGAATGCCAAGCGCACCCAAGTCTTCCACTGCAGGCGCGGCACGCCGTGCATGACGCCGGCGACAGGATCGCCGGGCAAAGGCAGCTTGCCGATGACTTCGCCTACGCCGCGCAGCTTGTGCTTGACCGGCTGATAGACGAACGGCGGCACGCGCTCGGCGTGGCGGGCGATCAGCAGGTAGCGCTTCCGGCTCTGCGCCAGCCAGCCCAGCTCACCGCAATCGTGCTCGGTCTCGGCTACGTGATAGCCATAGGCGCGGAGGAGCTGCACGATCTTGTCGAGGAGCGCGCGCCCACGCTTGCGAATCCTCGGCACATTTTCGAAAAGAATGATCGGGATGGGCTCGTTCTTGTACGCTTCGAGCAGCAACCACACCGAGCGAAGGGTCAGGCCATTGAGCGCCTGATATTTGTCAGTCTTGCTCTGCTTCTCGCTGAGCAGCCCGGAAAACCCCTTGCACGGCATTGATGTGAAGGCGACGTCGATAGCCGGGCCAAATGCTGCATAGACGTCCTCGGGCGATGCTTCCTTCCACCCTGCCGGGGGAAGGGCGGCGTGGAACTCGATGTATTGCTCGCGCGAGAACAGGTCCATGACCGTGCCCTTGCCGCCCGTCAGCTTCTCAAAATTGCGGATCGCGCCCGCGTCGACGTCGATGCCGCCGGCACATTCAAATTTCGCCTGGATATTGCCGACGCGGGGGTTTGCCTGGTTGAAGCCGCGCGCTCCCGCGCCGATACCGCATGCCATGTGGGCGTGGCGGAACACGCGATGGGAGACGATCGAGCCGAGCGCGTTCATGCGCCGCGCTCCTGCTTGGCGGCTTCGAATGCTGCGCTCAGGCGGTCCCAGGCTCCGCGTTCGCCGCCGGCGTTGGGGTGGGCGGTCTTTGACTTGGCGCGATAGGCGGCGTTGATCACCTCGATCGATGCGTCGCGCGCGACTTCGAGCACTTCCCACCAAGGATCCGGCGCGGGAAGCGCGACATGGCCTGCGAAGGCCTGGCGCAGATCGGCGACGCCCCACCGCTCCTGGCCGCGCAGCGCATCAATGTGCGCGGCGATGGCAGCGATGTTGTCGGCGACGGTGTCCCAGCGATCACATGCGAGGACGTGGGGCTTGCCGTCGAGATCGAAGTAGAAGGCCACGCCGGGATCTTCGGGATCGCGGCGGCTGACGTTCTGGTCACGGGCGCCGGATGCCGTGAATCGGATGTTCATCGACAGGACGAGATTGAGGGCCCGCCAATTCTTGCCCGTGGGCGTCAGCGCATGAACCTGCTCTCGAAGGCGGCGCCTCGCGGTCGTCATCGTCAAGCGGCTGCCGCCGTCGCGGAAGAGCGCGGGCTTGCGTTCGCGTGAGCGGGGTCGATCGGCTGGCCACTTCAGCGGATAGCCGAGCTGAAACTCAGGCGCGCTCATGACTTTGGCGACCCGCATGCGCAGGTTTCGGGACCGTAAATCGCGTCGAAAATCGGGCGGTTGCGGATGCGCCAGTCGCGCGCGAACGCCAGACCGCGTGCACGTTCCTGCCTCGGGCTCTTTGCACGACGATCGGGCTTACGTGCGAGGCTCAGAACCTTTGTCATTACGAAATCACCTCATATTCTGCGATGTCGAAGGGGCTGCCGGTGCGGGACCAGCGGGCACCAAAGCGACCGTCTGCCGGCCAGCCCGGCGGGCTCATGGGATTAGGGTCGCTCTTGCCGAAGCCACCGTGCGCGAGGCGCACGCGAACGCGCTTGCCGATCGCCTCGGGAGGCAACTGACCGGGATTGCGCTTCATCATCGGGTGTGACTGCGGATCGAGGCCTCAACGACCTCTTGCTCGCAGCTGAACTCGAAGAGACGTGGGACGAGGCAGAGCGCGGTGGCCGTGTCGCCTCCCACCATCGCGCCGGCGAAATCGCCCAGATCGCGAAGGTCGAACTCAGACCGTGGAATATCGACGAACTGCGACAGCCTTTCCCAAGCGTCGCTCTCGTCAATCTCGACCTTGAGATTTAGCGTCTGAGGCCTGTTTACGCTGTCGGGCCAGGCAAGGTCGCCACCGAGGGCGCGGACAGCATCTTCCAGCGCCTCGCGCGCTATGCTCGCCATGACGCGCATCACGCCGCCTCCGCGCTGGGCAGGACTTCGCGCCGGCCGACGTGATCTGGCTTGGTAACGATGCCTTCGCGCTCCATGCGCTCGATCAGGCGTGCGGCTGCATTGTAGCCGATGCGCAAGTGGCGCTGGAGCCAGGACGTCGAGGCCTTGTTGTTGTCGCGGACGAGCGCCACGGCTTCGGCATAGCCGTCACCTTCGGCCGCCAGCTCGCGGGCCTTTTGATTTATGAGGACAGGCTGAGCGCAGCCAACGCGCATCGACACGGATGTATCGGCGGTGACCGCCTCCAGGCGCTCGATGACTGCGCCGAGAGGTGTGGTGCCGAAGCCCATGCCGAGGGCATTGCGATACGTCTCGAGCAGCGCATCCGCCTCGTCGCGGTGATGTTTCTCCATCTTCCGCAGGCGGACGATGTGGCGCATCGTCTTGGCGTCGAAGCCGGTTGATTTGGCTTCGGCGTAAACGTCCTTGATGTCGTCGGCCATGCCGCGCTTTTCTTCATCGAGGCGCTCGATCCGCTCGATGAAGAGCCGGAGCTGTTCGGCAGATATATTGTCCGTCATTTGCGGCGCGCCCCCAGGATTGAGCCGAGCATGATGAGCACCAGGAAAGGTGCGGCGATGAGAGCGATTACGGCGTAGGCCGCGGTGCGAAGCGGGCTGCGCTTGCGGGGTGTGGTGGCGGCACTCACGATAGTATTCCGGCGATGACGTGCGCGAGGGCGCGACCGGGGATGGCGACAAACACGACCAGTGCGCAGAGCAGGGTCAGGGCACCGAACGCCGGCTCCCGATTGCAGCAATGTGGGCAGGTGCAAGGCTGGATCTGCGCCATCAGAAGCGCTCCCCATTGGTGCATCCCGTGCAGATGCCGGGGCCAGCCCAGGCGCAGTTGCCGAGTTCGACGCAAACGCACGCATCGTTCTGGCTGCAGCCGCAACCGCGGCATATCTGGGGGTGCCGATCGGCATGCTCGGTAGCGAGCTGATGATAGACGGCGGGGTCGATGGAGAACGCCGCTTGAAGCAGTGCGATCGAATCGAGCGAGCGCGCAACCGTGCCCGGCGTCTCGAGGAGCCGGATCAGCGCGCGAACCTCGGCCTGGTTGCTGGCTGTTGTCGCGATCAGTGCTGCGATCTGCTCGATGCTTTTACCCGAAGCCGCGCGACGCAGGCCCACATATCTTGCCGGTGTGATCGGCGGACGATCGTCGTGCAGCGTCGATGACGGCACCGAGCGGGCGAGGATGGGCGCGTGGAGCATGGACGTTCTCCTGTGGGGTTCAGCGGACAAGCGAATGGCGTTTCCGAAAGCAGGACTTTCGGACGGGGAGGGACGGACTGGGGCGCCGCTAGCGGCGCAGGTTAGGGATCAGCCGCTCATGTCATCGACCACAGCGGCCGGCGGATCTTGATCGTTGGCAGGGGTGGGCGTGTTCTCGTTGGCGGCCGGAAGCTTCCACTCGCCGCTCGGCAAATGGATCTTCGGATTTGGCCTTGCGCTCGGCCGAACCGTGCGGATCACAGAAAGCTGAGCGACGAAGCTGTGCCCGCATTCGTGATTGTCGCAGGTCAGGCGCAGCTCGCGCACGATCGGCGTGATCTGCTCGCTCGACCGGACGATCGAACGATCGCCGCAATGCGGACAGTGAATTCCAGGCAGTCTCGGTTTCTTGGCGGTCGTCATTGGGGTCCCCCCAGGGTTTCCCGGCATGGCCCCGCGCCACGCCTAAGGAAGGCGAAGAGGCGCCGCGTCACGACCGCCATCGCGGAGCAAGCTTCCTCAGTAGAACCAATCGCGCGCTGCACGTCCCGCTCGGTAGCGGTGGGCAGCGACGCCCGGATTGCGTGATCGATGGCCTCACCATGTTCGCGTGCGGCGACAGCGACGGCGCTGGCGAGCGAGAGGTGGGAGGCCATCGTGGTTCCGGCTTCGAGATCGAAGAGCCGGGCATAGGTTTCGAGCAAGGGAGCACCGTCTCCCCCGGCGCCCATGAAGGCAGTGTCCAGCCAGAGGGACTGAGACAGCGTAGGATACGCGCGCGAAGCAGGATGGGCCCATTTCCGGATCAGTCGCTCGCTCTTGCCGACGGCGCGTGCTGCAGCGGCATAGCCGAGATGCTCGGCGATGCGGGTGACGGCCTCGGGAAAGGTGAGAGGATCGCGCGCGAGGGTCATCCGCCGAACCCGTCGATATGTAGAAAAAGCTTGCCGTCGGTGCCTTCGCAGAGCGCTGCATCGACCCCAGCCGGCGAGGCGTTCCAGAACATGATTGTTCTCTGTCCGCGCTCTTCCGCCTGACGCTGCAGATCCTGAAGCGCGAGGATCAATGTGCCGAGGCCGCGGGCACGCGCAACGCGGCCATCCTGCAGGGTAAGTCCCTTTGGGCTGAGCCGGAGAATTGTGGGAGCATCATCAGCCACGTGCGGCGTCCGAGTGCAAAATGCCGCTCCGATCGCACGCGACGATCGGAGCGG
>NZ_DASVSH010000005.1:0-149944 GCF_036388215.1 Sphingomonas sp.
TACCGTCCAGGGGCGTGAGAAGTAAGAAGGCGGGAAAAATGCCTGGCGGCTCCACAACAGGCGCGGAAAGGCTTCGCTGATTCGATATTGCGCCTCGAAATTCTTGCCGACGCGCAGCACCGCATGCTCACCGAGATGCATCTCGATGGCCGAAAGGAAGCGGCCGATCTCGCCGATCAGGACTTCGCGTTCCGGGCGGGCGGCGCAGTCAGGCTGAAAATCCAGATCCACGGCGGGAGGAAGCTGATCTTCAGAACGGGGCACGATGCTGACGAAATTGCCGGCCTGATCGGCGGCGAGCTGGCAGAGCGAGAAGATATGGAGCGCGCCGCGCCGGATGCCGGTCTCGAATGTATCGCGCCAATTTTCGGAAAAGCGCAGGTCGCTCGCGATTGCGCCGCTCGTCGCGTGGATATAGGCGAAGCGCGCGCCGGACTTCTTGACCGTCCACCATTCGATCGGTCCCTGCGCTTCGCTTACGTCCACGCCCTGGACCGGGAAATCGGCGGGGCGGGGGCGCCAGTTGATCGTGAACAGCCAGACGCACATGCCCGTGATCGCGAGGGCCAGGGCGACGCCGGCGAAGACGCGGGCGCGCCGCGCGAAGATGCGGAAGTGCATCGCTCAGCCCTTGATGTGCAGCACGCAGATCAGCGTGAAGAGCCGGCGGGCCGTGTCGAAGTCCACGTCGATCTTGCCCTCCAGCCGTTCCCTGAGCAGTTCGGCGGCTTCGTTGTGAATCCCGCGTCGGGCCATGTCCACGGTTTCGATCTGCGCAGGGGTGGCGGCGCGGATCGCCTGATAATAGCTGTCGCAGATCGCGAAATAATCGCGGATTGGGCGGCGGAAGCGGGCGAGGCCCAGGATAAGCGTCTCGAGCGGCGAATCGTCGGCGCGGCGAATCTCCATCGCCAGCCGCCCTTCCTGGACCGTGAGGTGCAGCTTATAGGGGCCGGCATAGCCATCGGCATGCTGGCGCTGCGGCGCGAAGCGATTGTCCTCCAGCAGGTCGAAGATCGCGATCCGGCGCTCCTGCTCGATATCGGCCGAGCGCCACAAGATAGTGCGCTCGTCCAGAGTCACGTCTATGATGCGCGGATCGGCCATTTCCCGTCCCTATCGGGTAATGCCCGTAATCCACAAGCGCCCGCCGTTGATGGCACCCGCCTTTGCGAGCAACAGACGAATCATGGCCCAGCCGATCCCGTTCCCCACGCCCGATGCTCCCGAGGGGCTGCAACTGCCCCAGAATATCGAGGCCGAGGCCGCGTTGCTGGGCGCGATGATGATCGACAACCGGGTTGCGGAGGATGTGCTCCAGAAGCTTCGCCCCGAGCATTTCTTTGAGCCGCTGCACGGCCGCATCTATGAAATGATCTCGATGCTGGTCGGCGATAACCGGCTGGCGACACCGGTGACGCTGCGCCCGCTCTTCGCCAATGATCCCGCGATGAAGGAGCTGGGTGGCCCAGCTTATCTGGCGCAGCTCACCGGCAACCCGGCTAGCCTGATCGGCGCGCGGGCGTTTGCGGACCAGGTATATGATCTCGCCGTGCTCCGCGCACTGGTGACGGTGGGGCGCGATCTGGTCGACGAGGCGCTCGACACCAGCAAGGACATCAATCCGGCCAAGCAGATCGAGCAGGCCGAGCTCAAGCTCTACGAAGTCGCCGAGAAGGGCGGCGAGGACAATGGCGCGCGCAGCTTCACGCGGGCCGCCGCGCTGGCGGTGAAGCAAGCCGAGCGCGCGATGAATTCGGGCGGCAGCGTTTCGGGCATCACTTCAGGCCTGACCGACCTCAACGCGATGACCGGGGGCATGAACCGTTCCGACTTGATCATCCTCGCCGGCCGGCCCGGCATGGGCAAGACATCGCTGGCGACCAACATCGCCTTCAACGCGGCGAAGCGCTGGGTGGACGACAAGGAAGCCGGCATCGCCGAGGACCGCTCGATCGGTGCGCCGGTTGCCTTCTTCAGCCTCGAAATGTCTTCCGATCAGCTCGCGACGCGTATCCTGTCCGAACAGTCCGAGATCGTCTCGGAGAAATTGCGCACCGGCAACATCTCGTCGAGTGAGTTCATGAAGTTCGCGCGCGCGGCGGGCGATCTCGAATCGCTGCCGCTCTTCATCGACGACACGCCGGGCCTGACGATCGCCGCGCTGCGGACGCGGGCACGGCGGCTCAAGCGCCAGCACAAGATCGGCATGGTGGTGGTCGATTATCTCCAGCTGCTCACCGGATCGAGCCGCAGCCAGGGCGACGGGCGCGTGCAGGAAATCTCGGAAATCAGCCGCGGGCTCAAGACGCTGGCCAAGGAGCTCAACGTGCCGGTGCTCGCGCTCTCGCAGCTCAGCCGCCAGGTGGAGAGCCGGGAGGATAAGCGCCCCCAGCTATCCGATCTGCGGGAATCGGGATCGATCGAGCAGGACGCTGATATCGTGATGTTCGTCTATCGCGACGAATATTATCACGATTTCAAGGCGCCCAAGGCTCCGGACGGAAACAGCTCGGCGGACGATATCGCCAAATATCAGGCCTGGCAGGACGAGCAGCTGCGCGTGGCGAACAAGGCCACGGTAATCATCGCCAAGCAGCGCCACGGCGCGACTGGGTCCGTGGACCTGCGTTTCGATCGGCAGTTCACCAAGTTCAGCGATCTCGCGCCGGGTTATTGAGGCCAATCGTTGCCGGCTATTTTTCTAGGGGAGCGGAATGCGAAACCTCTTTCGACGCTCGCGGATCAGTGCCGAGCTGCCGTTCGATCCAGCGATACTGGTCGCCCAGATTTTGGAGTTCCATTTAACAATCGAGCGTGGGATTCGGTTACGCGACAAGACCGCCGTAACCCTCGACGACATTTGGCAAAGCAGGTTCTTACTCGCTTATGTAAGTGGCTACGCTACGACCTTGGATGAGCATGATTCAAATATGGGTGCAGTGGCACGACGTCTGCTAATGCAAGCGACCTGGCAAATCTCGGAAAGCGAATGCGTTAAGAGGTTTGCTGACTTCCAGCGCGCGTTCATCGAAGGACATGAGCTTTCCCGGCAGGCCGCTCAAATCGGGATCGCGGATGGCGAGAGCTTCTTTGCGGACTTGCTCGCTGGCATGCTCCCATCGGATAATAGCACGACAGGGTTGTTGCTAGCTGTGCGAATGATTGACAACTTCGAGAGCTAGTTAGAAAACCGGCAGATTGGGATCGCCGTCGTCCACTGGCGTGTGGATTCCGCATTCGGTCTTTTCCCAGCCGCGCCAGCGGCCCGAGCGGGGATCTTCGCCGGGCTTCACGATGCTCGTGCATGGGGCGCAGCCGATCGAGAGATAGCCCTGCGCGACCAGGGGGTGCTGGGGCAGATCGTGCTCGACGAACCAGGCGGCGATGTCCTCGCGGGTCCAGTCCGCCAGCGGATTGAACTTCATTCGCCCCTCCACGCCGGCCGTGTCTATCTCGAAGCGGGGCAGGGCGTTGCGCGTGCTGGCCTGGAATGCCTTGCGGCCGGTGATGCTCGCGTCGAAGCGCGCCATCGCCTTTTCGAGCGGCAGGACCTTGCGAATCTCGCAGCATCCATCGGGATCGTAGGACCATCGAAGCCCGGTGGCATCGCGCTCCTCGATCGCGGGCGCGTCAGGGTGGATGATTTGGAGGTTGAGGCCGAGTCGATCGACCAGGAGGTCACGATAGGCCAGCGTTTCGGCGAAATGCTTGCCGGTATCGAGGAAGAGCACGGGCACCGTGCGATCGACCGAGGCGACCAGGTGCAGCAACGCGGCGGATTCCGCACCGAAAGAGGAGACCAGAGCGGCATCGCCCAACATGTGCTCGCTCAGCACGGCGCGCAGCAGATCCTGCGTGCCGGTGCCGCGGAACATGTTGTTCAGGCGGATCGCGTCGTGCTGCGTGAAGCGCGGCGCCACGTCGATGCGATCTATCTCTCTGGCGATCTTCCGCGCGACATCAGCCATGGCGGAGTTTCCAGACCGGGACATGGCCATCCGCGGCGGGCTGATAGACATGATCGTAGCGCGCGAGGGAGGCGGCGAGCACGGCTTCGTCTATCGGAGCCTCGGGTGCGAAGCTGTCGAACCCGCAGCGGCGCATCAGCGGGATCTGATCGACCAACACATCGCCCTGCGCGCGGAGTTCGCCGGTGTAGCCGGCTTCGCGCAACACCCTGGCCGAGGAATAGCCGCGGCCATCGCGATATTTAGGGAAGCTGACTTCGACCAAGGCGATTCGATCGAGATAGGGGAGCAAGGCGCGCGCATCGTCGCCCGCTTCGATGCGCACGGCGGTGGCGTTCGACTGGTCGAGAAACGCGTCGAGAGTAACGGCGGCTTCCTCATGGGGAGCGTCGGCGCGGTAGCGGAGAAGATCAGTCATGCGCACAACCCCGCTCGCCCTGAGCTTGTCGAAGGGCATGCTCGCGATCGATAGGCGTGCTTCGACAAGCTCAGCATGAGCGGGTTCCTACCCATAAAGCGCCTCCTTGAACGGCTCCATGCCGATGCGGCGGTAGGTATCGAGGAAGCGTTCGCCTTCAGCGCGATGCGCGAGATAGACGTTGGTCGCTGTCTCCACTGCATCGACGATGCCGTCCTCGTCGAAGCCGGGGCCGGTGATCTTGGCGAGCGACACGTCCTCCGCGCCCGAGCCGCCGAGCGAGAGCTGGTAATTCTCGGTGCCTTTGCGATCGACGCCCAGGATGCCGATATGGCCGGCGTGATGGTGGCCGCAAGCATTGATGCAGCCGCTGATCTTGAGCTTGAGTTCGCCCAGATCGCGCTGGCGGCCAAGATCGGCGAAGCGCGTCGCGATCTTTTGCGCGACCGGGATCGAGCGGGCATTGGCGAGGCTGCAATAATCCAGGCCGGGGCATGCGATGATGTCGCTGATCAGGTCCAGATTGGGCTCGGCGAGACCGCTTTCCGTCAGCCGTTGCCAGATAGCATGGAGATCGGCCTTCTTCACATGCGGAAGGACGATGTTCTGTGCATGGGTGACGCGCAATTCGTCGAAGCTGTAGCGTTCGGCGAGATCGGCCATCAGGTCGATCTGGGCCGAGCTGGCGTCGCCCGGAATGCCGCCCTGCGGCTTCAGACTGATATTGACGATCGCATAGCCGGGCGCCTTGTGGGCGAGCACGTTCTGGTCGAGCCACACGGCGAAGTCCGGGTCGCTGCGGTCGATCTCGTCGGACAGGCCAGCTTCGAACGCGGGCGGCGCGAAGAAAGCTTCGATCCGGTCGAACTCGGCCTGGGGCGGATCGATGCCCAGCTTCTTCACTTCGAGGAATTCCGCTTCCACCTGCCGGCGATATTCGTCGGCGCCGATCTCGTGAACCAGGATCTTGATCCGGGCCTTGTAGATATTGTCCCGCCGTCCGTAGCGATTGTAAACGCGCAGGCATGCCTCGATATAGCTGAGCAGATCGCCCGCAGCCACGAAATCGCGAATTTCCGGGGCGATCATCGGGGTGCGGCCCATGCCGCCGCCCACGAAGATGCGGCCGCCGAGCTGGCCGTCTCGCTCGACCAGCTGGATGCCGATATCGTGGAGGCGCATCGCGGCGCGGTCTTCTTCCGAGGCGATCACCGCGATCTTGAACTTGCGAGGCAAATAGCTGAATTCCGGGTGGAAAGTGCTCCATTGGCGGAGCATCTCGGCCCAGGGGCGCGGGTCCGTCACTTCGTCCGCGGCGGCGCCGGCGAACTGGTCCGAGCTGATGTTGCGGATGCAATTGCCCGAAGTCTGGATCGCATGCATCTCGACGCTGGCGAGATCGGCGAGGATATCGGGCGCGTCCTCCAGCTTGATCCAGTTATACTGCAGGTTCTGGCGCGTAGTGAAATGGCCGTAATCGCGGTCATACTTACGGGCGATGTGCGCAAGCATGCGCATCTGGCGGCTGTCAAGCGTGCCATAAGGCACCGCGACGCGCAGCATATAAGCGTGGAGCTGAAGATAGAGGCCGTTCATGAGCCGCAGCGGCTTGAACTGGTCTTCGGTGATCTGGCCGGCAAGTCGGCGGTTCACCTGATCGCGGAATTCCTCGACCCGGGCATCGACGATCGCCTGATCGTAATTGTCGTATTTGTACATCAGCGGATCGCCTGAAGAATGTTCGCGGGACGACGCGACGACGCTACGAAGAAAGAAGGGCGGTTCACGCGGAGGCGCGGAGGCGCGGAGATTGTGGATTTCGCTGAGATGACGCGCGCCGCGTCAGCGGCAGCCAATCCGGTGAGGTCGGTCAACTGCATACCGCTTGCGCGGCAGATTTTCTTCTCCGCGTCTCCGCGCCTCCGCGTGAACAAATTCATATCACCCAGCTCCCCGCATTCGGGTCCGCGGGCTTGAGCGTGAGATCGGGGCGCACCGTTGGTCCCAGCGCGCGGACGCGATCCTTGATATGGGCGGGGCGGGGGCCTTCCGCGGTGAGCGTCGCGTCGATCACATAGGGCGCGTTGACGCGGCGGGCGCCTTCCTCGGCATGCGCGATCGCTTCGCCCCGCTCGGCGACATCGGCGGCGTCCTCGACATGGCGCGACCAGCCCGTGCCCGTCCACCAGGTGACGTCGCCGGTGGCGAGATCGTTTCCGGTGAGGATCTTCATGCCATCATCTCCGCGGTGCGCGCGAAGGAGAGGAGCTTGTCTTCGGCATCCGCGAGCAGCGTCACTTCGCCGACGACGATGATCGCCGGGCTCTTCACTTTCTCGCGCTCCACCATCGGGCCGAGATCGGCAAGCAGGGTACGCAGCGCGCGGCTGCCCTCCAGCGTGCCGCGCTCAAGCACCGCGACAGGCATTTCGGGCGCGACGCCATCGGCCATGAGCTTGTCTGCGATATCGGGGCAGGTCGCGACGCCCATATAGATGACCAATGTACGGCCCTTGCCCGCGAGGCCGGACCAATCCTGGTCCTTGAGGCCCTTGCACTGGCCCGCCACGAAGCTGACCGCGCTCGACCAGTCGCGGTGGGTGAGCGGCAGCATCGCTTCGGCAGCGGCGCCCAATGCGGCCGAGATGCCGGGGATGACTTCGACGGGGAGCCCGGCCGCGCGGACGGCCTCCACCTCTTCTCCGCCACGGCCGAAGATGAAGGGATCGCCGCCCTTCAGCCGCACGACGATCGCGCCGGTCTTCACATGCGCGACGATAAGAGCGTTGATCGCTTCCTGCGGCAGCGTATGCCGGTCGCGCTGCTTCGCGACCGAGATGCGGTGGGCTTGCGGCGCCATGTCGAGCACGCGGGGATCGACCAGGCCGTCATGGACAAGCACGTCGGCCAGCGCGAGCGCCTCGACCGCGCGGACGGTGAGCAGTCCTGGATCGCCGGGACCTGCACCGACAAGGATTACGCGCCCACGGGCGGATGGATCGAGAAGCGTTGCCATGCAGCGGAGATGCGCTTCGGGTGGCTGCGCTTCAATCGACGGATGCTTGGGGCAAGGGTAGGGAAACTATCGGGGACGCTGGCGCGCATGACTAATGCGCTCTCCGCGATCCGGTGGGGCCGCATCCATAACCCCTTGCAATGTAGGATTTCGCCTGCTTGGCTAAGCCGGCCGGAATTGCCGGCCGCACTTTGAAATCGTCGGTTCGAAACCCCCATGGCCAGTGCGAACATTGGGAACATTCGCATTGCGCACATTGCGCATAGGCCTAACTTTCGCCTAACCTTCCGAGCGCTGCCCGCCGACGAAACCCGCGCGATAGTGTGACCCTCGTGTCAACGTAGCCAAGAAAAGCCCCGGCCGAAGCCGGGGCGAATGCTCAGTCGAACAATTCCTCGAAGAAAGACTTGCGCTTCTTGTGCGGGTGGTGGCCGTAACCGCCCTGATGGCCCCGATTGTCATATTGCGGGCGTTGCTCGCGATGGGGTTCGGGCCGGCTGTCGCGATATGGCTCGGGGGCCGGCGCGGCGGCCTGGGCGTTGCTGCGCTCGATGATCTTGTCGAGTTCGCCGCGATCGAGCCACACTCCGCGGCACGTGGGGCAGTGATCGATCTCGATGCCGGAGCGCTCCACGGGAACCAGCGTCGCGCCGTCCACGGGACAAACAAAGCTGCTCATTCGCGGTTACTCCCTTTCGCCCATCAGCCCCAGCAGGAGCTGGAACATGTTGATGAGGTTCAGATAGAGCGACAGTGCGCCCATGATCGCGAGCTTGTCACCGGCTTCGCTGCGGCCATAGGCGATATACTCGCTCTTCAGCCGCTGGGTGTCCCAAGCCGTAAGCCCGGCGAACACGATCACGCCCACGACCGACAGCACCATCTGGAGCACGCTGGAGCCGATGAAGAGGTTGACGAGGCTCGCGCCGATCACTGCGATCAGGCCCATGAACAGGAAATTGCCCATGCCGGTCAGGTCGCGCCTGGTGGTGTAGCCGACCAGGCTGAGGCCCGCGAACATCGCCGATGCCGTGAAGAACGCCATCGCGATGCTGGTGTTGGTGAAGACCAGAAAGATGCTGGCCATCGACACGCCCATCACCGCCGCGAATATGAAGAACGCGGTCCGCGCGGTAGCGGTGGTCATCCGATCGATGCGGAAAGTGAAGAAGAAGACGAAGGCGAGCGGCGCCAGCATCGCGACCCATTTCAGCGGGGTGCCGAAGATCAGCGCGGTAAGCTGTGGGCTGCTGGCAACGAGCATCGCGACCACGCCGGTGATGGCGAGGCCGATCCCCATGTTGCGGTAGATGCCGAGCATGTAGCTGCGCAGGCCCTCGTCGCGGGCTACCGCCGCGCCTGTGCGGGGGATTTGGGAAACTGGGTTCACGGTCCACTCCAATTCGATTGAGCAATCGATCGAGCGGCCCGGTGGGTTCGGTGGGGAGGAGGGGGCCAACCGTCCAAACCTGCACCGAGCACGCTCGATGCGGTCCGACATCACGAAGGCTTTGATAAGCCGTCGCCAGAGGGGCCCGGTCCCGCAGGGTAATAACTAAGGAAGGGCCCGAACGGTTTCAAGAGGGCTGATGATCACCCCCTGTCCACGCCTCCGGGCTGCCATAGCTGGATGGGATTGCCCTCCGGATCGTGGAGGAGGGCGAAGCGGCCATTGGGATAGGTTTCTGGATCGATCTCGACCTTGATGCCCTTGGCCGTGAGTTGCGCCGCCATCTTGTCGAGATTGGCGACGCGGAAGTTGAGCATCCATTGCTTCGCCATGTCCCCGAAATATTTGGTGTCCTGCCTGAACGGTCCGAAGACCGTCGTCCCCGCCTCCTGCCGCCACGGCGTCTGGTCGTAGGAGGTGGGAGTGAGCGTGATGCCGAGATTGTCGGCATACCATTGGGCAACGACCTTCGGTTCCTCCGCCCGGAAGAAGAAGCCGCCGATGCCCTGAACCTTCTCCGTGGCTTCGTCCGGCGCTGCGTTCGCGCTCGAAGCCACGGTCATTGCTGCGGCGACGCCAAGTGCGCCGCGGCGGGTCAGTTTGCCGTAATCCATAGATGCCCTCCTGTTTTGCCGAGCTTAGGCGAAAACGGGACCGGGGCCATCGCTCCAAAGGGTGATTTTCGCGAAACCGCTCAGGCGTCGCGCAGCCCCAGGCCGATTGCGGCGCGGGCGCTGTCCGATTCGGAGGAGACGACCGGATAGGCGCAATAATCGGCGGCGTAATAGGCGCTGGGGCGGTGGTTTCCGGACCAGCCGATGCCCCCGAACGGAGCGGATGAGGACGCGCCATTCGTCGGGCGGTTCCAGTTGACGATCCCCGCGCGAATGTTCGCCCAGAACTGGTCGTAGAGCTTCGGGTCCTGGCTGACGAGGCTGGCGGACAGGCCGTAGCGCGTGTCATTCGCCTCGGCGATCGCTTCCTCGAAGGTGTCCACGCGGAATACCTGGAGGATCGGCCCGAACAGCTCGACATCGACCTTTTCATTCGCCGCGGTCATGTCGATGACTCCCGGAGTGATGAACGGCCGGCCTTCGATCGGGCGCTCCATGTGGCGCAGCGGGCGGCCGCCCATCGTGGAGAGCGCGACGAAGCTCTCGGTGAGCATATCGGCCGAATCATTATCGATCACGGGACCCATGAAGGGCGCGGGATCGGCATGGGGCTCGCCGATGATCAGGCGGCCGATAAGCTTGTTGATCTCGGCGACGAGCGGGTCGTAAAGCTTCTGATCGACGATCAGCCGCCGCGCGGCGGTGCAGCGCTGGCCGGCGGTGGTGAAGGCGGACTGCACGACTAGGACCGCGGCTGAATAGAGATCGGGCGTGTTCCACACCACGATCGGATTGTTGCCGCCCATTTCCAGCGCGAGGATCTTTTCGGGCCGCGAGGCGAACTGGCGATTGAGCGCGATGCCCGTATTCGCCGATCCGGTAAACAGCAGCCCGTCGATATCGGGGTGGGCGGCGAGCGCCTTGCCTTCGTCCGGGCCGCCGATGAGCAGGCGGATGCAGCCCTCGGGAACGCCCGCCGCGTGGAAGCAATCGACGAGGAACGCGCCCGACGCGGGGGTCTTCTCGGAAGGCTTGAACACCACGGCATTGCCCGCGAGCAGGGCCGGGACGATGTGCCCGTTGGGCAGATGGGCGGGGAAATTATAGGGGCCGAGCACCGCGAGAACGCCGTGCGGCTTGTGCCGCAGCGCCAGCCGCGTGTTCATCGGCGCATCGATGCGGCGCTGACCGGTGCGCTCAGAAAAGGCGGCGATCGAGACATCGACCTTCGCGATCACGGTCTCGACTTCGCTGCGCGCCTCCCAGAGCGGCTTGCCGGTTTCGCGGGCGATCAAATCGGTAAAGGAATCCGCCTTTTGCCGGACGACATTGGCGAAGCGGCGCAGCGCCTCGACGCGATAGGCGAAGGGGCGCGCCGCCCAGTCGGCCCAGGAGCGGCGGGCATGCGCGACTTCGGCGTCGGCATTCCCGGACTTCTGACGCCAGAGGACGGCGCCAGTCGCGGGCTCGGTCGAGATGATTTCGTGTCCGGCCATTCGGTCTTGCTTCAGGCGCCCCGCGAAAGAATTGCGCGCTCTAGCACGAAAATTTCAGGCTAGGCCACACCTTGATCCTCGCGGGATCGGTAGATCAGGACAGCGCCTCGCCCATCGTGCGGATTGCGGCGATCTTTGCGTTGAAAAGGCTCCAATCGTCACGCTCTGCAATGGGCGCCCAGATCGCCTCCACCTCGTCGATCAGCATCGAGCAGGGCTCTGTCGCCCAATAAGGATGATCGCGCGATTTCCGGGGTTCGTAGGCGGTCAGGAGCCGGCGAAGTTGGGCGAAGGGCTCGTCATAGTCCTCTGGGAGCTGGCCACCGAACGCATCGAAGAAAAACTGATCGAGCGGGGCGTGGCTTGCGGACAGGGCGCTCTCGGCGGACTGGATCAAAGCGCGGTCCTGCTCAGGCGAGCGGGGCTTGAGGCCCATGCGCCAGAGCATCGCGGCGGTGACCTCACGCTGATAGGCCGGCGCGAAATAGTCCATTGCTTCGATCAGGGGGGCTTCCTCGGCGATCAGCCGCAGCGAACTGGCGAGCTGCATCACATCCCAGAAGATCGCCTCGGGCTGCCGCCCGAATGCGTACAACCCTGCATGATCGAAATAGGCTGCGGTAAATCCAGGGTCCCAGCTTTGAGCGAAGCGCCAGGGGCCGTAATCGAAGCTCTCGCCGCTTACGTTGATATTATCGCTGTTGAGCACGCCATGGACGAAGCCTGCCGCCATGAACTGGCCCGCCAGGCGGGCGGTGCGCTCGGCCACGAGAGCAAGCAGGCGCTGGGGTGCATCATCGCCGGCTGCTTCGCCATAATAATGGCGCAGGACATAAGCGGTGAGGCGGTCCAAGCCCTCCTCATCCTTGAAATAAGCCAGCCGCTGGAAAGTGCCGATGCGGATATGGCCGTGGTTGAGGCGGACCATGACCGCCGAACGGGTGGGCGATGGCTCGTCGCCGCGCTGCAATTCTTCGCCGGTCTCGATCAGCGAGAAGGTCCGCGAGGTTTCGACTCCCAGCGCTCCGAGCATCTCGGTCGCGAGGACTTCCCGCACGCCGCCCTTCAATGTCAGGCGGCCATCGCCGAAGCGGCTGTACGGAGTCTGGCCCGAGCCCTTGGTGCCCAGGTCCATCAGGCGGCCGGCCTGGTCGCGCATCTGGGCGAACAGGAAGCCGCGCCCGTCGCCGATCTCGGGATTGTACACGCGGAACTGATGCCCGTGATAGCGCAGGGCCAGCGGCTGGGGCTGCGCGCCGGGCAGAGGCTCGAAGCGGCCGAAATGGCTCAGCCATGCCTCGTCGCTCAGTGTGTCGAGGCCCACCTGGGCGGCGGCACGCTGATTGCGGAAGCGCAGGACCGTCTGGGGGAATACGGCGGGCGGGACGGGATCATAGAACGCATCGCCAAGTTCGACGATCGCCTGTTGCGGAGTGAAGAGCATGCCGCGATATGGGGAGCGATGGGCGAAGCGCGCAACTACATGGATGGGTTTTGGTGGTCGCGAGACGGCCTGAGGCTGCATTATCGCGACTATGCGGGGCCCGCCGACAAGCCGCCGCTGCTGTGCTTTCCCGGGCTTACCCGCAATGCGCGCGATTACGAGCAACTGGCCGAGCGGCTGGCGGGCGAATGGCGCGTCATCGCGGTAGAGTTTCGCGGGCGCGGCGAAAGCGCTTATGCCAAGGACCCGATGAGCTATGTGCCGCTGGCGTATCTCCAGGATGTCGAGGCGCTGCTGGCCGAGCTCAAGATCGACCGGTTCGTGGCTATCGGCACTTCGCTGGGCGGCATTGTGACGATGCTGCTCGCGGGCACGGGAGCCGAGCGGCTGGCCGGCGTGGTGCTCAACGATGTCGGGCCGGAGATCGATCCGGCCGGGCTGGCGCGCATCGGCAGCTATGTGGGCAGGGCAGTATGGCATCCCACATGGGTGCATACTGCGCGGGCGGTGGCCGAAGGCAATGCCGATGTCTATCCCGACTTCGGGATCGAGGACTGGCTGCGCATGGCCAAGCGCCTCTACCGGGTGAACAGCTCGGGGCGCATCGTGCTCGATTACGACATGAAGATCGCCGAGCCCTTCCGCATTCCGGGCAACGAGACCGGCCCGGACATGTGGCCGACGATCGACGCGCTGCAAGGCAAGCCGCTGCTGATCGTGCGCGGCGAGCGATCGGACATTTTGAGCCCCGCGGTGGCGGAAAAGATGCGCAAGCGTGTCAAGGGCGCGGAGTTGGTCACGGTGCCGGGGATCGGCCATGCGCCGACGCTGGATGAGCCGGAGGCCGTTGCGGGCATCGGGCGGCTGTTGGCCAAAATCTGATTCGTTGGCTAAGCCGCCTCCAGCATGTCCATCCACATCCTCCATCTCCACTCCACCTTCAACCTGGGCGGCAAGGAAGCGCGGGCGGTTCATTTGATGAACGCATTCGGCGATCGCGCGCGGCACACCATCGTCTCCGCCATGCCCGACCAGCTGGCCGCACGCGACGGCATCGCCAGGGGGATCAAATATGAAGTCGCGCTCGATCCGCCGCCGCTGAGCGGCCGACCCTCGGTCAGGCGCTATGAGGCGATCGCCCGGTATATCCGGCGGTTCGATCTGGTTCTGACCTATAATTGGGGCGCGATCGACGGGGTGATGGCGGCGCGCGTGTTTGGCAAGGACGTGCCGCCGATCGTGCATCATGAGGACGGGTTCAACGCCGACGAGACCGTGCGGCTCAGCCATGTGCGCAACATGTATCGCCGTATCGCGCTGCCCGCGGCCAATGCGCTGGTCGTGCCTTCGGAAAAGCTCGAGAAGATCGCGCTGAGCCAGTGGCGCCAGCCCCCCGAGCGGCTGCGGCGGATATCGAACGGCGTGCGCACGAAGCTGTTCGCGGGGAAGCCCGATCCCAGGTTGGTCCCGGCATTGCAGGAGCGAAAGCCAGGCCAGGTATTCATCGGCGCGGTGGCGGGGCTGCGGCCGGTGAAGGACCTGCCGATGCTGGTGCGCGCCTGTGCCGGGCTCAACAGCCGCTTCAAGCTGGTCATCGTCGGCGAGGGCCCCGAGCGGCAGGCGATCCTGGATGCGGCGGAAGGCATGGCGATCGAGGACAATGTGTTCCTCACCGGCTTCCTGCCCGATCCGTACAAATATATGGGCCTGTTCGATATTTTCGCGCTCTCTTCGGAAAGTGAACAGGCGCCGGTATCGGTGATCGAGGCGATGGCGGCGGGGCTGCCGGTGGTGGCTCCCGACGTGGGCGATATCAAAGCGATAGTGGGGGAGACCAACCGCCAATATATCGCCCCCGAGCGCACCGAAGTGCTGATCCGCGACCGGATCGACATCTTCGCCAAGCATCCCGAGCTTCGCGACTATTGCGGCAAGGAGAACCGCGAGCGCGCCCGCGCGTTATATGACGAAGCCGAAATGGTCGCGGCCTATGCCCGGCTTTACGGCGAAGTGATGGGGCGTCCTGGGGTTTTGGAGTAACAAATGTTACTCGCATGTTCGCCGCGATGGGTTTAGGTCGGCGCGAATTTTGTTGGAGGCGATGTGTTCAAGGGTCTTAGTCCCATTCTCTACAACGGCCGCGAAGTCTGGCCGCTGGTCGAGGGCGGGAAGGGCGTTGCGGCCACCAATCATGCCAGTGCGGGCGCCTGGGCGGCGGCCGGCGGGATCGGCACGGTGAGCGCGGTCAATGCGGACAGCTATGATGCCGAGGGCAAGATCGTCCCGCAGGTCTACACGGCGCTCACGCGCCGCGAACGTCATGAAGAGCTGATCGAATTCGCGATCGAAGGCGCCGTGACGCAGGTCAAGAAGGCCTGGGACATCGCGGGCGGCAAGGGCGCGATCAACATCAACGTGCTGTGGGAAATGGGCGGCGCGCAGCGCATCCTGCACGGCGTGCTCGAGCGGACCAAGGGCCTGGTCTCGGGCGTCACCTGCGGCGCAGGCATGCCCTATAAATTGAGCGAGATCAGCGCGTCCTATGGCGTGACCTATCTGCCGATCGTGAGCTCCGGCCGCGCCTTTCGCGCGCTGTGGAAGCGGGCTTATTCCAAGGCGGCGGAATGGCTTTCGGCCGTGGTGTATGAGGATCCCTGGCTGGCGGGCGGGCATAACGGCCTGTCCAACGCCGAGGACCCGCTGAAGCCGCAGGATCCCTATCCGCGTGTCAAGGAACTCCGCGATGTGATGCGCGAGGGCGGCATTGCCGACAGCGTTCCGATCGTGATGGCTGGCGGCGTCTGGTATCTGCGCGACTGGAGCGACTGGATCGACAATCCCGAGCTCGGCCAGATCGTCTTCCAGTTCGGCACGCGGCCGCTGCTCACGCAGGAAAGCCCAATTCCCGAGGGCTGGAAATCCAAGCTGATGGAGATCGAGCCGGGCGACGTGCTGCTCCACCGCTTTTCGCCGACCGGCTTCTATTCATCGGCGGTGCGCAATCCGTTTCTGCGCAGCCTGGAGGCGCGTTCGGAGCGCCAGATCGCGTATTCGACGGAGCATGCCGGGGATCACACCTATCAGCTCGACGTTGGCGTGAAGGGCAGGAATTTCTGGGTGACGCTGGGCGATCTCCAGCGCGCTCGCGAATGGTATGGCCTGGGCCACACCTCGGCGCTCAAGACGCCGGACGACACGCTCATTTTCGTGAGCGAAAGCGAGAAGGCGATGATCCGCAAGGACCAGGCCGATTGCATGGGCTGCCTCAGCCAATGCGCATTCTCGAGCTGGGCCGATAGCGAGACCAATTCCACCGGCCGCCTAGCCGATCCGCGCAGCTTCTGCATCCAGAAGACGCTGCAGGACATCGCGCATGGCGGGAATACCGACGAGAATCTGATGTTCGCCGGGCATGGCGCGTATAATTTCCGGAAGGACCCGTTTTATTCCAACGGGTTCGTCCCCACGGTGAAGCAGCTGGTCGACCGGATTCTGACGGGGGACTGAGTGCCTCTCGGCTGAGGCTATTCCCGACCCGCCACCACCGGATCGCTGCCATGCGCATGCGGCTTGGCGTGGCCATGGCCGCGGAGGTAGCGTTCGTCGAGCTGGCGGATGATGTCATCGCCCCGCTCGCCCGCCTGCAGCCGGATGAGGGCGTCAAGCTTGGCTTCCGCGCGGTCGCCGCTTTCCTTGGACGCCGGCGAGCCGACATAGAGGAAATAGGCGAGGCCGACGACTTGCCAGAGCAATTGCAGGAATTCGGACTGCCAGTTTTCGAAGGTATCGCGCATCATCAGGTTCAGATAAGTCGCGGATTCGGCGACCTGCCCATGCTCGCGCGCTTCATCGACATAGGTTTTCCAGCCATAGACCCAGTGCAGGACCAGCGAGACCAGGAAAAAGCCGATGGTTATCCAGGCATAAGCATATTTTTTCATGGCTACCTCCGTTGCGGCTCAAACCCGCGGTTCGGAGGGTGGTTCCGGGGACGGAACGGTCAGACCCTAAATCCAGCCGTCGAGCACCTGATCGAGCGGGCGGTGTCCATCGGACCATGCGCGGATATTGGCGATGACTTTGAGCCCCATCGCTTCGCGCCCTTCGAAGGTGGCGGAGCCCAGATGCGGGAGGAGCACGACGTTATCGAGCGTCATCAGCCGCGGATCGACCGCCGGCTCGCCGACATAGACGTCCAGCCCCGCGCCCGCGATGCGGCCCGATCGCAGCGCGCCGACCAGCGCCTCCGGATCGACGATCTCGCCGCGCGCGGTGTTGATCAGCCACCCATCCGTGCCGAGCAGATCGAGCCTCCGGGCGTCGATCAGCCCGCCGGTCGAGCCGGTATGCGGAGTGTGGATGGTGAGGATATCGACCGCGCGGAGCATGTCGTCGAGGTCGGCATGGAAAGTCGCGCCCAGCTGGGCTTCAAGCACGGAAGGGACGCGGTGGCGGCCGTGATAATGGATCTGCAGCCCGAAGGCGCGGGCTCGCATCGCCACCGCCTGACCGATACGCCCGAGCCCGAGAATGCCGAGTTTCTTGCCCCCGATCCGGTGGCCGCGCATGCCGGTGGGCGACCAGCCGGTCCATTCGCCGGCGCGGACGAGCTTGTCCCCCTCCACCAGGCGGCGGGGCACGGCCAGGATCAGCGCCATCGCCATGTCGGCCGTGTCTTCGGTCAGCACCCCCGGAGTGTTGGTGACGACGATGCCGCGTTCGCGCGCTGCCTTGAGGTCGATATGGCCGACGCCGGCGCCGTAATTCGCAATGAGCCTCAGCCGCTCAGGGGCGGCCGCGATTAGGCCGCCGTCGATTCGATCGGTCACGGTGGGCACGAACACGTCGCAATCCGCCATCGCGGCGGCAATCGCCTCGCGGTTCAGCGCAGCGTCATCGTCACGCAGCTTTGTATCGAACAGCTCCGCCATGCGCGCCTCCACGCTCATGGGAAGCGAGCGAGTGACGAATACCCGCGGACGGGCCGGGCGCGGTGCTTGTGCCATAAAAGGCGGATTGGCCGTCCCGACAAGCGCAGTCAACGGGTTGAAGGCGCTCGGCGGGTGAGGATATGAGTCAAGACATGGCAAATCGGCGAATGCGGATCATGGGTTGGGTGCTGCTGGCGCTTATTGCGCTCGGCATGGCGATCCCTGCGCTCGCGCAGCGCAAGACGCCGTATTTCGCGTCGATCGCGGCTGAAAAGGCGCGGATGCGCACCGGTCCGGGGCGCAATTATCCCGCGAGCTGGCTGTATCAGCGCGAAGATCTGCCGATCAAGGTGATCGACATTTATGGCGAGTGGCGCAAGGTGGAGGACCCCGGCGGCACGCAGGGCTGGATGCAGGTTAATCTGCTGAGCGACACGCGGACGGCGATGGTGACGGGCACGGTGACCGAGATGCGCTCCGCCCCGAACTTCAACGCGCGGATCAATTGGCGCGCCGCCCCCGGCGTGGTGGGCAGGATCAGCAAGTGCGGCGGCGGTTGGTGCTGGTTCGATGTGCGCGGGCGCGGCGGCTATGTGGAGCAATCGCATATCTGGGGAACCGAGCCGGGGGAGACGGTGGGGTAGCACCGCGGGACTAACTTCAATCAATATAGTCGATACGGCGCCTGTCCTACGCGATGAGGCGAGCGGAACGACTGGAGTGCCGCTTGGTTCTCAGGGAGCAATTCCCGGAGACAAGCTGATGGGCGACACAATGGACCGACCGCAGGACGACGGGCCGTCGGCGACCTTGAAGCATGGCGCGGCGGCGCCCGAAACGGCCGGCTCGCTGCCCGGCGCGCAGGGCGATTCGGTAACGTCACGCGCAGTGACGATCAATCGCCCCGCGAACGAACTCTATGCCTATTGGCGCGACTTCGGAAATCTCGTGAGCTTCATGGACAATGTCGAGCGGATCGAGGTTCTCGACGGCACGCGATCGCATTGGGTGGTCAAGGCTCCGGCGGGCAAGACCGTGGAGTGGGACGCGCGGATCACCGAGGAAACCGAAGGGAGGCTGATCGCGTGGACCTCAGAAGAAGGCGCGGACGTGCCCAATAGCGGGCGCATCGAGTTTCGGGATGCGGGCGCGCGCGGCACGGTGGTGACCGCGACGATCCTCTACGATCCGCCCGCAGGCGTGATCGGAAAGGTTATCGCCAAGATGTTTCAGCGCGAGCCCGCGATCCAGGCGCGACGCGACCTGCGGCGCTTCAAGCAGCTCATGGAAACCGGCGAGATCGCCACCGGCGCCCGCAACCGCGCGATATTCGATGAAGGGAAGAACTGATGCGCGCCCTGGCCTGGCACGGGAAACATGACGTGCGCGTGGATACGGTGGACGATCCCGAAATCCTCAACCCCCGCGACGCCATCATCAAGGTGACCTCCACGGCGATTTGCGGATCGGATCTACACCTTTACGATCATTATATCCCGACGATGCAGGCGGGGGACGTCCTCGGCCATGAATTCATGGGCGAAGTGGTCGAGGTCGGGCCGAAATCGACGCTGAAGAAAGGCCAACGCGTCGTGGTGCCCTTCACCATCTCGTGCGGCGGCTGCTACCATTGCGGGAAGCACCAATATTCCGCGTGCGAAAACAGCCTGCCCGCCGACAATCAGGACATCGCCATGGAGGCCTATGGCCATCCGATGGGCGGCCTGTTTGGCTACAGCCACATGACCGGCGGCTATTCGGGCGGCCAGGCGGAATATGTCCGGGTGCCGTTCAGCGATGTTGGACCGATCGTTGTCCCCGATGGCGTCGAGGACGACAAGGTGCTCTTCCTCTCGGACATCCTGCCCACCGGGTGGATGGCGGCGGAAAATGCCGATATCGAACCGGGCGATACGGTGGCCGTCTGGGGCTGCGGCCCGGTCGGCCTGTTCGCCGTGCAATCGGCGTTCCTGATGGGCGCCGAGCGGGTGATCGCGATCGATCATTTCCCACACCGGCTCGAACTCGCCAAGCGCTTCGGCGCGGAAACGATCAACTACGAAGAAACCGCCACCTATGAGGCGCTGATGCTGATGACCGGCGGGATCGGCCCCGACGCCGTGATCGACTCGGTGGGCCTTGAGGCACATGGCTTTTTCGCGGACAATGTGATCGATCAGATCAAGGCGTCGACTTTCCTGGGGACCGACCGGATCCACGCGATCCGCCAGGCGATCATCGCCTGCCGCAAGGGCGGGCGCGTATCGATGCCCGCGGTCTATGGCGGCTTCGTCGATAAATTCCCGCTCGGCGCGTTCATGCAGAAGGGGCTGACGCTCAAGACCGGGCAGACGCACGTGCAGCATTATATGCCCGGGCTGCTCAATGCGATCATGGAAGGGAAGATCGATACGACCTTCCTGATCAGTCACATCCTGCCCCTCGAAGAGGCGCCCAGGGGCTACAAGATGTTCCACGACAACCAGAATGAAGTGACCAAGGTCGTGCTCAAGCCCGGCCTGGCGCTGGCAGCGGAGTAAGCAGAATGGCGGACAAACTCGCGATCATCACCGGCGCCTCCACGGGCATCGGCTTCGAACTGGCCACATTGGCGGCAAAGGATGGGTACGACCTGATCGTCGTAGCGGACGAGCCGCTGATCGATGCCGCCGCCGAGGACTTCAAGCAATTTGGGACGCAAGTCGAATCGGTGCAGGCCGATCTGGCGGCGATTGAGGGCGTCGATGCGCTGCTGGCCGCCGCGCGCGGGCGCCGTGTCGATTTGCTAGCGGCCAATGCCGGGATCGGCACCGGCGGAGCGTTCCTCGATCTGGAGGTCGGTAGCTGGCGGCACTCGATCGACACCAATGTGACCGGCACGGTGTATCTGCTCCAGAAGGTGCTCAGGGAAATGGTCGCGGTTCGGCAAGGCAAGGTGCTCGTGACCGGCTCCATCGCCGGCTATATCCCCGGCAGCTACAACGCGATCTACAATGCCACCAAGGCGTTCATCGACAATTTCACCGAAGCGCTGCGCAACGAGTTGAAGGATGTGGACGGCGTGACGCTGACCACGCTGATGCCGGGCGCGACCGAGACCGAATTCTTCGCGCGGGCCGACATGCTCGATACGGAGGTTGGGCAAGCGAAAAAAGCCGATCCCGCGAAGGTGGCGCGGGATGGTTGGGATGCGCTGATGGCGGGCAAGGGGCATATCGTCTCGGGCCTGAGCAACAAGCTCCAGGTCGCCGCGTCAGGTATTGTCCCGCAATCGATCCTGGCCGAGCGGCACCGCAAGATGGCGGAGCCAGGTGGCGGCGGGGAGTGAGCCTTAGTCCAGCAATTCCACCGCCACCGCGGTAGCCTCGCCGCCGCCGATGCAGAGCGAGGCGAGGCCGCGCTTCTGGCCGCGGGTTTCCAGCGCGGAGAGCAAGGTCGCGATCACGCGCGCGCCACTGGCGCCGATGGGATGGCCGAGCGCAGTGGCGCCGCCATGAACATTGATCTTGTCATGCGGGATGCCGAGATCGTGCATCGCGATCATCGCGACGCAGGCGAAGGCTTCGTTGACTTCGAACAGGTCGACATCGCCGATCCGCCAGCCGGCCTTGTCCAGCGCCTTGCGCATCGCGAATACCGGCGCGGTGGTGAAGCGGGACGGGGCGTGGGCGTGGCCGGCATGGGAGACGAGGCGCGCGACGGGGGTGAGGCCAAGCTTTTCGGCCGCCGACAGGCGCGTCATGACCATCGCCGCCGCACCGTCCGAGATCGAGGAGGCGTTTGCGGCGGTGATCGTGCCCTCCTTCGAGAAAGCGGGCTTTAGCGTGGGGATTTTCGATGCATCGCCCTTGGCGGGCTGCTCGTCGAGACTGACGGTGGTGACGCCCTTGCGGCCGGTCACCTCGACCGGCACGATCTCGCGATCGAACGCGCCCGATTTCTGCGCCCTTTGCGCGCGCTCCAGGCTGGCGATGGCGTAATCGTCCTGCGCCTGGCGGGTGAATTGATATTCCCGCGCGGTCTCCTCGGCGAAGCTGCCCATCAGCCGGCCAGGCTCGTAAGCGTCCTCCAAGCCGTCGAGATACATGTGATCCTTGAGCACATCGTGGCCGATCCGAGCGCCCGAGCGGTGCCGCATCGAGAGGTAGGGCGAATTGGTCATGCTCTCCATGCCGCCAGCGACGATCATGTCGACCGAGCCCGCGGCGAGCGCCTCGGCCGCCATGATCGCGGCTTGCATGCCGCTCCCACACATCTTGTTGAGCGTGGTAGCTTCGATATGCGTGGGCAGGCCCGCCTTGATCGCGGCCTGGCGCGCGGGGGCCTGGCCCAGGCCCGCGGGGAGGACGCAGCCCATATAGATGCGTTCGATCGCGTCGCCCTTCAGGCCCGCGCGCTCGACCGCCGCGCCGACGGCCGCCGCGCCCAGATCGGTGGCGGTCGCGTCGGTCAGGCAGCCCTGGAAGCTGCCCATCGGCGTGCGGGCATAGGATGCGATGACGATGTCGTCGGGGGACATAAAGGTTCCTCTCGGGTGTTGGGCGCGATCTAGTGATTCACGCGGTGGTTTGCAAAAGCGCCGCCCAACCCGCAGGAACTCCGCAATGGCATTCGTCGATATCTGTAAATGGTTCGCCTCGATCAGCGGGATCATCGCCTGCTTCATGGTGTCGCTCGACAATGGGCGGCGCGTGACGGGCTGGGGATTCGCGCTTTTCGTGGCTTCGAGCATCGCCTGGATCACCGGCGCGCTGCTTTCCAGCGATGAGCCCCTGTGGACCCAGAACATGGTGCTGTTCTGCATCAATTGCTTCGGCGTCTATCGCTACCTCATCCGCAAGCGCGCGCCGGGCGCGCATGGCTGAAGCCTGGGTCTGGCCGGCGGGACTTGGGCTGCTGGGGCTGTTGCTCGGCAGCTTCATCGCGACGGTGGCGATCCGGTGGCCGGAGGGGCGTAGCGTCGCTCGCGGGCGCTCGGAATGCGATGCTTGCGGGAGAGTGTTGGGGCCGGGGGAATTGGTGCCGGTGCTGAGCTATGTCGCGCAGCGCGGGAAGTGCAGGGGCTGCGCAGCGCCGATCGCGGCGTCGCATCCTGTCATCGAGGTGTTGGGTCTGGCGATGGGGCTGGCGGCAGGATTCGCGGCTCCCGGCTGGACGGGCGCGGCGGGCGCGGTGTTCGGCTGGCTGCTGCTGACGCTGGCGGCGCTCGACTTGCGCGCCTTCTGGCTGCCCAATTCGCTGACGGGTGCGCTGGCCGTTGCCGGGCTGGCTATCGGCTTCGGGCCGTTCGCAGAGCGGTTGATCGGGGGCCTGGCGGGTTTCGCTGCCTTATGGCTGGTCGCGGCGGGATATCGCCGGATGCGCGGGCGTGAGGGGTTGGGCGGGGGCGATCCGAAGTTCTTCGGCGCCATCGGCTGCTGGCTTGGATGGCAGGCGCTGCCGCTGGTCTTGCTGATCGCGTGCGGGATCGGGCTGGCGGCTGTGCTGGCGTTGCGGGTAGCGGGGAACAGGATGAGCGGGGCGGACCGGTTAGCGTTCGGGGCATTGCTAGCGCCCGCCGCGTTCGTCATCTGGCTGGCAATGGTTTAGGAGAGGGCATGCAGGATATTCTCGTACGCCAGCGCGCGGCCTTCATGGCGGAACTTCCCGTATCGCTCGAAGCGCGTCGTGACCGGCTCAAGCGCGCCATCGCAATGGTATCGGACAATGCCGGGCGGCTGTGCGACGCGCTCTCCGAGGATTTCGGGCATCGCAGCCGCGAGCAATCGATGCTCACCGATATCGCCGCCTCGGTAGCGCCGCTGAAGCATGCGATCAAGCATGTGAAGCGCTGGATGAAGCCGGAGCGCAAGCCGGTCCTGTTTCCGCTCGGGCTGCTCGGCGGGCGGGGCTGGATCGAGAACCAGCCCAAGGGCGTGGTGGGGATCATCGCGCCGTGGAATTTCCCGGTGCAATTGGTGATGAGCCCGCTTGCCGGCGTGTTCGCCGCGGGCAACCGGGCGATGGTCAAGACCAGCGAATATACGCCCATGGTAGCGGCGTTGTTCGCGGAACTGGCTGGCAAGTATTTCGCGCCCGAGGAACTGGCCTTCGTCGGCGGCGGGCCGGAGGTGGGCAAGGCCTTTGCCGAGCTGCCTTTCGACCATCTGCTGTTCACCGGTGCGACCGGCATCGGCCGCCATATCCTGCATGCGGCGGCGGACAATCTCACCCCCGTCACGCTGGAGCTGGGCGGCAAGTCACCCGTGTTGCTCGGGCGCTCGGCCGATATTGCCCAGGCCACCGAGCGCGTCGTCATCGGCAAGATGATGAACGCCGGGCAGATCTGCCTCGCTCCCGATTACATGCTGGTGCCGCATGACAAGGAAGAAGAAGTGATCGCGGGCCTGACCAGGGCGGCCTCCGCAATGTACCCGACCTTGCTTTCCAATCCGGATTACACCGCGATCATCAACGACCGGCATTATCAGCGGCTGACCACCTGGATCGACGATGCCCGCGCGCGCGGGGCAGAGGTGATCACGGTGAACCCCGCGAACGAGAATTTCGCGACTTCGAACTCGCGCAAGATGCCGCTTCATATCGTGCGTAATCCTACCGACGACATGACCGTGATGCAGGAGGAGATATTTGGTCCGATCCTGCCGGTGCGCACCTATCGCGATGTGGACGCGGCGATCGGCGAGGTGAACCGCCGGGATCGGCCGCTGGGGCTCTATTATTTCGGCAGCGACGAAGCCGAGCGCCGCCGCGTGCTTGATCGCACGATCTCGGGCGGCGTGACGCTCAACGATGTGATCTTCCATATCAGCCAGGAGGAACTTCCCTTTGGCGGCGTCGGGCCTTCGGGCATGGGCGCCTATCACGGGGAAGTGGGGTATCGAACCTTCAGCCATGCGAAGAGCGTGTACAAGCAGCCACGGATCGACGTGGCGGGGCTGGCGGGGCTCAAGCCGCCTTATGGGAAGAAAACGCGCGCCGCGGTGGCTCGGCAGATGAAATGATTGCTCCCCTCCCTCAGTTTAACTCCCCTCCCTCAAGGGAGGGGCTGGGGGTGGGTGGCGTCTGGGGGATACTGGAGCCTAACTGCTACCGGTGCCGTATCGCGAGCACTCGACCCACCCCTAACCCCTCCCTTGCAGGGAGGGGAATTGAAGGCCCCATCGCTGCAAAGCCACGCCCTCGGTCGGCGCTCTTGGCGCCGCAGGCCGTGCGAGGCTTGAGGCTGGCGATAGCTTCGCTATCCCTTTGCCCGCCGCGCAAAAAAAAGGCCGCCCCGAAGGACGGCCGTGAAGTTTTAGGAGAGGATGCCTGAAAGGCACGGTCTTTGTGCACTGCAACGTGCTTTGCTGCAAGTGCGAAATGATCTCGGTGTCATTGCAGTATTTGCAATCGCGTCCGTTCGGCGCTTGCAAGCGGGTCCAAGCGCAAGCACGGTGAGCCCATGTCGGACCTGAGCCTCGACGATTTCCTGCCGTATCGGCTGTCGATCGCCTCCAATGCGGTCTCGGATGCCGTGGCTAGCGCGTATCGCACGCTTTTTGGTCTGCGCATCCCGGAATGGCGACTGATCGCGGTGCTGGCCGAGGGCGGCAACATGAGCCAGCAGGCTTTGTGTGGACGCACGCGGATGGACAAGGTGACGGTCAGCCGCGCGGCGATCGCGCTGGCGGAGCGCGGATTGATCACGCGCGCCAGCAATCCGGAGGACCAGCGCTCGCACCTGCTGACGCTCACGCCCGAGGGCTCGGCGCTGTACGAGCAGGTTTCGCCCAAGGCGCTCGAGCTTGAGCGCAAGATATTCGCCAAGTTCAGCCAGGCCGAGCGTGCCCAGCTCAAGGCGATGCTGTATCGGATCGAAGCCGAAGTCGAAGCGATCGACGCGCGGGGTTGATCCCGGGCCCTCGCTTGGCCTAATCGCGGCGCGCCCTCCCCAGGCGATCGTGACTCGTGCCTGTGAGGAGAATTCCATGACCATCGAACGATCGGGGCTGACCATCGCCGAGCCGCTTGCGCGTTTCGTCGAGGATCGCGTGCTGCCCGGGCTCGGGATAGAGGCCGGGGGGTTCTGGGCGGGCGTGGCGGATATTTTCGCGCGGTTCGCGGCCGAGAACCGGGCGCTGCTGGCGCGGCGCGACGCATTGCAGGCGCTGATCGATGCGCGCTACCAGGCGGGCGAGCCGGTCGATGAGGCGTGGCTGCGCGAGATCGGCTATCTGGCGCCCGAGCCCGCATCGTTCGCCATCGGCACGCAGAACGTCGATGACGAGATCGCGCGGATGGCGGGGCCGCAGCTCGTCGTGCCCGCGCTCAATGCGCGCTTCGTGCTCAACGCCGCCAATGCGCGCTGGGGGAGCCTCTACGATGCGCTGTACGGCACGGACGCATTGCCGGGCGCGCCGAAGCGGGGAGGATATGATCAGGAGCGCGGAGCGCAAGTGATCGCGTTCGCCAGGGCGTTTCTCGATTCGGCGGTGCCGCTCGCCGAGGGAAGCTGGGCCGATCTTGGCGGCGAGCCGGTGCTGCGCGATCCCGCACAGCAAATCGCGCCGATGCTGTACCGGCATAACGGGCTGCATATCGAAGTGGTGGTCGATCGTACGCACCCGATCGGGCGGAGCGATCCGGCGGGAATTGCGGACGTGATGCTCGAAGCTGCGCTCACTGCCATCATCGACCTGGAGGATTCGATCGCGGCGGTCGACGCCGAGGACAAGGTCGCGGCTTACGCCAATTGGCTCGGGCTGATGCGGGGCGACCTTGAGGAAAGCTTCGCCAAGGGCGGCAAGACGCTCACGCGCCGGCTGAATCCAGATCGGCATGGGCTCGCCGGCCGATCGCTGCTGTTCATCCGCAATGTAGGGCATCTGATGACGACGCCGGCGGTATTGCTGGCGGACGGGAGCGAAGCGCCGGAGGGCATTCTGGACGCAATCATTACCAGCACGATTGCGCTTTATGACCTGCGGGGGCTTGGAAAGTACCGAAACAGCCGCACGGGATCGGTCTATATCGTGAAGCCCAAGATGCACGGGCCCGACGAATGCGCGTTCACCAATCGCCTGTTCGACGCGGTCGAGGACCTGCTTGGGATGGAGCGTCACACGATCAAGGTGGGGGTGATGGACGAGGAGCGGCGGACTTCGGCCAATCTGGCGGCGTGCATCCATGCCGTGAAGGACCGGATCGCCTTCATCAACACCGGCTTCCTCGATCGAACCGGCGACGAAATCCACACCGCTATGCATGCGGGGCCGTTCATTCCGAAGGGCGAGATCAAAAGCGCGGAGTGGATCAAGGCTTATGAGGACCGCAACGTGCGGATCGGGCTGGCGCACGGCCTGTCGGGCAAGGCGCAGATCGGCAAGGGCATGTGGGCCGCGCCCGATCGGATGGCGGACATGCTCGAACAGAAGATCGCGCATCCGATGAGCGGAGCGAACACGGCCTGGGTGCCATCGCCCACCGCCGCGACGCTGCATGCGATGCATTATCACCAGATCGAGGTGTTCGCGCGGCAGGCGGAGATTGCGGGCGAGGCTATCCCCGGCCTTGCGCCGCTGCTCACGGTGCCTATCGCGACCGGCCGCAACTGGAGCGCGGAGGAAATCGCGCAGGAGCTCGACAATAATGTCCAGGGCATCCTGGGCTATGTCGTGCGCTGGATTGATCAGGGCGTGGGCTGCTCGAAGGTGCCTGATGTGCACGATGTGGGGCTGATGGAAGACCGCGCGACGCTGCGCATCTCCTCCCAGCATCTGGCCAATTGGCTGCTGCACGGCGTTGCGAGCGAGGCCGATGTGGATGCCGCGCTCCAGCGCATGGCGGCGAAGGTCGATGCGCAGAACGCCGGCGACCCGCTGTACCGCCCGATGGCGGGCAATCCGGACGGGCTGGCATACCGCGCCGCGCGCGCGCTGATCTTCGAGGGAGCCGCCCAGCCCAACGGCTATACCGAGCCGCTGCTCCACGCCTTCCGCGCGGATGCCAAGACGCGCGCGGTAGACGCGGCCGGCGGTGCTGCGTAAGCTTGGAGCATCGCCAACGCTCGACAACAGCTTTCCCGGAGCCTGCAAGTAAGACACGGACCTAAAGCCGCGCTGGATGGTTACGCTTGCGTGAGGGCGGAAATCCGCCCCCGGAGGAATCGCGTGCGTAAAGGGGTTAAGGCGGTTTGGCTCGCCGCAATAACGGGCACGGCGTTCGCGCCGGGCGTCGCGTGGGCGCAGATCGCGAACCCGACGCCGGGTCAGGGCGCACCCGTGTCCGCACCCAAGCCCGCTGTCGATCCCCAGGATACCAGCGCGATCGTGCCCGACAAGGAGTTCGAGGCTGCGATCCCGAAACTGAGCGACGACATCAATGCGCCTTTGGAGCCGATAGAGGGTTTCCGGCCAGCGCCGAGCCAGGGTCAGCAAGCAGCCGAAGTGCGCGCCCAGGTCGAAGAGACCTTCACCGACGCGGGGGCCGAGGACCCCGAATTCGCCCGGCCTCTTTCTGCGCTCGCCGAATTCAAGGTGGAGCCGGCCACCGATATCAAGGTGGACGACGCCAAGACGGTCACGATCCGCTACAACACCGTGATCGAAGGCCTTGAAGCCATTGGACTGGCTGATCGGTTCAAGGCGCTGTCGTCGCTTGAAAACGGCGACGGCAAGGCGGCGAATGCCGCGATGGTCGCGGCCCGCGCGCGTGAGGACGAGCGCCTCGCGATCCGGCTGATGCAGTCGCTGGGCTATTATGACGGGACCGCTTTTTCGGCGGTCGAGCAGGTTCCCAGGAATTCGGGCAACGTCCAGGCCTCCGTCACCGCGAGTCCCGGGGCGTTGTATCGGCTGGGGACCGTGCAGGTCGTCTCGGACCCAACCGTGCCCGCGGGACTGCTCGAAAAGGAACTCAGTCTCAATCCAGGCGACCCGATCGAGGCCGATCGGGTCCAGGGCGCGGAGGCGAATGTCAGCCTGAAGCTGCCGCAACAGGGATACCCATTCATCAAGCTGGGCCAGCGCGACATCCTGCTCGATGAGGAAAACCATACCGGGGATTATACGCTCCCCGTTTCGCTGGGGCCGCGCGCCGTGTTCGGCGAAATAGTCACGCAGGGGCGGCGGCAGGCTTTCGGCGCAGACCATATGCGCCTGCTGCGCCGCTATAAGCCGGGCACATTATACGATGTGCGTGCGACCGACGATCTGCGCGACGCGCTGATCGCGACCAGCCTGTTTTCGGTGATCTCGGTCGAGCCGGTGCGGACCGGCGAGCCCGGACCGGACGGCACCGAAGTGGTCAACCTGCTCGTGCGGCAGACCGCCGGGCCGCCGCGGACGCTGGCGGGCGAGGCGGGCTATTCGACGGGGCAGGGGCTGCGCATCGAAGGCAGTTGGACGCACCGCAACCTGTTCCCGCCCGAAGGCGCACTGATCGCGGCGGGCGTTATCGGCACGCTTGAACAGGGGCTTTCGGTGACCTTCCGCCGCTCGAACGCCGGGCAGCGCGATCGAACCGTCCAACTGATCGCATCGGCGAACCACTCGGATTACGCGGCCTTCGAATCATTCACGGGCACGCTATCCGGACGCATCTCGCGCGATTCCACGCCGCTGTGGCAAAAGCGCTGGACGTATTTCTATGGCGTGGAGTTCGTGGCGTCGAACGAGGATCGCTTCAATTTCGCCACCGGCATGCGCGATCGCGGCACCTATCTGATCGGCGCGCTGCCGGGCTTCGTGGGGTATGACCGGTCGGACAATCTGCTCAATCCCACGCACGGCTATCGGATCAAGGCAAATGTCAGCCCGGAAACATCTGTCCGCGGTTCGGTGCGCCCTTATGCACGGCTGATGCTGGAGGGCACTTATTACCGACCGGTTTCGAACAACATCGTCGTCGCCGGGCGCGCACGGGTGGGCTCGATTCCGGGCATCGGGCGCGACGATCTGCCACCCTCGCGCCGCTATTATGGCGGCGGCGGCGGATCGGTGCGCGGGTTCGGCTATCAGGAGCTCGGGCCGCGCTCGCCGGATGGCCGCCCGGTGGGCGGGCGCAGCTTCAACGAATTCGCGATCGAGGCGCGCTATCGTTTCGGCAATTACGGGATCGTGCCGTTCATCGATGCGGGCCAGGTTTATGAGGGCGTCTATCCGACGGGCAAAGGGATGCGTTTCGGCGCGGGCATCGGCGCGCGGCTCTACACCAATTTCGGGCCGCTGCGAGTCGATGTGGCGACTCCGATCGGCCGCAAGGAAGGGGAATCGAAGATCGCCTTGTATATCTCCATCGGCCAGGCCTTCTGATGGCCGACGAGCCGATGACCGAAGGGGCGCCTGAGACCGAAGGGGCGTCTGATATCGTCATTGTGCGCCGGCCATTATGGCGCCGCGCGCTGATATGGGCGGCGGCGGGGTTGGCCGCGCTGGCGCTCCTGCTCGTGGCTGCGGTTGTGGGCCTCAACACGCAGCCCGGGCGCGATTTCGTCGTCAAGCAGCTCAATAGCTTCACGCTCGCCTCGGGGCTGAATTTCCGCATCCAGCGCATCGAAGGCTCGCTTTACGGCGCGATGGTGCTTCGCGGAGTCGAGATGCGTGATCCGCAGGGCGTGTTCGCCACGGCGCGGGAGATGCGAATCGACTGGCGGCCGTTCGCTTATGTCCGCAATCATGTGGACATCCGCAGCCTGACCAGCCCCGAGATCAAGCTGGCGCGGTTGCCGGCGCTCAAGCCCTCGACCGATCCGAATGCGCCACTGCTGCCCAATATTAACATCGATATCGCCCGGCTCGATATTGCGCGGATCGACATCGCGCCGGCGGTTACCGGCCAGCGCCATATCGCGCGGCTATCGGGCAACGCGCATATCGCCGGCGGACGTGCGCAAATTTTGGCCAACGGTACGACGGTCGCGGGTCCCGGCGTGGCTGGCGGAGATACGCTCGTGCTGAGGCTCGACGCAGTGCCGGACAGGAACCGGCTCGATATCGGGCTTAAGATCGATGGCCCGGCAGGGGGCCTGATCGCGGGCCTTGCCGGGCTCGAGGCCCCGCTGGCGCTTACCGTGGATGGCAAGGGTGACTGGGCCAGCTGGCAAGGTCGCGCACTTAGTACGCTGGGCGGGCAAAATCTGGCCGACCTGGCGGTGACTGCGCGCGACGGGCGCTTTCAGGTGCGTGGGCCGACCAATCCCGGGCTGTACATGAAGGGTCCGGTAGAGCGGCTCGCGGCCCCCCGGCTCGATCTCGACCTCGACGCCAAATGGGCCAACCGAGCGGCCGACGGCATCCTCAAGCTGCGCTCGAAGGCGATGTCTCTAGAGGCGACAGGCGTGGTCGATCTCGCGGCCAACCGCTTCGGCAATGTGCGCGTCGATGCGATGCTGCT
Organism: Sphingomonas sp.; assembly: GCF_036388215.1. Lineage (GTDB taxonomy): Bacteria > Pseudomonadota > Alphaproteobacteria > Sphingomonadales > Sphingomonadaceae > Sphingomonas. The sequence goes on from NZ_DASVSH010000005.1 coordinate 30,714, forward strand.
TACTCCCGGCGCGATCGCGCCCAATTTGCGCGGGCGATCGGTGCGGGTCGGGCTGGCGCTGGATGGTCCGTTCAATTCCCCCGTGGTGGATTACAAGATCCAGGCGGCGGCGCTCGCGTTCGGTGAGACCGGGGTGGAGCAATTCCAGGCCGAGGGCAGGGCGCGCGTGAATGCCGATCGCATCCTGATTCCGGTGCGCGCAAGGGTCGCGCGCGTTACGGGACTCAACGCCACTGCCGGCGGGCTGGTTACCAATCTCACGGTGAACGGCGACCTGGCGATTTCTGGAAGCCAGATTCTCTCGGACAATCTCAAGCTCCGCTCCGACCGGATCGACGCTACCGCCATCATCGCAGCCGACATGAGCACGGGGCGCTACACCGGGGCGCTCAAGGGCCGGATCAACAATTACCAGATCGACGGCGTGGGGGTGGTCAATCTCCGGACCGACGCCCAGCTGTTCGCCGCGCCGGGCGGGGGCTGGGGCATCCGCGGCCAGATCGCCGGCGAAACGCGGCGCATATTCAGCGATGGCGCGCGTGAGTTCCTTGGCGGCAACGCCGTCGCCTCTGCCCGGCTATCGCTTGATCCGCGCGGGATCGTCTCGATCAGCGACGTGCGCATGCGAGCGCCGCAGTTCCGGATCACGCGCGGATCGGGCCGCTACGATCCTGCGGGGCCGATCCTGATCGATGCGGATGCGGTCTCCACATTATATGGCCCGCTGACCGCGCGGGTCACCGGCACGCTCAATGCACCCGAGATATTGCTGCGCGCGGCGCGCCCGGGACTTGGCATAGGCCTGGTCGATCTCACGGCGCGGATACGCGGCCGCGGAGACGCCTATGCGGTCCAAGCGACGGGGGGCACCGATTACGGACCGTTCAGTGCGAATGTGCTGGTGCGAAACGGCGCGCAACTGGCGATCGACATCGAGACCGCGCGGTTCGCCGGAATGGACGTGACCGGGCAGCTTCGCCAGGTGCCCGCGGGTCCGTTTGCAGGGCGGCTCGACTTCAGCGGATCGGGGGTCACCGGCAGCGCGGTGCTTGCGGCGCAAGGCAGTTTCCAGCGGGCCGATATCGAAGCCAGGGCGCTGAACGCCACGATTCCGGGAGACGCCGGACTGACGATCGGCCGCGCATTGGTTTCGGCCAGCATCGTGCTTGCCGACACGCCCGAGATCGTGGCCGATGCTCAGGTGGCGAACCTTCGCTATGGCGCGACCACGACCGTCAAGCTCGGGCGCGTGAAGATCGATTATCGCGGCGGCGGCGGCACTGCGCAGGCATTCGCCACCGGATCGTCGGGAGTTCCGTTCCGGATCGCCGCGAATGCGCGCATGTCGCGCGAGCAATGGCTGGTCGCGCTGCAAGGCCAGGCGAGCGGTGTCAATTTCAAGACCGTCGAACCCGCGAAGATCACGGTCCGCCGCGGCACCTACACGCTGCTGCCTACCAGGATCGATTTCGACAAGGGCCATGCCAGGCTGGCTGGCAGCTATGGCAATGGCATTGTGCTGCGCGCGCGGCTCGATAGCCTCGACCTGACGTTGCTCAACGCACTGGCGCCGGGGATCGGCATCGATGGCACCGCGAGCGGCAGCCTCGATTTCGCCCAGCCCACGCCCAGCGCATTCCCCAGCGCCGATGCCCGGCTCGAATTCAAGAACTTCACCCGCTCGGGTCTCGCCATGGTCTCCACGCCGGTCGATATCAGCTTTGTCGGCAAGCTGCTGCCCGATGGCGGCGATGCGCGCGCCTTGATCAAGCGTGGTGGCGCGACGATCGGCCGCGTGATCGCTACCCTGCGTCCGCTTGGGCCCGAGGCGGGGCCATGGACGACACGGATGCTTGCCGCGCCGCTGGCGGGCGGCATTCGCTATAACGGTCCCGCCGCAGTGCCCTTCTCCCTGGCTGGACTTGCGGATCAACAGCTCGACGGGCCGATCGGCATCGCCGCCGATTTCTCGGGTCGCGTGCGTGAGCCGCGCCTGAACGGCGTCGTCCGCGCGAACAGCCTGGTCTATGAAAACGAGACCTACGGCACACGGCTGACCAACCTGAAGATCGACGGCCAATTCTCGAACGATGAGCTGATCCTGCACTCCATGACCGCGACGGCAGGTGACGGCACCGTCAGCGCGACGGGAAGGATCGGCCTGTCGCAAGCCGCCGATTACCCGATCATGCTTGTCGCCGATCTCAACAATGCGCGGCTAGCGCGCAGCGAGTCGCTCGGCGCCACTGCCACGGGCAAGATCACGCTGACCAAGGGCCCCGGCGTCGCCAAGATCGAGGGCCGGCTGGATATCCCAGAAGCGCGCTACGAGATCATTCGCCAAGGCGCGGCCGAAGTCGCCGAACTGACGGGCATTCGCCGCAAGAGCCAGATGAATGCGGATGGTTCCATGCCGCCGCCAAAGACCGGTTTCGCCGGAATATTCGATCTCTCGCTGCGCATCCGCGCCCAGAACGAACTGTTCGTCACCGGCATGGGTCTGGAATCCGAATGGCGGGCCAATATTCTGGTCGGCGGTACCTCCGCCGCCCCCGATGTGCGTGGATCGATGGAGATCGTGCGCGGGACATACAGCTTTGCGAGCCGGCGCTTCGATATCAGCCGCGGCACGATCCGCTTCCAGGGCGGGCGCCTGTCCAATCCGACGATCGATATCTCCGCGAGTACGACTGCGGAGGGGGTGACCGCGATTCTCAACGTATCGGGCACGGCCCAGATGCCCCGCATTGCCTTCACTTCCTCGCCCAGCCTGCCGCAGGAGGAAGTGCTGTCTCGGCTCTTCTTCGGAACCAACGTGACCAATCTTTCGGCGACCGAGGCGATCCAGCTTGCCGCCGCGCTCAATTCGCTGCGTGGATCGGGCGGCGGCCTCAATCCGCTTGGCAAGCTCAAATCGGCCACTGGAATCGATCGGCTTCGCATCCTGGGCGCCGACGACGCGAGCGGCCGCGGGACCGCCTTGGCGGCGGGCAAATACATCACCAACGACATCTATATCGAGATCATCACCGACGCGCGGGGCTTCACCGCCACCCAGCTCGAAATCTCGCTCACCCGGGCGCTGAGCGTCCTTTCGCAAACGGGTTCCTTCGGCGGATCGAGCGTCGCGGTCCGCTATTCGAAGGATTATTGAGGGGCTGGAACCGCTACTTACCCTTGTGTAAGCAAGGCTGGAGAGCGGAGGGGACATGACCGAGCATTTCGATGTGATCGTGGTGGGCGCCGGGATTTCGGGCGTGGGCGCGGCATATCATCTCCAGGCTTATTCGCCCGACCGCAGCTATCTGGTGCTCGAAGGTCGCGAGCGGATGGGCGGGACCTGGGATCTGTTCCGTTATCCCGGCATCCGATCGGACAGCGACATGTACACGCTGGGCTTCTCGTTCAAGCCGTGGACCGAGGCGAAGGCGATCGCGGACGGCCCGTCGATCCTGAACTATCTGGAGGAGACCGCGCGCGAATTCGGGATCGACAAGCATATCCGCTACTCGCACCGATTGAGCCGCGCCGAATGGTCCAGCGAGGATGCGCGCTGGACGGTGACCGTAGACTGGGACGGAGAGGAAGTGCGCCTTACGTGCGGCTTCCTGTTCATGTGCACCGGCTACTACAATTACGCTGAAGGCTTTACGCCCGAGTTCGCCGGCAGTGCGAACTTCGGCGGCCGGATCGTCCACCCGCAGTTCTGGACACCAGACATCGACTATGCCGGCAAGCGCGTAGTAGTGATCGGCAGCGGCGCGACGGCGGTTACGTTAGTGCCCGAACTTGCGAAGCAGGCCGCGCACGTGACGATGCTGCAGCGCTCGCCGACCTATATCGTCTCGCTGCCTTCGGAGGACGGGATCGCCAATTGGCTGCGCCGCGTGCTGCCGGCCAAGACGGCCTATGCGATCACGCGCTGGAAGAATGTGCTGCGCCAGCAATTCCTGTTCAACATCATCCGCAAGCGGCCCGAAAAGACCAAGGAGCGACTGATCGGGATGGTCCGCGACGAGCTGGGCCCCGACTATGACGTGGGCACGCACTTCACACCGAAATACAACCCCTGGGACCAGCGGCTGTGCCTGGTGCCCGATGCCGATCTGTTCGGGGCGATCCGCAGCGGCAAGGCGGATGTGGCGACCGATACGATCGACCATTTCACAGCGGACGGAATCGTGCTGACTTCGGGCAAGCACTTGCCCGCCGATCTGGTGGTGACCGCGACGGGGCTCAAGATCCAGCTGATGAGCGATGTGCCCTTCCTGGTGGACGGCAAGCCCGTCAGTTGGTCCGCTCGGACGATGTACAAGGGCATGATGTTTTCCGACGTGCCCAACATGGCGATGTCCTTCGGCTACACCAATGCGAGCTGGACGCTGAAATCGGATCTGACCGGGCGCTATGTGACGCGGCTGCTCAATGCGATGCGACAGCGCGGGATGCGGCAGGTGACGCCCCGGATCCAGGGGGCCGTCGAGCCGATGCCGTTCCTCGATTTCACTTCGGGCTATGTCCAGCGCGCGATCGGCGATCTGCCGCGCCAGGGGACGCGCAAGCCGTGGCGCCTCAACCAGAATTATACGCGGGACATCATGGCGCTCAGGTTCGGTGGGATCGATCAGGAGATGGAGTTTTCCAATCCCGAGCCGCGCCCCGCAAAGGCCGCCTAGGCCGTTTTGCTGCGCAGCAAAGCCGAGCGCAGGCACTCGCAGACGAGCTCGCCGCGCTGGTTGTGCATCTGGTGCCGCCAGGTGACGATGCCCTGTCCGGGGCGCGACTTGCTGGGGCGCAGCTCGATGACTTCGGAGGAGGCGCGCAGTGTGTCGCCGATGAAGACGGGCTTGGGCATCACCAGCTTGTCGTAGCCGAGATTGGCCACCAGCGTGCCCGCGGTCGTGTCGCCTACTGTGATGCCGACCATCAGGCTGAACGTGAAGGTGCCGTTGACGAGGATCTGGCCGAACTCGCTGGCGCGCGCGGCCTCCGCGTCGATGTGGAGCGGCTGGGTGTTGTGGGTGAGGGTGGAGAAGAGGAGGTTGTCGGTCTCGGTGACGGTGCGGCGGAGATCGTGCTCGAGCCGGTCGCCGATCTGCCATTCGTCGTAATATTTTCCGGGCATTTGCTCAGTCCCTTACGTTCATCAAATCCGCTCAGGCTGAGCCTGTCGAAGCGGGGCCACGCCCTTCGACAAGCTCAGGGTGAGCGGGTGTGAGAGGCGCATACCAACCCCGCTCATGCTGAGCCTGTCGAAGCATTGCACGCGGCCGGACACCCAAGGCCCTTCGACAAGTCAGGGCGAGCGGGATGGGCGCTCACTCGGCCTTCTCGATCCGCACTAGCAACGCGCCCTCGGTCACCTGCGCGCCCGCCTCTGCATTGAGCTCGGCGACGGTGCCGTCGAACGGGGCGGTAAGGCTGTGTTCCATCTTCATCGCTTCGAGCGTGACGAGGCGCTGTCCCGTGGTGACGGTGTCACCCGCCGCTACATCGACTGCAGTGACGCGGCCGGGCATGGGTGAGAGGATCGCGCCGTCCGTGGCGGTTCCGGAGGCCGCGCCATCGGTGCGAGCGATACGGAACATGCGCGTGTCGCCGTCGAGCGTTGCCAGCACCCCATTGGGCGAATCGATTATCCAGGTCCGATTTTCGTCGGGGACCGATTCATAGCTTCTTGAGCCGTCGGTCAATTGCAGAGACAACGGGCGTGGCGCGCGATTTAACCGAAATCCATTCGGTTGGTCCCACAAGGGGCGCCGCGCCAGTGCCTCTTCATCGTAGAGGTATGGGTCGCGGCGACCACGCATCAGTATCGCATGCGCAGCACCGGCCACCAACTCGGGCGCTGCCTCGACCGGTGGGATCACCGTAGCGGCACGCATTGCGATCAGTCCGGTATCCAGTTGCGCCGATTGTACCGCTTCATTACGCAGGAGGCGAGTGAGGAACGCAGAATTGGTACGCACCGGCCAACAAATGACCAAGGCGCAAATTCGGGCGAGCGCGTCGAGTGCTTCGGAACGGCTGGAGCGGTGCACAATGAGCTTGGCAATCATGGGGTCGTAATCGGCGGAGATCGACTGGCCCTCAGTCACACCGGTTTCTACTCGATTGGGGTTGCGCTGAGATGAACTGGGCAAGTTGAAGTGCGTGAGCGGGCCAACGCTCGGCAGAAAACCGTTTGATGGATCCTCCGCATAGAGCCGCGCCTCAATCGCCCAACCGTTTATCGCGAGCTCATCCTGCCGCAACGGGATCGGCTCGCCGCTCGCCACGCGCAGCTGCCACTCGACCAGATCGACTCCGGTGATCTCCTCGGTCACCGGGTGCTCGACTTGCAGCCGGGTGTTCATTTCCATGAACCAGATGCGGTCGGCGCGGAGGCCCTCGCTGGCGTCGGCGATGAATTCGATCGTGCCCGCGCCGACATAATCGACTGCCTTTGCTGCACGCAAGGCCGCAGCACAGATCGTCTCGCGGGTGGTTTCGTCCATGCCGGGGGCGGGGGCTTCCTCGATCACTTTCTGGTGGCGGCGCTGGAGCGAGCAGTCGCGCTCGAACAGGTGGACGACGTTGCCATGGGTGTCGCCGAACACCTGCACTTCGATGTGGCGCGGCGAGAGGATGTACTTCTCGATCAGCACGCGGTCGTCGCCAAATGAGGACGCTGCCTCGCGCTTGCAGGACTGCAGCATTTCATCGAATTGCTGCGCAGCATCGACGCGGCGCATTCCCTTGCCCCCGCCGCCCGCGACTGCCTTGATCAGCACCGGATAGCCGATGGCATCGGCTTCTTTCTGAAGGCGTTCGGGCAACTGATCCTCTCCGAGATAGCCTGGAGTGACCGGCACGCCAGCGGCGATCATCCGCTCCTTTGCTGCATCCTTCAGCCCCATCGCCCGGATGCTGCCGGGACTGGGGCCGACCCAGATGAGGCCGGCGTCGATCACCGCTTGTGCGAAGTCCGCATTCTCCGAAAGGAAGCCATAGCCCGGGTGAATTGCTGCGGCTCCGGATGATTTTGCTGCAGCGATTACTCGCTCGCCGACAAGGTAGGATTCGCGCGCGGGTGAGGGCCCGATATGCACGGCTTGGTCGGCCTGGCGTACGTGCAGCGCGTTGGCGTCGGCGTCAGAATAGACTGCAACAGTACGGACGCCCATCGCCCGCGCGGTGCGGATGATGCGGCAGGCGATCTCGCCGCGGTTTGCGATGAGGAGCGACTCAATCATGGATGGCGTTCCGGAAACCCGTGACGGGTGTGAAGCACGGCGAGCAGCGCCTCGATCTCGTTGACGAAGCCACCCTCGGCCAGGACGAGGCACGGCAAATTCTGGTTTCCTTCGCCGATTGCCTCGATAACCGGGGTGCGCGGTCGGGGGAAAGCGACGCGGACCACATCGAGTGTGGCGGCTCGCTCCGGAAACGCTGCGAGCAGGCCCTCCACCGTCGCGCAATCCTTGCAGTAGAATACCTTGCCCGGAAGCGCGGGATCTGCGAATTCGGGGTCGAGCAGATAGAGGCGGTCGCGTTGGCTCACTGACCTGGGCACCCGGTGGTGCGGGACGAGAAGGTGATGTTCATGACCTTCCACGCGCCGTTTTCGCGGACGAGATCGAAATGGTCGATCCCGCAATTCGCGACCTTGCCGCCGACGCGGACGACGAACGGCGCCCAGACCATTGCGATATTGTCGTCAACGTCGATAGCTGGATCCCAGATGCGCTCCTGAAACGCGCTCTCGGGCCGCACACGTTCGGCGAATTGGGTGAAGCTGTGCTGGCGGACCGTGCTGCCGTCGGAAGCTGTCACGCGCCCATCGGGGTAGACCACGCGCAGCATTGCCGCAGCATCGCCCGCTTCGAGCGCGGCGAAGAGTGCATTGATGGGCGCAAGCACGGCAACGGTATCGAGGTCCTGGTACGGGAGAGGGTTTGCGGGGGGGAGGCGGTCCCCGGACTTGACCTGCGCGGCGGCGGCGCTGGGCGCGAGGAGAGCGGCGGCGAGGAGGAGGAGGCGCATGGACTGCCTTTCTAAAACCTCCCCGAGCTCGTCTCGGGGAGGATTGAAGAGCCGACGATTCCGGGGCGATTGACGACGGCGGAAACGGGCATCATTTTTCTCGAATTACCGTGAATGACGTTAGCCAAACTGGCTTTTTGTACTTGTACGGATCTCGGACCACCTTTTGTTCAGCATCCCAAACCAACCAGTGGCCATACGTGTTCTGGGTCGGATCGATCATTCCTCTGGTGGGAAGAATTTTTCCGTAGAGGAGCGCGTTATCCCGCAAGTTGACCACCGCGCCCGCCTTTAGCCTTCCGGAAGCTCCCACTTCCAGGCCATACCCGCGAAGCGCGGAAATCAATGGTGCTCTCGTCACACCGGAGGAGGACGGCCTGCCACGCCCGAACAGCCGTTTCCTCGCTTCTGAATATGAGATATCTGCCAACATTGCCAAACAGGCAGCGCCGCAACCATATTCATCAGTCTGAAAAACCGTTTGCATTATCACATCCGGAACACCCCGAATGCCGGACGTTCGGGGATTGGCGCGTTGAGCGTCGCCGCCAGCGCGAGCCCCAGCACGTCGCGGGTCTGCACCGGATCGATGATGCCGTCGTCCCATAGCCGTGCGGTGGCGTGCCAGGGGTTGCCTTCGTCTTCGTAGCGCTGGCGGATCGGCTGCTTGAAAGCCTCCGCCTCCTGGTCGCTCCATTTGTCGGCATCGCGGTGGACGGTAGCGAGCACCGACGCCGCTTGCTCGCCGCCCATCACCGAGATGCGGCTGTTGGGCCAGCTGAACAGGAAGCGCGGCGAGTAAGCGCGGCCGCACATGCCGTAATTGCCCGCGCCGAAGCTGCCGCCGATCAGGATCGTGATCTTGGGCACGGTCGCGGTGGCGACGGCGGTGACCAGCTTGGCGCCGTGCTTGGCGATGCCCTCCGCCTCGTATTTGCCGCCGACCATGAAGCCCGAGATGTTCTGGAGAAACAGCAGGGGAATGCGCCGCTGGCAGGCGAGCTCGATGAAATGCGCGCCTTTTTGGGCGCTCTCCGAGAACAGGATGCCGTTGTTTGCGATGATGCCGACGGGCATGCCCCAGATATGCGCGAAGCCGCATACCAGGCTGGCGCCATAGAGCGCCTTGAACTCGTGGAACTCGCTGCCGTCCACCAGCCGGGCGATGACTTCATGCACGTCATAGGGCGCGCGGACATCCTGGGGCACGATGCCGTAGAGGTCGCTGGCATCGTACTTCGGCGGGCGTGGATCGAGCAGGGCGATGTCGGGCGTGCGATCGGCGGGCAAGTGGCTGACGATGTCGCGGACGATCGTGAGCGCATGCTCGTCATTCTCCGCCACGTGATCGACCACGCCCGATTTGCGGGCGTGCAAGTCGCCGCCGCCGAGATCCTCGGCGCTGATCACTTCGCCAGTGGCGGCCTTCACCAGCGGGGGGCCGGCGAGGAAGATCGTGCCTTGATTCCGTACGATCACGCTCTCGTCGCTCATCGCCGGGACATAGGCGCCCCCCGCGGTGCAGCTTCCCATCACACAGGCGATCTGCGGAATGCCGAGCGCGGACATGTTGGCCTGGTTGAAGAAGATGCGCCCGAAATGATCGCGGTCGGGGAATACCTCGGCCTGGTGGGGGAGGTTTGCTCCCCCCGAATCGACCAGATATATGCAGGGCAGGCGATTGGCCTGAGCGATCTCCTGCGCGCGGAGATGCTTCTTCACCGTCATCGGGTAATAGGTACCGCCCTTCACCGTGGCGTCGTTGCACACGATCATCACCGTGCGGCCCGATACGCGGCCGATCCCCGCGATCATCCCCGCGCCGGGGACTTCGCCGTCGTAGAGGTCATTGGCGGCGAGCTGGCCGATCTCGAGGAAGGGGCTGCCGGGATCGAGCAGACGCTCGACACGATCGCGAGGCAGGAGCTTGCCGCGCCCGGCGTGGCGCTCGCGCGAAGCTTCCGAACCGCCCAGCGCGGCCTTCGTGACATCGGCGCGCAGCCGCTCGGCAAGCGCACGATTATGCGCAGCATTTGCCTGGAAGCCCTCGCTCTCCACGGAAATTTTGGTGTCGAGCACCGGCGCGCTCATCTGGCATTCATCCTGACTGGTTTCTGTTGTGACTAGACGCGCCTGTCACTGTTGGGAACCCCGCTGGCTTGCGTATCGGTGCCGGTGTAGTGCCCCCGCAAGACTTCGGGAGACCATAGCTTTGAAACTCCATACACTTATGTTCGCGGCGCTGCTCGCGACCACTGCCTGCACGCCCTCGGGCAACGGCGGAAACGCAATCACCGCGAACGCCGGCACAGCCGTGGGCGTCGATCTCGACGGGCTGAACAAATCAGTGAAGCCCGGCGACGATTTCGACGAATATGCCAGCGGCGGCTGGCGCGCCAAGACCGAGATTCCGGCGGACCGCTCGAGCATCGGCACCGGGCTGCTCGTGTTCAACAAGGCCGAGGCAAACAACATTGCGATCATCCAGGGCGCGATCAAGGCGAACGCCGCCGCCGGGAGCGATACGCGGCGCATCGCCGACTGGTATACGGCCTTCACCGACACGGCCGGCATCGAAGCGCGCGGGCTCGCGCCGCTGGGCGAGGAGATGAACGCGATCGGCGCGATCAACGACGCCAAGACCCTGTCGGCGGCCCTTGGGGGGAACGTGCGCGTCGATGTCGATCCGCTCAACGCTACCAATTTCGCTACCGAGAATTTGTTCGGCCTGTTCATCAGCCAGGGCTTCGACAAGCCCGATATCAATGTGCCCTATGTGTTGCAGGGCGGGCTGGGCCTGCCGGAGCGTGACTATTATCTCTCGCCCGATCCGCGGATGGCCGGGCTGCGCACCAAATATCAGGCCTATGTCGCCAAGCTCTTCGGCCTCGCGAACATGACCGATCCGGAGGCGCGGGCGAAGCGGGTATTCGATCTCGAGACCAGGATCGCGCAGGCGCATACCGATAATGTGACGAGCCAGGACGCGCACAAGGCCAACAACCCGTGGACCAAGGCCGATTTCGCCAGGAAGGCGCCTGGGATCGATTGGGATGCCTTCTGGAACGCGGCTGGGATAGGCAGCCAGAGTGATTTCATTGTCTGGCATCCAGCGACCACCACCAGGCTGGCGCAGCTCGTTGCGAGTGAACCATTGGATGCCTGGAAGGACTGGCTGGCGTTCCACAGCATCAATCAGGTCACCTCGGTGTTGCCGGCGGCTTTCGATCAGGCGCGGTTCGATTTCTTCTCCAAGGAGCTAAGCGGCCAGCAAAAGCCGCGCCCCCGCGACAAGCGCGCGATCGCCAACGTCAACGTCTGGCTCGGTGACGCAGTGGGCCAGCTTTATGTGAAGGATTATTTTCCGGCCTCTTCGAAGACAGACATCCAGAACATGGCGACCAACATCAAGGCCGCGTTCGACAAGCGAGTCGCGGGCCTGACCTGGATGAGCGAGGGCACAAAGGCGGAGGCGCGCAAGAAGATCGCGGCGATGCAGGTGGGCGTAGGCTATCCCGACAAGTGGCGCAATTACGCATCGCTTGAAGTGAAGGCCGACGATCCCGTGGGCAATCTGCGCCGCGCGAAACAAGCCGAGACCCGGCATCAGCTGGCAAAGCTTGGCAAGGCGCCCGACCGCGGCGAATGGTGGATGACGCCGCAGACTGTCAACGCAGTCAATCTGCCGCTGCAGAACGCGCTCAACTTCCCAGCCGCGATCCTTCAGGCGCCGTTCTACGATCCGGGCGCGGACGCAGCGGCGAATTACGGCTCGATCGGCGCGGTGATCGGCCATGAAATCAGCCATGGTTTCGACGACCTCGGGGCCACGTTCGACAGCTCGGGCCGCTTGCGCAACTGGTGGACCCCCGAGGATCTGGCGCACTTCAAGTCGCAGGGCGCCGCGCTCGTCGCGCAATATGACGCTTATGAAGCGCTGCCGGGGCTTCATCTCAACGGCAAGCTCGAACTTAGCGAGAATATCGCCGATGTGGCGGGGCTGATCGCTTCGTACGAAGCCTATCGGGCATCGCTCGGTGGCAAGGAGGCTCCAGTGATCGGCGGGCTTACCGGCGACCAGCGCTTCTTCCTGGCTTACGCCCAGGCATGGCGCGACAAGAGCCGCGAGCAGCAGTTGCGCGCGCGTATTGCGACCGATGGCCATGCCCCCGCGCGCTGGCGGGCCATGACCGTGCGCAACCTCGACGCCTGGTATCCGGCGTTCAACGTGCAGCCGGGCGAGAAACTGTTCCTCGCCCCGGACAAGCGCGTGAAGGTCTGGTGATTTAGGCTCCCTCCCCCGGTGCGCGGGGGGAGGGGCCGATCGCGGAGATTGTATAGATCGGGCCGGCAAGTGTCTGCTCCCCGACCGCGACTGCAAGCGTGTCGTTGAGCCACGCATAGCGCGGATCGCCGCATTCGAAGCGCGCGATCGCGTGGAGGGCGTATTCGTCGTGGGAAAGCTGCTCGCCCGCGCGGAACCGCGCCATTGTAGCCGGACTCGCAAGGAAATAGCCGGCATAGCTCAAGTAGATGTGCGCACCATCTTGCGTGCGCAGCGTGAGGCGAACATCGATCGCGAGGCTGCCATCGGGCCGCGTCACGAACCAGTCGCTGCCGCCGGGCAGCACGTCTCCGTTCAGGCGGGGCCCAGCGAAGCTTCCGCCAGTGATCGGAACGATTCCCCGATGCCCGGCCGCGGTTTCACCGATCCGCACGACACTGCGAAAATCGACCGCGAGCGAAAGCGTGGTGAGAAGGTGATGGGGCAAGCCGTCCATCGACATGGGGTAGCATGCGCGCAACGCGCCGCAAATCTCTGGCGTGGGGGAGAGGCTAGGGCTCCTATTGCGATGCCCCGATCAACTCCCGCCCGATCAGCATCCGCCGGATCTCGTTGGTGCCGGCGCCGATATCAAGCAGCTTGGCGTCGCGGGCGAAGCGTTCGACGGGCCAGTCCTTGGTATAGCCCGCGCCGCCCAGCGCCTGGATCGCCTCCAGCGACACGCGCACGGCGTTCTCGGACGCGAGCAGGATTGCGCCCGCAGCGTCGAAACGCGTCGTGTTGCCGGCGTCGCAATTCTTGGCGACGGTGTAGACATACGCACGCGCGGAATTGAGCGCGACATACATGTCCGCGACCTTGGCCTGCATCAGCTGGAACGCGCCGATCGGCTTGCCGAACTGCTTGCGCTCGCGAAGATAGGGAATGACCACGTCGAGGCAGGCTTGCATGATGCCGAGCTGGATACCGGCGAGGACGGTGCGCTCGTAGTCGAGTCCGCTCATCAGCACACCGACGCCGCCGTTGAGCGGGCCCATCACATTCTCTTCGGGCACTTCGCAATCGTCGAACACCAGTTCGGCGGTGGGGGAGCCGCGCATCCCCATCTTGTCAATCTTCTGGCCGATCGAAAAGCCGGGCATGTCCTTCTCGATCAGGAAGGTCGTGATCCCGCGCGAGCCCCCCCCATTTTCTCCGGCGCCGGTCTTGGCATAGACCACCAGGGTGTCGGCATAGGCCGCGTTGGTGATCCAGAATTTGGTGCCATTGAGGATGAAGCGATCCCCCTTCTGCTCGGCGCGCAACTTCATGCTGACCACGTCGCTACCCGCGCCGGCTTCGGACATCGCCAGGCTGCCGACATGCTCGCCGGAGACAAGCTTGGGGAGGTATTTAGCCTTCTGCTCGGGCGAGGCCCAGCGGCGGATCTGGTTGATGCACAGATTGGAGTGCGCGCCGTAGGACAGGCCGATCGAGGCGGAAGCGCGGCTGACTTCCTCGCATGCGATGACATGTTCGAGATAGCCGAGTTCGAGGCCGCCAAATTCCTCCTCGACAGTGATGCCATGCAAGCCGAGTTCGCCCATTTTCGGCCATAGCTCGGTAGGGAACCAGTCTTCGGCGTCGATCTTCGCGGCCAGCGGCTCGATCTCCGCCTTAGCGAAGCGTTGCGTCGTCTCGCGGATCATGTCGGCGGTCTCGCCGAGACCGAAATCGAGGGTCTGTTCCATGTGCATTCCTCTCAAGCGGTTACGATCATGCCGTCCCGCACCGCGACTGGCCAAGCCTGTAGCCGCGCACCTGTGCAAGGGCCACCCACGCAAATGCCGTCCTCGATGCGGTACAGCGCGCCGTGCCAGCTGCACTGGATGAGCGCGCCATCAGGCGTGAGATACTGGTCGAGCTGCTGGGCGAGGGGGATCGCCATATGCGCGCAGCGGTCAACATAGCCGTGGACTTCCTCCCCCTTCCGGACGACGAAGCCGTGGAAGCGACCGGCACGCATTTCCAGGACGAAATTGCGCGCGGTGTTGTCGGGGATCAGGTCGAGAGGGCCGAGCTTTACGTTTGCGGGCGTGGTGGAGAGGCGTTCCATCACCCGCTCACCCTGAGCTTGTCGAAGGGTGCTTCGACAAGCTCAGCATGAGCGGATTTGAGGAGTCGCTCACTTTGGCAGCTTCGCCTTGGGAAACCCCGCCCAAGCCGCGTCGTAGTCGGGCTGCGAGGTATCCAGCGCGAATTGCGTGGGTTTGTACGGCCAGCACGTCTCGACCATGAACGCCATCGTGCCTTCAAGTCTGTGCGGCTTGAGGTCCGCGTTGGAGGCCCCCTCCCAGCTTGCAACGTCAGGCCCATGGCCGGCCATCAGATTGTGCAGCGACAGGCCTCCCGGCGCGAAGCCTTCGGCCTTTGCGTCGTATGCGCCATGAATCAGGCCCATCGCCTCAGACATGATGTTGCGGTGGAACCAGGGCGGGCGGAACGTGTCTTCGCCGACCATCCAGCGCGGGGGGAAGATCACGAAATCGGCATTGGCGCGGCCGGGCACGTCGCTGGGCGAAGTCAGCACCGTGAAGATCGAGGGATCGGGATGGTCGAAGCTGACGGTGTTGATCGTGTTGAAACGCGCGAGATCGTAGCGCCATGGCGCGAAATTTCCGTGCCACGCGACCACGTCGAGCGGGCTGTGATCGAGCTTCGTGGTCCACAGAGACCCCATATATTTCTGGACAAGCTCGAAGGGCTCGTCGCGGTCCTCGAACCAGGCGGCAGGGGTCTCGAAGTCGCGCGCATTGGCGAGGCCGTTGGCGCCGATCGGGCCGAGATCGGGGAGGCGGAAGAGGGCGCCGTGGTTTTCGGCGACATAGCCGCGCGCTTCGCCATCGGGGAGGAGCGCACGGAACTTCACGCCGCGCGGGATGAGCGCGACTTGCCCGGGAGCGATTTCGATGCGGCCGAGTTCGGTGAGCAGCAGGAGCCGGCCCGTCTGAGGAATGAACAACAATTCGCCGTCCGCATCGACGAAGGCGCGGGTCTCCATGTCCTCGTTTGCGGCATAGAGATGCACCGTGACGCCTTCGAGATCGGCGGGGTCGCGATTGGCCAGCATCGTCGTCATGCCGTCGATCAGGTCGGTGCCAGGGGCGGGCACTCCGATCGGGTCCCAGCGGAGGCGATTGGGGGGCAGGGGGCCGTCAACGGTGCCGGGCGCGAAGTGCATTGCGCCTTGATAGCGTTCGAACGGCGGATGCTCGGCGCTGGGGCGGAGGCGATAGAGCCAGGAGCGGCGGTTCTCGTGGCGGGGCGCCGTGAAAGCAGTACCGCTGAGTTGCTCGGCGTAGAGGCCGAAGGGGGGCTTTTGCGGGGAATTACGCCCGATCGGGAGGGCGCTGGGGATTGCCTCGGTGGAGACATGGTTGCCGAAGCCGGGGAAGTAATCGGTCATGCGGCTCATCCTACTCCCCTCCCTTCCAGGGAGGGGCTGGGGGTGGGTAGCGTCCGGGTGGTACGGACAAGCTTGGTATTTCGGCGCAGTCTCACGAGCACTCTACCCACCCCTAACCCCTCCCTAAAAGGGAGGGGGAAAGTTACGCATCGACCTGAATCACCCCGCGCCTGATCTGATCCAGCTCGATGCTCTCGAACAGCGCCTGGAAATTGCCGTTGCCGAAGCCTTCATTGCCCTTGCGCTGGATGATCTCGAAGAAGATCGGGCCGAACATGTTCTCGGTGAAGATCTGGAGCAGCAGCCCTTCGTCTCCGACATCGCCATCGATCAGGATGCGGTTCTTGCGGAGGCGCTCAAGATCCTCGCCATGGCCGGGGACGCGCTTGTCGACGAACTCGTAATAGGTCTCGATCGTGTCCTGCAGCTTCACTCCGCGGGCGCGCAGCCGCTCGACCGTATCGAAGATATCAGGCGTCGTCAGCGCGAGATGCTGGATGCCCTCGCCATGATATTCGCGGATGAATTCCTCGATCTGACTCTTGTCGTCCTGGCTCTCGTTCAAGGGGATGCGGATCGCCTTGTCGGGGGCGATCATCGCCTGGCTGAACAGGCCTGTCGCCTGGCCCTTGATGTCGAAATACTTCTGCTCCTCGAAGCCGAAGAGCGTCTTGTAGAAGTCGGACCAGACCCGCATCTGGCCGCGGCGGACATTGTGGGTGAGATGGTCGAGCAGGTCGAGCCCGACATTGTTGGCGGCCTCGGCTTCGCGCCAGCCGGGGATTTCGGCCCAATCGGCGTAAAGGTCGATGCCGTCCTGGATGAAATAGAGGTATGAGCCGCCGATGCCCTCGATGACGGTATCGTCTTCCATCGTGGGCTGGGCGCCGTGATCGAGAGCCCAGCGCATCGCGAGTGTCGGATCGGCGACGCGAAACGCCATCGCGCTCGCGGACGCGCCATGCTCGTTGCGGAACTGCGCGACGCGGCCATCGGCGTCTCGATTGAGCATCAGATTTATGCGGCCCTGCTTATAGCGGGTAATGTTTTTGCTGAGGTGCCGATGCGAGGGCACGAAGCCCAATTGCTCGAACTGCCGCGCCATCGCCTCGGGATCGGGCGAAGTGAATTCGACGAACTCGAAGCCGTTCAGGCCGAGGGGATTTGCCGGGTTTTCCATTGCTGCCCGCTACTCCTCGCGCGATTTAGTGTCAAATGATACTAAAGTCCTTCGCCGCCGACCCAATGGGCATTGGAGAGACGACGTGCGACGTTCCAGGTCTGGTTGCGGATATCGGGCACCGCGACGATTTCCCAGAACGCGCCCCGTGTCATCGGTCCAAGCGCGTAGAGGTTCCCGTTTGACGAGCCGTCGGCCGCGATGGTCTGGCCCTGATTGTCCACATCAATGCCGAGATGGGCCGCGTCGGGGCGGATATGGCCGCGTGCCGCGAGCTTTTGGAGCAGCGGCTCCTCGGTGCGGGCGAGATCGCCGAGGGGGCCGGTGCAGTTGACGATGCGCTGGGCGAGGAGCGTTTCACTATCGTCCGCGCCGCGGCGGCGGAACGCTACCCGGATGCCTTCGGGCTGCTCGTCGAAACCGAGCGTCTTGCCTGCGATCACCTCAAGCTGCCCACGCTCGATTACCGACATCAGCCTCGCATAGACCTCCGGGGCAAGCCGGTGACGATGCACGTCCCACCAGGGTCGCAGATGGCGCAGGAAACGCGCGCGCTCTGCCTCGCTGGCGTTTCCCCACATGCCCTGAGTGAAGGGGCGCAGTTCATCGACGGCGTTTCGCCAGCCGATGCCTTCGCCGCGCCGGCGGACGCTCTGCAGGAGTTGCGAAGCGATCGTCGCGGGCCGTTCGGCGATCTTGCCGCAGTCCGAAGAGGCCGCATGGCTGCGCGGCAGCAGCCCGCGGCGCGAAAGCGCGACGGTCCGCCCGCGAAACCCGCGCGCGTCGAGCAGAAGCACGACATCGACCATCGTGAGCCCGGTGCCGATGATCAGCACGGTATCGGTATCCGCCAAGTTCTCGGGAACGCTCGGGTGCCACGGATCTCCCTTATAGCGTTCGGGGGAGAGCATTTCCGGATTGAGGCCGGGGGGATCGTGGGGAGGAAGATTGCCCACCGCGAGCACTGCGGCATCGGCCATCAGGGTGCGATCGGCGAGGCGCACTTTCACTTCATCGCCGAATTCCAAATCCTCGACCTCGCCGCGTACCAGCGTGAGCCGTCCGGATGGATCGCGCAGCGCGGCTTCGAGCAATTCGCGAAGATATTCGCCGTAGGTTACGCGCGGAATGAAGGCGGCGGGCGCATTCGCCACGCCGCGCGCCTCAAGCCAGCGGACGAAATGCGAGGGATCGTCGGGGAATGCGCTCATGTTCGCGGCGCGCACGTTGAGCACATGGCTGGGATGCGCGGCGCCGTAAGCGAGCCCGGTGCCCGCGACCGGCGCGCGCTCGATCAGCGTGGCGCGCGGGCCTTCGTAGCGGAGCAGGTTTATCGCCTGCAGCGTCCCCGAAAAACCCGCGCCGATAATGGCGACGTGCTCGATCAGATCTCGTACTCGATCTGCCATTCGGGCTGCTGGAACGCCGGGCGCTCCTGCGAGAAGGCGGGCTGGCGCGCCTTCATCTGGCCGTAGAGCCGCTTGACCGTGTCGCTCGCGGTGCGAACGAACAACGAGGGCAGCACGGCGTGGATCACGCAGGCCGCGCCCCCCAGCATCATCGTGAAGCCGAATCGCGCGGCGGTGGCGGCATGCTCGCCATAGCTTTCGCCGACGCTGCGCGGATGAGAGAGGAAGTGGCGGTCGATCATGCGCGTCCGTTTAGGCCCGCGCGACGGCAATGCAAAGTGCGGGGCTTTGCAGGGACGGCCGCATGTGCTTCTCTGCCAATTATCTTATAAAGGGGATCAGGATGGCCGACGAAGCGGAATTGCCGCAGCACCATCGTGCGACGCGCAACGAGAAAATGGTGATCGCGGCTTCATCACTCGGCACCGTTTTCGAATGGTATGATTTCTACCTTTACGGCCTGCTCGCCACGACGATCTCGGCGCAATTTTTCGCGGGCGTGAACGAGACGACGGGCTTCATCTTCGCGCTTGGCGCCTTTGCCGCGGGGTTCGCGGTTCGACCGTTCGGGGCGCTGGTCTTCGGTCGGATCGGCGATCTTGTTGGACGCAAGAACACCTTCCTCGTCACCATGGGGATCATGGGCGCCTCGACCTTCGCGGTCGGCCTGTTGCCGAATTATGCCGCAATCGGCGTGGCCGCGCCCGCGTTGCTGGTGCTGCTCCGCGTGCTGCAGGGACTTGCGCTGGGCGGGCAATATGGCGGCGCGGCGACCTTCGTCGCCGAGCATGCGCCGAACAACAAGCGCGGGCTTTACACGAGCTGGATCCAGACGACCGCCACGCTCGGCCTGTTCGCATCGCTGCTCGTCGTGATCGGCACGCGCTATGCGATGGGCGAGGAGGCGTTCGCGGCCTGGGGCTGGCGCATTCCCTTCCTCGCCTCGGCAATCCTGCTCGGCGTGTCGCTGTGGATCCGCCTCCAGCTCAACGAGAGCCCGGTCTATCAGAAGATGAAGGACAGCGGCGGCACGTCAAAGGCGCCGCTCACCGAAGCGTTCCTGCGCTGGGGCAACCTCAAGATGGTGCTGATCGTGCTGTTCGGCGCAGTCGTGGGCCAGGCGGTGGTCTGGTATACCGGGCAATTCTACGCGCTCTTCTTCCTCGAAAAGACGCTCAAGGTGGATGGCGCGACCACCAACATCCTGATCGCGATCGCGCTTGCGCTCGGCACGCCCTTCTTCGTGTTCTTCGGCTGGCTGAGCGACAAGATCGGTCGCAAGCCGATCATCCTGACCGGCTGCGCGCTGGCGGCGGTGAGCTATTTCAGTTTGTTCGGGATGCTCACCGAAGCTGCCAACCCCAAGCTGGCGCACGCGTTGCGTGATGCGCCCGTGCAAGTGATGGCTGACCCCGCGGAATGCTCGTTCCAGTTCGATCCGGTGGGCAAGAACAAGTTCGATTCGTCCAGCTGTGACATCGCCAAGACGTTCCTGGCCAAGCAGGGCATCGGCTATAAGAGCGTGGATGCCGCTGTGGGCAACACCGCGACGATCCAGATCGGCAATACCAGCTTCCCCGCGCCGAACCCCCGCCAGGGGACGAGCGACGCCAAGGCGGTGGCCGACTATCAGGCGGCGGTGAAGGCCGCGCTCGCTTCAGCCGGCTATCCGGCGAAGGCCGACCCCGCGCAGATCGACAAGCCCAAGGTGGTCGGCATCCTGTTCGTGCTCGTGCTGCTGGTGACCATGGTCTATGGCCCAATCGCCGCGCTGCTGGTCGAGTATTTCCCCAGCAAGATCCGCTACACTTCGATGTCGCTGCCCTATCATATCGGCAATGGCTGGTTCGGCGGCTTCCTGCCGGCGACCGCCTTCGCCATGGTCGCGGCGACGGGGGATATCTATTACGGGCTCTGGTATCCCGTGGTGGCGGCCGCGGTCACCTTCGTGATCGGGCTGTTGCTGCTTCCGGAGACCCGGACGCGCCGCATCGAGGATTAGGTCTAGCTTACCAGGTGAACACGAGCGAGCCGATGTAGCGTCCGGTGGCGCGCGCCGGCTTGCCGCTCGGCCCCGATTGCTCGGGGGTGACGAACTTTGATCCCATGGCCGGAATGGCGCGCAGGAACGAGACGTCGCCCGCCGGGAATTCGGGCGAGGTGTTCGGATGATCCACCAGGCGGGTACCGACGCGGAGATAAGTATCTGGCGTGGTGGCCGATACGGTCCAGGCGCTTCCCGCGCTGTTGAAGCGCGCCCATTGCAGACCGGCATAATAACCGGGAAGCGGCGCTTGATCGCGGACGGCGAGGTTGGCGCCTTGCAGCCGGTTCTGCCACACCGGATGCGGGCCTTCGGCAAGCGCGCGGAACGGGCTGTTCACGGCGGCCGGCGCATCGAAAGTCACGCCGTGATACAGGACTTCGCCTTCCAGCGAATAGGCATAGTCGAGCGTCAGGGAACCATCGCCCTGCATCGTCCAGCGGGTGCGATCAAGGCCGCCCGCACCCTCGGCTTCGAGCCAGGCGGTTGCGGGAGCGCCGCCGGTTGCTGCCGTGGTGCCGGATCGGACGATGACAGCCGGAACGGGCGCTGGGAAGCGCGCCGCTTCGAAGGCGACGCGCACGTCCTTGATCGCGATCGGCGCGCCGTCATTCTTCCGCACCCCGGAGAGGCGAACCGCCGCCACCACCTGCGGCGCGATGGCGTAGCGGTTTCCGTCGCGTTGGCGGCGCGAGCCATCCGAGATCGTGATCCAGCGATTGCCGTTGGGCGATACTTCCAGCTTGAGCGCAGCCCAGGCGTCGGTCCGGGCAAAATCAAGATCGACCTCAATCAAACTGGCGAGCTGGGGCGTCGCCAGCCGGCGCACCGTGCCGTCCGCGCCTGTGGCGGTCAGGGGAAGCCAGGCGGGGGGTCCCGCTGGGCGGGGGCGGGTATATGCCAGGCGCGGGCCCTGGGCGAGATCGAGCGAGCGCTGCCCGGCAGACAGGCGGCGAAGCAAGCCAGTGCGGCGATCGAAGACGGCGGTCTTGCCGTCCGCGGCCAGGCGGATTTCATCGGTCGTTTCTGCGATGGCGGGTGTGCCCCGCGCCCCACCAGCGGGGAGCGGGCGCTGGATCGACGGTATCCGCCATGTCCAGGTCCAGACTTCAGCCCCGCTGCGATCCGTGGCCGTGAGCAAGAGCGCGTCCGCTTTTCGCCAGTCTCCCGGCAGTGCGAGTTGCATCGTGCCGGAGCTGTGCGCGGGAACCGCCGGCGATGCGGCGATGCCCCGCTTGAGCGGTTGGGCCGCCGCCGCTCGGTCCGCCGGCCTGGGGAACCGCAGCAGCCGCCATTCGAAGCGCACATCGGCAAGCGAAGTGAAATCATATTTGTTGGTGACGGCCAGTGTGCCGTCAAACGTATCGTCGAGAAGGGGCGCCGCAACCTGCACAGGGGACCACACGTCGCGGATCGCATCGAAACTGCCGTCGCGTTCATGGCGGGGGCCGACGATGCCATCCGGCGCGAGCGTGCTGAACACGTCGATGCGGCCGCCCTGATCGGTGCGGGCGATCCCCTCGTCCGCGAATACCCAGATGAACGCGCCGGCCCCGCGTGGCGATTGCTCGATCGCCGACCAATAATCATGCAAGCCCGCGCCCGAACCGCCGTCGAACAGGCCGTGCAGCACCTCGGTCGGCATGAACAGGTGCGCGCCGGACAAGCGACGGACGACATCGTCATAGGGCGGATAGTGCTTGGTATCGAGATCGTCGTGCAATTCCCAAGGGTGCAGAACGCGCCGCTTCTGCGGATCGTAAAGCGCGAAATCGCCGTCCAGCGCGCGGTTCCAGCCCCCTTCATTGCCGTTATCCCAAAAGAGGATGCTGGGGTGATTCACGTCGCGTTCAATCATCTCGCGCACCAGCCGGCGGCCCACTTGGGTATCATGCGCGTTCTGCCAACCGCTAAGCTCGTCGAGCACGTACAGGCCGAGTTCGTCCGCCGCCTCGATGAAGGATTCGTCGGGCGGATAATGCGACATGCGCACCGCGTTCATGTTCATCGCCCGGATCAGGCGGACATCGGCGTAATTGTCTTCCGGATCGAGTGAGCGTGCCGTGTCCGGGCGGAAGCTGTGGCGGTTCACCCCTTTGAGCAGGATGCGCTGGCCGTTGAGATACAGGCCGTCGCCGGGGCGCACTTCGAATGTGCGGAAGCCAAAGCGCTGGCGCATTTCGTGTACGGCCTCGTTGCCGCGATAAAGCGTGAATTTGGCGGTGTAGAGATGGGGGGTCTCGCCGGTCCAGAGCAGCGGGGAGGGGATGCGTGTGGCCACTCGCATGATGCCGCCGCCGCCTGCCGGAATCGCGGTCGAGAACGGCGCGCCCACCCGGCGACCGTCCGAGGCGAATATCTGACTCTCGATGCGGGTAACCTGGCGAGGATCGAGAAGTGATACGTTGGCGGCGAAACTGCCGTCGGCGCGAGCATCGATCGCGACGTTCTCGATGGCCTCGGTCGGGAGTATCTCCAGCCATACGGGGCGAAAAATGCCCCCGAATATCCAATAGTCGGCCGCGCGCTCGGCTGCATTGGTCTTGGCATTGGCGGAAGTTTCACTGACGGTCACTTCGACTTCGTTATTCGCCTCCGAACCGTATTTCAGCACATCGGTCACGTCGAAGCGGAAACGATAGAATGCGCCCTGATGCGTCGGGCCGACCGATACGCCGTTCACCTTGACGGCGGCGTCGGTCATCACGCCATCGAACACCAGCCGGACCCGCTTGCCTTTCCACGCCTCCGGGGCGGCGAAACGGCGAGTGTAGACGCCGGTCTCGTCGGCCTTGCTGCCCTTGTCCTCGCCATAGCGATAGGTGCCGAAGCCGTGCTGCTCCCAGTTTGACGGGACGGGGATCTTAGCCTTCTCGCCCGCGCGCCGGCCGGCGCTCACGACGAAGTCCCAGGGGACCGCGTCCCTGGGCCCCTTGCCCGAAAGGTACACGCGCTCGGTCTCCGGCGCCGCTGCGGCTGCGAGCGGGAATATTGCGGCCCCGGCCACCGCCAACAGCACGCAGGCGCGTCGTATCGAAATCATCAGCGAGTTTCCTTCAGGCAGCCGGCGCCGGCTCGCGCATTTGAAAGGCGCGCGACGGCTCATGTCAATCTCGCCATCGCAGGATGAGAGCGTGCCGGCGCTTACCGCCGCTGGCGACGGCGCCGCCACCGCCAAAAAATGGTGTCTCCTACGGGAAACCCAATCAGCCCCGTTTGGCCACCTGTTTTTCAGTCACTTAGGACCAACTGGCAACAGCTTTGTATCACAGTGGGGTTGCCAAGAAAAGCCCTTGGCGGATTAGAAGTGCTTGCGGCGGCGATATGGAAGCTGCAAACTGGGTTCATATGGCATTGACGAAATTGCTCGCCCGTGTTCAGATCAGTGTAAGTCCCGTGCGCTCTTGAAGGGGAAGATCATGAAGCAGGCGAGAGTGACTGTCGGTTCCGCACTCGGAATTGTTTCAATTTTGTGGAGCACGGCAGCGACGCCCGCTTCTTGCAGGTTGATCCAGTCGGCTACGAAGACAGCGTCAATCTGTACGCTTACGTCGGCAATGACCCTATCAATAACCGCGATCCTCGCGGCAAAGATTGTGTCAGCAACAACGGCGTAACGACCTGCACAACGTCCAATTATACAGTATCTTTCCCACAGCAGAAGGGTTGGCAAGACTTCAAGGCTGGCGACGCGAACTATCATTCCTATTCCACGCCCGCCATGACAGACTGGGACCCGAAATCCACGCAAAGTTGGGTTGCGGATCATCCTACGCCCGGAATGCCTTCACCCGCGACCCCGCAGGGAACTGTGAACGACGCCACGCCGGTTCTCGGTGGCCTATCACCGGTGAACATCAGCCCGGTTAGGTCGTTTACCACGACTAATAAAGTCAGTGGAAAATCGGTGGTCGTGAATGTGACTCTGCCGGGTCATCCACTTCAAAGCGGCATCGTTGTCCGACAGGTGGATGCAGGACCAAACGGAGGGTCAACAATTCAAAACTGGGGCGAAGGAAATGGTAATTTGCAGCGCCCGGGATCAAATACGGCAGGACCGATCAACGGAGTATGGCGGGAACAAACCCCACAGCCGTCCATCGCGCACATGAAGTTCTGCCAAACCCATCCGGGTGCTGGCTGCTGAGAATGTTGTACTCGTGAAGAACATTCTTAGCATCCGAGAAGCGGTAGTTTTACTGATGGCCGCGTTTATACCCGGTGTCGTTTTGGGCCTCATCGGCGTTGTCGCCGGAAATCCCCGCGAGGCAATTTGGGCATTTCCTCTAGCGTTGGCGTTTGCCCTCGCGATTGCGTTTGCCGTTGGCCTTCCATCCGTAATTCTACTTAACGCGATCAAAGCATACTCGCTGCCGTGGTATCTCTTGGTAGGCTTCTTAGCGAGTGCGGTTTTGGCTTGTTACTTCATTCTGCCGAATATGATGAAAACTGACTGGACACTCGGATGGCCTAGCTATGCAGCGCAATTTGTTGTGCTGTTGGCGCTTTCAACGGCTGCGAGTACTTTCTATTGGCTTGTCGCTCGCCCTGACAAGATTCATGCTCTTTGAATGTGGGTTATTGATTACCGATTTCCTGTGACCCGGCGGAAGGTTACTTTCTGCCTTTTGGCCTCGGCGATGGTCCCTATCCGAGCGCCCGCTGCGCCATACCAAGCCGCAGTGTCGCCTATTGTGGGCCTCCTAGCCGAAGCAGATGAGCGGCTGGATTATTCAAGGGCCGCGTTTGCGGTCAACAAGATCGTCGATCCCACCGCGAACCTACAAACAACCGAACTCACGATCGCGCGGCTTGTTGACGCGGCCCGCCAGATGGCCGGGCCAAACCCGACAGATGCCTACAAGCTGGCAGCGGTCCGCAAGACTATCTACGATTCTGGCCCGTGGAACTACAATAGCGCGTTCGCCTATGACAGGGCGGACCCGCTCGGGCAGATTTTGAAGAACCGGCTTCTCTCCACATACGTTCAGACCCGCAAGGGCAACTGCGTGTCGATGCCTTTCCTGTTCTTGATCGTTGCCGACAGGATGGGCCTCAACGTGCATCTCGGCACCGCACCGCTCCATTTCTTTGTGCGATATACCGACCCGCAAGGTGTGGATCACAACCTTGAGGCGACCAGCGGCGGTCACGAAGCGCGAACGGACTGGTATCGGAAGAATCTGCCGATGACCGACAGGGCCCTTGAGAGCGGCATCTACATGCGGACGCTCAGCAAGCGCGAGAGCATCGCCGAAATGGCGAATGTCGTGTTGGACTTCCTGCTGGAGCAGCGCCGCTATCAAGAGGCTGTCGAAGTGGCGGACGCGATCCTCGCGGTGAACCCGCGCGAACCCTATACGATGGTCAAGAAAGCCAGCGCGATCGGCGGCATTCTTCAAGGGGATTTCATCGAGAAATACCCAATACCCGCCCTGATCCCGCCCGCGCTTCGTGTCCGTTACCAAGCGCTCGCGCAGGAGAATGAAAGGCTGTTCAAGGCCGCCGAAGCTTTGGGCTGGGAGCCCACCGAATAGCGGCTCTGTATCCCTAGCTGTTGCGGCGGGTCTAGCGGGCAATCTTCCGCCCCAAGTTTGCCATTAGCAGCGCCACGTCTCCCCGCGCTGCTGTAGGCGCCGCTTGCCTCCCATTTCGACCCTGCCTTCCGTATCACAAAATTGTGACCAGTTGGCTGTGAAAGGCTGAAAACCGCGCTTTCCGGCCTATTACAAGACGTTAGCGTGGCATTGGTGACCCCTACGGGAATCGAACCCGTGCTTCAGCCGTGAAAGGGCCGCGTCCTAACCGCTAGACGAAGGGGCCGTCCGGGTGGAAGGGCCGGTTAGGCAAAGCAGGGCGGCGGGTCAAGCGCCCGCGCGCGATCCTTGTATTTCATAAGCGACAGTAGGTGACTCGGAGAAGGGAGGATGGCTGACGGCGGCGAACCAATCAGAGCGAAAGCGGGGCAGTTGCTCCAGATGCGCTATCAATTCGGCCCAGTGAGGCATCTCCTCGTGAAAGAAATAGATTTGCCCGCGGCAATGTCGCAGCAGATCAGATCGGTCGTGATCTCGTCGCGCTTATAGAATTCAACGCGAGTGATGGCTGCATGTTTGGGAAAATGCATCAATTCACCCACGCCGCGTCTTCGATATGCAATTCGGCCGCGGGCTTCGCGCCCCAATCGTCGATCCTGCAACGTCCGGCGAGCCAGAGCTTTCGATGGCGCGGGGCGGAGAGGAGCGCCTGGCCCAATTCGGTCTCGGCCTGGCGGAAGGCCACGGCCTTGAGGCTGCGGCCATCCTCGCCGGCGACGATCACGCGAACATGCCCGCCCGTGCCCACCACATCGGCCTTGATCACGCTTACCGGGCCCGCGACGACGCGGGGGGCCGGCCATCCCATGCCATAGGGGCCGCCCTCGTCCATCGCGGTCACCAGTTCGGGGCAGACGCCGCCGGGGGCGAGCACCGCATCGAGGAGCAACGCGCGTTCGCCCATCGATTGCGTCACCCGCTCGGACAGGCGCTCTTCGAGGAAATCGGCGAAGGCCTCCAGATTGCCCTCCGCGATCGTCACGCCACAGGCCATTGCGTGACCACCGCCCGCGTGGAGCAGGCCGGTGTCGCGCGCGGCCATCACTGCGCCGCCCAGGTCCACGCCGGAGATCGAGCGGCCCGATCCCTTGCCGATCCCGTTTTCGTCCAGCGCTATCACGATCGCCGGCCGGCCGAGCTTTTCCTTGAGCCGCCCCGCTACGATGCCGATCACTCCGGCATGCCAGCCGCGCGCGGCGATGACCGCGACGGCGCGATTGCCCCTGGTGAGGCACAGTTCCTCCGCCTCGCGCTGCACATCGCCCTCGATCGTGCGACGCTCTTCGTTGAGCAGGTTGAGCTCTTCGGCGATCGCGCGGGCTTCATCGGGATTGCGAGTGGTGAGCAAGCGGACGCCGAGATCGGAGCGGCCGACACGCCCGCCGGCATTGATGCGCGGCCCGAGCGCGAAGCCGAGATCGGTGCAGGTGGGTGCGCGGGTGAGGCGAGAGGCCTCGATCAGGGCGTTCATGCCGATATTCCGGCGCTGCGCCATTACCTTGAGACCTTGCGCCACGAAGGCGCGGTTCAGGCCCTTGAGGGACGCCACGTCGGCGACGGTGCCTAGCGCTACCAGATCGAGCAGGTCGAGCAATTTGGGCTCGGGCCGTTCGCCGAAATAGCCGCGTCCCCGAAGCGTCCGCACGAGTGCCGCGCCCAGCAGCCAGGCCATGCCGACTGCGGCTAGATGGCCATATGCCGCGCCGTGAGTCTCATCCAGGCGATTGGGATTGACCAGCGCGTGCGCGACTGGAAGCTCGGGCGAGCATTTGTGGTGATCCACCACGATCACTTCCGCTTGCGCGGCGCGCGCCATCTCCAGCGCCTCGAATGCCTGTGCGCCGCAATCCACCGTGACGATCAGGTCCGCACCTTCGTTCTTCAACCGAACCAGCGCCTCGCCCGAGGGGCCATAGCCCTCCATCAGGCGATCGGGGATATACGGGCGCGCCTCCAGCCCCAGATCGCGCAGCAGTAGCACAAGGAGCGCGGCGGATGTCGCGCCGTCCACATCGTAATCGCCGAAGATCGCGACCTGCTCGCGCGCCTGCACCGCATCGGCGAGGCGATCGGCGGCGCGGTCCATGTCCCGGAAGATCGAAGGATCGGGCATGAAGGCGCGGATGCTGGGGCTGCGGTGCTGATCGAGTTCCTCCCGTATGACGCCGCGAGTCAGCAGCAGCTGTGTGACCAGGTCATCGGGCGCCAGACCCTCGCGCGCATCCGCCGCCAGCCCCCGCCAGCGCCAGGGCTGGCCGAGGATCGAGTGGTGGACATTGAGGACGGGGGACATGGAACAGGCAATGAACGCGGACAGCGCTCGTGTCGAGGTTTTAGCGCTGGGCGCCGGTGCTGCTGACGTAAGTCGGCACGTGCCCGCGGATCCACGCATTCTCGCGAAACCATTTGGTGATGATGTACTTCTGCCCCTCCACCACGCGGGTGCCCTCATGGAGCGTATCGTAATTAGGGCTGCCGTCGGGGCACATGTTGTTCCAGATCACCATCAGGCCCCTTTTGGGCTTGAAGCGCACGCCGGCGCGGGGGAACCAAGTGGCGCCGCCTTCATCGACATCGTTGAGATAGACCATCGCGGTCCAGGTGCGCTGGCCGCCATATTCGAGCATCTTGGCCCAATATTCCGCGCCTTCGTGGAAATAATCGCAATGCGCGCGGAATTGCTGGCCGGGGGCGTAGCGCTGGCCCTGCATCGTCTCGGCATTGGCGGGCGGGAGGCCGAGCAGGATCGCGATGCGATCGTCGATGGGCCAGACGGCATCGGACCAGCGATCTAGATCGGTGGAGCTGCTGGTGCGGAATTCGGGATCATTGTGGGTAGCGAGCAGCGTGGAGGGTCGCGCCGCGGCGTCAATCAGCTCGATCAGCAAGTCGCATTCGTGCGCGCTGAGGAAATCGGGATAGGTGTACATCGCCGCGGCTTCGGTCTTCGCGCGCGTGATCTTCGGATCGGCTTCCAGCCGCGCGGCGACTTCGCGCCCGATCCGGGCCCGATTGGGCGATGGCGTCCCCGATACGCGTCCGACATTCTTGCTCACGCGTGCCAGATCGTCGCTGAGGGCCGCCGGGTCAAGGGGCCGCTATACGCCAAGAGGCCCGGACGTTTCCGTCCGGGCCCCAGGATTTCCGGCGAGAGTGCGGGCTCTCTTACCAGAAGATGTCGTAGACGGTATCGACCACTTCGCCGGTGTAGATATCGACCAGCAGCGCATCGTTGTAATAACGCACCCAGCGATACGGCCCGTAGACGTCAGGCAGGCGATACGACCAGGGATCGCTGATCCAATACTGGTTGCTGAACAGGATCGAGTTCAGCGTGAAGCCGATCCCGAAGCGCCGGTAGCTGCCCCAGCCCGACGGCGCATAATAGCGCGGAAGCCGGTATTGACTGCGATTGGTGTTGCGATAGCCGCGCCAATCGTAGCGGTTGTTGCTCCGCCAGCTATTGTTCCAGCGACTGGTGTTGCCGCGGTTGTTGTCCCAGCCGCGGCTGTTGTTGCCGCGATCGTTGTTCCACGTACCGCGGCCGTTGTCGCGGTTGAACTGGCTGCGGTCCTGGCGGCGGTCCTGCCGGAAGTCCTGCCGGTCGTCACGGCGGTCCGTGCGGAACTGCTGGCGAGTCACCTGACCGTTCTGAAGCTGGCTGCGGTCCTCGCGACGCTCTTGTCGGAAATCCTGACGGTCGTCGCGGCGCTCCGTGCGGAACTCCTGACGCGGCGTGGATTGAACGGCGCGCCGCTGCTGGACCTGGGCGGGAGCCTGGGCTTGCGCCTGGGCCTGGGCCTGAGCCTGCGGCGTGGCGGACTGACGCCAGCTGCCGCGATTGCCGTCCTGCGTGCGGGCCGGACGATCGCCGCCCCAGCTGCGCTGCGGCTGTGCCTGGGCCTGGACTTGGGCCGGGGCCTGAGCCTGCGACTCCTGGACGCGCTGGCGCCATTCGCCGCGATTCTGGCGGATTTCGTTCTGGCTGCTTTGCACCTGGCCACCATTGTTGCGGTTGCGGCGTCCCTCCCGGTCCTGCGCAAGCGCAGCCGGCGGGACCAGGGCCGTTGCGGCGATGATCGCCGCGAGCAAGGTCTTTCTCATCAAGTTTCTCCGCTCGACCGGCAAGGGCGCCGGGGTCTGAGTGATGCTTAATTACGAGTGGACGACTGTCGGGTTCCTGAATTCGGATGTCAGCCGATTGAAAGGATTCCGCAGCCTATTCGGGCTGGGTTTCAGGAGGTTGCGCGCCTTCGATCGCGTCGAGCGCCTCGTCCCCCCGCGCAATCCGCCCGGCCTGCTCGATCGCGCCGATCAGCCGCGGATAGATG
This sequence comes from Sphingomonas sp., assembly GCF_036388215.1. Lineage (GTDB taxonomy): Bacteria > Pseudomonadota > Alphaproteobacteria > Sphingomonadales > Sphingomonadaceae > Sphingomonas. The sequence continues at coordinate 61,030 of NZ_DASVSH010000005.1, forward strand.
CCGCAGCGGCAGATATTGGGAAGCGCCCCCTTGATGTCGGCTTCCGAAGGACTGCGGTTGGCACGCAGCAACACCGCGGCGGCCATCACCACGCCGGGGATGCAATAGCCGCATTGGGAAACATTGGCGGCAATCAGCGCCTGCTGCACCGGATGGCCGCGATCCTTGGACAGCCCCTCGATCGTCGTGACGAAGGTGCCCTCCAGCGCCCCGATCGTTTCCTGGCACGCCAGCCGCGCGGCGCCATCGACATCGACGGTGCACGCCCCGCAATCGCCGGTGCCGCAGCCATATTTGGTGCCGGTGAGATTGGACGCATCGCGCAAGGCCCAGAGTAGCGGAGTGCGCGGGTCCATGCGGTATTCGACCGGCTGGTTGTTGACAGTGAAGCGAGTCAAATCACCCCTCCCGCTTGCGGGAGGGGACGGGGGAGGGCATGTCGATTACAGTGCATGGCAGCGTACATGCCCTCCCCTAACCCCTCCCGCAAGCGGGAGGGGATAAGAAGAAACGCGGCGTTTCCGGAAGCGGCATTGTTCCGAGTCGAGCAAGCGCCAATGTTGGAGATGCGGCGCTAGATTCGCAGATTCCCGTGAATCGTGATGTTTCGTTGCGCACGCGAGTAGTAAAGTTTCGCATTGCGCGACGGAGTTCTTGACAGTTCAAAGAGCGGGTCGGCGGAACAATAGCGGAACACTGCCTTGTAGCACAGCGACATGCGGCGGGCGGTCCGCCCGATCCGATGTGGCGGCCCATTTGGAGATGGATTTACTCCCGCCAGCTCGTATCCTTCTTGTCCACCAGCCGCACCATCGCCGCGAAGTCCGCGGCACCCGGGCCGCCAGGCACCTGCGCCATGTAGAGGTCGCGCTGGTGGATCGCGACGACTTCGTCAGGCACCACCAAAGGCTCGCCCATCGCCAGCGTCGCCATCTGGATTTCGCAGGCGCGCTGGAGGGACCAGTGCTTGATGAACGCCTCGGGGACGGTCTTGCCCATCACGAGGATGCCGTGGTTGCGGAGCAGCATCATGGTCTTGTCGCCGAGGTTCGCGAGCAGTCGCTGGCCTTCCTCGTCGCGGACCGTCACGCCTTCGAAGTCGTGATAGGAGAGCTGGCCGATGAAATTGCACGCGTAGAAATTGACCGGCTGGAGCCCGCCCTTGAGGCTGCTCACCGCCATGCCGGCAGTGGTGTGGGAATGCGCAATGCAGTGCGCGTTGGGGAGGTGTCGGTGGAACAGCGCGTGCTGGACGAAGCCGGCGCGGTTGACCGGATAGGGGCTGTCGTCGAGCTTGTTGCCGTCGATATCGATCTTGACGAGGTTCGACGCCTTCACTTCGCTGAAATGCAGCCCGAACGGATTGATGAGGAACGCGCCTTCCTCGCCGGGCACTTTCAGCGTGATGTGGTTATAGATCATCTCCGACCAGCCCATGTGATCGAAGACGCGGTAGCAGGCGGCGAGCTGCTGGCGGGCTTCCCATTCGGCTTCGGTCATCTGCGCGGTTGCGATCGCGGTGGCCATGGCGGTCTCTCCTATGTCTTTGGTTGAGATATGCCATGGATTGGGGAAAGGTCGCAACGCGATTCCCCTCCCTGAAAAGGGTTAGGGGTGGGTGGCGTGCTCGCGTTACGGTGCCGCTTGGCGCAGCCCATCCGTACGCCCGGACGCCACCCACCCCCAGCCCCTCCCTTTTAGGGAGGGGAGCGAATTAGGTAAATGCGTACGGCACTACGCTGCGGCGATCGGGATCGATTGCGATCACGCTACCCGCCGGGGGAAACGCGCGCTGGTCGCAATCCGCGCGGGGGCAGATGCGGCAGCTTGCGCCAATGGGCATCGCCAGACCTCCGGGGCGCAGGTCGTCGGCATAGACGAAGTCGGCCGCATAAGCCTCTTCGCAGCCCAACGCGACTGCATAGCGGCGGGGTGGGCGGGCATAGCTGCCCGAGGGCTTCACCAGCCCCTTCGCCATTGACACATAGCGCGTGCCGTCCGGCATTTCCGCGAGCTGAACGAGGATGCGATCGGGAATCGCGACAGCCTCATGCACTACCCAGAGCGGGCATGCGCCCCCCAAGGCCGCGAATTGCAGGCGGGTGGCGGAGTGCCGCTTGGTGATGTTACCGGCCATGTCGACGCGGCAGAAGAAGAAAGGGAGGCCGGCCTCGCCGGGGCGCTGGAGCGTGGAGAGGCGGTGGCAGGCCTGCTCGAAGCTGACCGCGAAGCGCTGGCGGAGGCGATCTATATCGTGGCGGAATTCGCGCGCGGCCTGGCGGAACGCGCGATAGGGCATCAGCAGCGCCCCCGCGGCGTAATTCGCCAGCCCGACGCTCAGCAATTCGCGCGCGGCGGGGGAGGCGAGGCCGGCCTGTTCGACCACCAGCCGCATCTCGTTGGCGAATTCGTAGCGGACGAGGCGGTGAGCTAGCAGGAAGGCGCGGCTCTCTGGGGGTAGAGCGCTGTTGATCGCGAGCACGCGCGCGCCCTCATCGAAGCGGCTGAGCTCGCTGCCGTCACCGTCCTGGTTGACCACGCGGACCTGGTGCCAGCCGCGCAGACGATCCTCCAGGCCCCGCGCGCCCGGCTCCAGCGCGTCGGCCAGCGTTTCCGCCGAGCGGTCGATCGCGTCGATATAATTGCCCTCGGCCTGGAACCAGTCGCGCACTTCTTCCCAGGGTAAGGGCGCCGCGTCGCCGGAGCCGCTGTCGAAGCGATCGTCGAGAACGCGAAGCTGCTCCTGGCTGCGGCGCCAGGCATCGTGGAGTGCGACCATGCGGCGGGCGAGGAGCGGCTGCTGGTCGAGCGCGCGGCGGACATCGGCTTCGACCAGGCGATCGGCAGGGACGCTGGAGTCGGTCGCGGCGTCGATCGTGCGGAGCAGGGCGGTGGTCTCGCCGCCTTCGCCAAACGCTTCCAATGGGAATTCGCGCGCGAGGGCGAGCAGGACGATGTCGGTGATCGGGCGGTCGTTATTCTCGATCTGGGAGAGATAGCTGACGGATATGCCGAGCCGGGTGGCCATTGCGGCCTGGCTAATGGACGCGCGGCGGCGGATATCGCGCAGGCGGAAGCCTTCGAAGAGGCGGCGGCGGGCTACCATTTTCGAGTGCGTGCAGGAGAAAGAAGAACGGGTTCACGCGGAGGCGCGGAGGTGTATTGTTCTTGCGCGAAGCGCTCGCTTCCGTCGCTAGCGAATCCAGACGAGCCGCTTGCGCGGAGGGCTACAGCCTCCGCGCCCTCCGCGCCTCCGCGTGAACCAACCTTCTTCATTACCTACCTATATATGCAAAGTCCGACCACGCAACTTCGCAACATTGCATTTGCTTGGGCGCGCGCGCTCTGTGCAGAAGGCGCAGCGCCAGGAGACCTGCATGTCGTCGACGATTGCCGAACTCGAGCGCCGCCGCGCCGGAGCCCGCCTGGGCGGCGGCCAGAAGCGCATCGATGCGCAGCACGCCAAGGGCAAGCTGACTGCGCGCGAGCGGATCGAAGTGCTGCTCGATCCCGGCAGCTTCGAAGAGCTTGATATGTATGTCGAGCATAATTGCGTCGATTTCGGCATGCCCGAACAGACCGTGCCGGGCGACGGCGTGGTCACCGGCAGCGGCACGATCAACGGGCGGCTGGTATTCGTGTTCAGCCAGGACTTCACCGTGTTCGGCGGCTCGCTTTCGGAGCGGCACGCCGAGAAGATCTGCAAGGTCATGGACAATGCCATGAAGGTGGGCGCGCCGGTGATCGGCATGAACGACAGCGGCGGCGCGCGGATTCAGGAGGGCGTGGCGTCGCTCGCCGGCTATGCCGAGGTGTTCCAGCGCAACGTGCTTGCCAGCGGCGTGGTGCCGCAGATTTCGCTGATCATGGGGCCGTGCGCGGGCGGCGCGGTCTATTCGCCGGCAATGACCGACTTCATCTTCATGGTGAAGGATAGCTCATACATGTTCGTCACCGGCCCGGATGTAGTGAAGACCGTTACCAACGAGATCGTCACGCAGGAGGAGCTGGGTGGAGCGGTGACGCATACCACGAAGTCGGGGGTCGCCGATATGGCCTTCGATAACGATATCGAGGCGCTGCTCGCGGCCCGCGACTTCGTGGACTTCCTTCCCGCATCGAACCGCGAGGACGTGCCCGAGCGGCCGTGCAGCGATCCATGGGATCGCATCGAGGACAGCCTCGACACCTTGATCCCGCCCAACGCCAGCCAGCCCTATGACATGCACGAGCTGATTCGGAAGACGCTCGACGAGGGCGAGTTCTTCGAGCTGCAGCCGAGCCATGCGGGCAACATCCTGATCGGCTTCGGGCGGATCGAGGGGCGCAGCGTGGGCGTGGTGGCGAACCAGCCGATGGTGCTGGCCGGGTGCCTCGACATCAATTCGTCGAAGAAAGCGGCGCGGTTCGTGCGCTTTTGCGATGCGTTCGAGATTCCGATCATCACCTTTGTCGATGTGCCGGGCTTCCTGCCGGGCGTGGGACAGGAGCATTCGGGGATCATCAAGCATGGGGCGAAATTGCTGTTCGCTTATGCCGAGGCGACGGTGCCCAAGATCACCGTGATCACGCGCAAAGCCTATGGCGGCGCGTATGACGTGATGGCCTCGAAGCATCTGCGCGGCGATCTGAACTATGCGTGGCCGACCGCCGAGATTGCGGTGATGGGCGCGAAGGGCGCGGTCGAGATCATCTTCCGCGGCAAGACGGCGGACGAGATTGCCGAGCGGACTGCCGAATATGAAGCGCGCTTCGCCAATCCATTCGTGGCAGCGAGCAAGGGGTTCATCGACGAAGTGATCATGCCGCATTCGACGCGGCGGCGGATTGCGCTCGGCTTGCGGAAGCTACGAAACAAGAGCCTCGAGAACCCTTGGAAGAAACATGACAATATTCCGCTATGATGCAGTGAGTCAGTGACGAAGCCAGTGCATACCGCGCATTTTTCCTCACTTTCCAATAGGACGTGCGGCGCCCTTAGGCGCAGTGGCGTGGAGACGATTGCCGATCTGTGCAAACTGACCCGGCGGGAGCTGCATCAGTTGTCTGGCGTTGGTATCGCCGGCAGGCAGGAAATCTTACAACTCCTTGAGGATAACGACCTCATCCTCCGCTGGGTTTGTCCTGAGCCGATGATCGAGTCTTTCCACCATCAGTTGAAAGAGAGAGTGGATGCCGGGCAATCTTTTGCAGATCTTGGTGAAGTGTTCGGCATTGGCACCCAGGCTGCGTATGAGCTCTTCTCGATTTCTGAACGGGCGACGGCAAGTTACCACGCTAACCTCGCCGCTCACGTTCAGTGGAAAGCGCAGATGGAGCGGATGACGAAATGAAACTCGGCCGCCTCAACCATGTCGGCATCGCGACGCCGTCGATCCAAGCCTCGATCGCGCTGTATCGCGATACGCTGGGCGCTGAGGTGATCCGGGAGCCGTTGGACTTGCCCGCGCAGGGGGTGAAGGTGTGCTTCGTCGATACGCCGAACAGCCAGATCGAGTTGATCGAGCCGTTGGGCGCGGACTCGCCGATCCACGGCTTCCTCGCCAAGAACCCGGCGGGCGGGCAGCATCATCTCTGCTACGAAGTGCCCGACATTCACGAGGCCAAGGCGTGGTTCGAGGCGAAGGGGGCGAAGGTGCTCGGCGAGCCGCGGATCGGCGCACATGGCACGCCGATTTTCTTCGTGCATCCCAAGGATATGGGCGGCGTGCTTACCGAGATCATGGAGACGCCCAGAGATGCGCATTGACCGCTTCGCCTCCCCCCTTGCGGGGGAGGCCGCGAGACTTGGTGAGCGCAGCGAGCTTAGTCGCAGCGGGAGAGGGGAAGCGAGGCGCAGCCTCGCGCGGCGCATTCGCGCCGCTCACCCTCTCCAAGCTTCGCTAACGAGCAAGCTCGCAAGCTACGCTATCCTCCCCCGTCAAGGGGGAGGAAGGGGGAAACATGGCTGACAATTCTATCCTCTACACGCTCGACGGCCAGGTCGCGCTTATCCGGCTCAACCGGCCCAACGAACTCAATGCGCTCACCATGGCGATGCTCGATCTGCTTGCCGCGACTTTCCAACGCGCGGTGGACGATGGGGCGCGCGCGGTGTTGCTGACCGGCGAGGGTAGGGCGTTCTGCTCCGGCGCGTCGCTCAAGGCGATGGAGCCGGGCGGGGGCGATCCGGGCGACCGGCTGCGCAACCATTATAACCCCGTTCAGCAGACGATGGCCGACCTGCCTATCCCAATCGTCACGGCGATCAACGGCCCCGCGGCGGGCGCCGGCGCCGCGATCGCATTGGGGGGCGATATCGTGCTCGCCGCGACCCACTCCTACCTGCTGCTCGCCTTCGCCAATATTGGCTTGGTCCCGGATGCAGGCGCTACCTGGCTGGTCGCCAAGGCGGCAGGGCGCGCCAAGGTGCTGGAGATGGCGTTGCTTGGCGAGAAATTGCCTGCGCATGACGCCAAGGAAGCGGGGCTGGTGACGCATGTCGTGGACGAGAGCGCGTTGTTCGAGACTGCAATGGGTTATGCCAGGCGGCTCGCTGCCAAGCCCACGGTGGCGCTCGGATTGATCCGCAAGCAGGTCAAAGCGGCTTTGTCGGGTACGCTGGAGGAAACGCTGGCGCTCGAGGCGGAGCACCAGAGCGTCGCGGCGCGTTCGCAGGACTTCCAGGAGGGCGTCGCGGCGTTCCTCCAGAAGCGCAAGCCGGAGTTCAAGGGCAAGTGATCAGTCTGTCCCCGCTCACCCTGAGCTTGTCGAAGGGTACATGCTTCGACAGGCTCAGCATGAGCGGTTGTTGGCGGTGAGATGACTGACAAGCCCACCCTCGACAAATGGTCTGCCGCCGCCGGCAAGGAGGTAAAGGGCCGCGACCTTATTTGGCACACGCCCGAAGGTATCGAGGTTAAGCCTTTATATACCAAGGAAGACATCGCCGATATCGACCCTGGCCTGCCCGGCTTCGCACCCTTCACCCGCGGCGTCCGGGCCACAATGTATGCCGGGCGGCCTTGGACGGTGCGGCAATATGCCGGCTTTTCGACCGCCGAAGAATCCAACGCCTTCTATCGCCGCAATCTCGCCGCGGGGCAGAAGGGGCTCAGTGTAGCTTTCGACCTCCCCACGCATCGCGGCTATGACAGCGATCACCCCCGCGTCACCGGCGATGTCGGCAAGGCTGGGGTGGCGATCGACAGCGTCGAGGACATGAAAATCCTGTTCGACGGGATTCCGCTCGATCAGATGTCCGTCAGCATGACGATGAACGGCGCGGTGATCCCGATCCTGGCCTTCTTCATCGTGGCGGGGGAGGAGCAGGGGGTCGACAAGAGCCAACTCGACGGGACCATCCAGAACGACATCCTCAAGGAGTTCATGGTCCGCAACACCTATATCTATCCGCCCGAACCGAGCATGCGGATCATCTCGGATATATTCGCATATACATCGGCCAACATGCCGAAATTCAACAGTATTTCTATCTCCGGCTATCACATGCAGGAGGCCGGGGCGACGCAGGTGCAGGAGCTGGCGTTCACCATCGCCGACGGCATGGAATATGTGAAATACGGCGTCGCATCAGGCCTGGACATCGACAAGTTCGCAGGGCGGCTGAGCTTCTTCTTCGCGATCGGCATGAACTTCTTCATGGAGATCGCCAAGCTGCGCGCCGCCCGGGTGCTGTGGCATCGGGTGATGACCCAGCTCGGCGCCAAGGACGAGCGCTCCAAGATGCTGCGGACGCATTGCCAGACCAGCGGCGTCTCGCTCACCGAGCAGGACCCGTACAACAACGTCATGCGCACTACGATCGAGGCGATGGCGGCGATGCTGGGGGGAACCCAGAGCCTGCATACCAACGCGCTGGACGAAGCCATTGCTTTGCCTACGGATTTCTCCGCCCGCATCGCGCGCAATACCCAGATCATCATCCAGGAAGAGACCGGGATGACCAAGGTCGTCGATCCGCTGGGCGGATCATACTATGTCGAGGCACTGACCCAGGAGCTGGTCGACAAGGCCTGGGCGATCATCGAGAAGGTCGAGGCCGATGGCGGCATGGCCAAGGCGGTCGCGCATGGCTGGCCCAAGGCGATGATCGAGGAGGCGGCCGCCGCGACCGCCGCGCGGATCGATCGCGGCGAGCAGGTGATCGTCGGGGTCAACAAATACCGTAAGGCCGACGAAGACCCGATCGAGACGCTCGACATCGACAACCACGCCGTCCGCGATGCCCAGATTGCGCGCATCAAGCGGGTCAAGGCGGCGCGCGACGAAGCCGCGTGCCAGGCGGCGCTCGACGCGCTGCGTGTTGGGGCTGCCGATCTCAATCCTCCCCCGGAGGGGGAGGGGGACCGGCCGCAGGCTGGTGGAGGGGGAGTTGCCGCGGGGGACACCGCTCGTGGAGATCCCCTCTCCACCGCTTCGCGGTCCCCCTCTCCCTCCGGGAGAGGATTTGAGAACAACCTGCTCGCCCTTGCCATCGATTGTGCCCGCGCCCGCGCCACGCTCGGCGAGATCAGCTCGGCGGTGGAGGCGGGCTTTGGCCGCTACGCGACCCAGCCCGAGCCGGTAAAAGGCATCTACGGCGGCGCCTACGAATTCGACGTGCGCTGGGAGCGCTTGAAGGAGGGGGTTGCCGCGACCGAGCGCCGTCTTGGCCGCCGCCCGCGGATGCTCGTCGCCAAAATGGGGCAGGACGGGCATGACCGGGGGGCGAACCTTGTCTCCTCGGCGTTCGGCGATCTCGGGTTCGAAGTGGTGCCTGGGCCGCTGTTCCAGACGCCTTCCGAGAGCGCGGCGCTGGCGATCGAGAAGGATGTGGATGTGGTCGGCGCCTCAAGCCTCGCAGCCGGCCACAAGACCCTGATCCCCGAGCTGATCCGTGAACTGGCGGATGCGGGGCGGGCGGATATCAAGGTGATCGCGGGCGGTGTGATCCCGGCTCGCGATTATGAGTTTTTGCGTGAGGCCGGGGTACAGGCGATCTTCGGGCCGGGGACCAATCTGGTGAAGGCCGCGGAGGAAGTGCTCCGGCTGCTCGGGCACAATATGCCGCCGGTCGAGGAGGCTGCGGAATGACCCATCAAACCACCGCTCACCCTGAGCTTGCCGAAGGGTGCGTTGCCACAAACGGTGCTTCGACAGGCTCAGCGCGAGCGGGTGGGGTGCGTACCGATTGGTCGCGCCCCGAAATCGCCGCGCTCTTCGATCTACCCTTCACCGCGCTCGTATTCCGCGCCGCCGAAATCCACCGCGCGCATCACGATCCGAACGCAGTCCAGCGCTCCACGCTGCTCTCGATCAAGACCGGCGGCTGCCCCGAGGATTGCGGATATTGCAACCAGTCGGTCAGCGCCGACACCGGCCTGAAGGCCACCAAGCTGATGGACGTCCGCGCGGTGCTTCAGGCGGCGGCTGAGGCCAAGGACAATGGCTCGTCGCGGTTCTGCATGGGCGCGGCGTGGCGCAATCCGAAGGACCGCGACATTCCTGCGCTTAGCGCAATGATCCAGGGCGTGCGCCAGATTGGGATGGAGACCTGCATGACGCTAGGCATGCTGACGCCCGCACAGGCGCAGGCGCTCAGCGATGCGGGGCTCGATTATTACAACCACAATATCGATACCTCGCCGGAGAATTACGCGAACGTTATCTCGACGCGCAGCTTCGAGGAGCGGATCGAGACGCTGGAGAATGTCCGCGAGGCCGGGATCAACGTCTGCTGCGGCGGGATCGTCGGGATGGGCGAGATGCGCTCGGACCGCGTGGGTTTTATCCACGCGCTGGCGACCTTGCCGCATCATCCGGAGAGCGTGCCGGTCAATGCGCTGGTGCCGGTGAAGGGCACGGTGCTGGGCAATATGCTCGCCGATACGCCGCTGGCGAAGATCGACGACATTGAGTTCGTCCGCACCATCGCGGTGGCGCGGATCACGATGCCGGAAAGCATGGTGCGGCTGAGCGCGGGGCGCGAGAGCATGAGCGATGCGACGCAGGCGCTTTGTTTCCTGGCGGGAGCGAACTCGATCTTCACGGGGGATAAGCTGCTGACGGCGGGGAATGCGGGCGACGATGCGGATGCGGCGCTGTTTGCGCGGTTGGGGTTAAGGTCGCTCGGGGCGGAACAGCGGGTGGCGGAGGCGGCGGAGTAATGCCGACAGTCATGCGAATCGGTGCGTTTCGGTTCTATTTCTACAGCCATGAACCGAATGAGCCGCCGCATGTCCATGTGGATCGCGGGGAAGCGACGATCAAGGTCTGGCTTGATCGCGTCGAAGTCGCGAAGAGCCGCGGCTTTCGCGCGCATGAGATCAATGGCATCTTGTCGATGGTCGAGGAGTATCGCTCCCGGCTCCTGGAGGCGTGGCATGAATATTTCGGCTAAAGTGACGGACGAGCGCGTGCTGGACGTGCGGTTCGACGAAGCGAGCCTGATTGTCGATCTGATGGACGGGCGTACGATTTCCACACCGCTTGCCTGGTATCCCCGCCTCATGCGCGCCACGGCGGAGCAGCGGGCGCGGTGGGAGAAAGCGGGCGCGGGCTATGGCGTCCACTGGCCGGAGATCGACGAGGATCTCAGCACCGAGGGCCTGTTGCGCGGGGCTCCCGCTCCTAAAGCGGCCTGATGGCGGGGGCGAACTCGATCTTCGCGGGGGACAAGCTGCTGACCACGGGCAATGCCGGGGATGACGCGGACGCGGCGGTGTTTGCGCGGCTGGGGCTGCGGTCGCTTAAGGCGGAGCAGCGGGTGGTGGAGGCGGCGGAGTGAAGACCTGGCTCATATTGCTGCTGCTTGCGCTCGGAGGCGCGCTGATCTGGTTTGGGATCAATGTCGCACTGATCGGCGATTGCTTCGATGCGAAGTGTTGGGCGGGGAAAGACCGCGTAGGAAACATCGCCTCGATCATTCTGGTTTTGTCATACGCCTTGGCGGCATTCTTTGTGCTTAGGCGAAAGAAGGTGCGCTAAGTGTTCAAGAAAATCCTGGTCGCCAATCGCGGCGAGATTGCGTGCCGGGTGATGCGCACCGCCAGGAATATGGGGATCGCCACCGTCGCAGTCTATTCGGACGCCGATGCGCGCGCGCCGCATGTGCTGATGGCCGATGAAGCGGTGCGGCTGGGGCCTGCGCCTGCGGCGGAAAGCTACCTCAAGGCTGAGTTGATCCTGCTCGCCGCCAAGGAAACCGGGGCGGACTGCATCCATCCGGGATACGGCTTCCTCTCCGAGCGCGAGAGTTTTGCGCGCGCCTGCGCCGAGGCAGGGATCGCCTTTGTCGGGCCTCCACCGAATGCGATCGCGGCGATGGGCGACAAGATCGAATCGAAAAAGCTGGCCAAGGCCGCGGGCGTCAATGTCGTCCCCGGCTATCTGGGCGATATCGCCGATACCGACGAGGCAGTGAAGATCGCCGGCGAGATCGGCTATCCGGTGATGATGAAGGCGTCGGCCGGCGGCGGCGGCAAGGGGATGCGCCTGGCATATTCCGAGCAGGACGTCCGCGAGGGCTTCGAGGCGACCAAGCGCGAGGGCCTGGCGTCGTTCGGCGACGATCGGGTCTTCATCGAGAAGTTCATCCTCAGCCCGCGCCATATCGAGATCCAGCTGATCGGCGACCAGCACGGCAATGTGCTGTATCTCAACGAGCGCGAATGCTCGATCCAGCGGCGCCACCAGAAGGTCGTCGAGGAAGCGCCGTCGCCGTTCGTGACTCCCAAGATGCGCAAGGCGATGGGCGAGCAGGCCGTAGCGCTGGCGCAGGCGGTGGGATATTATTCGGCGGGCACGGTCGAGTTGATCGTCTCGGGCGCGGATACGACGGGCGAGAGCTTCTACTTCCTCGAAATGAACACCCGGCTCCAGGTCGAGCACCCCGTCACCGAGGAGATCACCGGCCTCGATCTGGTAGAGCTGATGATCCGCGTCGCGGCAGGCGAGAAATTGCCGCTCAGCCAGGACGACGTGAAGATCGATGGCTGGTCAGTCGAGAACCGCGTCTATGCCGAGGATCCGTATCGCGGCTTCCTGCCGAGCACGGGGCGGCTGGTCCGCTATTCGCCGCCTTATGAGGAAGGCGTGCGCGTAGATGACGGCGTGGTCGAGGGCAGCGAGATCAGCATGTTCTACGATCCGATGATCGCCAAGCTCATCACCCATGGCGCGACGCGTGAAGAAGCGATCGACAAGCAGATCGGCGCGCTCGACGCGTTCCGCATCGAGGGAATCGGGCACAATATCGACTTCCTGTCGGCGCTGATGCAGCACCCCCGCTTCCGTTCGGGTGCAATCACGACGGGGTTCATCGCCGAGGAATATACCGAGGGATTTCATGGCGCGCCGGCTTCACCCGAGTTGAAGCGCAAGCTGGCGGCGGTGGCGGCTCTGGTCGATCTGGAGCGTTCGGAGCGTGCCGCGTGCATCTCGGGCCAGCTTGCCGACAATATCGAGGTCGCCAGCGAGCGCGTGGTGCTGATCGACGGCGAGCAGATCCACGTCAACGACGAGGAGGGTGAGCTGATCGTCGATGGCGAGGCGATGGAACTGGACAGCGACTGGCAGCTCGGCGACCCGCTGTTCGTGGCGGAAATCGACGGTGCGCCGTTGAGCGTCGGCGTCGAGCGCAAGAACGGGGCATGGAAGCTCACGGCGCACGGCGCATCGCACCGCGTCGAGGTCCTGCCGCCGCACGTCGCGCAATATCGCCATCACATGATCGAGAAGATCCCGCCCGACATGAGCCGCTTCCTGCTGGCGCCGATGCCGGGGCTGCTCACACGGCTGCATGTTTCGCCGGGGGACAAGGTCGAGGCCGGCCAGCCGCTCGCCGTGGTCGAGGCGATGAAGATGGAGAATATCCTGCGCGCCGAGAAAGCGGGCACGGTGAAGGCCGCCAATTACGCGGCGGGCGACAGCCTTGCGGTCGACGCGACGATTCTCGAATTCGAATGAGCTAGTTGCGGATCAGCTGCGCGGCGAAGCCGCTCAGTGCGCCATGGCGATGGCCGCGAAGCCTGTCCGCCTGGGCCGCCAAAGCCTGCGCCTCGGCCAGCGTCCGCGCTTGTCCCGCACGCGCCTCAAGTGCCTGAGCCTGGATGATCTTCTGCTCCATGGGCACTGGTTATCCACAGACTTGTGAACAGGTCCATAACCTATGCGAAGTCTGCGGACGCCTCCGCGCGCTTGACGATTCAGGCGAGCCTCCCTAATGCCCGCCCTTCGCCGCGCTGGCCCCTTCGTCTAGCGGTTAGGACGTCGCCCTCTCACGGCGAAAACACGAGTTCGATTCTCGTAGGGGTCACCAAGCTAGCCGCCGGCGGGACTCGTCGCCTACCCTACAACCTGAGCGTCACCTCCGCCGTGAGCGAACGCTGCGGAAACGGGTGGAACAGGAAATAGCGGTCGTTAGTCAGATTATCGACGCCGATCGCGAAATCCATGCGCTTGTTCATGCGAAACAGCGCGCGCGCATCGACCACCAGATATTTGTAAAAGCCCTGCCAGGTGTTTCCGATAACGTCGGAATTATCCAGGCTGCCGTAATTGCGGCTGGCATAGCGCGCGGCGGTGGTCAGCGACACGCCCTCCATGGGCCGCCAGGTTATGGCCGCGGTCGCCTTCCAGCGCGGCACGCTGGGCAGCATCTTGCCTACAGCCCCGGGAAAAGCAGTGTTCTTGCGGGTCTCCGCATCAGTGTAGGTCGCGCTCGCCAGCAGGTCCACGCCGGGAAGCAGATCGCGCCGGTCTAGCGCCACCTCCACGCCGCGCGCCCGGGTGCGATCGACATTCTGCACATAATTGAAGAGCGTCGTCGAGCCGGGCAGGAGAGGCGCGGATTGCGAGATCAGTGCATCCTCCACGCTTTCATTGAACAGCGAGATGCGCGTGCCCCGATGTTCGAGCGCGAGTTCCTGCGACCATGCACGCTCGGGGCGGAGGTTGGGATCGGGAACCGTGATCGTCGCGCCGGTGGTCACCGCCTGATAGAGTTCGCCTACGGTGGGAAAGCGATACGCCTTGCCCGCCGATAGCCGCAGCGACCAATCGGGCGCGGGCTGCCACGCAATCGAGGCTTTGGGGGAGAGGCCCTGCGCCCGGCGCTCCGGCTGGGCCACCGCAAGTGCCGGCGCGGCGGAGAAATTATAGCCGCCGAACGCGCGCCACCATTCTAAGCGACCGCCAAGCGTCACGCTGATCCCGGACGCAAGCGAAGCCCTCCCCTCCGTCCAGGCCGCGAAGGTCTCGGTCTTGCCGCGGGACGCCTGGTTACGCGCGCCTTGGCCGCCGCGCCGCCATTCGCTCGTGGAATAGCGATTGGAATTGACTGCGAAGCGATCCCAATGCGCGCCCGCGCTGACGCCGCGCCCAGTGGCCCTGGCGTCGAGCGTGCGCCAGCCAGTGCCTTCGAGCCGCACGATCTGGCCACCGCCGCCCGTGCCGGTGGAAGGCGTGCGCTGCACGTCGCGATCGAAATCGAAGGCCGTGCCGATGACTTGCCAGTCGACCGCCCCCGATCCGCTCGCAGACAGCGAATGGGACCAATGGCGGGATTGCCTGGTGTAAATCCCGCTTGAAAAGGCGTTGGCCGGCACATTGTAGATCGCGCCGCCGATGTTGAGCACGCCCGAATAAAGCTCGGCTCCACTTGGGGCGCGGAGATAGGTTTCCGCGCTCGCCTCCGTATCGTCGAGGAACAGCCCTCCGGTATAGGTCAGCCGCGCCGCGCCCAGGTCGAGCGCGGCCTTGAGCTTGAACATGCCCTGCTTCTGATCCTCGATCCCGCCCGCGCCCAGCACGCGCACTGCGCCACCGGTTCGGTTGAGCGCATCAATGCCTCCCGTGGCGGGCGTGCCGCCGGCCGTCGCGGTGGAGCGCGCGGCGGTGATGTAGCTTAGCGGGTGGCTCTTGCTCGCGGTTTGCGCCGCGCTCGCGAAGATCGACAATGGCCCGAGACGACCGCCGATCGTCGCGCCGAACTGATAAGTCGGGAGCAGCCGATCGGTGCCGTATTGGCGGAAGTCCTGGAGATTCACCAAGGCCGAAGCCGTGCCTTCGAGTTTCTCGGGCATCCGCGTCGTGATGTTGACTACCGCGCCCATGGAATTGCCGGGATAGGCTGCGGAAAAGGGGCCGTAGAGCACCTGGATGCGCTCTATCTCCTGGGGGCTCACCAGGCCCCAGCGGGGCGAAGCGACCGTATTGTTGTTGCCGATCAGCGCAGAAAGCAGCGCACCGTCTGCATAGATCAGGCTGCGCGCGCTTGATCCCAGGCCGGATGTGCGCGTGGCGAGCGGAGACTGGGTGTCGCCGATGTGCCGTTTGCGGACCACCAGGCTGGGCAGATATTTGAGTCCGTCCTCCACATTGGCCGCGTTGACCGTTGCGTCGATCCGCTCGGCGTCGATGCTTGCATCGGTGGCTGGGGAGTTCGGCTTGGCATGCCCGGTGACCACGATCCGGGCGCGCTTGTCCTGCTCGTCCTCATCCTCGGCACGGGCGGTCGAACAGCCGGCCATAACGAGGGCGGCAAGCGAAACGCGCGACAAGGCGCGCAGGGATATAAAAGACATGGATGCTCCAACTGAAACGAGGAATTCGGTTCAGCTGAGCAACGGGGGCCCCGTGGCGGAGGGCGGCGGAGCGGCGAGACCGCGACCGGGCAGGGTGGCGGGAAGTGGGGGTGGCGCCAGCGGATGCCGCGACGGAATGGCGATCTCCGCTACCTGATCGGCGCTCGTGATCGGCTGCGCGGCGGCGGCGAAAGGGCAGGGCTCATCGGCAATCGGCTTCTGCTTGGGCTGCGGCCGCTCGGCCAGCGCCTTTTCGAGCAGCGCCTTGCCCTCGGCTTCGGCCGCGGCGCTGACGGCATTGCACCAGCCAAAGGCCACTCCGCGCGCGCTCGATTCAGGCATGAAGCCCACCGGCAGCTTGAACAGAAGCGCGCACGCCAACAGCATGAGCGCAACGCGCCGCCATTTGCTCCGGTGCTGATCCGCCCTGTTCATCGCGCGCCCTTTCGCGCAGTTGAACGCCGGCCGCAAGCAGCGGTTTCACTGCGTTTGCAAAGACATCAAGATTGACTGGCAAGACATTGTCATAATGAAATTATTTTAATATCGTCACCCTGTCCAGGAGGGGCCAGAGAGTGAAAAAGCGTATCATTGCAGGGCTTGTGGCGACGATGCTTTGCGGAGCGGCAGGCGGGGCCGCGCTCCAGGCCGATCCTTTCGACACCGCCCGCTATGATATCGGCATCAAGAAAAATGCCGAGGCGCTGGCGATCGTCGACAGCCGCCAGTTCGACATAAATTTCCAGAGCGAAGAGGGCTATTCGCTGCTCCATTATGCCGCCGATGCCGGCAATCTCGAGATGGTCAAGGCGCTGCTGGCGCGCGGAGCGAATCCCGCTCTGAAATCCACGCGCGGCTCAACCCCCTATGACATGGCGACCACGACGCTGGTGAAAGCGGAACTGACCAAGGCGATGCGAAGCGGCTCGGCTTCCCCAACGCCGGCGGCCGCAGCTCCCAAGCCTGCCGCAAGTACGGGGGGCAACGGCATATGCGCGGCGGTTCGCGCGGAGAAGATCAACGACGGCCGGCAGCCAAGTGTTCGGCCATTGCTGCGCGCACGCGACGATCTCTGGTATAACCATCCCGACGAGCTGGCGCTGCTGCTGGAGGATTGCGTCGGCGTCAACGACAAGGATCCTTCCGGCTCCACGCTGCTCCATATCGCCGCGGACCGCGATCGCCTGGAGGCCGCGAAGGTGCTGCTCGCGCATGGAGCGAGCAAAGGCATGCGGGACAGCAGCGGCAAGCTGCCCGCCGATTATGCGACCTCGCCCGAAATGAAGGCGCTGCTCGGCCCCGCCGGGAAAGCCCCGGCCGTGACGGGCCGCAAGATCGAATGCCAACAGAAATATCGCGCCGATGCGGCGCTGTGCTCGGACGCGACCTGCAAGATGAGCGCGAATCGCCGCTGGCAGCAATGCCTGAGCACCGGGCGCTATTGGTGAGCCTCAACCGGTGACTGGCAGTCTCAGGCTTCCATCTGCCTCATAGTGCAGCTCGCTATAGGCAGTCACGACGTTGAGCGGCAGGGCGCCATAAAGGTGCGGGAAAAGCTGGCCGCCGCGCGATGCTTCCCACCTCACGGCGTCGCCCAGCGCTTCGAGATCGACCGCCGCGAGCCACAGCCCTTCCTGACCGGGGAAATGCCTGTCGATCGTCTCGCCGATCTGATCGGCGGTGGAGAGGTGGATAAAGCCGTCCTGCAGATCGACCGGCGCCCCCTTGAAGGCGCCGGTTTCGAGCGCGTTCTTCTGGTCGGTGGTGAGGACTTTATAGGCGGTGGTATCGGGCATTCACTTCTCCGTCGGCTTTCGCCGGGATGACGAGCCGGGTCTTATTCTCCATCTACTGGGCCGGCAGCCAGATCCTCGCCGGTATCGCCATCTGGCGTCGGCGCGCCGGCGATCGGACCGTCGCCCAGCTCTGCCTCCGCCTCTTCCTCGGTTTCCTCGATCTTGGCCGCGGAGACGACATGCTCATCATCAGCTACGCGAAATAAGGTTACACCCTGTGTGGCACGACCGGCTAGCTTTGCGTCGGCCATGCTCATGCGGATGAGTTTCGCCTGATCAGTGACTAGCATTAGCTGCTCACCGGTGCGTCCCGGGAAGCAAGCGGCAAGGGGGCCGGTCCGCTCTTGAATTTCGGGGCGCTTATCAACGATCCAAACGCCGTTGCCTCCCCGATTGTTGGTCGGTAGCTCATGACTGCTGAACCGCTTTCCGAAGCCATTGCGTGACACCGTCAAGATAAAGCGCTCAGCCGCTTCGAATTCAGCGAACCGCTCGTCCGACATTTCACGCGGGGGCAGAGGGAATCGCGGGTTGATCTCTTTCCAGCGCGCATGACGCAAATATTCTTCGCGTTCCTCGGGCGTGGCTTCAAAATGCGGAATGACAGAGGCCGAAATCACCTCATCGCCCGGGCCTCCGAGTGTCGTTCCGCGAACCCCTGCGGCCGTGCGGCTCTGGAATTCGCGAACGTCGGTCGCTGCAAAACGTGTGGCGCGGCCCGTTCGTTTGGTGAGTACGACGTCGTCCTCTTCCGTCAGGAGGCGCACGTCTATGAGACGATCTTCGCTGTCCTCGTCGAAACGCATCGCGATCTTGCCGCCGCGCTGGATGTTGGTGAAGGCATCCATGCTGTTACGGCGTACGATACCCTTGGCAGTGACAAACATCACGTGCAGGTCACCCCATGCGGCTTCGTCCTCGGGCAGCGGCAGCACGGTGGAGATCGTCTCGCCATTCTCCAGCGGGAGAAGGTTGATCATCGGCCGGCCCTTGGTGGCCGGGCCACCCTCCGGCAAGCGCCACACCTTCATCCGATAGACCTTGCCAGCGCTGGAGAAGAACAGAACCGGCGTGTGCGTCGATGTGACGAACAGGTTGGTGATGATGTCCTCGTCCTTGGTCGCCATGCCGGCGCGGCCCTTGCCACCGCGCTTCTGCGCGCGGAATGTCTCGAGCGGCGTGCGCTTGATATAGCCTTCGAGCGTCACGGTGACGACCATGTCCTCGCGCTCGATCAGGTCCTCGTCTTCGATTCCGTCCGCCGCCGCGGCGATCTCGGTGCGGCGGGGGGTGGCATAGAGGTCGCGGACCTGGGTCAGCTCGGCGACCATCACTTCGTAGAGGCGCGCGCGGTTGCCCAGAATTTCGAGCAGTTCCGCAATCACTTCGGCCAGCTTGGCCAACTCTCCGCCGATCTCGTCGCGACCGAGCCCGGTGAGCCGATGCAGGCGCAGATCGAGGATCGCGCGGACCTGGATGTCCGACAAGCGATAGACATCGCCGGTGACTTCGGTTTCCACCGCTTCGACCAGGCGGATATAGCTGGCGATCTCCGCGATGGGCCATTCGCGAACCAGAAGGCGCTCGCGGGCGACCGCCGGGCTCGGGGAGCCGCGGATGACCTTCACCACTTCGTCCAGATTGGTGACGGCGATGACGAGCCCGAGCAACACGTGTGCACGGTCGCGCGCCTTGGCGAGCTCGAACTTCGAGCGGCGCGTGATGACCTCTTCGCGGAACTTGACGAAGGCTTCGATGATGTCGCGCAGATTGAGCAGTTCGGGACGGCCCCCGCGGATCGCGAGCATGTTGGCCGGGAAGGACGATTGCGCCGGCGTGTTGCGCCAGAGCTGATTGAGCACGACTTCGGGGGTGGCGTCACGTTTGAGGTCGATGACGATGCGAACGCCTTCGCGGTTCGATTCGTCGCGGATGTCGCTGATGCCTTCGATCCGCTTTTCCTTGGCGGCCTCGGCGATCTTCTCGACCAGCGCGTTCTTGCCCTGCTGGAAGGGGATTTCGGTGAGCACGATCGAGCGCCGCTCGCCGCGCTGCTCGGTGATGTAGCGGCTGCGGACCATGATCGAGCCGCGTCCGGTCTGATAGGCCGCGCGGCAGCCCGAGCGGCCCAGGATCACGCCGCCTGTGGGGAAATCCGGGCCGGGGACGATTTCCATCAGCTCTTCCGCGCTGATCCCGCCGTTTTCGATATAGGCCAGGCAGGCGTCGATCACTTCGCCCAGGTTGTGCGGAGGAATGTTCGTCGCCATGCCGACCGCGATGCCGCCGGCGCCATTGACCAGCAGATTGGGAAAGCGGGCGGGGAGCACCGTGGGCTCGCTCTCGGAGCCGTCATAATTGTCCTGGAAATCGACCGTATCCTTGTCGATGTCCTCGATCAGATAGGTCGCGACCTTGGCGAGGCGCGCCTCGGTATAGCGCATCGCCGCGGGCATATCCGGATCCATCGATCCGAAATTGCCCTGGCCGTCGATCAGCGGCACGCGCATCGACCAATCCTGCGCCATGCGCGCCATCGCCATGTAGATCGAGCTGTCGCCGTGCGGATGGTATTTACCCATCACGTCGCCGACCAGGCGGGCGGACTTGCGATAGGGCCGGTTGGCCAGATATCCGCCCTCCTGCGCCGCGTGCAGGATGCGGCGGTGGACAGGCTTCAGGCCATCGCGCACATCGGGCAGCGCGCGCGCCACGATCACGCTCATCGCGTAATCGAGATAGCTGGTCTTCATCTCGTCGACGATCGAGATGGGGGTAATGTCCGAAGGGTCGGCGAGGATCGTCTCGTCGGTCAAATCTCAGGTTTCCGATTGGCTAGGTAATGATCTCGACTGCCCTAGACGCCCCATGGCGCGCTGCCAAGCCTCGCGCGCACGCGTACGTGCGTACGCGAGGACGGCAACGCGGCGAATTGAACCGGGTCATTCAATCGGCGTTCAGCCCCTGTGCGGCACCCGGGAGCGCGACGCGCTTGAACGGGGCGGTGCGGGCAACTAGAGGGCTGTCCAAACGGTTTTCGTTCCCATGAGGAGAGTTTGATGACCTTCGTTTCCAGGCTGGCGATGGCCGCCGTGCTTACGCTGGGCGCCACTACGCTGGCCGCTGCACCCGCCGCCGCGCAAAAGAACGACAAGAAGGCGCAGCCCGCCGCGCCGCAGCTCAAGGTCAGCGAGGAATTCCGCAAGGCGGCTGCCGCTGCCGAGGTTTCCGTCAAGGCCAAGGACTGGGCAAATGTGGAGCCGAATCTCGCCGCCGCCGAGGCAGTGGCCAAGAACGACGACGAGAAATATTTCGCCGCGTTCCTGCGCCTCCAGACCGAGCTGGGCCGCAACAATGAGGAGGGCCAGCTCAAGGCGCTGAGCGCTCTCATCGCCAATCCGAAGACTCCGCCCGAGGCTTTGAAGATCTACAATCCGGCGTTCAACTACATGCTCGGCGTTCGCGCTTCGAAGACCAACAAGAATGCCGAAGTCATCCAATATATGCTGAAGGCGCGCGAATATGGCTCGAAGGAGCCGGATGTCGCGGTGCTGCTGGCCAATGCCTATTCCGCTACGGGAAGGCCTGCCGATGCGATTGCCGAAGTCGAGCGGGCGATCGAAATGAGCCAGACCGCCGGCCGCAAGCCGCCGGAGAGCTGGTATCAGTTCGTGATCCCCAAGGTTAACGCCACCGGCGACCGCGCCGCGATGGCTAGCTGGCTGTCGCGCTTCATCGTCGAATATCCGACGATCAAGAACTGGCATTGGGCGATCCAGGTGTTCCGCAGCACCGCGCCCGCCGGTGCGAACGTCAAGTCCGAGCGGATCGACTTGTATCGCCTGATGCGCGCGACCAACGCCCTTCCCAATCGCAGCGATTACGCGGACTATGCCTATGCGACCCAGCAGGGCGGGCTTGGGCGCGAGGCGATCTCGGTGATCGACGAGGGCCGCAAGGTGGGCAAGATCCCAGCCGCGGACGCCGATATCGCGAGGATATACGCGGCGGCACAGACCCAGGTGAAGAACGAGGGTTCGCTGGATGGACTCGCCAAGCAGGCCGCGGCCGCAAAGGACGGCAAGACCGCGGCGCAGACCGGCGACGCTTTTCTTGCTTCGGGCAACAACGCCCGCGCCGTCGAGCTCTATGACCTTGCACTCACCAAGGGCGGGGTGAATGCGGACGAAGTGAATCTCCATCGCGGCATCGCGTTCCAGCGCCAGGGGCAGAAGGATCTGGCTCGCGCGGCATTCGGCGCGGTCAAGCCGGGGCCGTTGGCCAACCTCTCCACGCTGTATCAGACTTCGCTGGACTTGCCGCCGCTCAGCTAAACCGCGCGGCCGGCATATCGAAAAGGGAAAGGGCGGTCTGATGGGGCCGCCCTTTTTTCGTCAGGTCACGGGCACGCCGGGCAGCGACTTGGAAGTGCGGATCGTCAGCGAGGTTTTCACATGCTCGACATTGGGCGCAGTGGTGAGCTTGGTGGTCAGGATGCGTTGGAAGCTCTGGAGGTCGGGCGCGACGATCTTGAGGATGAAGTCGATCTCGCCATTGAGCATGTGGCACTCGCGCACTTCGGGAATTTCGGCGACGAGTTCCTGGAATGCCAGAAGGTCGCTTTCGGCCTGGCTCTTAAGGCTCACCATCGCGAACACTGTCAAATTATAGCCGAGCGCCACTGCATCGAGCGCGGCATGATAGCCGCTGATCGCCCCCGATTGCTCGAGCGCCCGGACTCGGCGAAGGCAGGGTGGGGCGGTGAGCCCGACCCGCTCGGCCAGATCGACATTCGTCATCCGGCCGTTATCCTGGAGCAACGCGAGAATCCGCAGGTCGATATCGTCGAAGCGCATTACGATCCCTTTGGGTATGGATTCGTTTCCGATTGATGCGCTTAGGCATAATATTATTACGCCGCAACGCAATCGTCCCACATTGCTACGTATCAAAATCGACTGTTCCCGGTGCGCGTCCCAGCGGTTAAGGAATCGTTACGGCGCGCGTTCCAGCGCCAGTAAAGGGCGGCTGTGTTGCGCTTCGACGATACTCTGGAGACCGTGCTGGCCGCCGACCTGGGCTCGCCCCAGGCAGCCCAATCGGCATGGCGCCAGCTCGTGGATCTGATCGGCCGCCGGCGCGCTCCCGCCGATGCGCGCGCAATGAGCGTGTTGCGGTCGATCCGCGCGCATGTGCCCGTGGCGGTGCGTGTGTCGAGCGCGCGCGCGCTCGAGTTCGCGGACCCGCCCGCGCCTCTGGTGCGCCTGTTCGCGATGGACGAACTCAGCATCGCATTGCCCGTGCTGCGCCACGCCCGGATGAATTCGGCGGAGTGGATACAGCTCCTTCCCGAACTCGCGCCCGCCGGCCGCGCCGTGCTGCGCAATCGCCGTGACCTGGGCCCGATCGTCAAGCGCGCGCTCGAAGCATTCGGGCCGATCGATTTCGTGCTTCCCGACGAAACAGCGAAGGAAGCGGCGGAAGCCTTGCCCGAGCCCGTCGCCGAATCGCCGCCGACTGAAGCGGTGGAATCAACGGGCATGGAGGCTCCCGCCGAAGCCTTGCCCGAGCCGGAGCCCGAAATCGCCGAAGCATCATTGGCGGGGCACGAGCCGAGCACCGAAGCCCAGCCGGAAGCGTCCCTCGAAACCGTGGACGCGCCCGAATTGCCCACCGCGGCCGAGATCGAACCGCTCAAAGATGCGGACGCCGAGTTGCCGCGGATCGAACCAGAACCCCAAATCACATATTGGGCCTCAACTCCCGGCATCGTGCGAAGCGTGGTGCCTGACCTGCCGGAAGAAGAGGAAGCAGAGGAAGCACCCGTGGCCGTCGCTCCCGAAGCAATTCAGGCGATCGAGCCCCCCGTCGCGAATATCGAAGTCGAAGATTTCTCGTTCGTGGCGTTGGCCGGAATGGCCGCGTCGCTGCCGGTTTCGGAGGCGCGCGCGGCTGGCCAGAGCGAAGTTGCTTCCGCGCCGGTCCAAAGCGGGACAGTCGAGTCAATCGCTTCCGCCGAAGTGATTGCGCCGACTGACCGGGAGCTTCAGGGTCCGCATATGGACCAGGGGCATCTGTCTGTCGTCGAGCCTTCAGGCGATGCGCTTGGCGTCCTTGCGCAGGGCGGCGGAGGCATCCCCGCGGCCGACGGCGGCACGTTTGAGATCGCCGAAGTCGTCGCGCGGATCGACGCCTTCTGGCGCCATCGGGAAGAAGCGGGTCCGCCCGATTTCACCCTGCCGCCCGCCGACCATTTCCGCTTCGAAACCGATTCGAAGGGAGTGTTCCGCTGGGTGGACGGGGTCAGCCGCGCGGCCCTGGTCGGCCTGTCGCTGGATGCGCAATCCGGGGCGAGCGCGCCGGAGGCGTCGCGCATCGATGGCGTGGCCGCGGGAGCGTTCCGCCGTCGGGCCGGTTTCTCCAATGCGCGCCTTGCGGTCGAAGGTGAATCGGATGCCGCCGGGGATTGGCTGATCTCCGCTATCCCCGTATTCGATCCGGCGAATGGCCGCTTCACCGGCTATCGCGGCACTGCGCGGCGGCCGCGCGCCGACGAGCGCGCCGAGCCGGCACGCCTGCCCATGCCTCCAATTCCCGCGGATTCGCTCCGCCAGCTCGTCCACGAGTTGCGCACACCGACCAATGCCATCGCGGGCTTTGCCGAAATGATCGAGAGCCAGATATTGGGTCCCGTAAGCGACCCCTATCGCGAGCGGGCAGGCACGATCCGCGCCCAGGCCCGCGAACTGCTCGGCGCGATCGACGATCTCGACCTCGCCGCCCGGATCGACAGCGCCGCCTTGGCGCTGGTGCCAGGCCGGGTCGCGCTTCGCCCGATACTCTCGGGCATCGCCGATGATCTCGCGCCGCTTGCCGAGCTGCGCGGCGCGGTCCTCGCGCTGCCGGTGGACGACCTTGCCGTCACCGGCGATCGCCGCGCCGTCGAGCGGCTGCTCGCGCGGCTGCTCGCCACGCTGGTTTCCGCCAGCGGGCCCGGCGAGCGCATCGGAGTCAACATGTCGCAAGCCGCCGACAACATGGTGGCCGTCGCGATCGACCGGCCCAGGGCGCTTGCCGATTATCCCGGAGACTCGGTGCTCGGCATCGATGACGAGCATGAGGACCCGACCTTGCTGGGCACGGGATTTGCCCTCCGCCTGGCGCGCAACCTCGCCCGCGAACTGGGCGGGGCGCTGGTGATCGAGCCGGAAAGCTTGACTTTGTGCCTCCCGGCCTCCGAAAACGCATCCGTGGGTCAGGCGCATTTGAACTGAAGTGACGGGAGATGCTCCCAATCAGACGGGGTGCTATCGCCCCGCCGCGCCCGCTGCGGAGGCGCGCGTCCAATGGCCCGCCGATTTCGGGACTCGCTTCACGATCTTCGTGGATACCGAAGAGGAATTCGACTGGGCCAAGCCATTCGATCGCGCGTCGCGGGGCACGAGTCATATGGCCGCGATGCCCGATGCCCATGCGCGATTCGCTGCGCATGGCGTGCCGCTCACGTATCTGATCGATCACCCTATCGTGACTTCCCCCGAGGCAGTCGGCATACTTCGCCACCTGCTGGAGGACGGTCGCTCGGCGATCGGCACGCAGCTGCATCCATGGGTGAACCCGCCCTTCGATGAGGAAGTGAGCAGCTTCAACAGCTTCACTGGTAATCTCCCGCTCGAATTGCAGGAGGCGAAGCTGGTGTCCTTGACCGAAGCGATCGCGGAGGCTTTTGGCGCCAAGCCATTGGTCTACCGCGCCGGCCGCTATGGCATCGGCCTGGCCACGATCGATCTGCTCGCCCGCCACGGCTATCGCGCCGACAGTTCGATGCGCTCGGCTTATGATTATTCACGCGAATCCGGTCCGGACTTTTCGGCCATTCCCAATCACGCTTTCCGGATCGGGGGAATGCTCGAATTGCCCCTGACCACGATATTCACCGGCTGGGGCCGGCGGGGCGGGGCGGCCCTACATCGCTCGCTTGCTCGCGTGCCCAAGGGGCTGGGCGCCGCTTCGCGCCTGGGCATCCTCTCGCGCGTGGCGCTCACGCCCGAAGACATGCCGATCGCAGAGGCAAAGGAGGCAGTGCGCATCGCAATGGGGGAGGGGCTGAGGTTGCTCAATTTCAGCTTTCATTCGCCCTCGGTCGAGCCCGGGCACACCCCCTATGTGCGCGATGCCGCCGATCTGGCCGCATTCTATCGCTGGTGGGGCGATATTCTGGCGCTGCTGCAGCAACTCGGCGCGCGGCCCGCATCGCTCGCCCAGATCATCGCGGCTGCGGACGCTTGCGGGCCTGCCCCGGCATCCGCTAGGGCGTCGGTCGCTGGGGGCCTGTAGCTCAACTGGTTAGAGCTGCCCGCTCATAACGGGTAGGTTGCGGGTTCAAGTCCTGCCGGGCCCACCAGCGCCGCGCCGCCCTATGCGACAGTGAAGCTGTCGCGCGGGTTCAGGCGCGGCCGGCCGGCGGCGCTAAAGCGCCGACCGACGAAGCCGCGGCTTTGCCGCGGCCGCCCCTTGTGCAACCTGAAGTTACAGCCTAACCGCCACCTCGCGTCGGGGAGTGGCGCAGTCCGGTAGCGCGCCTGCTTTGGGAGCAGGATGTCGCAGGTTCGAATCCTGTCTCCCCGACCATTCAATCCGTATCCGCCTCCGCGGCGATTCGCGCCGGCCGCTCGTCGGGCGCCCCGTCCAGAGCCCGCTTCAGCATGTCGCGATCGACTGCCCCTTCCCAGCGGGCGATCACCACGGTGGCTACGGCGTTGCCGAGAAAATTGGTCAGGCTGCGGCATTCGCTCATGAAGCGATCGACTCCCAGGATCAGCGCCATCCCGGCCACCGGAACGCTCGGCACGATCGCCAAAGTCGCCGCAAGCGTGATGAAGCCGGCCCCGGTAACGCCCGCCGCACCCTTCGAACTGAGCATCGCCACGCCCAGCAACGCGATCTGGTCACCGATCGAGAGCTCGACGCCGGTCGCCTGGGCGATGAAGAGCGCCGCCAGCGTCATGTAGATATTGGTGCCGTCCAGGTTGAACGAATATCCCGTGGGTACGACCAGGCCGACCACTTGCTTGTCGCACCCGGCGCGCTCCATCTTGTCGATCAGCGCGGGAAGGGCCGCTTCCGAAGACGAGGTGCCCAGAACGAGCAGCAATTCGGCCTTGAGGTAGCGCACCAGCTTGAAGATCGAGAACCCCGCCGCCCAGGCGACGCCGCCCAGGATCACGAAGACGAACAGCAGCGAAGTCAGGTAGAAACTGGCGACCAGCGCTCCCAGGCTGCGCAACGCCTCCACGCCATAGGCCCCGATCGTGAAGGCCATCGCCCCGAATGCGCCGATCGGCGCGGCGCGCATCACGATTGCGACGAGGCGGAACACCACGGTGCCGACGCGCTCCAGCAGATCGGTCACGGGCCGCGCGGGCTCGCCTGCCAGCGCGAGCGAAACGCCGAACAGCACCGAGACGAGCAGGACCTGTAGGATCGAGCCTTCGGTAAAGGCGGAGAACAGCGTGGTGGGGATGATCGACAGCAGGAATTGCACGATCCCCGCATCGTGCGCTTTCTCCTCATATCCATGGATTTTCGAGGCATCGAGCGTGGCGGGATCGATATGCATGCCCGCCCCGGGCTGCACGACATGCGCGACGATCAGCCCCAGGATGAGCGCAAGCGTCGAGAAGAACAGGAAATAGGCGAATGCCTTGGCAGCGACGCGCCCCGTTGATCCCAGCCCGCCCGAGCCCGCAATGCCAGTGACCACGGTGAGGAAGATCACCGGGGCGATGATCATCTTGACCAGCGCGATAAAGGCGTCGCTGAGCGGTTTGAGCGCCGCACCCGTGGCGGGCCACAGGGCCCCCACCGCGATGCCCGCCGCGATCGCGATCAGCACCTGGACGTAAAGCTGGCCTATCCAGCGCTTGGGCGGGCCTGCGCCCGCAAATTCGGTGGAGATAGCCCCCATCTGTCACGCTCCCTTTGCGGGCGAGCATAAAGCAGGGCGGGGCGGCCCCCAATCAGAAAAGGGCGCCCCCTTGCGGGAGCGCCCTGATATGTTCTTCAGCTCCGGACCCTAGGGCCCGGAGAAGGGATCAATGCGCGTTGGCCGAAGCGGCGTCCGCCTTGTTCTCTTCCATGTCGGCCTTGTTCTCGAGAACGGCTTCGGCAGCACCATTCGAGGTGTTGTCGGCAGCAGCTTCATAGGCAGTTGCGTTCGCTTCGTGCGACTCGGCAACGTTCTCGGCAGTGGTGTTGGTGGTGGCGGGGTTGCAGGCAGCCAGCGAGGCCAGGCCAGCGGCGGCAGCAACGATAAGGATCTTCTTCATGCGGGTCGCTCCAATGGAACTTAAACATAACGCGCCTGGCCCGATTGCCCGGCGCGAAATGCTGCAATAGCGCACATTCCGCCGGCGTCAATCTCATTTTCGACTAAATGAGGGCAGTTCGTCGCATTTATGCCGTAATCGTGCCATAATCAGGCACGCATCTGCGTTATTCACTAAGGCGCGGGCGTAACGATCGGCCCGATCTCCTCTGCCGCATTTGCCACAATTGCCAGCATGGTGGCCCATGCCGCGACGTTCTGGCGGAGCTGCGCGGGGTCGATCTTGTCCAGCGTGTCGTCGGGCGTGTGGTGCAAGTCGAAATAGCGCGTGCCGTTCTGCTGCAGGTCGATCCCGGCCGATCCCGCCGCGATCACCGCCGCAACGTCGGCCCCGCCACCTGCCGGCTCGCGTCCCCGTGAAATTCCGAGAGGGGCCAGAGCCGCGACCAGGCGATCCTCCATGGGCTTCGCGCTGGCGGGCAATTTGTAATCCACCCGCCAGACGCGATCCGCGCCGAAATCGGATTCGGCGGCCAAGGCGTGGCGCTCGTTCTTATGCGCCGCGAAATAGGCTGCGCCACCGAACACGCCGGGCTCCTCCGCGCCTGCCCATAGAATGCGGATCGTGCGGCGCGGCTGGCCGACATCCATCACGCGCTTGGCCGCGGCGGCGACGATCCCGCATCCGGCTCCATCGTCGATCGCGCCGGTGCCCAGGTCCCAGCTATCCAGATGGCACGCGATCAGCACGATGCCGGCCGCGGGATCGCTGCCGGGCACTTCGGCGATGACGTTGCCCGATTCGCCCTGGCCCTTGAATTCAGGCGTGATGCGCAGCCTCATCGTCACAGGCCCGCGCTTGAGCAGCCGTTCGAGCTGCTCGGCATCAGGCAGCGAGAGCGCGGCGGCCGGGATCGGCTTCTGGTCCTTGGCCCAATTGGTGCCGCCCGTATGCGGGTTGCGGTGATAATCGGTGCCGATCGAGCGGATCAGGATCGCGGCGGCGCCCTTTGTGGCCGCGATGCTCGGCCCCTGGCGCCGCGCCGCGCCCGACGGGCCATATTGCGAGCCGTCCTGCGTCGGCGTCATAGAATGGCTGACAAAGGCGATCTGGCCCTTCAGGCTCCCCTCCGGCGCGGCCTGCAGGTCCGCGAAGGTCGGGAAATAGACGATTTCGCCTTCCACTCCCTTTGCCCCGGTCGAACCCGAATTGCCCAGCGCCGCGATCGTCAGCTTCTGGGCGGAGCCGCCCAGCACTTCGGCCTTCTCCTCGCCGCGCACCCAGACGGGCATGTTGAACGGCTCGACGCGGACATTGCTGAATCCAAGGGCCGTCAGTTTCTTCACGCTCCAGTCTCGCGCGCGTGCTTCCGCTTCCGTAGCCGCAAGACGCTGGCCGATCTCGGTGGTAAGGCCCTCGGTGATTTCCCAGGCGAGATCGTCCTTGAGCGCCGCGTCGCGCAGCGCAGCCACATCGGGGGCCGTCTGGGCGAATGCGGGGAGGGGAAGGGCGAGCGCGGCGGCAGCCGCGAGGAGGATACGCTTGTGCATGGCATAGCTGCTAGACGTGGGCGGGGCGTTTGCCAATCCGAACCCTCATCGCTACATGCCCGCCAAAGCTTCCAACCCCCGATATTTCCCGAACGGAGTCCCCCGTGTCCGCCCAATATGCCTATGTCATGAAGGACATGACCAAGACCTTCCCCGGCGCGCCCAAGCCGGTGCTGAGCAACATAAACCTGCAATTCTATCAGGGCGCCAAGATCGGCATCGTCGGGCCCAATGGCGCCGGCAAATCGACGCTGATGAAGATCATGGCGGGCGTGGACAAGGATTTCACCGGCGAGGCATGGCCCGGCGAATATATCACGGTCGGCTATCTGGAGCAGGAGCCCCAGCTCGATCCCACCAAGAACGTGCTGGAAAACGTCAAGCAGGGCGCGCGCGAGACCGCCGACCTGGTCGATCGCTTCAATGCGATCTCGGCCGAAATGGGCGATCCCAAGGACGACACCGATTTCGACGCGCTGATGGAGGAAATGGGCGATCTCCAGGCCAAGATCGACGCCGTCGATGGCTGGACGCTCGACAACCAGCTCGAAGTCGCGATGGAGGCGCTGCGCTGTCCGCCGGGGGACTGGCAAGTCGAGAACCTGTCGGGCGGCGAAAAGCGCCGCATCGCGCTAACCCGGCTGCTGATCCAGAAGCCGTCGATCCTGCTGCTCGACGAGCCCACCAACCATCTCGACGCCGAGAGCGTCGAGTGGCTCGAAAATCACCTCAAGGAATATGCCGGCGCGGTGCTGATGATCACCCATGACCGCTATTTCCTCGATAATGTCGTCGGCTGGATCCTCGAAATCGATCGCGGCAAATATTTCCCGTACGAGGGCAATTACTCGACCTATCTCGAGAAGAAATCCAAGCGCCTAGAGCAGGAGGAGCGCGAGGAATCGGGACGCCAGACCGCGATCAAGAACGAGCTCGAATGGATCCGCCAGGGCGCCAAAGCGCGCCAGACCAAGTCAAAGGCGCGTATCGCCAAGTTCGACCAGCTTGTCGAAACGCAAAAGAACCGCAAGCCGAGCGGCGGGCAGATTGTTATCCAGGTGCCTGAGCGCCTTGGTGGCAAGGTGATCGAAGTCGAGAACATCTCCAAGGCCTATGGCGACAAGCTGTTGTTCGAGAATCTCAGCTTCACGCTGCCTGCCGGCGGCATCGTGGGCGTGATCGGCCCTAACGGCGCGGGTAAGTCGACGCTGTTCAAGATGATCACCGGCCAGGAAACGCCAGATACCGGCACGATCGAAATGGGATCGACCGTGCGCCTGGGCTATGTCGATCAGAGCCGCGACCATCTCGACCCCAAGAAGAACGTCTGGGAGGAAATTTCCGACGGGCTCGATTACATGAAGGTCAACGGCCACGACGCCTCGACCCGCGCCTATGTCGGCGCGTTCAACTTCAAGGGCTCGGACCAGCAGAAGAATGTCGGCAAGCTATCGGGCGGCGAGCGCAACCGCGTGAACATCGCCAAGATGCTGAAAAAGGGCGGCAACGTCCTGCTGCTCGACGAACCGACCAACGATCTGGACGTCGAGACGCTTGGCGCGCTTGAGGAAGCCATCGAGAATTTCGCGGGCTGCGCCGTGGTCATCAGCCACGACCGCTTCTTCCTCGATCGGCTGGCGACGCACATCCTCGCGTTCGAAGGCAACAGCCATGTCGAGTGGTTCGAGGGCAATTTCGAAAGCTACGAAGAGGACAAGCGCCGCCGGCTTGGCGACGCCGCGGATCGGCCTACGGCGCTTTCTTACAAAAAGCTGACTCGGTAGCCGTTGGAGCCGCAGCCTCCTTGCGCAAGGAGGCGATTTGCCGCAGCCTGCGGACGTGGTCGAGCGAGCATTGGTTCTGGGGGCGACAGGCGAACTTGGTGAAGCCGTGTGCCGATCACTGTCCGCAGCCGGAACCAGAGTGGTGGCAGCGGGCCGGCGCGCCGATCGGCTCCAGTCGCTGGAAGCGGCGGGGCTTGTCGCCGAGCATTTCATGGCCGATCTGGCCCAGCCTCAAGCGATCCTCGATGCTCTGGAGTCGCAGCATTTCGACCTTCTCGTGCTCTGCACGGGCGCGACCGAGTTCGGCCCTTTCTGCGAACGTCCCTGGGATTCGATCGAGCGCGAGATGAGCGCCGATCCGGTGGGGGCCGCGCACGTGCTGCATGCCGCCGCCCGTGCGATGGTTCGCCGGGGTTCGGGCAGGATCATCGTCATCGGATCCACGGCCCAATATCGTCCAGCCCCGAGGCTTGCGGTGTACGCGGCGGGCAAGGCTTTTTTGACGTCCATGGCACAGAGCCTTGCGCTCGAACTGCGGGGCACTGGAGTTTCGATTACCTGTTGTATTGCAGGCCCTTTCGGCTCAACCTTTGCAAATGGGGCAAGGATTCCGCGCAAGGCCGGGGCAGGAACAGCTAAGCGTGTCGCGGCTGCGGCACTGGCTGGAAGCGCCAACGGGAGGGCCGTGGTATATGCGGGGTTGGGAGCGAGAATGCGGGCGATGGCCTATTCCGGAACACCGAATTGGTTGCTGTCCCGCATGATTCCTCCTGGAAAACGTCCTTCGTGACCAGGAGGGCGGAGCTCTTCGACGTCAGCTTCGCCATCGGCTCCGGGGCCGAAATCCTCGGCATGATGTCTCACCGTTTCGCGGACGATGCGCCCGCGCCCCGCGTCGTGATCCACTGCCATGTCCACGCGCTGAGACTATCGCGCATCCACTCCGAGGTGGCGGATGCCTTCCGTTCGCCGGACGCGGTCGTGCTTTTTGAGGGAATCGCCCTGAAATTGTCGGCGATGCTGTTGGGTTTTGGAATCTGGCCTGATTTGAACGGCACCGATCTGGTCCCCCGGCTATTGCGGATGGACCACGGCCGCCCGTTGCGGATCGCTTTGATCGGCGGCCGCGCGGGCGTCGCCGAACGGGCGTCCCGGCAACTCCCCGGAAACTGGTCCGCCTGTGCGATCGTGGACGGGTTCGATGGACTGGCCGATGAAGATGCCCTGCTGGAGCGGTTGTTACTACTTGCGCCGGACCTGATCCTGCTCGGGCTGGGGACGCCGCGGCAGGAAACGACGGCAGTGCGCTGGGCCGCCAGGCTTCCCGATTCTGTGATTTGGTGCGTCGGCGGACTGTTCGACATCATCTCCGGCGACATGCCGCGTGCGCCTGCATGGCTCCGGCGCCTCCGCCTCGAATGGCTTTGGCGATTCCTCGTAAACCCGAAGGAGCATTGGCCGCGGCTCGCGCTTGGCGCTCCCTGGCTCGCCCGGGAATTGCTGCGCGCCCGATACAGGCTTGCATTTCGTTCATCCAAGAAAGGACGCCTCGATGAAGACGCCATCAATCCTGGAGCCATCGGCGCTGGAATCGGTGATCGCCCCCGACGTAGCGGATCGGACGCGGGCGCCTCATTTCCTGGGCCCGGAAGAGCAGCGGCTGTCGCTTCGGACTTCGATCTATGCCGGTGCGACCGAACTTGCGGCCAAGCTGCTCCGCACTCCGCAATATTTGATCCTGTTCGTCAGCGACCAGTGCTGGATGAAATGTGCGCATTGCTGGTTCAACGAGGATTGGAAGGAGGAAAAGCTAACCCGACCCGCGTTGACCTTTGACGAATATGAAAAGCTTGCCAAGTCCATGCCTGCGATCGCCTTCCTTTCGATTACTGGCGGCGAGGCGTTCCAGCGGCCGGATATCGCCGAATTGTGCACGATGTTCCGAAAGACCACGCGCCTCGGTCGATACCAGATTCCCACTTCCGGATTCCGGACGGCGAAGATCGTGCGAGACGCCGAGGCGATGCTGGTCGCCAATCCGCAAACGCCGTTTCGGGTAGATGTGTCGCTCGATGGCGTCGGCGAGGTTCATGACGGGGTGCGTCGCATCAAGGGCGGGTTCGAGCGAGCGGTCGAGACGATCAAGGCGCTGAATCGCCTCAAGGAGCGCTATGGTCATTTCGATGTTGGCGTTATCACCACCATTTCGCGCACGAACCAGCATGCCATACGGGAGACCGCGGACCTGGTGGAGAGCATCCACCCAGGCGAATGGATGATTAATATTGCGCGCGGAGACGGCCGCGACGAGCACGCAGTGGAAGTTGACGCCGAGGCTTATCGCCTGGCGCATCACCTGATCGACGAGCGGAGGAAGCGCGGCGGATTTCGAGTCCATAGCGGGCACTGGTCTGCAAAGTGGCTATCGGCGAAGAACGCCGCCCGCCGCGACATCATCTATGAGATTATCCGCGGTGAGCGGAACGGCGGCGGCTGCACGGCCGGGTCGCTGGCCGGTGTCATCTATTCCGATGGCGGCGTGAATGCGTGCGAAATGCTCGACCGGCCGTTCGGCAATCTGCGGGATTTCGACTTCGACCTCGTCAAGCTCTGGCAATCCGAGCAGGCAAAGGCGACCCGACGCTTCATCCAGGCATCCCGCTGCCAGTGCACGCAGGAGTGTTTCCTGTCGATGAGCATGCTGATGTCTCCCGATGCCTGGACCAAGATGGCGGGTCACCGGCTGAAGCTCAACGGTTGATGCGGCTGTACGCTACTCAGCTTTGGACCAGCATATCGCCATAGTGGGTTAGTGCGCTGAAGCGGAACGGCGTCTCCATCGTGGTGGAACCTTGACGGGTTGATTCACTGGCTCAGACCTTTCGTCTAGCGAACCCGACGGGCCTATCATAGGCGTCTGCTAGCGAAAGCATGCGGGGCGGGACTGGTCTGGTCCGACCCCGCCTGACGCCCCCGGGGAAAGCACCCTCACTTCCGCTCCCCGCCTGCTCGTGTACAAAAGCGGACATGCCCCAGATCGAATATCAGCGGTGGGCCGGGCCGGTCGCCGACGCGGCAGATCCATTGCTCGCGCTCTGCCAGGCTGCGTTCGGCACGTTCGACTCGGCCTATCTGCTCGATCGGCTGCCGCGTATCACGAGTCCCGACCTCTGGCTGGCGGTAGAGGGCGGCGAGTGGGCCGGCTTCAAGCTCGGCTATCGCCGCGGCGACGCGCTGTTCTACTCGTGGCTGGGCGGTGTCCATCCGCGAGTGCAGGGGCAGGGCGTGGCCTCGGCCCTCATGCAGCGCCAGCACGCGCACGCGGCCTCGGCCGGTTACCGCTTCATCGAAACCCGCACTCGCGCCGCCAATAACCCGATGATCCTGCTCAACCTGCGCCACGGCTTCCACGTTGCGGGGTTCGAAGTCGATGGGCGGGGGATTGCGATCGTCACGCAGCGCAAGACGCTGCAAAGTGCATTAGACCAGTAAAACACGCTGGACGGCGGCGTCGGCGCGGCTAGACTGGTGCAATGCTACTTCTCGCACTGGCGGCACAGGCCGCACTACCCGCCATCGACGGCGCCCGGCTCCAGCCCGGCATCGTCTGCTATGCAATCGCCCGCGGCGAAACCGTGATGGGCGCGACGCTCCAGACCGTGAAGGCGACGACCGTCGATGGCGCGCCGGCTTGGGACATTGTCATCCACCAGCGGGTCGGAGACAAGTTCGACCTGCGCGATCATTTCGTGCTGCGGCAAAGGGATCTCGCCCCGATTGCGTTCGACAGCCGCAAGTCGGGTGCCGAACATGTCCGCGTCGCTTATGGCCCCGGCAAGCTTATCACCACTCGCCCCGGCGCGGTGCCGGTGGAGACTGCGCTCGCGGGTCCCGTCTGGGAAGGCAATCTCTGGGGCCTCACCTTCGCCGCGCTCCCGCTGGCCGAGGGCGCGCATTTCGAACTGCCATTCTATCAATATGACAAGGGGCTCGGCACCTTCACTCTGGACGTGGTCGGCAGCGAAAAGGTGGCCGATCAGGACACTTGGGTCGTCGAGACGGGGGAGGGAGCGCGCAAGGTGCGCTATTTCATCGGCAAGACCAGTCGCGCGGAACTCGGCTATTCCGGCAGTGGCTTTTCGCAGCGCTTGGGCGGGGATTGCAGCGGCATCGCGCAGTGATCCGCGCGCTCGCTGCCGCCGCCGCGTTCGCCATAGCCACACCCGCAGCGGCGCAAATTCGCGATCCCCGCTTCATCTCGCTCACCGGCCTGTTCGATGCCGTGGCGCAATCGAGCGAGGGCATGCCCGACGCCGAGCGCGTCGCGCGCTTCGATGCCGTAATGGGCCGCGCGCTGCCCGATTTCTACAGGCAGCCCGCCGACCAGGCCGATGCCTTCGCCAGGCAAATCCTCGGCAACCTCAGGGCCTATCCGGAGCGCCGCGCGGCCATCCTCGCGGCGTCGGCCCGGATGGAGCAGGCTTATCGCAGTGCGGGTAGGCGCTTCCGCACCTTCTTCCCAGGTTATCGCGCCGATACTCCGGTCTATGTCCTGCATTCGCTGGGACGCATGGACGGCGGCACGCGCACGATCGGCGGCCGCACCGCGCTCATCTTCGGCGCCGATGTCATTGCGCGAATCCATGATGAGAAGTCGATCGGCCCATTCCTCGATCACGAGCTGTTCCACACCTATCACGATGATTACTTCGCCGAATGCGACACCGTCTGGTGCGGCCTGTGGACCGAGGGTCTGGCGACCTATGTCGCGCTTCGCCTCAATCCCGGGGCCGACGACCGCGCGCTGCTGCTGACCAGCCCGGCACCGATCCGCGCGCCTCTGGATGCGCGCTTCGCCGAAGCAGCGTGTTTTGCGCTTTCCAAAATGGATTCGGAGAAGCCCCAGGATATAGCGGGCTTCTTCCAGAGTAATTCGCCCTTTCCCGGCTGGCCCGCGCGCATGGGCTATTATCTTGGAATGCGCGTCGCCGAGCAGGTGGGCAAGGGCATGCCCCTGGACAAGCTCGCCAAGATGCCCGCCGCGCAGGTCCGCCCGCGAATCGAAGCGGCGCTGCGCGGTTTCGGAAAATGCTAGATCAGGGCTCGCCGCGCTGCGCGTCGATGCTCCACACGCCGCCGCCGGCCGCCGCAAGGTAGAGGAAGACGAAGCAATATAGCATCGCTGCTTCGCCGCCGTTCAGCGCCGGGTAAAGCCCCTTGGACGCATGCGCCATGAAATAGGCGACCGCCATCATGCCCGAGAGCACGAAAGCCACAGGCCGCGTGAACAGCCCGATCACGAGCAGCGCGCCTCCGACCAGCTCAAGCGTTCCCGCCGCCATCATCATGGGGTTCAGCGGGCCGCTCATCTGGGGCGGGGGCGGGGGGAAGTGGAAGAACTTCATCGTGCCATGGTGCAGGAAGCCGAGGCCAGCGACGATTCGCAGCACGCTCAGCAATCTGGACGACCAGCTTGCGGGAATTGGCATATCGGTTCCTCCATGCCGGCGCTCGATCGCGCCGTTTCGCACACGGAATATTTCATGCCGCGGGCGCGGTCAATCGGCGTGCGCGAAACGCCTGGTTGCCGATGTCAGGCAGTGAACCGCTTGGTGAACCCCTTGCCGGGCTTCTCGCCATCGGCGGGCACGACCTCGACATTGTCGACCCGCGCGAACTCGGGTCCCTCATGACAGGCGGCGGCGAAGCGCGCGACTGCGTCCTCCTCGCCGGAGGCGATCATTTCGACACGGCCGTCACTCAGATTGCGCACCCAGCCGATAATCCCTTCGGTGCGGGCGGTCCGCACCACCCAGTCGCGAAAGCCGACTGCCTGGACCCGGCCCGAGACATAGATACGCTTGATCGTCATTCGCTTCACACCTTTACTCGCGACTAGCCGTTAGCGCGTGCGGGGCAAGAGGGAATTCGCCCGCTCGCCGCGTCTCAGGGGTAGGTGAGCGCAATCACTTCATATTCGCGTTCGCCCGCCGGCAGCGCGACCCGGCGCAGGTCGCCGATCGCGGCGCCGCGCAGCGCCCGGGCGAAGGGCGAGCTCCATCCCACGCTGCCGGCGGCGGCATCGGCTTCGTCGTCGCCCACCAGCACCAGCGTGCGCTGATTGTCGTTCTCGTCCGCGATCGTCACCGTCACGCCGAAAAACACGCGCGCGCGATCCTCCTGCTGCGCGGGATCGACAACCTTGGCGGCCTTCATCCGACGCGAGAGCCAGCCGAGCCGCCTGTCGATCTCGCGAAGCCTCTTGCGGCCATAGATATAGTCGCCATTCTCGCTGCGATCCCCATTGCCGGCGGCCCAGGAAATGACTTCGACCAGCTTGGGCCGCTCGCCGCCCAGCAATGCGTCATACTCGGCCCTGAGCGCGGCATAGCCCGTGGGGGTGATGTAGTTCGGGCGGTCCATGGCGATCAGCCCGGCCGGTTCTTCCCAAGATACCAGCTCAAATTGGCCGGCCCCCGCGATCGCGCACGCTCCGGGTTGAGCAAGTCGTACACGACGGCGTTTTCCAGCACCCGCTGGACGTAATTCTTGGTCTCGAAGATCGGAATGCGCTCCACCCAGGTGATCACGTCCACGCTTCCCGAGCGCGGGTCGCCATTGGCCGCGAGCCATTTGTTCACATTGCCCGGCCCGGCATTGTACGCCGCCACCGCCAGCGGATAGCTGCCATACAGATTGAGCATCCGCTGGAAATAGGTCGAGCCGAGCTGGATATTGTAATCGGTATCGGTGGTGAGGGACTCGCGATTGTAGCTGAGGCCAAGCTTGCCCGCCGTTTCGCGCGCAGTGCCGGGCATCAGCTGCATCATGCCGCGCGCGCCGGCATGGCTCACCGCCGCGCGGTCGAATTGGCTTTCCTGGCGCACGATCGCATGGATGATCGTCCAGTAATCGCGCTGCGCCTCGGGCACGCGAACCGAGGGATAGCCCGCGGCGGTATAGTCCGAGAGGCCATTCTGCAGCGCGCTCCGCCCCACCATCACGCCAAGGTCCGGCCGGCCGATCGTGCGGCCGAGCTCGGCGGCGAGGATATGATCGGTGTCGGTGGTCGCATCATTCGCGATCTGACGCACGAACAGGCTCTGATCCTGGCGATTGCCCATCGTGCCCAGCAATTGTGCGGCGCGCACCGTCTCCTTGCGGAAGAAGGCCTCACGCACGGCGGGATCGGCCACGCGGCCGTTGAAATCGGGGGGGCGGCGCAGCGATTTGCCAGTGCGCTCGGCGGCAAGCTGGCCGTAATAGAGATCGGGGAACCCGGCAGCGCGCTGGTAATAGGTTTGGGCCGCCGGCTGGTCGCCCGCGGCTTCTGCCGCACGGCCGGCCCAATACAGGCCTTTTGACTGCGTCTGCGGCGTCTTCGATCCGCGCGAATAGCGCTCGAACATGCCCACCGCGTCGCGCGCACGGCCCAGCCGCTCCAGCGCCGTGGTGCCCGCCAGCCAGGTCAGGCTGGTATATTCGTCGCGCTCCCCATAGGGGCGGTCGCTGATGTCGGTGCCCGTGGGGTATGCGTCATCCACCTGGCTCGCGATCTGGAAGGCCAGGCTGTGCTGTCCGTCCGCCGCCGCGCCACGCGCCGCCAGCAGCAGCACTTCATACCAGGCCTCGACATCGCCGGGAAACGAGGCCAGCCGCCGCGGCTGCGCAAGATACGAGCGCATCGCGCCGCTTTGCCCGGTATCGCGCAGCCAGCGCGCGCGATCGGCGATATAGCCGGGGTCGGCGCGCCCCTGTTCCATCACCGCGGCGCCGCGCTCGGCGGCGGTGGGAGATTTGGTCCGATAGGCGATCCGCGCTTCGAACAATGCCCGCCTCGAAGGCGAGACATAGGAAAGCTGCCGCGTCGCTGCGGTAGTCGATCCGCGCCAGATCAGCATGTCCGCGCGCGCATCGTGATCGGAGGGAGCCAGCGCATAGAGGAAGCCGCTGCTCAGCTTCGTCTCATCGGTGGGGCGCAGCACGCCCGATCGCCATGCGCGCCGCGCCTGTTCCTCCGCCTCGCTGCGCTTGCCCGAAGCGGCAAGCGCCTCGGCATAGCGGAGCCGCCCCGCCGCGGTCAGCGGAGCGAACCGTTCGAAATAGCGTGTGACCAGCCCTGGCGCCCAGCTCCCGCTGTCCAGCACCGTCTCGGCCGCTGCCCTCCGGCTCGTCTCGCCGGGCCAGCCTGGATGCGCGAGCAGGAAATTGGCGTAATCCGAGAAGGGGTAATTATCGGATTGCTGAAGGCGCTTCCATTCGACCAGCACCTGGCCGATTTCGTTGGACTGCACATAGGCCGGGGCCAGCCGCGGCACGCCGCTCTCCAGCGCCTGGGCATACCATAGGGCCTGGGATCGGGTAAGCTGCGACGCGGCGGCCACGCCCGAAACCCCCGCAAGCAACAACGCACTCTTGAACACCGACGCCAGCATGCTGGACATGATACGCATGTCGCTCCTATCTGCCACCCCTGATTTCCCCGATTAAGGAAGATTCTGGGACCATGTTCTCCGGCTCGATTCCGGCGCTGGTTACGCCGTTCCGCAATGGCCGGTTCGCGGAGGAGGATTACCGCGCGCTGGTTGAATGGCAGATTGCTGAGGGCTCCTCAGCGCTCGTTCCGGTAGGCACCACCGGCGAGGCGGCGACGCTCAGCAAGGACGAGCATTTCGAAGTCGTCCGCGTCTGTTGCGATCAGGCGAAGGGCCGCGTGAAGATCCTTGCCGGCACCGGCTCCAACGACACCCAGGTCGCGATCGCCAACGTGAACGCCGCGGCGGATTCGGGCGCCGACGCAGTGCTGATGGTCCCGCCTTATTACAATCGCCCGAGCCAGGAAGGCATCTTCCGGCACTTCGAGGCGGTTGCGAACGCGACCACGCTGCCGATCGTGCTCTATAACGTCCCCGGCCGCACGGTGACCGACATCCACCCGGCGACCGTGGCGCGCATCGTGCGCGAGTTGCCGGGGCGTGTGGTCGGCATCAAGGACGCCACCGGCCAGCTACAGCGCGTCACCGAGCACCGCCTGGGCTGCGGCGCCGGCTTCGCCCAGCTCTCGGGCAATGACGAGACTGCGCTCGCATTCAATGCGATGGGCGGTGTCGGGTGCATCTCGGTCACTGCCAATGTTGCGCCCCGCCTTTGTGCCGATTTCCAGGCAGCCTGGGCGGCGGGCGACAATGCGAAGGCGCTCGAACTGCATGACCGGCTCTTCCCGCTCCACATCGCGATGTTCACCGATGCTTCGCCGGGCCCGGTGAAATACGCCCTGGGCAAGGTCCGCCCCGGCTTCCCGAACGAACTCCGCCTGCCGATGACCGAACCGGACGAGGCCAGCCAGGCCGCGGTCGATGCGGCACTGGTGAGCGCGCGTTTGATCTGATCATTATTGTGGAGGGTACGCGCAGCCCCTCTCGGCCTCGGCAGCGTTTTCAGCAATCACATCCAGATCACGGACGCACCGAAAAAGTACGAACTCCTCCCGCTGCCGCACGCCGCGATGCAACGGAACGATACCGTCTCGGATTTTTCCTGGGCGCTGTGCAGGGGTCCGCCGCGATTCCGGGCAAGTCGCTCGCCACCTCCCGAGGCCACTCAGGCGATCAAGAACGCCCTGACGCCGCTGCCGATCGGAAGCTGGAACTTCGCATCGTTGCGATAGTGCGCAGCTTTCGATAGCCTAGCTCGCGAAACGGGGGACAGGAAATGCGTAAACTGCTGGCGGGTGTTTTTGCCTTGGGCGCGATCGTGGCCTCGGCTCCGGCGGACGCGCAACGGTTCATTCCCGTGGCCTACGATATCGGCACCCAATCGGATTCGATATCGCTCGTCGATCTCGATCGTGTCGAGCGCAGCGGCGAGCTCGCCTCTGCGCTTTCCTTCATCGAATATGTCGAACTCTTCCGCATCCCCAGCGGCGTGAGGGTCAACAGGCAGTATGTCAGGATCCAGTTCGATTGCCGGACCAATCAGCTCCGCCGATTGCTCGTCCAGACCATGACCCAGACGGTCGCGGCCGCGGATTGGGCCGCCGCCAAGCCGGACGCGTTCCCGGCCGATTCCGTGCTGGCGATGGGTATGTGCCGCCGTCCTGGCGAACTCAAGGCGCCTTGGGCTTTGCTTAATTCGGAGTTCACGGCGGCGCCGGAGAAGCGGAGGGTTTTGTTCACTGGTGCGCAGAAATTTCCGTGGAATGGCATGACCGACGCAAAGCAGTCGTTCATGCGAATCCGCGCCCAGGAGATGTTCTATCGCGCAAATGAAGGGGCGAACTTGTGGCCCAGCAGCAAGCCCGTTCCCGGTTTCCCCACTCAGGGCTTCGCCTTCACGGCATTAACCTGGGCCTATGAAGATACTGGCACTGGCCCGGCGACATTCTCGGGCGGCTTTGTCGAGTTGCCCACGGTCGCCCAGACGGGCCCCAACCAGTATTTCTATTCGCTGACGACCATGGCGAGGCCCCGTTTCGTGATAGAGGGAATCGAGCCGGTGCATCACGACC
Source organism: Sphingomonas sp. (assembly GCF_036388215.1). Taxonomy (GTDB): domain Bacteria; phylum Pseudomonadota; class Alphaproteobacteria; order Sphingomonadales; family Sphingomonadaceae; genus Sphingomonas. Next base: position 102,561 of record NZ_DASVSH010000005.1, read on the forward strand.
TGGGAGTAGAGGTTCGCTGCGGGCCGAAGCCCGTACAGCGCATAAGCGGCATGGAGTTCTTCCACCCGTCCGGCTCGTTCGAATCGGTAGCCGTGCCGCTGGCATCGCTCAAATGGCAGGAGCAATTATTCTCTTTCTCCGCCGATCTCTGCACACGCCGCTTTAATAAGACCGCGAAACGCGTCGGGACGACGAAGGAGGCCGTAGCTGAACTACTGGCCGCATACAGGAAGAGCTGACCACGCCATAGATCGCCGCTGGCGCTTCCCCCGCTTCCTCCCTACATCGCCGCTTCCCATGGCCCGCCCGCGTCCCACGCCCTTCGAGAAAACCAAGATCGTCGCCGAGAACCGGCGCGCGCGGTATGAGTATTTCATCGAGACGGTCTATGAGGCCGGGCTCGCGCTCACCGGCACCGAAGTGAAATCCTTGCGTGGCGGGCAGGGCACGATCGCAGAGGCATATGCCGACATTCGCGACGAGCAGGTCTGGCTGATCAACGCCAACATCCCGGAATTCAGCCACGGCAACCGCTTCAATCACGAGCCGAAGCGCGCGCGTAAATTGCTCCTTCATGAGCGTGAAATAAACAAGCTCCATGGCGCGGTGGCGCGCGAAGGCATGACCCTCGTCCCCCTTTCCATCTATTTTAATGGAAAGGGCCGTGCGAAGGTCGAACTCGCGCTGGCCAAGGGCAAGAAGACGCACGACAAGCGCGACTCGATCAAGGAACGGGACTGGAAGCGTGAGCAGGGAAGGCTCCTCAGGGACCGTGGCTGAGCGTGGACTCGGGCCACGTTTCCGCGCCTGGGTTCGCCGCAATTGGCCGACGCGCGAGAGCTTCGAATCGAATCGCTGGCTCAAGCCCATCGCGCACCGGGTCCTCCATTCCTCCCTGTGGAGAATGACGCGGCGCTCGATCCCGCGTGGCGTGGCCCTGGGCATGTTCACCGGAATCATCATTCCGATGGGGCAGATCCCGGCCTGCGCGGTGCTGGCGCTGCCTCTGCGCGCAAACGTGCCCGCCGCGGCGCTCACGACCTTCTTCACCAATCCCTTTACCACGCCGTTCCTGCTCATCCTTTATTACAAGGTCGGCGCCTGGACGTTGCAGTTCACCAGCAAGGCCGCGCCTGAAGTGAAGACCGCCATGGTGGATAACGGTTGGCTGCATTGGCTCGCGGCCGATATCGGGCTGCCCACCGCGATCGGCATGGCCGAGTGTGCGGTGATCGGGGGCGTGCTTGGCTATTTCGTCGCTGCTTTGGGCTGGCGCCTGTGGATCGCCGGCAAGTGGCGGAGACGGAGCAAGGAAAGGGCGGGGCGGCTCGATTGACCGGCCCGGTCAACGGAGTAGGACGGCGCATCCAAATTCCTTGAGGAATCACTCCGATGCGTCTCTCACTCCTCGCCACTACCTTCCTCGCCGCGCCCGCATTGCTCGCCGGCTGCACGCAGACCCAATCCGCTCCGCCCGTTGCCGAATCGCAGCCGGTCGCAGAGGTAGCGCCGGCACCGGAGCCGGCGCGTCCCAAGCCCACCTATGGCGATTTCGGCTTCGACGAGACCGGCATGGATCGCAGCGTCACACCCGGTGACGATTTCTATGCCTATGCCAACGGCACCTGGGCGAAGAACACGCTGATCCCGGCCGACAAATCGAACTACGGGTCGTTCAATCTGCTCGCCGATCTGTCGCAGGAGCGCACACGCGGGATCATCGAAGACGCGAAGAACGATCCGAACTCGAAGATCGGCATCACCTATGCCGCCTATCTCGACACCGCGACGATCGAGGCCAAGGGTCTAGCGCCGATCCAGCCCTGGCTGAGCCAGATCAAGGGCCTCAAGTCCAGGGCGGGTTACGCCGCGCTCGCCGCCGCCGCCGACCGCAACGGCATCGGCGTGCCGATCGCGACGTTCGTGGGCCAGGACGACAAGGATCCCGAAGTCTATGCGATGAACATCTTCCAGGCGGGCCTGGGCATGCCCGATCGCGATTATTACCTCTCTGCCGATCCCAAGCTCGCGGAGACCAAGGCGGCTTATGAAAGGCACATCGCGAATGTCCTGACGCTCGCCGGCGAACCCAATGCCGCGGCGCGCGCCAGAGCGGTCGTCGCGTTCGAGACCGGCATCGCCAAGGTTCACTGGACCCAGACGGAGAGCCGGGACGCCAACAAGACCTATAACAAGATGACGATGGCACAGCTTGCCAAGAGCGCGCCCGGCTTCGATTTCCCCGCATATTTCCAGGGCGTCGGCGCCAGATCGATCGAATATGTACTGGTCGCGCAGCCCAGTGCGGTCAGCGGCATCGCCAGGGCGATCCAGGCCGCGCCGCTCGGCGTGCTCAAGGATCAGTTGCTGGTCAACAGCATCGACAGTTTCGCCGATGTGCTGCCCGCCGCCTTCGACAAGGAGCAGTTCGCTTTCTATGGCACTGCGCTATCCGGCACGCCCGAGCAGCAGCTTCGCTGGAAGCGCTCGGTGGATTTCACCACCGGCGTGCTGGCCGATGACATCGCCAGGATCTACGTCCAGCGCTATTTCCCGCCCGAAGCCAAAAAGGCGGCGGACGAGATGGTGGCGAACATCATCGCCGCGATGGGCCGCCGCATCGACGGGCTCGACTGGATGACGCCCGAGACCAAGATCAAGGCGCGCGAGAAGCTCGCGGCCTTCACCCCGCGGATCGGCTATCCCAGCCAGTGGCACGATTATTCGTCGATGCGGATGGTCGCGGGCGACGCGCTCGGCAACAACATCCGCGCCAATAACTGGAAGCATGACGACAATATCAGCAAGCTCGGCACGCCGATCCGCCGCTGGGAATGGGGCATGACGCCGATGACGGTGAATGCCCAGGCCAATCCCGGCCTCGTCGCGATCACCTTCCCCGCAGCGATCCTCCAGCCGCCCTTCTTCGATCCGAATGCCGATCCTGCGATCAACTATGGCGGCATGGGCGCGGTCATCGGCCACGAAATCAGCCACCATTTCGACGATCAGGGCGCCAATTACGACATGCACGGCCGCCTCACCGACTGGTGGACCCCTGCCGACGTCGCCGCCTTCAAGGTGCGCACCGATGCGCTCTCCGCGCAATATGACGCTTACGAGCCGCTCCCGGGCATGCACGTTAAGGGCGGGCTCACGCTGGGTGAGAACACCGCCGATCTGGCCGGGCTGACCGCCGCCTATGACGCATACCGCCAGATGCTGGGCGATCGGGCGGCGCCGACGATCAACGGCACCACGGGGGATCAGCGCTTCTATCTCGGCTGGGCGCAGGTCTGGCGGCGCAATTACCGCGAGGCAAATCTGCGCCAGCGGCTGCTCACCGATCCGCACAGCCCGAGCATCCAGCGCGCCTGGGTCGTCCGGAATCTGGACCCCTGGTACTCGGCCTATGCGCCCGCCCCGGGCTCGAAGCTGTACCTGCCTCCCGACAAGCGCGTGCGAATCTGGTAACTTCTTCTCCCTCTCTCCGCTTGCGGGGAGAGGGTCGGGGAGAGGGGCCTATCGAGGACTTATCGCACTTGCCCCTCTCCCCAACCCTCTCCCCTGAAGGGGAGAGGGAGAAGTGCTTGACCCACGCCCCGCTACCGAACATCGGTAATGGCATGGCCTCGCTGCCCATCCCCGCGCCGAAAAACCCCCGCGCGCTGCTTCCCCTCGCGGCGGCAATCGGCGCGGGCTTCGCGGCGGCCGCGATAATCCTCCTCACGCTCAACGACCGCGCAGTCGCGGTCGGCTTCGTTGCCGCGGGCCTGCTCGCGGCGGGAGGCCTGTTCGCAGCGCGCCGCCTTCTCGCGAGCGACACCGCGGCGGAGGAGCGCACCGATTGGGCCGTCGCCCATGCGCTCGCCGCGGCTTCTGATGACGCGCTCGCGGTCACCGACCGCGCCGGCCGCCTGGTCTGCGCCAACAGCCGCTATGAGGCGCTGTTCGCCGGCTGGCCGACGCCCCCCAGCCTGCCCGTCAGCGATGCGTCGATCGCCGCGCTGGGCGCCGCCGCGCGAACCGCATGGCGGGATGGCGAGGGCAGGGCGGACGGCATCCAGGTCTTCGGCGCGCCCGTTTCGGCCCGCGTCGCGCGCATCGGCGAGGAATCGCTCGTCTGGCGCTTTATCGGCGTGCAGGCGCTCGATCTTGCCGCGCGCGTTGAATCGCTGATCGATGGCGGCACTGGCGATCGGCTCGGCGCGGCCGGCATCATGACCGTGATGCTCTCGCCCGAGGGGCGCGTCCGCTCGGCGAACCGCGTCTTCCGGCTGCGCGCCCTCGGCAGCGCGGACACCCCCGCCGAGGGCCGCGATTTCGCGCGCTTCCTGATCACCGACAGCTCGGGGCTGGTCCGTTTCGAGCGAGAAGGGCTGGGGGGCACGCCCCTGCGCGTCCTCCAGATCCCGTTCCTCGATGGAGAGGACGCGCCGATGCTCGTCACCCTGCTGGACGAGGAGGGGGCGGCGCTGGCTCCGGCGATCGGCGGCAGCGCGTCGGCGCATGTCCGCTCGCTGATCGCCTTGCTCCCCTCCGGCCTCGCTCTGGTCGATCGCGACGGGCGCTTCGTCAACATGAACGACGCCTTCGTCCGCGCCACCCGCGTCAACGCCGCCGCGCCGCCCCTCTACCCTGGCGATCTGGTGGTGCGCGAAGACAAGGCCGCGCTGGCCGACGCGGTCCGCCGCTTCGCCGGAGGGGCCGCGCAATCCGCCGAGATGACGATCCGCCTACAGGATGCGCCCGAAGAGCCGGTCGCGATCACTATCGCCGGCGCCCGCGGGCTGGGCGATGCGGCGGTGCTCATCAGCCTCAAGGATTCGGGCGAAGAGGGCAAGCTCAAGCGCCAGGTCGCGCAGGCCACCAAGATGCAGGCCGTCGGCCAGCTCGCCGGCGGCGTCGCGCACGATTTCAACAATATCCTCACCGCGATCATCGGCCATTGCGACTTGATGCTGATGCGCCATTCGCCGGGCGACGGCGATTATGACGACATCCAGCAGATCCGCGCCAATTCGAACCGCGCCGCCAGCTTGACGCGCCAATTGCTTGCTTTCTCTCGCCAGCAGACGCTCCGCCCGCAAGTCCTCCAGCTTCCGGACGTGATCTCGGAGGTGTCCAACCTGCTCAAGCGCCTGCTGGGCGAAACCGTGGTGCTGGACGTCAAGCATGGCCGCAATCTTGGCCCCGTGCGCGCCGATCCCGGCCAGCTTGAACAGGTCGTCGTGAATCTGGCGGTCAATGCCCGCGACGCGATGCTCGCCGCCAATCCCAACCAGGGCGGCACGCTGACGATCGAGACGCTGGCGATATCCGCCGCCCAGGTCCGCCAGATGGACGACGACGTGCTGCCCGTCGGCGATTACACTGCGCTGCGCATCTCCGACACCGGCACCGGCATTCCGCGCGATATCCTGCCGAAGATCTGGGAGCCGTTCTTCACCACCAAGGAAGTGGGGAAGGGCACCGGACTCGGCCTTTCCACCGTCTATGGCATCATCAAGCAATCGGGGGGCTTCATCTTCGCCGACAATAAGCCCCAGGGCGGAGCGGAGTTCACTATCTACTTGCCGGTCCACGCCGCCGCCGAGGCCACCGCCGCGCCCAAGGCTCCCGCCAGAGTCAAGCCCGCCGATACTTGGGGCACCGGCACGATCCTGGTCGTCGAGGACGAGGACATGGTCCGTGCCGTGGCCGAGCGCGCGCTGGCCAAGCAGGGCTATACCGTGCTCACCGCCGAAAATGGCGAAGTCGCACTCGAATTGCTCGATACGATCGACAAGCCCGATCTCCTCGTTTCCGACGTCGTCATGCCGCTGATGGACGGCCCCACCATGGCGCGCCGCATCCGCGAGAAATGGCCCGATCTGCCGATCCTGTTCATGTCTGGCTATGCCGAGGAACAGCTTCGCAGGTCGATCGATCTGGACAATGTCGCCTTTCTGCCAAAACCCTTTTCGGTACAGCAACTTGCCGAGGCCGCACGGGACATTCTCACCGTCACATGAGGCTTGGCAAACGCCATTCCGCGTGCGTAAGGAAGAATCGGCCGGGCGGCGGGCGCCTCGACCAATGTGAACCTATTCCGATCGGCAAGTTAACATGCGTTCAATCTGCCTCAGGTTAAGGCGCTTCGCATGACCAATCCGAAAAACATCCTGATTGTCGAAGACGAGCCGCTGATCGCGATGATGCTCGAGGATTTTCTCGATGCGCTCGATCATCAGGTCGCCGGAACCGCCGACAATGTCTCCGCCGCGCTCGAATTGATCGGGCGGGGGGGCGTCGAGGCCGCGATTCTGGATGTAAACCTGCGGGGAGGCGAGCAGAGCTGGCCGATCGCGGACCGGCTCTCCGAAGCCGGCATCCCCTTCGTGATCGCCACGGGCGGCAGCGGAGACAGCATCGCCGATGCGCACCGCGCGCGGCCGATGCTCTCCAAGCCCTTCACGATGGACACGGTCGAAAGGGCCCTGGCCGGGTTGTCAGGCTAACTCCCTCTCCCCTTTGGGAGAGGGAAGGGGCCCGCTCGCGTAGCGAGTGGGAAGGGTGAGGGCGGGGGCAAATCGCTGCCCTCACCCTTCCGCCGCTGCGCGGCTCCCTCCCTCTCCCGATGGGAGAGGGATCAACCCACCACCCGCACTACATCCCCAACCCGCACAGGCCCCTTGCGCGCCGGTGCTCCATAAACCCCATAAACATTGCCGAACTTCCGCGCGATCGTGCGCAGCACGCTCGAGTCGCGCTCGGCGGTGCCGGGATCGATCGTCACCATGGCGCAGCGCGGGATGCCGTCGGTCACCAGCAGCTCCGCGCCATCCTCGCCAAAGGCGATGCGCTTGCCCGCCCATTCGACCTGGACGGCGCCGCTCTCGATCACGATGTTGGTCCGGAAGCGGCGAAGGTCGAGCGGACTGCCATGCGCGGCTTCCACCAATCGGTGTCCGGCGCTGGTCACTACCGAGACGGGCATGGCGTCATATGCGCCGATCGCCAGCTGCATCAGGCTCACCGGCTCGCGCACAGCGGCCGAAAGGCGATCGAGCAGTTCGGCATCGTCCACATGCCCGCGCCATCCATCGGGCGCAGCGATCTCCACGCGCGCGGTCTTGGGAGACCCTGGATCGGCGAAACGCGCCGAGTGGAGCACAAGCTCGGAAATGTCGCGGCCGGTCAGCCAGGGGAAGCGTGAGCGGCTCTCGCGGAAGTAGAAGCCATATTGCCGGTCCCCCTCCACCCCCTGCCAGTCGATCTCGGCCGCTTGCAGCGGCTCGCCCGCCATTGATTTCACGGGAAAGCGGTTCAGCGCCGCGACATGGCCGATAATTTCCCCCATATGGGGTGGCTAACGCGGCGGGCCCGGGCGGGCAACCGCCGCGCCAGCAAAATAATTCATGTTCCACTCTTGTTCTATCAGAACAAACACGATACGAAGCCGTCAACAGCAACGATTACGGTAGACATCTTCAAGTGGCGAGGGCAACGAAAATGGCGGCATCCCTGAAGGTCATCGACAACAATATGGCTCCCAGCAGCGAAAAGCAGAAGGCGCTCGAAGCTGCCCTCGCACAGATCGACCGTGCGTTCGGCAAGGGCAGCGCGATGCGGCTCGGCTCGAAGGAGACGATGCAGGTCGAGACGATCTCGACCGGTTCGCTCGGGCTCGATATCGCGCTTGGCGTCGGCGGATTGCCGCGCGGCCGCGTGATCGAAGTCTATGGCCCTGAGAGCTCGGGCAAGACCACGCTGGCGTTGCACGTGATCGCGGAAGCCCAGCGCGGCGGCGGCACTGCGGCGTTCGTCGATGCCGAGCATGCGCTCGATCCGGTCTATGCCAAGAAGCTCGGCGTCAATATCGATGAGTTGATCGTCTCGCAGCCCGATACCGGCGAGCAGGCGCTCGAGATCGTCGACACGCTCGTCCGTTCGAATGCGATCGACGTGCTGGTGATCGATTCGGTCGCGGCGCTGGTTCCCCGCGCCGAGATCGAGGGCGAGATGGGCGACAGCCATGTCGGCCTCCAGGCCCGCTTGATGTCGCAGTCGCTGCGCAAGCTCACCGGCTCGATCAGCCGCTCGCGCTGCATGGTGATCTTCATCAATCAGCTGCGCATGAAGATCGGCGTGATGTACGGCAATCCCGAGACCACGACCGGCGGCAATGCGCTGAAATTCTACGCCTCGGTCCGCCTCGACATCCGCCGCACCGGCCAGATCAAGGACCGCGACGACATTATCGGCAACACCACCCGCGTGAAGGTGGTGAAGAACAAGGTCGCCCCGCCGTTTAAGCAGGTCGAGTTCGACATCATGTATGGCGAAGGCATCTCCAAGATCGGCGAGATCCTCGATCTCGGGGTGAAGGCCGGGCTAGTCGAGAAATCGGGTGCGTGGTTCAGCTATGACAGCGTCCGGATCGGCCAGGGCCGCGAAAATTCCAAGACTTTCCTCAAGGAAAATCCGGATCTTTGCGCCCGGCTCGAATCGGCGATCCGCACGCGCACCGAAAAGGTCGCGGAGGAGATGATGGCCGGCCCCGAGCCGGATGCCGAGGGCAGCGAGGACGATCTCTGAAGAACGTTTATTGGCCTAAACTTTGCCTAAACTTTCAGGCCGCGCCGGCGCCATGCGCAGGAGCAGCGGTCACGGGAATGATCGACCCCAGCGGATCGACTGCCCCATCGGAGACCCGGCGCATTGCCCTGCGCCGGGTCTTTCCGCATGTGTCGCGACCGCGCAATTTAATGATATGATTCCCGGGAAAAGTGCGAAGCTAAGGGATTAGGAGAGCGGTCATGATCATCGTCCACCATCTCGAGAACAGCCGCTCGCAGCGCGTCCTCTGGCTCCTCGAAGAGCTGGGCCTTCGCTATGAGGTCAAGCGCTACCAGCGCAACAAGACCACCATGCTCGCCCCGCCTGAGCTCAAGCGCATCCATCCCCTCGGCAAGTCGCCGGTGATCGAGCATGATGCCCGGGTGGTCGCGGAAACCGGCGCGATTGTCGAATATCTGGTCGAGCATGCGGACGGCCGCCTGGGCGCGCCCGCGCACCGCGACGATGCCCTGCGCTATCGCCATTTCCTCCATTATGCCGAGGGCTCGCTGATGCCGCCGCTGCTGCTCAAGCTGGTGCTCAGCCGCGTGCCCTTGTTCGGCAAGGCCGCGCAGAAGAAGATCAAGCCGATGATCGACGTCCATCTCGATTATGTCGAAGCCGAGCTTGGCGCGCGCTCCTGGTTCGCGGGCAGCGAGATGACCGCCGCCGACATCATGATGAGCTTCCCCCTGGAAGCCGCCGTCGCCCGCGCCGGCGCTACCGAAGGCCGCCCGCATATCGCCGCCTGGCTCCAGAAGATCCACGCCCGCCCCGCCTATCAGGCGGCGCTCGCCGCCGGCGGGCCTTATGCCTATGCCTGATCAGTTCTTCGGCACGGCGTAATCCTCGAAGCTGTCGGCGTCCGGCGTGGGTGCCCCGGCGATCGGCTTGACCCCCGGCTCGGCCTCTTCCGGCGGATCGAGCTGCCCTTCCCAGCGGGCGACGACGACGCTGGCGACGGCGTTGCCCACCACATTGGTCGCGGTGCGGCCCATGTCGAGGAAGTGATCCACCGCTAGGATCATCAATATCCCCGCCTCCGGGATATTGAACTGCGCCAGCGTGCCCGTGATCACCACCAGGCTGGCGCGCGGCACGCCGGCTATGCCCTTGCTGGTGATCATCAGTGTCAGCAGCATCAGGATCATGGTGCTCCAGTCGAGCTGGATGCCGTAAGCCTGGGCGATGAAGATCGACGCGAACGTCATGTACATCATCGATCCGTCGAGATTGAACGAATAGCCGAGCGGCAGCACGAAGCTGGCGATCTTGGGCGGCACGCCGAAGCGGTCGAGCGCATCGAGCGTGCGGGGATAGGCAGCCTCGGACGACGCAGTCGAGAAGCCCAGCAGGATCGGGTCGCGCAGATAGCGGAACAGCGTGCCCGTACGCTTGCCCACGATCAGGAAGCACGCACCGAGCAACACCGCCCAGAGCACCGCGAGGCCAATGTAAAAGCTGCCCATGAAGAAGGCCAGATCGCCGATCACGCTCAGCCCCTTGGTGGCGAGCGTCCGGGCCACGGCGCAGAAAACCGCAATCGGAGCGAACAGCATCACATAGCCGGTGACCGTCAGCATCACCGCGACCAGCGCCTCGAGCCCGCGCACCAGCGGCGCGCCCTTTTCGCCGACCGCGGCCAGCCCGACACCGAAGAACAGCGAGAAGATGACGAGCTGGAGAATGTCATTGGTCGCCATCGCCTCGATGCCGCTGGTCGGCACGATATGGATGAAGAACTTGGCGATATCGAAGGCCGAGCGGTCTACGCCGCTCGATGCGTTGGCGGCGGGCAGCGCCAGGTCGAGGCCGACTCCCGGCTGAAGCACGTTGACCAGGATCAGGCCAAGCGACAGCGAAACCAGGCTGGCGCTGACGAACCAAAGGAATGCCTTCAGCCCCACGCGCCCGATCGCGCTGCCCGTGCCCATATGCGCGATGCCGACGACAAGCGTGGAAACCACCAGCGGCGCGATGATCATCTTGATCAGATGGAGGAACATCTGCGTCGGGATGTCGAGATAGGAAGCGATCTTGGCGAGCTGCGCAGCGCCCGCTTCACCCTCCGGCGCAAGGCTCGCATTCAGTCCCCAGCCAAGCAGGCCGCCGAGCACCAGCCCGGCAATGATCCACCATGTCAGTCGCTTGCCCACGCATCACCCTCTAAATTTTTGGCCCTGAATCTGGTAGCCGCAAGGAAGGGGATTGCGCGCCTCGGGTCAAGCGCCGTTTGGCGGCCGCTTGCCGCGCCAGCCGCTTCTCGCCGCCGCAAGGTCTCGCGCGCCGGCAACCCGGGCACCCAGCTTCGCCTTGGCTTGTCCCCGGATCGCAAGCGCTACCGGATCCAGCGGGCGGCGCTTCAGCGAAGCATCCGCGGCAGCCAGCGCCCCGGCCGCATCGCCTTTGGCCAGCAATGCAGCCGCCACGTCGCGCCGCACGGGATACCACCAGAGGGGCGGGTCGGCGAAATCGGAGAAGGGCTTCGCTTCCTCGGCTGCGGCGGCCGCGGCGAAATATTCCACTGCCTTGGCCGGCCTGCCCCTGAGCATGGCGATGCGGCCTGCGAGCACGTTGCGGCTGATCAGCGACAGCGACGCAGTACGGCCCGACTTGTCGTCGGCGACCTTCCTGGGCGCCAGCCGCCCCTCTCGCTCGGCGGCGGGCAGATTGCCGGCCCGCGCATATGCCTCGCCGCGCGCATAGCGCCACAATATCCGCGCACCCGGATGCGCCTTGCCCGGATCGGCGATGGCCAGCGTCTCGGCAAGCGAGCCGAAGTTCGCCACTGCCATATAGGCCTCGCCCAATACGATCTGCCGGAACGGCGCGAGCGTGGCCGCGCGCGCGGCCATGGCAATCATCGGCCGGGCGAGCTTGAGCCCGACTTCCGCATCGCCGGACATCAGCGCGCCGCCCAGCCCGAAATGGACGTTATGCCCATGATAGAGCAGCTTCCACTCGGCATCCGGCCCGGGCACCCCATCCTGCCGCGCATCCGCGATGCCGATCTCCACCGCGCGCAGGTTCGAAGTCGCGGCGTCGCCATAGCGGCCGATCCAGTAATAGGTGTGGGAGGGCATGTGGACGAGATGACTCGCGGCGGGCGCGACCACGCCCAGCCGATCGGCGAACTTCTCCGCCCGCGCCGGGAAGCCCGATCCCTCGGTGGCATGGATGTAGAAATGGATTGCCGGCGCATAGTCCGGATTGCGCCCCAGCACGCTTTCGAGCAGCGCCACCGGCCGCTTCAGCGTATCGGCGTTCCACTCCGCCGCCGCGATCATACCGGCATCCGCCGCGAGCGTCGCCAGCGCATCGTCATTGGGAACGATGGCCGCCATCTTGGCCATCGCATCGGCGAAGTCGCGATCGCCGGTGGCGCCGACATAGCGCAGCTTGAGCGCCCCGATCAGGTTGCGCTCGCGAACCGGACCGTTGGCGGCCAGCTTCTCGGCGGCTTCTGCCATCGCCGCCAGCGTCTTGGCCTCTTCCGGCTTGATCCCGTAATTGATCGTGGGGCCGGACGACCATGCCTCGCCCCAGGTGCACATCGCGCAATCGGGATCGAGCCGGCGCGCCTCCTGAAACGCCTTGATCGCCGCCTTGTGCGCGAAGGCTTGCGCGAGTTGCAGGCCATTGTCGAAAAAGGCCTGCGCTTCGGCGCTCTTTGTTGTGATCTTGAAGCCCCCGGGGCCATAGCCCTTCAGGACCACGGTCTTGGCGTCCGGCTCGGGCAGGTCGCCGCCGCACCAGCTGGCCGCCCTCGGCGCGGACGAATAGGGCAGGGGCGCTCCATTGCTGCCCAGCAGCAGGATCATCGGCGCCAGCATCAGATGTCGCATCGTATCGCCCCTATCGTTGCGCCGCAGGGAAGGGGATTGCCGCGCGCGGGTCAAGCGCTGTTGGAAGACCGGGCCCCCAGGGACCGAGTTGCGGGCGTCGCTCTGGTCAATAAACGCCAATTAGCTTCGCACCCGCGACCAGAAGCACGACACTAAGCGCCTTCAATATCGCCGGAGTGGCCAGCCTGATACCGAGGGTTGTCCCCACCAGCCCACCTAGAAGCACCGCACACGCATAAAGCGGGAGAGCGGGCGGCAGCGCCTCGATCTGCGAAAAATTGCCGAGCAATCCAGAAACCGAATTGCAAAGGATGAACACCGCCGCGATGCCCGACGCCGGCTTTGGCGTAGACCAGGCCATGAACAGCAGCAGCGGCGACAGAAATATCCCGCCCCCGGTCCCGGTCAGGCCCGCGAGCAGGCCGATGCCGGCGCCGCAGATTACCGCAAGCCAGACGGGCGGATCTTTCCATTCGGTCGTTGCCTTCAGCTCCTTGGGCCACAGCAAGCGCAGCGCCGACAAGAGCAGCACCACACCGACAAGGGGTCGGTAATACTCGCCGGGCAGTTTGATTGCGCCGCCGAGAAAAGCGAATGGGAGCGCGCCGATGAGGAGAGGCCACAGCGTTCGCCAGCGGAACATGCCCGCCCGGATAAACCGTGCCGATCCGAATGAGGCCACGATGATATTGAGGACGAGCGCCGTTGGGCGTATCACTGCGGGCGGCACGCCGAACAGCGCCATCAGTGCGATATAGGCGGAGGCGCCAGCGTGCCCGACGCTCGAATATAACGCCGCGCCGATCATCATGCAGAACGCTAGCGCGAGGTCGGTGGTCTCAAAGGCCATCGCCGGCAGGGTGTCGATCACCCGTCGTCAACTGTCAACGCGAGGCAACGATCGCCGTTCACGGAACTATCCACTTCGGCGTGATTCACCGGCGAACCGTTTCGCTTGAGTGAAGCGCCTTGCGCCCCTAAGTCGCACCAATGACGTCCACCAACGATATCCGCCGCAGCTTTCTCGACTATTTCGAAGGGCAGGGGCACGCCCGCGTCCCCTCGGCGCCGCTGGTTCCGGACAACGATCCGACCCTGATGTTCGTCAACGCGGGCATGGTGCCGTTCAAGAACGTCTTCACCGGCCTGGAATCGCGTCCCTATTCGACGGCAACCAGCTCGCAGAAGTGCGTCCGCGCGGGCGGCAAGCACAACGATCTCGACAATGTCGGTTATACCGCCCGGCATCACACTTTCTTCGAAATGCTCGGCAATTTCTCGTTCGGCGATTATTTCAAGGAACAGGCGATCACGCATGCGTGGACCCTGCTGACCAGGGAATGGGGAATCGACCCCAATCGGCTGACCGCAACCGTCTATCACACCGACGATCAGGCCTTCGACTTGTGGAAGAAGATCGCCGGTCTTCCCGATCACCGGATCATCCGCATCCCGACCAAGGATAATTTTTGGGCGATGGGCGCGGATGGCCCGTGCGGGCCCTGCTCCGAGATATTCTTCGACCATGGCGACCATATCTTCGGCGGCCCGCCCGGCAGCCCGGACGAAGATGGCGACCGCTTCGTCGAGATCTGGAACCTCGTCTTCATGCAATATTTGCAGGAAGCGGACGAGATCGTCGGCGACTTGCCGAAGCCCAGCATCGATACGGGCATGGGACTTGAGCGGATCGCCGCGGTGCTTCAGGGGGTCCACGACAATTACGACACCGACACGTTCAAGGCGCTGATCGAGCAATCGGGCGCGCTTACCGGATCGGCCACGACGGGTGACAATCAGGCGAGCCACCGCGTGATCGCGGACCATCTGCGCGCTTCCGGCTTCCTGGTGGCGGACGGCGTGCTGCCCGCCAATGAGGGCCGCGGCTATGTGCTTCGCCGCATCATGCGCCGCGCGATGCGCCACGCGCATCTGCTCGGGGCGAAGGACCCGCTGATGCACCGGCTGGTGCCATCGCTGGTCGCCGAAATGGGCAGCGCCTATCCCGAATTGCTCCGTGCCCAGCCGCTGATCGAAGCGACGCTCCTGCAGGAGGAGACCCGGTTCCGCCAGACCCTGACCAATGGGCTGCGCTTGCTCGACGAAGCGACGCACGGGCTGATGGCGGGCGATACGCTGCCCGGTGAGACAGCGTTCAAGCTCTACGACACGTTCGGATTTCCCTATGACCTGACCGAAGATGCGCTGCGCACGAACGGCATCGGAGTGGATCGTGCCGGCTTCGACACGGCGATGGCCGAGCAGAAGCGCGCCGCCCGCGCCGCATGGAAGGGCTCGGGCGACAAGGCTTCGGACGAAGTCTGGTACGATGTCGCCGACGAATTCGGCGGCACTGAGTTTACCGGCTATGCAGGCACCGAGGGCGAGGCGCAGGTCGTCGCGCTGGTGAAGGATGGCGTGCGCGTCGAAAGGGCGGCGGCAGGGGACAGGGTCACCATCCTCACAAACCAGACGCCCTTTTACGGCGAGAGCGGCGGCCAGATGGGTGACGCAGGCACGATTACAAACGATAAGCTCAGTGCGACGATCGAGGACACAAGCAAGCCGCTTGGCCGGCTGCACGCCCACGATGCGAGGATCGACAGCGGCGAGATCGCGGTGGGCGATACCGTCCATCTCAAGGTCGATGCCGAACGCCGCGACCAGATACGCGCCAACCATTCGGCCACCCATCTGCTGCACGCCGCGCTGCGCCATCGCCTTGGCGGGCACGTCAGCCAGAAGGGCAGCCTGGTCGCAGCGGACCGCCTGCGCTTCGATTTCTCGCATCCTTCCGCGCTTTCACCTGCGGATATCGCCGAGATCGAGGCCGATGTGAACGCGCAGATCCGCCACAACGAAGCCGTTGGCACGCGTCTGATGACTCCGGAAGATGCCATCGCGGCGGGCGCGATGGCGCTGTTCGGCGAGAAATATGGCGACGAAGTGCGCGTGCTTTCGATGGGGCGCGGCGATGCTCGGCATTATTCGGTCGAGCTCTGCGGTGGCACCCATGTCAACGCGACGGGCGATATCGGCGTGTTCAAGATCATTTCCGAAAGCGCTGTCTCGTCGGGTGTCCGCCGGATCGAGGCGCTCACCGGGGAGGCCGCACGGTTGTGGCTCGGCTCGCGCGACGAACGGCTTCGCGAAGCCGCCGCCGCGCTCAAATCGTCGCCCGAGGAAGTCCCGGCGCGCGTTCTCGCTCTTGTGGAGGAACGCCGCCGCCTGGAACGCGAATTGGCCGATGCCAGGAAGGCGCTGGCGCTGAGCGGCGCCGGCGGCGGCGCGTCGGCGCCCGCGGGGCCGGAGGAGATCGGTGGCATCAATTTCATCGGTCAGGTGATCGAAGGGCTCGACCCCAAGGATCTGCGCGGCGCGGTGGATGAAGCCAAGGCTCGTATCGGCGCGGGTGTAGTCGCGCTCGTCGCAGTGAACGGGGGCCGCGCTTCGGTTGCGGTCGGCGTCACTGAAGGTGTCGGGCACAGCGCAGTCGATCTGGTCAAGGCAGCGGTGGCCGCGCTTGGCGGCCAGGGCGGTGGGGGCAGACCCGATATGGCGCAAGGCGGCGGACCCGATGGGAGCAAGGGCGAGGAAGCCCTGGCGGTCGTTCGGACCGCATTGATGAGCGTCCCGGCATGATCGCTCTCGCGATCGCTCTGCTGCTCCAGCGTGAGCCCTTGCCAGCCTATGCCGATGCCAGTCGGTGCGCCGGCCTGACGATCTCGCATCACCGGACGATAGCGCAGGACCGGGCCAGCACTAAGGCATTCGACGATTCGCTATACTGGTCTCTCGTGGTGGGGGAGCGTGCGCGCAAGGACCGGATCCCCCATTCGCGCTTCGAGCGCGACATGGCGGACGCTACCGAGCGAGCCGACAAGGAACTGGCCGCTCGAGCCCCCGCCGCGGTAGTGGATCTGGCCCGCTGCGCCGCGCGCGTCCCGCATTGAGCGCTTACTGCCCGATCTTATAGCCTTCGTCGGCCTTCACCCAGATATAACGCTGGTTGAGATCGGGCCGCGCCACTCCGTCGAGCGCGGCTTCGGCGACCATCACGTCCCCGTCCGCCTTCTCGGTGGCGCAGGCTGTCTTGCCATCCATCGGCGCGAGCGAAGCTCCGATCTGTGCACGGATCGCCTGCTCCATCGCGGCGTTCACGGCCCCGCCGTTCATCGAAAGCTTGGCGCTCTCGAAATCCGCGGTGCGGACGAGGTTGCAGACTTTGCCCCCCTCGACCTTGCCCGAGATATTGATTTCCATGGTCACCAGCGGCGCGGGAATGATCATCATCGTCGTTGCGGAATCATAGGTCCCGTCCGTGCGGACGGTATAGGTGGCGATCCCCATGCAGGTCTTGGCCTCCCGGTTCGGGTTCATGCACTGAACCTTGCCCGCGCGTGCTTCGGCAAGCGGATCGGCGGTCTGTGCCGCGGCAGTGGCGGCGAGGATCAGCAGGGCTTCAAACATCGGTCAACTCCTTGGGATAGCTTGCGCGGGGTCATGCGCCGCCGCACTTTGGGCGGCAAGCCCAAATGCATTCAGCGCGGCACATCGGCCCTGCGGATGCGGCGGAGGCGGGGCTCGCGATCCATGCCTACGGCCTCCTTGATCGCCTTGCGCATCTTGTCGCGCTCTTCGTGGATCGATGCGATCACCGGCCCCACGCCGATGCCCAGATCGACAAGAAGGGCCTCGGAAAGCTGGAGGGAACTCTCGAGTGTTTCGGGCACGGCATCGGTCGCGCCGGCCTTGTACAGCTCGGCGGCGTGGCTCGCATCCCTGGCGCGGGTGATGATCGGCAGATTGGGCACCCAGCCGCGCACCCGCCGAGTGAGCCGGACGGTCAGCACCGGATCGTCCATCGTCAGGATCAGCGCCTTGGCGTGGCCCAGATTGAGCCGATCGACCAATTCGCTGCGCGTCACATCGCCGAACAGCACCGAATAGCCCTCCTTGCGGGCGGCATCGACATTGTCCACGTCCGCGTCCACGCCGATATAGGGCAGTCCGTGGCGCTGGAGCATGTCCGCCACGGTGCGCCCGACGCGCCCGAACCCGATCACGACCGTGCCGGGGCCGGCCTCATCGACGGCGACCTCCGCCTTCTCCCCCTCGCTCGCCTGCCTGCGCTCGATCAGCCGCGCGATGCGGCGGCCGCCATAAGCGAGCAGCGGAGTCGCGGTCAGGCCGATTGCCGTCACAGTGGTCCAGAAGGCGGCGTCACCGGGGGCGATCAGGCCCGCGGTGGCCGCCACGCCCAGCACGATCAGCGTGGTTTCCGATGGGCTTGACATCAGCACGCCGGTCTCGGCAGCGGTGCTCACTCGGGAGCCCGTCATCTTGAGCAGCCCCATCGTCACGCCCGCCTTGACGACCAGCACCATCACGACGGCCCCCAGCAAAGCGCCCCAATTGCTGAAAACGAAGGCCAGATCGAGCTGCATGCCCACGGTGATCAGGAAAACGCCGAGCGCGAGTCCCTTGAACGGGGCGGTGATCACTTCGACTTCACTATGGTATTCAGTCTCAGCGATCAGCAGGCCCGCGATCAGCGCCCCCACGATCGGCGACAGCCCGGCCGCCGTGGTGGCGAGGCTCGCGGCGATGACTACCAGCAGGCTGGCGGCAAGGAACAGCTCGGGGCTCTTCGTTCGCGCCGCCTGGCCGAACATGCGCGGCAACAGGAAGCGGCCGACCAGGAACAGCAATGCGACCGTCAGCGCGCCCCGGCCAAGCACGCTGGCCAGAGACATCCAGCCCGCATCCGCGGTGGGGGCCATCGCACCGAGGAGGAAGATGATCGGGACGAGCGCCAGATCCTCGAACAGCAGCATCGCGAATGCCGCCCTGCCGACCGGGCTCGTCGTTCCAGCAATCGGTATCACCAGCGCCGTCGACGATAATGCCAGCGCCAGCCCCATGCCGATCGCTCCTCCGCTGCTCATGCCGGTGACGTAGAGCGCCAGGCCCAGCACAAGCGCCGCGCCGATCAGCTCCGCCGCGCCCACGCCGAAAACGAGCGCTCGCATCGCCCATAGTCGCTTGAACGACAGCTCCAGGCCGATCGAGAACAGCAACAGGATGATGCCGAATTCGGCGAAGGGCTCGATCGAATGCGGATCGGAAATCGTGAAATAATAGAGCCAGGGCTGCTGGCCGACCAAGGTGCCGAGGCCTGCCGGACCGACCAATATGCCCACGAGGATGAATCCGATGACCGGGCTTATCCTGAAGCGCGCAAAGGCCGGAATGACCAGCCCGGCCGCGCCCAATATGACGAGCGCATCACTGAAACCGCTATTCTGAAGGCTGATCATGCGCCTATTAAGCGGGTGCGGGTGCTTTTGTCATGGGGGGACACATGATCGAAACCGAACTTTGCATCGTGGGCGGCGGTCCGGCGGGGATGGTGGCCGGGCTGCTCTTCGCTCGGGCGGGGGTAAAGACGCTGGTGCTGGAGAAGCATGGCGACTTCCTCCGCGACTTTCGCGGCGACACGGTGCACCCCTCGACGCTGATGCTGTTCGAGGAACTTGGGCTGCTCGATGCGCTGCTCCAGCGCCCGCATGACAAGGTGCGTAAACTGAGCGTGCCTTTCGGCGACCGGCGCTTCGACGTGGCCGATTTCAGCCGCCTTCCCGGGCGGGCCAACTTCATCGCGATGATGCCGCAATGGGAGTTCCTCGATTTCGTAGCGGACGCCGCCCGGCGCTATCCCGCCTTCACGCTGCGAATGGATTGCGAGGCGACCGGCATCGTGCCGGGCGAACACCGCATCGAAGGTGTCGTGACTGCGGCGGGCGAAACGATCCGCGCCAAGCTAGTGATCGCCGCGGACGGTCGCCGCTCGATCCTGCGAGACGCGGCGGCGCTCCCGCTCGATGATCTGGGTGCGCCGATGGACGTGTTCTGGTTCCGCCTCCCTAAGGACCGCACGCCGGAGAATATGACCACTGGTTTCTTCGGGGCCGGCCACGTCATCGCCCTGATCGATCGCGGGGAATATTGGCAATGCGCCTATCTTTTTCCCAAGGGAGGAGCGGACACCGTCAAGGCTGCGGGCATCGAGGCGTTTCGCCGCGAGGTCGCCATCGCCGCGCCGCTGGTAGCGGATCAGGTCGCCGCCCTGACCGATTGGGATCAAGTAAAGCTCCTCGCGGTATCGCTCGATCGATTGACCCGCTGGCACACGCCCGGATTGCTGGCGATCGGCGACGCTGCGCATGCCATGTCGCCTATCGGGGGAGTGGGAATCAACCTCGCCGTGCAAGACGCCGTGGCGACCGCGAATATTCTAGCCGCGGCGATGCGCGAGGGCCGCGAGTTGGATTTGCTCCTGCCCTTCGTCCAGCGACGGCGGATGCTTCCAACCCGCATGGTGCAGGCGGCACAGCGCATGGCGCATGACCGGATCATCAAGCCAATCCTGACCGATCGAACCCCGACGACCCGGGCGCCGCGCATGCTCCGCCTGCTGCGACGCTTCCCGGCCCTTCAGCGCATTCCGGCCCGGCTGATCGGCATGGGCATCCGGCCGGAGCATATCCGCTCGCCCCAAGCCTAGCGTTCGGCGGCGCGCCAGCCCGCCACGCATAGCGCCAGCATGATCACATTGCCCACCGCATCGAGCAGCCCAAGGTGGGTAAACACCGGATCGACGAACACGAACCACCAGTTGAACGCGAAGAACGGAAGCAACGCGATCCCATAAGCCAGGAACGTGGCCTTGGTGAAGCGCGAGAAAGCCGCGAACAGCCCCGAGATCATCGCCTGCGCGCCGAAGCACGCCACCGCGAAGGGGAGGATTGCGCCCTCTCGATATTGCGGCAGGAAGGTAAGCTCGATGACGCTGCGGGGGCCGAGTAACGCCCAGCCCCCGAGCACGAAGAACACCGCCGCGATCGCCCATTGAATGGCGCGAACGCGGCGGGGGTTCGGCATCAGGCCCAGCTCGCCATTTCGGCTTCGAGGTTGAGGCGGATTTGCTCGAAGAACTGCTCGGTTGTCATCCATGCCTGATCAGGGCCGATCAGCAGCGCGAGGTCCTTGGTCATCGCGCCGCTCTCCACCGTCTCGATGCAGACGCGCTCCAGCGTCTCGGCGAACCGGGTCACGTCGGGCGTGTTGTCGAACTTTCCGCGGAACTTGAGACCGCCGGTCCAGGCGAAGATCGACGCGATCGGGTTGGTCGAAGTCGCCTTGCCCTGCTGGTGCTGGCGATAATGGCGGGTGACGGTCCCGTGCGCGGCCTCGGCCTCGATCGTCTTGCCGTCCGGGGTCATCAGCACCGAAGTCATCAGGCCCAGCGAACCGAAGCCCTGCGCGACCTGGTCCGACTGCACGTCGCCATCGTAATTCTTGCAGGCCCAGACGAACTCGCCGCTCCACTTGAGCGCGCTGGCGACCATGTCGTCGATCAGGCGGTGCTCGTAGACGATGTTCGCGGCCTTGAACTGGTCCTTGAACTCGGCTTCGAACACCTCTTCGAAGATATCCTTGAAGCGGCCGTCATAGGCCTTGAGGATCGTGTTCTTGGTGGAGAGATATAGCGGCCACTTGCGGCCCAGCGCGTAGTTCATCGAGGCGCGTGCGAAATCGCGGATCGACTCATCGAGATTGTACATCCCCATCGCCACGCCGGCGGCCGGGAACTCGAAGACGTTCTTTTCGATCGTCTCGCCATTCTCGCCTTCCCATTTCATTGTCAGCTTGCCCTTGCCGGGCACTTTGAAATCGGTGGCCTTGTATTGATCGCCAAAGGCATGACGGCCGACGACGATCGGCTTGGTCCAGCCGGGAATCAGGCGTGGCACGTTTGAAATCACGATCGGCTCGCGGAAAATCACGCCGCCCAGGATGTTGCGGATCGTGCCGTTCGGCGATTTCCACATTTCCTTCAGGCCGAATTCCTCGACCCGCTGCTCGTCGGGGGTGATCGTGGCGCACTTCACGCCCACGCCATATTTCTTGATCGCCTCCGCCGAATCGATCGTGATCTGATCGTTGGTCTCGTCGCGCTTCTCGACCGAGAGATCGTAATATTTGAGATCAATATCGAGATAGGGGAGGATCAGTCGCTCGCGGATCCACTGCCAGATGATCCGCGTCATTTCGTCGCCGTCGATCTCCACGACCGGCGTTGCAACCTTGATCTTCGCCATGTGCCCGCTGTCCTCCGATAAGGGTTTGGCGAGCGTCTAGGAGGATGGGCGGCGGGGATCAACCGTCCCCGGCGACGCTATTCCTTCCACGCCCACCAGAGCTGTGCCGGCGGAATGTTCCACCATTCGATCGCATGATCGATCTTGGCCCAATGCGGCGTCAGGAAATTCCGTACCTTGGGGTTGTATTGATAGACCAGAAAGGCCCCGCCGGTGCGGAGAACTTCATGCGTCGATTTGGCGATGGCATCGCCCACGCCGGCGGGCAAGGTCGAAAAGGGCAGGCCCGAGGCGATGTAGTCGGCATGCTCGAAGCCGTGATGCGCGATGATCTGCTTCACGTCGCTGGCCGAGCCGCATACTGCGATCAGGCGGGGATCGTCGATCGTCGCGTCCAGATAGGCGATGAAGTCGGGATTCGTATCGATCGCGATCACCCTGGCATCGGGCGCCAGCTGGTCGAGGACCGTCCGAGTGAAGGTGCCCACCCCGGGGCCATATTCAACGAAAAGCTTGCAGTTCTTCCAATCGACTCGGCTCAGCACATGGCGAACCAGCCGTTGCGACGACGAGGCGATCGCGCCGACCATCACCGGATGCTTGATGAAACCCTTGAGGAACATCATCGCTGGCGAAGGCAGGCCTGCGGCGCGGCGGCGGCTTCGGCGCTCGGCAGCAGTCGATGCGGGCATGAGGGACCTTCTTGCGATTGTTTGCGGGGGCAGCCGTGCGCCCTGCGCAAAAACGAACGAACATTCAAGCGCAGAGGTTCATTTCGGCAAGCTTGGCCGCTCGAATCGCCTCAGAGCTCGCGGCGGAAATAGACGACGCGCTCGGTCTCGGCGAAGCCGATAGCGGCGTGAAAGGCATGGCTATCGCGATTCTCGATCAGTGCGTCCGAGCCGAACTCGCGGCAGCCCCGGCTGCGGCCCCAATCGGCGACTCGCTCCGCCAGCGCGCGGGCAACCCCCTGCCGTCGATAGCCGGCAGCGACGTAGATGCCCTCCAGGAACGCGACGGGTGAAGTCTCGCAGCCATTGACATAATCCCGGCGGATCGAGGCCTCGGCAAAACCGGCGATCTGGCCGGAATCCGTACGTGCCACCAAGGCCAGCATGTCATCCCCGTCGAGCATTTCCTTCATGCCCTCGGCCAGTCCGTCAGGGTCCTCGTCGGGCCATAAAGCGATCCGCAGCGCTGCCCATTGGGTACCGTCGTCGCTTGTGGCAGGTTCGATAAGCATGATCCTTGTCTAGGAAAGGCCGAGCGGTCCGGCTAGAGCCGGGCCATGGCTTCACTGGATAAACCGCCGTTCGGCACCACCACGGTAAAATGGCGTTTCCCGGGAATTCATCCCGAGGGCCGCAAATACGTGCTTATCGCGGCCGCGATCGCCTTCGCCTTCCTGTTCATCTGGGACTTCATCGTCTGGCCGCTCGTCTTCCTGGCCCTCGGCGTAGCAGCGTTCTTTCGCGATCCGATCCGAGTCACGCCGCAAGGGGAGGGGCTGATCGTCTCGCCGGCCGACGGGCTGGTCACGATGATAGAGCGCGTGCCGCTGCCGCCCGAACTCAGCGGACCCCAGGCGCTGGGCGACCTGCCGATGATTCGGGTCTCGGTGTTCATGAGCGTGTTTGATGTGCATATAAACCGAACGCCGATTACCGGCACCATCCGCCACGTCATCTACATCTCCGGCAAATTCATGAACGCCGATTTCGACAAGGCCAGCGAAGAGAATGAGCGTCAGCATATCGTGGTCGAGGACAGGGCGGGCACGCGCTTCGGCTTTACCCAGATTGCAGGACTGGTCGCGCGGCGCATCGTAAGCTTCGTGAAAGCCGGGGACATGGTCGTCGCGGGCCAGCGCGTAGGCCTGATACGCTTCGGCAGCCGCGTCGATGTGTTTCTCCCAGAAGGCTATGGCTGCCAAGTCGCGCTGGGCCAGCGCGCGATCGCCGGCGAGACGGTCCTGGCTAAGCGCGGCGCGCCCGATACGGCCGGCATTTCACAGTGACGCGCCCGCCGCGGGATCGGCGAGCGCGTCCGCCGCGAGTGCCGCGCGGCATTCCGCTCCGCGCCATTGCTCCCAATGCCGTAACCGCCGCCGCCCTCTGCTCGGGCCTCACTGCGATCCGTTTCGCGATGGACGCGAAGTGGGAACAGGCGGTGCTGATGGTGCTGATCGCAGGATTGCTCGACGGGATCGACGGCAAGGTTGCACGGCTGGTGCGCGGGGAAAGCCGGTTCGGCGCCGAACTCGACAGTCTTTCGGATGCGATCGCGTTCGGCGTCGCGCCGGCGCTGATCCTCTACCTCTGGTCGCTCCAGCATCTCGGGAATTTCGGATGGATGGTGGCGCTCGTCCATGCGCTGTTCTGCGTGCTGCGTCTGGCGCGCTTCAATGCGGGCATCGACAACGAACAGCCCCATAAGTCCGCCGGCTATCTCACCGGGGTGCCGGCGCCGGCGGGAGCTATTCTGGCGCTCACCCCGCTTTATTTATGGATGGAAACCAAGGAGCCCCATCTCGCCGAGCCCTATCTGGTAGCGCCTTGGGTACTGATGGTAGCGCTGCTGATGATCTCGAGTCTGGCAACCTATGCGCCGACGATCCGGCTCAAGCAGCGAATCCGTTTCGAAGTGCTGGTGATCCTCGCGGCGCTGATCGCGGCCCTGGTAGCCGCGCCTTGGCCAACGCTCGCCGGGATCGCCTTGCTCTATCTGGCGGCGATCCCGTTCAGCGTCTGGAGCTATCGCCGGATCAGGCGGCAGCGCGCAACTGCGGTCGTGCGGGAACCGGCCCCGGAGACCAGCGCACCGTAACTCGCGTTGCGCGTAGAGGAAGCTCGGCGATTGGAACCGCGGGTGCGAACAGCGCGCGATAGCGGTGGATTTGCGGCCGGACACTCACGTAAAGCGTCCATATAGAGGCGACAAAGGCGGTTCCAAACAGCAGCACAGCAAGCAAAACACTCATTGACCCGGTCCCCTTTTCGCCGAGGTGGCAGGAATCCCAGTGATTCCATACGCTTGGCCGCGCGAAACGTTCCATGTCCGCGCTATGAACCTGATATGTTCTTATGATGTTCTAATGTCAATCCGCTTTAATGCGGCACTGCCCGCTTGCCTTTACCGACGGCCTGGGCTAACGGCGCGCCCTCAACCCCACATGGGAAGCATCATAGCCCGGTGCCTCAATATGAGGTTCCCGCTTCCCAGAGGAACAACCGGAAGGATTTATCCCTATGGCGGCACCTGTCGTCTCCATGCAGCAATTGCTCGAATCGGGCGCGCATTTCGGCCACCAGACGCACCGCTGGAACCCGAAGATGAAGCCCTACATCTTTGGCGACCGCAACGGCGTCCATATCATCGATCTCTCGCAGACCGTGCCGCTCTTCGCGCGCGCTCTCGAATTCGTGAATTCCACTGTCGCAGCGGGCGGCAAGGTCCTGTTCGTCGGCACCAAGCGCCAGGCGCAGGAGCCGATCGCCGACGCGGCGCGCCGTTCGAACCAACATTTCGTCAACCATCGCTGGCTGGGCGGCATGCTCACCAACTGGAAGACGATCTCCGGCTCGATCAAGCGCCTCAAGACGCTCGAAGAGCAGCTTTCGGGCGAGGTGCACGGCCTCACCAAGAAGGAAATCCTCAATCTCACGCGCGAGAAGGACAAGCTCGAACTTTCGCTGGGCGGCATTCGCGACATGGGCGGTGTTCCCGACATCATGTTCGTGATCGACGCCAACAAGGAGGAGCTGGCGATCAAGGAAGCCAACACGCTCGGCATCCCAGTGGTCGCGATCCTCGACTCGAATGTCAGCCCGGACGGCATTGCATTCCCGGTTCCCGCGAATGACGACGCCAGCCGTGCGATCCGCCTCTATTGCGAAGCCATCGCGATCGCCGCGACCCGTGGTGGCGCCGAGCGCCAGGCCAGCTTCGGCAACGATATTGGCGCAATGGAAGCGCCTCCGGTCGAGGAAGCCGTCCAGGCGCCCGCGCCGGCCGCCGCTGAGGAAGCCCCTGCTGCCGATGCTCCTGTTGTGACCGCCGAGGAGTTCGATGCTCCCGCGGCTGCCGCAGAGCCGGAAGCCCCCGCAGCTTCGACCGATCCGGAAACCGCTGCCGAGGGCGAGCGCCAGATCGACGCATAAGCCTGCGTCACGCACCTGTAATCGGGGCGGGGCAGGGCATCAGCCTTGCTCCGCCCGACCAGTTTTAATTTTCGAGGAATAGAGAAATGGCAGAGATCACAGCCGCTTCCGTCAAGGAACTGCGCGACCGTTCGGGCGCGGGCATGATGGATTGCAAGAAGGCGCTCAACGAGACCAATGGCGACATGGAAGCCGCGACCGACTGGCTGCGCGCAAAGGGCCTCGCCTCTGCCGCCAAGAAGTCGAGCCGCACCGCTGCCGAGGGCTTGGTCGGCGTTGCCGTCGCTGGCACCAAGGGCGTCGCGGTCGAAGTCAATTCGCAGACCGATTTCGTCGCCAAGAACGACATCTTCCAGAATTTCGTCCGCGAAGTCACTGCGATCGCGCTTGAAAAGGGCGACGATGTCGAGGCGCTCAAGGCCGCTCCGATGGCAGCCGGCGGCTCGATCGACGATGTGCTGACCGCGAACATCGCGACGATCGGCGAGAACCAGGTGCTGCGCCGCGCCAGGAAGGTGGAAGTCGGCAAGGGCGCCGTCATTCCCTACGTGCACAACGCCGCTGCTCCCGGCCTCGGCAAGATCGGCGTGCTCGTCGCGCTCGAGAGCGACGCCGGCGTCGATGTGCTTGAGCCGCTGGGCAAGCAGATCGCCATGCACATCGCGGCGGCTTTCCCGCTGGCGCTGGACGATACCGGCCTGGACCAGGAGGTTCTCGAGCGCGAGCGCGCGATTGCGACCGAAAAGGCGGCCGAGAGCGGCAAGCCTGCCGACATCATCGCCAAGATGGTCGAAGGCGCGGTGAAGAAGTTCGCCAAGGAGAATGCTCTTCTCAGCCAGCTCTTCGTGATGGACGGCAAGACCCCGGTCGCGGACGTCATCGCCAAGGCCGGCAAGGACGCTGGCGCGACGATCGTCCTCAAGGATTATGTCCGCTTTCAGCTTGGCGAAGGCATCGAGAAGGAAGAGAGCGATTTCGCAGCCGAAGTGGCTGCGACCGCCGGTCTCACCAAGTAATGTGACGGGAGGGGCGCGCGGCGCCCCTCCTTCGTCCGACAGGCGGCATCTCTGCTTGTCGCTGCGGCGCGGCTCCTCTAGGGTCCGCGCCGCTTGCTTATCCCCTGCTTGCCAAGGCCAAAATGACCGCTCCCCGCTACAAACGCATCCTGCTCAAGCTTTCGGGCGAAGTCCTGATGGGCGAAAGCGGCCTGTCGATCGATCCCGATGTGATCGCGCGTGTTGCCGAGGAAATCGCTGCGGTCCGCGCCGATGGGTACGAGCTTTGCGTGGTGGTCGGGGGTGGCAACATCTTCCGCGGCATATCAGGCGCGGCGCGCGGAATGGACCGCGCGACCGGCGACTATATGGGCATGCTGGCAACCGTGATGAACGCGCTCGCCGTGCAGAATGCGCTCGAGAAGATGGGGGTCCAGACTCGCGTCCAGTCGGCCATTCCCATGGCCAGCGTCTGCGAGCCCTTCATCCGCCGCCGCGCCGAGCGTCATCTGGAAAAGGGGCGTATCGTGATCTTCGCGGCGGGCGTCGGCAGCCCGTTCTTCACGACGGACAGCGGCGCCGCCCTCCGTGCAGCCGAAATGAAGTGCGACGCCCTGCTGAAGGGCACTTCGGTGGACGGGGTATATGATGCCGATCCCAAGAAGGTCGCTACGGCAAAACGTTATGAAACCGTGACATACGACACGGTATTGTCACATAATCTGAAAGTCATGGACGCATCGGCAGTCGCGCTTTGCCGCGACAACAACATCCCGATCGTCGTGTTCAACATCCGCGAGCGCGGCAATCTTGCCCGCGTGCTCAAGGGTGAAGCCACCGCGACGGTTGTTCAGGCCGCATAGGAGAGAATATGCCCGCTTACGAAAAGGCCGATCTCGAACGCCGAATGGCCGGCGCGATAGAGGCGCTCAAGCATGACCTGCAGGGCCTTCGCACCGGACGCGCTTCGGTGAACCTGCTGGATCCCGTCAATGTCGAGGTCTACGGAGCAAATATGCCGCTGAACCAGGTCGCCACCGTCTCGGCTCCCGAGCCGCGGATGCTGTCGGTTCAGGTGTGGGACAAGACCAATGTCGGCCCGGTCGACAAGGCAATCCGATCGGCGGGCCTCGGCCTCAATCCGATCGTCGATGGCCAGACGCTCCGCTTGCCGATCCCGGATTTAACCGAGGAGCGCCGCAAGGAGCTGGCCAAGCTCGCCGGCAAATATGCCGAGGCGGCGCGCATCGCCGTTCGCAACGTCCGCCGCGACGGTAACGACAGCCTGAAGACCGATGAAAAGAAGGGCGTTTTCGGCGAGGATGAGCGCAAGCGCCACGAGACCGAGGTGCAGAAGCTGACCGATGCCACGATTGCGGAGATCGATGCGGCGGCGACCGCCAAGGAAAAGGAAATCATGGGCCGGTGATGCGCCCGGAAGGCCTTTCTATTTCCGCTCATGCTGAGCCTGTCGAAGCACCGTTCCTACCTTGGGCCGCCCTTCGACAAGCTCAGGGTGAGCGGGGGAGTGGCCATGGCCGCTAAACCCGCTCCCGAAGCCCCACTATTGCCCCCTCGCCACGTCGCCATCATCATGGACGGCAATGGCCGTTGGGCGAAGAAGCGGATGCTGCCGCGGATCGCCGGGCACAAGCAGGGCGTGGAGGCAGTGCGCCGTATCACGCGCGCCGCGCGCACGCTGGGCATCGAAGTACTGACGCTTTACGCCTTTTCGTCCGAAAATTGGCGGCGTCCAGAGGAGGAAGTCCGGGATTTGATGGGGCTTCTTCGCCATTTCCTGGCGAGCGAGCTGGATGAGCTGGTTTCGGAGGGCATCAGGCTGCGCGTGATCGGGGATTGGCGCGGGCTGTCCGCCGATCTGGTGCGAATGATCGACGGCGCGATCGCGCGCACTGCGAACAATCCCGGTCCCACGCTGGTGATCGCGCTCAATTACGGCGCCCAGGCCGAGCTCGCCGCGGCGGCGCGCAACTTGGCCGAACGGGCACGCAGCGGCGAAATCGATCCCGCGAGCATAAACGAGGCGGCGTTCGAAGCCGCGCTCGACACAGGCGATCTGCCGCCACTCGACCTTCTGATCCGCACCTCTGGCGAACAGCGTCTCTCCAATTTCCTGCTCTGGCAGGCGGCATATGCCGAGTTCCTGTTCGTCGATACGCTCTGGCCCGATTTCGACGAGGCCGCGCTTGCCGCCGCGGTCGATCAATTTGGCAAGCGCCAGCGCCGGTTCGGTGGGCTGTGAGCAAGGGTTCGGAACTCGGCACGCGCTTCGGCGTCGCCATGGCGCTGATCGCGGGCGCGGCGTTCGCGCTATGGATGGGGGGGGTCGTCTTCTGGCTGGCGCTCGTCGTTGCCGGGCTGCTCACCTATAGCGAATGGGGCGAGCTGGCCGGCGTCGATCCAAAGACGATCCGGCTGGCCCAATATGCGCTTTCGGTGCCGCTGGCGGCGATGTGCCCGTGGGCGGCGGGGCCGGGGTTTCTGTCGCTCGGCCTGGTGGGCGGCGCATTGTTCTTCGTAGGCGCGGTGACGCGCAATCCGCGCCTGGCGTTGGGAATACTTTACGTGGGGCTGCCGGTGCTGGCCCTCCTCGTGCTGCGCGATCAGGAACCGTGGACGCGTGGAATCCTGCTCACCTTCTGGGCGATGGGCCTAGTCTGGGCGGCGGACAGCACTGCCTATTTCGTCGGGCGCGCGGCGGGCGGGCCAAAGCTCGCGCCGCAGATCAGCCCGAACAAGACCTGGTCCGGCTTTGCGGGGGGACTGATCGGGGCGACCGTAGGGGCGATGGGCCTGGTCTGGCTGTTCGGGCTGCCGATCGAGCTGGCTTACGCGACGCCGCTGCTCGCCATACTCTCCGTGCTGGGTGACCTGTATGAGAGCAATCTCAAGCGTCAGGCGGGGGTAAAGGATTCGGGCAAGGTCCTGCCGGGGCATGGCGGCCTCATGGATCGCCTGGATGGCCTGATCTTCGTCGCGCCCTTCGCGGCGTTGCTGGTGCTGGCGCTCACCTGATGAAGCGCGTCACGATATTGGGCGCGACCGGATCCGTTGGAACCTCTACGCTCGACCTGATCGAGCGCGCGCCTGATCAATTCCAGGTGGTCGCGCTTACTGCGAACAGCGACGTGGCCGGGTTGGCCCGGGCCGCCCTGCGCACCAATGCGAAGCTCGCCGTCGTGGCCGATCCCGCATGTCTGCAGCAGCTCCGCAATGCATTGGCCGGGTCCGCGATCGAAGCCAGGGCTGGTCCCGAGGCGGTGTGCGAAGCCGCCGGCATGGGTGCGGACTGGACGATGGCCGCAATTGTCGGCACCGCGGGGCTAAGGCCGGTGATGGCGGCGCTCGAGACCGGCGGGACCGTCGCGCTAGCCAACAAGGAAGCGCTGGTTTCGGCCGGAGAGATCATGACTGCCGCCGCAAGAACCGCCGGCACAACGCTGCTTCCAGTCGATTCCGAGCATAATGCGGTCTTCCAATGCCTTGATGGCACCGCCCCCGAGCGGGTCCGCCGCATCATTCTCACGGCAAGCGGGGGACCGTTCCGCGAGACCTCGCTTCAGGACATGCAGGGCATCTCCCCGGCTCAAGCCATAGCGCATCCGAACTGGTCGATGGGCGCGAAGATATCGGTCGATTCGGCGACGCTGATGAACAAGGGTCTCGAATTGATCGAGGCGTTTCACTTGTTTCCGGTGCGCGCCGATCAACTCGATGTGCTGGTCCATGCCCAGTCGGTCGTCCATTCGATGGTCGAATATGTCGATGGCTCGGTGCTGGCGCAGCTCGGCACGCCCGATATGCGCACGCCCATCGCCTATGCGCTGGCATGGCCCGATCGGATGGAGACGCCGTGCGAGCGGCTCGATCTGGCAAAGATCGGCCGGCTCGATTTCGAGGAACCCGACTATATCCGCTTCCCCGCACTGAAGCTGGCGCGCGAAGCGCTGGCGGCTGGGGGCGCACGCCCGGCGATTCTCAATGCGGCGAACGAAGTCGCGGTTGCCGCTTTCCTTGCTGGCGCCGTTAAGTTTCTTGAAATTGCCGCAATCGTTTACGATACGCTGGCCCGCTACGATCCCGCCGCCCCACAGAGCCTCGATGCCGTGCTGGCAATCGATGCAGAGGCGAGGGCGCGTGCGGCAGAGCGTGTAAAGGACTGCGTCGTTTGATCGAAAACCCTGGAATCCTGCTCACCATCCTGGCGTTCGCGCTGGTGATCGGTCCGCTCGTTTTCCTCCACGAACTCGGCCATTATCTCGCGGGACGCTGGTTCGGCGTGAAGGCGGAAGAGTTTGCCGTCGGGTTCGGGCGCGAAGTCGCGGGCTTTACCGACAGGCGGGGCACGCGCTGGAAATTCGGCTGGTTGCCTCTGGGCGGCTATGTCCGCTTCGCCGGGGATATGAACCCCGCAAGCCAGCCATCGCCCGAATGGCTGTCGCTGCCCGCGCACGAGCGCGCCCAGACCTTTCAGGCCAAGCCGCTATGGCAGCGGGCGATCATCGTCGCTGCGGGTCCGATCGCCAATTTCATCGTCGCGATCGTGATCCTGGCGGCGTTTGCGGTGACATATGGCCAAAACACCACGCCCGCTGTGGTCGGTTCGGTGGCGCCCGGCAGCGCGGCGGCATCGGCGGGATTGCAGCCCGGGGACAGGATCACGTCACTGGCAGGGCGCGAAATCGCCGATTTCGGCGATATGGCGGCGTTCACCGTGATGCATGCCGGCGAGCGCGTGACGATCGTTTACGAGCGTGCCGGTTCGGCCCAGCAGATCGACGCGGTGATTGGTGTGCGCGAGCTCAAGGACCGGTTCGGCAACATCTCCAGGCGCGGGATGCTCGGCATTGGGCCCGGCGAGCAGGTCTTCACTCCGGTCAGCCTCTGGGAGGCCCCGCTCGTCGGCCTCAAGCGCACCTGGGAAATCGTCGAAATGACCGTCGATGGGCTGGGTCAGATCATCACAGGCCGCATCTCGGTCAGAGAATTGGGTGGGCCGCTCAAGATCGCCCAGATCTCGGGAGAAAGTCTCGCGATGGGACCGGCCCAGCTAGTCGGTCTGATTGCCCTGATCTCGATTAACTTGGGGTTCATCAACCTGTTGCCAGTGCCGGTCCTGGATGGGGGTCACTTGCTGTTCTACGCAGTCGAGGCCGTTCGGCGGAAGCCGACTGAGCCAAAGGTGATGGAATGGGCGTTTCGCGGTGGGCTGGTCGCCATTCTGGCGCTGATGCTGCTGGTTACGTTCAACGATCTGGGTGCCTTTGGCATCTGGAAAAATCTGGCCGGGTTGATCGGCTGATGCGGTTAGGGCAGGGCGGTACGATGCCCGGTTGCCGACCGGTGAATTTGAATTCCGACTGGGGTGGAATGTGACTGCGACAAAGGTGACGAAAATGGGCGCACGGGCCACGGCTACCCTCCTCGCGGGGACGATCCTGTCCGGCCTCGCCCTGACCGGCACTGCGCTCGCGCAGACCGCTCCGGCGGCAGCGCCCACGGCTGCTCCAGTTGCTCCTGCGGCGCAGGAAGCGGCTGCCCCTCCGGTCCAGGAAGTGCGCACGGTCAAGACGTTGCGCGTCGAGGGTTCGCAGCGCATCGAGCCCGACACGGTGCTGTCCTACACTCGCTTGCGGGTGGGCGAGAGCTACACCAACGAAGTCATCGATCAGGCCATCAAGGACCTGCTGGCCTCCGAATTGCTCGCAGACGCCCAGATCGAAGGTGTCGATAGCGGCAATCTGGTAATCCGCATTCGCGAGAATCCGGTGATCAACCGCGTGATCTTCGAGGGAAACAAGCGGCTCAAGCAGGACAAGATCGACAAGGAGGTAAAGCTCCGCCCTCGCCAGATCTTCACGCGCACCGCGGTGCGCGCCGACGTTGCCCGGATCATCGAGCTGTATCGCCGCCAGGGCCGCTTCGCCGCATCGGTGGAGCCCAAGATGGTAAGCCTCGACCAGAACCGCGTCGATGTGATCTTCGAAGTGAATGAGGGGCCGAAATCCAAGGTTCGTCAGATCAACGTGATCGGCAACGAGGTTTTCTCCGACGGCAAGCTGCGCGGCGAAATGGTGACCAAGCAGGCGCGCATCACGTCGCTGTTCAGCTCGAACACCTCCTACGATCAGGACCGGCTGGCCTATGACCAGCAGAAGCTGCGCCAGTTCTACCTTACCGAAGGCTATGCCGATTTCCGGGTGATCTCCGCCGTGGCCGAGCTGACGCCGGACAAGCGCGACTTCATTATCACTTATGTCGTCGAGGAAGGCCCGCGCTACAAATTCGGACCGATCACGGTCGATAGCGCGATCCGCGATTTCGACGACAAGCGCCTGGCCGCCGCGCTCCAGATCAAGGAAGGCCAATGGTATAACGCCAAGGCCGTCGAGGATTCGGTGGAGCAGCTGAGCGAGACCGCGGGCATCTTCGGATATGCCTTCGCCGACGTTCGCCCCGATTTCCAGCGCGACAAGGAAACGCTGACGATGACGATGAACTTCCGCATCGCGGAAGCCAATCGCACCTATATCGAGCGGATCGACATCACCGGGAATCGCCAGACTCAGGACAAGGTGATCCGGCGCGAGTTTCGCGTGGCTGAGGGCGACGCCTTCAACACCTTCCTGGTCAAGCGCTCTCAGGACCGGATCAATTCGCTGGGCTATTTCCAGGACAAGTTCGAGATCGAGCGCAAGGATGGCTCGGCCCCCGATCGCATTATCCTTTCCGCGAATGTCGAGGAAAAGGCCAATGGCGAACTGACTCTGTCCGCGGGCTTTTCGAGCCTTGAGCAGTTCATCCTCCAGGCCTCGATCCGCCAGCGGAATTTCCGCGGCAAGGGCCAGACGATCTCGGCCTCCGTCGATTATTCGAGCTATTCGAAGTCGCTCGAACTGGGCTTTACCGAGCCTTATCTGTTCGACAGCAACATCGCACTGGGCGGCACGATCTTCCGCCGCGATTACAACGCCTTCAACTATATCGGTTCCGATCGCAGCACCACCTACAGCCAGGTCTCGACCGGCTTCCAGCTCGTGGCCGGCATGCCGCTTACCGAATATTGGACGCTCTCTGGCCGGTACCAGCTGATGCAGGACGATGTGACGCTGGATAAGAGCAGCTTCTATTCGGATACGGACGGCAACGGCACGCTTGAGTGCGACCCGCTCAAGGCCGGCCGCTATTATTGCGAAGCGGTGGGCAGCCGCCTGACCTCGCTGCTCGGCCTGTCGCTTATCTATGACAGCCTCAACAGCCGGCTGCGCCCGACGCGTGGGCAGCGGCTCACGCTGAGCACGGATTTTGCCGGCCTGGGTGGCGACGTACGCTATGCGCGCGCGCGGCTCGATGCGGATAAATACTGGAATATCGGCGGCGGCTTCGTCTTCTCGCTTTCCGGTGAGGCGGCCTATATCCACAGCTTCGAAAAGAGCCGGGGCGCAGGCAACGATCCGATCCGGATCACCGACCGCTTCTATCTGGGCGAGCCGCAGTTCCGTGGCTTCGACATTCGGGGCGTAGGCCCGCGCGTGCAGCGCATCGGCTTTACCGGGGATCCCACCACCGGCACGCAGCTGCTGGTCACGGACAAGGATCAGACCGTTGACGACGCCATCGGCGGCAAGGCCTATTACCTGACAAAGGCCGAGCTTGAGATTCCCCTGGGCGCCGGTGCGGCAGAAATGGGCCTGCGCCCCTCGATCTTCGTCCAGGCGGGCAGCCTTTTCAACATCACCCGCCCGGCCAAGACGATCGAATTTGCCCAGGCGACGGGAGCAGGCGGTGCTCTCCTGTTCAACTCGGATGGATCGCCCACGCTGCTGCCCAAGGACAATTTCATCAAGGACGCGTCGGGCAATCAGCTCTTTATCGTGAGCGGTAGCGACACCACCAATGCCGGTTCGCTCACCACTTGCAACGTCGGCTTTGCTCCGGGCGCCGGGCAGCCATGCATTGGCACCTCCGTCAATTCGATCTATAATGTGCCAACGGCGCCGTTCTTCGAGCGCTTTGTGGGCGATAGCGCCCGGCCGCGGCTTTCGGTGGGCTTCGGCGTCAATTGGAATTCGCCTTTCGGGCCCTTGCGCATCGATGTGGCCAAGGCGCTGCTCTCAGCCAAGGGCGATGACAAAAAGCTTGTTACTTTCAACGTAGGGACTCAGTTCTGATGAATACCAAGAAGCGCATTATCGCGAGCTTGCTCGCCGCGCCCGTCGCGCTCGCCTTTGCGGCGCCCGTGCAGGCGCAGGTCAACGGGATCGCCTTTGCCAGCCCCACCAGCGTGGTGGGAAATTCCAAGGCATTCGCCGCGGCCAATCAGCAGATCGCCACGACGTACAAGGCGTCGTTCGACCAGATCCAGCAGCGCCGTGCGGCGATGCAGAAGGAATTCGAGCCGATGCTGACGCAGCTCGACATCAACAAGGACAAGAATCTCACCGACGATGAGATAAAGGCGGCGCAGACCGCCAAGAACCCGGTGCTCGACAGGCTGAAGACCGCGCAGACCAACGCGCAGGCCGATATCGCGCGAATCAGTAATCCGGCCGCTCGCGCCGAGCTGTTCGCCATCGAATCGATCCTGCGCCAATATGAGGCGGCGCAGCTTCGCGTCGTGACCGCACGCAAGATCGGCGTCGTGCTTACGCCGGAAGTGTTCATGTACGCTCCCGAATCGGCCGATATCAGCGCCGCGATCACCAGCGAGATCGACAAGAGCACTCCGACCGTCGCGATCGCGCCGCCGGCCGATTGGGAGCCGAGCCGCGAGACGCTCGCCATCCAGCAGCAGCTCGTGCAGATGGCGCAGATCCGTGCCTATCAGCAGGAAGCTGCTCGCCAGCAGCAGGCTGGCCAGGCGGCTCCGGCTGCTGGCGGCGGCGCTGCGCGGCCCGCGCCCGCAAGGCCCGCTCCTGCGAAGCCCGCCGAGCCCCGGTGAGCGAAGCCGAAGCCGGGGGCGTCGACATAGGCCCGCTCGATATCGGGCGAGTGATGGCGGCGCTTCCGCATCGCTATCCGATGCTGCTGGTCGATCGGGTCGAGGAACTCGTGATCGACCGGCGCATCGTGGCGATCAAGGCGGTCAGCATGAACGAGGAGTTCTTCCAGGGGCATTTCCCCGGAAGGCCGATCATGCCCGGCGTCCTCCAGGTCGAGGCGCTCGCGCAGGCCGCGGGCGTACTCGCCGTGGAAAGCCTGGGCCTCGCCGGCTCGGGCAAGCTGGTCTATTTCATGTCGATCGACGGCGTGAAATTCCGCAAGCCGGTTATGCCCGGCTGCCTGCTCCGGCTAGAAGTCGAATTCATCCAGAAGCGCTCGCGCGTCTGCAAGTTCGCAGGGAAGGCGATGCTGGACGGCGAAGTCGCCACCGAATGCGAGTTCACCGCGATGATCGCGGATCCGCCCCAGCCCTGAGGATCGAGCGATGGGACTTTTTGGCGGTAAAGGCGAAACGCCAAAAGTGAAAACAGGACCCAACAAGGGCCAGGAGCGCTCGCGCAATGATGACGGCCGCTGGCGGGAGAAGCGCAGCGATGCCGGAGCGCCCCGCAGCAAGTAACGCCTTTTGAGCGCGGTTGCGCTAGTCTGCGCCCTCTGCTAGGCGCGCGCCTCCCGCTGCTGGTCGGTAACCAGCGGCATCGCAAGGAATTCCACGTGAAGAACGATACGCATCCCGATTATCACATGATCAAGGTGCAGATGACCGACGGCACTGTGTTCGAGACTCGCTCCACCTGGGGCAAGGAAGGCGACCTGATGACGCTCGATATCGATCCGCTGGCGCATCCGGCCTGGACCGGCGGCCGCGGGCAGTTGCTCGATCAGGGTGGCCAGGTCGCGCGCTTCAACAAGCGCTTCGGCGGCCTCAGCCTCGCAAAGAAGTAAGCGGCGGCCCGCGAACGGGCTTCCAGCTCTACACGACGCCGCCCGGCGCATGCTTGGGCGGCGCTCGTGCGTCTGGCGGCGTTAACGCGCCATTAGCTATGCCGGGCTAGTCTGGCCGCATGAACCTCGATCACAAAACGGCTACGTTTGCAGCGGAATATGAACCTGCCGAGAGCTTGGGCCGCCGGCGCAGCCCACGCGCGCCGGTCTCGCTGGACGCGCGGATCGGGCGTGGCGGTCTTGATCGCGCGCTGTGCAAGGTCACCGATCTTTCGGCGCACGGCGCACGGCTTCAGACCTATTCGGAGCTTCGGCTCGGGACGATGATCTGGCTGGCGCTCCCCAAGGTTGGCCACATCGCGGCGAAGGTCGTCTGGGCTAGCGATTTCGAAGCGGGTCTCGAATTTCAGGCTCCCCTCACAATCGAAGCTTTCGAGACACTTACGACGCAGTGAAGCTATTTTGCGCCGGCCCGATTTTGGCCGCATTGCTTTAAGCTCGTTCATCAGTCATCCTCTCCGCTCACGGTTGGGGAACGGTGATGATCAGGGGCCTGCTATTCTGCACGATCGCTTGCGGGATATCCGCGCCCCTCGCGGCCGAGGAGCGCGAAGCGGTTGCCGCCCGGACCGTGCCGACATCGATCCCCGCGGCTGCTGATCGAGATCTCGCCTTTGGCGCAACGGCCGCCCTGACCGACGATTTCGTCGTGACGTTACGCAGCGCCTCGACGCTCCCAATCGCGCTCGCGGACTTTGACGAGCTTCCCTTCGCACGCCCCAACATCACGCCCCATGACGTACTGCTGACCGAGCATGTTGTTTTGACATCGCCCTTCGCGATCAGCGAGCTGCGCTCGCTCAAGGCCTGGCACGTTACCGATGGGCTTCCGCCGGTCACGACTTCGGCCAACGGCTTTTACGCCGTGCGCGATACTCTCGGCGAATATCGCCGTCCGCGTGCCTTCAAGCCTTCGCCCCTCAGCGCGATGCTGGTGCTGCGGATCGACGGCAAGGACGAGAGTCCGGCGTTCAGCGTAGGCGGGGGCGGAGTCGCCGCGGTGCTGTGGAAAGCAATGCCGCAATAATCGGCGAATTCCGCGCTTTGGGGGAGCGAAGCGGAGACAGTTCGAACCCCCTGGGGTTCGCAAGGCAGAACGGCCACCCGAGCTTATGCGAAGCGCTAAAACAAGAAGTGGCGGAGAGGGTGGGATTCGAACCCACGGTGAGCTTTCACCCACGGCGGTTTTCAAGACCGCTGCCTTAAACCACTCGGCCACCTCTCCGCACGCTTGCCAGCTAACGCCACATGCGCCGGTTCGCCACAAAATGTTGGTTAACGTGCGCAAATGGGGATTCACGCGCCCGTATCGCTGTGGCACTGTCGCCGCATGAAAGCTTGGCGCAATTTTTCGACCTGGGTTCTGGCGCTCGCGCTCGCATTGGTGGCGGCTTCGCCCGCCGCAGGGCCGGCAGTGGCGCAGGACGAGAACGGTTTCCAATCCTATCTGCAGGTGCTGGCGCGCATTGCCGCGAGCGAGGGCGTCAGCCGCCGAACGATCGATTCGGTGATCCCGTCTCTCACGTATAATTCCCGCGTCGTAGAGCTCGATCGGCAGCAGCCGGAGACCCGGCCCAATGCGCCGGTGCCTAGTTTCGAGCCCTATCGACGCTCGCATGTGGATGCCGCGCGCATTTCGCAAGGCAGGACGGCCTATCAGCGCCAGCGCTGGCGGCTGGAGCGAATCGAGCGCGAAACCGGGGTTCCCGAGTCGATCATGATTGCGATCTGGGGCCATGAGACCAATTACGGGCGGGTAATGGGCGGTTTCGACCTTCCTCGTGCGCTCGCCAGCCTGGCTTATGAGGGTCGCCGGCGCGAGCTTTTCTCGGCCGAGTTCGTCGCCACGCTCAAGATGATCGACCGCGGGGTTCCGCGCCAGAAGCTGGTGGGAAGCTGGGCGGGCGCGTTCGGCGGGCCGCAATTTCTGCCTTCCGTCTATCTTCGCCTGGCGCGCGACGGCGATGGCGACGGCATGGCCGATATCTGGAACAGCGAAGCCGATACGCTCGCTTCGATCGCCAATTATTTCGCCAACGCCGGCTGGCGCCCCGGCCAGCCCTGGGGCTTCGCGGTGAGCGTTCCCGGCGGATTGAACCGTTCGGCCATCGCGGCGCGCACCACCAGCCCGCGCTGCCCGCGCGTTCATGCGCGGCATAGCCAGTGGAAGACGATGGCCGAGTGGCGCGCGCTCGGCCTAGTGCCCACCGGGCGCGCCTGGCCCGCGGACGGCATCCAGGCCAGCCTGCTCGAGCCTGACGGGCCCGGAAAGACCGCTTATCTGCTAACCGGCAATTATCGCGTGATTCTCGACTATAATTGCTCGAATTTTTACGCTTTGTCGGTAGGCCTGCTCGCCGATGAAGTGGAACGCTAGCCTCGCCGCTGCCCTCAGCCTGACCCTTGCCGCGTGCGGCGGGGGACGGAGCTATGCCGAATACGGCCCCGAAACCGCTGCCGGACAAGGTTCCGCCGCAGCGCAAAGTTGGGGAGGGGGAAGCGGTACCGTCGCTCCACCCGAAGCCGCCGGACAGCAGGACATGGTCCAGCCCCAATATCGCAACGACGGAGAGCCCGGTGCGGCTTATTCAGCGCCCGGGGCATATCCCGAACCACAGCGCCAAGCCTATGCGCGTCCCCCCCAGCGCGAAACCTATCGCGCGCCGGAGCCCGTGCCCCAGGATTATGCCGATCCCGCCGCGGGCGCGGCCGGCCCCGCCGGTTCCTCGCGTTCCTCCGAAGCGCGCTACGACGAAGTCGGCTTTGCCGGCATTCGTCCCGTATCCGGCGGAGCCGCTGGCGATACGGCAGTCGTGGGGGTCCACCGCTCGCTGCCGGCGAACAGCTATGTCGAAGTCACTTCCCTCGATACCGGCAAGACGATCCTGGTGCTGATCACGGGCTCGATGGGTGCCGGCGCCGATCACCCGCTCGATCTTTCCGCGGGCGCCGCGCGCCAGCTGGGCTATGATCGGCCCCAGACGATCGCCGTTCGTGTCCGTCGCATTACGCCGACCGCTTCGGATCAGGCCGCGCTCAACCAGGGCCGCCCCGCGACTCAGCGCCCCGATACGCCACCCGTGCTGCTAAACGCGTTGCGCAAGCACATGCCGGCGGGCGGCTATGCCCCGGCCCAGCCTGCGAATAATGGCTATGCGGCTCCCGCGCGCACCGTCACGAACCCCCGTCCCCCCTCGCGAGGTGGCCTGATCGTTCAGGTCGCCGCACTTTCGAACGCCGCGAACGCGCAATCGCTTGCCCAAAGCATGGGCGGGTTCGTAAAGCCCGGTGGCGGGCTCTATCGCGTCCAGCTCGGACCCTTCGCGACGCGCGGAGAGGCCGATGCGGCGCGGCAGCGGGCCGCTGGCGCGGGCTATGGAGATGCTCGCGTCATCGCCAATTAACGGACGGAGCCCATGAAGAAGCTGATCGCCGCCTCGATTCTCGCACTGGCCATTGCGGCCGTCCCGACGAACGCGGCGAACCCGCCCTTCGATACTCCGGCGCCGATCGCCTATATGGAGGATATGTCCTCGGGCGCGGTGCTTTATGCCAAGGACGCCGATCGCCGCATCCCGCCGGCTTCAATGGCGAAGATGATGACGGTCCATGTGGTCTTCGATTTGCTAAAAAAGGG
This sequence comes from Sphingomonas sp., assembly GCF_036388215.1. Taxonomy (GTDB): domain Bacteria; phylum Pseudomonadota; class Alphaproteobacteria; order Sphingomonadales; family Sphingomonadaceae; genus Sphingomonas. Next base: position 142,932 of record NZ_DASVSH010000005.1, read on the forward strand.
CGAATTAAAGCTCGACCAGACCTTCGAGGTTCGGCCCGAGACATGGAAGAAATGGCATTCGCAGGGTTCGACCATGTTTCTGGGCGTCGGCGAAAAGCCGCGAGTCGAGGATCTGCTCAACGGCATCGTCACCCTGTCGGGCAATGACGCCTGCGTCGTGCTCGCAGAGGGCATTGCGGGCACCGAGGAAGCCTTTGTCGGGCTGATGAACCAGAAGGCCAAGGAGCTGGGCCTGTCCAACAGCCAGTTCGGCACTTCGAACGGGTGGCCCGACGAAGGCCGCACCTTCGTCACGGCGCGCGATCTGGCGCATCTCGCCAAGGCGACGATCCTCAACCACGCCGATCTCTACAAGCGCTTCTATTCGCTGAAGACCTATAGCTGGGGCAAGACGCTGGGCGCGGGCGCGGCGATCAGCCAGGCCAACCGCGATCCGCTGCTCGGGCGCGTGGCGGGTGCGGATGGCCTGAAGACCGGTCATACCGAAGAGGCGGGATACGGCTTCACCGGATCGGCGGAGCAGGGCGGACGCCGCCTGGTCATGGTCGTGGCGGGCCTCGACAGCTTCGGTGGCCGCGCGGCCGAATCGGTGCGTTTCATGGAATGGGGCTTCCGCGCATGGAAAGCGCGTCCAATCGTCGGCAAGGGCAAGCATGTCGGCGAGGCCGAGGTTCAGGGCGGCGGTTCGAGCACTGTCGGCCTTGTCGCTCCGCGCGATCTCGCCGCCACGGTCCCCGCGGGCACGTCTCCCGAAATGCAGGGTCGCATCGTCTATCAGGGGCCTGTAAAGGCGCCGATCAAGGCGGGCGCCCATATCGCCGACCTCGTGATCGATTCGCCTGGCATGCCCCAGCAGACGCTGCCGCTGGTGGCGGAAAGCGATGTCGGCACGGCGGGTTTCTTCCGCCGGGCATGGCTGGGGCTGTGGTCGCTGTTCGGTCTGTGAGCTGATCCAGCGAAGCCCGAACCGGAACGGCCTCGCACGAGTTACGAAGACACAAAGCAAGAGGGGAAGGGGGGTCTTCTTCGTGCCTTCGCGTCTTTGTGTGAGAAAACCTACTTCACGGCTTCGCCCGAGTGGCGGTTCGCTCTACAAGGTCCCATGCCCCATATCGGCAACGATTCCGCCCGCGAGGCGCTGGCGGCCGCAATGGCGAGCGGCGCGCTGCATCACGCCTGGCTCATCGCCGGGCCGCAGGGCGTGGGGAAGGGGAGCTTCGCCCGCCGCGCGGCGCTCAGGATGCTGGCGGAGGCGGCGGAGGAGGCGCTGGAGCCCGGCTGGGACGTGCCCGCAACCTGCCGCACCGCGCACTATTCGGCATCCGGCGCACATCCCGATTACCGCGAGCTCGTCCGGCTGCCCAAGGATGCGGACAAGCCCGACGAGGCGCTTGCCCGGTCGATAACGATCGCGCAGGTCCGCAGCTTACAGGCGCTGTTCGCCAACAAGCCCTCCCTCTCGTCACGCCGCGTGATCCTGATCGACTCGATCGACGATCTTGAGCGTGGCGGCGCGAATGCCCTGCTGAAGAACCTGGAGGAGCCGCCCCAAGGCACGATCTTCCTGCTCGTCAGCCATTCGCCCGGTCGCCTGCTCCCCACGATTCGCTCGCGCTGCCGCCTCCTGCGCTTCGAAGCGCTCGCGCCGAGTCAGGTCGCGCCCATCCTGCGCGAGCAATTGCCGCAATCGACAGCCGGCGAGATCGAGGCCCTGGTGCGCGCCGGCGAAGGCTCGCCCGGCCGTGCGCTGGGATTTGCGGGTCTCGGCCTGGCGGCGCTCGAAGCCGAGATGGCCACTCTTGCGGACACCGGCGACGCCGGCAACGTCGTGCGCGCCCGCCTGGCCAAGCAACTCGGCGCGAAAGCGGCGCAACCGCGCTACGAAGCCTTTCTCGACCGCGCCCCAAGCTTCATCGCCGAACGCGCCCGCTCGCTATCGGGCGAAGCGCTCCGCGCCGCGCTGGATGCCTATGCCGCCGCCCGTGAACTCGCTGGCGCCGCGACCGGCCTGTCGCTCGATGCCGGAACAACGGTGTTCGAGATGTCCGGCCTGATCGCGAGATTGGCGCGGTAAGCAGTTGCGACGAAAAGCGGCGCCCTCCGGGAGGAGGGCGCCGTGATCCGGCGTGGGTAATTTGCTTCAGGCAGCCTGCTTCCACTGGGCGACGCTGCTGGTTCCCGTCGCGATATACGACTTGCGGCCATTTCAGGCATCACACTCGTCCTTGGTTGTGGGGCGAGCGCCTATGTGCTGGTAAGCGCACCCTTGTCGGGGAAGCCGAGCTGCGCAGCCGAGCGCATTCCGGAGCAAAGGCGAAGCGGAGGCCGGCTGCTGCGATGATCGAGACCGGGCGCTCCGCCGTTAGCGACATCACGAAGCCCGAAATCGCGAAGAACAGATCGACCCCGTACCCACCCCTTGCTTATCATCGAGCGGAATCCTCGCCTAGTCGAATGCGTCATGACCGCAGGCGACCCAGAACGGATTCGAGCCATGCCGCGAGTTCTTCTGGGCACCCGCCAAGGGCGGCGTCGAGCACCGACGCATAGTCCGGCGTTTCGGCTGGAATTTGCCCGCTTGCCTTGATCGCATCCAGGTCGACTATAATCCCGCCCAATGCCAGATCAGGGCAGGCCGAGTGCAGCCGCTTCAGTTCGGTAAGCAGGATCATTTCGCCCTCCCGGCATCCTTGAGCAGATCGTTGATTGCTGTGATTGCCGTGATCGCCGTCGCCAGGTCGGTCGGGTCTGTCAGTGTCGGCGCCACTATCGTTGAACCTGAAGAGGTAATCGCGGATACGATGAACGATCCCGCCACATCCTCGATGCGTGCCGAGGTGCAGTTGAGCGCGCGCACCCCAAAAAACATGGGGTCATTGCGGGTCATATGCACACCCTGAACATCGACCAGATCGGCGTCGCTGATATCGATCGCGATGCCTGGGGATGCCAGATCAAATCCGGTATTGTCGCATTCAACCGAATAGGCCCATACCGTCTTGACCCCATCGATCCCAGTGATCACGCCGCCATGATCCGCGAACCTGCCGCGCATCTCAACGATGGAGGCGGCGGGATCGTAACCTGCCGAGCCGTTGGCCACTAAAATCGCCTGGGTCATTGAGCCCGACAACAAGGCGGTCGTTTCGAGGATCATCCGGCGCACGCCCTGGCTGATCACGCACGGTGCGCCAGTCGAGCCCGCCACCCCTCCCCAGGTAAGGCCGGGATACTTGTCCACGCCGTTGCCAAGCATGAAAATCGGCGAACGCGCACAACCGATCACGGTCGATCGCGCGTCAACCTCAGCCACGGCATTGTTGACGAGCACTAGCCCGTCACCCCGCGCATATTGCGGCTGGGTGATCTGCCCCGGCGCATCAGGGGCCAGATAGTTGGACGGGTCCAGCGAACCAGCCATCGTGGTTCCGATGACACGCAGCCCCTCTGCGGTACTGAAGATCGCAGCCGCCCAGTTATTCTCGATCGTGCAGTTTACGATTGCGATATGGTGATCGAACCCATCGGGACCGAAGGCGTTATGCTCTGCCGACATGCCCCCGCCAGCGCCGGGCAGAAGGTCGCCCCCCGGATTAGCCACGGGCGTATTGTTGCCATTTCCTGCCGCCAGGCTGGCGCGGAATGTGACGCCGACCGCGCCATAGGATGTAAGGCCGAATCCCGCATTTCCGCGAGCCTCGCACTTGCTTATGTCGAAGTTGGCCCATGTCGTAGGGTCGTCTGGATCGAAGTTGTACCGCGCCAAGTTGACCGATATGCCGTTGTCATAGAGGGAGTTCAGCCCCTTGCAGCTTGTGATCCTGCCCGAGCCGCACTGATACGTAAGGATTCCGCCAGCTAGTCCGTTGGTCGCGATGATGTTCTCGCACACCACTCCGACGCACCAGCGGAACAAGACTGCCGCGTACAGGATGTTGCTATAGTCGTAGACATATCCCGCTATCGCATCCCCGCCGCCGTTCACTATCACCGGATAGGGCGCGATCAGCGAGACGTTTTCGATCTCGGTAATGCTCGTGATATTGCCGCCGCCGTCATAGGTCGCCGAGCCTGTGAACAGGATACGCCGCCGTAAGGATCGCAGTCCTGGTTGGTCGTGCCTGTCTCGCCGCCGGTGTAGGTAATGCCTTCTTCAAGCACGACGACGATGTTGCTGAAATCGATGACGATGCGCGTTTCGGTTTCATAAGGCACGCCGATCTTGGGGAAGCGCAGCACGCCGCCGCCATAAGCCGCAATATAGGTCAGCGCATCGGCGATCACCGCCGAGCAATCGACGCCCGGCGTAACGGTCCCGAATTGTTGAATCGTCCAGCTTGCCAGCGCGTGGTCCGCCAGCGTGCCCGTGTCCATCCCTACCAGCGTGGCGCCCTCGGTCGGCGAATTTGCCGCCAGGTCGGCCGTTGCTACTACGTCGACCATGATATTCTCCTTTGATTCATAATGGAACAAACAAAGAACAGTCGAAATCCTACATTGCAAGCCCTTCTCTCGGCACCGGACATGCTTTAGTCGCGACGCATGTCCCGGCCCTATTACATCTCCACTGCTATCCATTATCCGAACGGCCGCCCGCATATCGGCCATGCTTATGAGATGGTCGCCGCCGATGCGATCGCACGCTTTCAGCGCGCCCAGGGCCGCGACGTGTTCTTCCAGACCGGCACCGACGAGCATGGCCTCAAGATGGTCAAGACGGCGCGCGAACGCGACATCAGCCCGCGCGAGCTGGCGGATGAAATGTCTTCCTATTTCAGCGAGATGGCGGACAAGCTCGATATTTCGTGCGATCGTTTCATCCGCACGTCGGAGCCAGCGCATTATGCCGCGAGCCAGGCGATCTGGCAGGCGATGGCCGACGCCGGCGATCTGTATCTCGATCGCTATGAGGGCTGGTACTCGGTCCGTGACGAAGCCTTTTACGAAGAGAAGGAACTGACCGGCGGGGAAGGGGGCGATAAGCTTTCACCCCAGGGCACCCCGGTTGAGTGGACCGCCGAGGAAACCTGGTTCTTCCGCCTCTCGAAATATCAGCAGCCGCTGCTCGACCTCTATAACGCCCAGCCCGATTTCATCCGCCCCGAAAGCCGCCGCAACGAGATCATGCGCTTTGTCGAGGGGGGGCTGATCGACTTGTCCGTGAGCCGCACCAGCTTCGATTGGGGCGTGCCGGTGCCGGGCTCGCCCGATCACGTGATGTACGTGTGGGTCGACGCCTTGACCAACTACCTCACTGGCGCCGGCTATCCCGGTGATGCCGAGCGCATGGCGCGCTATTGGCCCGCGGACCTGCACCTGATCGGCAAGGACATCGTCCGCTTCCACGCGGTCTATTGGCCCGCCTTCCTGATGTCGGCCAAGCTGCCGCTCCCCAAGCAGGTCTTCGGCCACGGTTTCCTGCTCAACCGCGGGGAGAAGATGTCCAAATCGGTCGGCAATGTCGTCGATCCGATGGAATTGGCCGATCTCTATGGCAAGGATGCCTTGCGCTACTTCCTGCTGCGCGACGTGAGCTTCGGCAATGACGGCACGTTCAGCGACGAAGCGATCGTCACGCGCGCCAATGCCGATTTGTCGAACAGTTTCGGCAATCTCGCCCAGCGCACGCTCGCATTCATCGCGAAGAATCTTGACGGCATGGTGGAGCAGGGGAGGGCCGACCCCGCCGATGACGCGCTCATCGCCGAAGTTCACGCCGCGTGCGAGGGTTTCGATAAGGCGTTCGCGGATCTCGCGCTCAGCCAGGGGATCGAGGCCTGGATGGCGGGCGTGTTCGCCTGCAATCAATATATCGATGCCCAGGCACCCTGGGCGCTTCGCAAGACGGACCCGGAGCGGATGCACGCGGTGCTCGGCACCTTGCTCAAGGCGATCCGCCGTCTTGCCACCACGATCCAGCCGGTGGTGCCAGGTTCCGCGGCAATTTTGCTCGGACAACTCGGTCCCGAGGACGCCGCGGGCTTCCGCATCGCTCCGCCAATTCCCATCTTCCCGAGATTGGAGCTGAAGGAAGAAGCGTGAGGCCGACAAAATGAAATTGGCCGACAGTCATTGCCACCTGATCTATAAGGGGCTGGGCGAGCAGCAGCCCGAAGTGCTGGCGCGCGCCCGCGCGGCCGGGGTGGTGGCGATGCTCAACATCTCGACCCGCGAGAACGAATGGGATCAGGTGATCGCCGTCGCCGAGCGTGAGGCGGACGTCTGGGCCTCGGTCGGCATCCATCCGCATGAAGCCGATGAACACCCGGATGTGGACGCCGCCAAGCTGATCGAGAAGGCCAGGCATCCCCGCGTGGTCGGCATCGGAGAGAGCGGCCTCGATTATTATTACGACCACTCCGATCGCGACCGCCAGCGCGCCAGCTTCCGCAGCCATATCGCGGCGGCGCGCGAGACCCGGCTCCCGATCATCGTCCACACCCGGGACGCGGACGAGGATACCGCCGAGATCCTGCGAGACGAGATGGGGAAGGGCGCCTTTCCCGGCGTGATCCACTGCTTCACCGCCAGCGGCGCATTCGCCGATATCGCGCTCGATCTGGGCTTCTACATCTCGATCTCGGGCATCGTGACCTTCAAAAACGCGCGCGACCTCCAGGAAACCGCCGCGCGGCTGCCGCTCGACCGCTTGCTGATCGAAACCGACGCCCCCTTCCTCGCCCCCGTGCCGCACCGGGGCAAGACCGGGGAGCCGGCTTTCGTGGCGGATACCTGCAGATTTCTCGCCGGGCTGCGTGGCGAGAATGCCAACGAATTGGCCGATGCGACGCGCGCGAACTTCCACAAACTGTTCGCGAAGACCATCGTGTGAGGAAGAAAGTGGTTCACGCGGAGGCGCGGAGGCGCGGAGAAGAAAAGTCTGCGGCGCAGCCGCCTTCCTCAAATATCATGGAAGGACTAAATGCCGCTGGCGCGGCGGGATTTATTCCCCGCGAGCGCAACAAACTCCGCGCCTCCGCGCCTCCGCGTGAACCAGTCTTCTTTCAATCAAC
>NZ_DASVSH010000006.1:0-1949 GCF_036388215.1 Sphingomonas sp.
TGCCTCGTTTCCGGTGTTTCTCGCCGACGGCAGCTTCTTCGGCACCTTGTGCGCGATCGACCCCGCGCCCCGGCAGCTTTCCACGGCGGCCGTCCTCGCCAACCTGCGCGACTGCGCGAACCGGGTTGCCGCGATCCTCAGTGCCAGCAGGGCCGCTGAACTATAGGATTGGCGATGACAAGGCGCAGCAAGTAAACGATAAGTATAATAGCATCCTTAATAACATGTTAATACAAAACACTTACATGTAAGTTGGCATCGCGGAACCTCTGAACTCCACTGCACGTTATTGCGGCCAGTTGATGTACTGCTCGCAACATTACGGGTATCGGGCTTCGGGGAGCGTGAGATGCATTCATCCGCAATTGACTTGAGCATAAGCGAAGCCGCGGTGCCGGAACACCTGCGCGCCGACGCCTTCCTTCGGGCAAGAAACCCGGAGCCTTCGATCCTGGTGATCGACGATGAGCCCATTGTCGCGCGGATGATCGCGCACGTTGCGGAAGAATGCGGCTATCGGGCCAGATTCACGATCAATGCCGCCGCCTTTCGCGCGCAATACGCGCTCGAGCGCGCCGACATCGTGTTGCTGGATCTCTCCCTCCCCGGCGGCGACGGCGTCGAGCTGCTGAGGTTCCTTGCCGAGCAAGGCTCCACATCCGTGATCTTCATCGTCAGCGGCTTCGACCGCCGCGTCCTGGAAGCGGCGCAACGCCTGGGAGAGGGCCTTGGCCTGAACATGGGCGGCACGCTCACCAAGCCCGTTTTCGTCCGCGATCTGGAGGGGGCGCTTGCCGGCGCCAATCATCTGCTCGCCGCCAAAGAAGGGAGCCGCCATGACAGCCGCGTCTGCCTGGGAGCATAAGGTCGCGACGCGCCTGCAGCTTGCGCTGGGCCGGGGCGGCTTGTCCCTAGCCTATCAGCCCAAGATGCACCTGGGCACCGGAACGGTAACCGGCGTCGAGGCGGTCGCCCGCTGGGACGACGCGGAGCTCGGCGTCGTCTCCCCGGCTGAGTTCGTGCCCGTAGCCGAAAGCTGCGGGCTGATCGATGCGCTCACGCAGTGGGTGCTGGAAACGGCGGTACGGCAGTGGGCCGAATGGCGGGAGCAGGGCTCGCAGACGCACCTGTCCGTCAACGTCTCCGCGCTCAACCTGCGCGATCTGTTTCTGCCCGATCACATTCAGCGGCTTTGCATGGCCGAGGGCATGCCTTGCGAGTTTCTGACGGTGGAGGTGACGGAAAGCGCGACCCAGAACGTGATGCGCCTGCTCGACACCCTCACCCGCTTCCGAATCAAGGGCATCCAGGTTTCGCTCGACGATTTCGGCACCGGCTATTCGTCGCTGCTGCAGCTCAGGCAGCTTCCTTATTCCGAGATCAAGATCGACCAGTGCTTCGTGAAGGACCTCGCCGCCTCGGAGGAGGCGCGGCTGATCGTCAAGGCGGTGATCGATCTTGCGCATGGCATGGGGCTGGTCGCCACCGCGGAGGGCGTCGAGGACGTCGAGACCCTGGAGCTGCTGCGCGGCATCGGCTGCGACGACGCCCAGGGCTTTCTGATCGCCGAGCCGATGGATGGCCGAAGGCTGGTGGAATGGCTGATGCGATTCACCCCTCCCCTCGCCGCCGCAACCGGGCCGGACACCGGACACGGCCAAGTCCTGCGGATGCACCATCACGCCGCGGCGGCATGAGCGACAAGGCGGCACCTTAACCTTCAGGCGCTACTGCGCCGAAACGTATGATCATCAGGAGTTTTTCAAATGACCGAGTCTTCATCAAGCATCATGGCAATCATCCTGGGCCTCGGCGTCTTCGCGATCATCGTCGCGGTGGGATGGCGCAGCGTCCAGAACCGCCGCATCCTGCGCTTGCAGGGCGCCAACGGTGCCGAGACGATCATCGTCGCGCTTGAAGACGACGACATCAGCAGCGTCACCACCACC
>NZ_DASVSH010000007.1:0-24772 GCF_036388215.1 Sphingomonas sp.
GTGGGGCAGGCAACTTTTTGCTGTCCCAGAGCCGGTTCCCCGCCAATTCCGCCATTGATGTCTACCCAGCACTCCGCTTCTTCATCGTCCATGCCGGTCGGGTCGATCCGATTGATCGGGTCCCCGCTCACATAATTATACCAGTTCATCCCGTCCGCATACCCGATGGGATCAGTCTGCATGAACCTTCCCAGCACGGGGTTATAAACCCGGGCCTTGTAGTAATACATGCCGAGCGCGGGCAGCCATGCTTGCCCTGTGTACTGGAACCGGCCGGTGTTGCCCGATCCCGGCACCCCGTGCTCGTCATAGCTGTTGAGGTTGGTCGGCGTGCCCGAGCTGTTGGTGATGGCGACCACGGAGCCGCGTTCGTCGGCGTGGAGCCAGCGGCGGTCGGTTGTGCCCGAGCCTTCGTACCAGACCAGCGGCTCGTCGGTGCCGGGGCCGTATACGTAGCGGCGGCGGATCGCGCCCGAGGTGGCGTCGCGCTCCATCACCATCTCGCTGCCGTCGTGGAGCAGGGCCGAGTTCGGCGCGGTCTCGTGGAACAGGCGGCCGAGCGGGTCGTAGGCGTAGTCGCCGCCGGGCGCGGTCGCGAGCTGGTTGTCGGCGGTGTAAGCGTAGGCGTCGGTTCCGAGGCTGGTGACGTTGCCCCGGCCGTCATGGCCGATGCTGGTCGAGCCGGCGGCGGTCGCCTGGTTGAGGCCGTTTACGGTGTAGCCGCGATTGACGTTGGCGTGGCCGCCCCAGGCGTAATTGTCGTTCGATCGCGTGACGCTGGCGATCTGGCTTGCCGGGTTATAGGCGAACCCGTGGGTGAAGTCGTAGGTGGTGCCCCCCAGGTCCTGCGCCAGCGACGTGAGCCTGGAGACGCTGTCGTAGCCGTAGCTGGTGCTGGTGCCGTTGCCCCGCGTGACCCCCGTGCGCCGGCCCTGGTCGTCATAGGCATAGGTGGCGAGCACGCCGACCCCGGAGGTCGCGCCGTTCTCGCGGATCGCGGTTACCTCTCCGGTGACCAGGTGATCGTAGTTCACGTAGAACCCGTCGGGCCAGCTCAGCGACGTGCGCCTGCCCGCAAGGTCGTAGGCCGAGGTCATCGTGCCATACCAGTTGTCGAGCTCATGCGTCCGGCGGCCCAGCGCATCGTAGCTCGGGCTGACCGCATGGCCGTTGCTGTCCTCCGCCCACACCAGCCGCCCGAACAGGTCGTAGGCAAAGCCGAAGTCGGTTTCCCAGAACACGGTGTTCGGCCGGTCCATCGCAGTCAGCCGGCCGAGATGGTCGTAACCGTAATAGAGCATCGATCCGTCACGCGTGCGCCGCGCGGTCACCTGGCCGCGGGCGTCATAGGCCAGCTGCTCGTAATCGGTGGTCGAGCTGGTCCCCGCGCCTTGCGTGGTCGACGGGAACCGCGTCTTGAGCAGGCGGTCCATGCCGTCATATTCGTAGCTGGTCTTGTTGCCCTCGGCATCGGTGACCGTGGCTAGCCTGCCGTTGTCGCTATAGGTGTTGGTAACCTCGTCCGACTGGGCGGTATCGCCATAGGCCGACTGGACCAGGGTAAGCTGATCGGCCGCGTCATAGCTGTTCTTCGTGATCCGGTCCGGACCCGCCGCGCCGGTGGTGGCTGCCGTGCATGCGGCCGGAAGGCTGCTCCAGGTGGCGCTGTTCATGCGCAGCGCGGTGCATTCCAGGCGGCCGGACGCGTCGTAGCTCATCTGGGTCACCTGATGGACCGTGCTGCCGGCGCTCACTGCCTGCTTCACCGGGCGGTCGACGCCGTCATGCTCGGTCGCCACTTGTTGGGTGGCCGTGAACCCCGCCCAGTCGGTGTCGCTCTGGCTGTCGACATTGCCGCTCTCGGCCAGCGTGACGCGGCCCTTGGCGTCATGCGTCAGCCGCGCGGCGCGGGGCTTGAGCGCGCCCGAGCCGTCGGGATCGGGGCTGGTCACCCCCACCATCTGCCGCGCCGCGTCGTAGCGATAGCGCATCGTGTCCGCACTGCCCGACAGGGGCCCGTCCACGGTGAGCAGATTGCCGGCCGCGTCATAGGTCATCGCACTGGTCGCGGTGAGCGAGGCGTCGCCCGCGCCGGCAGTCACCGAGACGGGCAGCAGGTTGTTGCCCGTGCCGTTGGTCTGCGGGCCGTAACTGGTGGTGCTCACCACTTCGTCCGCGCCGCCCGTGCAGCTCGCGGTGGTGCGGCAGGCCGCGACCGAAGTGAGCAGCGTGACCGGCTGGCCGGACGCGACGATCCCGCTGCCCTGGTCGTAATAAGCCTGGAGCGACGTATAGCCGTAGCGCGTCTTGGGCCGCGTCCCGCTCGTCACCGGCGCGGGCGCCTCCACGGTCAGCACCCCGCCATGCGTGCTGTCATAGCTATAGTCGGTGACCTTGCCGAGCGCGTCGGTGGTGGTGTTCGGGCGGTTGCACGTCACCGGATTGGTGCAGGTCGCGTCGAACGCCGCCGAAGTGACGATGTCGCTGACGCCCGAGCCGGACTTGGCGACCGCGCGGCGCTCGGTGACGTTGCCGCGCGAATCATAGGTGAACTGCGTGGAATTGCCCTCCGGCTGAGTGACCGAGGTCACGCGGCCACTCGCATCATAGGCCCAGCTGGTCGTGCGGCTGAGCGGATCGGTCATCGAAGTCATGCGCTGCTTGGCGATGTCGAAGGTGTAGGTCGTGGCGTTGGAGCCGGGATCGGTTACGACTATCGTGCGGACGCCGGTGAGGGTGTTGTCCGACCTGGAATAGCTGGTCGTGCCGGCAGCCGTAGTGATGCTCGTGACGTGAAACGGGGCGGAACTGGAATAAGCGACCGTCATATCCTCGGCGGTGCTGGCGGGACGCGTGATGCCCAGGATGCCGCCGCTGCCCATCCGGTATTTGGTGACTCGGCTGAGCGGGTCGGTGATCTCGAAATAGGTGGATCCGCCGCTCGTCGAATAGCCATGGCCCTGCGTTCGCGGGGTGCTGCCGGTCGCGGCGAGATTGGCGGCGGCCACGCCCGTGACGGTGCCCCAGTCGGTGAGATCGGGGAATGGCTCGTCGGGATCAGGCCCCAGAACGTCCAGATAGGCGAACCCGATCTGATAGCCATAGCTGTTGCGCACGGTCGCGACGCGGTATTCGTCCGAATGCCCCGTGCAGATATCGCCGGCGCCGCCGGGCTTGGACTGCGAGCAATAGGTGACGCTCTGATAGTCGTAGGTCAGCTTTTCGCCGTTCGGCCGGGCGAGGTCGGTCAGGCGGCCCGAGGTGGCGAAGAACGGGTAGGCGCCGGACTTCTGCTCGCTGAAGTGCGCCACCGTGCCGTCGGATCGGGTATAGGTATAGATCGAGCCGCTTTTGGTCAGCGTCGCGCCGCTGCCTTCGGTCGATGTGTAGGTGCTGCCGGATACGTTGAAGGTCTCGGACATGCCCCCGATCGTCACGGTCAGCACGCTGCCGCCGAGATTGAGCGTGCCGGTCAGATTGTCCGCCCAGCCCGATCCGCGGTTCAGCGAATGATAAGCCAGGCCCTGCGGCTCCGCGCCGCCCATGGTGAGCGCGGGACCGTCGGCGTTCATATTGCCGAGGAACAGGTCCACGCCATTGCCGTCGATCGACTGGCGAACCGGCGCCGGCGGCGCAAGCTGCGCCAGCGCGGGCACCGCTTGCGAAGTGAGAATGGTCGAAAGGCTCAGAAGGGCGAGGCGCGCACGCGTGCGCCGCCCCCCGACACGGGTCGAGGTCGTCATGGTGTTTCTCCGATGGGTTGTGCGCGCCGCCCTGTGGCGGCCGATCGTCAGTTGGGGGAGCCGGTGACCGTCAGGTTCTTGCGGTTGTCGGCCTTGTCGAACGTGTAATTGGCGGTGAGGTTGTCGTTCACCGAGCCGGAATGCTCGACCTTCACCACGCGCCCCTTGGCGTCATAGGTGTAGGTGATGGTTTCCGAGGCGATCGCCGCGGTCGCGAGCACGGCGGCAACGCCAATGAGCAGATGACGAGCGCGCATGAAATTCTCCAGTTTCCCGGCGAAGCCAAGCTGGCCTCGCTGCGAATCGCTGGGTCGCAGGCAATTTCCTACATGTATCCAACAATCGTTCGATGCGGCGATTTCGCCGGATTGCCGCCAGCCGGAGCGGCGGCCTTGCGAAGACTTCGGGAATTGGCGCGCCCGGCTGGATTCGAACCAGCGACCACAGGCTTAGAAGGCATGTGCTCTATCCAGCTGAGCTACGGGCGCGCGCGGGGAGAGCGTTAGCGCGGATTGCGCGGGCGGGAAACCGCGATAAACTCGGGCCATGAGCATTGGGGAAGCCGGGCCCGCCAGGGTCGCCGCGGGGGGAGTGGCTGCGGGCCATTTCCGCTATTTCGATTTCGTCATGGCCGCCTTCGTCGCGATCATCCTGCTTTCGAACGTGATCGGAGCGGGCAAGGTGGCGCGGATCTGGCTGCCGGGGCTGGATGTCTGGTGGCCCTTTGGCGCCGGCATCTTGTTCTTTCCGATCTCCTATGTGATCGGCGACGTGCTGACCGAGGTCTACGGCTATGCCCGCGCCCGCCGGGTGATCTGGGCGGGCACCGTCGCGGTCCTCTTCATGGCCTTCATGTCGTGGGTCGTGGTGGCGCTGCCGCCCGCGCCGAGCTGGACCAATCAGGCCGCGTACGAAACGATCTTCGGCCAGGTTCCCCGCATCGTCCTGGCCTCGGTCTGCGCCTTCTGGGCGGGCGAGCTTGTGAATTCCTATGTGCTCGCGCGGATGAAGCTGTGGACCCGGGGCCGCATGCTCTGGGCGCGCACGATCGGATCGACCGTGGCGGGGCAGGGGATAGACAGCCTGATCTTCTACCCGCTCGCCTTCTGGGGCGCGGCGGGCTGGACCAACGAGCTGGTGATCCAGGTACTCTTCACGCAATGGGCGCTCAAAGTGGCGTGGGAAGTGATCCTGACGCCCGTCACCTATGCGGTGATCGGCTTCCTCAAGCGGCGCGAGGGCGTGGACGTGTTCGATGAGGGCACCGACTTCACGCCCTTCACCGCGCGGATCTGATGAGCCCGCTGCAATCGGCCAAGCTCTGGGCGGTCGAGCACCTCAGTCTCGCCAAGGACGCGCTCCACATCCATGTCGGGCTGCTGCTGTTTCTCGGCAGCGCGCTGATCTTCCGCTGGTCGATACGGAGCTGGAAGCCCTGGACAGTGGCGCTGGCCGCCGTGCTGATCGGCGAAGCCTGGGACCTGCGCGACAGCACCGCCTATGACACGCCGGTCGACCTGTGGCGAAACTGGAAGGATGTGTGGAACACGATGCTCTGGCCGAGCGGGATGATGGCGCTGGCGCGGTTTACGGCGGTGTTTGGGCGGAGTTAGGCCAGCGCGAGCAAGAGCCCACGCCACGCGTCGAGCGCCGCATGCGTTGCTACAGTAGCGGCATGAGCGATTACGTGGCTATCAAGCAACCGCTTCGAGCAGCCCCTCGAACAGCCGCCGCCCGTCCGTCCCGCCATGCGCGGCTTCGATGCGGCGCTCGGGGTGGGGCATCATGCCGAGCACGTTGCCCGCCTTGTTGAGCAGCCCGGCGATCCCGCGCGCCGATCCGTTGACCTCGGCGGCGTAGCGGAAGACTACGCGGCCTTCCCCTTCGATTTCGTCGAGCGTCGCGGCATCGGCGAAATAATTGCCGTCATGGTGCGCCACGGGCATCGTGATGTTCTCGCCGGCATGATATCTTGAGGTAAAGATAGATTGCGAAGTCTCGACGGTCAGCGGCACGTCGCGGCAGACGAAGTTCAGCCCGGCATTGCGCATCAGCGCGCCGGGAAGCAATCCGGTCTCGGTGAGGATCTGGAATCCGTTGCAGATGCCGAGCACCGGCACGCCGCGCGCCGCGGCCTCGACCACGGCCTTCACCACCGGCGAACGCGCCGCGATCGCGCCGCAGCGGAGGTAATCGCCATAGGAAAAGCCGCCGGGCAGGGCGATCAGGCCGATCCCCGCAGGGAGTTCGCTTTCGCCGTGCCAGACCATTTCGGGCTTGCGGCCGGTCACGCTTTCTAGCGCGACCGCGATATCGCGATCGCAGTTCGAGCCTGGAAAGACGATGACCGCGGTCTTCATTCGCGCTCGACTCGGTAATTCTCAATCACCGTGTTGGCGAGCAGCTTGCGGCACATCTCGTCGATCGCGGCGTCACTGGTGCCGTCCGCCAGATCGAGCTCGAAGATCTTGCCGGCGCGGACATCCGCGACGCCTTCGAAACCCAGGCCGCCCAGCGCATGCTGGATGGCCTTGCCCTGGGGATCGAGCACCCCGTTCTTGAGCGTGACGATGATGCGGAGCTTCATGGGCGCGCCTATGGCGGGCGCGGCCCGGTCCTGCAATCAGAAATAGCGCGCCAGTGCGAAGCGGAAGCGGAGCCGGTCGTTGGCGTAATAAGGCAGGTTCGAATCCACTCGCGAATAGGATGCGCTGACCTGCGGCGAGAAGCCCCATAAACGGATGCCGCGATTGCCCAGTGTGGCGCGCGTGCTCAGCCGCCAGTCCCTGCGCGGATCGGCCGAGAAGATCAGCATCGGCGCATCGAATATCGCACGGCTGGCGGTTCCACTCAGCCCGAAGGTGATGCCGTGAGGAAGCTCGCCGCCAAAGCCCGCTATCACGCCTGCTTCCTTGCTCGAATATTCCCGCGCGACCAACGCGTCACGCCTGCCGAACACGCCGGCGGAGGCGACTAGGCTGCGGCTCACTGCGTGCTCGAAAGTTGCGTAAAGCCCGGTCTGCCAGCCGTCGTAGCTGCCATCGAACATTGCGTCGGTCTTGCGGGCATCGAGCTGGACGCCGATCTGGCTTATCCGGTCGAGCCGCGCCTGGAAGCCAGCCTTGATGCCCGCCTGGCGAGTGACGAGGTGGCCGCCATACCAGCGCTGCGCGCCGAGCGCCTGGGCCGAAATGCTGGCGGCAGGGCTTAGGCGGTATTCGGCGCCCATGGCGGCCTGCGATTGCAAATCGTCATAGGCGGTGCCGGCATAATTGCTGCCGCTGCTGTCCAGATCGAACAGCGCGGAAACCTTTTCCCCCACCGGCAGGCGCAGGCCGCCGGAGACCGAAGCGGTTTGCCCCGTGCCCGATCGCGCCTTTGCCTGCGCATCGAGCGTTACGGGAAGCTGCCCGCCGCCATATTGCAGGGTGATCTGGTCGGCGGAGGTGGCGTTGTTGATATTGGTGTCGGGCGCGATGGCGAAGTCGATATCGAGCCGCCAGGCGCGCTTGGAACGGATCACGTCGCGCACCGAGCGGATGGTGCGCGCTACATCCTCCGGCAGGTCGTCGGTCTGCTGGGCAATGCGGAACTGCTTGTCGGCGCTCTGGAGCTTGCCGAGCGCGAGCATCTCGCGGCCTAGCTCCAGCCGCACGCGCGCTTGTGAAGGATCGTCGGCGAGGATCGCAATGTAGAAATCGGCCGCCGCCTGGTGATCGCCGCGCCCCGCGGCGAGCTGCCCGCTCAGGAAGCGGGCCTCGAATTTGAAATCGGGAATGCTCGACAGAGCAGCGAGCATCGGCTGCGCTTCGTCGAAGCGCTTGGCTGCGATCAGCGACAGCACTTCGCCGAACAATGCGTCGGGCGTCATGCGGACCTTGCAGGTTTCCGCCACGCATTTGTCGATTATCGGCGCTGGAGCTTCCTGCGCCAGCGCACCGGCGGGCACGAGCAGCGCCGCCAGCAACGCCGCTGCGAGCCTCATGTTACGGCTTCTTGCCGACGAACGAGCCCAGAATGTCGATCCGCTGATCGGGCGTGCCGCCGACGATGCGGAAGCCGCCGCCGATCTCTTCGGCGTTCGGGCCGAAGAAAGTGCCGTCCAGGCTCGATCCTGCGATGTTGAGCGAATTGGCGCTCGTGCAAGCCGCGGCGAAACATGCCTGGCTGAACGAACCCGCGAAGCCGCCGCGATTGATCATGTCGATCGTCGCGCTGCCCGTGGCGCTGAACGCGGTTCCGGCCGAAAGCGGATAGATCGCGCTGGTATAGGCGTCGATCGTCGGCGCGAAGAGCGTGCCGGTGAAAGTCGAGCTCACTGTCCTGTTCGTGAAATTGATCGTGCTGGTCTGCGCGCCCTGCATCCATTGCATGTAGGTGGAGCCGGTCGCGTCCGCGGTCGTCGTCGGATCGACATTGACCACCATCGACGCGATCATCTCGCCGCTGAACGTGGCGCTGCCGCTGGCGGGCACGGCGGAATTTGCGCTGCGCTCACCGAAAACGAAGGCTGCGCGATCGAGGCTATAGGTCTCGCGCAGATAGGCGGCGCCGACAGCCGGCGTCTGCAGGGCGCCGCTCACATTGTTGCGGACGAAGCCGGCATAGGTGACGTATTTGGTCGTGGTGCCGGGCTTTTGGTAGAACAGCGTCTGGGTGGACGAGCTCGAAGCGTCGTCCATCACCGGATATGCGGAGCCGACCGAAGCGGCATAATAGGGGCTGGCGGGACTCAACCGGCTGCCGGTCTGGCTGCCTGCTTCGAGATACTGGATTTGCCGTCCTGCGGCGAAATTGGGAACGCCGGCCTGGGGGCCTAACGGACCGCCAAAGGCTGTGCGGTGCTGCGGATCCTGAAAACGAAAGGCCGTGACGTTGACCATGCCGTTCGGCCGGTTGATCGTCATTTCGAAGATCGCGTCGCGCGGATTGTAGGTCAGACTGATGCCGCTGTCGCGAGCGGTGTTGGCGTCGCCAGCATAGAGCTGCCCGCCCTGGCCGATGGCGTTGGAATCGGTGAAATATTCGTAATGCTGGACCGCGCCGATGCTCTCATAGGTCTTGGGATCTGTGGGGGCGACGAAGCTGTGCGTTGGCGTGGGCGTGCCGCTGGGCACCGCCGCGGTGCTGCCGACCGTCTGCGGCCGCGTATCGCCGCCGCAAGCCGCGAGCGTGACCGCGCCCGAGAGCGCCAGCAAGGTCCGGAAGGAACGCATCGAAAATCCCCTGAGAGTTCTGTCCCGGGGGTAAGCGGCCATGGTTAAGAAGCTGTTTAAGCGAGGGCGGGAAACGGGGTTTTTCGGCGGGTAACTATCAGCGGCAGCGCGGAACTCTATTCGCCTCCCTTTGAGGGAGGGGAGCTGGCTACTTCCCCCGCCTTTTCCGGTGGCTCTCCAGATCGAGCACTGCCGAATCCGCGCCCTCCGGCAGCAGGCCCAGCCGCCGCGCGACTTCCTGATAGGCTTCGACCTCGCCGCCAAGGTCGCGGCGGAAGCGATCCTTGTCGAGCTTCTCGTTGGTGGTCATGTCCCACAGGCGGCAACCGTCGGGGCTGATTTCGTCGGCCAGGATGATCCGGGGATAGTCATTGTCCCAGATCCGCCCGAATTCGAGCTTGAAATCGACCAGGCGGATGCCGATCCCGGCGAATAGGCCGGCGAGGAAATCGTTCACGCGGATCGCCATGTCGGCCATGTCGTGCAGCTCTTCCTGCGCCGCCCAGCCAAAGGCGAGGATGTGCTCGTCGGTTACCATCGGGTCGCCGAGGGCGTCGTCCTTGTAATAATATTCGATGATCGTGCGGGGCAGGGGCGTGCCCTCCTCGAGGCCCAGCCGTTTCGCGAGACTTCCGGCAACGACATTGCGCACCACGACTTCGATAGGAATGATCTCAACTTGGCGAATAAGTTGCTCGCGCATATTGAGACGGCGTATGAAGTGCGTCGGGATGCCGATCGTCGCGAGCAGCGTGAAGACGTGCTCCGAAATCCGATTGTTGAGTACGCCTTTGCCGCTGATCGTGCCCTTTTTCTGTGCGTTGAACGCAGTGGCATCGTCCTTGAAATACTGGATCAGCGTGCCCGGCTCGGGACCCTCATAGAGGATCTTGGCCTTGCCTTCGTAAATCTGCCGGCGGCGCGCCATTCGTGTCCCCTAGGATCTTGGCCCTGAAAATACATGACCCCGGCGCCGCGGGTGACCGCGTTCAGCCGGGGCCGTGGAATTGCCGCGCCTATATCGAAAGGCCCCGGCGCGCGCAATCAGGCTTGCGGCGCGGCGATGTCGCGTTTGCGGCGAAACCACCGGACGAGCATGATCACCGGAAAGGCGAGCAGGCCCCAGGGCAGCAGGTAGATCGCCAGTGTGAACACCGCGCGCAGCCCGATCAGGAAGTTCGCGGCGGACGCCTGAGTGGCATCGCCAAGTTGCGCGCCGACGCTGTTCGCATTGGCGGAAGGGGCGACCGCCATGTAGCGGATATCGAATTCGGACATCGCGACCCGGCCGCGCAGCTCGCGCAGCCAGCCGCGCGCCTGGTCGAGCTCTTCCTGAGCCTCCGCGACGCTGCGCTCGGCCTCGACCAGCTCGCCGACCTTGCCCGCGCGGTGACGCAAGACCTCGGTCAGCCGCATGACGAGCAGTTCGCGCTGCTTGATACGGGCCTCTGTATCCACGATCGCCTTGGAAGCGTCTTCGGCCTCCACCTTGGTCTCGGTGGATCGCCCGCCCAGGTCGGCAATGGTGTTGGAAAGCTGGTTCGAAAAGGCGCGGGCTTCGCTGCTTGCGACGCGCAGCTTGAGCGAGCCCGCGCCGGTCTCCTCGGTGCCGGTGCCGCGCCCGAGCGCCAGGATCTGGCAGCGCGCCGCGCCCATCTGCTCGCAAAGCCCGCGATGCGTGTCTTGCGCGCTCGCCAATTTGTCTTCCGGCACGATGAAGCCGAGCGACCAGGCATAGGCCAATTGTGGCACGCTGACTTCGAGCGGCGCGCGCTTGCTTTCGCCAGCGGGGCCGGCGACCGTTTCGGCGCTCGCGTCGGCGGTGACCATGGGCCCTTCCTCCGCGGCCTGCCTCTCGGAATCCTGTGCGGAGCAAGCTGCTAATGCGGCGGCGGCGGTGAGGGCGAAATAGGCACGCATGGCATCATCTCCCGTTGTTCGGGGATAATCCACCACATCCGTGGGACTTAATCAAGCCACAATCTTGCCATAGTTACGGCCATATTGTGGCGAGACTCAGTTTCCGTCCTCGTCCTTCGCGAACCAGCGTTGCATCAGCGAGGCCTTTTCGCGTGGGGGCGGGGGGGCGTGATATTCGCCATCGCCGTGCTGATAGGCCGGCTCAGGCTCGGCGCTGCCGACCGGGCGGCCGTGGATGATCCAGCGCAGCACCAGCACGACGAGCAGCATGAGCAACAGCCAGGGCCCGACGCTCGCCAGCACCACGACGAGCTGAGCCAGCGTGTTTTGCAGCGTCTGCCCGGCATTGCGGAAATTGGCGTCGGAGGAGCCCAGGCCGGTGAGCGCGTTGCTCGACTCATAGGTGAGCAACAGCGGCGCGGTGGCCAGCGTCTGGCCTTGGCTCGCCTCGACCTCCGCAATGGTAGCCAGCGCGTTCTGGATGCGTGCGGCGCGAGCCGCATTTTCGGGCGTGTTGACGCTCCTGGCGTTGCTGAGCTGATCCTGGAGGCGATTGACTACAGCGGAGCTGCGCGCCGATGTGGTGGCGTCGGCCCCGCGGATTTCGGTATCGACCAGCACGCCATCCGATCCGGTCACGTTCGCAGTGACCGCATCGCCATAATTGCGTGCGATCGCCGGATCGACGCGGATCGTCAGCACCGCCCTGGTGTGATTTGCGTCATCGACGCGGTAGCGCATCGAAAGGATGCGGCAGCGCGCCGGGCCCAGCCGGTCGCATGCGTCCGCATTGGATTGCAACACGCCCTTCAGCCGATTGCCGGGCAGCCGATAGGCATAGCGGTAATCGAAGCCAGTCCCGGTGGAAGCGAACGCTTCCGCATTGGCGGCAGTCGTGAATTCGGAACTATCCTTCGCGCCGGCCGCGGGCTTCTTGCCCGCATCCTCGCAACCCGCCAGCAGCGCCAGCGCCGCCAATGCCCACACGACTCGCATCGAGTCCTCCCTGTTTGGTTGACACGAAGTAACCTGTTTTGCGGGCGCGCCAAACCGTGCGGTGCGCGCCGCGTTCCCGTATCGGGATGCGCGCCTTGATTGGGGCGACGCTGCGCCGCCGGCTTGGGTCCGCCCTAAACCCAGACTTAGCTGTGGACGACGGAGCTCCCGGCCGTGGCGCCCGCTTGCGCGCGCTGCTATCGCGCAGGACAAATGACCCTCGACACCGACCTCGCCGAACCTTCCGGCCACACCGAAATTCCCTTCGATAGCGCGCTTTCGGAGCGCTACCTCGTATATGCGATGTCGACGATCACGGCGCGCTCGCTGCCCGATGTGCGCGACGGGCTGAAACCGGTGCACCGCCGGCTGCTCTGGGCGATGCGGCTGCTCAAGCTCGATCCGGCGAGCGGCTACAAGAAGTGCGCGCGCGTCGTCGGCGATGTGATCGGCAAATATCATCCGCATGGCGATCAGTCGGTCTATGACGCGATGGTGCGCCTGGCCCAGACCTTTGCGCTTCGCTACCCGCTCGTCGATGGGCAGGGCAATTTCGGCAATATCGATGGCGATAACGCCGCGGCTTATCGCTATACCGAAGCCAGGCTGACCCAGGTCGCGATCGATCTGATGGATGGGCTGGACGAGAACGCCACCGACTTCCGCCAGACCTATAATGGCGAAGACGAAGAACCCGAGCTGTTCCCCGGCCTCTTCCCCAATCTGCTGGCAAACGGCGCGAGCGGGATCGCAGTGGGCATGGCGACCAGCATCCCGCCGCACAATGCGGCCGAGCTGATCAACGCGGCGATCGCCTTGATCGACCAGCCCCAGGCCAATGTCCTCGAATATCTTAGCGGTCCCGATTTCCCGACCGGAGGCGTCGTGGTCGACAGCCCCGCATCGATCGCCGAGAGCTACGCCACCGGCCGTGGCTCGTTCCGGGTCCGCGCGCGCATCGAGAAGGTGACCGAGAAGGGCGGGGGCTGGCACCTGATCGTCTCCGAAATCCCTTACGGCGTGCAAAAAGGCAAGCTGATCGAGCAGATCGCCGACCTCATCAACGACAAGAAGCTTCCGATCCTGGGTGATGTTCGCGATGAGTCAGCCGAGGATATCCGCGTCGTCATCGAGCCGCGCAGCCGCACCGTCGATGCCGACACGCTGATGGAGAGCCTTTACCGGCTATCCGATCTCGAAGTCCGCGTGCCGCTCAACCTCAACGTGCTCGACGCGCGCCATACGCCCCGTGTGATGAGCCTGCACGAAGCGTTGAGCCAGTGGCTCGAGCACCAGTTCATCGTGCTGCGCCGCAAGTCCGAGCATCGGCTGGGCAAGATCGCCGACCGGCTGGAGCTGGTCGCGGGCTATATCATCGCCTTCCTCAACCTCGATCGCGTGATCGAGATCATCCGCACCGAGGATGAGCCCAAGCAAGTGATGATCGTCGAGTTCTCGCTCACCGATCGCCAGGCCGAGGCGATCCTGAACATGCGGCTGCGTTCGCTGCGGCGGCTGGAGGAAATGGAGCTCAAGCGCGAGCAGGAGACGCTGGAGAAGGAAAAGGCGGAGCTCGAACTGCTGCTTTCGTCCGAGGCGCGGCAGCGCACCCGGATGAAGCGCGACCTTGGCAAGCTGCTGGCGCGCTATGGTCAGGACACTGCTCTGGGTGCGCGCCGCACGACGATCGAGGAAGCCGGCCCCACCCGCGAAATCCCCCTCGAAGCAATGATCGACCGCGAGCCGATCACCGTGATCCTCTCTCAGCGCGGCTGGATTCGAGCGATGAAGGGGCATGTGGAACTGGCTTCGGCGGAGACATTGAAGTTCAAGGAAGGCGATGGGCCGCTCTACGCTTTCCATGCCCAGACGACCGACAAGATCCTGCTCGCTGTCGACAATGGCCGGTTCTACACCCTGGCAGCGGACAAACTGCCCGGCGGGCGCGGGTTCGGCGAGCCGGTGCGGCTGATGATCGACCTGGAAGGGGAGCGGCAGATCGTCGCGCTACAGCCGGCCAGTGCTGCGGCGCGGCTACTGGTGGTCGCGAGCGATGGACGTGGCTTTGTGGTCAAGGCCGAGGACGTGATGGCAGAGACGCGCAAGGGCAAGCAAGTGGCGACCCCGCGTGCCGGCGCGCTGCTCAAGATCGTGCGGGCGATCGGCGCGGAGGACGATGCAGTCGCGGCGATCGGCGACAACCGCAAGATGCTGGTATTCCCCTTGTCCGAGGTCGCCGAGCTGGCGCGCGGGCAGGGCGTCCAGCTCCAGCGTTTCCGCGATGGCGGGCTTTCCGACGCGATCACCTTCAAGATGGCCGATGGCCTGAGCTGGCCAATGGGCGGCGAGAGTGGCCGCATGCGTACCGAAACCGACCTTTCGGCGTGGCGCGCGGCACGGGGCGCTGCTGGACGGATGCCACCGACGGGCTTTCCGCGCGACAACCGCTTCTGATTTGGCGATAATTTCAGATTGCTTCAGCCGGATTTAACCAATCCAGTTTAGCTCCAATTCTGATGCAATTCCGCCGAGCGAAATCATTGCACGTTCCGCCTGCCGAGCATGCCCCGCCGGTGGAGGATTCGCGCGCTCACGGCCCGAGCGACATCGGCATGATAATCGACTTGCTGCCGATCCCCGCCGCGATCCTTACCTTCGACGGCGCGGCCTTCCATTTCGCCACGGTCAACAAGCCGTTCCGCCTGGCGGGGCTCGGGGTGCTTGCCGCGGAATCGCCCGTCGTCCGGCTGCTTGGGTCCCGCATTCGGTGCTTCCTGGAATCGGAGGAAACGCATCAGGAGATCGCCTGGCAGTTCGGCAGCGAAGTCGATAGCCGCCATTTCCGGGTGATGCTCGCCCGCCGCACGGTCAATCGAGGTGCGCCCGGGTGCATGTTGACGCTGATCGATCACACCTCGGAGCTGCGCACCGAGCAGAGCCTGCGCCGCGAAATGGCGACCGACAGCCTCACCGGCTTGCCAAATCGCACCGGGTTTTCGGACGAGCTAGAAGACGCGATCCGTCCGGACATCGGCGCCGATCACGCTGTGATGGTGATCGATCTGGCCCGCTTCGGCCGCGTCAATGCCTGCATGGGCGGCCTGGCCGGGGACGAACTGCTGATATCGGTCGCGCGACGGATCAAGGGCGCGCTGCGCGGGCACGACATTCTCGCCCGCTTGGGCGGCGACGAGTTCGGCGTGCTGCTGACGCTCGACGATGGCCCGGCGGATGCGCTCCATGTCGCCAAGCGAGTCGAAGCCGCGCTGACCACTCCCTTCCGGCTTTCCGATTTCGAAATCCGCGTCGAATGCTCGATCGGCATCGCAATGGAAGCCGACAATGACGGCGACCCCGAAGACCTGATCCGCAACGCCCAGTTCGCAGTGAAGCGCTCGAAGAAGACAGGGCGCCCGGAAATCTATCACATCCGCGCCTTCGATATCGCGCGGGAGCAATTCGGCATCGAGACCGAGCTGCGGCGCGCGATCGAGAACGGGCAGATGCGGTTGAGCTATCAGCCGATCTGCGACCTGAATTCGGGCAGGATCACTTCGTTCGAAGCACTGGCGCGGTGGACGAACGAAGAGGGAGTCGAGCTTTCTCCCAACGACTTCATCCCGGTGGCCGAGGAATCGGGGCTGATCATTCCCCTCGGCCGCTGGGCGATGGACGAGGCCACCCGGACGATCGCCTCCTGGGACCGGGCCGCTGGCGGCGATTGCGGCGTGAAGGTCGCAGTCAACCTCTCCGCGATCCAGCTTCAGCGCGATGCGATCCCTGAAATGGTCAAACAGGCTCTGGATGCGCACAGGGTGTCAGGAAACCGGCTGACCCTCGAACTCACCGAAAGCGCGATCGTCAGTGATCCGGACCGGATCGCCCGGGTCATGAGCGCTCTGAAGGACCTGGGCACGACGCTCGCGATGGACGATTTCGGCACTGGCTATTCGAACCTCGCTTATCTCCAGAAGCTGCCGATCGACTTGCTCAAGATCGACCGCAGCTTCATCTCCGGCATGCTCGCCGATCGTGACAAGATCGCGATCGTCCGCGCGGTGCTGAGCCTGGCGCAGGCGCTGGGAATGCAGACGATTGCGGAAGGCATCGAGACGAACGAGCTGGCGCAGACGCTGGCGGCGCTGGGCTGCAATTACGGCCAGGGCTTTCTCTATTCGCGCGCGCTCGAAAGCGACCTCGCTTATGCACTGCTGCTGGATCGCAACGCCTGACCTACGAGGTGGTCGGCTATCCTCTCGACCTCCGCCGCGTCCGGAAAGTCCTCCGCAACCCAGCGATCCTCCACAGCGTGCAGCAGCCGCGCGACCTCTGGCCCCGCGCGGACCCCCCGCGCCACGATCGCACCGCCGCTGAGCGGAAAGCGGGGCGGCAGCCAAGTGGCTACGAACATCGCTTCGGCCAGAGGGCGATTCGACAGCAAGAGGCGATCGAGCGCCGTCTCGGTGCCGGCGCGATAAGCCAGCGGCTTGGGGCCACCCTCGGCCGGGACGACCGCTGCGCAAAGCCGGCGGCGCTGCAGTTTCGAAAGCTTGAGCCTGGCTCCCACGGATTCAGCGGCGTCGGGCGGGAGCAGGGCCGCGAGGCGGCGGAGGGGATCCGCTGCGATGCCCGCCTCCGCTTCCCGGGCGGCGAGATGCGCAAGCCGCTCGACCGCAGCTATCTCGGGCAGCACCGGGAGCAATATTCCGCGAGTGATCATGAGTTCGGTGACGCGCACGGCATCCGTCGCCGGCAGCAGTTTGAGCAATTCGTCGCGGATCCGTTCCCGGCTGAGGGCCATCAGGTCCTTCGCGCGCGCGGTGCAGGCGTCAAGTGCGGCTTTATCGGGCGAATCACCGAACCGCGCGAGGAAGCGGAAGAAGCGCAGGATGCGCAAATGATCCTCCGCGATCCGTTGATAGGGATCGCCGATGAAGCGCACGTGGCGCGCGTCGAGATCGGCCATCCCACCGAAATAATCAGTGAGCTCGCGCGTGGCGGGATCGGCATAGAGCGCGTTCATCGTGAAATCGCGGCGGGCAGCGTCTTCGCGCCAATCGTCGGTGAAGGCGACGGTGGCGTGCCGCCCATCGGTGGAAACGTCGCGGCGCAATGTAGTGACTTCGATGGGGCCGCTTTCGATTACGGCGGTGATGGTGCCGTGCGCGATGCCGGTGGGGACCGCGGTGATGCCCGCATCCTTGAGATGTTCCACCACGATTTCGGGTGCGAGCGGCGTAGCGAGATCGACATCGGAGACGGGCAGGCCCAGCAGCGTATCGCGAACGCACCCGCCGACATAGCGGACGTCGCCAAGCACGCGCACGAGACGATCCAGTCCCGCGCGCTGCTGCCATTCGGCTTCGGGCAGGATCATGCGGTCCATCGCAGCCGCCGCGAGAGATTGACGATCATCGCCGCCGTCGCGCCCCAGATGCGCCGGTCGTCCCATAGGATCTCGTAATATTCGCGCTCCTGGCCCTGATAGTTCGCGCGCGCGACGCGATGATTCGCATGATCCAGCACGAAGGCGAGGGGTACTTCGAAAACGCTGGCGACTTCCGCCTCGGCGGGGACCAGGGGCAGATCGGGCGGCACGACGCCCACGACCGGGACGACGTCATAGCCGGTGATGGTCCGATACCGTTCGGCAGTGCCGATCACTTCCACGCAGTTTCGCGGCAGCGCGATCTCTTCCTCCGCCTCGCGCAGTGCGGCGCCGATCGGGCCGTTATCCTCGGGATCGATGCGTCCGCCAGGAAAGGCCACCTGTCCAGGGTGGCGGCGCAGCGTCTCGGTCCGCTGCGTCAGGATCACCCCCGGCTCGTCTCGCTCCGTGACTGCGATAAGGACAGCGGCGGCGTGCCCGGCGATCTCGGGGTCGAAATCGAAATGGTCACCCGGCAGCAATACCGCCGCATGCGGCGAATCGAGTGCGGTGCGGAGCCGATCCGCGAGCCTCACGCGGCGGGCTCCACCGCAAAAAAGGCGCCATCGCTCCATATGCCCGCGGGATTGCTGCCATTGGCCAGCGCGATCTGCACCAGTTCGTAATAGACCGAACGGGCGACCAGGGCTTCCAGCCCCGCCCGGACATGCAGATAGGGGCGGGGGCCATCGGCCGTATCGTCGAAGCGCAGCGCGCGCTCCGGTCCCGCGGTGACCAGGTCCCCGGTGTTGAGCCGAAAGGCGAGCTTCATCGATTCGCCCGACCCCTCCGCCTTCATTTCCACCGCCTGGAAAGGCGCATCCTCCACTTCGATGTCGAGCTTTTCCACCGGCGTGACGAGCACAAAGCGTCCGTTGGGCTCGCGTCGCAGGATCGTGGAGAACAAGCGCACCATTGGCATGCGGCCGATCGGCGAGCCCTGATGAAACCAGGTCCCGTCGCGGGCGATGCGCATTTCGCTCTCGCCGCAATGCGTAGGGTTCCAGCTCTCGACCGGCGGCAGGCGATTTTCCTCGACCAGCCGCGCGATCTCACCGAGCGAGAGACTGGCGAAATCGGGAGGGGGCGGGGAAGGCATAGGGGGTCGTTAGGCGGTCGCGCCGATCCCCTCAAGCCGCCTGGCGAATACGGGGGCCAAGCGCTCCGGCACAATCGGGCACTTCATCGCCACGCGCGAGCAGCCGGTGTGGCTCGAACGGGCCAGGCAAGCGCCAGCCCCCGGTCTTTTCGGCCGTGAAGCCGAAGAAGCGCCCGTAATATTCAGGGTCGCCGATCAGCATCAGCGCCCTGCATCCGGGCGTTCCGCAGCCTGGAACCGCTTGGAGCATACGATCCATCAGGGCCCGGCCAATCCCTTCCTGCTGCCATTCAGGCTCGACCGCGACAGGACCGACCATCGTGAGCGGCACGCTGGCCCCGCCATCGCAGGAAAGTTCGACCGGCCAGCACTGGATCGTGCCCGCCAGTGCGCCACCTTCGCGGACAGCCGCAAAGCTCAACTCCCCTATCGCACTCGCGCCGCCACGGACCCGATAGGCGGTGCGGCCGCGACGGTCGGCCCCGAAAGCCCGATCGAGCAGCGACTCCACGCCTTGAGGGTCGATCTGGTCGATCGGCAACAGGGCAATCACGTGGGTCATGTCCTCTCAGGGGCGGGGACGGGGCGTTTAGAGGGGTCACGGCCCGGCGCAAGGCCGAATGTGGCTAGTCCCCAGGCTTTCGCACACGGCGGCTTCTGCTATTGGCCCGCGATATGCTCCCGCCCGAAAGGCCCTTCTTGTCCGATCTTCTTCAGCTTCACGTGCACGACCTTGAAATCGATGTGCTCACCGGGATTTATTCGGAGGAGACGCATTTGCCGCAGCCGCTGCGGATTTCGATGACGGTCGATCTGAACCCGCCCGAGCGCTTCGTCCCCGATACGCCGCTCAGCGCGTCGAAGAGCTATATCGACTTGAAGCAGGCCGCGACGGCGCTGCCCGAGGGGGTGCATTTCAAGCTGATCGAAGCCGTCGCCGATCATATCTGCGAAACGCTGTTCATATCCGATGCCCGGGTGCGTCGGGTGGAGATTCGAATTGTCAAACTGGCGATTGCCGAGCGGGACGAATCGATCGGGATAACCCTGGTGCGGAACAGGCGCTAAGCGCAGGGCCCCAGCGCGGCGAGGACCATCGCATAATCCTCGGCAGCGATGCGGGCGTTGTCCGGACTGTCCGATTCCAGGTTCTCGGGCGAAAGCTGGCGGGGCAACCCACAGGCGAGGCGATACCACAGCAAGGTCCCGGCCGTAGGCGGTCCCGCCGAATCATCGACGATGTCCCCTAATGAGACAGTCCAGCGCGGCGCGGCGCCCGGGCGGCGGGCGATCTGGAGCGAGACCGGCGCATTCGTGTCGGTAGCCAGGAACACCTGGGTCTCGCCTTCGCCGGGCAGCGAGCCCGGCACATGGAACGCATTGCCCACCCCGGTGATCGCGGGTGGCGCATCGGCGGCCAGCGCCTCGCGCGTGATGCCGCGGGCCATCGCGTCGATCTCCGGCAGATAATTCCGCTGGCTCTCGATTCCCGTGAGCTGGATTTGATCGGCGCGGCCGGGCACCGGGCGGGCGAAGAGAAGCACGCGCTGCTTCTTGAGCTTGGGGCCCTTGCCGCGCGAATCGAGCGGCACGTCGGCGACGTAGGCGACCCTCGCGGGCATGGCTCCATTGCCGCGGATAAGCGCCAGCACATCGACTTCGACATAATAGCGCGCCCGGCCTGGGGCCACGTCCGGCGCCTGATCGGGCGCGAGCCGGGTCGCGCTGCGGATGCGCGCATCCAGGATGAGCGGAGCGCGGACGACCTGGCCGGCGAGGGCCGCGTAACTAGGCAAATTCGCCGTGGGAAGCTGTGGATTCTGCCGGGATTGCCCTGAGGCCGGGACAATGGCCGCGAGCGCCATCGCGCAACAAAATGCGTGTCTCTGGATACGGATCATTCGCGCAGCGTTACCGGATAGCGCACATGGTATACAGAAATAATTCTGGAGCGGTCGGTGGTGCGTGCCGATCCTCTGACAAAGCGTTTGCGTCCCCCCTGTCACCGCGATAGAGACTCGCGGACTGCCGGAGATGACGCCAAAAGAGCGGCAGGCGGCTCGGGCCCGGGACACCCCGTGGTATGGGATCGCAGTCGGATTATAGGAGTGACGGTGCCGAATGGCTTACGCTGACCGGAATACAGGTGGCACCCGAATCGTCGCGATCATATTGGTCGCGCTGATCGTGGCGGGCGTGGGATACGCCTTTGTCACCGGGCTTGCTTATCAATTTGTCAAGAAGACGGCTGAAAAGCTCAATACCTTCGACGTGGAAGAGCCGCCTCCCCCCGAGGAAGTGCCCCCACCGCCGCCGCCGCCGGATTCCGCGGTGCCGCCGCCGCCGACCTTGGTCGTGACGCCGCCGGCGATCGTGAACGTGCCGCAGCCTTCGCCGCCGATGATGACGACGCCGGTGCCGCAGCCGCCACCGCCGCTGTCGCCGCCCGCGCCGCCTGCGCCTGTGGCGCCTCCAGCGCCTCCAGCGCCACCCAAGGTCGCGAAGAAGCTCACGCCGCGCGGTTCGCCGCAAGGCTGGGTGACGGACGACGATTATCCGGCTTCGGCGCTTCGTGCCGAGCAGGCGGGTACCGTTCGTTTCCGGCTCGATGTCGATGCCGGGGGACGGGTGACCGGCTGCTCCGTCACTGGATCGAGCGGCGTCGCGGTGCTGGATACCACTGCGTGCAACCTGCTGAAGCGTCGTGCGCGATTCAATCCGGCCGAAGACGCCAGCGGGAACAAGATCCCCGCGCCGTATAATGGCAGCTTTACCTGGAAGATTCCGCGGTGAATTGAGCCGGCGCGCCGAGGCGGCGCGCCGGGTGTTTGAGAACAAGCGCTATTTTAGAGGAAGACCGAAATGCTCACGACCATTCTCGCAGCCGCGGCGACCGCGGAAAAGGAAAATCCGTATGGCCTGATGGCGGCGCTCCGCGAGGGCGGCCTCATCACCCAGGCTACCTTCGGCATCATGGTGGCCATGCTGTTCTTCTCGCTCTACATCATGTTCATCAAGCTGTTCGAGCAGCAGAAGATCATGAGCCAGGCTGCCCGGGTGCGTTCGACCTTCTGGAACAGCAACAGCCTGCGCGAAGGCGCGGCCAAGCTCGAGAAGAACTCGGCCTATCGCCAGCTAGTCGATGACGGCATCGCGGCACAGGAACAGCATTCGAAGCTGACCGACCCCGTCGAGGCGCATGACTGGATGCACAATTCGCTCCGCCGTTCGGAAGACGCGATCAACTCGCAGCTCAAGAAGGGGCTCTCGTTCCTCGCAACCGTCGGCTCGACTGCGCCGTTCATCGGCCTGTTCGGTACGGTTATCGGCATCATCCGCGCGCTGATCAAGATCGGCTCGGCTGGCCAGGCGTCGATCGACGCGGTCGCCGGCCCGGTGGGTGAGGCGCTGATCATGACCGCCGTCGGCCTCGCGGTCGCCGTGCCGGCCGTGCTTGCCTATAACTGGCTCCAGGCTCGCAACAAGAAGATCGCTGAAGACCTCAGCGCCTTCTCGAACGATATCCTCGGCTATCTGGCATCGAACGGCGCAGTGCGTCCGCTCGGCAAGGCAGCCGCGGCGAAGGCTCCCGCCGCCGCCACGACGACTGCGGCTCGCTGATACTGGGTACGAGACCGCGCCTGTCGGCGCGGTCTCGCTGCCGCCGTCCGGGGTGAACCCGGCGGCATGAATGCGTAGGATAGGATAGCGCGCAATGTCGATGAGTGTAGGCGATTCGGAAGAAGACGGCCCGATGTCAGAGATCAACACCACGCCGCTGGTGGACATCATGCTGGTGCTTCTGATCATCTTCCTGATCACGGTTCCGGTTGTGATCCAGTCGGTCGATCTGACCCTGCCAAAGGTGCAGTTCGAGCCGACGATCACCAAGCCCGAGAATGTGTCTCTGGCCGTGACGGGCAATAACGGGCAGTGTCAGGTTTATTGGGGCCAGACCCCGGTCACGAGCAAGGAGCTGCTCGACCGCGGCGTGGCGAAACTCAAGTCCGAAATCGAAAAGGCGGGTGGCATGGCCGCGGCCAGCGCGCCTGGCTTCGAATTGCCCGAAGTGCATATCCGCGGCGACGTGAACACGCCTTACCGCTGCATCGGCGGCGCGATTTTCACCATGCAGATGGCGGGTTTCGCGAAGGTCGGGTTTATTTCCGAACCTGAAGCCGGTTCCGCTGTCGCCCGTCTTTGACGGTCACCTTTAGGAGTATTTTCCAATGGCAATGAGCGCGGGCAAAAGTGACGACGGCCCGATGATGGAAATCAACACGACGCCGCTTATCGACGTCATGTTGGTGCTCCTGATCATGATCATCATGACCATCCCGATCCAGAGCCACGCCGTAAAGGTCGATCTGCCGCAGAACAGCAACAGTCCGGCCCCGATCGTCGATACGCAGAAGAACAAGATCTACATCCAGCCCGATGGCGTTATCCAGTGGAACAGCGTTGCGGTCGACGATGTCACCCTGCGCCAGTATCTGGACGCATCGCTCCAGATCAGCCCGGAACCCGAGTTGCACTTCCAACCGGATCCGAACGCGCGTTACGAAGTGGTCGATCGAGTTCTGGCGATCATCAAGCGGGCGGGCGTGAACAAGCTCGGGTTCGTCGGCAACGATCAGTATCGCGCTGACTTCTAACCCCTCCGCCTCGCGCTTGGCGCGGACGAAAATGAAAAAGGCGGCTCTTCGGGGCCGCCTTTTTCTTTGTGCGTCTGGCCGCCAGCAAGCCCGCCCAAGGGAATTTGCGCGACTGTCTTGCAAATGCAACCCAAGTGTCACACAAGAGTCATCAGGGAGTCACAAAACTGTAACCGTAACGAACTCGGGAGACACGTAATGCGCAAGGGCTTGCTTCTGCTGACTACGCCGTTCCTCCTCGCAGCTCTTCCTGCCAGCGCCGATGACAAGGCGATTGCCGCCGCGATCTCGAGCGGCGCCTATGCCCAGGCGGAACAATCGATTCGTGCCGAACTGCGCATCTATCCAAGCCGGCCCGAGCTTTTGCTCAATCTCGCGGCGGTCTATGCCAAGACTGGGCGCGATGCGGAAGCACGCGCACTTTACACGAAGGTGCTGGCGCAGCGCGAAGTGCTGATGGACCAGCGCGCCGACAAGGTGCTGGGTTCGCATAAGATCGCATCGATCGGGCTCAAGAGGATCGCCGCAGTGCAGATGACCTCGCGCTGAGGCGCATCGCGATTGCCCGGAATTGACGTAACCGCCGGGCTGCTGTCCCCGCCGCTATAGCCTCGGCAGCGTCACGCCGCGCTGGCCCATATATTTGCCCGCGCGATCGGCATAGCTCGTCTCGCAAGGCTCGTTGCCTTTGAGAAACAGGAACTGGCAGGCGCCTTCATTGGCGTAGATCTTTGCCGGCAACGGCGTGGTGTTCGAGAATTCCAGCGTGACGTGCCCTTCCCATTCGGGTTCGAGCGGCGTCACGTTCACGATGATCCCGCAGCGCGCATATGTGGATTTGCCGAGGCAGATGACCAGCACGTCGCGGGGCACCCGGAAATACTCCACCGTGCGCGCCAGCGCGAAGCTGTTGGGCGGGATGATGCACACGTCGGTCTTGCGATCGACGAAGCTGTTGGACGAGAAGTCCTTGGGATCGACCACGGCGCTGTCGATATTGGTGAAGATCTTGAATTCGTCCGCCACCCGTGCGTCATAGCCATAGGACGAGAGGCCATAGCTGATGCACCCCTCGCGTCGCTGCGCCTCGACGAACGGCTCGATCATGGCGTTGGAAGTCGCCTGTTCCCGAATCCAGCGGTCTGACAGGATGGACATGCTTGCTCCCCGAATCTCTCGATCACGCTTTCGCCGCTCGGACGCGTTCCGGCAAGGTTTGCCTCAGATGAGACCAAGATCGCGGGGCCCGAAGGCGGCGGGAAGCAACTCGGACAGCCGGTAGGTAGCGACCATATCGCCCGTCGCGCCGCCGCAATGCACGGTCACGTCGCGCCCGCTCAGTTGCGCGGCCTCGTTGATCACTTGGCGGCACCGGCCGCATGGGCTGACGGGAGCGGCGTCCGCATGCCCGATGCGCCCGCCGATCACGCCGATCGCGACCACGTCGCGCAAGCGGCCTTGCGAACTCACCGTGCCCAACGCGACCGTCTCGGCGCAGAGCGTGAGGCCGTAGCTGGCATTTTCGAAATTGGCGCCGGTGATCATGCTGCCATCGCTGAGCAACACTGCGGCGCCGACCGCGAAATTCGAATAGGGCGCATATGCATGTTTCGATGCGTCGCGCGCGGCGGCGATCAGGGCCAGAGGATCATAGTCGGTCATCGCGCCATCACATTCCAGTTCACCGGGCCGCTCACACCCTCGATACGGCGGAA
>NZ_DASVSH010000008.1:0-49647 GCF_036388215.1 Sphingomonas sp.
AAGCGGACGTCGGTGCGGAACACGCCCCCGGCCCACGCCTCGACACTGGTGCCGACCGCGGCGGGGGTGAGAGCGGTGAGAATCGGCAGCGCGATCCACCAGCCGATGATCACGCCGACGAACATCGCGAGCCCGACCGACAGGCCGACGAGGTGGCCGGCGCCGATCAGCGCGAAAGAGAGCCCGCCGGTGATCCCGGTGGCGCCCGCGCCGGCACGAAAGAACAAGGCAGCCTCGGCGGCGGCGACCTTGGTCTGGGTGACGATCGCAAAGCCCGCCGAGACCAGCGCGTTGACGACGATCAGGCGCAGGCCGCGGCCGCTCTCCGCCTCGCCGGCGCGGCTGCCGGCGCCGACCTTCAGCACCTCGGCGGCGGCGCGGCCCTCGGGGAAGGGCAGGTCGGTATCGACCACCAGCGCGCGGCGCAGCGGCACCGAGAACATCACGCCGAGCACGCCGCCCGTGATGCACACGGCCACGGTGGTCCAATAGGGAAAGCCGCTCCACCAGCCGACCATGATCAGGCCGGGCAGCACGAAGACGATTGCCGCCAGCGTGCCCGCCGCGCTGGCGATCGTCTGGACGATATTGTTCTCCAGGATGCTCGAATTACGGAAGAAGCGCAGAATTGCCATCGATACGACCGCGGCCGGGATCGACGTGGCGAAGGTCAGGCCCACCTTGAGGCCTGCATAGACGTTTGCCGCCGTGAACAGCACGGTGATGATCGCGCCGAGGATGATGCCCCGGATAGTAAGCTCGGCGGTGGGGCGGGCGGGCTGGGTGCTCATGCAGGATCCTAACAATCAGCCTGGTCAAGACATCAAGGTGGCATCCCAAGCCTTGCATGGACAGCGTTTTCTTAGCTGCCGCGAGCGGGCTGACGTGCGATTGATGTGATCGGGCAAGTAAGCGCGGTGGAACGCAGAGGAATACATCTCCAATTCACCTAGCTATCCTATGTTAGGGTTTGTAGTGTAAAACCAAGCCGTTGCATCGATCGGCATGAGGCGAATTATGCGTAGACAGTGGACGATCGCAAAAGCCAATTGCTGGTGGTCGGCCCAGCGATGGCCGATGGGGTGCAACTTCACTCCCTCGAATGCGATCAATCAGCTCGAGATGTGGCAGGCGGCAAGCTTCGACCTGCCGGTGATCGAGGCCGAGCTGGCGCTCGCATCTTCGGTAGGGATGAACGCGGTGCGCGTTTACCTGCACGACCTCTTGTGGGCCGAGGATTCCGCGGGCTTTACCGATCGCATCGATCAATTCCTGGCTGCGGCGGATCGCCACGGCATCCGCACGATGCTCGTGCTCTTCGATTCCTGCTGGCATCCCGAGCCCCTGCTCGGACTCCAGCCCCAGCCCACGCCCGGCGTACATAATTCGGGTTGGGTCCAGTCACCCGGCGTGCCTGCGCTGCGCGACCCAGCACAACGCGGACGGCTCGAAGAATATGTGCGCGGCGTAGTGGGTCGTTTCAGCAAGGATAAGCGGGTGTTCGCCTGGGACATCTGGAACGAACCCGATAACGGCCCGGAAGTGTCCGCCTGCGATGCGGGCGAGCTCGCGGCCAAAGCCGCTCTGGTTCTACCACTGCTGCGCGACGCCTTTGGATGGGCGCGGGCGATGAACCCGATACAACCGCTGACCAGTGCGATCTGGCTGGGCGACTGGTCGTCCCCGGATGGGCTGACTCCGCTTCAACAGGCCCAGACGAAGCTCTCGGACGTGATTTCCTTCCACAATTACGGCGTGGCTGAGGATTTCCGCCAGCGCGTGGGCTGGCTGCGGGCGTTCGGACGGCCGATCCTGTGCACCGAATTCATGGCGCGTCCGGCAGGCAGCACTTTCGAGGCGATCCTGCCCGTGGCCAAGGCCAATGGCGTCGGCGCCTTCTGCTGGGGCCTGGTGCGGGGCAAGACGCAGACGCACCTGCCATGGGAATCATGGGAAAACCCGAATTTCGCGGGGCTGGCGGATAAATGGTTTCACGACATCTTCGATGCGGACGGCGTCGCGCATGACCCGGCCGAGGTCGAGTTCCTGCGCCTTCTCAACGCCATCGATGCCCGAGCTCCGCATTGGCCCATCGTCGGAGTTTCGGGCCAGCGGCCGAAAGCAGCGATGCGTGGCGACGCCGCGACGAGGGCGGCCTGATCAAGGCTTTGGCAGTGCGGCCCGCCTCGCGCGATCTATGGTCAGACGGCCGTCCCGCTCGATCAGCTCGCTGATCTGCAGCACGCTGCGCCGGTGCCAGCGCGGATCACTTGCCGCTTCGGGTTCGCCGCCCTGGTGGACGAAGTAGATAAGATAGGCGCGGTCATCGGCGACTACGATGTCGGGATGCTGCCCCTTGGCGCGATCGGTGGGCAGGGCGCCGGGCTCGGCGAGCAGATATCCCTCCTGCCGCGTCCATTGGGCTGCATCGTCGGAGCGCATTACGAGCAGGCCCTGCCATGCATCGGAGATCAGCCACCAGCGATTTCGCCAGCGAAACGCCTTCGGCCCTTCGCCCGGCGTATCGACGACGCCTGGCCCGGGCAGCCAATGGACCAGGTCGGCGCTGTCAGCGCTGCGGATCGATTTGCCCGAGCGCTCGTCATTGTACCAGAGCCGATATTTACCTGGCGCGATCTCGGCGACGCTGGCGTCGATCACACGGTCGGACCCGAGTGCAAGCCGCTCGCCACAGGTCCAGCGCTTGAGGTCCTTGCTGGTCAGGTGGACGATGAAACGCGGCGCATTCCAATTGGAAAAGATGCCCGGCACGATCGTCAGCCACATGTGCCAGCGCCCAGCAAAATAGCCGATCTCGGGCGCCCAGAGGGTAGCGCCGGTGCACGAGGCAGGGATTGCCGCAGTGCCGGCATATTTCCAGCGGCTCCCGTCGCGCGACGTGGCCATGCCGATTTTGGTGCCATGCACCCAGGTGACATCCTTCTCGTCGCCACCCTTCAGCGTCGCGCGGCGATTGGTGTAGAACATCCGCCACTCGCGCCGCTCCGGATCGCGCACGGTCGAGGCGTCGGCGGCGCCGTCATAGACCGGATCGCGGAACATCGGCTTGGCTTGCGCGAAAGCCTGGCCGGCAAATATCAACGTGAGGACGTGCAAACAGCCCAGGGCTAGCCTTATGCTCATCGCCCCTTGAACAGCCCGCCCAGCACGCCACGCACGAGGCCCCCGAGGACGCTGGCGCCGATCCCGCTCTTCTTCCCGAAAACCGCTTTGCTGACTTCGCCCGCAACCGCGCGGCCCGCCGCGGACGTAGCCGAGCGGGTGGCGGAGGTAATCGCGCGATTCCAGGGATTGTTCGCCGCCTCGCGCTCGGCGTCGCGTTGCGCCTGGCGCTCCAGCCGGGCCTCGCGATCGGCGTGGCGCTGCTCGGCGAGCCGCTGGCGCTCCGCTTCCTTCGCCAACCGCGCATCTTCCTTGGCCCGTGCAGCGCCAGCCTTTTCGGCTTCCCTGACAGCGGCAGCCTCTGCTGCGGCGGCTGCGGCCTCCGCGCTCTTTGCTGCAAGCAGCTCCTCCGCCGATTCGCGGTCGATAAGCGTGTCGTATTTGCTTCCGATCGCATCGGTCTGGACCAGCACACCACGCTCGACCGGCGTGACCGGGCCGACGCGGGAGCCGGGCGGCTTGATGAGCGCTCGCTCTACCGGTGCGGGGGAGCCGTCTTCCTGAAGCATCGAGACCAGCGCCTCACCAACCTTGAGTTCGGTGATCGCGGTTTCGACATCGACGCCCGGATTGGCGCGGAAGGTGGTAGCTGCCGACTTCACTGCGGCCTGGTCGCGCGGCGTAAAGGCTCGCAGCGCATGCTGGACGCGATTGCCGAGCTGGCCCGCGACCGGATCGGGCACATCGATCGGATTCTGGGTGATGAAATACACGCCAATGCCCTTCGAGCGAATCAGGCGGACGACTTGCTCGATCTTGTCGAGCAGCGCCTCGGGCGCATCGTCAAACAGCAAGTGCGCCTCATCGAAGAAGAAGGCGAGCACCGGCTTGTCGGGGTCGCCGATTTCCGGGAGCGATTCGAACAACGCCGAGAGCAGCCAGAGCAGGAATGTGGCGTAGAGTTTGGGCGAGGCCATCAATCTATCGGCGGCAAGGACATTGACGATGCCGCGGCCCCGGTCGTCCACGGTGATGAAATCGTGCATCGAGAGCGCTGGCTCGCCGAAGAAATAGTCGCCGCCCTGGGCGCGGAGCTGGAGCAATGCGCGCTGGATAGCGCCGACCGATTGCCTCGAGACATTGCCATAACTCGCGGTCAACTCGTCCGCGCGCTGGGCACAATGGAGCAGCATCGACTGGAGATCGTCGAGATCGAGGATCAGCAGCCCTTCGCGGTCCGCAAGTGTGAAGGCAATGGTGAGCACGCCCTCCTGAACTTCGTTGAGGTCGAGGAGCCGCGACAGCAGCAGCGGCCCCATTTCGCTCACGGTCGTGCGGATAGGATGACCCTGCGCGCCGTATAAATCCCAGAACTGCACCGGCGTATCGCCATAGGCCCAGGCCGCATAGCCGATCTCAGCCGCCCGCGCCGCGAATGAATCATGCAGCTTGCCGGTGGGCAGCCCGGCCATAGCCAGCCCGGAAAGGTCGCCCTTCACGTCCGCGACGAAGCAGGGGACCCCGGCGGCGGACAGCCCCTCGATCATCCCCTGGATGGTCACGGTCTTGCCCGTTCCGGTCGCGCCCGCGATCAGCCCGTGGCGATTGGCGCGCCTGAGAACCAACTCGACCGGCTTGCCGGAAGCCGCGCCGATGAAAATGCTGGTCTCTGTCGTCACTTCGCGCTCCCTGTCCCGCTTGTCGCAATAGCGGAGAAACAGGCCGAGTTGCTAGCGTCCCTCTCGAAGGAGGGACGAAAACAGCCGATCAGCGCGGGATTTCGATCGGGATGAACTGACCCTGGCCCCGGCGTTGGACGAAGAGGGCGACGGTGTTGCGGCCCGCGTTTTTCGCGGCAGTGACGATCCGCGCGATGTCCGCGGCGCTGGTCACGGGCTGACGATTTACCGAAAGGATCACGTCGAAGCGCTGGATGCCCTTGCCCGCCGCGTCGCTATTCGGAGCGATTCCCAGAACCAGTACGCCCTGCATCGCAGGATCGACGCCGACCTGGCGCGCGATGTCTGGCGTCAGCGTCCGAACCTGGAGCCCGAGCGATGCCGCCGCCATGGAATCCACGTCGCCGGCGCCGGGCCCTGAATTCTCATCGGCGGGATCGAGCTGGCGAAGCTGGTCTTCGGGCGGCCGATTGCCCAGAGTCACGTTGAGCGTCTGGCGCCGACCGTCACGGATCACTTCGAATGGGACGCGCGAGCCCGGCGCAAGTCCGGCGGTCAGATGCGAAACCGTCTGATCGGGCGTGACGTCCTTCCCGCCGATCCTGACTACGACGTCGCCGTTCTGGATTCCGGCCTTCTGCGCCGCTTCGCCGGCTTTCACGTCGCTGATCACTTCGCCGACTCCCTTGGGCACGCCGAACGCATCGGCCATGTCGGGGGTGAGCGGCTGGAGAGTCACGCCGAGATAGCCGCGCTTGATCGCGCCGCCCTTCATCAGGGTCGCAATGATCGGCTGGGCCTGTTCCGCCGGAATCGCGAAGCCGATGCCCACATTGCCGCCGGTCGGCGAATAGATTTGCGAATTGATGCCGATCACATTGCCGTTGAGGTCGAACATCGGGCCGCCCGAATTACCCCGATTTATCGAGGCGTCGGTCTGGATGAAGCGATCGAACTGACCGATGCCGCGATGCACCGCCGAGACGATGCCCGCGGTGACCGAACCGCCGAGACCGAACGGGTTGCCGATCGCGACCACCCAGTCGCCGACGCGAGTCGCGCTCGAATCGCCGAATTTGACGAAGGGCAGGTTCTGCCCCTCGATCTTGAGGACGGCCAGGTCGGATACCGTGTCGTTGCCGATCAGCTTTGCCTTGAACTCGCGGCGATCGGGAAGGGTCACGGTGATCGATTCGACCACCACGCCGCGCTGGTTGCCAGCGGAGATCACATGGTTGTTGGTGACGATATAGCCATCGGCGGAGACGATGAAGCCCGAACCGAGCGATTCCGCTTTCTGGGTGGTCGGCCCGCCCTGGCCCTGGGGAACTATTCCCTCCCACGGCGTGCCGGCGAACGGATTGACGTTCGCTACCTTCACGCGCTGGGTAGTCGAGATGTTGACCACGGCGGGCTGGAGCTTGCCGACCATGTCGGCGAAGCTCATCGGGGCGCCCGCGCGCGGAGCACTGGCTGAAATCGTGCCCGGCTCGTTCTGCGCGGTCTGCGCGCCGGCGGGCTGGTTGAGCGTCAAAGTGGCGGCGGCGCCGCCGAGCAACAGGGCAGTGGAAAGGGCGTAGGCGTAACGCACGGGCGTGAATCCTCTCAAGATACGAAAAGCGCAGGAGCCATATTTGCGCCGATTGCATGAACGGCGATTGAATATGAACGTTTCGACAGACTTTCGGCCGTCAGAATCATCGCTGCCCCATGAACTCCTTAAGATAGCTGTTCTGCGGGCTCAGGATGATCGAAGTCTCGCCCTTGTCAGCCGCGGTGTTCAGGAACGTCTGCCGGTACGACTGCATCGCACGATAGAAGTCGTAGAATTGCGGATCCTTGTTGAATGCGGCGGCATAGATCTGTGCGGCCTGGGCCTGGGCGGTCGCGCGGATGATCTGCGCTTCCTTCAGCCCCTGGGCGCGGATCGTCGCTGCTTCCTGGAGCCGGGCGGTCTTCATCCGGTCGAACGCGCTTTCGAGCGGCGAACCGCTCGGCAGGTCGGCATGCTTGATCCGTACATCGACGATCTGAAGTCCATATTGGCCGGCGAGCGCCTGAAGATTGTTCTGGATATTGTCCATCACCTGGCCGCGCTCGGCGCTCAACAAGGCCGAGAAGGGTTGCTTGCCAAGCTCGTTTCGCAGCGCGGAACTGAACAGCGGCTGGAGCCGCTCGGTCACACGCTCCACCGAGCCGACGGTGATCGCCATGCGCAGCGGATTGGTGACGCGGAAGCGGGCGAACGCATCGACTTCGATGCGCTGCTGATCCGTCGAAAGCACCGGCTGGTTGGTCAGGTCGAGCGAGAGCACACGCTTGTCTACCCAGACGACGCGATCGACGAAGGGGATGTGGAACAGCACGCCCGAACCGGTGCGCCCGAATTGCTCCCCGGGCTTATAGGCGTTGACCGTCTGGTACGGCTCGTTGAGCCGCAGGACGACTGCCTGGCGCGTCTCGGGCACGATCGAGAACGAGCTGAACAACAGCACGAGCAGGATCGCGCCCGCCGCCGCCAGGGCTATCGGATTGCGGAGGAAACCAAGGGTCATCGCGGTGCTCCCGAGGCTGGCTTGTTGGTGATTGCCGGTTCTTCGGCAGCCTTTCGGCCAACAGTGGGCAGCGCGAGATAGGGGGTGACCCCCGGCGCCTCGACGATCGTCTTGTTGGTCTTGGACAGCACCTGTTCCATCGTCTCGTAATAGAGGCGGCGGCGCGTGACGTCTGGAGCTAGCTTGTACTGCTCGTAGATCTTGTCGAACTCGGCCGCTTCGCCCTGCGAGGCGGCGAGCACCTGCTGCGCATAGGCATTGGCATTGTTCTTGGCCGCCTGCGCCTGCTGCTGCGCGGCGGTCACCTGCTTGAACTCTTCGTCCACGGCCTGCGGGGCCGCGGCCTTCTGGATCGACACGCTCTGGATGAGGATCCCCGAATTATATTCGTCGAGAATCTGCTGCATCAACAGAACGACCTGCGCCTCGATCTTGGCGCGGCCCGATGTGATCGTATCGTTGAGCGACGCATTGGCGACGACGGCGCGCATCGCCGTCTCCGCCGTGTCACGCACGGTGTCGCGCGGATTCTTGACCTGGAAGACATAGTCGGAAGCGCTGCGCACCTTCCACTGCACCAGATAAGCCAGATCGACGATGTTCTGATCGCCGGTCAGCATCAGATATTCGCGGTCGGTCTCAGGGAATTTCTCGTCGCGGATCGCCTGGACATCGACTGTCTCGACCATCGACAGCGGCGCGGGCAGCGTGAAGCGCCAGCCCGGCTCCAATTGGCCCGAGAAGCGGCCGAGCGTTTGAACAACAGCGCGTTCCTGGGGTCCGATCGAGTGGATCGACGTGAACACCACCCAGGCAAGCAGCAGCCCGCCGACTACCAGGCCCCAGAAGCGGCTGCCCTGAGGGATGCCCGGCAAATTGGGTCCGCCGCCGCGCCGCGCGCGCTGGAGCAATTCGTCGAGCGTGGTGGCTGCGCCGCCGCGCGGGCGCTTGCCGCCCGGAGGGAGCGACCAGGGATTGCGCGGCCCCCCGCCGTCGCCGCCGTTTCCACCCCCCTTATCGCCGCCGCCGCTGCCGGAGCCGCCGCCCCAAGGGCTTTTAGGAGGTTCGTTCTTGAAGATGCCGGCCCATGATCGCCAGCCCGTGAGGTTCGCCATAAGCTCTTTATAGGGCTGCCGTGGCGGATTTACAGTGGCACGCGCCGATTGTGCCTCTATCTGGCGGACAATGACCGATAGCAGAGTGATTCAGGGCGTCCTCGATCCGATCGCCGCCGGGCGAGCGACCGCCCGGCTGGAAAATGGCCGCGCCAGCATCATGCTCGATGTGACCGGGCTTTCGGAAGCGACGCGCGCCGAACTCGAGGCGGATATCCGCGCCGCAGCGGCATCGGTTCCAGGGGTGGAAGAGGTTCGCGTCCTGCTTACCAGCGAGCGCCGCACGCGGCGGCTGATCGCGGTAGCCAGCGGCAAGGGCGGGGTGGGCAAGTCCACCGTCGCCGCCAATTTGGCGATCGCGCTGCAGCGGCGCGGGCGCAGGATCGGATTGGTAGACGCCGATATCTATGGTCCCTCACAACCGAGGTTGATGGGAGTCGAAGGCGTGCGGCCCGAAGCGCGCGAGAAGACGCTGCTGCCCGTCGCGACTCCTTATGGTGTGCCGCTGCTCTCGATGGGGGGGCTGGTCGCCGAGGGGCAGGCAATCGCGTGGCGCGGGCCGATGGCCGGCGGGGCGCTCGGCCAGCTTGTCGATGCGGATTGGGGCGATGCGGAGCTGCTCATGCTCGATCTGCCCCCCGGCACCGGCGACGTGCAGCTCACCATGATCCAGAAGCACAAGCCCGCTGGTGCGGTCATCGTATCGACACCGCAGGATCTCGCGCTGATCGACGCGACACGCGCGATCGACTTGTTCGCCAAGGCGGGCATTCCGATCATCGGGATCATCGAGAATATGAGCGGCTATGCCTGTCCGCATTGCGGCGAAGTCTCCGATCCGTTCGGGCGCGGAGGCGCGGAGGCTGCGGCCGAAAAGCTCGGCATTCCGTTCCTCGGCCGCATCCCTCTCGAAATGGCGATCCGCGCCGCTTCGGATGCGGGCACGCCGCCTGCCGCCGGGAACGGGCCGGAGGCGCAGGTGTTTGCTGAACTGGCCGAGAAACTCGACCGCTGGCTGGGAGGCTGATCATGCCATTGACGCGCGACGAGGATATCAAGGCGCTGCTGGAGGAAACGCGCACGATCGCGATGATCGGCGCGTCCGATCGCGCGGACCGGCCGAGCTATGGCGTGATGGCATTTCTCCAGAGCCGCGGCTACCGCGTCATTCCAGTCAATCCGCAGATTACGGGCGAGCACATCCATGGCGAGTTCGTGTATCGCGAGCTTTCGCAGATCGGCGAGCCCATCGACATGGTCGATATCTTCCGGCGGCCGCAGGCTGCGGGCGACGCGGTGGACGAGGCAATTGCAGCGGGCGCGAAATCGGTGTGGCTCCAGATCGGCGTGATCAACGAAGAGGCCGCCGCGCGCGCAGAGGCCGCGGGGCTGAAAGTGGTGATGAACCACTGCCCCAAGATCGAGATACCCCGGCTGGGCGTCGCTAAAGTCGCTTGAGCGCCTCGACCAGCCGACCGACATCGCGTGCATCTTGATGCAGCCCAAAGCCGATGCGGAGCACGTCGCCGCGCACATCGGTGATGATGTCCTGCGCCTCCAGTTCGGCCTGCCATCGCTGGGCCTGTGGGCTTCGGAGCGCGACGAAGCGGGCGGGGGAGCCGGGATTGAGCAGTCCGGCTCCCAGAGGCAGGTCCGCCAACAGGCGCGCGCGCAGGGCATCGACATGCGCGGTGATCGTCGCGGTCGTCAGGCCTTCGTCGTCGAGCATGTCGCGCACTGCCACGAAGCGGTAAATCCCCGAAGGATCGAAGGTCGAGCCCAGATAGCGGCGGGCATCGGGAGCGTAGCCGATCCGGCCGGGGGCAGCCGCTAGATCGTCGAACTCGGCATACCAGCCGGTGATCTCGGGCCGGGGCCCGTAGCCGGGCGGCGCGTGAAGGAAGGCGCAGCCCTCGCCGGCCATTGCGTATTTATAGCCGCCGGCGAGGTAGAAGAGGCGGTCGGCTACGCCGGAGAGGTCGGTCTCCATGGCCATGAAGCCGTGATACCCGTCGATCACGACCCAGG
This sequence comes from Sphingomonas sp., assembly GCF_036388215.1. Classification (GTDB taxonomy): domain Bacteria; phylum Pseudomonadota; class Alphaproteobacteria; order Sphingomonadales; family Sphingomonadaceae; genus Sphingomonas. Next base: position 10,501 of record NZ_DASVSH010000008.1, read on the forward strand.
GGCCCTCCGGGCGAGAGAGCTGAGCGAGCGGCGCGAGGTTCTCGAATACATGGCCGGTGTTGAACTGCACGTGGCTGACGAAGATCAGATCGTGCTCGCCCGATTGGGCGCGTTTGACGATGCCGGTCAGCGGAACGCGCTCGACACTCGCGGCGCCAGCCTCTTCCCAGCGCTCGGCCTGACGACGGAAGCTGTGGAATTCGCCGTCACTGGTCAGGATGCGCAAGGGGTGCTGGGGCAACGCCGAGACGATGCGGAGGAGCAGATCGTGCGTGTTGGGTGCAAAGACGATGGTGTTAGGATCGGGCAGGCGGAGTTCGGTCGCCACATGATGCTGCCCGGCGGGCCAGATCTGGCCCATCACCCGTTCCCATTTGCGATCCGCGAGCCGCGCGGCGTCGTCCCAGGCGGCGAGCTGCCCGACATAGCTGGCGTCGGGCCACAGGTGATGCGAGTGCGCGGCGAAATGGAGGCGCTCGGGCGCGGCGGCGAGCGCGCGCTGGAAGAGACGCTTGAAGCTCATAATTGCGTGCGCAGCGACCAGAGCTCGGGAAAGGCGCGCTTGGACAGCGTCGATTCGAGATAAGGCACGCCCGCCGTTCCACCGGTGCCCGTCTTCATGCCGATCACGCGGCTGACGGTCAGCACATGCTTGTGCCGCCAGGTGGCAAGCGCATCGTCGATATCGACGAGCTTTTCGGCGAGCTGGTAGAGTTCCCAACAGCGGCTAGTGTCACGATAGACTTGCGCCCAAGCGTCCTCGACCGCTTTGCTCGGCTCGTACGGCTGGGACCAATCGCGCTGGATGTCAGGCAGTGGAAAGCCAGCGCGAGCTAGCGCGGCGTTCGCTTCGTCCCACAGGCTCGGATCGGCCAAAGCCGCATCGGTGAGAGGGCCAGGGACGCCGCCGCCGCGCACGCCCAGCAGCGTCTCGACCGCGCGAAACTGATCCGACTGGAAGCCCGACGATCGGCCGAGTACTTCGCGAAAGCGCGTATAGTCGCTGGGCGTCATCGTCGCGAGGACATCCCAGCTAAGCGTCATCACCGCCTGGATGCGGCTGACGCGGGCGAGCGACTTGTATGCCTCGACAGGCTTGTCCGCGCGTACCAGGCGGATCGCCTCGCGCACTTCGACCAGCATCTGCTTGAGCCACAGCTCCTTGGTCTGGTGGATGATGATGAAAAGCAGCTCGTCGTCATGATCCGAGATCGGGTGCTGCGCGTCCAGCAACCGGTCGAGCGCCAGATAGCGGCCATAGGTCATCGGCTCGGACATGAACTCAGTCCCTCAGCAACTCGTTGATGCCGGTCTTCGAGCGTGTCTGCGCATCCACGGTCTTGACGATTACCGCGCAGTAGAGGCCCGGCCCCCCGTCCCTGCCGGGCAGGGTGCCGGGGACAACCACGGCGTAAGGGGGCACGTAGCCGCGATGCACTTCGCCGGTGGCGCGGTCGATGATCTTTGTCGAGGCGCCGAGATAGACGCCCATCGAGAGCACTGCGCCTTCGCCGACGCGGACGCCTTCGGCGACTTCGGCCCGCGCGCCGATGAACGCGCCGTCGCCGATGATGACGGGATCGGCCTGGAGCGGCTCAAGCACGCCGCCAATGCCGACGCCGCCCGAGAGATGCACGTTCTTGCCGATCTGCGCGCAACTGCCGACCGTCGCCCAGCCATCGACCATCGAGCCTTCGCCGACATAAGCGCCGATATTGACGAAGCTGGGCATCAGCACGACGCCCTTCGAGATGAACGCGCCATGGCGGACGATCGAGCCGGGCACCTGGCGGAAGCCGGCCTCGCGGAAGCGGGCATCGTCCCAGCCAGCGGTCTTGAGCGGGACCTTGTCGAAGCCGCCGGGCATGACCGCATTGTCATTTAGGCGGAAGCTGAGAAGCACCGCCTTCTTGAGCCACTGGTTTACCTGCCAGCCGTCACCGCCGGGTTCGGCGACGCGGGCCTGGCCGCTGTCGAGCAGGTTCAGCGCTTCGTTTACGGCATCGCGCGCTTCGCCCTGCGTGCCGATATTGAGTTCGGCGCGGGCTTCCCAGGCGGCATCGATGGTGGTTTCGAGAGTCACTCTTGGTCCTCCAGGATCTGATGCAGCCAGTCGCCGAGATCGGTGATGGTGTAGTCGATGAAGCCGCGGTCCGCATCGGCCGTCTGCTCGGAGCCGTTGTCGATCCACACAGTGGTCATTCCGATCGCCTTGGCGGGCTTCAAATTGCGCGCCATGTCCTCGACGAAGAGGCTTGCCCTGGGATCGAGGTCGAACGCCGCGCACAGCCCCTCATAAGCCGCGGGATCGGGCTTGGGCCGATATTCGGTGGCGTGGATGTCGTGCACGGCTTCGAAAGTGCCGCCGAGGCCGAGCCGTTCGAGCACCTTCACTGCGTAAGGCGCATTGGCGTTGGTGAAGATCAGCTTGCGACCGGGCAGGCGGACCAAGGCTTCGGCAAGCGCGAAATTGGTTTCGATGCCGCTCAGATCGACTTCGTGGACGGCGTCCAGATAATGATGCGGATCGACGCCGTGATCGGCCATCAGGCCACTGAGCGTGGTGCCGTGGCTGTGGAAATAGCCCTTCTGGATGCGGTGTGCTTCCTCGGGGCCGCAGTTAAGCAGCGTCTGGACATATGCCCCGATCTTCGCGTCGATCTGCGACCAGAGATCCCCGCTCGCCGGATAGAGCGTATTGTCGAGATCGAAGATCCAGTTGCGGACGTGCGATAGTGCTGCTTGCATGGCGGCGCGTTAAGGTTTGCCGCTCGGGGTGGCAAGGGCGCTCGGCGCGCACCATCTGGCAGGTATGACCGCTTACTCGCTGCTCGACCTCGTTCCCATCGTCCAGGGCGGGAACGCCGCCCGGGCCTTCGCCAATGCCGCCGATCTCGCGCGCCACGCCGAAAGCCTGGGCTATAGCCGCTATTGGGTCGCCGAGCATCATGGGATGGAGGGCATCGCCAGCGCCGCGACCGCAGTGGTGATCGCCCATGTCGGCGCGGCGACTTCGACGATCCGCGTGGGGGCGGGCGGGATCATGCTGCCCAACCACGCCCCGCTCCAGATCGCCGAACAGTTCGGCACGCTCGACGCCCTGTTTCCGGGGCGAGTCGATCTTGGCCTGGGCCGCGCGCCGGGTTCGGACCAACGGGTGGCGCACGCGATCCGGCGAAACCTGGAGACCGATTCCAGTGCCTTCCCGCAAGACGTGATGGAGTTGCAGAGCTTCTTCGCCGACGATGGCAAGACGGGCATTCGCGCGACGCCCGGGGCCGGGGCCAATGTGAAGCTGTGGATTCTCGGATCGAGCCTGTTCGGCGCGCAGCTAGCGGCGGCGCTGGGGCTACCCTATGCCTTTGCCTCGCACTTCGCGCCCGGGCTGATGGACGAAGCGAGCGACGTATATCGCCGCAATTTCCGGCCGTCCGAGGTGCTGGGCAACCCCCATCTGATGCTCGGGTTCAACGTGTTCGCAGCGGATACCGACGCGGAAGCCGAACTGCTGGCATCGTCGCAGCAACAGGCGTTCGTCGCGATCCGCACTACGGGGCGCGGCATCCAGCTCCCGCCCCCGGTGGCGGGATACCGCGAAAGCCTGGGCGCGCAGGGAATGGCGGTGCTCGATCATGTGCTTTCGGCCAGTGCAGTGGGCGGGCCGGAGAAGGTCCGGCGCGAGATCGGAGCCTTTATCGAGCGGACGGGCGCGGACGAACTGATGATCGCGAGTGCGATGTTCGATCACGAGGCGCGGAAGAAGAGCCTGACGATTGCGGCGGAGGCGATGCGGGGGCTCTGATCCTCGAGTGCCGTGAGGGTCAACCTGCGGCGGGTAATCGCAGCCGCACCAGCAATCCGCCAAGATCTTCGCTTTCCTCCAGGCTCACGGTGCCGTCGTAAATCTCCGCCACGTCGCGGACGATCGCCAGGCCAAGCCCGGTGCCCGGCTTGCCCGAATCCAGCCGCACGCCGCGGTCGAAGATGCGGATGCGGTCGGCCTCGGGGATGCCCGCGCCGTCATCCTCCACCATGATCTCGACGAAGCCCGCCTGGACGCCCGCGGTTACGAACACGCTGCCCCCACCATATTTGGCGGCGTTCTCGACGAGATTGCCCATCATCTCGTCCAGATCCTGCCGTTCGATATGCGCGACGAGGTTCTTTGGGCCGTCCACATCGATGCGGACCTGCGGGTATAGCCGGGCCACGGCGCGCTCGACCGCTTCGATCGAGGGCCACACCGCGGCGCGGCTGTGCGCGCTGCCCCGGCGGCCGACCGCGCGGGCGCGGGCAAGGTGGTGATCGATCTGGCGGCGCATCGTTCGCGCTTCACGGATCACGGCGGGGCCGAGATCGGCCTGGCCGGCGGCGGCGGCGTTCATGATCACGCTGAGCGGCGTCTTCAGCGCATGGGCGAGGTTGCCCGCGTGGCGACGGGCTTCCTCGGCCTGGCGGTCGTTATGCTCGACCAGCGCGTTCAATTCCTCGACCATCGGAGCGACTTCGGCGGGCATCGCCTTTTCGATTCGCGCCGATTTGCCGGCGCGCAATCGCGCGATCTCCGAGCGGACGCGGCGCAGCGGCAAGAGGCCGTACCAGGTCTGGAGCCCCACCATGATCATCAGCCCGAGCCCGAGCAGCATGAAGCTGCGCACCAGCGTGCGCCTGAGCGTTCCGATCTGGCCGTCGAGCGTCTCGCGGCTCTGTGCGACCTGGAAGCGCCAGCGCACGCCCGAGCCGGGCAGCATCGCGTCACGCTCGGCGATCCGCAGCACCTGGCCGGGGAATTCCCTGCTGTCATATACATGGACGTCGTTGTCGCCGTGGCGCGCATCGACCTTGAGGCGCTGGTCCCATAGCGAGCGGGAAGGGAAGGTCTCGAAGCCCTTGCCGCTGATCTGCCAATAGGCCCCCGAATTATATTCGAGGAAGCGCTGATCGGCGAGTTCGCGGTTGAGGATCACTTCGCCGCCCGGTCCAAGCTCGGCCGAAAAGATCATCGCTTTCAGCAGATAATCGAGCTGGTCGTCGAAATTGCGCGTGACCGTGGTCACCAGCACGCGATCGAGCGCATAGCCCCCGCCGACCAGCAGCAACATGATCCAGGCGATCGCGACCAGCAGCATGCGGCGGCTGACCGATCCGGTGGTGCGGACATAGGTGCGCGGGCGCGGTTCGGCCGTCAGGGCGTCATTGGTCTCGTCCTGATGGCCGGCGTGCACGTGCCTTAGCCAGGCTCGTCCAGGCTGTAGCCGAGACCCCGGATCGTGGTGATGATTTCCGCGCCGAGCTTCTTGCGGATGCGGGTCACGAACACTTCGATCGTGTTCGAATCGCGGTCGAAATCCTGATCGTAGATATGGTCGATCAGCTCGGTGCGGCTGACGACCTTGCCCTTGTGATGGAGCAGGTAGCTGAGCAGCTTATATTCCTGCGCGGTGAGCTTGACCGGCTCGCCTGCCTTGGTGACCTTGCCCGAACGGGTGTCCAGGCGGATGTCGCCCGCCGTCAGCTCCGCCGAGGCATTGCCCGAGGAGCGGCGGATCAGCGCGCGCAAGCGGGCGATCAGTTCCTCGGTCTGGAAAGGCTTGGCGACATAATCGTCGGCGCCCGCATCCAGGCCCGCCACCTTGTCCGACCAGCTGTCACGCGCGGTGAGCACCAGCACCGGGGTCGCCTTGCCTTCCTTGCGCCAGCGATCGAGCACGGTCAGCCCGTCGATCTCGGGGAGGCCGAGATCCAGGATGATCGCGTCATATTGCTCGTTGGAGCCCAGATAGAGCCCCTCCTCGCCATCGGTGGCGAGATCCACGGCATAGCCCGCGCCTTCGAGCGCGTTCTTTAGCTGCTGGCCGAGCGTTGGCTCGTCCTCGACGATCAATAATCGCATTATTTTCCAATCCCCTCAGCAGCGGTTCAGTTGCCGGCGCGGCGGACGATTTTGCCGGTGCGGCCGTCAACGTCCACCCAGATGACCGATCCATTGCGCAGGAATTTGAGCGTGTAAATGTCCGACGAGGGTTCGTAATCGAATCCGAGATACTGTGCGCCCGGCATGCGAGGGATCACACGGCGCTCGATTTCGCGCACCGAGACGCCCGGGCCCTGCTTGCGCCGCTGGGTCTGATTGTCTTGCGGCGCTCTATCCGGCGCGCGCGCGAACGCCGACGCTGGCAGCAATATCGCCGCCAGGCACGCGCACAGAACCGGTTTCGCCAGCATCTTCATGAGTCTGCCATGGGGGCCGCGCATTGAATAGCCCCTGAACGGGCGGGACAGGCGCATGTCAGGTTGCGGGTGGGCGGCCACGCCACTAGGTGCGCCCGCATGGCTGCACCCATTCTCGCGTATGAAGGCCTCGGGCTGGTCCAGGGGCATGGCTGGCTGTTTCGCGGGCTCGATCTCTATATCGGCGCGCGCGACCGGCTGGCGCTGATCGGGCGCAACGGCGCGGGAAAATCGACGCTGCTGCGGCTGATCGCCGGGCGGATCGATTCGGACGAGGGCCGCCGCGTGATCCAGCCCGGCACCAATGTCGTGATCCTGGAGCAGGATCCGCAGGTCGACGGGTTCGCGACCCTGCTCGATTTCGCGCTGGGCGGAGAGGACGCGCCGCAGCGTTACGAAGTCGAGGCGATCGCGGGGCAGCTTGGCGTCGATCTCGGCCGCGAGGCGGCGACGGCCTCGGGCGGCGAGCGGCGGCGCGCGGCGATTGCGCGGGCGCTGGCGCAAAACCCGCAAGTGCTGCTGATGGACGAACCGACCAATCATCTCGACATCGCGGCGATCGACTGGCTCGAAAATTGGCTGGCGCGCTACACGGGCGCGTTCGTGGCGATCAGCCATGACCGCACCTTTCTCACCCGGCTGACGAAGCAGACGCTGTGGCTTGACCGGGGCGCGATCCGGCGCGCGGAAGTGGGGTTCGGCGGATTCGAGGCATGGACCGAGCAGGTCTATGCCGAAGAGGAGCGCAACGCCCAGAAGCTCGACGCCCGATTGAAGATCGAGGAGCATTGGCTGCTCCGCGGCGTGACGGGACGGCGGCGGCGCAACCAGGGCCGGCTGACCAAGCTCCACGAGATGCGCGCCGAACGCGCGGCGATGATGGGGCCAGCGGGCGCGGCGAAGCTCGCGATCGGATCGGACGGCGCGCAGACCAGGGTGGTCATCGATGTGAAGGGCGTGACCAAGCGCTTCGGGGAACGCACGATCATCAAGGACCTGACACTCCGGGTCACCAAGGGCGACCGCATCGGCATCGTCGGTGCGAACGGCGCGGGCAAGACCACATTGCTCAAGCTGCTGACCGGCGAGCTTGCTCCTGACGAAGGCTTCATCCGCCTGGCGAAGACCCTCGACAAGGTGTTCATCGATCAGCAGCGCAGCCTGATGGACCCGACGAAGAGCGTCCGCGATGTGCTTACCCAGGGCGGCGAGTGGATCGACGTGCTGGGCGTCCGCAAGCACATCCATGGTTACCTCAAGGAGTTCCTGTTCGAGCCGAGCCTGGCGGACGCCAAGATCGGCACGCTTTCGGGAGGCGAGCGCTCGCGGCTGTTGCTAGCGCGCGAATTCGCGCGGCCGTCGAACCTGCTGGTGCTCGACGAGCCGACCAACGACCTCGACCTGGAGACGCTGGACCTGCTCCAGGAAGTCATCGCGGATTATGAAGGCACCGTGCTGATCGTCAGCCACGATCGCGACTTCCTCGACCGCACGGTGACGGTGACCTTGGGGCTCGACGGATCGGGCACGGTCGATGTCGTCGCCGGCGGCTATGCGGATTGGGCGGCGAAGCGCACGGCGCGCCCGGTGGGGCGCAAGGCCGCCAAGCCTCTTACCGTGGAGGCTCCCAGGCCCAAGGCCGTCAAGCTCAGCTACAAGGACCAGCGCGACTATGAGCTGTTGCCCAAGCGCATCGAGGAGATCGACGCTCAGATCCTGCGTGACGAGGCGGCATTGCACGATCCTGCGCTCTACGCGCGCGATCCGGCGAAGTTCGCCAGCCTGACCCAGGGCATCGGCAAGCTGCGTGAGGAAAAGGACGCGGCCGAGCTGCGGTGGCTCGAGCTGGCCGAGCAAGTCGACGCGCTGGGTTAGGGCTGCAGCGTGACCGTCACGGTCGTGCCCGCCGGCGTGCTCTGGGTGACGACCGAGCCGCCTGCCTGGCGGGCGAAGGCGTCGATAAGGCGCTGGCCCATGCCGCCCTCGCGGCCCTTGACGCGCGTTGCATCGGGCATGCCCGCGCCATTGTCCTGAACCGTGAGCCTCCAGCCGGGCGCAGCCTGATCGAAGCGAACCTGGATCGTGCCGGCGTCGCGGCCGGGAAAGGCATGCTTGACCGCGTTGGTCACAAGCTCGTTTACGACAAGTCCGATCGAGACGGCGCGGTCGCGCGGAATCGCCGCATGATCCGAATGGCAATCGAGCGTGATCGCGCCGCGCAGGAACAATGCTTCGGAGAGCGCCGAGCACAGCTCGTGCAGGTAAGCGGCCATATCGACTGCCCCCGGCGCAGTCGCGCCGCCGCGATACAAGTGACGGTGCGCGCGCGCGATGCTCTCGACCCGCGACAGCGCCGCACCCAACGCCTCGGCGGTCTCGCCCTCGCCCGCGCGGCGGCGCTGCATGTCGAGGAGCGAGGCGACGAGCGTGAAATTGTTCTTCACGCGGTGGTCGAATTCTTCGAGAAACAGGTCTCGCTCGGCGACTTCGCGGTCGCGCTCCGCGGCGACGCGCCGAACCGCGCGGCGGAACATCTCGGCGAGCGCGACGGTGATCATCGCCGAAAGGATGATCGACAGCATCGTCATCGCCGCAGCGGCCGATTCGAACCGGAACGAGTTCTTGACCGGATAGATGTAATACCAGCCATAGAGGATCGAGACCCCGGCCGCAGTCGCGCCGGCCAGGCACCGTGCGAACAGCGTCGCGATCATCACTGCCGGAAAAATCAAAGCGAAGATCGCCGCGCCCGGAATGACCAGGTCCATCGCAAATCGAACGAAGCCGGCGCATGCGGCGGCCAGCAGGCCAACGCCCATCGACGTCACCCAGCGCGGTATGGTCGGCGCGAGCCGATCCGGCAGGTCCAGTTCCCCAATTCGCCCCATCGGGCGCAGGTGAGGCCCCAGCGCAGCCAAGGAGTCAAGTCAACGCGGCGTTAAGTTGATCGCGATCAATCAGTTAGAGTCTGTGCGCTTGCGAGGGAGCGGGCTGGCGACGTCTAACTGAACAGGCCCTAAAGCGATTTGCCCAGGCGTCCGGCCAGATCAACGACATATTGCCATGCCACGCGCCCGGATCGGCTCCCGCGCCGCGTCGCCCAGTTGATCGCCTCGGCCGGATCGAAGCTGAGCCGATTCGCCTCGGCATAGCTCCGCACGATTTCGACATAGGTGTCCTGGTCGATGGCGTGGAAGCCCAGGCTCAGCCCGAAGCGATCCGCGAGCGCCAGACTGTCGTCGATGCTGTCACGCGGATTGATCGCGCTTGCCTGCTCGGCGATATCGCGCGGGATCAAATGGCGACGATTGGAAGTGACGATCAGCCGGACATTGGCCGGACGCGCCTCCGCGCCACCCTCCAGCAGCGAGCGCAGCGCGCGCGCGTCTCCGGCAGCGTCGAATCCCAAATCGTCGAGGAAGATCGCGAAGGGCCGTTCCGCCTGCGCCAGCAACGTAAAGAGCGCCGGCAGCGTCTCCAGGTGATGGGTCGCCGCTTCGACCAAGGCGAGGTCGCCGCCCCCTTGCTGAATTGCCCCCACGGCGCTTTTGACCAGCGCGGACTTGCCCGTGCCGCGCGCACCCCAGAGCAGCACGTCCTGCGCGGCATGCCCGGCGGCGAGGCGATCGAGATTGGCGAGCAATGCGTCGCGCTGCGCATCCATGCCGCGCAGCACGCTCAGCCGCAGCGGGCCGAAGGCGCGCGCCGCCGCAAGCGTATCGCCGCGCCAGATATAAGCGGCATGGGCGCGCAAGTCAGCGGCGGGCGCGGGCGGCGGCGAAAGCCGTTCGAGCGCGTCGGCGATGCGGGCAAGGGGATCGGTCATCGCCCGCGCTATAGCGCGGGGGCGACGCGAGCTCACCCCAATTTGGCTATCAGCGCCTGTGCCGCGGCCTTGTCGGCAAAGCTCGGGTCGGAAAGGGCGGCTTGCGCGTGGAACTTGGCTTCGGCCTTGCGGTTCGACGCGGCATAGACCTGCGCGAGATGCCAGCGAAGCCCGGCGTGGCGCGGGGTGAGCGCCACGGCTTTTTGCAGCAATTCGATCGCGCCGCCCGCGTCGCCGGCGCGGAACATCGCCCAGCCAAAGGCGTCCGCGACCGCGGGATTGCCCGGGGCAAGGCCGTAGGCCGCTTCGCCGAATTCCACAGCCGTGCCGAATTCTCCCGCCCCGGCATAAGCGGCGGCAAGCTCGGCATTGAGCGCGGCGTCGCCATCCCCGATGCGGGCCCGCAGATCCTCCAGGCTGTCGATCGCGGCGTCATATTCGCCGGCGGCGAGTTGCCAATGCGCCGAAAGACGGAGTGCCGCGATGCTGACCGGATTCTGCGAGAGGAACAGCGCGAGCGCATTTGCGGCATCGGCGCGCCGCCCCGCGCGATCCTGTGCCTCTACCAGCCGAAGCATCGTCGGCTCATCGAAGCGCAGATCGGCTGCGCGCTGATAGGCGGCGACCGCGTCCGCGGTGCGACCGAGCATCATCAGCACATCGCCGAGGAGCACATGCGCGGCGGGAGCTCCGCGATTTTTCGCGACGATATCCTGCGCGCGGGCCAGCGCGCCGCTCTTGTTGCCGTCGCTCAGCAACCCGCGGATCAGCGGGATCATCGCCCCGGGATCGGTGGGTCGCTGCGCTGCTTCGGCGGCAAGCACCGGTGTCGAGCCGTCCGAGCTGAATGGATCGGCTTGGCCGATAGCCGGATAGGCCGCGCGGTCGAGATAGCGTGCAGCCTCGCCGCGTTCGCCGATCCGCTCGTACCCGCGCCCGACAAGCGTGAGCGCATAGCTGTCGGCATCGCCCCGCGCGACGACGGGGCGCAGGGTGTCGATCGCGTTGCGCGCGCTGTCGGTCCGCAACAAGGCGACCGCCAGCAGCTTGCGCGCCGTGATGTTCATCGGCTGGCGCGCGACCAGGTCGCGCAGCTTGACCAGCGCCTGTTCGTATTCCCCCTTCTGGATGGCGATGGTGCCGCCAAGCAGCAGCGCACCTGGCATTGAATCGAGCGTGCCGCCGGTCTTTTCCAAGATTGAGCGCGCGAGATCGAACCTGCCACCGCGCGCGGCAATGACTGCCTGGAGATAATAAGCTTGCGCGCTGCCGGGGCGCGATTGGAGCGCACGGCGGGTGACCGCGACAGCATCCGTCGTGCGGCCCGAATCGCCCAGCGTGGCGGCATATTCGATCAGCGCATCGTGATGATCCTGATCACGGCTGAGCGCGCGCTCGAACCAGGGCAAGGCGGCGGTCAGCCCGAACTGGCTGCGCACCAATTCGCCGCGCAGCACCAGCGCTTCTACATTCCCGGGCGCGAGCTTGACCGCGCGATCGGAAGCCTCCGCCGCGCCGAGCAAATCCCCGGCGGTGAAGCGGAAGCGGCCGACATCGGCCCAGACCAGGGCGTCGTTCGGGGCGATCCTTACCGCTTCATCGAGCGATTCGTTCGCGGCTGCATAATTGCCGAGCGCAGTCATCGCGCGCGCGCGGATGCGCAGGCCATAGGGACGGAAGCGCGGATCGGTCTTCTCGACCTCTGCCAGCGCCTTTTCCTCTTCGCCCTGAAGCAGGAGCGCATGCGCGCGCAGATGCGGCACCAGCCTGCCGTCATAGCCCGTATCCACGGCGCGCTGGATTTCGGCCTCCGCGCCGACCCCGTCGTCAAGTGCGAGCATCGCCATGGCGAGCGTGATATGGCCCAGCGGATTGTTGGGATCGCCGCGCACGCCTGCCATGCCCTCGGCACGCGCCGCATTGGCGTTGTCCGCCTTGAGCAACTGGGCGCTACGCGCGATCGCGTCGCGCGCGCTCACCCGATCGAGCCCTACGGGCCGTAGCCAGAACCAGGCGATCACGGCGAACACCGCGATGGCGCCGCCGATCACGGCCAGGCGGCGCAGGGGGAGGGCGCGGAGACGATTAGGGCTGGAGGTCATAGGCCTTCATCAGATCATAGAGGGTGGGGCGGCTGATCCCGAGCAAGCGCGCGGTGCCGGAAATATTGCCTTCGGCGCGGGCGAGGGCATGGCGGATCGCTTTGCGATCCGCCATTTCGCGTGCGGCCTTCAGGTTGACCAGGCCGGTTTCGCCCTGCGCCAGCAGATCCAGATCGGCAGCGCCGACCAGCTTGCCATCAGCCATGATCACCGCGCGCTTCACCCGGTTTTCCAGCTCGCGGACGTTTCCGGGCCAGCTCCACGCATCGATCGCGGCGAGCGCGTCGGGGGCGAAGCTGCGCACTCCGGTGTTCATCGCGGCGGCATATTTGTGGAGGAAATGGCGCGCGACCAGGCCAGCGTCGCCCGGGCGCTCGGCAAGCGACGGGATGCGGATGACGATCTCGGCCAGCCGGTAATACAGGTCTTCGCGGAAGCGCCCGTCGGCGACCATCGCATCGACATCCTGATGCGTCGCGCAGACCACGCGGACATCGACGGGGATCGCCCTGCGCCCGCCGATCCGCTCGATCACGCGCTCCTGCAGGAAACGCAGCAACTTGACCTGGAGTGGCAGCGGCACGTCGCCAATCTCGTCGAGGAACAGCGTGCCCCCCTGCGCCAGCTCGATCTTGCCCTCGGTGGTCTTGACCGCGCCGGTGAACGCGCCCTTTTCGTGGCCGAACAGCTCGGACTCGAGCAGGGTTTCGGGGATCGCTGCGCAGTTGATCGCGACGAAGGCGCCTTTTCGGCGGCTCGCGTCATGAAGCCCGCGCGCGAGCAGCTCCTTGCCGGTGCCGCTGGCCCCGAGCAGCATCACCGAAACATCGGTTCCCGCCACGCGCTCGATCGTGCGCGTGACCTTCAGCATCTCCGGGCTTCCGGTGATCATCCCGCCCAGCACCGCGCCCGCTTCGCTCCGCTCGGCAAGGCGGCGGTTTTCGGCTTCCAGCGCATGGACGTGGAACGCGCGCGCCACGATGAGCCCCAGCGCGTCGATGTCGATCGGCTTCTGGTAGAAATCCCAGGCGCCGGCGGCGATTGCACGCAGCATGGATTCGCGCGCGCCATGGCCAGAGGCGACGATGACCTTGGTATCGGGACGAAGCTGGAGGATTGCCGCCAGCGTCGCGAAACCCTCCGCAGTGCCATCGGGATCGGGCGGCAGGCCCAGATCGAGCGTGACGACCGGGGGCTCCTCGGCGCGGAGCAGAGCCACGGCTTCCTCGCGCGTCGAGGCAGTGAATATCTCATAGCCGTCATAGGCCCAGCGCAGCTGGCGCTGGAGGCCGGTATCGTCCTCGACGATGAGGAGCTTGGGCAAGGCGCGCTTCTCGGTCATGCCGCGCACCCGATTTCATGATTTGCGGCATCCGCCGCGGGGGACAGGTCCACGGCGCGCGCCGCCTTCAGGACGACGCGAAAGCGGCTGCCCTCACCTTCGCGCGAACTCACTTCGATTCGCGCGCCCATTTGCTGCGTGAGCTGAAGCGCCTCGAACGCGCCGATGCCGAAGCCGCCCTGCTTCGACGAGACGAAGGGCTTGAACAACTCGTCGCGCACAAAGGCGGGCGACATGCCGCAACCCCTGTCGATAATGTCGATCGTCACCTGCCCGCCCTCGGCGCTGACAGCGAGCGTCACCGGCTCGCCTGGCGGGCTGGCTTCGATTGCGTTCTGGACGAGATGGCCGAGCAACTGCTCAAGCCCGGCCGGATCGGCCTGCGCCACGGCAGCGCGGAGCCCGGTGGCGATCACCGGATGCTGCCCGCGTCGCGCGGCGGCCACGCGCTCGACAAGCGGTACGATCTCGGTCGCATGCGGTGGTTCGGCGCGGCTGCGATGATGCTGCGAAAGGCGGGCGAGCAGCGCATTCATCCGCTCGGCCGAATCCTTCAACGTCGCAATCATATCCGCGCGGAACTCGGGCTTGTCCGCATGACGCTCCGCATTGCGGGCAGTGAGCGTGAGCTGGCTGACCAGGTTCTTGATATCATGGAGGATGAAGGCGAAGCGGCGGTTGAACTCTTCGAAGCGCTGCGCTTCGGCCAACGCGCCCTGCGCCCGTGCTTCGGCCAGATAGGACGCGACCTGGCGGCCGGCGACCTTGAGCAAGTCGAAATCCTCCCAGTCGAGGGGGCGACTGACCGGGGGCCGCGCAAGCAGGATCGCTCCGGCCAGGCTGCCGAGATGCGGGAGCGGCACCAAAACCCAGGCCTCAGGCGTATCGAGCATCCATTGCGGCACCGCAGTGGAATCCGCGCTGGTCGCGTCCTTGCTCCTCAGCGAATCCAGATCGATGATTCGCCCTGTCGCCTCCAGATGCCGCGCAAGCGCGATGTCGCTGGCGATCGGTAGCGTGGAGCGATCCCAATTCCAGCTCGCCCCGGCTCCGAGCCCGCCGGCATCGGGCGCAAGCAGCACGCCGCCAGGCGAATCGGTGAGATCGGCCATTGCCTTGACGGTGCGCTCGTCGAGCGCCGGGCCGCCTTCGGGTGCGCCCAGCGTCTCGGTAAAGCGCATCCATTCGGTGCGATAATCATAGCGGTGGCGGAAGAGATGCTTGGCGAGCTTGACCTTGATCCAGGCGCGCAGCCACGAATTCGAGACGAGGGTGAGGATCGCCGCAGTGGAGCCCAGGACGAACGCGGTCTGGAAAATGCGGGCATTCTCCCCGCCGATCGCTGCGATCCCCCAGGTGGCCAAGGCGAGCAGCGCGAAATATGCGCCGATGGCGACCAGCGACAGCGATTGATAGGCGACCGTGCGCGAGACCTGCACGTTCCACTCGCCCTTGCGGTGAAGCCCCGTGCCGATCGCCAGCGCGGCGATTGCCATCACGAAGCCGCGAAAAGCGAACTCCCAGGCCTCCCAGCGTGCCGTGACATAGGAGATGCCGAACATCGCGAAGTCCGCCAGCCAGATGCCGGCGAGCGCGAACACGATCCAGCGCAGCCCGCTGGCGGGCCCTGGATTGACCGAGGAATAGAGCGCCTGGACGAGCACGAGCGCCGCCACCGCGACGAGCATGCGAAGCAGCAACGCGCCGGTCTCGATGTTGCGCGCGGCTTCGAGAGCCGCCGCATTCCCGACGATATGCGCCACCAGCGATGCGACCGCCACCATGGCGACGACGCCGTAGACGGTGCCGATAGCCACCGGTGGCCGTACGCCATCGCCGCGCCGGTGCAGCGCGATCATGAAGCCGAGCAGAGCGAGGTTGCGCAGCGTCTCGGCGACGCGCGTCACCATTTCCGCGCCGCCGATGCCCGCCACCGCAAGCGCCCAGAGCGCAGTGGTTCCCAAGGCGACGACCAGCGCGCGGCGCGGCACGCGCGCCTCTGGCGTGCGCCAGGCAGCAATGGTGAGGGCGCCGAACAGCAGCGCGGCGAGGGCATGGCTCCACAGGATGAGTTGAAGCGCCATCACCGCGCCCCGTCTGCAAAGAGCACGACGCGCGCCGTCTGGAGGAGAATCAGCAGATCCAGAAAGGGCGAATAGTTCTTGGCATAATAAAGGTCGTATTCGAGCTTCTGGCGGCTGTCCTCGATGGAGGCGCCATAGGGGTAATTGACTTGTGCCCAGCCGGTAATGCCGGGCTTCACCATGTGGCGTTCGGCATAATAAGGCAGCTTGGTCTCCAGGTCGTCGACGAACTGGGGGCGCTCCGGGCGCGGGCCGACAAAGCTCATCTCACCCTTGAGCACGCTCCAGCATTGCGGCAGCTCGTCGATGCGCAGCTTGCGGATGATGTTGCCGATGCGCGTGATGCGCGGATCGTTCTTCTCGGCCCAGACGGCGTTGCCGCCAACTTCGGCATCCTGGCGCATCGAGCGCAGCTTGATGACGTCGAAACCGACTCCATAAAGGCCGACGCGGCGCTGGCGATAGAAAGCAGGCCCCTTGCTTTCGAGCTTCACGGCAATCGCAGTGATCAGGATCACGGGGAGCATGAAGGTGAGCAGGGTTAGGCTGGCGGCGATATCGAACAGGCGCTTGAACGCGCTCGACAGCATCCGGCCCGAGGAAAAGCCGTCGGAGAAGATCAGCCAGCTAGGGCTTACGCTGTCCAGATCGACGCGCCCGGTCTCGCGCTCGAGGAAAGTCGAGATCTCGTTGACATGGACGCCGGTGGTCTTGATCCGCAGCAGGTCCTTGAGCGGCAGTGCGTTGCGCCGCTCCTCCAGCGCAAGGACGACTTCGCTCGCGCTCAGCAGCACCACATGGTCCGCGAGATTGTAGATCGCATCGCGCGCGATCGCCTCGGGAATCACACGATTGGCTTCGCTCATCGAGATATAGCCGACCACCGCGAAGCCCGCGCCGGGGGTCTTGGACAATTCCTTGAGCCGCTGCGCCCGCGCGCCCGCGCCCAGCACCACGATCCGCCGCTTGAACGCCTGGCTGCCCAGCGCCTTGCCCAGGAGCATGCGCAGGAAGATCAGGAGGACGATCGATGCGCCCATTGCGTAGAGCAGGTTCGAGCGCCAGAAGCCGATTTCGGGGATCATGAAATAGAGGAAGCTGAGCCCGATAACGCCAAGCGAGACCGCGATGATCAACCGGGCGGTGGCGTAGCGCAATGATTGCAGCGCTTCGGTGCCGTAGACCCCGATCGCCATCATCGCGACCTGGAGGAAGAGGGCGTAGCTCACCAATTGCGGCCAGCGCGACATCATCGATTGCGGAGCCATGCCCAATTGGTTCGCGCGGATCGTCCAGCCGATCTCGCCCGCGGCGAGCAGCAGGAGGAGGTCCAGCGCGCCCAGCAGGAGCACGGCGTTCGGAACGTAATGCTTGAACAAGCGGATCATGGCCCCTTTGCATTAAGCCAGAAGTGTAAACAAATCCGACATGAGCATGCCCTGTCGGGCGGCTTGACGCAAAAGCCGTGACGCTCGCGAAACCGCAAGGCGCCCTTCGGGTTTGACGACCCGGGCAAACGCCATCACTGCATTGCATTTGGAGGTCCGATCACGATGCCGGATTCGAAGCCGATCATCCCCGTCATCCTGTCCGGGGGATCGGGCACGCGCCTGTGGCCATTGTCTCGTGCGGAGCGCCCGAAGCAGTTGCTGGCGCTGACCGCCGAGGAGACGATGCTCCAGCTGACTGCGCGGCGGACCGCCGGGGAGCGCTTTGCGGCCCCCATCGTGGTCGCGAACGCCGCGCATGCCGACTTGGTCGACGAGCAGCTCGCAGATGTCGCCGCTGCGGCACAGGCGCTCATCCTGGAGCCGATCGGCCGCAACACCGCCCCCGCGATCGCGCTGGCGGCGATCGCCGCGGGGGGAGGGGCCGATCCGTTGCTGGTGATGCCCTCGGATCACGTGATCGCCGATATTGCCGCATTCCACCGCGCGATCCAGGCCGCGCTGCCGCTGGTCGCCCAGGGCTGGCTCGTGACTTTCGGCATCGCACCCGACGCCCCGGAAACCGGCTATGGCTATATCAAGGTGGGGGAGGCGATCGGCGAGGGTGTCCACCGGGTCGAAAGCTTCGTCGAAAAGCCCCCCCGCGAGAAGGCGGAGGCGATGCTTGCCAGCGGCGATCATGCGTGGAACGGCGGCATCTTCCTGTTCCGCGCCGATATCTATCTGGGCGCGCTTGCTTCCTATGCCCCCGAGATGCTCGCGGCCGCGCAGGACGCGATGGCCAAGGGGCGACGCCAGGGTGCGCGCATCTGGCCCGATGCCGTGGCCTTTGCGGCCAGTCCCGCCGACTCGATCGATTATGCGGTAATGGAAAAGGCGCCGCGCGTGGCGGTGGTGCCCGTCAGCATGGGCTGGAGCGACGTGGGCAGCTGGGATGCGCTCCACGCCATCAGCGAGGCTGATGAGGCCGGCAACGTGGTGCGCGGCGACGTGGTGGCGATCGACACCGCGAATTGCATGGTCCGCGCCGAGCCGGGCAAGAAGGTCGCGCTAGTCGGAGTCTCCGACTTGATCGTGGTGGCGAGCGGGGACGACATATTGATCCTGCCCCGCGGCCAGAGCCAGGAGGTCAAGCGGCTGCTGGCGGCGATGCGGCGGGACGGCTGATCCGCCCCACCGATACGGTCATGCCATCAGCGCTTCCGCCTGGTCCAGCGTGCTCTTGAAATCGGCGACAAGCGCCCGATACGGGGCCGGGCTCGCCATATCGAGACCAGCCCGCTTGAGGATCTCGACTGGATAGTCCGATCCGCCGGCCTTGATCACGCTCAGATAATTGTCGCGCTCCTTCGCGCCGCCCTTGAGGATCGCCTGGGCGAAGAAAGTCGCCGCCGCGATGCAGGTGGCGTACTGATAGACGTAGAAGCTGTTGTAGAAATGCGGGATGAAGGCCCATTCGTTGGCATAGGCCGGGTCGAGGCCGAGATTGGGCCCGTGATAGCGCTTCAGCAGGTCGAAATAGATTGCGTTGAACTTCTCGCCTGACATGCCCTCGCCCGCCTCGGCCTTGTCGTGGGCGACCAGCTCGAACTCGGCGAACATCGTCTGGCGATAGAAAGTGCCGCGATAATTCTCCATCTGCTGGCCCAGATAGAAGAGCTTCTCTTCCCTGGTCCTGGCTTGTTTGAGCATGTGCGCGACGAGGAGCTGCTCGTTCAGCGTCGAGGCGATCTCGGCGAGGAAGATGGGATAATCGGCCTTTTCATAGACCTGAGTCGCGTTCGACATCAGCGAATGCAGCGCGTGACCCCATTCATGGGCATAGGTGCTCAGCCCGTCATATTTGTCGCTGAGATTAAGCAGCAGGAAGGGATGCACGTCATAGGCGCCCGGCTGCATATAGGCGCCGGGGCGCTTGCCGGGGCGCGGCCACGGATCCATCCATTTCGCGGCCGACGCCTTGGCGATGCGCGCCTGGTAATCGGGGCCGAGCGGCTTGACCGCTTCCAGCGTCGTGGTGCGCATCTGATCCAGCGTGAAGGTCCGGTCGAGCGAGACCAGGGGAGGATAGATGTCGTAATAATGCAAGTCGGGCAGCTTGAGGATGCGGCGGCGCAGCTCGAAATAGCGGTGGAGCTGCGGCAGGCCCTTGTTCGCCTCGGCCACCAATGTGCGGTATACGGCCTCGGGGATATTCGAACCCGAAAGCGCATTGGCAAGCGAAGTGGGGTGCCGCCTCGCCTTGGCATAGAAGATGTCGCTCTTGACCTTGGCGGTATAGGTCGCGCCGAAAGAATTGCGGAACTTGCCGTGCGCCGTCCAGAATGCGTCGAACACCGCCTTGCGGTCCTCGCGATCGGGCGCGTCGCGATTGAGCGTGTACCCTTGTGAATCGAGCCGGACTTCCTTGCCGGTGGAAAGCTTGATCGTGGGCCAGGGGATGTCCGACGAGCGGAGCTGGCCCGAGATTTCGCCGGGCGCGCCGAGCGGCGAGCCGACGCTGGCAAGCAGGGATTCGCCCTCCGGCGAAAGCGTGTGCGGCGCTTGGCGGAGCGTATCGGCCAGATAGAAATCGAAGCGCGATTTGAGCGTGGCGTTGGCCGCGACGAAGCCTGCGATCCTGTCCTTGCCGACCGTCAGCAATTCGGGGGAAATCCACGAGACCGCCTCGCCAAAGGCAGTGTACAGGTCGCGCGACTGTGCGTGTTTCTCCTGCCAGGTCGAGGCCCGGACATCTTCGTCGGCCTTGAGGCTGGTATAAACATAGATGCGGGCGATCGTGCGGCCGAGATCGGATTGCAGCACGAGCGCCTCGGCAAGCGTCGCCGCGCTCTCGCCCAGCCGGCCCTTATACCTGGCGATGCCCGGCACCGCGGCAAGCGCGGACTTGCGCGCCGCGTCCCACGCCGCCTCGTTCGGGTAAATCTCGGTCAGATCCCACATCGCCGCGCTTGTGCCGGCATCCTGCGCCCAGGCGGGCGCGGCGGCGGCAAGCGTGACGAGCGCGGCGGCGGTTAGCGCTTCGCGGCGCGTGATTTCGGTCATGCAAGCTTCCCCACGGATGTGCGCCGGCAGGCTCAGCGCCGTTGAAGCGCTCAATCTGTCGCGCTTTGGCCGGCAGGGAAAGCCTTTTGTGGATTAGCGCGCCAATACACCGCCAGTGCGGGCGTCAGTGCTTCGAGGCGACGATCCAGTCGCCCTTGGCGCGGCGCACCATGGGCACGCCGCAAAAGGTGCAGATGCTGGTATATGGTGCAGCATCGCCGGAACGCTGGGCCTGCTGGCGCGAGCGCTTATGCTTGCCCATCAGGCAGCGCATCCTCCCAATGATCTTTTTCAGCACGTCCGAAGCCTTATCGAATCTTGCGGCTTCGTCCAACAGGGGAACGCGGTGAAATCGTGTAAATCCGGTTTCGAGACGAAAAAGGGCCGGGAGCATGCTCCCGGCCCTTTTTCGTTTAGCCTGCTGGGGCCTGGATGGTCGGATCGGCCCCGGCAACCGGGGCTTCGTCGGCCGCGTCCCGGCTTTCGCCGGCCCCGCCGTCCGGACCTGAGGAGGTCCTGAATTAGCCCGCGCTAATTCAGGACCTCTAGGTCAGAAATCCATGCCGCCCATGCCGCCCATGCCGCCGCCACCCATGGGCATTGCGGGCTTGTCTTCCGGCAGCTCGGACACGGCGGCTTCCGTCGTGATGAGCAGGCCGGCGACCGAGGCCGCGTCCTGGAGCGCGGTGCGGACGACCTTGGTGGGGTCGATCACGCCGGCTGTGACGAGGTTCTCATAGACGTCGGTCTGAGCATTGAAGCCCATGTTCTGATCCGCGCCGTCGAGCAGCTTGCCCGAGATCACCGCACCGTCATGACCCGCATTCGCCGCGATCTGGCGAACCGGCGCGTAAAGCGCCTTGCGGATGATATCGATGCCGCGAGTCTGATCGTCATTGGCGCCCTTGAGGCCCTCGATCGCGCGCGTGGCATAGAGCAGAGCCGTGCCGCCGCCGGGGACGATGCCTTCCTCGACCGCAGCGCGAGTCGCATGCAGCGCGTCGTCGACGCGGTCCTTGCGCTCCTTGACTTCGACTTCAGTCGAGCCGCCGACCTTGATCACGGCGACGCCGCCGGCGAGCTTGGCAAGGCGCTCCTGGAGCTTCTCCTTGTCATAGTCGCTGGTGGTGTTCTCGATCTGCTGGCGGATCGCCTCGACGCGGCCCTTGATCGCATCATGCTCACCCGCGCCATCGACGATGGTGGTGTTGTCCTTGTCGATCGAGACGCGCTTGGCGGTGCCGAGCATGCCGAGGGTGACGGACTCGAGCTTGATGCCGAGATCTTCCGAGATGACTTCGCCCTTGGTGAGGATCGCGATGTCCTCAAGCATCGCCTTGCGGCGATCGCCGAAGCCGGGAGCCTTGACGGCCGCGACCTTGAGGCCGCCGCGCAGCTTGTTCACCACGAGCGTTGCAAGCGCCTCGCCTTCGATGTCCTCGGCAATGATCAGCAGCGGGCGGCCCGACTGGACGACTGCTTCCAGGATGGGGAGCATCGCCTGCAGGTTCGACAGCTTCTTTTCGTGGATCAGGATGTACGGATCGGCGAGCTCGACGTTCATCTTCTCGGGGTTCGTGATGAAATACGGGCTCAGATAGCCGCGGTCGAACTGCATGCCTTCGACGACATCGAGCTCGAATTCGAGGCCCTTGGCTTCCTCGACGGTGATCACGCCTTCCTTGCCGACCTTCTCCATCGCTTCGGCGATCTTCTCGCCGACGACGGTGTCGCCATTGGCCGAGATGATGCCGACCTGGGCGATTTCCCTGGTGCCGGCGACTGGCTTCGAACGGCCCTTGAGGTCCTCGACGACCTTGGCCACGGCGATGTCGATGCCGCGCTTGAGGTCCATCGGGTTCATGCCGGCGGCGACCGACTTCATGCCTTCGCGGACGATCGCCTGGGCGAGCACGGTGGCGGTGGTGGTGCCGTCGCCAGCGATGTCGTTGGTCTTGGAGGCGACCTCCTTGATCATCTGCGCGCCCATGTTCTCGAACTTGTCCTTGAGTTCGATTTCCTTGGCGACGGTGACGCCGTCCTTGGTGATGCGCGGGGCGCCGAAGCTCTTGTCGAGGACGACGTTGCGGCCCTTGGGCCCCAAAGTGACTTTGACTGCATCGGCGAGGATGTCGACGCCGCGGAGAATGCGCTCACGCGCGTCGCGGCCGAATTTTACGTCCTTGGCTGCCATGTTGGCTACCCTTTCAAATTCTGAAGATGTTGTTGAAGTTCAAGCTGTCGAGGGGCTCAGTTGAGGCCGCCAGCGTTAACCATGCCATCGCCGTCGACGATGCCGAGGATGTCGGATTCCTTCATGATGAGGAGGTCCTCACCATTGACCTTGACCTCGGTGCCCGACCATTTGCCGAACAGGATCTTGTCGCCGGTCTTGACGTCCAGCGGCGTGATCGTGCCGTTTTCGGCGCGGGTGCCGGTGCCGATGGCGACGACTTCGCCTTCCTGCGGCTTTTCCTGCGCGGTGTCGGGGATGATGATGCCGCCGGCGGTCTTCTGCTCGGCTTCGACGCGGCGGACGAGCACGCGATCGTGCAACGGACGGAAGTTCATTGCTGTGGTTCCTCTCGGATGGTGAACGAGTTTGGCACTCGATCGAGTCGAGTGCTAGCGGCTGGAGATATGCGCAGCCCAATGCGTTTCGTCAACCGGCTGCGCCGATTGTTTTCTGGCTGTGTTAAGGGCGCAGTACAGTCGTTTACTCTCCTGCGCGCATGGGCTAGCAGGCTATTAATCTTACCGTGGGAGCGGGCATGAAGCTGGTTCGGGGCGCGTGGAAAATTCTGGTCGGAATCAAGGACTTTCTGGTTCTGGTCCTGATGCTGCTATTCTTCACTGCGCTGTTCGCGGCATTGTCGCACAAGCCGAACGCGGGGGGCATCCGCGAGGGCGCACTCGTCGTCGCGTTCGATGGCGTGCTCGCCGAGCAGCCGAGCGATCCCGATCCCTTTGCCGGCATCGGCGGCGGTGGCGACGCGATGAAGGAACTACGCCTGCGCGACGTGCTCCGCGCTCTCGACACCGCGCGTACCGACGACCGTGTGAAGGCGGTGGTGCTTGATATGGACCGCTTTCTAGGCGGCTATCCCGCCGCGGTGAGCGAAGTGGCGGAAGCGGTGGGCAAAGTTCGCGCGGGCGGCAAACCGGTGCTCACTTACGCCACGGGTTATAGCGACGACGCGTACGCCATCGCGGCCAATGCCAGCGAAATCTGGGTCCACCCGATGGGAGGCACGCTGTTTTCCGGACCGGGGGGCACGCAGCTTTACTATAAGGGGTTAATCGAGAAGCTCGGCGTGAATGCACATGTCTACAAGGTCGGCAAGTTCAAGTCGGCGGTGGAGCCTTATATCCGCAGCGACATGTCGCCCGAGGCGCGCGAAGCGAACGAAGCGCTGTACGGCGCGATCTTCGGACAATGGCAGCAGAACATCGCCAAGGCGCGGCCCAAGGCGAAGCTCGCCGACTATCTCACCAAACCAGATGAAGTCGTCGCGGCCGCGCGCGGCGACATCGCCCAGGCAAACCTGGCTGCGGGACTGGTCGACAAGCTGGGCGACCGGCTCGCATTCGGAAAGCGCGTCGCGGAGATCGCGGGCGTGCCGGCGGGCAAGCCGGCGGGCAATTTCAAATCGATCAAGCTCGCCGATTTCGTGGCGGCCAATCCGGCATCGACCAGCGGAGACGCGATCGGCGTGATCACCGTTGCGGGCGAGATCGTCGACGGCAAGGCCGGGCCGGGCACAGCGGGCGGCGACACCGTATCGGCGCTGTTGCTCAAGGGGCTGGCCGAAAAGAAGCTCAAGGCGCTGGTCGTGCGGGTGGATTCGCCGGGCGGTTCGGCGCTGGCATCCGAGCAGATCCGCCAGGCGATCCTCCAGGCCAAGGCGCAGGGGCTGCCGATCGTCGTCTCGATGGGCAGCCTTGCCGCGAGCGGGGGCTATTGGGTGGCCACGGCGGGGGATACGATCTTCGCCGAGCCCGACACCATCACGGGATCGATCGGCATATTCGGCGTGCTGCCGACGTTCGAAAACAGCCTGGCCAAGATCGGCGTGACCAGCGACGGCGTGCAGACGACGCC
This sequence comes from Sphingomonas sp., assembly GCF_036388215.1. GTDB lineage: Bacteria > Pseudomonadota > Alphaproteobacteria > Sphingomonadales > Sphingomonadaceae > Sphingomonas. The sequence continues at coordinate 34,681 of NZ_DASVSH010000008.1, forward strand.
GCTTTCGGGACAGCCGAACATCATGGGCGGCACCAACGCCGTGACCGATCGCATCCTGCAATCGGCGATCGAGCAAGGCTATGCACGCTTCGTGTCGCTCGTCGCCAATGCGCGCAAGCTGACGCCGCAGCGCGTGGACGAGATCGGCCAGGGCCGCGTGTGGATCGGCGGGACGGCGCATCAGCTCAAGCTGGTCGATCGCTTCGGCGGGCTGCACGCGGCGATCGACGAAGCCGCGCGCCGCGCCAAGCTCGATCCGGCGAAGGTCCATCCCGTCTATCTGGAGAAGCAAGGTTCGGGCTGGATGAAGTTCTTCAGCGATTTCGCGCGCGACGACAATAAGGATGACGACTGGGCGGATTCGCCGGGTGGCGAGGATGCGTTCGCGCGGATCGCGGCGGAGCGGCGGGCCATCACCGCACAGGCTTTGGGGGATGCGCGGCGGCTGGCCAGGGGCGGTTCCATGCAGGCGCGCTGCATCGAATGCGCGGGGCTGGGCCCGACTGCACAGCGGACCGAGGACCTTAGTCTGCTGGACGTGCTGATCGCGCGCTTCATCGGATGATCGCGATCCGCGCCGCCACGCCCGAAGACGCAGGGGCGATCGCGGCGATCTATGCCCCGCACGTTCTGACCGGCACGGTCTCGTTCGAAACCGAACCGCCCGATGCACGCGCAATGCGGGCGCGGATGGGTGCGAGCGAAGGGCTGTATCCCTGGATCGTGGCGACGAATGGCGACGCGACCGGCGGCGTGATCGGCTATGCTTATGCCACGCGCTTTCGCGATCGCCCGGCCTATCGCTATGTCTGCGAAACTTCAATCTACATGGCCGACGTGGCGCAGGGGCAGGGCGCTGGACGGCTGCTGTACGAAGCGCTGGTCGATACGCTGCGCGCGCAGGGCTTCGTCCATGCGCTCGGGGCGATCGCGCTTCCAAACGATGCTTCGATCAAGCTGCACGAGTCGGTCGGCTTCCGCCGCGCGGGCGTCTACCGCGAAGTCGGCTTCAAGCATGGCCGCTGGATCGACGTCGGCATCTGGCAGGCGGAACTGAACGATCCCGCGGTGCCACCGGCAGAGCCGCGCAAGTTCAGCGATGTGGGCGTGGTTCGCGACTAGCAACGCTTTGTAAGTAAACGACGCTTATGCCTGTGACGATAGAGCAGAGGCAAGATTCATGCATGAAGTAAGCGTCGATCATGGACGCAGGCTGGTCGATGTGCGGCTGGCAGGATTCTTCTCGCCCCAAACGGCAAGCGTCGCGGCGGAAGAGGTGCGCGCGGCGATCGGCTCCCTGGGCAATGTCCCAGGCGAGCATGTCACGCTCTACGACGTTTCCGAAGTGCAGATCGCGCCGGGGCCGACGATCGAGCTGCTGCAGGAAACATTCCGCAATCCGGCATATCGGCACTTGCTGGCGAAGCGCGTCGCCTTCGTGACGCCGTCGGCGCTCGCGCGGCTGCAGCTCCAGCGCGTCAGGCAGGATCGTGAGGATATCGCGATATTCGACAAGCGGGGCGCGGCGCTCGACTGGCTGCTGGCCTAGCGGCTTCGGCGATAGGCGGGCAGGCCGAGCTTCCAGTGCATCGCGGCGGCGCGCAGCGCGAAGCCCGCAGCAGCCGCGATCAGTCCGGCGGCGAAGGGCGGCAGGCCCCAGAGAGTCAGCGCGACCTGCAGCGCAGCGGCCAGGGCGGCGGCAGTGACGTAGAGCTCGGGACGCATCAGGATCGACGGCTCGCCCGCCAGCAGATCGCGGATGATGCCGCCCGCGCACGCCGTCACAACGCCCATCACGGCGGCGGGGACTGGCGGAATGCCATATCCCAGCGCCTTGGCCGCGCCGAACGCGGCATAAGCGGCGAGGCCGGCGGCATCGAGCCAATCGAACATGTTGCTCGTCCACCAGCGCTGCGGAGTGAACCACATCGCGACCGCGATCCCCAGGCACAGCCCCGCGACGCGCGTGTCGTGCACCCAAAAGACCGGCGCGCCGATCAGCAGGTCGCGGATCGTGCCCCCGCCGACGCCCGTGACGAGCGCGAAGAAGGCAAGCGTGACGAAGGTCTGTTCGCGCCGGGCAGCGGCCAGCGCACCCGTCGCGGCGAACACCGCGATGCCGAACAGATCGAGCCAGGGCAGAATCGGTCCCAGACGTTCGGCGGCGGCGATCGGGTCCATCCCTCAAGCTTTTCACTCTTTGGCGCGGGCGCGTCAAACGCTAGAGAACCGCCATGGACCGCACCGCACCCCCGATGATCGTCATCGCCACATGCCTCGCCGCGCTCGCCGGCTTCGTCGACGCGATCGCTTTCACTAGCCTGGGCGGGTTCTTCGCTTCCTTCATGAGCGGCAATTCGACGCGGCTCGGCGTGGGGCTGGGCACCTATGGCGGGCTCGGCGAGGCGGCGATCGCAGCGGCGCTGATCCTGTGCTTCGTCGCGGGCGTGATCGTGGCGAGCGTGATCGCCCGCGCCCGGCCGAAAGATCAAAAATCCGCGGTGATGGCCGGCGTGACTCTGTTGCTGCTGACAGCGGCGGTACTCGCGGCAATCGCGCCGGGGCCGATCGTGCTGTTGCTGCTGGCGGCGGCGATGGGATGCGAGAACGGCGTGTTTAACCGCGACGGCGAAGTGACGATCGGCGTGACCTACATGACCGGATCGCTCGTCCGGCTGGGGCAGAAGGCCGCGAATGCGCTGATGGGCGACAAGGACCGCTGGGGCTGGGTGCCTTATCTGACGTTGTGGCTGGGCTTTGTGTCGGGTGTCGTGCTGGGCGCGGCCAGTCACGACCGCTGGGGCTGGGGCGCATTGTGGGCGCCGCCGCTGGCCGCTGCCGTGCTGACCATGGCGCTCAGGCGGGCAGACCGAAAGGCGTAAGGGCGACGCAGGGGCGGGCGTCGCGCCCGTTCACCAGCCCAGGCGGCTTAGCATCTCGCGTGCTTCGGCCGGATCCATCCGGGCGATCAGCACGCGCATCGTCCCGCCGCCTTGCATCTCGCTATCCTGGAAATAGGCCCAATCGATGATCTGGCCGTCGCGGATCGTGACCTGATCGCCGCGCTTCCAGCGCCGGTCCGCCGGAGCATTGAGCAGCCGGGCGATAGTCACGTCGCCGCGATGCGAGAGGATTTCAGCCCAGACGAACTCGGCCTTTTCCTCAGGCACCAAGTCATATTTGATCATGAAGCGGGTTTCGCCGGGGGCGGGGGAAGTGGCGTGACCAAAGAAGACCGGGAGGCCGCGCTTTGCTTGGGCGATTGCCGCGCGCATCTGGGGATCGTTGGCGGCGACTGCGATCGTTGCGTCCTGGGCTTGCGCGGGAAGCGGGGCGGCGAGAAGGCTGGCTGCGGCGTGGCAGAGCCACGCCGTCGGTCGGCGCTTGAGCGCCGCCGGCCGGCCGGGCCTGGTCCGCTTGCGATTAGCTGCGCTAATCACGTCGCCAGCCCGGCGAGCAGGACTGCGCCGAGCATCCGCATCAGACGTGAATGGGCTTGCCGTTGACGCCCATCGCCGCTTCCTTGATCGCTTCGTTGTGCGTCGGGTGCGCGTGGCAGGTATAGGCGATGTCCTCGCTGGTCGCGCCGAATTCCATTGCCTGGGCCACCTGCGCGATCATCGTGCCCGCGACGCTGGTGATGATCCAGGCGCCGAGCACGCGATCGGTTTTGGCGTCGGCGATTACCTTTACCCAGCCGGTCGTATCGTCGATGGCCTTGGCGCGGCTGTTGCCAGCCATCGGGAACTTGCCGACCCTTATCTCGCCGCGTTCCTTCGCCTGCTCCTCGGTCAGCCCGACGCCGGCGATCTCGGGATGGGTGTAGACCACCGAGGGGATGATATCGTGGTTCACGATGCCGGTGAGGCCGGCGATATTCTCGGCCACCGCGATGCCTTCGTCCTCGGCTTTGTGCGCGAGCATGGGGCCGGGGATGACGTCGCCGATCGCCCAGACGCCGTCCACCTTGGTACGGAAGCTGTGGTCGGTCTCGATCTGGCCGCGCTGGTTGGGGGTGATGTCGATCTTGTCGAGGCCAAGGCCATCGGTGTTCGGGCGGCGGCCGATCGAGACGAGCACGGCGTCGGCTTCGATGGTTTCTGCCGTACCGCCCTTGGCTGGCTCGACCGTGACGCTGGCCTTGCCGCCGTTCACGCTCACGCCGGTGACCTTGGTGGAGAGCTTGATCTCCATACCCTGCTTCTTGAAAATGCGGCCCGCTTCCTTGCGGACCTCGCCGTCCATGCCGGGGAGGAGCTGATCGAGAAATTCGACGACGGTGACCTGCGCGCCGAGGCGGCCCCAGACCGAGCCGAGCTCCAGCCCGATCACGCCGCCGCCGATCACGACGAGATGGCCGGGGACCTTTTCGAGCGCGATCGCGCCCGTGGAGTCGACGATGATTTTCTGGTCGATCTCGACGCCTGGCAGGGGCGTGACCGAGGAGCCGGTGGCGATGACGATGTTCTTCGCGGTCACCGTCCGTCCTGAGCCTGTCGAAGGATCGCCGACCTGCACCGTGTGCGCGTCGATGAAAGTCGCGAGGCCCTTCACCCATTCGACCTTGTTCTTCTTGAACAGGAACTCGATGCCCCCGGTGAGGCCGGTGACGGCCTTGTCCTTGTCGGCCATCATCGCCGGCAGATCGAGCTCGACCGAGCCCAGCTTGACGCCATGCTTGGCGAGCGCGCCCGAGGCGGCTTCGTGGAATTTCTCCGACGCGTTGAGCAGCGCCTTGCTGGGGATGCAGCCGACGTTAAGGCACGTGCCGCCCAGCGTCTCGCGCGCTTCGGCGCATGCGGTGCGCAAGCCGAGCTGCGCGGCGCGGATCGCGGCGACATAGCCGCCGGGGCCGGAGCCGATCACGAGGACGTCGAAGTCGTATTCAGCCATTTGTCTGTCCTCAGAGATCGATCAGCAGGCGGGTCGGGTCTTCGATTGCGTTCTTCAAAGCCACCAGGAACGTCACGGCTTCGCGGCCATCGACAAGGCGGTGATCGTAGCTGAGTGCGAGATACATCATCGGGCGGATGACGATCTGGCCGTCGCGGACGACCGGGCGGTCCTCGATACGGTGGAGGCCCAGGACGGCGCTCTGCGGCGGGTTGATGATCGGCGTGGACATCAGAGAGCCGAACACGCCGCCGTTGGAGATGGTGAAGGTGCCGCCCTTCATCTCTTCCATCTTTAACGTGCCGTCCTTGGCGCGCTTGCCGAAATCGCCGATGGTCTTTTCGATGCCGGCGACGGTGAGGTCCTGTGCGTCGCGAATCACGGGGACGACGAGGCCCTGGGGGGCACTGACCGCAACCGAGATGTCGGCATAATCGTGATAGACGATCTCGTCGCCTTCGATGCTGGCGTTGACGCTGGGGATGTCCTTCAATGCCATCACCGCGGCCTTCACGAAGAAGCCCATGAAGCCCAGGCGGACGCCGTGCTTCTTCTCGAACAGATCCTTGTACTTGGCGCGCGCTTCCATGACCGCGGTCATATCGACATCGTTGAAGGTCGTGAGCAAAGCCGCGGTGTTCTGAGCTTCCTTCAGGCGGCTCGCGATGGTCTGGCGCAGCCGCGTCATGCGGACACGCTCCTCGCGCCGGTCGCCCTTGGGGGCGGGGGCCGCGGCGGGAGCGGGGGCCGCCGCGGCGGCAGGGGCTGCCACAGGCTTGCTGCTTGCGGCCGCGACCACGTCTTCCTTGGTCAGGCGGCCATCCTTGCCGGTGCCCTGCACGGTTCCGGGATCGACGCCATGCTCCAGCACTGCGCGGCGGACCGAAGGCGAAAGCGCGGCGGCGGGAGCGGCTTCGCGGATCTGCTCGCCTGCTCCGGTCTGCTCGCCCATGGCGGTGGCAGGGGGCGCCGCGGGCGCGGAGGCGGGCGCAGTCGCCGAACCGGCATCGCCGACGATCGCGATGACGCCGCCGACCGAGACAGTGTCGCCGACCTTGACGAGCTGCTCGCCCATCACGCCCGCTACGGGGCTGGGGACTTCGACCGAGACCTTGTCGGTCTCGAGACTGGCGATCGGCTCATCGGCCTTCACGGGATCGCCGGGTTGCTTGAGCCATTCGCCCAAAGTCGCTTCGGTGATCGATTCGCCCAACACGGGTACGGTAACATCGGTCATTTTCAGGCCTTCCGGGTGCGGCGGATTTCTTCACGAACGGAGTGGCCGAGCGCGTCGGCGACGAGCGCGCCCTGCTCGGCCTGGTGGCGCTTCATCAGGCCCGTAGCGGGCGATGCGGCGGCGGCGCGGCCGGCGTAGCGCGGGCGGCGCGGCTTGGTGCCGGCATCAAGCATGGACTGCTCGACAAAGGGCTCCACGAAGGTCCAATAGCCGTTGTTCTTCGGCTCTTCCTGAGCCCAGACAACTTCTTCCAGATTGGCCATGCGCTTGAGGCGGGCAGTGAGCGGCTCGCCGGGGAATGGATAGAGCTGCTCGATGCGGACGATCGCCGTGCTCTTGTCGCCGGCCGCGTCGCGCGCCTCGATCAGGTCGTAGGCGACCTTGCCCGAGCAAAGTACCAGGCGCTTCACATCCGCGTCCGCCGGGGCGGAGGGATCCGAGAGGAGCCGGCGGAACTGGCTGTCGCCCTGGAACTCCGCAGCTGACGATACCGCCATCTTGTGGCGGAGCAGCGACTTGGGCGTCATCTGGACGAGGGGCTTGCGGAAATTGCGGCGCATCTGGCGGCGCAGCAGGTGGAAGTAATTGGCGGGCGTCGTGATGTTGACGACCTGCATGTTGTCCTGCGCGCAAAGCTGGAGGAAGCGCTCGGGGCGGGCCGACGAGTGCTCGGGGCCCTGGCCTTCGTAACCGTGCGGCAGCAGCATCACGAGGCCGTTGGCGCGCAGCCATTTGGCCTCGCCCGATGCGATGAACTGATCGATCATGATTTGCGCGCCATTGGCGAAATCGCCGAACTGCGCTTCCCAGAGCACCAGCGTCTTGGGGTCGGCACCGGCATAGCCATATTCGAAGCCGAGTACGCCATATTCGCTGAGCGGGCTGTCGAGCACTTCGAATGTCCCGTGCGGGATGGTCGCGAGCGGAATGTATTTGGCTTCGGTCTTCTGATCGACCCAGACGGCATGGCGCTGGCTGAAGGTGCCGCGGCCCGAATCCTGGCCCGAGAGGCGGACGCCATAGCCTTCGGAAAGCAGCGCGCCGAAGGCGAGCGCCTCCCCGGTCGCCCAGTCGAAATTAACGCCGGTCTTGAACATTTCGCGCTTGGCCTCGAGCACGCGGGCAAGCGTTTTGTGGATCTCCACATCGGCGGGGACCTCGGTAAGCGTGCGGCCCAGGCTGTCGAACAGCTTTTTTTCGATTCCGGTATCGACATTGCGCCGCGCGCTTTCGGCGTCTGCGGGCGCCCCCAGGCCCGACCAGCGCCCTGCAAACCAGTCGGCCTTGTTCGCGAGATAGGACTTGCCGGCCTCGAACTCGCCTTCCAGCAAATCGGTGAATTGCTGAACCTTGTCCGCGGCGAAACCCCCGTCGATCACGCCTTCTGCCGTCAGGCGCCTGGCATAGACTTCGCTGACTGGCGGGTGCTGCTTGATCTTGGCGTACATCAGCGGCTGGGTGAAGCTCGGCTCGTCGCCTTCATTGTGGCCGAACCGGCGATAGCACCACATGTCGATGACGATGTCGCGCTTGAAGGTCTGGCGATATTCGGTCGCGACCTTGCAGGCGAAGGTGACCGCTTCGGGGTCGTCGCCGTTGACGTGGAGGATCGGCGCCATCACGCCCTTGGCTACGTCGCTTGGATAAGGCGAGCTGCGCGCGAATTGCGGGCTCGTCGTGAAGCCGATCTGATTGTTGATGACGAAGTGGATGCAGCCGCCGGTATTATAGCCTCGAATCCCCGAGAAGCCGAGGCATTCCCATACGATGCCCTGGCCGGCAAACGCCGCATCGCCGTGGATGAGAACGGGCAGGACCTGGGTGTGGTCGGCCAGATCGCCGCGCACCGTTTGCAGCGCGCGGACCTTGCCGAGCACGACGGGATCGGCGGCTTCGAGGTGCGAGGGGTTGGCGACCAGCGACATATGGACGCTCACGCCGTCGAATTCGCGGTCGGTGCTGGTGCCCAAATGATATTTCACGTCGCCCGAACCGGCGACGTCGTCAGGATTGGACGAGCCGCCGCCGAATTCGTGGAAGATCACGCGGAACGGCTTGGACATGACGTTGGCGAGCATGTTGAGCCGGCCGCGATGGGCCATGCCGTAGACGATCTCGCGCACGCCGGTGGCGCCGCCATATTTGATGATCGCTTCCATCGCCGGGATCATCGCTTCGCCGCCGTCGAGGCCGAAGCGCTTGGTGCCGACATATTTCTTACCGCAGAAGCGCTCCCACTGCTCGGCTTCGATCACCTTGGAGAGGATCGCCTTCTTGCCCTCGGGGCTGAACTGGATCGCCTTGTCCTTGCCCTCCATCCGATCCTGGAGGAAGCGGCGCTCCTCCACGTCCGAGATGTGCATATATTCGAGGCCGACATTGCCGCAATAATTCGCGCGCAGGATATCGACGATCTCGCGGACGCTCGCCCATTGCAGGCCAAGCACGCCGCCGAGATAGACGGGCTGGTCGATCTGATCGTCGGTGAAGCCGTGATATTCGGTCTTGAGATCCAGGGGCAGGTCCTGGCGTGCGAGGCCGAGCGGATCGAGATTGGCGGCGAGATGCCCCCGCACCCGATAGGTGCGGATCAGCAGCATCGCGCGGATCGAATCGCCAGCGGCCTTGGCGATGTCCGCCTCGGACGGCGCAGCCTTGGTGGGCGCCTGTGCACCGGCTTTCGCGGGCTTGGGCGCGGGCTCCATCTGAGTGGGGTCGAGCGCCGCGGTAAGCGCATCGGTTTCGGTCGGCGGCCAATTGGGCTGGGCCCAGCTCGGGCCCTGGGCGGTGTTTTCGAGGCCCTCGAACCACTGGCGCCAGCCCGCCTCGATCGAAGCCGGGTCGGTCTTGAAGCGCTTGTACAGCGTCTCGACGAAGGCGGGGCTCACGCCGCCGGCGATGTCGTCGAAATCGAGGCTCTCATAGCCCATCGTCAAAATCCAATCCGTCGGTTCAACGCGCGCGATATAGGAGGCGCGTTAACCATTTACCCCTTCAGAACCTCGGCCAAGGTCGATCCCAGCTCGGAGGGACTGGCGGCGACCTTGATGCCGGCGGCTTCCATCGCCGCGATCTTGCTCTCGGCATCGCCCTTGCCGCCCGATACGATCGCGCCGGCATGGCCCATGCGGCGCCCCGGAGGCGCGGTGCGGCCGGCGATGAAGCCCGCCATCGGCTTGGAACGACCACGCTTTGCCTCGTCGATCAGGAATTGTGCGGCCTGCTCTTCGGCATCGCCGCCGATCTCGCCGATCATGATGATCGACTTGGTCTCAGGATCGGCGAGGAACAGCTCGAGCACGTCGATGAAATTGGTGCCATTGACCGGATCGCCGCCGATGCCGACCGCGGTGGTCTGTCCAAGGCCCGCATTGGTGGTCTGGAACACGGCCTCGTAAGTCAGCGTGCCGGAGCGCGAGACGACGCCCACGCTGCCCTTCGAGAAGATGCTGCCGGGCATGATGCCGATCTTGCACTCGCCGGGGGTGAGCACGCCGGGGCAGTTCGGGCCGATGAGCCGCGACCTGGAGCCGACCAGCGCGCGCTTGACCTTGACCATGTCGAGCACCGGGATGCCTTCAGTGATCGTGACGATCAGCGGGACTTCGGCATCGATCGCCTCAAGGATGGAGTCCGCGGCGAAGGGTGGCGGAACGTAGATCACGCTCGCCGTGGCGCCGGTCTTTTCAATCGCTTCGGCAACGGTGTTGTAGACCGGCAGGTCAAGGTGCGTCGTGCCTCCCTTGCCGGGGGTGACACCGCCGACCATCCGCGTGCCGTATTCCAGCGCGGCCTTGGTATGGAAGCTGCCGGTCTCACCGGTCATGCCCTGAGTGATGACCTTGGTGTTCTTGTCGACGAGGATGCTCATGCCGGCTCCCGATTCCTTACCTTGTTCCCCTGCGAGGGCAGGGGCCCAGCCCTAAAACAAAGACTCGAACAGATCGTCCCAGCCCGGATTCATCGTTTCAATCACGCGCAGCTTCCAGAGCGCTTCCACTTCTTCATTTGCAACTCGCGAGCCCGGGCGGCTTCGATATCGCCGTGCCCTTCATACCAGACCAGCAACTTGCAACCATGTTTCCTGGTGAAGCCATCGATCAATCCGTTGCGATGCTGATAGGCCTTGCGGGCAAATCGCTGGTCGCGCCGATGTAGATCGTTCCGTTCCGGCCGCTCGCCATAATGTAGACGTAGCCGGACTTCTCCACCGTTGTTCTTCACCTTCCAAGTCTGGTCCCCTGCCTTCGCAGGGGACCAGAAATCAGTTCAGACTGCCGTCGATCGCCTTGCACGCGACCAAGAGCTCCTTGACCGCATCCACCGAGACCGTGAGGTTGGCCTTGGCTTCGTCGCCCAGCTTGATCTCGACGATTTTCTCAACGCCGCCCGCCCCGATCACGACAGGTACGCCCACGTAGAGATCGTCGATGCCATATTGGCCGGTGAGGTGCGCCGCGGCCGGAAGCACGCGCTTCTGATCATAGAGATACGCCTCGGCCATCGCGATACCGCTGGTGGCCGGCGCATAATAAGCCGAGCCGGTTTTGAGTAGAGCGACGATCTCACCGCCGCCGGCGCGGGTGCGCGCGACGATCGCATCGATGCGTTCCTGTGTCGAGAAGCCCATTTCGATCAGATCGGGGACGGGGATGCCGGAGACGGTCGAGTACTCGATGACCGGCACCATCGTGTCGCCATGTCCGCCGAGCACGAAACTGGTGACATCCTTGACCGAGACCTGGAATTCCTCGGCGAGGAAATGGCTGAAGCGCGACGAATCCAGCACGCCGGCCATGCCGACGACCTTCTGGTGCGGCAGGCCCGAGAATTCGCGCAACGCCCAGACCATCGCGTCGAGCGGATTGGTGATGCAGATCACGAATGCGTCCGGCGCGTTGGCGGCAATGCCTTCGCCGACGGCCTTCATCACTTTCAGGTTGATGCCGAGCAGATCGTCGCGGCTCATGCCCGGCTTGCGGGCGACGCCCGCGGTGACGATGATCACGTCGGCGCCGGCGATATCGGCATAATCGTTGGTGCCGGTGATCCTGGCGTCGAAGCCCTCGACCGGCGAGCACTGGCTGAGATCGAGCGCCTTGCCCTGCGGAACGCCCTCGACCACGTCGAACAGGACAATGTCGCCAAGCCCCTTGAGGGCCGCGAGATGGGCGAGCGTGCCGCCGATATTGCCGGCGCCGATAAGCGCGATCTTCTTGCGGGCCATGTGATCTCCCTTGAGTTGGATCAGGCACGCGCACGGGGAGACCCGCCGCGAATTCGCGCGCGGCTTAGGCCGATTGGGCGCTGCCCGCAACCTCGGATGGGCGCAGTCACCGCTTTATCTTTGCAACTAATTCGCAAGAGCAATAGATAATTTCGGCTTAGGCGTCAGGGCGCGCGGCGCAGCCTTAGCAAGTGCTCCTTCGGGACACCGTCGTCGCCACGCAGCGTGACAGTGATCAGCAATTCCTCCTTGTCGCGCCGTAGCCACAGGCCGCGGAAGCGCAGATCCTCGCGGGCTGCCGCCACCGGCTCGAACGAATGCCAGCCGGCTTTGTCTTCCCAGGCAGTGAAGTCTGGATTGAAGTGCTTGACCCGCAGCCGCAGCCCACCCGGCTGCACGTCGATCAGCATGATTTCGTAGAAGACGGGCCTGTTGTTCTGGACCAGAGCGAAATGGCCGACCATCTGTCCACCCATCGCAGCGGACCATGATTCCTCCACGTGCCCGCCGAGTCCTTCGCCGACCCAGCGCCCGGCGAGCCAGGCGGCATCGTCGATTGAAACGTGTGATTCCTGCGCCGTGGCGGGATTGGCCGCAAGCAAGAGAAGGGCGGCGGCGAACCCACTACGCAATGGCAAGGTCCTGATAAAACATCAGCGCGTTGCCGTCGGGATCGTAGAAGGTGAGCAGCTTTACCATGCCGGAAATTTCCATGATGTCCCCGTCCAGCCGCACGCCGCCGGCTTCGAGCGCTGCCTTGGCAGCGTTGATGTCCTTCACGCCAAAAGTGAGCGTCGCGCCACCGCCCTGGGTCACAGATTCGCGCGCGCTGAGCCCCACATTGACCTTGTCGACGCCGGTCGAAAGCTCGCACCATGCAATGTCGTCGCGGCGATAGAGCAGGGTCATTCCGAGCACGCTTTCATACCAGGGAATCGCGTTGTCGAGGCTGGAGACGCCGATGGAGCACGTGAGTCCGCCGTCATACGCAATGCCCTTCGCGCGTGCTTCCGTTTCCACCGTTGCCATCGCATTCCTCCGACTCTATAGTTCCGTTTATATAGTCGATATCATTACGGAGCCGCTGTCAACTATCGTGTCAATGCCCGCTGTTCCTGCCGAAATGCTGCGTAGCCTGGGCGGCAACCGCTGGGCGGTGCCGGTGATGGCGTTGCTCAGCCGCGAGGGCGGCGCGCGCTTCGCGGTCATCGCCCGAGCGTTCGATCTCTCGCATCACAGTCTGGCGCGATGCCTCGAATATCTGCGCGTTGCCGGCTGGGTGATTCCCAATCCGGGGCACGGGCATCCGCTGCGCCCCGAATATCTGCTGAGCGACATGGGCCGGCCGATCGGAGCGGTTTGCGAGCGTATCGCGGCGAAGCGCGAGCGGCTGGCGCTTTCGGCAGCGGACCTGCCGCGCTGGTCGCTGCCGATCGTCGCGGGGCTGGCGCCGGACTGGACACGCTTCGGCGAGCTCCAAGCGCGATTGCGCCCGGTTAGCCCGCGCGCCTTGTCACAAACCTTGCAGGCGATGATCGGGCACGATCTGGTGCGCCGCCGCCTAGAAGACCGTTATCCGCCCGTCGCGCTCTATGGCCTTACAGGGCGAGGCAAGGACTTGGCGGGCGCAATCACCGGCTAAGGCGAGCTACCAGCTTCCGAAGCCGGGCGCCTCTCCCTTGCCGCGGCTTAGCCGAGTGACGCGGTCTGCGCCGTGGCGGTGGCGCTTCTGGAGGATGAGCGTTGGCCAGTCGCCGCGATCGATCCTGCCCGTCAGGCGAAGGCCCTGCCGGCGATAGGCGCGCGCCACCGTCTCGGCCTGCGAATGGAGCAGCCCGGCGAGGATCAGCGTTCCGCCGTCGTCCAACGCCATGCCGATCGTCGGGGCCAGCTCCGTCAGGGGACCCGCGAGGATATTGGCGATGACCAGGTCGTAGGGCGCGCGGCCGATCAGCAAGGGGTGCTCCAGCCCTGCCGCCGCGGCTAGCGACAATCGCCCGCGCCCGCCCCCGAGCGTTATATTGTTAATACCGGCATTCTCCGCCGTCACTTCGATCGAGCGGGGATCGATATCGGAAGCGGTGGCATAAGCGCGCGGCCACAAATGCAACGCGGCGAATGCGAGCAATCCGGTGCCCGTGCCGATATCGATCAGGTTGCGGACCTGCTCGCCGCGATCCCTCAGCTCCCCCAAGGCGATCAGGCAGCCCGAAGTCGTCTCATGCGTGCCGGTGCCGAAGGCAAGGCCGGCGTCTATGCGGAATGCCTTGGCGCCCGCCGGCGCGCGGCCCTTGTTGGTCTCGGTATGCACATAGAAGCGCCCCGCCTGGACCGGCTCGATGCCCGCCTGGCTCAGCGTGACCCAGTCAGCATCGCGAATCCGCTGGGCGACGGGCCTCAGCCCCGCCGCGCTCGGCACCAGCGCCTGCACAGCCGCGAGCGCCGCGGTGTTGGGCTTGCCCTGGAAATAGGCCTCGAGCTGCCAGCTTGCCGGATCGTCGGGAATGCGCTCGCTGGTGAGCAGCACCGGCAGGGGATCGAGGGCGAGATCCTCCACCTCGAGCTGCTCGGCCTCATCGCGGGTGCAGGGCAGAACGAGTTTCCAACTGCTCATCGCACGTAGCTCGCGCCATTCACGTCGAGCACCGCGCCGGTCATCGAGGGCGGGGCTTCCAACGCGCAGAAGCGGGCGAGGGTGGCGACCTCGGCGGGTTCGGCGACGCGGCCCAAAGGGATGTCGGCGAGCAGTTTGTCGCCGCCGCGGCTGGCCAGATAGTCCTCGGCCATGCCGGTCATCGTGAAGCCTGGGGAGACCGCGAATGCCAGGATGCCTTCGCTGGCATAGCCCCTGGCGATCGACTTGGTCATTGCAACCATGCCCGCCTTGGACGCCGCATAATGCCAGTGGGCTGGGCTATCGCCGCGATAGGCGGCGCGGCTGGCGATGTTGACGACGCGCCCGCCGCGATTCTCCGCCTGCCAGTGACGGATGGCGAGCCGGCAAAGCTCGGCCGAGGCGGTCAGGTTGACTCGCATCGTCCGCTCCCAGCCGGTCACCCAATCGTCGTGCGCGAGGCCGATGGGGTTGCTTTCGAAGACGCCGGCATTGTTGATCAGCACATCGATGCGCCCATCGAGCGCATCGAGCGCTTGCTGCCAAAGCGTCTGCGCGCTGCCGGGCCTGTCGAAATCGGCGGCGATGCCGCTTCGGGTTCCGTGCCCGATCAGGCGGACGTCATCGCCCGTGAAGGAAGCGGCGATCGCTGCGCCGATGCCGCGGCTGCTGCCGGTGAGAAGGATGTGCGTGGAAGCCATCGGTCCCCATTAGCGATTATCCGATCAGGCCGCCACCGACGAGGAGAAGCTTTCCGCCGAGTCGCGCAGCGAATGCAGGCGCTCATCGACTTCGGTGACGTTGCGCTGGAGCGTGTCGATCTCGCTGGTGACCGATTTGCTGTCTTCGCGGATTGCGCTGATCGTCGCCGACATGGAATCGGCGGCCAAGGCGGTCTCGTCCACCGCGGCGGTGATCGCCGTGACGGTCTGGGCCTGGACTTCCATCGCGCTGCGGATGCGGTTCGCGCTTTCCTGCACTTCGCTGACGGTGGAG
>NZ_DASVSH010000009.1:0-64791 GCF_036388215.1 Sphingomonas sp.
CACGGATATCCTCCACCATTTCTCAGTGAATCCGCTCGAGCCTGCATTGTGGGAGGGCGCGCCCAAGGTGCCCGTCGCGATGCCTGGGTCGATAGGCTGGATCGAGGGTCAGGCGGGCCTGGTCGAAATCGGCCATGCGGACGCGGCTTCGTCTTTCGCCTTCGATTGCGAAGGGCCGCGTCATCAGGCCCTTCTCGCGGCGCATGCCTTGGCGGATCGCACCGTCACCAATGGCGAATGGGCGGCCTTCACCGCCGATGGCGGCTATCGTGATTCCCGCCATTGGCTTTCCGATGGCTGGGCCTGGGTGCAGGAAAACCATATCGAAGCCCCCTTATATTGGCGGATGGAAAAGGGCGCATGGACGCGCTTCGGCTTGGACGGCCGCCGGCCCGTCGATCCCGCCGCCCCGGTCACCCATGTCAGCTTCTACGAAGCCGATGCCTATGCGAGTTGGGCCGGGGCGCGGCTGCCCACCGAATTCGAATGGGAGGCAGCGGCCGCCGCGCATGATCCCGGCGGGGGCAACCAGCTTGACCGGGCCGGCCCGGTCGAGCCGCGTCCTTCGGCTGGCGGCCCGGCCTTTTTCGGCGATGTCTGGGAATGGACCCGCAGCGCCTATCTTCCCTATCCCGGCTTCAAGGCGGCGGAGGGCGCGGTCGGCGAATATAACGGCAAGTTCATGAGCGGGCAGTCGATCCTGCGCGGCGGCAGTTGCGCCACCCCGCGCGGCCATATGCGGGCGAGCTACCGCAACTTCTTCTATCCGCATCAGCGCTGGCAATTCACCGGCGTGCGATTGGCGAGGGATTTGTGATGGTGACGAACACGCGCCCAAATATTGCCGTCACCCCCGCGAAAGCGGGGGCCCCGCTTCTTCCTTCTAGGGTTCAGAGCAGAAGAAGCGGGATCCCCGCGTTCGCGGGGACGACGAAAAAGGGGATCGCATAGTGCTGAAGCAGGAGCCCGAAGACGGCCAGGCAAGCCTCGCCGACCCCAATTTCCGCGCCGACGTGCTGGCCGGCCTGGCCGCCACTCCGCGCGCGATTCCCGCACGCTGGTTCTACGATCGGCGCGGATCGGAGCTGTTCGAAGCGATCACCGCGCTGCCCGAATATTACCCGACCCGCACCGAGGCGGCGTTGCTCGAAAGCATCGGTCCCGAGCTCGGCGCGCTGGCGGCGCGCAATGCGGCGGTGGTCGAGTTCGGCTCGGGCTCGTCGGCCAAGACGCCGATCCTCCTGCGCGCGATCCGACCCGCGGCTTATGTTCCGATCGACATCTCGGGCGATTTCCTCCGCCAATCGGCGCGGGCGCTCTCCGCGGACTTTCCGAGCCTCCCGGTCTATCCGGTCGAAGCCGATTTCCTCCGCCCATTGCCGTTGCCGGGGGAAGTGGCGAGCCTGCCCAAGCTCGGCTTCTTCCCCGGCTCCACCGTGGGCAACATGAATGCCTATCACGCAGTCGACTTG
The DNA here is from genome assembly GCF_036388215.1 of Sphingomonas sp. GTDB lineage: Bacteria > Pseudomonadota > Alphaproteobacteria > Sphingomonadales > Sphingomonadaceae > Sphingomonas. The sequence goes on from NZ_DASVSH010000009.1 coordinate 1,473, forward strand.
CTCCGCGCGATGCGCGAATGGCTGGGAGAGGGGGCGCGGCTGCTGATCGGCATGGACCGAGTCAAATCGCCCGACGTGCTGATTCCCGCTTATGACGACGCGCAGGGCGTCACCGCCGCATTCAACCTCAACCTGCTCGAACGGATCAACCGCGAGCTGAGCGGCACGATCCCGGTGGCGGCTTTCCGCCACCGGGCGATCTGGAACGCCGACGCAGCCCGGATCGAAATGCATCTTGAAGCGCAAGGCGATGTCGAGTTCACCGTCGACGGCCGCCCTTTCGCGATGATGGCGGCCGATACGATCCACACCGAGAACAGCCACAAATATGGTCCCAATGGCGCCCGAATGCTGCTCCGCGCCGGGGGATGGACGCCGGTTCGCGAATGGTCCGATCCCCAGGACTGGTTCGCGCTGATCCTCTGCGAAGCCAAGCCGCTGCGGCGTGCGCCATGAGTCTTGCAATGTAGGATTTCGCCTGCTTGGCTGAGCCGGTCGGCAATGTTGTCCGCTCTTTGAAATCGTCGGTCCGGAAAAGCCCATGGCCAGTGCGAACTTTGGGAACATTCGCGGCGCGCGAAGCCGTTCTTGGTCTAACCTTTAGTAACCTTTCGGGTTCAGCGCCAATCCGGCGTGGCGCGAAACACCGTCAGCCAGTTGATCGAGCCGCGGCATTCGCCGAGCACGCGCGCTTCGATCATGCGGAAGCGGCTGCCGTCCCACACCCAGCTTTGCGAGCTGCCGCAATCGCCAAGCCCCCGCCCCTTGGAAAAGCTGCCGAGCACCGCGCCGTCGCTCGTGGAGAAGGCGGCATTGGTCAGGATCGCGGGATTGTCGCTTTCGATCCAGTCCGGCGGGGTATCGAACTCGGCGGGCACGCGCTTGCCCCCGCGCAGGATGAAAGCGGCGCTGTTGAAATTATACGCGCCGGTCCCGCACGGGATCAGCACCAGTGTGGTCTTTGCGTCGAGCCGGTAGCGCTCGACCGGCAGATCGGTCGAAACCGACGTAAGATCGCATTCGCCCAGCCGCGCCAGTTCGGCCAGCACTGCGCGAGTCGGAGTTTCGGGCGCTCCGGAGGCGGGGCGCAAAGCCGCCACGCGCGGCGCGGAAGCAGCATCCGGCACTTCAGAGGCCGGCCGCGACCCGATCGCGACCAGCGCCGTCACTGTGCCCGCGCGCCCCTGCTCGGCATCCACATAGCGCAGCATCGCCGCCGAACCCGCGAGCGAGATTCTCGCGAGCACGCGGCGGCCGCTGCGCAGTTCAAGCGATTTGCCCCTCGCCATCGCGCGCGCAAGCTCTTCCGCCGCCGCGCCACCGATGCGGAAGTTCGCGCCGATCGTTCCCGTCGCCGCCCGTTCGCCATCGACGAACAAGGCCGCCGGCCCCTTGACCGGCTCGGCAGGGTCGATCGCGATGCTGAGCGCTCCGGCGGGACCCGGCTCGCGCGTCAGAAGCAATTGAGTCGGCCGGTCGCCGAATTGCTCGGGGGCCTGAAGCGCCGTCGCCTCGCAGCGACGAATATTGTCGCACGCGACTGCCCAATCGTCGAAAATCTTCTCCTGGGGAGGCACGAGCGCGGCGAGGGCGAGCAGCAATGTCAGCATCGGGCTTCCCTAGCCGAAAGCCGCGCGCGGGGGTAGTGGCGGGCGCGACAGGAGAGTCGCGATGAAGACGATAGGCGTGATCGGTGCTGGGCAGATGGGGGCGGGGATCGCGCAGGTCTCGGCGCAGGCGGGGTACCGCGTGCTGCTGTCCGATATGGACCAAGCCCGTGCCGAGGCTGGAAAGGTGGGGATCGCCAGGCAACTCGCCCGCGCGGTCGAGAAGGAAAAGATCGGCCAGGCCGATGCCGACAAGGCTCTTGGCAACATCGAATGCGTCGGCGGCACCGATGCCTTCGCCCCCTGCGACCTCGTCATCGAAGCGGCGACCGAGCGCGAGGCCGTCAAGCGCCAGATCTTCGAGACCGTCGGCAAGGTGCTGAGCGACACTGCGATCCTCGCCAGCAACACCTCCTCGATCCCGATCACGCGGCTGGCCCAGGCCGCGCCCGATCCCAGCCGCTTCATGGGCGTCCATTTCTTCAATCCGGTCCCCGTCATGGGCCTGATCGAACTGATCCGCGGGCTCGCCACGTCGGACGCCACTGTGGCCGCGGTCGAAGCGTTCGGCCAGTCGCTTAACAAGCGCATCGTCCACGCCAACGACGCGCCCGGGTTCATCGTCAATCGCGTGCTGATGCCGATGCTCAACGAAGCTTGCTTCGCCTTGGGTGAGGGCGTCGCGACCATCCCCGATATCGACGCCGCGTGCCAGCTCGGCCTAAATCACCCGATGGGCCCGTTCGCCCTCGCCGACTTTATCGGGCTCGACACCTGCCTGGAAATCACCCGAGTGCTCTTCGAAGGCACCGGTGACCCCAAATTCCGCCCCGCGCCCCTCCTCGTTAAATATGTCGAGGCTGGCTGGTATGGCCGCAAGACCAGGCGCGGCTTCTATGATTATTCGGGCGCGGAGCCGGTTCCCACTCGGTAAGCTGCGCTGCGGAAAGCCGCGATCCGGGCCGCGCCGACCCTTACCCAGATTAGTTGTGGACTGATCGTTAACCAGCGGCCGCTATGCTCTCCCGAGTGAAATTTCGCCGAGAAACATAATAGCGATGTCGCAACATCAGCCTTCGGATCACCAGCTAGAGGCCGATCGAATCCAAGCCGCGATCCGCAGCGGTCAGGCAGGGGAGCGCCGCCCGCTCTTCAAGCCCCCGCCGGCCGCGCCGCAGCGCTCACGCAACCTCCTCGATCAGCGCCTGGCCGAGGAGCTCGAGTTCGTGCGCCGCCGACTTGACGCTATCGGATCGATCGTCGCCAACGAGCCCAGCCTTCTGATGCGGCACGCCGCCTCGCTGCAGGACCTCGACCATATCGATCAGACGCTGGGACATATCGCCAAGGTGATCGACGCCGAAGACAAGCTGGCGGCCGCGGAGCGGATCAGCCTGGGCGATCTCAAATCCAGGCTGCAGCGCCGCTCGGCCTTTCCGCAGTAATCAGCAGCGCGTCAGGGAAGCAAAAGTCCCGCCAGCGCCGCCGACATCAGATTGGCCAGGCTCCCCGCTATCAGCGCACGGATGCCCAGCTTCGCGATCATCGGCCGCTGGTTGGGGGCAAGGCTGCCCGTCGCGGCCATCTGGATTGCGATCGAGCTGAAATTGGCGAAGCCGCATAGCGCAAAGGTGATGATCGCCACGGTGCGTGGGGCAAGGTCCTTCATCGTCCCCAGATCGATGAACGCCACGAACTCGTTGAGCACCAGCTTGGTGCCGAAAAGCCCGCCCGCGGAAACCGCTTCGCTCCACGAAATGCCAAGCAGGAACATCACCGGTGCGAATACGGCCCCGATGATCTTCTGGAAGCTCAGATCAGTGAGATACGTCTGGGCCCAGGCCTGGAAGCTGCTTCCGAACACAGCCGAATGCGCCACGACCCAATTGCCCAGCCCGCCCAGCAGCCCGTTGGCGAGCGCGACCAAAGCAACGAAGGCCAGCACCATCGCGCCGACCGCGACTGCGATCTTCACGCCGGTCGATGCGCCGCTGGCGGCGGCCATGATTAGATTGGCGGCGCGCTCTTCCTCGACTTCCTCCTCGACCACCCTGATCACCTGGTCCTCGGCTGGGCCGGCATCTTCCAGCGGCAGCTCGCCTTCCTTGAGAGCGATCTCGTCGGGCATCATCATTTTGGCCATCAGCAGCCCGCCGGGGGCTGCCATGAACGAGGCCGCGAGCAGATAGGGAAGCGCCTGCGGCCCGAGCAGGCTGGCATAGGCGGCGAGGATCGTCCCCGCGACGCCGGCCATGCCCACCGTCATCACGGCAAAGAGCTGCGACGGGGTCAGCCGCGCCAGATACGGGCGGATCACCAGCGGCGATTCGCTCTGCCCCACGAAGATATTGGCGGCGGAGCAAAGCGATTCGACCTTCGACACTCCCACGACCTTTTCGATCGCGCCCCCGATCCAGCGGATCAGGAACTGCATGATGCCCAGATGATAGAGGATCGAGACCAGGGCCGCGAAGAAGATGATCACCGGCAGCGCCGCGATGGCGAAGCTGTTGCCGCCCAGCTCGGGCTTGGCGAGCGGACCGAACAGGAAGGCGGTCCCGGCGCCCGCATAGCCGAGCAAGGCGGTCACGCCGTTCGACAGGCTCTGGATCGCCGCGACCCCCCAGCTGGTGCGCAGCACGATGACGGCTATGGTCGCCTGGAGCAGGAACGCCGCGCCGACCACGCGGATGCGGATCCCGCGCCGGTTGCTGGAAAGCAGGAAAGCGATGGCGAGGATCGCCATGATCCCGAAGATGCCGATCGGAAACTGATTCAACTGCCATTCCCCCGAAAGCACAAGCTAAGCCGGTGAACATACACGGCGAAATCGCGGGGACTAGCGAAAAGCCAAATTGCCGTTAGCTTGGCGCGATGGCAACAAACCCTCTCGCGCTCCAGCGCTCGCTTTTCGCCCTTTCGATCTTTTATGGCGGCATGGTCTGCATCGCCGGCGTGCTCGGCAACAAACAAGTCTCGCTCGGGCCGCTTTCCGAGATCGGGAATTGGGTGGGCACCGGCCCGCTTGCGGTGGAGGCCGGCATCTTCGCTTTCCTGCTGCTCGTCGCCGTATCCAGCGCGGTGGCCGAGCTGCATGGACCCGACACGGCCAAGAAACTGGTTTTGTGGGGGTTCGTGCCCTTGCTGACCTCGGTGGTCTTGTCCTGGCTTGTGCATTCGCTTCCGGCCGCTTCCGGGATGCAGCCCGAAGGATTGGCGGCGGTCCAATATATCCTCGGGGCGACCTGGCGCATCTGGCTGGGCGGCATCGTCGCTTATGGCATCTCGCAGATATTGAACGTCACGATCTTCAGCGCGCTGAAGCGCAGCGGCGGCGGGCTGCTGTGGCTTCGCTCGGCCATCGCCAGCGTGCTGAGCCAGATCACCGATACGCTGATCTTCGTGACCGTCGCCTTTTACGGGGTCTTCCCGATCGGCGAGCTGCTGGTCGGCCAGATGATCGCCAAAGTGGTACTGTCGATCCTCCTGGTGCCGCTGCTCATATATCTCTTCGTGGCCATCGGCCGCGCGCTCGATGGACGCCGGGCGTAAGCGGGCCTAAGGGGCCGCAATGACTGGAAACGCACCCGATCCGGCGCTGCTCGCCAAGGCCGAAACGCTGACCGAAGCGCTGCCTTATCTGCAGCGCTACGCGGGCAAGACCTTCGTGGTGAAATATGGCGGGCACGCGATGGGCGATCCGGAGCTCGCGCGGGATTTCGCGGAGGATGTCGTCCTCCTCCAGGCCGTGGGCATCAATCCGATCGTCGTCCACGGCGGCGGGCCGCAGATCGGCGCGATGCTCAAGCGGCTGGGAGTCGAATCGCAATTCGTCGGCGGGCTTCGCGTCACGGACGCGGAGACCGCGCGGATCGCCGAAATGGTGCTCGCCGGCAGCATCAACAAGGAAATCGTCGGCTGGATCGGCCAGGCCGGCGGACGCGCCGTGGGCATCTCCGGCAAGGATGCCGGGCTGGTGACGGCGCGCAAGGTAGAGCGCGGTGAGGCCGATCCCCTCCAGGGCATCGAGCGCCATGTCGATCTGGGCTTCGTCGGCGAGCCGGTTGCAGTCGATCCCTCGATCCTCGCCAGCCTGGCGCGGGAAAAGGTGATCCCGGTGATCGCCCCGATCGCGCTGGGCGCGGACGGGCATACGTATAACATCAATGCGGACACGATGGCGGGGGCAATCGCGGGCGCATGCGGCGCGGCGCGCTTCTTCCTGCTTACCGATGTGGCGGGCGTGCTCGATAAATCGGGCGCATTGCTCACCGATCTCGATCCCGCGGGGATCGCCGGGCTCAAGGCCGACGGCACGATTTCGGGGGGCATGATTCCCAAGGTCGAGACCTGCGTCGCCGCGGTCGAGGCAGGAGTGGACGCCGCGGTCATCCTGGACGGGCGCATCCCCCATGCGATGCTGCTCGAAATCTTCACGCGCCAGGGTTCGGGCACGCTGGTCCACGCCTGAGCTTGTTAGCCTGGCGGTCTTTCCTGTATCCAGGCCCAAACCGGCTTTCCAGAGAGTGAACCCATGGCCTTCCTGATCATGCTCCTGCAAATCCTGCAGCTGCTGCTGACCGTCATTTCCTGGATCATCATCGCGCACGCGATCATGTCTTGGCTGATCGGATTCAACGTTATCAACACGTATAATGAGTTCGTGCGGACGATCTGGAACGCGCTCGAGCGGATCACCCGGCCGATCTACAATCCGGTGCGGCGGATCATGCCCGATTTCGGAGCTCTCGATCTCTCGCCGATCGTCGTGCTGCTGATCCTTTATATCCTCAACAATTATGTACTCAACACGCTGATCGCCCAGCTTGCCAGCTCAGGCTATTGAAGCGCCGCGGCGAAGGTGCGAGCACCATGACGGCTGAGATCATCGACGGGAAAGCATTCGCCGCCGATTTGCGCAGGCGCGTGGCAAAGCGTGTGGCGGCGTTTACTCCGCAGGCGGGCCGGGCGCCGGGGCTGGCGGTGGTACTGGTGGGAGAAGACCCGGCCTCCGCAGTCTATGTCCGCTCGAAGGGCAAGGCGACGCGGGAGGCTGGAATGCAAAGCTTCGAGAATCGCCTGCCGGCCGACACCAGCCAGGACGATCTCATCGCTCTGATCGATGCGCTCAACGCCGACCCGGCAGTGGACGGTATCCTGGTCCAGCTACCATTACCGAAGCACATAAACGAACAGGTCGTGCTCACTCGGATCAGCCCCGACAAGGATGTCGATGGCTTCCACCCGGTCAATGCCGGCCGGCTCGCCACCGGGCTGCATGGCTTTGTCCCCTGCACGCCGCTGGGCTGCCTGATGCTGCTTCAGGATCGGCTGGGCGACTTGTCGGGCCTCGAAGCCGTCGTGATCGGACGTTCGAACATCGTCGGCAAGCCTATGGCCGCGCTTCTGACCAAGGCGAACTGCACTGTGACGGTGGCGCATTCGCGCACCCGCGATCTCCCGCGCCATTTGCGCCACGCCGATATCGTCGTCGCCGCCGTGGGCATCCCGCATTTCGTAAAAGGCGAGTGGCTGAAGCCCGGCGTCGTGGTGATCGATGTCGGGATAAATCGCATCGATGGTCGGCTTGTCGGCGATGTGGATTTCGAAGGCGCGATGACGGTCGCCGGCGCGGTCACGCCGGTTCCCGGAGGTGTCGGGCCGATGACCATCGCGGTGCTTCTTCGTAACACGCTGGTAGCGGCGCACCGCAATGCCCGGGTGCCGCTTGAGAAGGGAGCGATCTGATGCCGATGTTCCTGCTGCTGCTTACGGCCGACCCTGACACCGGTCCGATCGAGGCCGAACGCGCCTTCGCCCGTGCGGCGCAGGCCAGGGGGCAATGGACGGCCTTTCGCGAATTCATGACCGATGACGCGATCATGTTCTTTCCCGAGCCGACAAAGGCGAAAACCTCGCTGCCCGAGAAGAACCCGCCGATCGCGGTGCAATGGTGGCCGGCGGCTAGCTATGTGGCATGCGACGGGACCGCCGCGGTCAATACCGGTCCCTGGGTTCGGCCCAAGGCAAGCGGCTATTTCACTACTATATGGCTCAAGCAGGCCGATGGCGGATGGAAATGGAGCCTCGATCATGGCGACGGGCTGGAAAAGCCGCGCCCGCTGCCCGAACGGCCCAAAATCCGCCAGGCGTCGTGCCGCTTCCAGCGCAGCGCAAATCCCCATTTCGCCACGATGACCGACTGGGCGGGGCCGACCAAGGGCAAGTCCAGCGATGGAACCTTGCTGTGGGAATGGACGGTTGGGAAAGATGGTGCACGCACGTTTGATGCATGGTTGTGGAACGGTCGAAGCCTCGATCGCGTCATCCACGACGAAGTAGCTGCGCCGGCTAAATGATCGAGCTCTTCGTCTCCAGCTTCATCACGTTTTTTGTAGTGATCGATCCGCCCGGTTGCGCGCCGATCTTTGCAGGGCTGACCGCGGGCACCACCCCCATGCACCGCCGCGTGATGGCGGTGCGCGCGGTGCTCGTAGCGGGCTTGATCCTGATCGGCTTCGCCCTTTTCGGCGAAGCCCTGCTCCGCGCGCTCGGCATCAGCCTCAACGCCTTTAAGATCGCGGGCGGAATCATGCTGTTCCTGATCGCGCTGGAGATGGTGTTCGAGAAGCGCACCGAGCGGCGCGAGGATCGGGCTGAGAAGGTAAAGGCAAGCGAAGCGCCAGACATCTCGATCTTCCCCATGGCGATGCCGATGATCGCCGGCCCGGGCTCGATCGCATCGGTGATGCTGCTGATGTCGCAGAATGACGGTATCGAGCGCTCGGGGGCGGTGCTCGCCGCCATGGCCGCGATCCTCGCGCTGACCTTGCTGGCGTTGCTCACCGCGGGACCGCTGATGCGGCTGGTCGGCGCCAAGATCGAAGCCGTGATCTCGCGATTGCTCGGCGTGCTGCTGGGTGCGCTCGCGACTCAATTCGTGATCGATGGGATCAGGGCGTCTCTGGTCGCGGGGGCTGCGGCGTCGGGGCACTGATCCCGTAATCGATCTTCCAGAGCTTGAAGGGCGAATTGGGGGCGAGCGCCACCGGGGTCAGCCAGTTCGGCACCTGCGCTTTGACGAGCTGCGCATAGAAACCGCTCGGCGCGCGCGCGCGATACAGCGTCGTTTCGGACATGTCCGGACAGACCAATAGATATTGCGCGCCATGCGCCGCTGCGATCGCACGGAAGGCTTCGGGCTTGCCCGTGAAGGCCTTGTGCACATCCAGGATAGCGCGGCCGTTGCGGTGATAGGGGCCGGCTACGCCATTGTGATGGGTGATGGTGATCAGGCGCGGCCCCATGTCGACATGGCTGAACATCGTCGCGCGCGGGATCGAATCGAGCGGGCGCAGCGTGGAGAAGCGCGCGCAGGCGGCATTGGCCTGACCGACCTTGTCGGGCGCTCCCGGCTTCGATCCGCTCGGCAGCCACGGAAGGATGAAGCCCGCGAAGAGTCCCGACACGATGAGGAAGGCAGTCACTGATCCGAGCACGCGCACCAGCATCGAGCTGCGGCCCAGGAACCAGGGCACCACGATCCAGGCGAGCGCGCACGCGCCCGGCACGCTCAGCATTTGCGCCGCTGGACCCGCGCGGACCTGCCAGAGCAGCATCGCCCCGGCAAACGCCGTGAACAATGCGATCGCCGCCCAGCCGACCACCGCCTCCGTGCCGCGCGCGCGCCAGGTGGCGACCGCTGCGCCGATGATCCCGATGATCGGCAGCGTGGCGAGCGGGAAAGCGGTCTTGAGCGAGTGCTTGTAGATCGGCCGCGCCTCGCGGACATTGTTGAGCCAGGTATTGGCCAGCTCGTCGGACACCTGCTCGGGGCGGCCCAGGCATTGCGGGAAGAAATAGACGAACCCGGCGACGATCGCGGCCCCCGCCGCCGCGCCCAGTACGAAGCGGATCAGGCGACTGGACGGATTCAGCCGGCCGATCAGGAACAGCAGCGCCCCCGCCGCGACCATCACCGAAAGCCACACCGGGGTCAGCGCATCGCAGCGCATCGCCTGGTTCGCATTCGAGGCGAACAGCGCGAAGCCCAGCCCCGATCCGCCGGCGAGCGTCAGCCCATAGACCATCATCCGCCGCGCCTCCGCAGCTTCCCAGATCCAGCGCAGCGCGACGATCGCGCCGGCCATAGCGCAATAAGGCAGCATCTCGAGCCCGATGGTGAGCGAGATGGCGCTCGAGATGCCGACGGTCGCGCCTCCGCGCGCCCGGCGTGGATCGGCGAGGCCCGCCACCGTCATCGCCAGCGCGGCAAGCTGCCAGCCATGATGATCGATCCGCATCGGCGCATACATCGTCATCGTCGATGTGCAGCCCAGCAGGATTACCAGCGCGAGCGGCCAGGCATAGGGCGCGATCAGCCTGCGCACAGTGAGCGCGAGGCCCGCCATCGTTATCGCCAGCGGCAGCAATGGTGCGATTCCGCACGCCCAGCGCTCGGCCTGTGCCACCCCGAGGAACGGCTTGAGCGCCAGGATCAGCGCCGCGATCGGCAGATCGGGCAGCCGCGACCAATGGATGTCGAACCCGCCCATCACCGGATCGAGCCGGTATTGCCGCAGATCGTACCAGCCTTGCCCGGCCAGCAGCCCGCGCACTTGCATCAGCCGCATATTGTCGTCGGTGTCGCCCAGCGCGAGCCAATGGATGTTGCCCTGGCGCTGGACGAGGAACCACGCCGCGACACAGGCCCAGAAGACCAGCATCCAGCGCCACCAGTTACGGCTGAGTTCTTCGTCGAGGCGGAAACCGCCGATAAGTCCGGACTTCAAAATAGCTTCCCTCGCCTCTCTCCCCGCATTAGGGCGAGCCCCGGTTCTGGGGCAAGCGATTGTGACTGCGTTACTTGAACGGCTGGAAGCGAAATGGGGGCCGGGCGTGCTCGGCCAGCTCGTGCGCTTCGGCATCAGCGGCGGCATCGCCACGGGCATATATGCGGCCGTTTATTCTCCGCTCGCCAAATACGAAGTCACCACGCCATTCGTCGCCAATCTCGCGGGCTATCTGGTCGCGATGCTGTCGGGCTATGTGATGCACAGCCGCTGGAGCTTTCGGGGGCATGGCGAGCGCGGCAACCTTGCCAAGACCGGCAGCCGCTTCTTCGCGGTCAGTCTGGTCAGCCTGGGGCTCAACAGCCTGTTCGTCTGGGTGCTGACCGAGGATTCGATGCTCGACGGCGACTGGTGGTGGCCGCTGATCCCGATCGTGTTCGTCACGCCGCTCGTCACCTTCGCGCTCAACCGCCTCTGGGTTTTCAAGTAATGGCGAATAGCTGATGGACCGCGTCGTCTACGATCGCATGGCCGCGCACGACACTACGCATTGGTGGTATCGCGCACGCCGCGAGATCCTATCGGACTTCCTCAAGCGCTGGGGCGGACTGCCGACAGGCGCGCGCATTCTCGAGATCGGCTGCGGCACCGGGCACAACCTGCCGATGCTTGGCCGTTTCGGAGAGATCGACGCGATCGAGATCGACGAGACCGCCGCCGCCAAGGCCAGCGAACGCCTCGGCAAGAAAGTCGGCTCATCGCCGCTTCCCGAGCTCGATGGCGTCGAGCCCGGCAGCTACGATCTGGTCGCGGTGCTCGACGTGATCGAGCATGTCGAGGGCGATGTGGCCGCGCTCAAGGCGATCGCCACGGCTCTCAAGCCCGGCGGGCAGATCCTGATTACCGTGCCCGCGCACCAATGGATGTGGAGCGCGCACGATGTCGTGAACCACCACAAGCGGCGCTATTCGAAAAAGACGCTGGCTGCCGCGCTCGATGCGGCGGGCCTCGCGCATCGCAAGATGGGCTGGTTCAATTCGCTGCTCTTCCCGGTCGCGGTCGCGGCGCGCTTCGCGGGCAAATTGATGGGCAAGGATGACAGCGACGATTCGCCGCCGCCCAAGCTGCTAAACAGCGTTTTCGAGAAGATCTTCGCGCTGGAGCGTCACTTGGTCGGGCGCGTGCCCTTGCCCCCCGGGTTGTCGCTGATCGTGCTCGCCTCACCCAAATCCTGACGCGGCGTGACCGGGGAAACGCTGACTTCGCCCGAATCCTCGAACCGATAGCCGAGCGAGGCATGGCCCAGCACGGGGCCGGTAACGTCGGCGACCAGATAGAGCGGCCGGCGCTTCGATTCGATATACAGCCGGCCCAGATATTCGCCGATCATTCCGAGCACGAACATCTGCACCGCGCCCAGCACCACGACCACCAGCATCAGCGAAGTCCAGCCGGCAATGGCGTGGCCGAACATCCAGCCGGTCAGGATATACAGCACCAGCAGCACCGAAGCGCCGGTGAGCACCAGGCCGGCATGGCTGGCGAAGCGCAGGGGCGCGGTGGAAAAGCCCGTGACCGCGTCGAAGGCGAGCCGCATCATTTTCGACAGCGGATATTTAGTGTCGCCGGCATGACGCTCCTGCCGATCATAGGGAAAGGGCACTTGGCGGAATCCGACCCAGGCGACCATCCCGCGAATGAAGCGCGCCTGCTCGGGCAGCGAGAGGAACGCATCGAGCGCGCGTCGGCTCATCAGCCGGAAATCGCCGGTGTCGAGCGGTATCGGCGTGTCGGTGATCCGATCGAGCATCCGATAGAAGATGGCCGCGGTCGCCTTTTTGAAGATGCCCTCGCCGTCGCGCTTGCGGCGCACCGCATAGACGACGTCCGCGCCCTGCGATTTCATCGCGGCGCGCATGTCGGTGAGCAGTTCGGGCGGGTCCTGCAGATCGGCGTCGATCACCAGGATCTGGTCGCCCGCGCACAGATCGAGCCCCGCGGTGAGCGCGAGCTGGTGCCCGTGATTGCGCGACAGATTGATCGCGACGAGGCGCGGATCGGTGAGCGACAGGCGCTGCATCACTTGCCAGCTCGCGTCGCGCGAACCATCGTTGATCAGCACGATCTCGTAATCCTTGCCCACCGCGGCTTCCGCGGCGGCCGAGACGCGCGCGTGCAGCATCTCGAGGCAGGCCTCTTCATTGTAGCAGGGGATGACGACGGAAAGCTTGGGCCTTTGCATGGGCGCGCGTCTTAGCGATGTTGCCGCCATGCGTCGAGGCGCGGCTCAGCGCCCTCCCACGATCGCCTTTAGGAAGGCCAGGTGCGCGAGGAATGCCGCGCGACCCGCATCGGTGATCGTAACCAGCGTGCGGAATCGCTTGCCCACCGCCTCCTTCTCGACAGCGACATATCCCGCTTTTTCCAACGTCGCGAGATGCGCGCCGAGATTGCCGTCGGTCGCCTCGGTAACGCCCTTTAGGCGCGCGAAATCGAGCGGCTTGTCGTCCGGCTCCGCATCGAGCGCGGCGAGGATGCGCAGTCGTGTCGTCTGGTGGACGACTTCGTCGGGACCTTCGCTCATGCCCGCCGCAACCATATCCCGCTGGTGATGAGCGCGCCGCCGCCGGCGAGGCCCATCCACAGATAGAAATTGCCGCGATCGAAGAACCAGGCAAGCGTGACGACCAATGCAATCACCAGGCCCGCCCAAGTGAAGCGCAGGCCGGTCCAGATGCCCATCGCCGCATAATTGGCCGCGATGAACAGCGAGATCAGCGCGTTGGTCTGGCGCGGGTCGTCGAGCCCCGCGATCAGCGCGAGCAGCACCATGAAGACGAAGCCGGTCGCCACCGTCGCGGTCACGCGCCAGCCGAGCCGCGGCCCTTTGCCGCGGTGGGAACTGCCATGGAGAATGCTGTAGAGCGTCGCGGCGGCGATTCCGACCGCCCAGCTGTTCGCTCCGCCCCGTGGCACGAAATGCACCGCCAGATTGCAGATCAGCCAGACCAGACCCCATGCGAGCACGATATTGCCGGCATGCGCATAGCCGCTGAGTTCGATAGAGCGCCGCCGCGTGCGAGCCACTGCGGCAAGCGCATCGGCCGCATCCCGCTGTTCGACCGTCATCGCGCGGGACCTCCCAGCGCCTTGTCGAAGAAAGCCAGGGTCTCGCTCCAGGCATCGGCCTGCGCGGCGGCGTTGCCCGCCTCGGTGCCGCCCATGCTGTCCATGCTCGAATTGCGGTTCCACACGCTGGCGGGGAGCATCGCGCCATGCCCCGCGTCGGGATAGGCGATGTGACGGTGCGGATGACGGAAATGATTGGCTTCGAGCCGCTGCATCACTCGGGCAGACATCTGCGTCGACGGCCATAGCGAATCTCCGGCGGCGGAGAGGAGCAGCACCGCGCCGGCAATGCGCTCGACCGGGATCGCGGCCTCGGGATAGCGCTCGGCGAGTTTGAGGCTGCGCTGATACAGGTCGAGCACGCCGGTAAAGGCCGCGCTGGTGTCGTAGGGCACGTACGCCATCGGCTTTCCCGCAAGGCTGAAGCTCGATTTCACTTCGCTGTAATTGGTGAAATTGATCCCCTGCCATACCACCGAACTGGGCACCGCCGCGACCACCGCCTTGATTTCGCTTCGATGCGAGGCGAGCAGCAGCGCGGCCTCGCCTCCTTTAGAAATGCCGTGGAGCCCGATCCTGGCCGCGTCGGCGAGGGGCTGCGCCTTCAGCCAATCGATTGCCTTGCCGAAATATTCGAGCGGGATCTCCTGGAGCTGCGGCGGGAGCCCCTCGGCGCGGAAATAAGCGAGCGCGAGGACACCATAGCCGTGGCCCGCCAGCGCCGCGCCAAGCCGCTGGCTGCCCTCTTCGCCCCCTTCGGAGCCGCCGAGCACGAGGATCACCGGTCCGCGCCTGCCGCTCGCGGGCGGATACCAAGTAGCGACGAGACCGTTGTCGCGCACCGCGATGCCCGCGGGAGCCGGTGCGGTCTGGGCGATAAGCGCCGTGGGTGCCGCCGCGATCGGGGCGCCCAGCGCCAGTGCTATCGTCATCAACCTTTTCATGCTCGCCGTCCTTCGGTACTCTGAATGGCAGAGTTACTTACTCTGCATTACAGAGTAGTCAAGCGATAAAGCGACTTCGCCCATGCACCCCCGCATGCGTGCCTCCTCCCGCGCTGAGAAAGTTCAGGCCCGCTCCGCCGAGCTCACCACGTCAGCCGCGCGCAGTGCCGCGAGCAGCCGCATCAAATGCGCCGCGTTGCGTACCTCGAGCTCGATCGCGTTGGTGTGGAAGGTCGTGTCGCGATTATCCATGCGGATGCCCAGGATATTGGCCTTGTGCTGGCCGATCAGCGTCGCGATCGCCCCGAGCGCGCCGGGCTCGTTCTTGAGCGTTACGGCGATCCGGGCGACTCCGCCCTCCGCCTTGTCGCCCCAGGTCAGATCGATCCAATCCTCCTCGTCGCTATCGGCCAGATGCGCGCATTCGATCGCATGGACTTCGATCGGCTGGCCGGCGCGCCGCAAGCCGACGATGCGGTCGCCCGGGATGGGCCGGCAATCCTCGGCAAAGTTGAAGGCGACTCCCGGGGTGAGCCCCTTGATCTCGATCGCATGCTGCTGGGGGGGATGCTCCTGCTCGTCGCCGGTGGCCGATCCCGGCATCACCGCTTCCATCACCTGCGCGTCGGTCAGCTTGCGCCGGGCGATCGCTTCCATCAGCGCCCCCTGATCGGGCAGCTTGAGCCGCTTGAGCGCATCCTTGAGCGCGCTCTCGCCAACGGGAGTCGGCAGCCGGGAGACGATCTCGTCATAGAGCTTGCGCCCCAGCCGCACGGTCTCGTCGCGCTCCTTGTGGCGGATGTGGCGGCGGATCGCGGCCCGCGCCTTGCCGGTGATCGCGAAGTTGAGCCAGTTCGCCTGGGGCTCCTGCGCCTTGGAGCGGAGGATCTGCACCTGATCGCCCTGCTGGATCGCAGTGCGCAGCGGCACGACCTGGCCGTTTACCTTCGCGCCCACCGCCTGGTCGCCGATGTTCGAATGGACCGCATAGGCGAAATCGATCGGCGTCGATCCCTTGGGCAGCTGGATCAGCTCGCCCGCCGGTGAGAAGGCGAAGATGCGATCCTGATACATCGCCATCCGGGTATGTTCGAGCAGTTCCTCGGGACTGTCGGCATGCTCCAGGATTTCGATCAGGTCGCGAATCCAGCTGACCTGGGTATCCGGCCGGACGGCGTCCTGCTTGTAGGCCCAATGCGCCGCGAGGCCATATTCGGCCTGGGCGTGCATGTCCCCGGTGCGAATCTGGATTTCCACGCGCATGTTTTCGGCATGGATCACGCTGGTGTGCAGCGAGCGATAGCCATTGCGCTTTGGAGTCGAGATGTAATCCTTGAACCGCCCCGGCACCATCGGCCAGCGCCGGTGGATCACGCCCAGCGCGCGGTAGCATTCCTCTTCGTTCGCCACCGTCGCGCGGAATGCCATGATGTCGGAAAGCTGCTCGAGGCTCACGTGCCGCTCGGACATCTTTTTCCAGATCGAAAAGGGATGCTTCTCGCGCCCCGTCACTTCGGCCTCGATCCCGTTGCGGCCCAGCAGCAATTTCAGGCCCGAGGCGATCTTGACGATGCGGTCCTCGCCCTCGGTCTTGAGCGATTCCAGCCGCTTGGTGATCGATTCATATGCCTCGGGCTCGAGCTCCCTGAAGGCGAGGCTCTGCATCTCCTTCATGAACTCGTACATGCCGATCCGCTCGGCGAGCGGGGCATAGATGTCCATGGTCTCACGCGCGATCCGCTTGCGCTTTTCCGCCGATTTGATGTGGTGGAGCGTGCGCATGTTGTGCAGCCGGTCGGCCAGCTTGACAAGCAGCACACGGATATCGTCCGACATCGCCAGCAGGAACTTGCGCAAATTCTCGGCCGCGCGTTCGGTGTCGGTCTGCGCCTCGATCTTGGAAAGCTTGGTGACGCCATCCACCATGCGGGCGATGTTCTCGCCGAACAGCCGCTGGATTTCCTCCGGCGTGGCAACGGTATCCTCGATCGTGTCGTGGAGGATCGCCGTGGCGATCGTCTCGTCGTCGAGGTGCAGCTCGGTCAGGATGCCGGCGACTTCGATCGGATGGCTGAAATAGGGGTCGCCCGATGCGCGCTTCTGGCTGCCATGCGCATTGACCGAAAACACATAGGCGCGGTTGAGCAGCGCCTCGTCGGCATCCGGATCGTAGGAAAGAACCCGATCAACCAGTTCATATTGCCGCAGCACAGGACCTAATTGGGGTCCTGTGCTGTTGCAATGCAATGCTTTTTGACGATCAGCGCGCCTTGGTGTTGCACTTTGCGAGCGCGTCGGCGTCGAACTGGGCGCCGTTGGCGCGGAAAGCAGTCAGCGTGCCGACTTCACGCACGACCAGCTCACAGATAATGTTGTCGCGTGCTGTGGCCTTGCCGGCGACGCAGACACCGTCGCCGCATTTCCATACGGTCGAACGAGTCACGATATTCCCCTTGGAGGGCGCGGCGGTGGGAGTGGCGGCGTAATAGCCGCGGCCCGTGTTCTGGGCGCCGGCCGCGGGGGTGAGCGCCAGCGTAGCCGCGGCTGCTGCCGCGACGGCATAAAAACGGTTCATGATCAGGTCCTCCTGGGGATGTCCGGTTGCAACTAGGTTGCGAATCACTACCTAGTTGACAGCCAGATAAGTTGCAAGCAGAAACTGTTGCTGCGGTGCAAGATGTTATCCCGTTCCGAAACCACGGGATTTGGAGTATGTGACGCTCATGGGTGCGAATAAATTGCGAGAAGACCTCTCGGCGCTATGCAGCCTGCCTGCCGCGCTGGAGGCGATGGGGGAGCGCTGGTCGTTCCTCATCCTGCGCGGCTCGTTCAACGGGCTGCATCATTTCGAGGAATTCCAGTCCGAGCTGGGCATCGCGCGCAACATCCTCGCGAACCGGCTTGGGCGCCTGGTCGGCCACGGCATTCTGGAGCGCGCCCCTTGTGCCGACGACCGCCGCAAGGTGATCTACCACCTGACCGACAAGGGCTTCGCGCTGATGCCTACGATGATCGCGCTGCGGCAATGGGGCGAGCGCTGGGAGACCGGCGTCCCCGCCTCGCCGATCCTCGTCGATGCGCGCGACGGGCAGCCGATCCGGCAGATCGAAGTACTCAGCCATGACGGCCGCGTGCTGCACAAGCACGATTTGCACTGGGCGCTGCCCGAAGACGTCCAGGCGGCGCAGGCCGCGGAGTAGCTAGCCCGCCTTCGCGCCGCCGGTGTTGACCCCCATCGACTGGAGATATTTCTTCACGTTGCGCGCCGCCTGACGCAGGCGCTGCTCATTCTCGACCATGGCGATGCGGACGAACCCTTCGCCGTTCTCGCCATAGCCGACGCCGGGCGCGACCGCGACCCTGGCATGGCCGAGCAATTGCTTGGAGAATTCGAGACTGCCGAGATGGGCAAGCGCGGGCGGGAGCGGCGCCCAGGCGAACATGCTGGCGGCGGGGCTCGGAATATCCCATCCCGCGCGGCCGAAGCTCTCGACCAGCACGTCTCGACGCTTGTGATACAGTTCGCGGTTGCGCTCGACGATATCCTGCGGGCCATTGAGCGCGGCGCAGGCGGCGGCCTGGATCGGCGTGAATGCGCCGTAATCGAGATATGATTTCACGCGCGCCATCGCGGCGATCAGCTTCTTGTTGCCCACTGCGAAGCCCATCCGCCAGCCCGCCATCGAATAGGTCTTGCTGAGCGACGTGAATTCGATCGCGACGTCCTTGGCGCCCTTCACCTGGAGGATCGAGACCGTCGGCTTGCCGTCGAAATAGAGCTCCGAATAAGCCAGGTCGGAGATGATCCAGACCTGGTTGTCGCGCGCCCAACCCACCAGGCGCTCATAGAAAGCTAGGTTCACGGTCTCCGCAGTCGGGTTCGATGGATAATTTACCACCAGGATCGAAGGCCGCGGCACCGTGAAGGCGATGGCGCGCTCGAGGCTTTCGAAATAGGCTTCGTTCGGTGTGGTCGGCACTGCGCGGATCGTCGCGCCCGCCAGGATGAAGCCGAAAGTGTGGATGGGATAGCTGGGGTTCGGCGCCAGCACCACGTCGCCCGGCGCCGTGATCGCAGTGGCGAGGCTGGCCAGGCCCTCCTTCGATCCCATCGTCACCACTACTTCGGTCTCGGGATCGATCTCCACCCCGAAGCGGCGGCCATAATAATTCGCCTGCGCCTTGCGCAGCCCGGGAATGCCCCTCGACTGCGAATAGCCGTGCGCATCGGGCTTACGCGCCACTTCGCAGAGCTTTTCGATCACATGCGGGGGTGGCGGCAGATCCGGATTGCCCATGCCGAGATCGATGATGTCCTCGCCCCCCGCACGCGCCGCCGCCCGCATCGCATTCACTTCGGCGATGACATAAGGGGGCAGGCGCTTGATGCGGTAGAAGTCTTCGGACATCGATGATCCTTTCGGCGTTCCACCCTTACGCGACTCGCGCGATTTGGGCTAGGGAGGTTGCAGGAGAGAGACGCCATGGCCGAGAATCCCACTCCCACCCCGAACCTCGAGGACCTTCAGCATTGGACCTGGGTGCTGGGCAAGGCGCAGCAGATGATGCTCGAACAAGGGCTCGACGTGATGCAGAAGGCGGCTCCGGCCAATCCCGCCTTCGCTCCGATGCTCGATCCCGCCGCAGCAATCCGCGCGAGCGCGGACTTCTGGGCGGATACGATGCAGCTCTGGCAGCGCTTCCTGGATCCCGCGCATGCCCAGCCGTTCGAGGAAACGCCCGATCAGGCGCGCGACAAGCGCTTCAAGGCGCCGCAATGGCGCGAGGAGCCGGTGTTCGATTTCCTGCGCCAGAGCTACTTCGTCATCGCCGACCACCTGTTGAAGGGCGTCGATGCGATCGACGGCGTGGAGCCGCGGCAGAAGGAGCAGATGCGCTTCGCGACCAAGGGATTCATCGACGCGATCAGCCCGACCAATTTCCCTGCGACCAATCCGCAGGTGCTGGAGAAGATCGTCGAGACCAAGGGCGAGAGCCTGCTCAAAGGTCTTCAGCATATGCTGGCGGACATCCAGAAGGGGCAGATGACCCAGACGGCCGAGGGCGCGTTCGAGCTCGGGCGCAACCTGGCGATGACCCCGGGCAAGGTCGTCAAGCGCACCCCGCTATATGAGCTGATCCAGTATGCCCCGGCCACCGATCAGGTGCTCAAGACGCCGCTGATCATCTTCCCGCCCTGGATCAATCGCTTCTACATCCTCGATCTGACCCCGGAGAAGAGCTTCATCGCCTGGGCGGTGAGCCAGGGGATGACGGTGTTCGTCGTGTCGTGGAAATCCGCGGATGCGAGCATGAAGGATGTGCGCTGGGACGATTATGTCGAATCCGGCCAGATCGATGCGATCGACACGGTGCGCGAACTCCTGGGCGTCGAGAGCGTCCACACGATCGGCTATTGCGTTGCGGGCACTACGCTTGCCGCGACGCTCGCGGTGCTCGCGGCGCGCGGCGAAAAGGGCAAGGTGGCAAGCGCGACCTTCTTCACCGCGCAAGTCGATTTCTCGGAAGCCGGCGATCTCACGATGTTCGTGGATGACGACCAGCTCGCATTGATCGAGTCGCTGGGGGGCGAGGGGTTTCTCGATGGCCGCTACATGGCGACGACCTTCAACCTGCTGCGCGGGCGCGACCTGATCTGGAATTACGTCACCAACAATTATCTGATGGGCAACGATTACGCGCCGTTCGACCTGCTCCACTGGAATTCGGACGTGACCAACCTGCCGGCGAGCTGGCACCTCGGCTATCTGCGCGACCTCTATCGCGACAACAAGCTGGTCGAGGCAGGCGCGATGGCGATCAACGGCACACCGCTCGATCTGTCAAAGGTAACGACGCCTACCTATGTCCAGGCAGGCCGCGAGGACCATATCGCGCCCGCGGCCAGCGTCTGGAAGATCACGCACCACTTCAAGGGCCCGGTCAAGTTCGTGCTCGCGGGATCGGGGCATATCGCCGGCGTGGTCAACCCGCCGGCCGCGGGCAAATATCAATATTGGACCAATGACGAGAAGGTCGAGACGCTCGCCGAGTTCGTCGCGGGCGCGAAGGAGACCAAGGGAAGCTGGTGGCCGGACTGGGTCGGCTGGATCGAGGGCTTGGATGGCGTGAAAGTCGCGGCGAAGGGCGCGCGAGTGCCTGGAAAAGGCAAGTTGAAATCGCTAGGCGAGGCCCCGGGAACCTATGTGCGAACCCGTTGAAACCACGCCTTCCGTAACGTAATTTATTTTGTTGCACTGCACAATAAACCTCTTGCAACGCACAAATCTCCTGCCTATATGCCGCATTGCAGCAATCAAGCAGGGAATGTCGAATGGCAAGCAAGGGAACCAAGAACGGCACGGCGAAAGCCTCCGCTCCCAAGCCCGTAGCGGGTCGCAAGCCGGCAGCGCCCAAGGCAGTCGTTGCTGCGCCCAAGGTTGAGAAGCCCGTCCAGGCCGCGCCCGTCGAACCGCTTGTTACGTTTGCCGAAGCGCTGCCCGAGCCGGCCCCGGCCCTGGAAGCAGCACCGCAGGAAATGATCGAAGCGATTACCGCAGAGACAATCGAAACCACCGAGACCGTGGAAGCGGCGATCGAGCCCGTTCAGGAGGCTGTCGCCGAAACCATATTCGAGGAAACCAGGAAAGTGGAAACCATGATTGAGAACAACACCGCAAAGGCCCAGGCCCTGTTCGCAGACTATAACGACCGCACCAAGCTGGCAGTCGAGAAGTCGACCAAGCTGATCGAAGAAGCCAACGACTTCGCCAAGGGCAATGTCGAAGCGATCGTCGAATCGAGCAAGATCGCCGCCAAGGGCATGGAAGCGCTCGGCCAGGAAGCCGCCGAGTATAGCCGCAAGTCGTTCGAAACCGCGACTGCCGCCCTCAAGACCTTTGCAACGGTCAAGTCGCCCACCGAGCTGTTCAAGCTCCAGAGCGATTTCTTCCGCACTTCGTTCGACTCGTATGTCGCCGAAGCTTCGAAGAACACCGAAGCAATGCTCAAGCTCGCCGGCGACGCCGCGCAGCCGCTGTCGAGCCGCTTTGCGGTCGCAGCCGAGAAGGTGAAGACCGCGGCGTAAGCCCTGCCTTCGCTTGTCGAGACAGAGAAAAGGGCGGTCATCCTCCGGGATGGCCGCCCTTTTCCTTGCTCCAATGTTCGACGCGCCTTGCCCTTCCCCGGCCAAGCCCATATTTTCGCCGTGAGATGCAGCACATCAACGAGTTTCATATCCGCATGGCCGGAGACGGCGACGACGATGACCGCCGCGATCCCTCGGTGGGTCTCGCGACGCGGACCCGCACGCGCACCAAGCAGCCCACACCCTATCGCGTACTGATGCTCAACGACGATTATACCCCGATGGAGTTCGTGGTCCTGGTGCTGCAACGCTTCTTCAAGATGGACATGGAGGCGGCCACGCGGGTGATGCTCGCGGTCCACCAGCGCGGCGTCGGCGTCTGCGGCGTGTTCAGCTATGAAGTCGCGGAGACCAAGGTGAGCCAGGTGATCGATTTCGCCCGGCAGAACCAGCACCCGCTGCAATGCACGATGGAAAAGGCCTGAGGGCTTTGCGGCTCACCGCGGTGCCGGGCTGTCGCCGCTTCGCAAACAATGCCCTTAATTCGGCTTGGGCAGCCAGTTGAGGCTCAGCCCGTCATAGCGATTGACGTAATTGGCCGTACGAGCCAGCACCCGCTCATCGACCAGAGTGACGCGACCGCCCTCTCGCGCGATCATGCCGTCGTCCTCGAGCTGGCGCAGCATCCGGTTGACATGCACTGCCGTCAGCCCCGTGGCGTCGCCGATTTCCTCTTGGGTGAGGCCCAGCGCAAAGACATTTTCGATGCTCTTGTCGGTGGTGCGCAGACGGTTGCGCAGTTCGAGCAGCAAGGCGGCGACGCGCGCCTTGGCCGATGTGCGGCCCAAGGCGGCCAGCCGGTCGGTGAGTGCGACGCGCTCGATCTGCGAATGGACCAGGATCATCGCCGCCAGGCGGGGGTGCGCCACCATCATCTCGGACAAGGCGGTGCGGTCGAACGGGCTGACCACGCAATCCGATAGCGCGGCGAGCGTTTCAGGCGCTTCGCGGTAGATTGCTGAGGATATTCCCAGCATGTCACCGGGGAACAGGAAGCGCAGGATCTGGCGGCTGCCGTCCGCGAGCAACACATAGCTCATCATCAGGCCTTTGCGGAGGATGAAGAGCTCGGAACAGGCTTCGTTCTCGCGCTGCAACACCGCCCCGCGGCGCACATGCCGCTGGCGTTCCTCCAATTTTTCCAGCGCCCCCCGTTCGATATCCGTCAAATCGATCAGTTCGCTCAACACTTGGGCAAAACAACTATCGGACACGCGTTCGCTTCTCCCCCCGGCACTCCGTGAAGCAGTGCAACTGAATCAATGCATTAAAGTCGATCAACCAGGGCAAATTGCACCGCGCTTGCGTGGGCGTAGCCAGCGGGTAGAAGCCCGTGATGGACCGAATTCTCATCCGCGGCGGAAATCGCCTTTCCGGTAAAATCCCCATCTCGGGCGCCAAGAACGCCGCACTGACTCTCATGCCGTGCGCGCTGCTAACCGACGAACCCTTGACCCTGCGCAACCTGCCTCGGCTGGCGGACGTGGACAGCTTCGGCCATCTGCTCAACGAGCTCGGCGCATCCACGGCGATCGAGGGCACGCGGCCCACCGATTTCGGCCGGGTCATGACGATGCGCGCCGGGCGGCTCACGTCCAGCGTCGCGCCCTATGATATCGTCCGCAAGATGCGCGCGTCCATCCTCGTGCTCGGGCCGCTGCTCGGTCGCGCGGGCGAAGCGACCGTATCGCTCCCAGGCGGCTGTGCGATCGGCAACCGCCCCATCGATTTGCACCTCAAGGCGCTGGAGGCGATCGGCGCCGAGATCGAAGTTGCGGCCGGCTATGTGAAGGCCAGCGCGCCGCAGGGCGGGCGGCTCTCCGGCGGGCGCTATCGCTTCCCTGTGGTCTCGGTCGGCGCGACCGAGAATGTGCTGATGGCCGCGGTGCTGGCCCAGGGGACGACCATCCTGCAAAACGCCGCGCGCGAGCCGGAGATCGTCGACTTGTGCAACCTGCTCGTCGCAATGGGCGCCTCGATCAGCGGCATCGGCAGCGAGACGCTGGAGATCGAGGGCAAGGACCGGCTCCACGGCGCGACCTATAAGGTGATGCCCGATCGGATCGAGGCGGGCAGCTATGCCTGTGCCGCCGCGATCACCGGCGGAGATGTCGTGCTCGACGGCGCTTGCGCGGACGACATGCGCGCCACGCTCGATGCGCTGGCGGAGGCGGGCGTCACGGTCGAGGAAACCCAGGACGGCGTCCGCATCGCCGCGGATGGCCCTCTCCGCCCGCTGACGCTCAGCACCGCCCCCTTCCCCGGCTTCGCCACCGATATGCAGGCGCAATTCATGGCGATGCAGTGCCGGGCCGAGGGGGCGAGCGTCTTCACCGAGACCATCTTCGAGAACCGCTACATGCACGTGCCCGAACTGGCGCGGATGGGCGCCAATATCGAAGTCCGCGGCCGCACCGCAGTGGTCCACGGCGTCGATCGGATGAGCGGCGCGCCCGTTATGGCGACCGACCTTCGCGCATCGATGAGCCTGATCATCGCGGGCCTGATGGCCGAAGGCGAGACGCAAGTCGCCCGCGTCTACCATCTCGATCGTGGCTATGAGCGGCTGGAAGAAAAGCTCCAGGCCGTGGGCGCCGATATCGAACGGGTCGGGGACGGCTGAGCCGGCATCACCCCTCGATCACATGCGGCACGAAGCGGGCGCGGTTGCCGGTAATAAGGCCGTCCTCCCGAATGCCCATGCCCGCGGCCTTGCCGTCCACGCTCCACACCCCCAGCACCGGGTAACCCTGGCCGAAATCGCGCAAGGGGTAAAGCTGCTGATAGACCCTCGCGCCGGTATAATCGCCATCGCTGCGCTCCAGCACTTCGCCCGCGGCGACGATCTCGACATTGGCGCCCTCGCGCGCGAGCAGCGGCTTGGCGACATAGCTGGGCCCGGCCCCCGCGGCATTCCATGAAGCTGCGAGCAGGTTCGGGTGGCCGGGAAACATCTCCCAGAGCACCGCCAGCACGCCCTTGTTGCTCCAGATCATCTTCCAGATCGGCTCGATCCAATGCGTGTCGGACAAGTGCCGGACGATATCGCGGCCATAATCCTCTTCAACGATCCATTCCCAGGGGTAGAGCTTGAAGATCGCGCTGATCAGCCGATCCTCGCCGTCCACCACGCGGCCCTGGGCGTCCACGCCGATATCGTCGAGCAGAACCCCGAATGTATCGAGGCCGGCCTGTGTCGCCAGATCACGCATATAGGTCGCGGTGATCGTGTCCTCGTGCGATTCGTCATCGGCATGGGTGAACCAGATGCGATTGCCCGTCATCCGCGGCGCGATCTCGGCCCAGCGATCCGCCAACCGCTCGTGCAGGCTGTTGAACTGGTCGAGGTGCGGGAAGATTGCTTCCTTCCAGTCCCATTGCACGACCGCAGCCTCGAGCATTGCAGTCGGGGTGTCGCAATTGAACTCGAAGAGCTTGGGCTCGCCGCTGCCCGAATAGCCGAAATCGAACCGGCCGTAGTTGAGCGCGGCCGGCTCTGCCGCCCAGGAAGCGCGGACCGCGTCCTGGCAAAAGTCCGGGATGCCGAAGCGAGCCATCAGGGCGGGGTCCGCGACGATGCGGTCCCCGGCCTCGATCAGCAGGTCATAGACCGCCTCAGCGGCGGTTTCGATCTTGGCGATCTCTTCGCTGCCGAAGACATAACAGGCGCTTTCGTCCCAATAGGGCTCTTCCTGCGCGCCGTGCCAGATCAGGCCCTGGGCCTCGACGAGTTGCTGCCAGCCCTCGCGCGGCTGGACCGATTGCCGGCGCATCGCGCCTCAGGACCGTCCGCTGCCGAAGGAGCGCCCGCGCGATCCCATCCCGCCGCGCGACACTGCCTGCGAGCGCGTCATGTTCGCGTCGGAGGGCGCGTAGCCATAGCTGCCTCCTGCGCGCGGCTGATAGGAGCCGCTGTTGGCGTAGCGCGCGTCGCGGATCGAATCGCCATAATAGGGCACGCGCGAGTTGCGCCCGAGATAATACCACAGGAACGCGTTCGATCCGCCCGCATGCACAGCCGGCTGGCGCGCGCACTGGGCGTCTTCGACGCGCTTGCCCTCCTTGTCGACGCAGACCGCGGTGTCCTTGTCCGC
This sequence comes from Sphingomonas sp., assembly GCF_036388215.1. Lineage (GTDB taxonomy): Bacteria > Pseudomonadota > Alphaproteobacteria > Sphingomonadales > Sphingomonadaceae > Sphingomonas. Next base: position 27,186 of record NZ_DASVSH010000009.1, read on the forward strand.
GACCACATCGTCCCAGCGCTCCTCGCGCGAGCAGCCGGGAAGCGCGAGCAGGGCCGCAGCCATCGCGCCCGTCATGCTGAGCTGCTTCTTCATGCTCACGGCACCATGCACGCGGCCTGGAGGATACCGATCCCCAGGCCCATCCCGCCGACGAAGATGCCGGAGGCGACGCAACTCTCGGTGATACGCTGCGATATCCCGCGGAACAGCAGCCGCGCGATCACGAGGAACACGACAAGCTGGACCAAGGCCGCGACGCCGCCCCAGATCAGCATGTCCGGAATGCTCACCGAGTGGCCGATAACCATGGCGACCGGCACAGCGAAGCCGAGGAACGTCCCCGTCAGTTGCACCGCGGCGGCGACATTGCCCTGGGCGATCAGCGCCATTTCCTTGTGCGGGGTGATCAGCACGTAAAGAAACAGGAAGGCGCCCGCCAGCGCCACGGCCGCGGCGAAATAAGCGAGAAAATGCGGCAGAGTCTCGATGAAATAGTCGAACATTGGCCCCTCCGATCGTCTTCAGGCTAACAGGTGGGAAGCCTCGCGAAAAGCCTTGCGCGCCAAGGAAATTTGAATTGATCCAAGCTGGTTGGCCCCCACCCGCAGGAACAAGCGGGCCCCGTCGCCAGTTTGACGACTCCGAATAGGAGACAGCGACCCCATGGCCACTTGCGCCCCCGATTTTGCCAACGACCCCGGTTCCCAGTTTCTGAAAGACAGCTTCCAGCGCGGCCTTGCCCATTGGAACCGCGAGCGGCTGGCTCCTGGCTTCCCCAGCGCCGATTGGCAGCGGACCTTCGATCGCGACCTCAAGATGCAGCGGCTCGAAGGCGGATTCCTTGAGGAGTTGCGCGACGAGATTAGCGCCGAGGCAGCGGCCGCGCCGACTGAGGTGTCCGGCTTTATCGAATGGTTCGAGGCGCTGAAGGCGACCGGCCCAGGCCAGGGCGATCCGCTTTTTCCATGGCTGGCCGGGGAGGCCGACAAGGACCAGCTTCGATGGTTCTTCGAACAGGAAGCCGCGGGCGAGGCCGGGTTCGACGATCTGGTCGCGATGACGCAAGTCAAATTGCCGGTCGAGCCCAAGCTCGAGCTCGCTCGCAATTACTGGGACGAGATGGGCCACGGCTCCGCCAAGGGCATGCATGGGCCGATGCTTGATGCTTTGGTCGAAACCCTCCAGGTCGAGCCAGTTATCGAGAATACAGTGTGGGAAAGTCTGGCGCTCGCCAACGCAATGACCGCAATGGCGGCCAACCGCCGCTATGCCTGGCATTCGGTTGGTGCGCTTGGCGTGGTCGAGCTGACCGCTCCGGGGCGCTCCGCGATGGTGGCGGATGGGCTCAAGCGCGTCGGGCTGTCGCCCAAGGAAGCGCGCTATTTCTCGGTCCACGCGGTGCTCGACGTCAAGCACAGCATCGAGTGGAACAGGAACGCGATCCGCCCCGCGATCGAGGAAGACCCGCGTCGCGCAACCGCCATGGCGGAGGGCGCCCTGATTCGCCTCAAATGCGGCGAGCGCTGCTTCGCGGCCTATCGCGCGCACCTCTGGGGCTGAAACGAGCCGGCCCGCCTCCCTTTCGGGAAGCGGGCCGGTATTGTTCAGCAGAGCCGAACCCGGGCGCTTAAAGCGCCTGGAGGTTCACCGCCGAGGACTTGCCGCGGTTGTCGGTTTCGACTTCGTACGAAACGCGCTGGTCGGTCTGCAGCGTGCTCATGCCCGCGCGCTCGACGGCGCTGATGTGGACGAAGCTGTCATTGCCGCCGTCTTCCGGTGCGATGAAGCCATAGCCCTTGTCGTTGTTGAAAAACTTTACTTTGCCGATCGGCATGGGATGTTCCTTTCACGAAACATGGAAATTCCACAGCGCAGCGTGCGCGGCGAAGCCAGGAAGCGCGAAATGGAAGGGTCGGCCGAGGGCCTCGAATTCCGTCACCGGCGACGATAGCCGCGCCGAGATAGCGACATCTGCTCGAAAAGCAATCGTGCGACGCCAAAGCGGGGTTTTGTCGAGCCAGCCCGAGGCGTTTCGCTGTCCAGCGGCGCGATACCGCGCTTATTCCCCGGCGATATCTTCCGACTCGGGCGTGACGGTTACGCCGCGGCTATGCTCCTGGCGCTTTTCGCGCCGCTCGGCATCGGTGGCTTCCTTGGCCCAGGCGTTTGCGGCCCGCAGCGCTACGTCGCGGCTGTTGTCGAGGGTGGCGGCGTCGGCAAGCGCAAGGTGATGCGCTTGCTGCGTGCGGCATAATAGCGAGGTGGGGTTCATGGACCGTCCTTTTCGGGGTCGTACCCCGGATATGGAGCAGCGCCCCTTATATAGGCGCTGGCTGGGCAAAAAGACAGGGCAGCGCCCGGCGGCTACTAGATCGCCTTCAGCGCTTCGTCGAAATCGGCGATCAAATCGTCCGCGTCTTCCACGCCGATCGAAATGCGCACCAGATTGTCGGTGATGCCGAGCGCCTGCTTGCGCGCTTCGGCAACAGACAGATGCGTCATCCCCGCGGGGTGGCTCGCCAGCGTCTCGGTCCCCCCCAGCGACACGGCCAGCTTGGCGATCTTGAGCGCATCGAGGAACGCGAAGCTCTCTGTCTCGCCGCCCTTCAGGTACAGCGAAAAGGTCGATCCCGCCCCGATGCAGTGGCGGCGATAGATGTCCGCCTGGCGCGCGTCGCCTTGCTCCTCGAGAAAGCCGAGATAGCCGACCTTCTCGACCTTGGCATGGCCGTTCAGGAAATTGCAGACCTTCACCGCATTCTCGCCCGCGCGGCTCATGCGCAATTCAAGCGTCTCCAGCGAACGCAGCAGCATCCAGGCGGTGTGCGGATCGCAGATCGTGCCGATCGTGTTGCGCATCAGCCGGATCGTGTTGATGTGATCCTTCTTGCCGAGCACGCCCCCTGCGACGAGGTCCGAATGGCCGCCGGCATATTTGGTCAGCGAATAGACCACGATGTCGGCGCCCTGCCGCATCGGCTGTGCCCAGAGCGGCCCGAGAAAGGTATTGTCGATCGCGATCGGGGGCTTGCTGGGACCCTTGAATATCGCATCGCGGCTTGCCGCCACGGCTTCGACATCGACCAGAGCATTGGTCGGGTTGGCGGGGCTTTCGAGATAGATCAAAGCGACATTGCCGGTCGCGGCCTTGGACAGCACCGCGTCGATCTCCTCGCGCGTCGCGCCAGCCGGGAAATCTAGCCAATGCACGCCGAAGCGGCCCAGGATGCGCGCGATCAGCGTCTCGGTCGCGGCATATAGCGGCCCGGAGTGGACGATCGTGTCGCCGGGCTTGACCATCGACAGGAACAGGGTCGCGATCGCGGACATGCCGCTGGAGAAGGCAAGCGCGTCCTCGGCCTCTTCCCAGACCGCCAGCCGGTCTTCGAGAATCTCCTGGTTCGGCCCGTTGAAGCGCGAATAGACGAGCCCCTCGGCGCCGCCCGGCCGCTTGCCGGTGACGCCTTCGAAATGGCGCTTGCCCGCGGCGGCATTGGGGAAGACGAAGGTGGAGGTCAGGAAGATCGGCGGCTTGAGCGATCCTTCGGAGAGCATCGGATCGTAGCCATGCCCCATCATCAGCGTTGCGGGGCGGAGCTTGCGGTTGCCGACCGATTCGACATTCGCCTTGGGGCGGCGGCGCGGGGTGGCGCCGGTCAGGTCGGCTTCGGTTTCGTCGGTCATGCTCGTCTCCGGAATTGCTGGGCCGCGCTCTAGCCCAAAGACCGTCTCAATTGATACCAATTATCGAGATCTGACGGCCATAGTCGCTTTCCCTCGCATGCGTTGCGCGGCGGAAGCTGTAGAAGCGCTCGGGCTGGGCATAAGTGTCCTCGCCCATCATCTCCACGGTGCGAACTCCGGCGGCCGCCAGCCGGCTGGCGACATAGGCTTCGAGATCGAACTGGTGGTGACCCGCGCGCCCGGCGGCGAAAAAGCGCTCGTTGGTGGGATCGGCCTCCGCGAATCGGCGGAAGAAGCTCTCGTCGACTTCATAGCTGGCGCGCGCGATGCACGGTCCCACTGCGGCCACGATCCGCTCGCGCTTTGCCCCGAGCGATTCCATCAGCGCGACCGTGGAATCGGTCACTCCGCCCAGAGCGCCCTTCCACCCCGCATGTGCCGCCGCCACCACTCCCGCCTCGCGGTCGGCGAGCAGGACCGGCGCGCAATCGGCGGTGAGAATCCCCAGCGCGAGTCCAGGCCGGTCGGTGACAAGCGCATCGGCGTGGGGGCGCTCATCGAACGGCGCGTTTGCGATCACCGCGTCGCGGGAATGAACCTGGAAGACCGTAGCGAGCCGCGCGCGAGGGAGCACAGCCTCGGTAGCGCGTCGCCGGTTCTCCGCTATGACAAGCGGGTCGTCGTGCGAACCGGTGCCCACATTGAGCCCGGCATGCGCCCCGGTAGAGACGCCTCCGCGCCTCCCGAGAAATCCGTGCGCCACGCCCTCGAGGGCGCGGGCGCGGACAACCTCGATGGTCACAGGTCCAGGCTCCAGATCCGGTCGTCGTCGATATGGTCGCCGACGCGGAATTCATAGGCTCCTATTTCGACGAAGCCGTAGCGGCGGTAGAAACGCTGGGCGCGGATGTTCGCGACGAAGACACTGAGCACCATGCGGCGGCTGCCGCGCGCCCGCGCCGCCGCGAGCGCCCAGTCCATCAAGACGGGTGCCACCCCTTCGCCCTGCCACTGGCCCAGTATATAGAGCTGGTGCAGCTCGATCGTATCGGCGCCCCATTCGCCGGGAAAATCGACCGGGCCGATCTTGGCGAAGCCCGCGATCGCTTCGCCTTCCAGCGCGAGACGCACGGAATAGGCGGGGTCGCAGAGGTGCGAAGGGAGCCCATCGGCTCCGAAGCTGCTGTCCAGAAACGCCGCAAGGTCCTCGGCGCGATACAGGCTGCCGAACGTGTCGGTGAAGGCGCGCTTGGCCATATGCGAGAGCGCCTGGCCATCGGCCGGAGCCGCATCGCGATACTCGATCACGCGAACCCCGCCGGTGCGGGCCAGCCGGGGGCGGTGAGCGCGAGCACCTTGAACAATTCACCCATCTGCTCCGGATCGGTCAGCCGCGCGCGATCGAGTGCGAGCTGCTCCGCCCGCCCGGGGGACGCATTCGCGAGCGCGTCGGTCCGCGAGCCGATGCCGATCGCTTCGAGGAACGCGCCCTGCGTGACCGGGCCGTGAACGATCAACCCCTCGGCTTCGGCGGCTTCCTTGAGCGTGGCGAAATCGACATGCGCGGTGAGGTCGGCCTCGCCGGGATCTTCGAATGGGTTCGCATATTGATGCCCGCGCACGGCCTGGAGCGTGTCGCCGATCGCGGGGCCCTCATACCCGTAGTCGATGATAACGGCCACGCCGCCCTGCGCAAGAAGCCGCGCCGCCAGCCCGCGCAGGATCGCCACGCTCGCGGGCGAAGTCTCCAGGATCGATCCCGGCTCCGCGTGAAGCAGCGGCTTGGGAATGATCATGTCGAAGCTGCGGTCGCCCGCGATCGGCAGGAAGAGCGTGTCCTGACAGGCGATCAGCCGCTCGCGCCAGCCATCGCCGGTCGCGATCAGCTGCCGGATCGGCAGCGCGTCGAAGAACTCGTTGGCGACGACGAGCAACGGCGCATCTTCCGGCAAGCCGATCATGTCGAGATGGAATTCCGCCTGCGGCACGCGCTCGGCCTGCGCCGCGCGCAGCGTCGGGCTGTTCTCGACCAGGTCGACCGGTGGCTCGAAGCCCGCTTTCGCCATCGCGCGCAACGCGTCAGCCGCAAGCGTCCCGCGCCCCGGCCCCAACTCGACATAGCGCGCAGGCGGGCGCCCGGCGCGGTCCCACATATCGGCCAACCACAGGCCGATCAGTTCGCCGAACATCTGGCTGATCTCGGGCGCCGTGGTGAAGTCGCCCCGCGACCCCAGCGGATCGCGCGTGCCGTAATAATGCGTGTTGGCTGCCGCCATGAATTGCGAGAGCGGAATCGGGCCGGCAAGCGTGATCGCCCGCGCCAGCCGCTCGGCGAGCAAAGGTTCGGCGGCATTTTCGGCGCGCTGCCGCGGCGCGGCGGAAAGGGGGTTGTCGCTTAAATCCCCCTCCCGCTTGCGGGAGGGGTTAGGGGAGGGCCTGTCATCGGTCATCGGGAAGCGCACATGCCCTCCCCCGACCCAGCGATGCAAGGTGCCAGGTCGAAATTGCCCCCGGCAATTTCTCAATCTTGCTGGGAGCATGATTGCCCTGGCACCTTGCATCGCTCGCAAGCGGGAGGGGAGAAGATTACGCCACGCTCTCCGAACCTGCGATCGGCTCGATGCGCTGGCGGCGGGCCTTGGCGGTGGCGATCAGATATACCCCGCCCACGATCATCGGCACGCAAAGCCATTGGCCCATGTGCAAGCCCGTCGCGTCGGCGAGCCAGACGAGCTGGCGATCGGGCTCGCGGTAGAATTCGACCAGGAAGCGGCACAGGCCATAGCCCAGCAGGAAGATGCCGACGAGCTTGCCCGGCTCGTAGCGCGCCTTGGTTCGCCAGAAGAAGAACCAGAGGATCGCGAAGAGCAGCAGCCCTTCCAGCCCCGCTTCGTAAAGCTGGCTGGGATGCCGCGCGGGATCGATCTGGCCGCTCTCGACGCTATTCTGGAATATGATTCCCCAGGAAACGTCCGTCGGCTTGCCCCATAGTTCGCCGTTCACGAAATTGGCCAGCCGCCCGAAGAACAGCCCGAAGGGCACTGCGCAGGCGACATAATCGTGCACGCGCAGCCAATGCAGCCCATTCCTGCGCGCCAGCAGGATGATCGCGAGAGTGACGCCCAGCACGCCGCCATGGAACGACATGCCGCCGTCCCACAGGCTTATCGCCTGGAGTGGATTGCTCAACATATGCGGCGCGTAGAACAGGATATAGCCGATCCGCCCGCCCAGGATGATGCCCAGCGTGGCATAGAAGACGAGATCGTCGGCATGGCGCTTGCCCATCGGCGCGCCGGGCTCGCGCAGCAGCTTGAGCAGATACCACCAGCCGATCAGGATGCCCGCGATATAGGCCAGCGAATACCATTTGATCGTGAACACGCCCAGATCGAGCGCGACCTTGCTCAGGCCGAGTTGTTCGAAGCGGATATGATCGGCCGCGGCGGCGAGCATGGTCAGGTCGGTCATCGCGACCTGCGATAGAGCAGCCGCGCGGCAAACCCAAGGGGCTTCGCGAGCGGCTGGCGCACCCGTGAAAGCCGAGTTAGAGGTTTCGGCGATGGCGCTCGACCTTCCCAAGCTTGACCTGTCGAAGCTCAAGAAGCCGGACCGGCGCACGCTGCTGATCGGCGGGGGCCTGGGCGCGGGGCTGGTGCTCGCCTGGGCGGTCTGGCCGCGCACCTATCTCCCAAATCTTACGGCAGCGCCGGGCGAGAGTCTGTTCGGCGCCTGGCTCAAGATCGGCAGCGACGGGCATATCGCCGTCGCGATCCCGCAATGCGAGGAAGGGCAGGGCGTGTTCACCGCCATGCCCCAGATCATCGCCGACGAACTGGGCGCGGACTGGAAGATGGTGGGCGTCGAGCCCGCGCCGCTCAATCCGCTTTATGCCAATCCCCTCGCGGCCGCGTCGTTGTTCGAGCTGGCGGTGGGCGGGCTTCCCCAGCAATTGCAGCGCACCCATGCCGCGCGCGCCGGGCTGATGCTCACCGGCTGCTCCACTTCGATCCGCAATTTCGAGGATCAGTTGCGCCAGGCGGGGGCGGCCGCGCGGGTGCTCCTGTGCAAGGCGGCGGCACGGCGCTGGGGAGTCGATTGGCAATCCTGCGGCACTGCCGGCGGCTTCGTGATCCACGGGAACCAGAAGCTCGGCTTCGGCGATCTGGCGGGCGAAGCGGCGGACGAGAGCCTGCCCGACGATCTGCCCCTCCGAACCGGTGAGGCGAATCGGCTCTACGGCCAGAGCGTCCCCCGCCTCGATACGCCATCCAAGACCGATGGCAGCGCCAATTTCGCCGCCGATATCCGCCTCCCCAACATGGTCTATGCCTCGATCCGCCAGGGCCCGACCGGGGAGACCGAGTTGGTCAAGCTGGACCGCGCCGCCGCCAACCAGGTCCCGGGCATGCTGGCGGTGGTTACCACTAAAAAATGGGTGGCTGCGGTCGCGCAGAATTGGTGGGCCGCGGAGCGCGCGATCGATGCGATGCGCCCGCGCTTCAAGACACCCGACAATGTCGTGAACAGCGACACGATCGAAGCCGGGCTCACCGCCGCATTCGAAGGCGAGGGCGCGCGCATCGCCTCGGCGGGCGACCTGCGCGCGGACTTCAAGGGCGCGCGGCTGATCGAGGCCGAATACCGTGTCGGCCTGGCGCTCCACGCCACGCTCGAGCCGATGACCTGCACCGCGGCCTATGCAGACGGCCGGCTGACCCTGTGGCTGCCGACGCAAGCGCCCGGCCTCGCGCGCGCCGCCGCCGCGCGCGCCGCCGGAATAGGCGAGGGCAGCGTGGTCGTCCACGCGACGATGGCCGGCGGCTCCCATGGCGCCAAGCTGGAGCACGAAGTCGCCGAGCAGGCGGCATTGCTCGCGGTCAAGATTCGCCGCCCGGTCCAGCTCACCTGGCCGCGCGGCGAGGATTTCCGCCAGGACCGCTACCGCCCCGCCGCCGCGGGACGCATGGCCGCCAAGCTCGACGGCAAGGGCCGCGTGACGGGGTGGCTCGCCAAGATCGCCGCACCCGAGACCGGGCGCGAACTCTCCAGGCGGCTGCTGGGCGGGGATGCGATCGTGACGGCGTCGCTGGCGATGCCCGGCTCGGGAGATCCCTCCGCTATCGCCGGCGCGACGCCGCCTTATGCGATCCCCAATCTGGGCGTCGATCATCATCCCGCCAGGATCGGCGTGCCCACCGGTTATTGGCGCTCGGGCGCGCATAGCTACACGGCATTCTTCACCGAATGCTTCATCGACGAGCTCGCGCATGTCGCCGAGCAGGACGCGCTCACGTTCCGCATGGCGATGCTGGGCAACGAGCCGCGCCTGGCGCGCTGCCTGCAGATGGCGGCGCAGTTGGGCGGGTGGCAGGGCGGGCTGCCCGGCAGCGGCCAGGGCATCGCCTGCCACATGTTCCGCGGCTCCTATATCGCCGTGATGGCGGAGGCGCATCTGACTGCGGATCGCCGCGTCAAGGTCGAGCGGCTCGTGGCGGCGGTCGATTGCGGGCGGGTGGTCAATCCCGATCTGGTCAAGCAGCAGATCGAGGGTGGGCTGATCTTCGGCATGGCCGCCGCGACCGGCGCGAGCACCGGCTTCACCGAAAACGTCGCCGATATCCGCCAGCTGGCCGAGCTTAACCTGCCGACGCTGGCCACCAGCCCCGACATCACGGTAGAGATCATCGCCAGCGGGAGCGATCCGGGTGGCGTCAGCGAACTCGCCGTCCCGCCCGCCGCCCCTGCCATCGCCAATGCGCTGCAAGCAGCGACCGGCGTCCGTTTCCGCCGCCTGCCCTTGCTCTCGGATCTGGAATGAGCCCGGCAAACCACCCCCCCGTCGCGACCGGCAGGATCGGCGTGCTGCTCGTCAATCTCGGCACGCCCGATGCGCCCGATGCGAAATCGGTACGGCGCTATCTGGGCGAGTTCCTGTCGGACAGGCGCGTGGTCGAGATTCCGCAACTGGTCTGGCAGCCGATCCTGCGCGGGATCATCCTGCGCACCCGGCCGAAGAAATCGGCGCATGCCTATCGTCAGGTGTGGCGCAAGGACGGATCGCCGCTCGCCGCGATAACGCGTGCGCAAGCCGCCGCACTGCAGGGTGCGTTCGGTCCCGAAGTCATCGTCGATCACGCGATGCGCTATGGCCGTCCCGCGCTTGGCGAGCGATTGCGCGCGCTCAAGGATCAGGGCTGCGAGCGTATCCTGCTCGCGCCGCTCTATCCGCAATATTGCGCGGCGACCACCGCTACCGCGAATGACGAGGCGTTCCGGGCGCTGGCCGCCATGCGCTGGCAGCCGGCGCTCCGCACGCTGCCGCCCTATCATGACGACCCGGCCTATATCACCGCGCTGAAGGCATCGGTGGAAGCCAGCCTCGCCTCGCTCGATTTCACGCCGGATGCCATCCTCGCCAGCTTCCATGGCATGCCCCAGCGCACGCTCGAGCTGGGCGACCCCTATCATTGCCATTGCCGAAAGACCGCGCGGCTGCTCGGCGAAGCGCTAAAGGAAACGCTGGGCGCCCGCGAGCTGACCGTCACCTTCCAGTCGCGCTTCGGCCGCGCCAGATGGCTCGAACCCGCGACCGACACGGTGCTCGCCGCCTTGCCCGCCCAAGGCGCGAAGAAGATCGCAATCCTTGCTCCCGGTTTTTCCGCCGATTGCCTGGAGACACTGGAGGAGCTGGCGATTCGCGGGCGCGAGACCTTCCTCTCGGCGGGGGGAACCGATTTCGCCTATCTGCCCTGCCTCAACGATAGCGCGACCGGAACGGACATGCTGCGCAGCATTTTGTCACGGGAGCTTGAAGGCTGGGTCCGGCCCGCCTAGCCTGTAGCGAAATCAAGGAGAGGATATCTATGGCACGCGTAGCGATCGTGACGGGCGGCACCAGGGGCATCGGCGAAGCGATCAGCGTCGCGCTCAAGGAAGCGGGGATGACCGTCGCCGCCAATTATGCCGGGAATGACGAGCGCGCACAGGCGTTCAGCGAGCGGACGGGCATCCGGGCGTTCAAATGGGACGTCGCCGATTATGATGCGTGCCAGTCCGGTTGCGCCCAGGTCGCCGAAGAACTCGGGCCCGTCGATGTCGTGGTCAACAACGCGGGCATCACGCGCGACGGCACGATCCTCAAGATGACCTACCAGATGTGGAAAGAGGTCATGGACACCAATCTGGGCGGCTGCTTCAACATGGCCAAGGCGGTCTTCCCCGGCATGCGCGAGCGCAAATGGGGCCGCATCGTCAATATCGGCTCGATCAACGGCCAGGCCGGGCAATATGGCCAGGTCAATTACGCCGCCGCCAAATCGGGTATCCACGGCTTCACCAAGGCGCTGGCGCAGGAAGGCGCGCGCGCCGGGGTGACCGTGAACGCGATCGCGCCCGGCTATATCGATACGGACATGGTTGCCGCCGTGCCGGCCGATGTGCTCGAAAAGATCGTCGCGAAGATCCCGGTCGGGCGCCTCGGCCAGGCGAGCGAAATCGCGCGCACGGTGCGGTTCCTGTGTTCGGACGATGCGGGTTTCATCACCGGATCGACGCTGTCGGTGAATGGCGGGCAGCATATGTACTGACGGGCGAAGGGGCGGCCACGCCCGCGCCGGTGTTCGCATGCGAACACGACGGCTTTGCCGGGATGATGATAGGGCAGAAAGAATCGAAGGGGGCCGGTCCACCAGGAACCGGCCCCCAACCCTCGATACGCTACGCGAGGGATATCGATACGCAAACAACGTTTGCCGCCCTAGCGCAGTTCCGTTGACGTCTTGCTGAACGCTGTGGTTAGCGCGCGTTCATATCCGGGCTGGCCGCGGCGGCGCGGCGGGCTATGAGAGCGCGATGCGCCGCGCCGCCCCGATCCTCGCGATTATCCTGTGCCTGGGGGCAGGGGCGTCGGATGACGGCCAGCGCGAGCCGCTCGGCTCGAATGCCGTGGTGCGAGCGATTCCGGTGGCGCTCGACGCGAAGGATCCGGCGCGGTTGAAGGTGGGCGCGCTCACCTATCTGGGCGGAGTCGAACTAAAGAGCCCCGATCGCGCTTTTGGCGGCTTTTCGGCGATGCAGGTGCGCGGCGACGATTTCCTGCTGGTCAGCGACTCGGGGAACACGGTCCGCTTCCGGATGGGCGGGGATTTTCGCGTCGGCTCGGCGCAGTTCGGAGATGTCGGCCTGGGCCCACGCACGGGCCAGAAAAAGTCCGATCGCGACGTCGAATCGCTCGCCAGCGATCCCGCCACCGGGCGAATCTGGCTCGGTTTCGAGCGCTCGAACGCGATCTGGCGCTATGATGCGTCGCTGGAGCGAACCGCGCGCTTCGCGCATCCGCCGGCGATGCGCGACTGGCCGATCAATGGCGGCGCCGAATCGATGGTGCGGCTGCGCGACGGCCGCTTTATCGTGATCAGCGAGTCCGCGCGGCCCAAGGGGGGCAAGGGTCGAATCGCGCTGATGTTCGCGGGCGACCCGACCGAAGCGCCCGCAAGCGGCTTCCGCTTCGCCTATGTGCCGCCCGCCGGCTTCGATCCCAGCGACATGGCGGAACTTCCCGACGGCCGGCTGCTTGTGCTCAATCGCCGCCTTTCGGTCCCGGCGCTGTTCACGACGAAGCTGACTCTGGTCGATCCCCGCGCGATTCGGCCCGGCGCGGCGGTCGCGGGCCGTGAGATCGCCCATTTCGTCCGGCCCCTGCTCCACGACAATTTCGAAGCGCTGGCGGTCACTCGCGAAGGGGGCGAGACGATCCTGTGGATTGCCTCGGACGACAATCAGGAGGTGTGGGAACAGTCGCTGCTCCTCAAGTTCAAGCTGGATCTTTAGAACGAGGGCGTGGGCCCCGGATGCGTGGAGCAAGGGTGGAAATATCCGCGCTTTTCCATTATGAGCCCGCCTATGCAGACAGAGTCGGCCGCCCTCATGCCCATTCCCGGGCACATCGATCCCGTGCCCGTGCCGCGCGCCCGGCTGATCCGCCCGGACGGCCGCATCGATTTGCTCGGCCTTTCCAGGCTTGATCTGCGCATGGCGCTCGAGGCGTCGCAGCTCGATCCCAAACAGGCCAAGCTGCGGGCCAAGCAGCTGTTTCACTGGATCTACAATCGCGGAGTCACCGATTTTGCGCTGATGAGCGATATTTCGAAGACGATGCAGCCCTGGCTGGCCAATCGCTTCGTGATCTCGCGCCCCCAGGTGGTCGAGGCGCAGGTCTCGACCGACGGTACGCGCAAGTGGCTGCTGCGCTCGCCGGACGGGCAGGATTACGAGATGGTCTTCATCCCCGATGCGGACCGCGGAACGCTTTGCGTCTCGTCGCAGGTCGGCTGCACGCTCAATTGCCGCTTCTGCCACACCGGCACGATGCGGCTGGTGCGCAATCTCGAGCCTTCCGAAATCGTCGGGCAGGTCATGCTGGCGCGTGATGCCTTGGGCGAATGGCCGAGCCAGCCCGAGGGGCGGATGCTCACCAACATCGTGATGATGGGGATGGGCGAGCCGCTCTATAATTTCGAGCACGTCCGCGATGCGCTCAAGCTGGTGATGGACGGCGACGGCCTTGCGCTCTCCAAGCGCCGCATAACGCTTTCCACGTCGGGCGTCGTCCCGATGATGGCGCGCGCGGGCGAGGAGATTGGCGTCAATCTGGCGGTCTCGCTTCATGCGGTCACCAAGGAAGTGCGCGACGAAATCGTGCCATTGAACCGCAAATACGGGATCGAGGAGCTGCTCCAGGCATGCGCCGACTATCCAGGCGCGAACAATGCCCGGCGGATCACCTTCGAATATGTCATGCTCCGCGACAAGAACGACAGTGACGCCGATGCGCGCGAACTGGTGCGGCTGCTCAAGCATTACGACTTGCCCGCCAAGGTCAATCTGATCCCGTTCAATCCGTGGCCGGGCGCGCCATACGAGTGCTCGACGCCCGAGCGCATCCGCGCGTTTTCTAACATCATCTTCGCAGCCGGCATCTCCGCCCCCACGCGCACCCCCCGCGGACGCGACATCGACGCGGCGTGCGGCCAGCTTAAGACCGCTTCCGAGAAGCAAAGCCGCGCCGAACTCGATCGGCAGGCGGAAGAGAAATTGGCGGCTCTTGGTTGATTTCGCCACGGCCGCGCTCGCGGCGGGTGCGGGGATCGTCGGCGGCGCGATGAACGCGCTGGCCGGCGGCGGGACCTTTGCCACGCTTCCCGCGCTGATCGCGCTGGGCCTCCCCTCCACCGTCGCCAATGCCACGTCGAACGTCGCCTTGCTGCCGGGAGCGGCTGCGAGCGCGGCGGAGTATCGCGGCGAGCTCGCGCCGGTCGGCGGGCTTTCGGTGCGGGCGCTCGCGTTGCTCACTTTCGCTGGCGGACTGATGGGCAGCGTCCTGCTGGCGGTCACTCCCAGCCGCGCCTTCGACCTCATCATCCCCTGGCTTCTGCTCTTCGCCTTCGCGGTGATGTGCTTCGGGCAAAGCGCTTCGGATTGGCTGCATGCGCGCGTGACGATCGGCAGGCCCACGTTGATCGCGGCGCAAGGCCTGCTCGGCATCTATGGCGGGTATTTCGGTGGGGGTGTCGGTCTCATCACCACGGCGGTCTACGGGCTGCTCGCGGGCGCGCATCCGCGCTCGCTCTTCGCGATCCGCACGCTGACGCTCGCCGTCGCCAATCTCGCCGCGGCATTGGTGTTCGCCACGGTCGGCCTGGTCGCGTGGGCGATTTGCCTGCCGATGCTGCTGGGCGCGATCCTGGGCGGCTGGGGAGGGGCAAAGCTCGGCAAGCGGCTGCCCAATTGGGCGGTGCGCGCCTGGACTCTGCTGGTCACCGGCGCGACTACCATCGTCTTCTTCGTGCGCGCCTACGGATGATGCGCTAAGGCGGGACCATGCAGGTTTACCGCCATCGGCTGATCACGCGCATCTGGCACTGGGTCAACGCGCTGGCGGTGATCGTGCTGATCGGCTCCGGCCTGATGATCTTCAATGCGCATCCCCGGCTCTATTGGGGGCATTACGGCGCGAATTTCGATCCGGCCTGGCTCGAATTGCCGCGCTGGCCGGGATGGCTGACGATCCCCAGCCATTACAGCCTGGCGGGTGCGCGGCACTGGCACCTGTTCTTCGCGCTGGTGCTCGCCTTCGGCCTGCTGATCTATCTGATCTGGAGCCTCGCCAACCGCCACATCCAGCGCGACCTGCGAATTCGGGCCGATGAGCTGACGCCGGAAAATCTCGCCCACGATGCCCGCGAGCATATGGCGCTGCGCTTCCACGATCCCGAGGACCCGCGCGCCTATAATATCTTCCAGAAACTGAGCTATGTCGGGGTGATCTTCATCCTCATCCCGCTGCTGATCCTCACCGGTCTGGCGATGTCGCCGGGCATGTGGCCGTGGCTGATTGACTTGTTCGGCGGACGCCAATCGGCGCGCTCGATCCACTTCATCGCGATGGCGCTGCTGAGCGGCTTCATCGTGATCCACCTCGCGCTCGTATTCCTCGCCGGCACGGTCAACGAGCTCCGCTCGATGATCACCGGCTGGTGGAGGCCTCCCGAATGATCACGCGGCGCAAGGCCATTCTCGGCACCGGCGCGGTGATGCTGGCGGGCTGCGATTCGCTGTCCGACAATCCGGCGTTGCTGAGCGCGGACGAGGCGCACCATTTCCTCCAGCGCTCGATAGTCGGGCGCGCAGCGCTGGCGAAGCAATATCGCGCCGATCAGATGAGCCCGCGCTTCCGGGTCAATGGCAATGCCAATCCGAACACGCCCGAATATGCCGCGCTGGCGGCGAACCGCTTCGCCGATTGGCGGCTGGAAGTCGGCGGGCTGGTGGCGCGCCCGCTGAGCCTCAGCCTCGCCAAGATCCAGTCGCTGCCGCAGCGCGCCCAGATCACCCGCCACGATTGCGTCGAGGGCTGGAGCGCGATCGGCAAGTGGCAGGGGCCCCGGCTCGAGACGGTCCTCCAGCTGGCGGGGCTCCGCGACGGTGCACGCTACATCGTATTCCACTGCGCCGACCGTTTCGGCGCCTCGCCTTATTACGAATCGATCGATCTGGTCGACGCCTTCCACCCCCAGACGATCCTCGCCTGGGCAATGAACGACCGCTATCTGGACGTGGGACACGGCGCCCCTGTGCGGCTGCGTGTCGAGCGCCAGCTCGGCTACAAGCACGCCAAATATGTCATGCGGGTCGAGGCCGTGGCTTCGCTGGGCGGGATCGGCAAGGGGAAGGGCGGCTTCTGGGAAGATTCGAACGGCTATGAATGGTATGCCGGCATCTAGCAGACCGTGCAGTGATCCACGTCTGCCGAGGTCATCCAGGTCCGCGTCACAATTTCCTCCAGCAGCGCCACATCCACATCGGCAAGCTTGTTGATATACAGGCACGCCTTGGAGCGCTTATGCTTGCCGAGACGCGCCAGCATCCCGTCATACTCTGGAAAACCGCCGACATAGAGCGTAAGGCTCGCAGATCGCGGGGAAAAGCCGATCCGGCACATGTCGCCCTCGTGCCCGCTGGCATATTTATAGTGATAGCTGCCGAAGCCGATGATCGTCGGCCCCCACATCGTCGCCGGCTCCCCCGTCACACGCTCCATCATCGCGCGCACCGCCTTGCCATCCGCCCGCCGCACCGGATGCTCGACCGCCTCGAGAAAATCATCGACGCTGACCGCCGCGGCCTTCGTCTTGATCTCAGCCATCGCAGTCGTTCCAATAATCCTTGTTGGTCGTGCAGCTTTGACGAGCACCGGTCGAGCGATCGACATAGCAAACGGTCTTCATCGGGCACGCCTTCCACACGCGCGGATGATATTCCGGGGGCGCATTGGCGCGCTTGAACGCAGCGACGACCTTGGGGCGCATCGCGCCCACCTGCTTGCGGATATCGGCATCGCCATCGCGGATCGCGACGTCGAGCCAGTAGAGCACTTCGTCTTCGCGGTCCTTGGCGTCCTTCATCTGGAGCAACGCGCTGGCGGCGATCACTGCGCCGACGACCTGGTCCTGTTCGGCCAAATTGCGCGCCAGGCGATAGGCTACCGCATGATCGGCCTTGATGCCGTCGCCGTCATTGACTTGAAAGGCGGCCAAATAGGCTGCGTAGACATGCCCCTGCTCGGCCGCTTTGGTGTACCAGGTGAAGGCCTGTTTCGGGTCCTTCTTGGTGCCGAGCCCCTCCTTGTACATGTTGGCGAGCATGAATTGCGCATCGACGTGCCCGCCGGCCGCGGCATCGCGAAGGTAGGGAAAGCCGCTGGCATAATCGCTCGGCTTACCGAAGCTGCCCCCGACATGGAGCGCGCCGAGAAAAAACAAGGCTGAAGGGTCGCCAAGCTTCGCAGCCCGGCCGAGCGACTCGAAGCCCATTTCCGGCGTGAGCTTGGCGGATTTGCCGGTGAGGGCAGTATGGGCGATTTCGAACCACGCCGACCCGTCGTTGTGCTGGCTATATTCGTTGACCATGCCTAGCCCCTCGGCGGTCACGACCGTGCGGTTGCTCCCGCGTGCCAGCAACGCATCCGGTGCCTGCGGGCAGGTCGCACCGGCAGTCGCGGCGCCCGCCTCATAGCTCTTGGCCCAGTTCTTGTCCGATTCGGAGATCGCCCGGCCGGCATGAACGTCCTCGACAATCACGTCATAGGCACCGTGGCAGTTTCTTCGCTCGGCATATTGCTTGCCCATATCGGGTAGGCCGTGCTGGCTCTGCATCGCTGCTGCGGTACCCGCGCCCGCAAGGACGCACGCGAATAAAAGGGCAGGTAGTCGCATCGCCATTTCCCCCATTGGCTGCAATTGCCTGCAGCATTGCAGCACGCGGGCCGAGCCGCAAGTGACAATGCCTGACAGGGGAGCCCGGCTTGCACGCTCGCGCATCGGACCCTAGAGCGCGCCGGTTCCCGAAAGCCCGGAGTCGAAGCCATGTCCGATCAGATCAGCCGTCCCGCCGGCGAAGCCGGCATCAACCGGGTGGTCCTTGCCTATTCGGGCGGGCTGGACACCAGCGTGATCCTGAAATGGCTCCAGCAGACCTATAATTGCGAGGTCGTGACCTTCACCGCCGATCTCGGCCAGGGCGAGGAACTCGAGCCCGTCCGCGGCAAGGCGCAGATGGCCGGGGTCAAGCCCGAGCACATCTTCATCGACGATCTCAAGGAAGAGTTCGTCCGCGACTTCGTGTTCCCGATGATGCGCGCCAATGCATTGTACGAGGGGCTGTATCTGCTCGGCACGTCGATCGCGCGGCCGCTGATCGCCAAGCGGCAGATCGAGATCGCGCGTCAGGTGAATGCTGATGCGGTAAGCCACGGCGCGACGGGCAAGGGCAACGATCAGGTGCGCTTCGAGCTCGGCTATTACGCGCTCAATCCCGACATCAAGGTGATCGCGCCCTGGCGCGAATGGGACCTCACCAGCCGCGAGCGGCTGATCGAGTTCGCGGAAAGGCACCAGATCCCGATCGCGCGCGACAAGCGCGGCGAAGCGCCGTTCTCGACCGACGCCAATCTTTTGCACACGTCGTCCGAGGGCAAGGTGCTCGAAGATCCGTGGCAGGAAGTCCCCGATTATGTCTATTCGCGCACCGTCAATCCCGAGGACGCGCCCGACACGCCCGAGACCATCACGGTGGATTTCGAGCGCGGCGACGGTGTCGCGCTGAACGGTGAGGCGATGTCCCCCGCGACATTGCTGGCGGCGCTCAACGAGCTTGGCCGCAAGCACGGCATCGGCCGGCTCGATCTGGTCGAGAACCGCTTCGTCGGCATGAAGTCGCGCGGCATGTACGAGACGCCGGGCGGCACTATCTATCATCTCGCGCATCGCGGCATCGAGCAGATCACCCTCGACCGCGGCGCCGCGCACCTCAAGGACGAGCTCGCCCCGCGCTATGCCGAGCTGATCTATAACGGCTTCTGGTTCGCCCCCGAGCGCGAGATGCTTCAGGCCGCGATCGATTATTCCCAGGAGAAGGTGACGGGCACCGTGCGCTTGAAGCTCTACAAGGGCAGCGTGATCGTCACCGGGCGCCGCTCGCCCTTCTCGCTCTATTCCGAAAAGGTCGTCACCTTCGAAGACGACCAGGGCGCCTATGACCAGCGCGACGCCGCCGGGTTCATCAAGCTCAACGCATTGCGACTGCGGCTATTGGGGCGGCGCGAGGGCTGAGGTTATCGGGAGGCATTTCCCGCCAGTTTATCAAAGGCGATGCTGGTGGTGCCAAGCGTCGCCATCGAGCCGTTACGCAGCGCGTCCTGAACATAAGCGCAGTCGAAGTAGAGAGTGATCGCGGCTAGGGCGTTGTCGCGCATATAGGCCTCCACGTAATCGCGGGACCAATTGGGCTCGTTACCGCTGATGTCGGTGTAGACGTGGCCGATCAGTTTGGCCGAGTTCTCATTTCTGATCTCTTCCTGGTATCCGCCGCCATCAGCTTCGAGGCTGCACCGATAGCCGCTGCCTGCAACGGCACGATCAAGCTGGGATCCAATTTGCGCGGGCAAGGCCGTGTATCGCTTGCGGATCGCCTCCCGCCACGTGCCTTCGAAGACAGAGAGGCAATCGAACATTCCGGAAATAGGCCAACAGCGCACGGTGCCGCCTGATTCGTTCGCGCGATCATAAGGAGCAGTCGCGACTTTGCTGCCGTCGGCCAGTTCTTTCCACGCAAGAGGCGCGACGGGGGCGTCGCCCGCCGCACAACAGGTGAGCAGCAGGCTGAAGAAAATTGGCGGAGATAGATTGCTGATCATCCACCCTTTCTTGCCGAGAGAGCCAAGCGGTCGAGTCCCTGACCTTGATTCACCCGAACAGCCAATGCCCGAGCAGGCGATCGAAGGGGAAGGTGAAGAAGCCCGCGATCAGCAGCGCGCCCGTGACCATCCCGCGTACCGTGCGGCGGTGCAGCGTGACTCGGTGGGTGCGCGCCGACCACCATATCAGCGGCGCCTGGATCAGTGTCCATGCCGAGAGCAAGTGGATCAGGCTGAAATCGCCCCGGTTGATCAGCCGTAGGTTGAAGCTCAGCAACGCGGTGGCGAGCATCGCGATCACCCAGATCCTGCCAAGCAAGCGGTGCTTCCGGTCGCCGCGGCGGCGCAACAGCATCACTGGCGTCAGCGCCAGCGCGATCAGGATCGTACCCAGATGCGGCCAGACCTGCCACGGCACGCGGCCCCATTCGGAATAACCCCGCGCCAAGGCGGTAAGCGCCGCCGCCAGCAACAGGAGCGCGCCTAACGCCAATATGCGTTCGAAGGTATCGGCCGAGATCGGCTTGGCCGGCGCCGCGGTCGGTTCTGCGATGGCAGCCATGTTTCCCCCCAATCTATCGGCAATGATAACGCCGCTTTGGCCTCCCGTTAACCCAACATTATCCTTCTCTCTTCATTTCCGTCCCGTGCACATGCCATGGGGGAAATGCCAGGATGCCCGCTTCCACGAACGCCGTTGACGTCGCGATCATCGGCGCGGGCCCGGCCGGGCTGACCGCGGCCTATCTGCTCACGAAAGCCGGCTATTCGGTCAGCGTGATCGAGAAGGACCCGGTCTATGTCGGGGGGATCAGCCGCACTGTGGAGCATCAGGGATTCCGCTTCGATATCGGGGGGCACCGCTTTTTCTCGAAATCGAAGGAAGTCGTGGACCTCTGGAACGAGCTGCTTCCGAACGACTTCATCGAGCGCCCGCGGATGAGCCGCATCTTCTATGGCGGCAAATTCTATTCCTATCCGCTGCGCGCCTTCGAGGCTCTTTTCAATCTGGGGCTGTGGACCTCCACGCTCTGCATGGCGAGCTATGCCAAGGCGAAGGCCTTCCCCAAGAAAGATGTGAAATCGTTCGAGGATTGGGTGGTCAACCAGTTCGGCCACAAGCTCTATTCGATCTTTTTCAAGACCTATACGGAAAAGGTTTGGGGCATGCCGTGCGACACGATGTCGGCGGATTGGGCGGCGCAGCGCATCAAGGGCCTCAGCCTCGGCAAGGCCGTTATCGACGGGCTCAAGCGCTCGCTCGGGCTCAACCGCAAGCCCAATAACGGCATGGAAACCAAGACCTTGCTGGAGAGCTTCCGCTATCCGCGAAAGGGTCCCGGCATGATGTGGGACGCCGCGCGCGACCGCGTGGTCGAGGGCGGCAATCGCGTGCTGATGGATCATGCGCTAAAGGCGATGCGCTTCGATGAGGCCACCCGGCGATGGAACGTCCAGGCGACGCATGGCGAGGACATCGTCACGATCAACGCCGCGCACGTTATTTCCTCCGCTCCGATGCGCGAGCTGGCGGGGCGCATCCAGCCGATGCCCGCGAGTATCCCCGCGGCGATGGACCTCCACTATCGCGACTTCCTCACTGTCGCGCTGATGATCCGCTCCGAGGACCTGTTCCCCGATAACTGGATCTACATCCACGAACAGGGCGTGAAGGTCGGCCGCGTCCAGAACTTCCGCTCCTGGTCGCCCGAGATGGTGCCCGACGAGAGCATCGCTTGTGTCGGCCTGGAGTATTTCTGTTTCGAAGGCGATGGCCTGTGGAATTCGTCCGATGCCGACCTGATCGCCCTCGCCACCAAGGAGCTGCATATGCTCGGCCTGGCCGATCCCGCCACCGTCACGGGCGGCGCGGTGGTGCGCCAGGAAAAGGCCTATCCGGTCTATGACGAGGGCTATCGCGACAATGTCGATGTGCTGCGCCGCGAACTGGAGGAGCGCTATCCGACGCTCCACATGGTCGGCCGCAACGGCATGCATCGCTACAACAATCAGGATCACGCGATGATGACCGCGATGCTCACGGTCAGGAATATCGAGCTGGGCGCGCGCGCCTATGACGTGTGGAACGTCAACGAGGATGCCGAATATCACGAGAGCGGTAACGAAGGCGAACAGGCCGCTCTGGCATCAGAACGCCTCGTTCCGGAGAAATTGAGGGCCGCATGACTCGTGAGCGTCTCTGGCCGACCGTTCTTATCGGCTGGAGCGTCGCCGCGCTCGTCCTGACGCTCGTCTCGATCCGCGGGATCGCGCATCTGTGGTTCCCCGATCCCGACGACGCGATGCGCCTGCTCCAGGTCCGCGACTGGCTCGCGGGCCAAAGCTGGTGGGATGTCAGCCAGCATCGGCTGTGGGGCGGCAATTTCGCGATGCACTGGTCGCGGCTGGTCGATCTGCCCCTCGCCTTGGTGATGATCATATTCAAGCCGCTCGTTGGCGCCTGGTGGGCCGAGCGGATCGCGCTCGCTGGCGTGCCGCTGGCCACCCTGCTCATCGTCATCGCGCTCGGCGCCGAACTCACGCGCCGCGTCGCGGGGATCGAGCGGGCCAAAATGGCCGTGCTCCTCGCGCCCTTGTCGGTGCCGCTCGTCTATCAGCTTCGCCCGATGCGGATCGACCATCATGGCTGGCAGGTGGCGCTTGCCGTGGCGGCGGTCGTCGCGCTGCTCGGCAAGCCCAACGCACGTTCGGGCGTGCTCGCCGGCCTGGCGCTGGCGGCATTGCTCACCGTATCGCTGGAAGGGCTGCCGATCACCGCCGCGATCCTCGGCGTGATGCTGCTCGCCTGGGTTTTCGATTCCACCCGCCGCGAACAGGCAGTCGCCGCGCTCGCCATGCTGGTCGCGGGCGTCTCGGTCCTGCACGTCGCCATGCGCGGCCCCGCGATCATGGCCTCCGCCTGCGACGCCGTGGCCCCCGTGTGGATCGCCGCGCTCGCGGTCGGCGCGCTCGGCGCGTGCGCCGCGATGTTCGTGCCGCGCACCGGCATCCTCCCCCGGCTGGCGATGCTTGCCGCAGCCGGAGCCGCCGCGCTCGCCGTGCTGGTCGTCAACGCCCCCTTGTGCGCCAAGGGGCCGTTCGGCACGCTCGATCCGCTGGTCTACAATCTGTGGTACCGCAACGTCTCCGAAGGCCTTCCGCTCTGGGATCAGGTGCTGCCTTGGGCGCTGATGACGATCAGTTTCCCCATCGTCGGCCTGATCGGCGGGGCACTCGCCTGGCGCGCAAGCGAGGGCGAGGATCGCGCCCGCTGGACGATGATGCTCGCCCTCGCCGGCCTCTCCTTCGCGCTCTCGATCCTTATCATCCGCACCGGCGCCACTGCCAACGCGCTCGCGCTTCCCGGCGGCGCCTGGCTGCTCCACGCCCTGCTCACCCGCGCCCGCGCAGTGCCCGGCATCCCGCTGCGCACGCTCGCCACGGCGGGCGCGTTCCTGGCGGCCACGCCCGGGCTGATCGCCAGCGCCTTGTTCGGCATGCCGGTGAGCGCCACCACTCCCGCCGATACGCAGATCGCCGTAATGTCGGTGCCCCCCTGCTATCAGGGCCGCGAAATCGCCGATCTGGCAGCGCTGCCCAAATCCAGGCTCTTCGCGCCGCTCGACGCGACGCCGAACCTGCTCGCCTGGACGCCGCACAGCGCGATCGGCAGCGGCTATCATCGCAATTCAGAATCGATCCGCCGCGTGCTCGCGACTTTCCTGGGCACTCCCGAAGCCGCGCGCGCCTCCGTCATGGCCAGCGGCGCGGCCTATGTCGTCGGCTGTCCCGGCGCGAACGAGACCGAGATATACAAATCCGCCGCGCCGCAAGGCTTCTGGGCGAGGCTCGAACGCGGCGACCGCTTCGCCTGGCTTCAGCCTGTTAAGATCCCGGGCTCGCCCGTGCTAGTCTGGAAAGTGATCCGATAAACGTTTGCTTCGGCAAGGCCGGCCGCAAACAAAGCATCCGCTTGCAGCAGCTGCCGCCCCGCGCCTAGAAGCCGGTAATGGACAGGGGCGAAGCGCTGCATTGGTGGCAGACACGGTGGTTCGTGGCGCTTTGCACGTTCCTCGCGGCGGTGCCTTTGCTCTGGCCCGACGTTCCTCCGCTCGTCGATCTGCCTGGCCATATGGGGCGCTACCGCGTGCAACTGGTCTACGATCAGTTCCCGCACCTGCGCGAATGGTATAATTTCCAGTGGAGCCTGATGGGCAATCTGGGCGTGGACTTGCTCATCATCCCGCTCTCCAAGGTCTTCGGATTGGAGCTCGCGGTGAAGCTGATCGTCATCGCGATCCCCGCGATGACCGTCGCGGGGCTGCTGTGGATCGCGCGCGAAGTGCATGGCCGCATTCCGGCCACCGCCCTGTTCGCGCTGCCGCTGGCTTATGCCTATCCATTCCATTTCGGCTTCGTCAATTTCGCGCTGTCGATGGCGCTGGCGCTGCTCGCTTTCGGCCTGTGGCTGCGCATGGCGCGCACAGGGCGCCTGGTGCTGCGCGCGATCGTATTCGTGCCGATCTCCTGCGCGATCTGGGTGGCGCATACCTTTGGCTGGGGGGTGCTCGGCGTGCTGGCGTTCTCGGCCGAGCTGATCCGCCAGCACGACCTGCGCGTGCGTTCCGGCAAACCATGGCATGCCGATCTGGTCAATGCCTGGATCAAGCCCGCTTTCCATGCCGGGCTCCACTGCCTGCCCATGATTCCGCCCGCGCTGCTGATGGTGGCATGGCGGAGCGGCGGGCATGTCGGGGGCCAGACCGCCGACATGTTCAATTGGCGGGCCAAGATCCTGTGGGTCGTCCAGGTCTTTCGCGATCGCTGGCAATTGTTCGATATCGCAAGCGTCGGGGTGCTCTTCCTGCTGCTGTTCAAGGCGGTGCGCGATCCGAACATCCAATATTCGCGCAATCTGGCGCTTTCCGGCCTTTTCCTGCTCGCGGTGTATATCTTCCTGCCCCGCATCGTCTTCGGCTCCGCTTATGCAGACATGCGGCTGGTGCCCTTCCTGCTCGCCATTGGCATCATCGCGATCCGGCCCAAGCCGGGGCTGTCGATCCGCGGCGCGGCGACGGTGGCGATGCTCGGCATGGCCTTTTTCACGGTGCGGATCGCCGCGACCACCTGGAGCTTCGCGCTGTACGACCGCGCCTATGATCGTGAACTGAAGGCGCTGGAGCATCTGCCCCAGGGCGCGCGGCTGGTCAGTTTCGTCGGGGAGACCTGCTATAACGAATGGCGGATGACGCGCCTCCAGCACATTCCCGGCCTCGCGCTGGAGCGCAAGCTTGCCTATACCAACGATCAATGGTCGATGGCTGGCGGCCAGTTGCTCACCGTGCGCTATCAGAGCGACAAGCCGCGCGGAGACATCCGCCGCCGCTTCGTGCACGATCCGTCGCAGATCGTGACCGACGTGCAATGCCCGCGCGAATATTGGCGCCCGGTGGCCTATATGCTCGCCAAGCTGCCGCGAGACGCCTTCGATTATGTCTGGATCATCCGCCCGCCCGCTTATGACAAGCGGCTGGAACAGGGCCTGATCCCGATCTGGCGCGGGGGCACCAGCAGCCTGTTCAAGATCGACCACAGCGTCGATCCGCCGCCCTGGGCCCCGCAGAACCTGCCCAGGCCCCGGCCGCTCGCCGCCACGCCCGAGGACGAAGTCCGCAACTCGATGTCGCCTGAGTGAGCGGTAGAGCAACATTGCACCGGGTGTGATCATACACCCCCGCTCACCCTGAGCCTGTCGAAGGGTGCAATCCCCCGGGGAATCGCCTGCGGATGGAGCCCTTCGACAAGCTCAGGGTGAGCGGGGGATGGATCGACCTAAGCGCCGAAACCTCTAACGGTCTCTTCGAAACGGCATCAATTCGCCCAGATATTCCTGCTCGCTCTCCACCGCTTCGCGCTCGCGGACGAGGAAATCGGCCACCGCCCGGCGAAAGCCCGGATCGGGGATGTAATGCGCCGACCAGGTCGTGACCGGCGCATATCCGCGCGCCAATTTGTGCTCGCCCTGCGCGCCGGCCTCCACGCGACTGAGCCCGCGCGCGATAGCCGCCTCGATCGCCTGGTAATAGCAAAGCTCGAAATGGAGAAAGGGCACATCCTCGCGGCACCCCCAATAGCGGCCATATAGCGCATCCGCGCCGATCAGATTGAGAGCGCCCGCGATGGGTGAGCCTTCGCGCTCCGCGAAGATCAGCAGCACCCGCTCGCCCATCTCCGCCCCCAGCAGCGAAAAGAATTCGCGCGTGAGATAGGGTCGCCCCCATTTGCGGCTGCCGGTGTCCTGATAGAAGTCCCAAAAGGCATCCCAATCCGCCTCGGTGATCTCCGCGCCCGTCAGGTGCCGGACGGTCAGTCCTTCGAGCGCGGCGGCACGCTCCTTGCGGATCGCCTTGCGCTTGCGGCTGGATAGCGCCGCGAGGAAATCGCCGAAGCCCGCATAGCCCTGATTGTGCCAGTGAAACTGCGTCCCCGCCCGCAATAGCCATCCCGCCGCCTCGAACCACGGCAATTGACCCTCATCCAGAAACGTCACGTGCGCGGATGACAGCCCGTTCTGCTCGGTCACCGCCTCGATCGCTCCGATCAGCGCGGGCGCCAAGCTCTCGTCGCGCAACAACAGTCGCGGCCCCGGCACCGGCGTGAACGGCACCGCGATCTGCAATTTGGGATAGTAACGCCCGCCCGCCCGCTCCCATGCATCGGCCCAGCCATGATCGAAGACATATTCGCCCTGCGAATGGCTCTTGGCATAAGCCGGCGCGATCGCGCCGGGCGCACCATCCGCCCCGTCGATCACGATCGGCAGCGATTGCCAGCCGGCGCGCGGGCCGACCGATCCCGAACGCTCGAGAATCGAGAGAAAGGCATGGGAGACGAAGGGATTGCCCGAGCCGGCGCATGCGTCCCAGTCGGCCTTGGGGACGGCGGCGACGCCTTGGGCTATGCGGGCGGTAATCGGGGAGGGCGGCACGGTGCCTAGTTAGGGACGCCGCCGCCGAGAGCGCAATGGCGGAACCGATTTTCAAGACTTGGCCGGTACGCATTTCGGATGGGAAGGCTCCAGTCCATAATTGCGGCGCATCCGCTGGCAGGAAAGAAGCCCTATAACGCGATCAAGTTCGTGCGGATCGATGGGAACGGCGTTCCGCTCTACATCGTCGCGAAGGAAAAGCGTGAGTTGGGTGCGGCTTCCGCGCTTCGCCTCGCCTTCGAGCAATTCGGCGCACATTGCTTCCACTGCAAGACATGGATGCCGCCGCAGCCGCTATCGCACATGTGCACCCGCGATCATCTTCGCCCCCGGAAGCACGGGGGCATGAACTATCTCCACAATCTGGTCTTCGCGTGCAGCCCCTGCAATCGAGCCAAAGGCGGCAGCGATCTGATCACCTTCCGAGCGGAGGCCGGGGCGGAATATATGCTGGCGCTCGACGCGCATCTCGTCCGCTGCCTGAAGAATTTGGGCCGGCGCGACTGACAGGTTCAGGCATTGATCCCATCATAAAGCCCCACCAGCCGGTCCACATCCGCCACCACTTGCCGCTGTTCCTCCAGCCAGCGTTGGGTCGCGTCGTGCATCATATGGCCGTCGCGGCCGTCGTGGAGCGTGGCGCCCTTTTCGATCAGCCAGATCATGTCGCGGGCGCGGCTTCGCTGGAGGCGAAGGTGAGTCATCCATTGCTCGACGATGTCGGAAGGTATCGGGCGGTCCATGCGGCCTCCTTGGCTAGCCCGCGATATAGGAAGGCGTGCGGCCCGGCGCATCGGGCTGTCCTACACGATGCGATTCCGCTAGGGTCGAATCCGCTCTTTGAACTGTCCGGACGCCTGCAATCCACCGCGCAACATCGTTCGCGAGTAGGGCACGCTTGTTCACGATTCACGGGAAAGGTGCGAAGCTAGGCCGCGCAAACCCGCGCGTTGGCCTAACCTTAGCCTAACCTTTCGTTTCGTCCCGCATCACGCGCACTTCGCGCTGAGGGACCGGAATCGTGATCCCCGCTTCCTTGAACATCAGCCAGAGCCGGTTGAGCACGTCGCTGCGCACATTGCCCACCCCGCTCTCCGGATCGCTGATCCAGGCCAGAACCTCATGCTCGACGCCATTTTCGCCGAAGGCCATCAGCCACACATTGGGCTTGGGGCTGTTGAGGACCCGCGGGCTGTCCGCCGCTGCCTTGAGCATCAGCTCCTGGGCCTTGGCGAGATCGCAATCATAGGAGACCGTCACCGGAATGCGAACCCGTACGTTGCGGTCGGTGTACGACCAGTTCTCCACTTCCTGAGTCATCAGGATTTCGTTGGGGATCAGATGCTCCTTGCCGTCGCGCGTGATGACGCTGACGGCGCGGACGCCGATTTTGTTCACCCAGCCGAAGCTGTCGCCCACCACGATCACGTCGCCGGGCTTGATCGAGCGGTCCATCAGCAGGATGATCCCCGCGATCAAATTGCCCACGGTCTTTTGAAGCCCGAAGCCGACCGCGAGGCCCAGCGCGCCGGAGAACACCGCGAAGGCCGTGAGATCGACTTCGAGCAGATCGACGCCGATGAAGAAGGCGAGCAGCAGCGCGCCGATGCTCGCCAGCTTCTGGAAGAGCAGTTTCTGGGTCGGATCGAAGCCACGCGCCTGCTGGATAGAATGCGCGAGCACCCGGTTGATCAGCCGGAAGCCCGCGAACAGCAGGAGCAGGGTAACCGCAAAGGTCAGCGCGGAGAGCAAGGTGAAGCGCCGCGCGCCCACCTGAACGCCGACGCGGTCCAGCGTCGTTTCGACCACCGAGAGCCCGCCGATAGCCTGGCTGAGGATCGCCATGAAAGCCAGGAGGGCGAGGGTCCAGGCCGCCCAGCGCGGCAAATGCAGCCCGCGCAGCATGGCGACGACGAGCATGGCGGTCGCGGCGCCGCAGGCCAGCCCCAGCCCCAGGTCTGCAAGCGGTCGCCACGGCCAGGCCGCGAGGATGACTGCCAGCAGCAAGGCGGCGACGCCGTGGCGGAAGATGCCGTTCATCCGCGGCCCCAGCCCCTCGCCGGCGCCGCCGGCGCGCTTCGCCAGAAGCTCGGTGACGCGCAGGCCAAGATGCCGGCCGGCGAGCCAGCCGACCGCCAGCGCCACGACTGCGAGCGCCGCCGCCACGCCGGCCTCGCTGATCTCGCCCGGGGAAGGCAGGCCATAGCCCGCGAGCCACTCGCCGATCCGCTGCATCAGCCCCGCACCCCGGCGAAGCGCGCGAGCCCGGCCTGGAGGTCGGCGATCAGATCGTCCGGATCCTCCAGCCCGATCTGGAGCCGCACCAGGGGCCCTTCTGCTTGCCACGCAGTTGCGGTGCGGATTTTCTGAGGGTCGGCGGGAATGGCGAGGCTTTCGAACCCGCCCCAGCTATAGCCGATTCCAAAATGTTCGAGCCCGTCGATCAGCGCCGCGCGGGCGGCCTCATCGCCGCCTTTCAATACGAAGGAGAACAGCCCTGATGCCCCCCGAAAATCGCGGGCGAAGAATTCGTGACCGGGGCAATCCGGCAAGGCGGGATGAAGCACGCGGGCCACTTCGCTTCGTCCTTTGAGCCATTGGGCGATGCGCAAGGCCGCCTCGCCATGCTGCTTCAGCCGCACCGCCATGGTGCGCAGCCCCCGCGCGCCGAGCCACGCATCGTCGGGGCTGGCGGTCTGGCCAAGCTGATAGGTCGCGTCGCGCAGCGCGGCATATTTGCCCTGTGCGGCCGTGACCGATCCGAGCATCACGTCCGAATGGCCGACCACATATTTGGTGCAGGAGAGGATCGAATAATCGACGCCGAGCCGGATCGCGGGAAACAGCAGCGGCGTGGCCCATGTGTTGTCGATCAGCGTGGTGATCCCCCGCGCCTTGGCCACCGCGACGATGGCGGGCACGTCCTGCACTTCGAAGGTGAGGCTGCCGGGCGTCTCAAGCAGGATGGCGCGGGTATTTTCGGTGCAGAGCGCTGCGATGCCCTGGCCGATCAGCGGGTCGTAAAAGGTCGTGTCGATCCCGAACTTGCGCAACAGGCCATTGGCCAGGCTGCGGGTCGGATCATAGGCGCTGTCGGGCACGAGGAGGTGGTCGCCTGGCGAAAGCACCGCGAGCAATGCCGAGGCGATCGCGGCCACGCCCGAGGGATAGAGCAATGTCGCCTCGGCGCCCGGCTCAAGCTCGGTCAGCGCCTCGGCGAGCGACCACTGGGTCGGCGTACCGCGGCGGCCGTAGAACAGCGTGTGGTGCGTGTCGGCGCGGTTGTTGGCGCGCAGTGCCGCGACATCGTCGTACAGGATCGTCGATGCGCGCCATACAGGCGGATTGACGATGCCCTGCGTCCACTCCTTGCGGCGGCCGGCGCTTACAACCCGGGTCGCTGGCTTCTCGTTGTCGCTCATGCGGGGCCCAATGCCTTGGCGGTGTCGGGCCGTGAACCCCATTCGCTCCAGCTGCCGTCGTAAAGCGCGGCTTCGTTGCCGAGCAGGTGCGCGCCGAAGGCGAGGATGGCGGCGGTGATGCCCGAGCCGCACGTGGTGACCAGCGGTCGCGCGAGGTCGATGTTGTTATCCTCGAACACGGCGCGGATTTGGGCCAGCGGCTTCCAGCTACGATCGGGGTTGAAGAAGAGCGGATAGGGGATGTTCCTCGATCCGGGGATGTGGCCGGCGGCGACTTCGGCGCGCGGGTCCTTTTCCTCGCCCGTGAAGCGCGTGGCAGAGCGGGCATCGGCGATCTGCTCCTTGGTCGTCTTCATTTCTTCCAGGCTTCGGGCATGCGCCTTGGGCGCGCGCGGCTCGAATTCGCCGCGCCGGGCGTTATGCGGCCCGCTTTCGAGGGGACGACCCTCCGCCTTCCACTTCGCCATCCCGCCATCGAGCAAGGCGACATCCACGCCCGCCAAGCGCAGTATCCACCAGGCGCGGCATGCGGTGTGGTGCGGGCTGTTGTCATAAACGACGATCTGCGTCTCGGTATCCACGCCCAGCGAGCGTAGCCGCTCGGCGATTTTTGCGATGGTCGGCATGGTCGAGGGAAGCGGGCTGGTCTCGTCGATCAGGCTGTCGAGGTCGAGGAAGCAGGCGCCGGCGATATGCTCGGTCTCGAATTCAGCGCGCGGGTCCCTTGGCGACGATCCGGGCACGGTCGAGCTATAGGTGGCGTCGAGCACCAGTATTTGCGGCGAATCCGCCAGCCATTCGGTCGTCACCAAGCCGTCCATGGCGTCGGTCTAGTGGGATGCAATGGCCCGCGCAAACGACTACATGGCGGCAATGGACGCCAAGCATCTCGGCAAGAGTTCGACTCTCCCGGCCACGCCCGGAGAGGCCGAGCTCGATTATGTGCCCAATCCGCGGCCAGGCAGCCGCTATCTGGTGCGCTTCGCCGCGCCCGAATTCACTTCGCTGTGCCCGATCACGGGGCAGCCGGACTTCGCGCATCTGGTGATCGATTATGTGCCCGCCGAGACGATCGTGGAGAGCAAGTCGCTCAAGCTGTTCCTGGGCGCATTCCGCAATCACGGGGCGTTTCACGAGGATTGCACCGTTGGGATCGGGCAGCGGCTTTTCGACGAGATGAAGCCCGAATGGTTACGCATCGGCGGCTACTGGTATCCGCGCGGAGGCATTCCGATCGACGTGTTCTGGCAATCAGGCGAGCCGCCGATGGGCGTCTGGGTGCCCCCCCAGGACGTACCAGGATATCGCGGGCGCGGCTGAACGTCAGATTAATAACGTCTTGCCGCAGCTTTTCATGTTGCAATGCAGCATGCATGCAACCATATTAATAAAAGAGAGTTTGGAAGGGGAAAGCAGGCGTTCACGCCCCACCGCTTTGTATTTAATGTGCGTTAGCGAGAAGGACGAAAATCCTGATGATCGATCCCGACATCAAGCATGTAGCGCTACTCGGCAACTTCCTGCCCCGCAAATGCGGCCTTGCGACCTTCACGACCGATACCCATGATGCGCTCAAGCTCCGCTATCCCCAGCTTAAGGTCGATGTCTATGCTATGGACGATCATCCCGGCCGGTACGACTATCCCGACGCGGTAACCGCTGCCATCCCCCAGCATGAGCGCGCAGCCTATCTGGATGCCGCGCGCGCTATCGAAGCCAGCGGGGCGCAAGCGCTGTGGGTGCAGCACGAATATGGCATCTATGGCGGGCCGGCGGGCGAATTCCTGATCGCGTTGCTTGACCGGCTGTCGATTCCGGTGATCTCCACGCTGCATACGGTGCTTGAGCGTCCCAGCGCCGAGGAGCGCCGCGTGATGGAAGCGCTGCTGCGCCGTTCGTCGCGCGTTATCGTAATGGCCGAGCGCGGCCGCGATATCCTGAAGCGCGTCCATGGCGTCGAAGAGCGCAAGGTCGTTATGATACCGCACGGCGTTCCCGATCGCGCCTTTGCCGATCCCGATGAGCTCAAGAGCGCGTTCGGCTGGGAAGACCGCAACGTAATCCTCACTTTCGGCCTGCTCGCACCCAACAAGGGCATCGAGACGATGATCGAGGCGATGCCCGCCATCGTCGAAAAAGACGCCAGCGCGCTCTATGTCGTGCTCGGCGCATCGCACCCCAATCTCGTGGCGCATGAAGGCGAAGCCTATCGAGATCGGCTGAAGGCGCTCGCTGCGGACAGGGGCGTCGCTGGCCATGTCCGGTTCATCGACGCTTTCGTTGAGCACAACGACCTGATCGATTACCTTCAGGCCGCCGATATTTATGCGACACCCTATAGCAACCCCGCCCAGATCACTTCGGGCACGCTGTCTTACGCGGTGGGCATCGGCAAGGCGGTGGTCTCCACGCCCTATGTCCATGCAACCGAGATCCTTGCGGACGGGCATGGCGTGCTGGTCGATTTCGGCGACAGCGCAGGCTTTGCCCGGGAAATCGCCAAGCTGCTTTCTGACCCTGCGGAACTCCACGCCCTTTCGAAGCGCGCTTATGCCCGTGGCCGCACGATGCTGTGGTCGGCGCTGAGCGAGCATGCAATGCGCGAATTCAAGAACATCATCTCTGCCCAGCCGAGTCGCCTGATCAAGAAATCGGCGGAGCTGGCAACCCTCAAGCCCGATCTCGCCGCAGTCGAGCGCATGAGCGACGCCACCGGAATGCTCCAGCATTCGATCTATTCGGTCCCCGATCGCCGCCACGGCTATTGCATCGATGACAATGCCCGCGCGCTCATCCTCATGAGCAAGATCGACGATATCGACGAGACGCTGCGTGACAAATGGACGACGGTATTCGGCGCATTCGTCCAATATGCCTGGAACCCCGACCAGCGCCGGTTCCGCAATTTCATGAACTTCGATCGGACCTGGTGCGAAGAGGTCGGATCGGAGGATTCCAACGGCCGCGCGCTCTGGGCGCTGGGCGTAACCGCGCGCGACGCCGCAGCCCAAAAGCATCGTGATTGGGCTTCGGCCCTGTTCGATGAAACGGCGACGATCGCGCTCGATCTTGGTTCTCCCCGGGCTCGCGCGTTTGCGATGCTCGGCGCAGCAGCAATGCTTGAGGCACATCCGGGCCACGCACTTTGCCGCGAAATCCTCGATCGATTCGGCAGCGAATTGATCCGACTTCTCGATGGCGCTCGCCGCCCCGAATGGAGCTGGTTCGAGATCGTATTGGCCTATGACAATGCCCGCCTGCCCGAGGCGTTGCTTCGCGCCGGGCAGTCGCTGGGCCGCGGCGAGTTCGTCCGTGTCGGGCTGGAGACTCTCGAATGGATCGTCGCGCGCCAGACATCTCCCGAGGGCCGCTTCCGCGCCGTCGGCACTGAAAGCTTCGGGCGCGAATATGCAGCGCCGCTGATGTTCGATCAGCAGCCGCTCGAGGCTCAAGCGACGGTGGAGGCGTGCGCCGCAGCACATGCGGTGAGTGGCGATCAGCGCTGGATCGACGAAGCCACGCGCGCCTATCGCTGGTATCTCGGCGCCAACGACCTGGAAATGCCGCTCGCCACCGCGAAGGATGGCGGCTGCTTCGACGGGCTGATGCCGCATGGATTGAACCGCAATCAGGGCGCGGAGTCGATTCTGGCTCTCCAGCTCGCGAATTGCGCGATTTCCGCCCTTTCAAAGTCCGCGAAAATCGTGGCAGGACCGGAGCGTGCCGTCGCCTGAGGGTTAGCCGGTCATGATGCGGCTTTCCGGGGGATGCGATGCTGGACCTGTTCACTCACGAACTGCGATTGCGGGCCGATCCGTCGCGGGTTGTGGTGCGGCCCTTCCACATCGCCTGGGCCTCAAACGGCTCCGGGCCGAGCCGCAGCGAGCGCTTGGTTGCCAATGTGCTTCAGATGTCGCCGACGGAGGCGCGCCACCAGCTTGAAGTCGTGCTCAAGGATTTCGAGGCGCGGCACTGGCAGACGCGCCGCGTGTTCATGACGCGCTATGACGAGATCGAGGGCTTGCTGAAGCTCGACGGCGCCCAGATCGGGGACGAAAAGCGCCAGCTGATCGGCGCCTATTTCTGCCACGAATACAGCTATGCCGCCGCCGCGCTGATGAATCCGAGCGCGGTGCCGCATTACGACCAGTCAGGTATGCCGCGCGGGAGCCTGCGCATCCTGATGTCGTTGCGCGCTGTGGGTGAGGGACATATCTCGTCGGTCGCCTTCCGCGAGGGGATCATCACCGACCGCAACGAACTCACCCTGGCGCCCGAACCGCCCTTCGCGACTGCCGCCGATGCGCGCGAAGAGGACGAAGACCAAATGCCCGAAGGCCCTGTCACAGTGTTTCGGCACCGCGATTCGACACTCTCAGGCACCGTCATCTTCCCGATCACCAAGGCGCAATCGAACGGGCTGGAGGATCTGCGCATCTGCCACTTCCGGCATGACGACGGCACCGACGAGTGGATTGGGACTTACACTGCCTATAATGGATCAGTGATCCAGTCCGAGCTGATGCGCACCAAGGACTGGCGCAGCTTCGATCTGGTGCCGATGAGCGGCAGCGCCGCGCGCAACAAAGGCATGGCGCTGTTTCCGCGCAAGGTGGGCGGCAAATATATGATGCTCGGCCGGCAGGATGGCGAAAACATCTTCCTCCACACATCGGACACGCTGACCAATTGGGAAGGCGGCGAGATGCTGATGAAGCCCGAATATCCCTGGGAGCTTGTCCAGATGGGGAATTGCGGTCCACCGATCGAAGTCGATCAGGGCTGGCTGGTGCTAACGCACGGCGTGGGCGCCATGCGTAAATATTCGATCGGTGCGGCGCTGCTCGACAAGGATGACCCCTCAAAGGTGATCGCGCGCTCTAAAGAGCCCCTGCTCGCCGCCGCGGATCAGGACCGCGAAGGCTATGTGCCGAACGTGGTCTACACCTGCGGCGCCATCCGCCACCGGAACAAATTGTTCATTCCTTATGGCGTCGCCGACAGCTCGGTCGCGTTCGCCTTCGTGCCGATCCAGTCGATCCTGGATCAGATGGGCTGAATGCTAGTTCGTCGTTGAGCCGGCGATGGCGATGACGCGCCGGCGGAGCGGCTGATAGATGGTAAAGTGGAATACGCCCCACCACTCCATGCCATGACGGAAGTAGCACGAAACTTCGGGCAGGCGCGGGCTGGCCCAGTCGCGGATCAGATGCAGCTCGCGGCGGGGCAGAAGGAAATCGTGAATCTCATCGAAGAGTGCTTGGACCTCGCTCGGCTGCGCCTTGAGGCCATAGGGTGGCTCAGCAAAGGCACGCGCGAAATCGCCGCCATCCCCGGGCAACGGCATCCCCACCCCGCCGGTCGAAATCCGGATCTTGTCTAGGGTCACGAGCGGCGGATCGACGAGCTCTTTACCGTCCGTCGTCCGCCAAGTTCCCCGACGGATGAGCTTGCGGCTAGCGAGATCGCAGCGGTCACCGAGGAAGTCAGCGCGGAAGAGATCGCGATTTCCTATCGCGCGCAATGCTTCGGCGTCGAAGTCGCTCGGTTCTCCGAGAGCCGCGCGGATTGCAGTAATCGCCTCGTCATCGCTATCCTCGGCATCGTCGAATGCCGCGAATTCGAGCACGCCCCCAACCTTGCTATAACGTGCAAAGGCAGCGGGGAGGGTCTCCACTCGATGCATCTTCGACCTAGCGGTAGTTCGCGATATCCTGGTCGATCGGCGGTTCCGACGCCGGCGGTGCGCTGCGGACCATCTTGCGGGTCAGCGAATAGGCGAACGCAATCAGGCCGAAGAACAGGAATGGCGCGATCCAGAGTGCGATGTGCTCGAACTCGGGACCCATGATCGCCAGCGGGGCATCGTTTGGCGGGAGCGGGGAATCGCGGTTCGCCCAAGCGAGGATGCCGGCATAGGCGACGCCGAACAGCGACTCGCCAACGATAAGCCCGGTCGCAGCCAATACGCCCATACGCTCGGCGAACTCGGGGTTCGCCTGGCGCCTGGCCCATTTGTTGTAGAGAGCCCCGATCAGTGCGCCGATCGGGATCAGCAGAGTCAGCGCCATTGGCAGATAGATGCCCATTCCGACTGCGAGCGGCGGCAGGCGCATCTTGCCGGACTTGCCCAGCAGCTCGTCGATCAGGATGACGACCGCGCCGATGCCGGCGCCCAGCGCGATCAGATTCCAGTTGATATCGCCGCCGAGCACGCCCTTGGCGATCGACGAGATCAGCGCCGCCTGCGGCGCGGCCAGCGCATTGGGTCCGGCGCCGGGCATGCCGACAAAGCCCAGAGTGTTCTTGAGCAGATCGAGCACCAGCGGAATCGCCAGCGAACCGAACACTACACCCATGATCAAGGCGACCTGCTGCTTCCACGGCGTGGCGCCGACGAGCTGGCCGGTCTTCAGATCCTGGAGGTTGTCGTTCGAGATGGTCGCGATCGAAAAGATGATCGCGGTGGTGAACAGGGCATAGGCGATCAGCGCGTTGGTGTTGGCCGGATCGGATTGCTGGCCGAAGATCAGCACGAGCAGCAGCGACGCGCCGAGCACCGCCAGGATGCCTACGCCCGAAACCGGCGAATTCGACGCGCCGATAAGCCCGGCCATATAGCCGCAGATCGCCGCGATCAGGATGCCCACCACGAAGATATAAGCCAGCGTGCCGCCGATCACCGCGAGCGGATAATCGTGCACCGGACCTCCAGTCGAGAAATCCCAGAGCAGCCACGCGATAGGAGCCAGGACCAGGGCAGTGATCAACGCCACGATGCTGATCGGCAAGTCCTGCTCGGTTATGTCCAGCGCTTCGCCGCTCTTGCGGGCGCGCGAGGCCGCGAGTGACGAGCGCAGCCCTGAGATGATCGGCCCGATGATGCGCAGCAGCGACCAGAGCGCGGCGACTCCGATCGTCCCGGCGCCGATGAAGCGCACCTGCCCGCGGAAGGTCCCGCTGACGATCGCATCGATAGGGCCAGTGAAATCGGCGGTGGAGGCGAAATAGGGCACTAGCACCGTCCACGCGATCAGCATGCCGAACAGCATGGCCACGCCCACCGAAATGCCGACGAGGTGGCCCACGCCGATCAGCAGCATCGACCAACTCGCCGACCAGCCGGTGGCGGTGCCGCCGACCGCGAAATTCTTGCCAGCTTCCTCGGCGACGAGCTTCATCTTGGCGAGCAAGGCGAAGCCCCCCGAGAAGAGCGAGCCCAGTATCAGGGTGCGCAGCCCGCGCGAGTTCTCGGCATCGCCGGACCTCGAATTGGAGCCGACCTTGAGCACTTCGGCAGCCGCGACGCCCTCGGGATAAGGCAAGGTCGATCCGGTCACGAGCGCGCGGCGCAGCGGCACCGAGAACAGCACGCCGAGCGCCCCGCCGAGCCCGGTGATCAACGCCGTGGTCCAATAGGGAAAGCCCTGCCACCAGCCGATCATCACCAACCCGGGCAGCACGAAGCAAATCGCCGCAAGCGTCCCAGCTGCGGACGCCACCGTCTGCACGATATTGTTCTCGAGGATCGAGGAGGAGCGGAACCAGCGCAGCACCGCCATCGAGATCACCGCGGCGGGGATCGAGGTCGCGAAGGTCAGGCCGACCTTGAGGCCGAGGTAGACGTTGGCGGCGGTGAACACCAAGGTGATGATCCCGCCGAGCAGCACCGCGCGAACCGTCAGCTCGCGCATCTCGCCGGCTTGCGCTTTTCCTGCCGAACTCGCCATCCTCTACCTCCCCTTGAAAAGACCCCCG
>NZ_DASVSH010000010.1:0-263953 GCF_036388215.1 Sphingomonas sp.
GGAAATGTGGATGAAGCTTACCACCCTCACCGGCGAGCCCTGGACCGATTACGGGCTGATCGATAGCGGGCACGGCCGCAAGTTCGAGCGCTATGGGCCATACCGCTTCATCCGTCCCGAGCCTCAGGCGATGTGGGCGCCGGCATCCGAGGATTGGGACGCGCATGGCGAGTTCCTCCCCGCGCCCGACGATGAGGGCGGCGGTCGCTGGCATTATTCGAAGCCCACACCGCGCGAGGGCTGGCCGCTGAAGTGGCAGGAAGTCACCTTCACTGCGCAAACCACCCCGTTCCGCCATCTCGGCTTCTTTCCGGACATGGCGCCGGTGTGGAACTGGATGCGCGCGCAGACCGCGGATCTGGAAGCGCCGGAGGTGATGAACCTGTTCGGCTATACCGGCGTCGGCACGCTTGCGCTGGCGGCAAAGGGCGCGCGGATGACGCATGTCGATGCCTCGAAGAAATCGGTGGCCGAAGGCAAGGCCAATGCCGAGCTTTCGGGCATGGCGGACTTGCCGATCCGATGGATGATCGACGATGCCGGCAAGTTCACTGCGCGCGAAGTGCGGCGCGGGCGGCGCTATGACGGAATCATCCTCGATCCCCCCAAATGGGGCCGCGGACCAAACGGCGAAATATGGAAATTGGAAGAGGGCCTGCCCGGCCTCATCGCGGATTGCCGCGCGCTGCTGGATGCGGAATCGCGCTTCCTGTTCCTCACCGTTTATGCGGTGCGCATGTCGGCTCTGGCGATCGGCGAGCTGGTCCGCCAGCATTTCGCCGATCTGGGCGGGACGGTGGAGGCAGGCGAACTGACCGTGCGCGAGGAAGCGCGCGGACTGGAATTGCCGACCGCGATCTTCGCGCGGTGGAGCCGCTAGCTCCTCCCCATCCGCATCGCCGCACCCGCGACGAACGGACAGCCGGCGACCAGAAGCAGGCTGAATGCCCCGAGCAATTTGAGTGCGCCGGGCTGATCGGCCGTGGTGCCGAAGATCAGCAACGGGACCGCAAAGGGGAGCATGACCAACCCCGCCAATGACCCCGCGCCGCGCAGCCCCGCGACCAGTCCAGCGGTGGCGATCCCCAGCGCGGCGAGGCCGGGCGTGCCCACCGCCAGCCCGGTGAGGATCGGCCATAATGCTGCACCCGGAAGCCGCAGCAAAGCCGCAGCAATCATCGTCGCCGCGACCAGGGCTGGCGCGAAGCCGAACCAATGGCCGGCCATCTTCGCCGCCGCGACGGCGGCATCGGGAAGCCCGCGCGCCGCGAATTGATCGAGCACGCCGCTCTCGGCATCGGGTGCGATCAGGCGCTCGACGGGCAATAATGCTGCAAGCAATGCTCCGGTCCAGATGACCCCGCTGCCAACCCGCGCCAGCAGCTTTCCATCAGGCCCGATGGCGAAGGGAAACAGGATCGAGACGAGGAGGAAGAAGACGACAGCAAGGATCAGCCCGCCACTGCTCCATGCCCGGCGCACCTCGCGCCAGGCGATCGCGGCAAGGGCGTTCACAGCCGCACCTCCAAGGCGCCCGGCAGCGCCACCGGAAGGTGCGTGGCGACCAGCGCGATACCGCCCTCGGCGCGGTGGCGCGCGATCAGCGTTTCGAGCACGCGAACCGAGGAATCGTCCAGGCCGTTGGCCGGCTCGTCGAGCAGCCAGACCGGAGCCCCGCTCGCGATCACCCGGGCGAAAGCGGCGCGGCGGCGTTGGCCGGTCGAAAGCAGCCGCACCGGCACGGCTTCAAGCTCGGCGAGGTTCACTGCTTCCAGCGCGCTGGCTACGGCATCGGCATGCCCGTCGATCCGCGCCCAGAAACGCAGCGCAGCGCCAAGGCTCAGCTCCGGATCGAGCGCCGCCGCTTCGGTGAGCAAGGCCCGCGCACCCTCGCCCTCGACGCCGCCCGATGCCGGCGCCAGCAGCCCGGCCGCGACCCGGATAAGGCTCGACTTGCCCACGCCGTTCGGCCCGGTGACGAGCGCGGCCTGCCCCGCCGCCAGCAAGAAGCTCAACCCTTCGAACAACAGCCGTCCGCCGCGCACGCAAGTCACATCGCAAAAGGCGAGGCAGCTCACCCGGCCTGCCCCTCCAGCGCGTGCATGTCAGCGTCGGACAGGCCGAAATGGTGGCCTACTTCATGGACCACGACATGCGTGATCAGCGCATCGAGCGACACGCCGGTCTGGCACCATTCTTCCAGCAGCGGCCGGCGATAGAGATGGATGCGGTCGGGCAGCGCGCCGCTCTCGAAGGCCGATTTCTCGCCGATCGGGCGGCCGTGATAGAGGCCGGTCAGGTCGAAGGGGTCCTCGATCCCCATTGCATCGAGCGTCTCGTCATCGGCGAATTCCTCCACGATCAGGACGACGTCGGCAAGATGACCGGCGAACGGCTCCGGAATCCGCGCGAGCGCGTCGCGCGCCAGGGCCTCGATCGTCGCGGCATCGGGAGCAGTTTGACCAGTCATCGGCTTCGGCTATGCCCTAGCCATGTCGGTAGCGGCAAGGGAGGCCAGGATGGCAGCGAGTTTCAATATCGGCGAC
This sequence comes from Sphingomonas sp., assembly GCF_036388215.1. Classification (GTDB taxonomy): domain Bacteria; phylum Pseudomonadota; class Alphaproteobacteria; order Sphingomonadales; family Sphingomonadaceae; genus Sphingomonas. The sequence continues at coordinate 2,547 of NZ_DASVSH010000010.1, forward strand.
ATCGTGCAACTGAAGTCGGGCGGGCCGGAAATGACGGTCGATAGCCTGTTCGCGGGCCAGGTGTTCTGCAAATGGTTCGTCGGTGACGATCTGAAGACCGAGACCTTCAGCCCCGGGGCGCTCAAACTGGTGCGGGCGGCGGAGTGACCGCGCGGCTGAGCGAAGGCCTGCGCGCCGAAGCGCTCTCGGCCTTGCCCGAATGGAGCTATGATGCCGAGCGTGACGCGATCACGCGGCGCTTCACGTTCAAGGATTTCAACCAGGCCTTCGGCTTCATGGCGCGCGTGGCATTGCTCGCGGAAAAGGCGGACCATCACCCGGAATGGTCCAATGTGTGGAACCGGGTGGACGTGCTGCTCACCACGCACGACGCGGACGGGCTTTCGATCCGCGATATCCAGATGGCGCAGGCGATCGACGGGTTGGTTTGATCTTCAAACCTTCTCCAGAGGGAGAAGTTGGATGAGGGGATGCGCTATCGAGAGGGTGATCCCCTCACCCAGCTACGGCTAGGGCCGCACTGAAGAAGCGCGACCCAAGTCTGCGCAACCAGCGCGATCCGACCTCGCACTCCCGATGGGAGAGGGCGGGAGAGCTATTTGAACTGCCGACGCGCCAGCTTGCGCAAGGTCCCCGGCATCCAGCGCGCCATGAACCACAAGCGATGCGCGGTCTTGCCGACGCGCGTGTGCACGTCCCTTCGCTTCTCCAGGATACTCCAGACGGTCTTGGCCACTTCCTCGACGGGCGTGATCTCCAGCCCGGCGCCGCGCACCGATTCGCGAACGCTGCGGTTCGAATCCTGCGTAACGTGGTTGAGCAGCGGGGTTTCGATAAAGCTGGGCATCAGCGATCCGACGAAAATCCCCTCATGCCCCCATTCGGCGTTCAGTGATTCGGCGAAGCCGCGCATCGCGAACTTGCCCGCGCTATAAACCGACATGCCGGCATTGCCGCTGATCCCCGCCGCCGAACTGGTCAGGATCATCGCGGATCCCGGAGTCGCCTTGAGCAGGGGGTACGCGGCCTTGGCGCCATAGACCATTCCAGTGATGTTGATGTCCAACCCGCGGTCCACATCCTCGTCGCTCATCGTCTCGAGCGGGCCGCCCACTGCGATCCCGGCATTGTTGAACAGGAAATCGAGCCGCCCGCCGCTCGCCATGGCGAAATCGGCCAGCGCGGCCGCCCATTGCGCGCGGTCGCGCACGTCCATCACATGCGTGGTGGCCATGCCTTCGGGCAGCATCGCCTTGGTCGCTTCGAGGCCCGCGACGTTGACGTCGGCCAGCCCGACGCGCCAGCCGCGCGCCGCCAGGTCCTTTGCCACTGCCTGGCCGATGCCCGATGCGCCGCCGGTGATGAATGCCGCCTTGGTGGCCATCGGCCCTCCCCATGTGTCTTTGACCTTTGCGGTTTCATCCCGCACAAATCGCCGCGATGCCAGAGCAAACGCGCAACGTTACCTTCAAAAATGTCAGTAAGGCATTTGCGGGGGGCGTGACGGCGGTGGACCAGGTCTCGCTCGAGATCGCGGGCGGCAGCTTCGTTGCACTGGTGGGCAGCTCGGGTTCGGGCAAATCGACTTTGCTCAAGACGGTCAACCGGCTGATCGAGCCGAGCACGGGCGAAGTGCTGATCGGCGGCGCATCGGTTCGCGCCGGGCCCGCGCATCTGCTGCGGCGGCGGATCGGCTATGTGTTCCAGAATGTCGGGCTGTTCCCGCACATGACCGCCGGCGAGAATGTCGCGATCGGGCTCAAGCTGGCGGGCGAGCGCGACACCGCCGCGCGGGTGTCCGAGCTGCTCGCCCTGGTCGAGCTGCCGGAGGATTTCGCGACGCGGATTCCCGATGCGCTTTCCGGCGGCCAGCGCCAGCGTGTCGGCGTTGCGCGGGCGCTGGCATGTGCACCCGCGATCATGCTGATGGATGAGCCGTTCGGCGCCCTCGATCCGGTGACACACGCCGGGCTGGGCAAGGCGATCCGCGCGCTGCACGATCGGCTCGGGCTCACGACGATCATGGTGACGCACGACATGGCGGAGGCGCTGCTGCTCGCCGATCGCGTGCTGGTGATGGCGGCCGGGCGGATCGCCGCCGATGCCAGCCCGCGCGATTTGCTCGCCGGCGCGGGCGGTGCGGCTGCCGATGCGCTGCTCGCGGTGCCGAGGGAGCAGGCCGAGCGGCTGGCGGAACTGGCCCGGTGAGCGAAGCCTTTGCCCGCGTCCCCGAATTGCTTGCCCAGCACCTGCTGCTCGCCTTTGCCGCGCTGCTGCTCGGGCTGGCGATCAGCCTGCCGCTGGTAGTGCTCTCGTCGCGCAACCGTACGGTTGCGCGAGTCGCTCTGGGCTTTGCCAGTCTGGTCCAGACGATTCCGTCGCTGGCGCTGCTCGCGCTCTTCTACCCGATCCTGCTCTGGCTGTCGGCGGTGGCCGGCGGCGGCATTCCCGCGCTCGGCTTCCTGCCCTCCCTGCTCGCGCTGACGCTTTACGCACTGCTCCCGATCCTTCGGAACGGCGTGGCCGGGCTCGCCACGCTCGATCCCGCCATACTCGAAGCCGCGGATGGCATGGGGATGACGCGGAACCAGCGGCTGTGGCTGGTCGAGGCGCCATTGGTCGCGCCGGTTTTGATGGCCGGCGTGCGCACCGCGGCGGTCTGGACGATCGGCGCGGCGACGCTTTCCACCACTGTCGGCCAGCCCAGCCTGGGCGATCTGATCTTCGCGGGGCTGCAGACGCAGAACTGGACGCTGGTGCTCGCGGGCTGCTTCGCGGCGGCGGGGCTCGCACTCACCGCCGATGCACTGCTGGGACTAGTCGAATACGGCATCGCGCGGCGTCGGCGCGGACTGGTCTGGGCGAGCCTTGGCGCATTGCTGCTGGGCTTACTGGCCGCGCTCGCCCCCGCATGGCCGGCCGCAAAGGGCGTAGTCACGATCGGGGCCAAGGGCTTTTCCGAGCAATATATCCTGATCCGCGTGATCGGGCATCGGCTGGAGGCAGCTGGATACCGCGTCCGTTACCGCGAGGGGCTGGGATCGGCCGTGGCGTTCACGGCGCTGGCCGGCGGCGATATCGACGTGCTGGTCGATTATTCGGGTACGGTCTGGGCGAACCAGATGAAGCGCAGCGACGTGCCCAGCCGCGAAGCGATCGTCGCCGGGGTGGGGCAATGGGTGAAGGCGCAGCACCAGATCACGATGCTCGGGTCGCTCGGCTTCGAAAACACCTATGCCTTTGCGATGCGCGGGAACGCGGCCGCGAGGCGCGGGATCGAGAGCCTGGACGATCTCGCGCGCCAGGCCGATCAGCTCGCCTTCGCCACCGATCCCGAATTTCTCGAACGTCCCGAATGGGCATCGGTGCGTCGCGCTTACGGCATCGCCTTCGCCTCCGCGCGCCCATACCAGCCGACTTTCATGTATCGCGCGCTCGCCAGCGGCGCGGCGGACGTGATCTCCGCCTATAGCTCGGACGGCCGCATCGCCGCGGACAAGCTAAAGGTGTTGCGCGATCCGAGGGGCGCGATCCCCGGCTATGACGCAATCCTGCTGATCGCGCCGGGCCGTGCAAACGACGCGAAGTTTCAGGGCGTGCTCAAGGGATTGATCGGCGCGATTTCGGTCGAGCGGATGCGCGAGGCCAATTACATGGTCGATCGCGATGCGGGGAAAGTGACGCCGGGCGCCGCGGCGAAATGGCTGGAGAAGGCGATCGCCCGCTAAGGCACGATTACCTCCGGCCAGTACAGCTTCATCGGATTGCCTATCAGAAGCTTCCTCTGAAGCTCGGGCGCAGGTGCGATTCGGGGAATGAGGTCCACCAGCGCGCCGTCATCGGGGATGCGGCTCTCCATATTGGGATGCGGCCAATCGGTGCCCCACAAAACGCGATCGCCATAATCCTCGACCAGCGGGCCGACTGCGGCGACAAAATCGTCATAAGGGGGGCCGGCCGCGTCGAGCCGATCCGGACAGCTTACTTTCGTCCAGATATCGCCGCGGCTGTCGAGCAATTGCCGAAGCGCGCGCAGGTCGGCCCCGCCAGGGCCCTGAGTGACGTCCGGGCGCCCCATATGGTCGATAATTATCGGCACCGGGATCGCGTCGAGGAAGGGCCGCAGCGCTTCAAGCAAGTCAGCCTCGAAATAGACGACGACGTGCCAGCCCGCGGGCAGGCGCTTGGCGACTTCCAGGAACTTATCCTTGGGTGCGTCATCGACGAGGCGCTTGAGAAAATTGAAGCGGATGCCCCGGATGCCGCCCTGGTCCAACCCTTCCAGCTCCGCATCGGAGATCGCGGGATCGACGACCGCCACGCCCCGTGCGCGGCCCGCCGATTTCGCGATTGCGTTCAGCGTCGCGCGGTTGTCGGTGCCGTGGCAGCTTGCCTGGACGATCACATTGCGGGTGAAGCCCAAGCGATCGCGCAGCGCGAACAGCGCCTCGGGACCCGCATCCTGGGGCAGATACTTGGCGTTGGGGCTGAACGGAAATTCCACCGCTGGCCCGAAGACATGGCAATGCGCATCGACCGCGCCGGGCGGCGGGACGTAGCGCGGCTTGGAGGAGTCCAGCGTCCAGCTGCGGACGCGGCCGTTCGCATCGAGGCTCATGCGAAAACCACTCCGTCCATCAGCTTGCGCGCAGTACGCAGCATGCCGGCCTCGACCGGCTGGCCATCCGCATCCACCGTTACCACGCATTCGGTGACGCCGGTCGGGTGCTCCACGCCGATGGCCTTCGCGTCGCCGTCGGGCACGGTCGCGACCGCCTGGGCAGGCGAGCCATGGATCAGGCATGCGGTCGCCACGGTCACCGCGCCGAGCACACCGATCGAGGCATGGACGCGGTGCGGGATCAGCGAGCGAACCGCGATCGCTCCGCCTTCGCGCGGGGGGGCTACCAGCATCATCTTGGGAACCGACCTTTCGGTCACATCGCCCAGGTTCATCATCGGCCCTGCCTTCAGCCGAAGCGCCTCGACCCTGGCCTTCATCCCGGCATCGGCGTCGAGCGTCTCGCGGTCCTCATATCCGGTGACGCCCATGTCCCGGGCGGCGAGGACCACGCAGGGCATTCCGTTGTCCATCAGTGTGCACACGACGCCGTCGATCTCATCCACCGCGTTGCCGGTGGGCAGCAAGGCTCCGCAACTGGAGCCCGCGGTGTCCCGAAAGGCGAGGGGGATCGGCGCGGCAGTGCCGGGGACGCCGCTGATCGCGGTGTCCCCGGCATAAAGCACGCGGCCGCCCGGCGTCTGCACGGTGGCCACTGCGGTCTGGCCGGTATTCTCCATGTAAATGGCTACGCGCGTCTCGCCTTCGGTCGCCGCGACCAGGCCGCGCTCGATTGCGAAGGGGCCGACGCCGGCGAGCATGTTACCGCAATTCTGGCTGTCGGCGACGATCGCCCGATCGACGAAAACCTGGAGGAACAGATAGTCGACATCGACTCCGCCCCGCGGCGATTTGCCGACCACCGCCACTTTGGAAGTAAGCGGATCGGCGCCGCCCATGCCGTCGATCTGGCGTGGATCGGGCGAGCCCATGACGCGGAGCAGGAAGGCATCGCGCGCCTCCTGGTCCAGCGGCAGATCCTCGGCGACGAAGAACGCGCCCTTCGAAGTGCCGCCGCGCATCCACATGCAGCGGACGCCGTCAGACATATTTGAGGCCCATTGCCTCCAGCTTCCCGCGCATGTCGTAAATGTCGAGGCCGAGTTCACCCGCGGCGAGCCGCTTGCGCTTCGATTCTTCCGCCGCCTCACGGACCTGTGCCTTTTCGAGAATCGCTGCCGCATCCTCCCGACGCACGACGCAAACGCCGTCGTCATCGGCCACAACGACATCGCCGGCCTCAATCAAAGCGCCCGCGCAAATGATGGGCACATTGACCGAACCGAGCGTGGCCTTGACCGTCCCTTGGGCGGACACGGCCCTGGACCAGACCGGGAAAACCATCGCGGTAAGATCGCGGACATCGCGAACTCCCGCATCGATCACGAGCCCGCGACAGCCCCGCGCGATTGCGGAAGTCGCGAGGAGATCGCCGAAATAGCCATCGAAACACGGGCTTGTAGGCGCGAGCACGAGGATGTCGCCTTCGCGCAGCTGCTCGATCGCGACATGGATCATCCAATTGTCGCCCGGCGGCGCGGAGATCGTAAGTGCCGAACCCGCGATCCGCGCGCCGGAGTAGATCGGGCGCATGTAGTGCGCGAGCAGGCCGGTGCGGCCCTGCGCCTCGTGCACCGTCGCGACGCCCGCGGACGCCAGCGCATCGATCACGCCAGGATCCGCGCGCGCGATATTGCGAACCACTTTCCCCGCCATGCTTGGGCCTCCTCCCCCGCCCCTTCCCCGCCTCCGCGATCCGCGCAACTTCATAATGGCGCCCACCTATAAGTTTTTGCTATCGGTGAAAACGATGGTCCAGGCATTCGACTTGAACTTGCGGCACTTGCGCGCGCTTTCGGCGGTCGTTGCGCAGGGAAGCCTGAACCGCGCTTCGGAAATTGTGGGGCTGTCCCAGCCCGCACTGACCCAGGGCCTGCGCAAGCTGGAGCGGCAATTGGAGACGCAATTGTTCGAGCGTCGGCCGGATGGCGTCGTGCCGACCGATGCGGGCGTCGCGCTTGCGGAGCGCGCGGGGCGCGCATTCGAGTGTCTCGCAGCTGCTGCCCGCCGGGCAAGCCGGGGCACGCGAGGGTTCGCGCGGCCCGAGCAATTGGTGACGGCGACCCAGCTCCATGCCTTCCTGCGCTTCGCCGACGCGCAGAGCTTCGCCGCGGCGGCGGCGGCAAGCGGCCTTTCGCAGCCGGGAATCCACCGGGCGGTGCGCGATCTGGAACAGATCTTCGCGGTGCCCCTCGCCGAGCGGCGCGGGCGCGGCGTGGTGCTGACCACGGCCGGGCACGCCGTGGCGAGGGGCACGCGCCTTGCGGAGCGGGAGATCACCGCCGGCATTGCCGAGGCGCAAGGCGAGGAGCGTGATGGCGGCCGCATCGCCATCGGCGCGATGCCGCTCAGCCGCGCGCTGGTGCTGCCGCACGCGCTGGCAGCGTTTCTGCGCTCGTCGCCCCGCAACGTGGTCGATGTGGTCGAGGGTTCGTGGCGCGAACTGATGGACCCGCTGGCGGACGGCATCATCGACATGACGATCGGGGCATTGCGCGACGAAGCCCCGCCGGGGCTGGATCAGGAGCCGCTTTTCACCGACGAGCTCGCCATCTATGCGCGTGCCGGACATCCCTTGGTGGGCAAGCATTTCACGCTGGATGCGCTGGGCAGGCAAGGCTGGATCGTCGGACCGGTGGGCACCCCGCTCAGGGCGCATTGGGAAATCCTGTTCGCCGGGCGAGCGCTGCCCCGCGTGCCGATCGAATGCGGGTCGGTGATGGTCATTCGCGGGCTGCTGGCGCAGAGCGACCTGCTCACCCTGCTCTCGCTGGACCAGATCGCGCTGGAAGTGGAAAGCGGCATGCTGGCGCGCGTGGGGCCGCCTTTGCCGGGCGCGGTGCGCACGATCGGGCTCACCACCCGCAGCGGCTGGCGGCCTACCGGCGCTCAGCGTCACCTGGTGGAACTGATCCGCTCGGCGGCCCGCGAAACCAGACTTCAGGAAAGTCGATAGCATCGGCTGCAATCATATTAGCGCGCGCGCGATGCCCGGCTAGGCAAGCGGCATGAACGCGGTGACCTTTATCGGCTTCGGTGAAGCAGGGATGGCCTTCGCGCGGCCCGGCGCGGCGGCGTACGATCGCCTGACGGACGATGCCGCGAGCCGGGATGCCAAGCGCGCCGATTACGCCGCGGCCGGCGTCCTCGGGTGCGACCGAGCCTCGGATGCCCTGGATCAGGCCCAGGCGATCCTGTGCCTCGTCACGGCCGACCAGGCGCTATCCGCCGCCCGCGCGTGCGCACGGCATTTGCGCGAGGGCGCGCTTTGGCTGGACATGAACAGCGCGGCTCCGGGCACGAAGCGCGAGGCCGCCAGCATCATCGAAGGCGCCGGCGGGCGCTATGTCGATGTGGCGGTGATGGCGCCGGTGTATCCGAAGCGGCTGGGGACGCCGTTGCTCGTATCCGGTCCGCATGCCGAAGCGGGCGTCGCGGCGCTGCATGCGCATGGTTTCACGGCGGTGCGGACGGTTGGTACGCGGATCGGCGACGCTTCCAGCATCAAGATGATCCGTTCGGTGATGATCAAGGGCGTGGAGGCGCTGACTGCCGAATGCGCACTCGCCGCGCATGCGGCCGGCGTGGAGGCCGAAGTCATCGCCTCTCTCGATACGAGTTGGCCCGGGGCGGATTGGAGCAAGCGCTTCGACTATAATCTCGATCGCATGCTGGTGCACGGCGTTCGCCGCTCTGAAGAAATGTACGAAGTCACGCAGACCTTGCTTGGCCTCGGTTTCTCGCCGGTGATGTCGGAAGCAGCCCTCGGTTGGCAACGGGCGCTCGGCGAGCTGGCGATCAACCCGCCCGAGGGGCTGCCGGCCAAGATCGAAGTCATACGATCCCGATTGAGGGCTTTCGCCGCATGAGCCTGATCATCGATTGCCACGGCCATTATACCGTGTTGCCAAAGGGTCATGACGCATGGCGCGCGGCGCAGATCGCGGCATTCGATGCAGGCGCACTGCCACCGCCATATCCGCACATTTCCGACGACGAGATCCGCGAAACGATCGAGGCGAACCAGCTCCGGCTGATCAAGGAGCGCGGCGCGGACCTCACGATCTTCTCTCCGCGCGCCTCGGCGATGGCGCCGCATATCGGCGACGCGGGCGTGGCGCGGGAATGGGCGATGCGCTGCAACGATCTGATCGCGCGGGTCGTCGGCCTCTATCCCGAGACCTTCGCGGGCGTTTGCATGCTGCCGCAGAGCCCCAAGGCCGACATGGCCAATTCGATCGCCGAGCTGGGACGCTGCGTGACCGAGCTTGGCTTTATCGGGTGCAATCTCAACCCCGATCCCGGCGGCGGGCACTTCACTCACCCGCCGCTCACCGATCTTTATTGGTATCCCTTTTACGAGAAGATGGTCGAGCTCGACGTGCCGGCGATGATCCACGTTTCGGGCAGCTGCAATCCGGCGATGCATGCGACCGGCGGCTATTACATTGCCGCCGACACGATCGCCTTCATGCAATTGCTGGAAGGCGATCTGTTCGCGGACTTCCCCACGCTCCGCTTCATCATCCCCCATGGCGGCGGCGCGGCGCCCTATCATTGGGGACGCTATCGCGGGCTGGCGGACATGCTCAGGAAGCCCGCGCTGGATACCCACCTGATGAACAACATCTACTTCGACACTTGCGTCTATCACCAGCCCGGCGTGGACCTCCTTGCCGACGTGATCGACACCAAGAACATCCTGTTCGGCAGCGAGATGGTCGGGGCGGTTCGCGGGATCGATCCCATGACCGGGCATTATTTCGACGACACCAAGCGCTATGTCGATGCGCTCGCCATCAGCGAGGCCGGGCGCCATGCGATCTTCGAGGGCAATGCGCGGCGCGTGTTCCCCCGGCTCGATGCGCAGCTAAAGGCCCGCGGCCTATGAACGACATCCACGAATATCTGGCCGAGCTCGAGGATATTCCGGGAACGCGGGTATTTACCGCGGCGCGCGCGCGGCAGGGCTATCACCTCAACCAGTTCGCGATGAGCCTGATGAAGCCCGGGAATCGCGAGCGCTGGAAGGCGGACGAGGCCGCCTATCTGGAGGAATGGCCGCTGTCCGACGCGCAGAAGGCGGCATTGCTGTCGCGCGATTATAACGCGCTGCTCGATCTGGGCGGCAATATCTATTTCCTGTCCAAGGTCTTCTCGACCGATGGACTGAGCTTCCTACAGGCGGTCAGCACGATGACGGGAGTTTCGGTCGAGGACTATCAGGCGATGATGGGCGCCGGTGGCCGCTCGCCCGAGGGACTTCGCTCGAAAAAGGAGGCGCGCTGATGGCCCGGATCACGGCGGGGGTCGCATCCAGCCACGTGCCTTTGCTCGGCGTCGCGCACGACATGGGCAAGGACCGGGACGATTATTTCGGACCGATCTTCGCGGGCTATGAGTGGACCCGCGACTGGCTGGCGGAGCAAAAGCCCGACGTGGTGATCCTGGTCTATAACGATCATGCCTCGGCCTTCGACATGAAGATCATCCCGACCTTCGCGATCGGATGCGGCGAGCGCTACCGGCCTGCGGACGAAGGCTGGGGGCCGCGCCAGGTGCCAGAAGTGATCGGCCATCCCGACTTGGCCTGGCACATCGCCCAGGGCCTGATCCTCGACGAATTCGACATGACGATCATCAACGAGATGGACGTCGATCACGGGCTGACCGTGCCGCTGTCGATGATGTTCGGCCATGCCGAGGAGTGGCCGTGCAGGGTGATCCCGCTGGCGGTGAACGTCGTCACCTATCCCCCTCCCTCGGGCAATCGCTGCTGGGCGCTGGGCGAGGCGATCGCGCGCGCGGTGGCGAGCTTTCCCGAAGATCTGAACGTGCAGGTCTGGGGGACGGGCGGGATGAGCCATCAGCTCCAGGGCCCGCGCGCCGGGCTGATCAACAAGGAATGGGACAACATGTTTCTGGACGGCATGATCGGCGACAGCGATCACCTGCGCCGCATTCCGCACATCGAATATCTGCGCGAGACCGGCTCTGAAGGTATCGAAATGGTGATGTGGCTGATCATGCGCGGCGCCCTGGGCAGGGCCACCCGCGCGCTGCACCGCCATTACCACGTGCCCTGCAGCAACACTGCGATCGGGCATCTCGTGCTCGAACCCGCCTGAACGGAGACTCGCCATGAAAATCGCACTCGCCGGCGCCGGCGCCTTTGGGGAAAAGCATCTCGATGCGCTGCGGCTGATCGACGGCGTCGAAGTCGTGTCGGTCGTCGGGCGCCGGCTCGAAGCCACCCGGGCGGTCGCCGCCAGATACGGCATCGGCCATGCCACTACCGAACTCTCCGAAGCGCTCGCACAGCCCGGGCTCGATGCAGTGATCCTCGCGACGCCGACCCAGATGCACGCATCCCAAGCGATCCAATGCATGGAAGCGGGGAAGCACGTACAGGTCGAGATCCCGCTCTGCGACAATCTCGCCGACGGCGAGGCGGTGCTCGCCAAGCAGCAGCAGACCGGGCTCGTCGCGATGGTCGGCCACACCCGCCGGTTCAATCCCAGCCATCAATATATCCACGACAGGATCGTCGCCGGCGATCTCAACATCCAGCAGATGGACGTCCAGACCTATTTCTTCCGCCGCAAGAACATGAACGCCAAGGGAGAGGCGCGCAGCTGGACCGACCATCTGCTCTGGCACCATGCGGCGCACACCGTAGATCTCTTCGCCTATCAGGCCGGGCCGATCGTCCAGGCCAATGCGGTCCAGGGGCCGATCCATCCCGAGCTCGGGATCGCCATGGACATGTCGATCCAGCTGAAGGCCGAGAGCGGCGCGATCTGCACGCTGAGCCTGTCATTCAATAATGACGGGCCGCTCGGCACCTTCTTCCGCTACATCTGCGATAACGGGACCTGGATCGCGCGGTACGACGATCTCGTCACCGGCAAGGAAGAGCCGGTGGACCTTTCGGCCGTGGCGGTCTCCAACAACGGGATCGAGCTGCAGGACCGGGAGTTCGTCGCCGCGATCCGCGAAGGCCGCGATCCCAACGCCAGCGTCGCGCAAGTGCTGCCCTGCTACCGCGTGCTTCACCAGCTGGAGCGGCAGCTGGAGGGATGACAGATGGACGAGTGGGCGGCAATTTCCGGCTCGCTGGACGCGCTTGAAGCGATTCAGGCCGATCTCGCGGAAGTCGCGACACGCGCGGACGATCAGCGCCGCCAGGATTTGATCAACTTGCGCCGACGCCTGGCGGCGCAGATCGCCGAAATAGGGCGAGTGTCCCAGCCCGTTCTCATGCGCCATGCCGATGCCGCGACGATGACGGAATATCGCGCCAAATTCTCTCAAATGCGTAGCGCGGCGGCACTTCATCAGGCCGACTGGCCAGCAGTGCTGCTGGGTGAACGAGAGGCGGAGTACCGCGCTTCGGCTCAGGGCGTGCGCGAAGCGAACCGGGAATTCGTCGCCTGGCTGCGGGGGGCGCTCGGCCGGATGAACAAGCGCTAAAGAAGGGGGCGGAGGCAACACCCCCACCCGCCATTCGCTTTACAGCTCGGCGGGAGCCTTGCGGCTTCCCAGGACGCCATCGACGCTGAACGGACCCGGACCGGCGGCCGCGAGCAGCAGGAAGACGAAGCAGAAGAGGATCGCGCTCTCGCCGCCATTGTCGATCGGGTACATGCCCTTCGATGCGTGCGCCATGAAATAGGCAACGGCCATCTGGCCTGCCAGCACGAATGCCGCGGGCCGCGTGAACAGGCCGATCAGGAGCAGCGCGCCGCCGACGATCTCCAGGATGCCCGCGACGCCCATCAGCGACATCGGATTGGCGATACCGTAGCGGATCGAGGGGAAGCCGAAGAACTTCTGGATGCCGTGCGCCATGAACAATAATGCGCTCATGATCCGGAGCGCGGCCAGCGCGGGGCCGGCCAGGTTCGAGCCGGGCCCAAAGGATTTGATGGTCATGATGGTCTCCCTTTCAATTGATTCACCCGCCCACCAGCTCGGCGGGCAGCAGTTGCGATCGCTCTGATCCGTCCCCCGGCGAGCCGACCAGGCCGGTGGTTTTCACGAGCGTCCTGCGCTTGTGCAGCAGCGGCTCGGTATAGCCCGAAGGCTGCGCCTCCCCTTGGAAGATCAGCGCGGCTGCCGCCTGAAAGGCCGGGCTGGCGGCGGCATCGTGGGACATGGGACGATAGTGCGGATCGCCTTGATTCTGGCGATCGACCACCGCCGCCATGCGTTCGAGCGCGGAATGCACCTCGGCCGGCGAAACCACGCCGTGACGCAGCCAGTTCGCGAGATGCTGGCTGGAGATCCGGCATGTCGCGCGATCCTCCATCAGGCCCACATCGTGAATGTCGGGCACCTTGGAGCAGCCCACGCCCTGGCCGATCCACCGCGCGACATAGCCCAATATGCCCTGGACATTGTTGTCGAGTTCCTCGCGCACCGCTTCCGCGGGCCAATCGCGGGCCGGATCGACGGGGACGGCCAACATGTCGCCGAGCCCTGCGGCGGGGCGCTTCGCAAGCTGGCGTTGCAGGTCCGCCACATCGACGCGGTGATAATGCACCGCATGGAGCGTGGCGGCGGTGGGCGAAGGGACCCAGGCCGTGGTCGCCCCCGCCATCGGATGCGCGATCTTCTGATCGAGCATGTCCGCCATGCGATCGGGCATCGCCCACATGCCCTTTCCGATCTGCGCACGCCCGGCAAAGCCGCAGGCGAGGCCCACATCGACATTATTTGCCTCATATGCCGCCAGCCAGCGGGCACCTTTCATTGCTCCCTTGCGCAGCATCGGACCGAGCTTCATCGACGTGTGAATCTCGTCCCCGGTCCGGTCGAGGAAGCCCGTGTTGATGAACACGACCCGATCACGCACCTCGGCGATGACAGCCGCGAGGTTGACGCTGGTGCGCCGCTCCTCGTCCATCACGCCGATCTTGATCGTGTGGCGCGGCAGCCCGAGCAGGTCTTCGGTGCGGTCGAACAGCAGGTTGGCGAACGCAGCCTCTTGCGGCCCGTGCATCTTGGGCTTGACGATGTAGATGGAGCCCGCGGTGCTGTTTGCGTGCCTCCCGTGCAGATCGTGCAGCGCGATCAGCGACGTAATGACCGCATCGGCGATCCCCTCATGCACTTCGTCGCCATCGAACCGCATCATCGGCGAAGTCATCAGATGGCCGACATTGCGGACGAACAGCAGCGAGCGTCCCTTGAGCCGCATGCTCTCGCCATTTGGCGTGTGATAGGTGCGGTCGGGCGCGGCGCGGCGTTCGACGGCCCGGCCGTCCTTGGAAATCGTCGCGCTGAGGCTGCCCTGCATCAGCCCCAACCAGTTGCGATAGACGAGAATCTTGTCCTCGGCATCGACCGCGGCGACGCTGTCTTCGCAGTCCATGATCGTGGTGAGTGCGCTTTCGAGCACGACGTCCGCCACCCCGGCGCGGTCGGCTGCGCCGATCCGATGCGTTGCGTCGATCCTGATCTCGACATGGAGCCCGTGGTGGCGCAGCAGGATTGCCTCGCCGCCGCGCCAGCCGGCGAAAAGCGAGCGGTCCGCGAGTAATCCACAATCGGTTACGAGCTGGCCGTCCTCGATGCGATAGGCGGTCACATCGGCATGGCTGCCGCCGGTCAATGGCGCGATTTCGTCGAGAAAGGCGCGGCCCCAAGCGACAACGCGCGCGCCGCGCGCGGGATCATAGCCTCCGGACGGAGGCAAATCGCCCAGCGCGTCGCTGCCGTAGAGCGCGTCGTAGAGGCTACCCCAGCGCGCATTGAGCGCGTTCAGCGCGTATCGGGCATTGTTGACCGGCACCACGAGTTGCGGCCCCGCCATCGCCGCGATCTCGGGATCGACATTGCGGGGCGCGATCGTGAAGGGAGCGGGCGGATCGACGAGATAGCCGATCTTGCGCAGGAACGCCTCTTCCTCCTTGGGGCCTGGCACGCGGCCGTCCAGACCCAGGTTGCGTTCGTCGATCAGCTCCTGAAGCTCCCCGCGCCGCCGCAGCAGCCGCCGATTCTCGGGAGTGAGATCGCGGATCAGCTCGGCAAAGCCGGCCCAGAAGGGTTCGGGCGCGATGCCCGTGCCCGGCAGCACTTCGCCATCGACAAATCTGCGCAGTTCGGCATCGGCCTGGAGGCCGCTCACAGGAACATGGCCAACAAGCCTTCCACCGTAGGCGGGCGCGGAATGCTGAACTGGATCGGCTTCCAGTCCGCCGCCGCCGGCCGCTCGATGCAGCGGTGGAGCCACTCCTGCATTGCCGGATAGGCATGGAACGGCACTCCGGAAATAACGCCCAACGTCATCACCGCGGCGACGTTGAGATCCGCGACGGTGAAGCGATCGCCCAGCAGGTAAGGCTTGTCCACCAGCTCCTTGTCGAGAACACGAAACGGCCGATCGAGCTTGCCGAGTCCGATCGCGGCGTGCGCAGGAACGCCATCGGCAAAGAGCTTCAGATTGGCGGATGCGAACAGCAAGGGCTTTTCGACTTCATTCGCTACCCAGAAGCTCCACTGAGTCGCCAGCCCATCCTCGATCGGGTTTGCGGGCGCGAGCGGTCCGCCGAACTTGCGCGCAAGATAGAGATTGATCGCAAGCGATTCGAAGAAAGGCTGCCCGTCATCCACCAGCGCCGGAACCCGGCCATTCGGGTTGACGGCTAGGAATTCGGGCTCGCGCGTGCCGCCTTTCAGGAAGTCGGTCGGCACGTGATCATAACCGGCCCCAAGTTCCTTGAGCATCCACATGTTGCGGTGGGCGCGCGAAAACGGGTGTCCGTATAGCGTCAGCATGCGCGCCTCCCCTCCCGCATGCCGGGGGACCCGCGCACCAGGTCCCCCCGCCGCATCAGAACTTGAACGTCGCGTGCACGCCGTAAGTGCGCGGCGGCGCATAGTTGATCGCCACGATTCCGCCGACGCTGCCCGAATATTGCGAGAGCACGGGCACCGCGACGTTGCCGATATTGCGCACATAGGCCGTGAGCGCCCAGTTTTCGCTCGCCGGCATCAGCGTCGCGCTGGCATCGAAGGTCAGGTCCTCGCCCGATTGCTGCTGGGCCAGTTGCTCGAAGCCGATCACCCGGTTCGAGCGATAGCGTCCGTCGCCAGTGAGCACGAGCTTGAAGGCCCCCAGCTCCACCGTCTGCTCGATCCCCGCATTCACCGACCATTTCGGCGAGTTGTAGCCCGGCTTGCCGCTGCACGAGACCGCATAGATCGCCTGGCCCGTGGAATTGACGGTCTCGACCGAGGGACAGCCGATTACCTGGGGCAGCGTCGGCGTACCACCCGGAGGGGGGGGCGTGGGCACCCTGGGCACCGCGTAGTTGAAGTCTTTCAGCTTGTTGTCGAGATACTGGACGGAGCCGCGCAGCAAGGTGGTCGGCGTGGCGAGGAACTGGGTATCGACCTCGACGCCCATGATGTCCGCGCTGCCGGCATTCTCGATCAGCAGCGAGCTGGCGTTGTTGGCATCGAAGCCGAAATGCGAGACCTGCTGATCGGTATATTGCCAGTAGAACGCCTCGGCATTGAGCTGGAGCCGATTGTCGAGGAAGCGGTTCTTGATCCCCAGCGTCGCGGCCTTGATATATTCGGGGCCGAAGGATTCCTTGCCGAGGGTGTTGTTGAAGCCGCCGCTGCGATAGCCGGTCTCATAGCTGGCATAGAGCAGCGAGCGCGGCCCGACGTCATATTCCGCGGCAAGGCGATAGGTCAGCCGGTTCGTCGATGTTTTGCGAGTATAAGCGAGTTCGCTGTAGAAAACGCGATTGCCGAAAGTCCCGTAGGCCACCGAATTCTGGGGTCCCGGCGCCGTCGGAAACGGGATCAGCGTACGAAGCTGGGCGAGGTCGTCTGCCACCGGAATCGAAGGCCCGCCGAAGCATCCCGGACCGGCTGGGGGCGGCGGCCGCGTGCAGATCTCGATGACCGTTTGCCCCAAAGTCTGGAAGCTCTTGCGGTCCATCGTATAGCGCGCGCCGCCGACGAGGCGGAACTGTTCGGACAGGTTGAAGATCAGCCGCCCGAAGCCCGCATAGGATTTCACCTTGGGGAAATAGCGCTGGTACGGGTTCACTTGATATTGGGCGAACGTGTAGCGCGCATCGACGGACTCATCGTAATAATAGGCGCCCAGCAGCCATTCGACCGGACCAAGCCGCTTGCCGTCCAGCCGGAGCTCGGCGCTGAACTGCTCGTCATGCTCGGTTACCCGGCCGCCGTTGAAGCCCGGCCCGTTGAAGCGGATGTTCAACCGCGCGTCGCGATAGGCGGGGATGAACGTGAAGCTGCCGATTCCGGTATCCAGCTTGATCTCCGCATTCACGCCGACATAGTCGTTGTCGAGAAACGGATAGGTATAGGGCGCGGGGTTTATGAAGGCGCCCGGGATCACCAGAGTCGATTGCAGCGCGCGCGCCTGGGGCGAATGCAGGCCGCTATAGGGATCGAAATTGGAAGGCGTGAACGTATAATTGGCGATCGAAGTGGCGGTAGCGGCGCTGCCGGGCGTGTAGCGGATGATGCCATTGATCGAGGCCCCGGGACCGACGCCGCCCTGATGCGAATAGTCGGCCGCGACGCGCACGGACAGATTGGGCGTGAGGTTCGCCAGCAATTGAACGCGCAGGCCCTCGCCCTTTTCGTCATTGGTCCCGTCGCTGTTATAGCCATCGGCCTTTATCGACTTGCCCGACACGCGGATCGCGCCATCAGGACCCAGCGGGAGATTGATCGCGGCTTCGAGATCGAGCGCATTGAACGAGCCGTAACCCACGCTCCCATATCCCGAGAGCTCGCCGGGCTGTGGCTTGGCCGGAACCACGTTGATCGCGCCGCCCGTCGCGTTGCGGCCATATAGAATGCCCTGCGGTCCTTTGAGGACCTCGACGCGCTCCAGATCGAAAAATGTCAGCGTGGTCGATGTCGGCCGGCCGAGATAGACGCCGTCATAGTTGAAGGCGATCGCGGGATCTCCCGAGGCGTTCACCGTGAAATTGCCGACGCCGCGCACATAGAAGCTGGTGTTGGCGCCCCCCGCCTTGGTGACCACCAGCGACGGTACGGCGGCGTTCAGCGATGCCGCGGTGACCACGCCGGTGCGGCTCATTTCTTCCGCGCCGACCACGTCGATAGCGACTGCCGCGCGCTGCAGGTTTTCCGAACGGCGCTGCGCGGTAACGACGATCTCGTCGAGCTGCCCGGGCTGGCCCTCCTGGTCGCCGGCGGTCCCGGTGATCGGGGCCGGATCATCGGTGGTGGTTTGCGCGAAGGAGCCAACCGGGCAGGCGATGCCGATCGCGGTAAGCGATGCTCCGACGAGCAGCTTGTTGACGGTCCTCAGGCTCATATTTCCCTCCCACTCTCTTTTTTCGTTAAAGTGATCATGATCGGATATCTGCCTTTCCGGAACATGAGTCAATACCATGTGTACCGCTCAACGGACAAATATACCCATTAGATGGGGCAATCTTCCGTTATGGAATCTCCGCTGTAAGCCAAAAGACTAACGATTAGAGCGTGATCGAATGCAGATATTATGCCAGAGCCTGATCCAGCTTGGCCCGCAGCAGCGCATTTGCGGATAGCGCGGAGGACAGGGCCAGCAGCCCGCCGAAGATCGCCATGTCTTTCATGAACAATACGAGGATTTGGGGCGAGACCCCGGGCGCCGGCGTGTACATTACCGAAGAAACAATCAGCGTGTAGAGCGCCAGCCCCAGCGCGGCCCAGCGCGGCTTCAGATTGAAGAGCAGTGCGAGCGCCAGCCCGGCCGAGGCCAGCATCGCGGCGACATTCAGCAGTTCGGGCATTGGAATCTGCCGGGCCTTCATGTTGCCTATCGTCAGGTTCCACCCCTTGGTGAGGTGGAACAGCGCGGCGCTGCAGAAGAGATGGCGATGCCGATCCGCCCGACGATCGCCATGGCGCGGTGCACCACGGGCGAATCGGCTATAGTACGGAGCTTCGCCGCCGGAACGCCATTTTCGATCTTGGCCCGAATCGTCTGCATTCGATTTCCCTCTGGCAGCTTAGCGTTGCGCCAGCGCCGCCCCCGGTATCCAGATGCCGTGGAACCCCTCATGGATGCGGCATGGAAACTTGATCGTCGCGACCGGCCCGGCGCCCAGGTCGCGCGCATCCAGGATCACCAGGTCGGTCCGGTTCTGCGCGCGCCTTCCAACGACCGACAGCAGCCAGCCATCGCCTTCCTCGGCATCCAGGCTGCGCGGCACGAAAACCGGCTCCTCGGGAGACGAATCGGGTCCGGCATAAAAGAAGTCGAGCGCGCCGGTCTGCGCATCGAAATGGCCGAGACAGGTGAAAGGCGGCCCCTTTGGCCCGCGCGGAAGCATCGGGCCGAGTTCGGGGTTGCTGGTGCCGAACCAGAAATGCCGCGTGCGCCGGGTCAGGTATCGCAGGTCGACCATCGGCATCTCGCCGATATGCCCCCACATCCGTTGAATCGCGATTTCGCCCTCGTTCGAAGCGAGGTCGATCGTCCAGCGCTCGGCAAAGGGTGGCTTCTCCTTGTTGTCGGCATCGTTGATGTCGGGGAATTGCGAGAGCCAGCCGGTCTCGGTGATGAAATGCTCGAGGTTGAGCATGTCGCCCTCTTCCCAGGCATTGAACGTATGCGTTTCCATCACGGGCTTCGGCGCAGTGAACCAGCGCACGCTCTGCGCGCCCCCGGGCGCACGCGGCACTACGCCCACCATCGTAGGCAGGGTGTCATCCCAGTGGAAAAAGGCTTCGCCTTTCTTCACGCGTTCCCAGTCACAGACCATCGGGCAGATCGTGAAGATCGCATAATGTTCGGACAGCAGGAAATCGTGGACCATCGAGGGATAGGGCGCCTGGAATTGCTCGGTGCGCGTCAGCTCGCCGGATTCCGCGATGTAATAGATTTCGATATTGGTGTCGGCGACGCCCTTGGTGAAATAGCCATAAGAGACCATTTCGCCCGTACGGGGATCGATCTTGGCGTGCGCGGTGAAGGTCTCGCTTTCCAGCGCGCCGTTGAAATCATAGGTCCCGAGCGTATCGAGCGTATCGGGATCGATCAGCATCGGCCGCGCGGCTTCCTTGGTGGCGAGCAGCTTGCCGGCGTGGAAGATGACGGAGGTATTGGCGGTCGAGCGGTCCTTGCCGGAAACGCTGGGATCGTCGGTGAAGGGATTGCGATAGGCGCCGAACAGGGCACGGCGCGCGGCGCGCTCGAGCAGCAATTTTTCGGTCTTCACATAGCGCGTGGAAAGGTCGGCGCGGCCGTTCCGGATGCGCACCTTGTGCAGCATGCCGTCGCCGTTGAGGAAGAGGTCGCTGGCATATTTCGGCGGAAAGGCGTGGTCCGCGCTGTTGCGGATATAGGCGCCGTCCAGTTCGGGGGGGATCGTGCCGATAACCTCCAGATCATACGTATCGCTCTCGATCCGCACCGGCGCGGCATAGCCGGTGAAGACCGGCGTGTCGGGCCAGGCGGACTGCGGCATCGCCGGCTCGGCGGACATCGCGCGGTCGGGCGTCATCGACAGGCTCCTTGAGATGGTTTGCGGCATGGATCGCGAGCGGTCACGGCTCGGCTCCCGTATCGGCGGCGAAACCCGCGGCGGAAACGCCGGCGAGCGCCGCGGCCTCGTCATTATCGGCGGTATCGCCGCTCACCCCGACCGCACCGGTTACCGCGCCATCCGCGCCGCGGATCAATATGCCGCCTGGAACCGGCAGAATGCCGCCCGATACGATGGCGGGCAGGCTCGCGTAAAAAGCCGGCGCCGCCTGCGCGCGGCGAGCGATCTCGCGACCGCCCATCCCCATCCCGATGCACCCCGCCGCCTTGGCGCGGGCGATCGCCACGCGATACGATGCGGCATGCTCGGAGCGCATTACCACCAGGTCGTGCCCCCCTGTATCGAGCACAACGGCGCAGAGCGGCGCAAGGCCGCGCTCGCCGCCTTCGCGAAGCGTAGCCTGGGCGATCAGCGATGCCGTTTCCAGAGTGAGCATCCCCCCGGCGCTCCCAATCAGGCCGCCGCCCGGGCGGCGCGCAGCACGTCCGGAAGCTCAGCACCGTCAAGTTCTACAATCCGCTCGGGAAAGGCGTGCAAGCGCTCGGTCGCCTCTTCTCCAATCAGGAAATTATCGCAGATCCAGTGCATCCCGTCTTCATCCGCGAATGTCGGGTGGCATGACACGACCATGTTAGCCGCCAGCCGCATCGGCTCGTCGAAGCGCACCAGAGGGCGTTCGACCATGTCATAGCCCATCGAGTGGCAATGGAGCCGGTCCTCGGGCGGGCGGCCGTGATCGCTCATGAAGGCGTTATATTCGTTCCAGATCTCCGCACAATCGGCGCCCGGGCGCAGGCGATCGAGCATGAACCGCCGCGCCTGGAGCACGAATTCGAACTGGCGATGCTGCGCGTCGGTCGCGCGGCCCAGGATCGCGGTGCGCCCCAGCTCGCAATAATAGCCGCCGGGCCCGCTGCTCTCGATCAGCAGGGAAACGGCGTCGCCCGCCCCCACCACGCGATTCTGGTAATGCCGGTTGGCGAAATGCACTGCGCGGCCGTCAGGGGCCGAGGCGCACATATATAGCCCCTGCTCGCTGCCCTCGGCCAGGCTCGGCGCTTCGGCGGCGGCAGTGATGTCGCGGTCGCGAATGCCGGGCGCAATGGCTGCAAAGGCAGCGGACATCGCGCGATCCTGCATCGCCGCGGTTCCGCGGAGGAAGTGGATCTCCTCATCGCTCTTGATCGCCTTGATCCGATCGACCAGGTCCGAGGCGTCGACGAAATTCGCCCGGGGCATTTCCCGCCGAAGCGCTTCGATCAGGCTGTATGGAAGCGTGGACAGTCCGACCATGCCGATCGTCCCGCCCGCATAAGGCGCGAGCGCGCGGCAGGTCAGCTCGGCCTCATAAGCATGGGCATAGCCGGATGTCGCATAGCTCGGGCAGGTCATCACTCGCGCCACGCCGCGCCGCATGCCATCGCCCTCGAGCGGGAGCGTCACATCATGGCCGAAGCCCCCTTGCCCGATCAGCACCATCCCTGCGTCGCGCGGGAATATCACGCTGGCGAAATAGCCCTGGGTGGCGGGCAGATCGGTGAACCATTTCACGTAACCGCCCATGAAATCGTTGCTGGCCTGCATGATCAGCACGTCGATGCGAGCAGCCTCCATCGCGCTGCGCACCGCGGTCCAGCGGCGTTCGAGTTCGGCATCGGAAACGGGAGCGTTGAGGCGTTCACTGAGCATGTTGGAGAGCTTTCGAAAGTTCGACACGGTTGAGCAATGCGTCCGCGCCGCCCGCCAGGAAACGGCGCAAATTGGACTCCGCCAGCGCCAGCATGTCCTGGGCGTAGCCGTCGTGCAGCCCGCCGACATGCGGCGTCACGATCACCCTGGGGTGCGACCACAAGGGATCGCCGGGCGGCAGCGGTTCATGCTCGAACACATCGAGCGCGGCGCCGGCGAGTTGACCATTGTCGAGCGCTTCTACCAAGGCGGCTTCATCCAGAACGCCGCCGCGAGCCAAATTGATGACGAAGCCGCCGGGCTTCATCGCAGCAAGGGCGCGTGCTTCGATCAGCCGGTGCGTCGAGGCCGAATAGGGTGCGAGCAGCACGAGATGGTCCACGCCGGACAGCGCCGATGCCATGTCGCCGCGGGCGCGCACTTCATCGAACGACTCGAGGGGTCGCGGCGTGGCGGTGATCCCTACCACGCGCATTCCCAGCGCCCGGCATCGCGGCGCGAGCGCTTCGGCGATCGCGCCCAGGCCGACGATCCCCACCGTCTTGCCCGACAGCAGGGCGGCGGGGAACCGATCCCAGACCCGCGCCTCCTGATTGCGCAAATGGCGCGGCAGTCCGCGTGCGAGCGCCAGCATCGCGCCCAGCGCCGCTTCGGACATCTGCCGCCCATGCAGCCCATGTGCGTTGGTCAGGGTCACGTCGCGCCCGGCAAGATGCTCCGCGACATTGTCCGTACCCGTGGTGATCAGCTGCACCCACCGCAGCCGGGGCATGGCGTCCAGGATTTCCGCCGACTCGCCGGCGAGATGGGGTCCCAGCGTGATGAGCACTTCCGCCGCCGCGAGGAATGGCCGCGCTTCTTCGATCGATGCTGCACCGCGCACCGCGACCCCGGATATGTCCGCCAGCGCATCGAAGCGCAAAACGCTCCGCTCGGGCTCTCGGAGGTATACCAGGACTTCGGTCACGCAATGCATCCCTAAAAGCGATCATGATCGAAATAAGGCGTATTTGGTGGGCCGTCAAGCCGCAAACGGCGTTGTCAGGGCGCTTGGCCGCATCTATAGGCGCGTCGTGGCCAGCAACGCCGAACCCCCAGCGCCTCCGGGCAGAGGCACAGGCCGCCGGGCCGCGAACAAGGCGGACAAATTGCGGCGGATCACGCTCGCGGCGCGCGAGCTGTTCCTAGAAAAGGGTTTTGACGGCACGACGATGCGCGACATCTCGGCGCGCGGCGGCGTCGGCTTCGGCACCTTGTTCGATTATGCCAGCAACAAGCGCGACTTGCTGTTCCTGATCTTCAACCCCGAACTCGAACAGGTTCTCGACGAAAGCCTGGCGGCGGCCGCGAACGAGGACAATCTGGTCGACAAGCTGATGGCGTTGTTCAGCGGCTATTACGCGCTTTATGCTCGCGAACGGGCGATCTCGCGCGCGGTGCTGCGCGAACTGACTTTCTTCAGCGAAGGCAGCGAGGCGCAGAAGTTCATCGACCACCGCAGCCGCTTCCTGAGTGCGGTCACCCGTCTGGTGGAGGAAGCAATCGACGCAAAGACGCTGCGCGCGAGCGAGCCCGAACTGATCGCCCGCATCATATTCGGGCTTTTCGCCTGGGAAGTGCGCCGCTGGCTGGCGCAGGACGCAGTCTCGGTCGCGCGCGGCCTTTCCGATCTGCGGCGCCTTATCGAATTGCAGATCGCCGGTTTCAGCCCGTTCGGCGCGGCGCGCTGACGGGACCCGCTGGATCGGCGAGCGCCGGGAGGACCACGAACCGCGCCATTACCAGCCCCACCACCGCGCCATAGATCAGGTTGAAGATCAGGAACCCGAGGCGCGTCAGCGGCAGCACGTCCAGCGCCGCCACCACGGCAAGCCCGCCGGGCACCAGCAGCACGATTGCCAGCGCGCCCAGCGCCAGCGCGCGGAGCGGCAGGCTGCGTGGAATCAGGCGCATCGCCCCGCGCTCCTCCGCCGGCCAGTCGAGCGCGGGCAAGGCGCCCTTGCGCACCCGGGCGCGGACGATCATCGTCAGCACGAGCGTCATGATCAGCGTGGCAAGCCCCGCCGCCGGGATCATCGACCCGATGATGCCGTCGGCGCCGAACAGCATCTGCGGAGGGCTGACCCCGAGCGACCAGATGATGCCGGCGGGCACCAGGCTGTTGATCGCGATACTGACCAGGGTCTCGTTACGAACGGCCTGGCGATGTTCGGGTCCGATGCTCATGCTACAGCCTCTCCGCAAAGCGATCATGATCTGACACGGCGCGGGAAACCGGGTCAAGCTGGGATCCGCCCGGAAGCATCGCATCGAGATGCGTACGCAGCCGGGCGCGCAATTGCGCCACGCCGTCCGCGGTCCAGCTGTCATAAAAGCCCTTCCCCGCCGCCACCCCTGTTTGCCCCGCTCCTATTCGCCGCGCCAGCTCAGGCGACGCCTCGGTCGCCCGGCTCAGGGTGGGCAGCACGACCTGATGGATCTGCGCCGTGAGTTCGAGGCCGACGAGATCGGCATTCTCGAGCGGACCGAGGACGGGGAGCCGCATCCCGAAGCTGCGCTTGACGATATGATCGACATCTTCGGGCGAACAGACGCCCTCTTCGACGAGCGCGATCGCCTCTCGCCACAAGGCATGCTGCAATCGATTGCCCGGCACCACATCGCGCCGGACGTGAACGGGTTCCTTGCCGGCGGCAGCGAGCATCTCCATCGCCGCATCGACGGTCGCGAGGTTCGTGCGTGGACCCTGAATCACTTCTACCAGCGGAATCACATCAGGCGGGTTCCAGAAATGCGTGCCGACGCAGCGCGCGGCATCCGCATCGCCGAGCATTGCCGTGATCGCCCCCACCGGAATCACCGACGAGTTCGTTGCGAGGATCGCGGGGCCGCCGGCCGCCGCCAACTCGGCGAAGATCCCCTGCTTGATTTCGAGCCGTTCCGACGCCGCCTCGATCACCAGATCGGCATCGCGCGCGGCTTCGCCCAGCGAGGCCAGGGCAGTGGTGCCGCCAACCTGGTGGCGCAACGCTGCGAGGGCGTCAGCATTGGTATCGAACACCGAGACCGCAGCTCCCGCGCGCGTAAGCAGCCGCGCGAGCCCCGTCCCCATCAGGCCCGCACCGATCAACGCCACGCGCATCGTCAGATCCGCGTCCGGTCGCGGCCCTTGAGCGCGAGCATCGCGCGGGCCTCGTCCGGAGTCGCTGGCTCGATCCCGAGTTCGCCAAGGATACGGACGATCTTTGCCACCTGCTCGGCATTCGACGCCGCCAGCTTGCCGCGCCCGATAAACAGGCTGTCTTCCAGCCCGACGCGGACATTGCCGCCCAGCATCGCCGCCTGCGTGATCAGCGGCATCTGATATTTGCCCGCCGCCAGCGCGGACCAGACATAATCCTTGCCGAACAATCTGTCCGCGGTGCGGCGCATGAAGATCACATTGTCCGGATCCGCACCGATCCCGCCCAATATGCCGAACACGCTCTGGATGAAGAAGGGCGGCTTCGCCACGCCCTTGTCGGCGAAATAGGCCAGATTGTAGAGATGGCCGATATCATAGCATTCATGCTCGAAGCGGGTGCCGTGATCGGCGAGCAGGGCGTAGTTCCGCGCGATGTCGGCAAAGGTGTTTCGGAAGATGAATTTCTCGCTGTCGAGGATGTATTGATCCTCCCACGGAAACTTCCAGTCGGTGATCTTGCGGCCCATGTCGTGGAACGAGAAGTTCATCGATCCCATATTGAGCGAGCACATCTCGGGGCTGAAGGCGAGCGCCGCGGCCAGCCGGTCCTCCGGGCTCATGCTCGGGCTACCGCCGGTGGTGAGGTTGATCACCGCGTCGGTCGCCTGGTGGATCACCGGCAGGAAACGGCGGTACACTTCGGGATCGCCCGTCGGCGCGCCGGTCTCGGGATCGCGTGCGTGCAAGTGGAGGATCGCCGCGCCCGCCTCCGCGGCGGCGATCGCCTGATCCGCGATGGCCTGTGGCGTATAGGGAAGCGCCGCCGACAGAGTCGGCGTGTGGATGCCGCCGGTGACCGCGCAGGTGATGATGACCTTGCTCATCCCGCGGTATATCCGCCATCGGCATAGACGATGTGGCCAGTGTGGAAGTCCGAGGCCCGCGAGCAGAGGAACAGCAAAGGTCCCGCCAGGTCCTCGGGTTCGCCGAGCCGTCCGGCGGGCACGCGCGCCAGGAAACCTTCGCGCACTGCGACGGCCTTTTCATCATCGGCAAACATCCAGGCGGTGAGCGGCGAGCGGAATACCGTGGGTGCGATGGCATTCACGGTGATGCCGAACTTGCCCCATTCGCAGCCCAGCGCCTTGGTCATTCCATCGACCGCCGATTTGGAAGTGCAATAAGCCGAATAGCCCGCCGGATGCCCCAGCTTGCCCCGCGCCGAGGAGGTGAACACCACCTTGCCGCCTGTCCCCTGCGCGATCATCTGCCTGCCCGCCGCGCGCGCCATCAGCCATGCGCCATGCACATTCGCCAGCATGACTCTCTGGAAGCGCTCCGGCGTAAGCTCGGTGACCGGAGCGACATCGTTGACACCGGAGGCGATCACGAGAATGTCGATAGCGCCATAAGCGGCGAGAGCCGCCGCGACGATCGTGTCGCAATCGGCTTCGCTATTGGGACGGCGCGCAACCTGCGTAGCGGCGATGCCCGCCGCCGCGAGTTCGTCCCCCAGCGCCGCCAGGTCGTTGCCGCTGCCCGCAGCGATGGTCAGCTTGGCGCCGGCATTGCCAAGGGTCGCGCACGCCACTTTGCCGAACGCGCCCGTCGCGCCCACGACCACCGCGGACTTGCCCGCCACGTCGAACAATGCCGAGGTGTTGATGACGGGCAGCGTCACGACGCGGCGGCCGGATAGGGCATGACAACGATCATGCTGGCGCGCGCATCGCCGGTGTTGCGCACTTCGCGCGCTTCTCCCCCGGGGATGAAGCAACTGTCGAGCCTGCCCAGCGTCGTAGCGCCGCCGTCGCCCAGCGTCACCGTCACTTCGCCCTCGATCACTACATAGATCTTCCCCAGCGGCCCTGCGTCCATATCCGCGCCGCCGCCCGGCTCGATATGGCTGAGCCCCGCCCAGGCGAAGTCTGCCGCGCTCGCCTCGAAGCCCTGGAGCCTCAGCGCGGTGCAGCCATGGTGCAGCGGCGGGAAATATTCCCGCGCGTCGGCGATCCGGGTCACGTCCATGTTATTCGCCGGCCCCCGTTTCGATGCGGTAATCGCCGGATGGATCGACGATCGCGACCAGCCGGACGATGCAGCCGTCTCCCTTGGTCCAGCGCCACGGGAATGCGGCAAAAGTCACGCGCTTGCCGGTGACCTTGTCGATGTCGCCGCCGACATTCTCGAATCCGCAAATGCCCGCCGAGAGGATCGCGTTATGACAAGGCTCCCATTCGGGGAAATCCTCGATCACGCGGCGCCCGGTCTCCTGGAAATACTCCTCGTTGATCGAGGGGATCAGGCCGTGGGGAGCGCCCGTGCCGTGCGGGCCGATCGCGGTTCCCAGCGGGTGGTCCAGCGCCTGGGTGTCCGAGCCGCACATCTTGACCTTGCGCTTGACGAACCACTCGCCGGCTTCCTTGTAGAATCCCGGCGAATAGGCATAATAATGGCGGTTATCGCCGTAATATTTGTGCCAGCCGGTGTTGACGATGACGATGTCGCCCTCGCGGATTTGCGGGCGCGCATTCTCCAGATCCTCCGCCGTGATGACTTCCCATTTCTTCTTCGGGATCGACACGACGACACCGGTTCCGAAAAAATAGGGAAGCGGCACTTCGTCCATGAACGGCGTGCCGGGAACGACGTGCGCCGGGGCATCGATATGCGTGCCCGAATGCATGACCGTGGTGATCTTCTGCGTCAGCACCCCGGACCGGGCCATGTTGTGCAGCCGCTCGATCTTGACGTCCTCGAAATAGGGCCAGCACGGCTGCCCCAACCCCCAGGGATGCGACAGGTCGAAGAATTGCAGTCCCATCGCATTATCGAGATTCGATTCCCCAAAGCCCGGGAAATTAGGGTCGCGCCAATCCATCGCATCGCTCTCCATGTACTGTAATACGGTACACATGTCCCGACTGACGGTAATAGTCAATAGCTACGCGTTGGTTGGGAAAAGCTGGACTTCCTCAGCATTTTCGTGACATCTGCACCGCATGATGGACGAATCAAGCAGCATTGCGGATAAAAACGGCGTTCAGGTGATTGCCCGAGCAGCGGCGATCCTGCGCGCGCTGGAGGCGAATCCGGAGGGGCTGAGCCTGGGCGAACTCGCCAAGCAGCTAGGCATGGCGCGATCGACCGTCCAGCGCTTGGTGGGGGCGCTCGCGGAAGAGCAGTTGCTGATGAGCGCGGGCCCTCGCTCGGGCGTGACTCTCGGTCCCGCGCTTATCCGGATCGCCGCCGCGGCCAATGTGGATACCGATCGGATCGCGCGGCCGATCCTCCAGGCACTGTCGCGGCGGCTCACCGAAACCGTCGATCTTTCGACTCTGCGCGGACGCAGCGCGGTGTTCGTCGATCAGGTGGTCGGATCCTCGCGGCTTACTGCGCTGTCAGCGGTCGGCGAGGCGTTTCCGCTGCATAACACCGCCAACGGCAAGGCGCTGCTCGCGATCACCAATCCCGAGCGCGCGCGGACGCTGATGAAGGAAAGCGTCGCGCGCTACGAGCCCGGTCCGCGCAAGGACCTGACCAAGCTGGCGGCCGAGATCGACGAGGTCCGCGAAGCGCAGCTGGCTTTCGACCTGGAGGAGCATTCGGAGGGAATTTGCGCGGTCGGCGCGGCGTTCCTCGATTCGATGGGGCGCGAATTCGCGATTTCGGTCCCGGTTCCGACTGCGCGCTTTGCAGCCAAGCGCGCGGCGATCGAAGAGCAGCTGCTCCTCAGCCGCGACGAGATCGTCAAGGCGATCCCGGGTGCGCGCGCGACGCGCGCCCACTGAGTTCCGAAGGAATCGAGCGATGAACCAGGCCGAAATCCGCATGTTCGAGCGGCGTAATCCGATAACCGGCGCGGTCGCCAGCCGCGCGCAGGCGATGGACGTGGCGCAGGCATGCGATGCCGCCGACCGCGCCAATGCGGCCTTCGAGGGCTGGTCCGCGCTCGGGCCGAACGCCCGCCGCACGATGCTGACTGGGGCCGCCGATGCGCTGGCCGGGCGCGCCGACGATCTGGTGGCGGCGATGGCAGACGAGATCGGCGCGACCGCCGGCTGGGCGCGCTTCAATATCGCGCTCGCGGTAGGAATGATTCGCGAGGCTGCTGCGATCACCACCCAGATCGGCGGAGAAGTGATTCCCTCCGACAAGCCCGGCTGCCTGGCAATGGCCATCCGCGAACCGGTGGGCGTCATTCTGGGCATCGCGCCGTGGAACGCGCCGGTGATCCTGGGCGTGCGCGCGATCGCGACGGCGCTCGCTTGCGGCAATTGCGTGGTGTTCAAGGCGTCGGAAGTCTGCCCGCGCACCCACGCCATCATCGCCGAAAGCTTCGCGGCCGCCCTTCCCACGGGCGTGGTCGGGCTCGTCACCAACGCGGCCGAGGACGCCGCCGACATTGTCGGGGCGCTGATCGATCATACGGCGATCCGGCGGATCAATTTCACTGGATCGACGGCGGTGGGCCGGATCATCGCCATTCGCGCGGCGCAGAATTTGAAGCCGGTCCTGCTCGAATTGGGCGGCAAGGCCCCGCTGATCGTGCTCGAGGACGCCGATCTCGACGAAGCGGTGAAGGCCGCGGCATTCGGCGCGTTCATGAACCAGGGCCAGATCTGCATGTCGACCGAGCGGATCATCGTGGTCGATGCGGTCGCGGACGAATTCGTCGCGAAGTTCGGCGCCAAGGTCTCCAATATGGCGGTAGGCGACCCCCGGCTGGGGCAGACCCCTCTCGGCGCGGTCGTCGACGCCAAGACGGTGAGCCATGTTCGAAGCCTGATCGACGACGCCCTTTCCGCGGGCGCCGAGCTGGTCAGCGGCGGTGAAGCCAATGGCGTGCTGATGCCGGCGCATGTGGTGGATCGCGTGACGCCATCGATGAAGCTGTTCCGCGACGAGAGTTTCGGCCCGGTGGTGGCGGTTACCCGCGCCCGCGATGAGGAGCACGCAATGGTGCTGGCCAACGACACCGAATATGGGCTGTCCGCGGCGATCTTCACGCGCGACATCGCGCGCGGCTTACGGCTCGCCCGCCGCATCAAATCGGGCATCTGCCATATCAACGGGCCTACGGTTCACGACGAAGCGCAGATGCCGTTCGGCGGCGTGAAGGGATCGGGCTATGGCCGCTTCGGGGGCAAGGCAGGCGTGGACGCCTTTACCGAATTGCGGTGGATCACGGTCGAAACCCAGCCGGGCCATTATCCGATCTAGGGTGTGTACTAACGTGGAAGCGGCGCCAGCCCATCCCCCGCCCGGCCACCCGCAGGCCAGGCTGGATGGGTGGTTGGGCGGCGGAGCGGGCTGATGCCGTCGAACGGAAAAGTTCTGGCGGAGACGGAGGGATTCGAACCCTCGGTACGGTTTCCCGTACGACGCTTTAGCAAAGCGTTGGTTTCAGCCACTCACCCACGTCTCCGCAAGAGGCCACGAAGCGGGGGCTATAGCGGCGGCTTCCCGCGCTATCAACCGCAAGAAACCCCCGGGCGCGAAATCGACTCGGGTCGTCGTGTGTTCATTGCGGGGTCAGCCGCGCGGGCATAGCCTCGCGGCCAAGATCAGGGTGCGGGGAATTGGCGATGCGCGTGCGCAGACGGATATTGTGGACGATGGCGGCCTTGCTGGGATTGGGCGCTGTGCCCGCAGCCGCGCAGATGACCACGATCGACCCGAATACGGCGATCGATTCGGACCTCAACACGCCGCCGCCGGTGCAGGATTCCCCCCCGCCCGAGGATTATCGCCCCTCCCCCGCTACCCAGGATGCGCCCCCGCCGTCCCAGCCGCGAGTCGCCGCCGATGCGCGCGCCCAGGCCGACGCTCGCGTCCAGGCTCCCAATACCTTCGCCAATGAAGAACTGGTCGTCGCGGCGGAGGGCGTGTTCGGCAAGGGCGCATCGGGGCTTGCCGGGATTATCGAGAACATACTGAAGGACCAGGGCAGCCCCAATGCCTATATCGCCGGCAGCGAAGGCGCGGCGGCGATCGGCGTCGGGCTTCGCTATGGCAAGGGCGCGTTGTTCCACAAGGTCGAGGGCGAGCGGAAGATCTACTGGACCGGCCCCTCGATCGGCTTCGACCTGGGCGGGGATGCGAGCAAGGTCTTCGTTCTCGTCTACAATCTCTACGACAGCCAGGATCTCTACAAGCGCTTCCCCGCCGGCGAGGGCCGCGCCTATTTCGTGGGGGGCTTCTCCGCCAGCTATATGCGCCGGGGCAATATCGTGCTGATCCCGGTGCGCCTGGGCGTCGGCTGGCGGCTGGGCGTCAATGCGGGCTATATGAAGTTCACCGAGAAGCGGCGGATCGTTCCGTTTTAAGCGCTATTCGGCAAAGGCTGCCAGGTTCGCCAATGTCGAGCGCAAGCCCGCCAGATGGTCCTTCTTGCGGATGCCGACCGGAACGTCTGCGCATGTAACGGTCACGCGGGTTCCTTGGGGAACGGGATCGAAGCGCCAGGTGATCGTCATCACGCCCTCCAGCGATGGGTCGTCCGACTCGAACGCCGCCCGCTGGACGATTCGCATGTCGGGCTCCAGTCCCACGAATTCGCCCTCGATCCTGTCGGTATCCGCCTCACTCTTGCCGCGGCCCGAGCCCTTGTCGTCATAGGCCAACGCCATCCGATAGGCGCCGCCCGGCCGCGGATCGAATGCCTCGATCCGGCCGGTCATGCCCTTGGGCGGAAGCCATGCGGCCAAAGCCATGGGGTCGATGAAGGCGGCGTAAAGCCTGGCGGGGGACGCGACGATAATCCGATAGGCCGAATCGGTCCGCTTCGCGACGCTGGTCACCCGAACTCGACGCTCTCGAAGCGCACCGGCGCGCCGATCGCCGCATCGGCCAGCGCCCCATCCCACATCACTCGGTTGCCCCGGATGATCGTGCCGACCGGCTTGCCCGTGAGCGCCATTCCCGTGAACGGCGACCAGCCGCAGCGCGACGCCAGCCAGCTCTCCTCGATCGTCCAGCGCGCCTTCAGGTCGACAACGGTGAAATCGGCGTCATAGCCGATGGCGATCCGACCCTTGCCCGCGATCCCGAAGATGCGCTGCGGCCCCGCGCTGGTCAGGTCGATCAGCCGCTGGAGCGTCAGCCGACCCTGGGCGGCATGATCGAGCATCAGCGGCAGCAGCGTCTGCACTCCCGGCATGCCGCTTGGGGAGTCGGGATAGGGCCGCGCCTTCTCTTCGATCGTGTGCGGCGCATGGTCCGAGCCGAGCACATCGGGCACCCCCTGGCGCAGCCACTCCCACAGTCCGTCCCGGTGCGCGCCCGATCGGATCGGCGGGTTCATCTGGGCATGGGTGCCGAGGCGTGGATAGGCTTCCTCGCCTGCCAGCGTCAGGTGCTGCGGAGTGAGTTCGCAGGTCGCGATATCCTTGTTCGCGCCCAGCAATTCGAGTTCGGCCGGCGTGGTCACATGCAGCACATGGATCCGCCGCCGGGCGGCGCGCGCCAGGCCCAGGATGCGCCGCGTCGCAAGAATCGCGCTCTCGTCGTCGCGCCACACCGGGTGGCTCGCCGGATCGCCCGCGATGCGCTCGCCCAGGCGCTCCTGCATGCGAAACTCGTCCTCGGCATGGATCGCCACGCGGCGATGCCCCGATGCGAGGACCCGCGCCAGATTGGCGTCGTCTGAGACCAGCAGGTCGCCCGTCGAGGCGCCCATGAAGATCTTGACCCCCGCCGTGCCCGGCAGCCGCTCGAGTTCGGCCAGTTCCGCGGCATTGTTGTTGGTCGCGCCGACATAGAATGCGTGGTCGCACCACATCCGCCCCTTGGCGCGGGCAAGCTTGTCGGCCACTGCCTCCGCGGTGTCGGTATTGGGCTTGGTGTTGGGCATTTCGAACACCGCGGTGACTCCGCCGAGCACCGCGGCGCGGCTGCCGCTTTCCAGATCCTCCTTGGCCTCGAGCCCCGGCTCGCGAAAATGGACCTGGCTGTCGATCACGCCGGGGAGAATGTCGAGACCCGCGCAGTCGATCGTCTCGCCGGCATCGCCGACCGCGCCGCCAGGATTTCCCAGCGCGACGATGCGCCCGCCGGTCACGCCCACATCCACGCGCGCCGGGCCGCCCGGCAGATGCACGGTCCCGCCCGTCAGCTTTAGATCCACGTTCATGCGGCCGCCCTCTTATTTAGTGCGCCCCGGCCTCCTACCTGTTCGCCATGCCCGATGCCACCCCGGCCACTGCCCTGCACGATCGCGCCCTGATCCGGCTCAGTGGCGAGGATGTTCGCGGCTTTCTCCAGGGGCTCGTAACGCAGGATGTCGAGAAGGTAGCTCCCGGCTCACCGCAATGGAGCGGATTGCTGACCCCCCAAGGCAAGGCGCTGTTCGACTTCATCATCTGGGATGACGGCGCCGATCTGCTGCTCGACTGCGAAGATCGCGAAGTGGAAGCGCTGATTCGCCGCCTCTCCATCTATCGCCTCCGCCGCCCCCTATATGTCGGACTCGAATCAACGCTGGGCGTGCATTGGTCACCCACGAAGCGCGCGGATGCCCCTCGGGATCCCCGGCTGCGAGATCTCGGCTGGCGATGGCTTGCCGAGCAGCATGGTGAAGACGCCAGCGCGGCATGGCGTGCGCACCGGCTGTCGCTGGGCGTCACCGAAGGGGTGGCCGAACTGGGCCAGGACAAAACGCTCTGGCTGGAAGCCAACGCCGCCGAACTGAACGGCGTGAGCTTCGCCAAGGGCTGCTATGTCGGCCAGGAAAACACCGCACGCATGCACTATCGCGGGAAGGTCAACCGCCGATTGGTGGTGGCGCCACTGAGTGAGGCGGGTGATCGGACCCGAGTCACCTATCTGGAACTCGGGTTGATGGTGGAACTGCGGCGCATCGAGGCGTTGGGCGACGCGCTGGTGCCGGAGTGGCTCGGGGCAAGCCACTAATAAGCTGCTACCTGCAAAACGGGCCGTGCGCACAACACCTACGCTCCAAAGGCTTTAGCAGGTGGGATTGGCAGGCGTGGATGGAAATGGAGCGGTGCACTACCACGAGCGCCGAAGATGCCCAGCGTGGCCTAACTGCAGTTAGGCATACTTGCGGCGCAGCGCGACCGAGCGCGACCGAATTGACGGCAATCTCATCATGCGCGTCCTGCTCGCCACAATTTCTTGATAGCTGATCAAGTCTTCACGCGAAGCTTCACGCTTCACAATCTTTGCGATCAACTCATCCAGCATCTGGTCCATCTCAGATTCGCGCGAGTGCGTCCGTGGCATATCAGTCATATCTGACATTCTGGCGCTCCTACAGGTTAACAGTCGTTGAATCAGGACGATACAGAGTGAGAACGATTCTCAATAAGCGTGGTCATGGCTCCTATCGCACATCGCTGCCGCCAAAGCCACCATGCCCGCCAGCGATCTGACGGGCTCCGTAGTCTTTAATCCGGTTTCATCGTCGGGTGTAAAATGGTCAACTCGATCACTGGTTGCAACGACGACGCCCCAAGGACGGTCCTGCCCATCTACCTTCACCGGAACGGATACGATGGACCTATAGCGCTCGTCATCATAATCGCGGGCTCCGGCAGCAAGATTGAACATGGAGCCCAAGCTTGCACTCTGCAGGTTCGGAACGATGATCTCGCTCCGATTGGAATAACTGATGCCTGACACTCCGATGCCTTCTGACCAAGGCCTGGCTTCCGACGCGTTACATTTGATTGCTCGATTATGCGCTACACATATAAGATCATACCGGTCAGTTTGCGGATTTAGGGACGCTCTATAGACGCAAATCGTCCACCGATCAGCCTGCTGGAAGCCCATCGAGATCGGCAGCGAGCGTAATGTTGTGTCCATGAAGGCGGACAGCACATCCTCAATCTTTACGCGGTCAGTTACCGCCGCGCGTTCCAGCACTCTGCGCATCTCTGAAACGGACTGATAGAGTTGAATGCTCGCTCAAGCGTTTCTTCATATGTGGTGAAAAATTCAACAGCGTCAGATATCTCTCGCGCTTCCTCCGTCGCTTGGCGGGCGGCCGAAAGTTCTTCTGAAGCATCGTCATCCGTGATGAGTGAGAAAATAGCTCCGCAGAGCACTAAGAGAGAACCTGTAATTCCTACCGCTTGGAGGGTAGTGATGTTCCCATTTGGGGGTATCTGAAGAAATTGGGCCGTGCTTACTACGGCGGAGGCTACCGCAACAAACATGCCTTTGACAAACAAGGAAGCGACTTTAAAGCGCCGAGCGCGCTTCTCGAATAGCTGAGAAAGGCGAACCGAAGTTTGTGCTAGTCCGTCAGCCAAGTCTGCCCCCTATAGTAAAAAGTAGAGTCCTTCTCCTTGCCGCTGTCAAGCGCCCCGCCAGCTCGCTATGTGACACTGAGAAGCATAACGCTTTCTGCCACTAGCATCGCTTGCGAGCCCCTCGCCACGTGGCGGTTATCTGCACTCCACCCAAGGTTTCGACGTATAGGTGTCCAGGGCGCAAACCCCGCTACGTCGCGGCGCGCTTTTACTGCGATCGTGCGATCCTGATGCCACCCCAGAGCCAGTCGACCTCGGGTGCCTTATCGAACAGCCAGGCCCGCACGGGCATCGCGCCAGCCACCAGATACCGGCAACTTTCCCGATTGCCCGCTGCTATGGAGGAATCCGATAAGCGGCGGATGCCGTAAAGCCGAACGCCGGGCATGCCCAGCGCAATAGGGGCCAGCGCCGCTTCGAGTGCCGCCATAGCTGGTCGGGCCGCGCCCGGGAGAAGCTCCGCTCCGTCGGGTCCGAGCGCAAGGAGGCCGGGTCGCGCATGCGCATCTGATACCCTCTTGGCGCAACGATGCACATGCAGCCAACCGGCAAAGAAAAAAGGAGGCCGGTCGCCCGGCCTCCCCCAAATCCTGTCAGTCCGTATGGACCGGCCTGGCTTAGTAGCCCGAGCCGGGGCCGTACATGACTTCCACGCGACGGTTCTGCAGTTCGCGAACACCATCGGCGGTTTCGACGCGCGGGCGGCTTTCGCCGAACGCTTCGGTGCCGATCTTCTCGCCTGCGATGCCGCGGCTGGTCAGGTAAGCCTTCACTGCGTCCGCACGACGCTGCGAAAGGCCGACGTTGTAGCTTGCCGAACCGGACTTGTCGGCATGGCCAGCCAGCATGACCTGCGTGTTGTTGCAGTTCTGATAGTTGCTGATGGCGTTGTCGAGGATCGAAGCCGCTTCCGGCGTGATGTCCGACTTATCCCAGTCGAAGAACACGATATACGGTCCGGGCGTGCACTGCACCACCACCGGAGCCTGGGTCGGCTCGGGAGTCGGGGTCCAGGCCGGCGCCGGCGTGGGTTCAGGCGTCGGAACGATCACTTCTTCCACGGGTCCGCCGAAGTTGAAGGTCAGGCCGCCCATGATGCTGTGCGAACGATACCGGCCATTTGCCGCACGACCGAGCGCATCGGTCATCTGCAACTTGTCGGCATTGAAGAAGCGATACTTGAGCGAAACGTCAATCGAGTCCGAAAGCGGCGCGCGCACGCCGGCAATCGCCTGCCATGCGAGCACGGTGTCCGAATCGTTCAGGAAGTTGCCGCGAGCATCAACGTGATAACGGCTCTTGACGCGAGCAACGCCCACGCCGCCGCCGACAAAGCCCTGAACGCCGTCATCGTCGCCGAAATCGAGCATGCCGTTGACCATGAAGCTCAGTGCCGAAGTGCGGCCGCCCGTCTGCGCATAGGTGCCCGGCGCCAGGTTAACTGCGCCCGTCGGCAGAGTAACGAGCGAGCGGGCCGAAATCACTTGCGCCTGGCGATAGCCGACTTCGGCTTCGGCGCGGAATCCGCCAAAGTCGTAACCGACAGTCGCATCGACATCCCAACCGGCACGGTGGTCGATCTGAATCGCGTCGTTGGTCGCGCCGATATCGAACTTGATATCTTCCACGATCATGGTGCCGCCTTCGACGCCTACATACCACGCATCGTCGCGAGCGAGAGCGGGCGTGCTGAGCGCGGTGGTCGCAAGTGCCAGAGTGATGGCGAACTTCCGCATGTTAATCCCCTTTTTGAGTTGTCCTATGGACAGCGACAAACTCACTACCGAAATGAAGGTTTCCGCGCAAGCGCACAAATCCTGGTACTGTTGCATGAACGTCACAGGTCAGCCGGAGGCGACCAGTCCATGTTCGCGCATGGCATTCAGCACGGCCAGGATAACGGCCCGCGCTTCGGCATCAACCACTGCTCCCCCGCTTGGTTCCGCGATTGCCTCGGCCTGTGGTCCGACGATCTGCAGGCCCTCCACGAACAGGCGTCCAAAGGTCTTGCCGATCACCCAGCCGCCTCCGCTAAACAACGCGAATCCTTCGCTTTCCCCCAGCCACAGCCGCATTCCGGCACAGGGGTCTAGAAAGCGCCACCCGCCTTCCGTCCACCCCGCCACTTCGTGCGGGTGGCCCTCCCACGCGCCTTCCGGAGCGCCGCCCAGAATCCAGCATTGGCCGGGTTCCGGAGCCTCGGGCGGGGTCTCGGCGCCGGCCGCCATCGCGAAGCCGTTGAGCGCCAGATCGACGCGCGTCAGCGCTTCATTATGAGACATCTCCTTTTGCGCCTGTCCCGCCGCGAGCATCGGAAGGGCGAGTCGGGGCGTCGTAATATCGGTCATCAACCTTCTCCAAATGCCGGAAGTATCAGCGTGGCGGCCCGCGAGAGCCCGTGCGTGCCGATTTGCTGGACGGTCACCTCCACGGCTGTCGCGCGGTCCGCTGCGGAAAGCAGAAATACGGAGGAAGCCGCCTCTTCGAAGCGCGCCGTCCCACCCTCCGGGGCGATAGTCACGCGATAGCGCTCGCTCTCCTCGCCGAGCGGCGCGTCCATCCCGTCGATCCAGCGCCAGCCGCTCCTGCTGCGCCGTACCCAGGTGACGCGCGTATCGCCGCTCGCCTCCTGTCGAGCCGCGACGTGAACGGGCGAAGGGGGCGCCAGCCCGGTGCCGGAGATCGCGGCCTCGGCCTCGGCGCCCTCCACGCCATCGCCCGCGCCCTGCGCCAGCACGCTTAGGGTGCCGCCGATCGCCGCCAACGGCAGATCGCGCATCGCCAGCGTCTCCGGGTCGATCAGGACGAAACGGTCCCCCGCGGTCTGCGTGCCGATCGCGGCTTCGGTTCCGCGCCGCCCGCGCCACAATCTGCTCAGCCGCCAGCGCGCCCCGCCCAGCGGCTCCGCCCGGCCGAACTGAAGCAGCTCGTCCCCCGCCATCGCCAGATTGGCCCCGGCGTCGAGCGCCGCTGTGTCCGCATCGGCCAGCACCATCTCGTCATGCGCCAGCTCCACCTCGATTGCGTTTCGCCGATCCTCGATCGCTGCTGGCCCCGATCCCGGCGGCACGGCGATTTCGCCCAGGATCGCCGGGGCCGCCGTCGATCCCGCCGCCGCCCAATGCGCGCCGCCGTCCAGGCTGGTCAGCAGCGCCGCGCTTCGCCAGCCCGGCGCAGTGCCGGCCGCCGCGATCGCGAGCCGCGGCGCGCCGGCGGGCGCGTCGTCGAGCATCGGCAGCTCGAATGCATGGATGCGCGTGCTCCCCAGCGTCACGTCGGGCGCCGCGAGCACCCGCCCGCC
This sequence comes from Sphingomonas sp., assembly GCF_036388215.1. GTDB lineage: Bacteria > Pseudomonadota > Alphaproteobacteria > Sphingomonadales > Sphingomonadaceae > Sphingomonas. The sequence continues at coordinate 41,245 of NZ_DASVSH010000010.1, forward strand.
GCTCGCCGCCACGGGCAAGGCCGCAGGCGAGACCGCGACGCAATCGAGCGTGACCGCCATTGCTTCCAATGCCCAGCGATCGACGCGCCAGATCCCCGGCGCGCCCTCGATCGCCACGCGCTCCCCGGGCCGCACCGCCAGATGCTTCCAGCCGAGCGAGACGCTCCGCCGCTCGCGCTCAACATCGAAGCGGGCCAGCGCGCCCTCGGCGATCGTCTTCGCCGCCCCCGCATCGATGGCCGCGGGCAATTCGATTCGCGCCTCGCGGGTCCCGGCCCCGGGCCTGGCGGCGCGCTGCACGCCCAGCTGATAGTCGCGCGCGGGATCGTAATAAGAGAGCGTCAGCATGCGCGGCGCGGAGTCGGCGGCGGCGAGCGCCCGCTTTTCGCGTCCGCCCGTCCGCCCGCGTGCGCGCATGCCTTCATCCGGCAAGCTCAGTACGGCTCCCGCCCCGCCGATCAGCGCGAGCCTGTCGGCATCGCTTCGAAACCACCCGCCGGCCGCACCCGCCAGCGTCTCGGCGACCGCGCGCAGGCTCGCGCCATAGGCCGAAAAGCCGCCTAGCGGTTCCGTCGCCTCCTCGCATGCGATCGCGCCTTCGCCAATCTCGCGCAGGATCGCGCCAGCCTCGACAGGGGTCGCGTCGGCCGTGACTTCGAACGTCAGCGACGGAATCCGATTGCCGAAATCTCCGAGCTCGAGATCCTCGAACACCGCATAGGCGATTCCCCGGTGCGCGGGTGCGGCGCCCACGCCCTCGGCCGCGGCAATCAGCGGATCGGCCTCCTGCGCCTCGCTCCCCAGGTGCAGCCGAAAGGTCGTCCGCGCCTTCCAGTCCCCCGCGCTCCCGCGCAGCAATTTGCCGTCGGCCCAGATGCGCCCGATGCCCAGGATCGGCCGCGCCGAAAGCGCCACTGCAAAGCTCGCCGTATAGGAATAGGTGGTCGTGCTCGTCCGGCCCTTGCCGCCGCCGCTCGTCCCGCGATGCTCCACCAGGTCGCTGGCCCAGATCACGCAGCCCGCCACGCGCATCGTGCCGAACAATTTGGGGATCTGCGTGCCATAGCTGCTGGTCTGCAGCTTGAGTTCGCTCAGCCGCGGGCCTTCGCGCCCCTTTGGCTTGAACAGCACTTCGCGATCGATCACGCCGCCAACGACCGAGCCGATCGCCGCACCCACCGGCCCGCCCAGCACGCCGCCGGCGACCGTCAGCACCAGAGTCGCCATCCTAGTTTCTCCCTTGTTGCAGCGCCGGCCCGCTCCCCCGCCCGGCCACCCATATGATACTGCCGTTGGGTGGCCGCGTGGGGGAGCGGGCTGGCGCCGTCACGGCGAAGCGGTCAAAGACGCCCAGCGCGCGATCACCGGCCAGGGGATTTCTCCCGGCCGCTCGACCACGCGGCGCAGCATCGCGTCGGCATGGATGATCCCGCTGCCGCTATCGATCGCCAGATGAAGCTGCGCCGGGCTCACGCGCAGCAGCAGCAAGCCGCCCGCCCTGCGCTCCGCCGCTTCCACCAGCCCCAGCCCCGCGACGACCGCGCGCACCCGCGCCACATCGCCGCTGCGCAGTGCATAGCCTCCCGGCGCTTCCGTCCCGAACGCCCACGCCGCGAGCCCCACGCAATCCAGCCCGCTCGCCGGATCGCGCCCATGCAGCCTGAAGGGCGCGCCTATCGCGGCGCGCGCACGTTCCACGATCATCCGCCCGGATAACGCGTCAGCAGGTCGGTGCCGGGCAGGTAAGGCTCGCCGCGAAAATTGGCGGCGTTGCCGAACCGCGCCGCGCACGTCGCCAGGCTCTTGTCGCATCCCTCGATCAGCTCGATCCGCCCCGGGCTGTCGAAGCGGGGCGGGCGCCTGAGCGTCACCGTCGCGCCGTCAGAGCGGGCAACCCCCTCCTCGATTCCCGAATTCGCGCCCCCGAACCAGCGCAGCCGCCCGCCGCCATAGCAATTCGCAAGCGGCTCGGTCGCATCGAGCGTGAGCACCGCCCCCTCGATTCCGGTCACCGTTGCGAACCGCCGCCGCCCGGCCATCGCCATGCGGCACCTCCTGTCGCCCAGCTCGGCGCGGCATTCGGGGGAAGTTTCCTCCACCACCGGCCGCTCGAGCGCCGCCGCCACCCCCTTCAGTTCGGCGGTGAGCATCTGGCCCTCGGTCTCCACCGATCCGATCACGCCCTCGCCCAATGTCACGGTCTCGCCCGGGGCGGTCCAGTCGGTGGCGAACACGTGCACACGCGCGCCGTCCCAGCGCCCGGCAAGCAAGTCCGCCTCGCCGATCGCCGTGCTGCTCAGCGCGCCGGTCACGTCCATGCTGTCCGCATCCAGCGAGGCGCCGCGCAGGATCGCGCTCGGCGTCATCCCCGGCGCCGCGCGATAGACGAGCCCGCCGATCGTCAGGTCGCGGTCGTGTGCGGTCAGCCCGATCGTCACGCCGTCGCGCCGCTCGATCCGCCAGCACAAGGCCAGGCTGGTCAGCGCCCCTTCCAGCCAGGTCATTCCCGCACCTCGATCAGCGGCACGCTCACCGCCGCCCCCGCCAGAAACGTCGCGCGGTTCACCGTCAGCCGGTCCTCGGCAAAGCGCACCGGCACGTCGAACACGAAACTCGCGCGCACTTCCGCGGCCGCATCCGGGGCCTCGTCGAGGGTCACCACGCCGCCCGCGCCCAGAGTGAAATCCTCGGTCGCCACGCCATCGACCGAAACCTGCACCGTCCCGCTCACCGGCCGCGTGATCCGCCGTGTCACGTCGCCATAATGCTTCGCCAGCGCGAAGCTCGCGGTCTCGCCGTCGCCCGCGCCGATAAGTTCGTCCGCGCCCTGCCAGTCGAAGGGATCGCGCAGCCGAAACCCCTTGGCCGGACCCATCCTCGCGCGGAAAAAGGCGAGCAAGGCCGCGATATCCGCTTCGGAGCGCACGCCTGGTCCCACGTCATAGTGCGTCCGCGCCTCGGCCCACTCGGCATTGCGCGCCTCGGTCCCGCCCGCGCTCGTCACGATCGCGGTTGAAACCTCGGCCGCCACTTCCGCCTCGCGCCCCAGAGCCAGCGGAAACAGCACGTCGTCGAACGCTTGCACATCACTCTCCTGACTGAAATGGATGAAGCCGTCGCGGACCACCTGCGGCAGCGCCCAGATGAAGGTCTCCCCCACGCCCCGCGCCCGCGCGCGCTCCGCCGCCTCGTCGATATGCTGCCAGGCGGCCTTGCCTTCGGGCGCGAGCACGAAGCCGCTCAGATAATGTTGCTGCTCCGGCGGATAGCCCAGCCGCGCTTCGGCGAGCGCCACGCCGCGATCGCTCGCCGCCGCATTCCCCGCCGCCGCCCAGTCATAATCCTCGAGCTGCAAGACATCGAAGGCGGGCCAGGCCCAGCCGAGCGGCATATTCGCCGCCACATTCCCCATCACGGTCGGCAGATAGACGAGCAGCAGCACTTCCGCTTCCGGATGCGCGTCCTTCACTGCATCGCGCAGCGCCAGCGTCGAGTCCGCCAGCAGCGTGCCGGGATCGCCCTCGCCCACGGAAGCGTCATGCACGCACAGGCTCCCATCGGGCAGCGTCCACCACCAGGGCTCGCCGATCTGGAAGCGCACCGCCAGTCCCGCATCGTCCGCGATTCCCGCGAAGGCGAGCGCCACTGCGCGCAGATACGCCATCGCCCCCGCATGCGCCGGGGACAGCAAAGTCGATGGCGGCTCCCACCCCGTCAGCGCGGGCTCGCCCGAAGCCGCGCGCTGCTTCCAGTCGCCCCAGCAATGCTGGTCGAGCAATTCGTAGCTCAGCGACCAGATCACCGAATAGCCGAGCGCCCCCGCCCGCGCCGCGAAATCCGAAGTCCAGGCCGCGCACGCCACGTTGATCGCGCTGTCGCCGATCGCGACATAGCCTCCGTCGAGCCGGAAATAATGGCTCATCCCCACATAATGCAGGATCGTCCCGCGATAGCCGAGCTGCAGCATGTTCCGCAGCACGCGGGCGGGCGTCAGATGATAGCAATCGTCATAGCCATTCGCGATCCGGAGGCCATGCTCGGGCACCACCACATCGCCGATCGCCAGCACGGAGCCCGGCCCCATACAGGCGATCTCGGACAGTTCGGCCCAGGCCTCCACCGGGCCCAGGGCGGCATCCACGCCGCTATACCCCTCGGGCACCAGCGACACGAACATCCGGTCCACATCCCCGGCCCAGACCGGGTCGGCCTCGCCGGGCAACAGGAACCCGCCATCGAGCGCGGCGAAATCCAGGCTGACGACTGCGTCTTCGGAGTCGCCCTCGGCATAGTTCCACAACCGCACATACCAGGCCCGCGCCGCGCCCTCGGCATCGCGCCCCTCGATCGTCAGCACCGGGCCATTGACGGCATCGAGCGCGAGCAGCCCCGAAGACCGCCAGCGAAAGCTGAGCCGGCAGGCGCGAAAATCCCGGCTTGTCTCAAAGGCAAGCAAGGGATGATCGTGCCGATCCTCCGCCTCCCAGATCAGCCCGCCGATCTGGTCCTGCCGATAGAATACCCCATCTACCCGCAGCGCATCATGCGCAGTCGTGGTGACGGCCGCCATCATCGGCCGCGGGAAATTGACCGTCCAATATGCCGGATCGAACCGCGAAACCACGCCCTCGATCTGCCCCCTGCGCGCTTCGGCAAGCCAATGCCCCATAATCATCCTCCTTAAGCCCCTCCCCTTCAGGGGAGGGGTTGGGGTGGGCCTGTCCCAATAGGCCGCGGTTTCGATGAGACTGACCTGCCCCACCCCCAACCCCCTCCCCTGAAGGGGAGGGGCTTTTAGTTACTCCACCCCCGCCAGCACCGCCTTCACCGCGCGCGCCACTTGCCGGCTCGATTGCGCCAGCGCTCGCGGTGCATCCCCCGCACCCGCATTCACGATGATCGACACGCGCACGTCGCGCGCACCCCCGCCACTAGGAACCGCCACCTGCCCCGCGCTCGTCGGCACGAACAATTCCGGCCCTCGCTCGCCCACCCAATAGGGCCGCATCGGGCTCACCGGGCCGCCCGTCGCGCGGCCCGGCGCGCCGAACAGCCCGGCCACGGCCCCGGCCAGCACCGCGCCGAACCCGCCCGGCTGGCCCCCACCCGGCTGGCCTCCGCTTTGCATCGCCGCGCGCGCGATCTCGTTCATCACGCTCAGCGCCACTTTGCCGAGATCGTCGAAGCCAAGCTTGCCGGTGCGCACCGCGCGAAGCAGCGCGCCTTCGATCGCGCGGCCCGCGCGGTTCGCGCCCGCTTCCATCGGCCCTTCCAGGCTGCCGCGCATCTCGGCCACGTCGCGCGCAAAGCCCGCCGTGTCGGCGCGCACCGATACGATCAGCCGCTCGATTTCTTCATCCATCGGGAAATTGCTCCTTGAGCCGTTTTAGCGTCGCCGCGTCCACGGCGTCCGCTCCGGCCTCCCCCTTCAGCGCATCGATCAGCGCGCCCAGTTCGGCCGGCGTCGCGCGCCAGAATTGCTCGGGGGCCCAGCCGAACATCAGCCCCGCCGCGCCCGCCAGTTTCGCGGCGGCCTCGGCGAAGGAAATCATCGCCCCGCCAGAATCTGGCCGATCAGGATCTTGAGCGCCGGCATGTTCGCCGCCAGCCCGCGCGTCGCCACCGCATCGGCAAAGCTGTCGCGCGTCAGCCCCTCCGGCCGCTCCTTCAGGCAATGCCAGAACAGGGCGACCATTTCGGACAAGGAAAGCCGCCCGTCCGCCGCGCGCTCCACGCAAGCGAACAAAGGCCCCACTTCGGCTTCGGCCGCCACCAGCGCCTGAAAGCTCGGCCGCAGCACCAGGGTCTCGCCGCCCACGCGCAGCTCCGCCTCGCCTCGCATGGGATTGCTCCCCTCCCTTCCAGGGAGGGGCTGGGGGTGGGTGGAAGTCTCACCGAGACCAGCGCCAGCGCTCACGAGCTCACCACCGCGCCCGAACTCTCCAGGCTCAGCGTATAGCTGCGCTCGCCATTGAAATCCCCGGCATAATCCAGCCGCGTGACCAGGAACTTGCCCGTCATCGTATCGCCGCTCTCGAAGCTCAGCCGGTAATCGTCGAGCACGCCGGAAAGCGCATTGGCCTTCACCCGCGCCTCCGCCGCCGATCCGGTGAACACCCCCGCGCCGCTCACGCTGACCGATCGCACGCCGGCTCCGGAAAGCAGCTCGCGCCACCCGCCCGAATCCTTGCTGGTGATCGCCACGGCCTCGCCATTGACGCTCAACTGCGTGGTCCTCAGGCCCGCCACTGTGGCATAGACCACGGGCGTCGCCCCGTTCCCGACCTTGAGCAGGAACGCACTACCCTTTTCCGCCGCCATCACTCGTCTCCTTCCAGAATTCGCACACGATATTCGATCACCGCCATCCATTTGCCCGGACCTTGGCCCGCCATCCGGCTGCGCAAATGCGCCAGGCTGGCAATCCGCCATCCGTCGAGCGCGCGAGGCATCGCTTCGATCGCCGCGCCCGCCATGCCCGCCAGCTCCCCCAGCCGCGCCGCCCGCTCGGCATGATCGCGCAGCATCACTGCGATCCGCACTTCGCGCCCGCGCCGGTCCTTGGTGCCCCAATCGCTCGCCAGGGTGTCGCCCAGCTCGGCATAAGGCGGGCTGGCGCGCACCGCCGGCCCGTCGAACACGCCATTGAGTCCCGCCATCAGCGCCGTGTCGCCGCGCAATGCCGCCGCCACGGCTTCGCGAACCGCTCCTTCGGCGTTCATCGCAGCCACTCCGAAATCCATCGCAGCCGTGCATCGCTCAGCCAGCGCCGCCGCATTCCGCGGCCTTCGATCGTAACGCCGCTTTCGCCGGTGGAGACTCGCGCATCGGGCAGCAGCGCCTCGATCGCCGCACCCGCCCGTGCCGCGGCTCGCGCCTGCACGCGCCGCCCGATTCGCTCAAGCCGAGTCACGCGCGGCGCTCCGGCGCCAGCCGCACGCGCCGATACGGCCGCCATAGCGCCGCCACCGCCGCCGGCGGCCCGTCGCGCCCGTCGCGGTCGGCATAGAGATATTCGACGAGCCGGGTTACGCCCTGGCCGATCGGCGCGGGAACGGCTCCCGTATCCGCCGCCATCCCCGCCTCATAGGTCACTCGCACCCGCCCGGCCGCGCCTGGGCGCATCACGCGCACCCAGCCGTCGCCGGCGGCATCCACGTCGATGGCGTAGGCGTCGGGCGACAGCGCGAAGGCCGCGCCCTCGGCGGGCACGCCTTCCACTGCGGTGATCGCGTGCACCGGCCCTGTGCCCAGCCGCTGCCAAGCCCCGCTCGCCGGCAGCATGTCCTGCATCTCGCGCGCCACCAGCGCCTGTCCCAGATAGGCTTCGCACAGGCCGGTGGCGGTCGCGACCAGCCGCTCGATCAAGGCGTCCTCGCTTGTCCCTTCAAGGCGCAGATAGGCCTTGGCGTCGTCCAGCGTCATCGCGCCTCTCCCAGGTCAGAAATTGGAGCCGAAGGTCATTTCGAGCGCCTGTGGCGCCCTGAACGGCGGCTCGCACCAGCTTCCCGGCGGCTCGAAGCGCACTTCGATCGCGCCCTCCTCCTTGGAAATCGAGCTGTCGAACCACAAGGGCGCTGTCACGCCGCTCACGCTGCGCGCCACCAGCGCGGTCGCGGGATGGTCGCCGATCAGATAGGTCAGCACGCTTCCCGATCGGACGATCCACGCCGTGCCGGCGTGCGTGCTCGGCGTCGGCACATACACGCCGCGTTCGTACACGTATAAATCGCCGCCATAGAGGTGCGCCGAATAGTCCATCTGCCCGAATCCCAAGCCTTCGCCAGGCTCGATCGAGAGCCCGAAGAACAGGCTGTTCGGCGCGCTCAGGTCACGCACGCGGAGCACGCAATCGCCCGCGATCGCCGCCGCCGACACCGCCGATGCGTCGAAAGCCGCCGATCCGGCGGTCTTGTCGATCCGGTAGCTGCCGTCCCCCAGCGCGGTGACCGCCGTCGATTGCGCATCGACGATCGCGACCATCAGTAGAGCGCCACGATATCGGTGGCGGTGGTGCCGGTCGCGCGCACATGGCTGGCGCGGAACGGCAGCACCGATCCGCTCGGCACGTTCTTGAATATTGTGTCCGCGGATGCGTTCACGCCGCGCGCGGTCACGATGCCGCCGGTGCCGATAAACAATGCCTTGGGAATATCGGTCAGCGCATTGCCGTCATGCGGCGTCACCGCCACGCCCCGCGTCGCCGGCGCCGACACGCGATCGGCGGCGTTGGAAAATTGATCTGCCATTTTCTGTCCCCTGCCGCGAAGCGGCTTTTCAGAATGAAGCTGGATTTCACGCGGAGGCGCGGAGGCAGAGATTAGCGGTGCCCCCGACGGCCCCTTCTTCTCCGCGTCTCCGCGCCTCCGCGTGATCATTCTCTCCTTACGAAGCCGCGAACTTGAGCAGCTTGATCGCCTCCGAATTGCTCACCATCCCGCCCACGCGCTTGGTCGCGTAGAAGTGGACGAAGGGCTTGTTCGAATAGGGATCGCGCAGGATCTGCGTCTCGCCGCGCTCGGCGATCAGATAGCCCGCCTTGAAATTGCCGAATGCGATCGACAGCGAATTGGCGGCCACGTCCGGCATGTCCTCCGCCTCGACCACCGGATAGCCGAGCAAGGTCGCCGGCTGGCCCAGGCTGAGCGAAGGCGCCCACAGGAACGCCCCGTCGCTGGTCTTGAACTTGCGGATCTTCGCCAGCGTCGATGAATTCATCACCCAGCTCGCGCCCTGGCGATAGGGCGCGCGCAGTGTCTGGACGAGATCGATCAATTTCTCCTCTGGGTTCGCGGCAAACGCGCCCGCCGCCCCGCTCGCCACATATTGCAGCTGCCCGAACGCCCGCGCCGCATCGCCCGAGGACGAAGTCGTCGCCTGGAGGAAGCCCAGGGGCTTGTTGGTCCCGTTGCCGTTGACGAACGCGGTGCCCTCGGCCGCGGCGAATTCGCGCGCGATCTCGCCCGCCAGCCAATCCTCGACCTGGAAAGCCGCATCGTCGAGCATCGCCTGGCTCGCCGCCGGATTGGCGAAGAGCTCGCCCGAGGGCGGCGCGACTTCGTTGAAGGTCGGCGTCGCCGTCTCGGCCCGCGCGCCGGTCTCGGCCGCCCAGCCCGAAGCAAAGCCGCCGCTGGTCACCAGCTTGCGATAGCCCGACGATCCGACCTTCACGACGTTGGAGATCGCGCGAATGGGCGAGATGCTCTTCAGTGTCGCGTCGATCAGCGCGTCGATCTCCTCGGGCACCGCATAGCCGCCCGCCGCATCGCTGGCTCCGGAAAGCGCCTTCATCTCCAGCGCGCCGCTCCCTGAGCGCACGAACGTCTCGAACGCCGCGCTCGCCACCGGCCGCCCGCCCATCAGCATAGGCCGCGCCGCCGGCAACCCGGCCCGCTCCACCGCCTCGAAGCTCGCCTCGAGACTGTCTGCCTTCACTTCGATCATGCTCATTCTCCCGCTCACGAAAAGGAAAGGGGCCTCGCCGCGGCGAAACCCCTGGTTGCACGTTGAAAAGCCGGCCTTATTCTGACCCCTTCGGGGGCCCGGCGCATGTCTCAGTTCGAATTCTTCACCGAAGTCAGCGGGGCAGCGCAGCTGGCCCGCGTCGCGGACGAGGCCGGCCGGCCTCGCGTCAGCGAGGTCCGACGGCGTCGGATTTACTCCGGCGCCGCGCCCGCCATGATGGGGACGCCCGCATGACCCAGTTCGAATTCTTCATGACCTTCTACAGCCTGCTGATCGGCATCGCCGTGGCGGAGCTGCTGCTCGGCTTCTCCGGACTGCTGCGCCACCGCGCGCGACCCAGGCTCGGCCTGCTCACGCCGCTAATGGGCGTGCTGATGTTCGTTCAATTGCTCGCGCTCTTCATCGATGCCTGGATGAGCCTCAAGACGATCGAGATCGACATGATCGCGCTCGCGGTGCCGACGGCGATCGGCGTCTGCGTCTTTGCCGCCAGCACGCTCGTCGTACCGAAAGACCCGTCGGAATGGCCCGATCTCGACGAATATACCTATCGCAACCGCCGCTGGACGCTCGGGCTGTTGTTCGCCGCGAACCTGCTCATCATGGTAAACGAGAGCAGCCGAGTGCCCGCGCAGTTTCTGCTGCCCTACGCGCTGGTCAATCTGGTGGCGCTCAGCCTCATGACCGCAGGGATGCTGCTTCGCCCACGCCTGGCGGTCGCGATCTCCCTTGGCGGGCTGATCCTGGTCTACCTCAGCACCTACGGCAACAGCGGCCTGTCGCTGTTCGGCCTCTTCGCGTGGCTCACCTCATGAGCCAGTTCGAATTCTTCATGACCTTCTACGGCCTGCTGCTCGGCCTGGCGACCGCCGAGCTGTTCGGCGGCTTCGCCAGCATCCTGCGCGAGCGTGCTCCGCCGCGGCTCGGGATCATCCTTCCGCTGGTCGGCGTCATCGCGCTGATCGAGATCATGGCCACCTTCATCGATGCCTGGATGTCGCTCAGGGGCATCGGGATCAATATGCCGCAATTCGCCGTGCCCATGCTGGTCGGCCTCGTTTATTTCGTGCTCGGCGTCGTCATGGTCCCTCGCCACCTCGACGACTGGCCCGATCTCGACAGCTATTTCGATCGCCGCCGCCCCTGGATCGTCGGCCTGCTCCTGGCCGCCAATCTGTTGCTGATGATCACCGAGATCACTGCGATGGTTCAGGGCCATCGCGCATCCGATCCGGCGGAGCTGACCGCCTATGCCCTGCGCAATTTCTGGTTGTTCGCCAGCTATGCAATGCTCCTGCTCTCGCGCCGCCGGTGGCTCGATCATGCCGCCGCCGCCTCCGTCCTGACCTTCTATTTCGTCAGCTACATCGTGCGTCCGTTCTTCGGCTGATCCGCCAGCGCATGCAGCGGCGTCGCCACCTTCGCCGCATTCCGTTACGAACCGCTCTTTCGCTTCCCGTCGATCAGGACCGCCTGTTGCCATCGGCTCGGCGCCTTGTCGGTTCGGTGGATGCAGCCCGCCCAGCAGCAGGGCCGCTTCTTGCCCTCCAACAGTTCCTCGCAGGTTCGTGTAATGCGGCGTTGACGCGTCGCCGGCTGTTTCGCGTCATCGATCCAGCAGATGAATTCGTTCCGGCCCAGCGGCGTCAGGCTTTCCCACAGCGCAAGGATTCGGGGATCCGATCGAACTACCGCTTGAAGATCGTCCCCTGCCTCGTGAACCGTGCCATGGGAAAAGGATTTGCCACCAGACTCCAGGCATTGCCTCTCGCCAGCACCGTTCATAGCGCAATGCCCATGATGGCGCGACAACAGACATGGCCCATCTCCGCGCGGCCCGATCATGGCGCCCTGGCCGTTGCATGCACCCGCGCCAGCGGCTGCATCGGGCTCGTCACCAGGCTGACTTCCATCAGCTCCAGCTGCCTGATCTCGCGCACCCTGCCCCGCCGCGCCTCGCGCACCCGATAGCCGAACGAAAGCCCGTTCACCGCGCCCGCGCGCACCAGCCCCGCCAGCTTGGCATCCTCGACTCGCCCGATCACCCTAAGCCCGCGCGAATCCTCGCCCAGCCACTCGATTTCCCCCACCGGCGCGCCCGCATGCTGCCACAGCAAGGGCACCTTCCCCGCCACTCGAAACGCCCCTCGCCGAACCACATCTCCACCCCGGTCCACTGCGTCGAACACCGCCGCATAGCCCGCGAAGCGCACCCGCTCATCCTGAGCTTGTCGAAGCCTCCGCTCATCCTGAGCCTGTCGAAGGATCATTTCAGCCAGCCCGGAAACCCCAGCTTCACCGCCAGCCCCACCAGCACCAGCGCCGCCAGCATCCGCCCGCCCCAGGCGAACGCCGCCTTGAGCGCCGATCGCTTGGCGTCGCGCCAGGCCCCTAGCAGTTCGCGCAATTCGCCCATGTCCTTGCTGGCGCCGGTATCCCCTAGCCCCAGCTTCTCCAGCGCCCGTCGCGCGCCCAGTTCGCCCGCTTCCTCAGCGATCGCGCGCAGCGTCGTGAGGTCCGCGCCCGCTTGCTCGGCCTGCCCCATCATCTGCGCCAGCACCATTTCCTCGCTCATTTTGTCCTCCTGGCGGCCAATCAAGAAAGTCCCACCATCTCTCGCTTCTCTTCGGGCGTCAGGAAATCCGCCCCGCTGACCTGTCGCCAAAGCCTCTCGCGGTCCTCGGCCAGCGCAGTTACCCGATCCACGTCGATCGCCAGGCTCGCGTCCGGAAACCAGGGCGCGAGCGCCTGGCGCAGCCCGCCCAGGATATTCTCCGCCAGCGGCAATATCGCGAGCCGCCAGAGCGCCCGGTTGGCCTCGCGGTAATTGGCGTAGCTATTGTCTCCGGGCAGCCCCATCAGCATCGGCGGCACGCCGAATGCGAGCGCGATTTCGCGCGCCGCCGCCGCCTTCAGCCCCACGAAATCCATGTCCGCGGGCGAGAGGCTCATCGCCTGCCATTTCAGCCCGCCCTCCAGCAGCATCGGCCGCCCCGCATTGCCCGCGCCCTGGAAGCCCGCTTCCATTTCGCGCTTCAGTCGCTCGAATTGCTCGCCCGAAAGCGCCGCGCCGTCGCCCGTGTCATAGATCAGCGCCCCGCTCGGCCGCGCCGCATTGTCGAGCAGCGCCTTGTTCCATCTGGCCGCCGCATTGTGCACCGCCACCGCGCCCGCCGCCGCCCCCAGGCAGCCGAGCCCGTAATGATCGTCGAGCGGATTGAAGGCGCGGATATGCGCGACCGCCGCTCGCCCAGCGCCATCCTCCGAAGCCAGCCGCGAAACATGCCCGCGAACCCGGTATCGATACGCCACCGGCCAGCCATTGGCGTCCGGCTCCACGGTCACGCGCTCGGGCCGCAGCGCGAACAATTCGGTCACGCGCCCGGCATCGTCGCACAGCAATTCGACATAGGCATTGCCGTGCAGCAGCAGATGCGCCGCCACCGTCTCGATCAAAACCTGCCCGCCCGATCGCGCGGTCACCAGCGCCGCCAGCGCCGGATCGGATGCCGACAGCGGCGCCCCGCTTACGCCCTCCGCCACCAGCCTCACCGCGCGCTGCGCCACCGGATTGCGGCAATAAGCCTCGCGCACCTGCGCCTCATAGCTTTGCGGCCAGTCGCCCGCCGTCGCCATGCCGGCGCGCGCCAGCGGCAGCCGCACGCCCCAAATGCCATTGGCGCGCGCGGACTTTCGTCCGAACCATTTCATGCTGATCTCCCAAAACTTCTACGCCCCTCCCTGGAAGGAGGGGCTGGGGGTGGGTCGATGCACGCGATACGGTGCCAGCCAACCGGAGGATGCGGTACGCCGAGACGAGACTCACCCCCGACCCCTCCCTTCCAGGGAGGGGAGCTCGATCCCTAAAGCTTGCGCCCGAACCAGATCACGTGCCGGGGCCCCTTGCCGTTCGAGCGCGCCCGCACCGCGACTTCCTCCACCTCGAACCCCGCGTCGCGCATCCGCCGTGAAAAGCGCTGGTCCGGCCCCGCCGACCACACCGCCAGCACGCCGCCGGGCTTGAGCGCGCGCAGCGCGGTGCCCAGCCCCGTCATCGTATAGAGCCGATCGTTGGCCAGCCGCGTCAGCCCGTCCGGGCCATTGTCCACGTCGAGCAGGATCGCGTCATATTCCTCGCGCGCCGCGCCGATGGACGCCGCGACATCGCCTTCCATCAGCCGCACCCGCGGATCGTCCAGGCACTCTGCCGTAAGCTCCGCCATCGGTCCGCGCGCCCACTCCACGATCTTGGGCACCAGCTCGACCACGACCAGCACTGCGTCCGCCCCGGTGCGGGCCAGTGCCGCCCGCAGCGTGAAGCCCATGCCGTATCCACCGATCAGCACGCGCGGCGCATCGCCGGCAAGCCGTTCCAGCGTCATCTCCGCCAGCGCTTCCTCCGAACCGCTCATCCGGCTGTTCATCAGCTCGTTGCGGTCGAGCACGATCATGAAATCCTTGCCGCGGCGAAACAGCCGCAGCTCCTCGTCGCCGCCTGGCACTCGGGCCGTATCGATCAGTTCGCGTGGCGTCACTTTCGCGCGCCATGGGCTGGGGCGCCGCTCATCGCGTGATCTCTCCGCCCGCCACCAGCGCCAGGAAGGTATCGCGCAGCGGCTCGGATGCATTCTTCAGCATGCGCCGCGCCCGGGCGTCATGCGCGTCGGGCGGATCGCTCGCATTCCGGTGCACCATTGCCCAGCTTCCGAACTCGCGATCCGCGATTTGCCGGTCGTGCAGCACGACGATCGCGCTGTGGCGGTGGTCCGACAGGATCCGGCCGAACGTCTCGCCAACGCTTTCGCTGGTCCCCTCCAGCACCTGGAGAAAATGCTTGCCGTCGGACCACAGCAGTCCGGTGATCCCCTCGATCGCATTATGGTGCCGCGATTGCGCCAATATCCCTTCGATATCCGCCGCGTTGCCGGGAAGCGTGCTGGAACTGATATATAGAAGCTGACGCACTTGGCCCTCGTCCCTGCGGCGATTGGGCGACAGGCTAGAGCGCCCGCGGGCGCGGATCAATATTCCCCCGCCGCATTGCTCCGCGCCATCTCGGGCTCGGGGGCGGGCAGCATCCCGGTGGGGCACCGCCCGATGCTCGCCGCGACTTCGATTTCGGAGAGCATCCCGTCGCCGTTCAGGTCGGCGCAGGCCCGCGATCCGCCTTTGAGCAATTCGCCCAGCGTCAGCCGCCCGTCGCCGTCGCGGTCCTGCTCCATATAGCCTGCGATCAGCCAGGCCCTGAGCGTCGTCCAGCCCTGCCCCGTCCGCCGCTCGGGAGGGAAGGCGCGCTCGACCATTCCGGCCACTTCGCCGCGGTCGAGCGCGCCGTCGGCGTTGCGGTCCTGCGTCGCCAGCGCGGCGGCATAGCCCGCGCTCAGCACCTGGCTCGCGCCCAGCCCGGCGCAGCTGCTCGTCATCATCCCCATCATGGTCAGCAATCCGCCGCCCAGCAACGCGCACAGCGCCGCCAGGCCGTGGCGCGCATCGGCGCGCACGGCCAAAGGCCATTTCAGCATCGTCCTTCTCCTATCTGGTTTGGGACGCACCAGCCCGCTGGTGCGGCAACCTCATCAAAGACTTCTCACCGCCGCCCGCCCGCGCCGCGACAGCATCAGCTCGGTCAGCGCCCACACGCATGCGTCCGCGCGGTCCGGCGAGCGCCCCGGTCCTTCATAGCCGCCGCCCGCCTGCAGCCCGCAAAGCTCGTCCTCCAGCTCGGGGAAAATGCCCGCATGCCAGGCTTTGCCCGCTTCATAGAGCATCGCCACCGGCTCGGCCCGCGCGCTCTTCCCCCGGCTGGCATGCACCAGCCTGACGGGCAGCCCGGCCTCCGCCGCGCGCAGCACGCTCTCCACCATCGAACCGCCCTGGTTTTTTTCGGCCACCACGCGATCGGCCCCGTGGCGCGCGGCGCAAGCCGCCACCGCGCGCGCCCAGCCCTCGGGCGAAGCGCCGTGCACGCTCGCATCCTCGATCACATAGCCATGCCCGTCGCGCCCCAGACCCACCGCGACGATTCCGCAGGCGTCCCCACCGCCCGGCGTCGCGCTTCCCCCCGGCGGATCGACGCCGATCACCACGCGCACCAGCTCCGGCGCGGCCTTCACGCGCCGCGCCTCGATCAGCTCCCGGCTCCACAGCGCGCCGACGATATCGTCGAGCAGCTCGCCGTCCAGCTCCTGCCGTCCTTTGCGCGTCCCGCCATATTCGGCCACCATCGCGTCGATGAAACTCGCCGGAAGATGCGGATTATCGAGCGTCCGCCCGCGTGTCTCGCGCACGCCTTGCATCGCCTTCACCCGCTGCATGAGCTGTGTCGTGCGCGGCGTCGTCGTCACCACCACTTGGGCCCGCCCGCTGCGCAGCCCCATCATCAGATTGTCCCAGGCCAGCTCGCCGCGCGCCAGCGGGCCTCCACGCCATTTGCCCAATTCGTCGCACCAGGCCGCATCATGCTCGGGCCCGCGCAATCCGTCGGGCGCTTCCGCCGAAAAGACCGTGGCGATCGCGCCCGAGTCAAAATGCAGTTCGCCCGCCTTCTTCAGCCAGCGCGGGCGCTCGCCGTCGCGCGCCATGGCCAGCAGCCCGGCCGGCCCCTCCACCATCACGCGCCGCGCCTCGTCGAAATTCGCCCCGACCAGCGCGATCCGCGCCTTGGGCCGCTCGCGCGCGATCCGGCTCACCCATTCGGCGCCCGCGCGGGTCTTGCCAAAGCCGCGCCCCGCCTGGATCAGCCAGATCCGCCAATCGCCCTTGGGCCATAATTGCCCTTCATGCGCCCAGAATTCCCACCACTCGTTGAGCGTACGCAAATGCCCCGCCGGCATCTGCCGTACGAGGCGCACGCGCACGCTGCGCGGTTCGCGCGCCAGCCGCTTGAGCGCGCTTCCCGGCCGCCGCCGCATCATGCCTTCGCCTTTCGCGTGCGCCGGCGCGCCAATATGTCGAGCTTGGCATGCAGCGCCGCCTCGGCTTCTGCCCGCGTCGCCCGCGTCAGCGGCCCGCCGCGTCCGCCTTGATCCTTCTCCCGGGCGCGCCGGTGCCGGTCGAGCATGCGCATCGCCAGTTCGGGATCGAACGCCGGCGCATCGCCCGCGCCTCCCTCGGTCGCGCCGCCGGCGATCCGCAGCAATTGCTCCTCCAGCCGGTCATATCCGGCGAGCAGCGCGGTGCGCCACTCGGCCGCAAACCCCGCGTCGAGCCGCCGCAGCCGGTAAAGCGAAGGCGTCTGCATCCCCACCGCCCGGCACGACGCCGCGACGTTGCAACTCTGCGCCAGCAGCACCAGAAACGCCTCGCGCTTTGCCTCGGTCCATTGATACCCCGGCGTCGACCGCACCGGCCCCTTATCCTTCGCTTCCCCGCTCCGCTTCGCCAAATCCGTCACTCCCCCAAATGCGAAAGGGCCGGCGCACGCATGAGGCCCGAGGCCAGCGCCCAGCGCTGGACAAGGACCAGCCGAATGCCGGCCGGCGTGACCCACGCCACGACGACGAGTTGCTGGTGCCGAGTGCCCCGCACTCGGCAGTCCATGCCGGGGGCATGGGCGTTCCAGCAACTGCTTTGCCGCGGCGCGTCCCGTCCCGTCTGTTGTGATTTTGATGCTGTCGTAGTCGCGGCCCCCGGCCCCGACTCGCAATTCTTCGCATGAGGCCCAAGCCTAGCGCCGCTAGGCACGGACCAGCCGAATGCCGGCCGGCGTGGCATCGCCACGACCGACGCGGCTTTGCCGCGGCGCCGTTTCCGACTCGCAATTCTTCAGCGTGCCTAAGTGGTACCTGATCAGCGTAACAATGTCAAGTGTTTTGTGCCTATTTGGTTATCATGAGGCCCGAGAATAACGCGCAGCTTCTGGCGAGGACCAGCCGAATGCCGGCCGGCGTGGTGGAACCACGACCGACGAGTTGCTGGCGCCAGTGCCCCGCACTCGGCAGTCCATGCCGGGGGCATGGACGTCCCAGCAACTGCTTTGCCGCGGCGCATCACTTCTTCTTCTTTTTGGAGCCTTCCTTCTGGCTCAGCGCCGATCCCGCCGCCGTCTTGGAATCCTTGGCGGTGCGGCCATCGCTCAGCGTTTTCGAAGCGGCCTTGGCGGCCTTGGGCGAAGTTTTCTTGTCAGGCATCGATCTTCTCCCGCTGGTCAGGAGCCAACGCCCGGTTAACGTGCGTCACAGTTTTATGTTCCCTGCTTGTTCCCGCACCCGTCATTTATTAGTCGAGGAATTCGCGAAGCTTTTGCGCTAGCTCGGCATCATCACGTACTTCACATTCCCATAAAGTGAGAACGCACCAGCCGAGTTCGGCTAGACGTTTGGTCGCATCGGCATCCCTCGCGACATTCCGCGCCAGCTTCGGCCTCCAATAGCCAAGATTCGATCTGGGCGGCCGCCCATGACGGCAATGGTCTTCGGCATGCTGATGCCAGAAGCATCCGTGCACGAAAATGATCTTCGACCGTCCCGGGAACACCAGGTCGGGCTTCCCCGGTAGGTCCTTCCTATGGAGGCGATAGCGATAGCCGAGCCGATGGGCGGTCCTGCGCACTACCATTTCCGGCTTTGTGTCGCGGCTTTTGATCTGCCGCATGTTCGCCGAACGCCGTTCGGGCGATATCGAGTCCATCGAACACCTTACGCAGCTAGAAACCTAAGCGCACGAACCTCTTCAATAGTAAGGCATGGCTTCTGACTGTGGATCACGCGATGGCAGCTAGCACAGACCATCGCCATATCGTCCACATGCACGATGCTATCCGGTTGAAGTTCCTCAATCGGAATCTTATGATGCGCTTCGATGCATCGTTCGCCCCGATCATCATACAGCGTTTCCGGCTTCAGGTCGCACGCGATACACCAAAGCTTACCGCCGTTCTTCGTTTTGTAGTACTTTTTGGCACGGGCCGCGAACTTACGGTCCCGCTCCTTGTAGGCATGAACGCGAGTGAGAATCCGGCCCTCTTTGCCGGTGATTTCTTCCTCTAGGTCCGTTGCGGGCAAGCTTTCGAAGTGGATAAGGTTTGTTGCCGATCCGGCATTCGTCATGCCGAAATGCTCCGCCTGCACTGCGATGTAGGCATCCGCCGCCTTGCGAATTTCACTACTGTTCACGCCGGCCATGATCTGGTGCGCATGAGTAGCGATTGCGGCAGCGATCTCCGGATAGTTGCTCGCCACCTTGTCCGCTTCCGCAATATCGGCGGCGATTGCGGCAAAGCGATCCTGTAGATCAACCTTGAAGTCCGTGTGGAGAATAGAAACGCGCAAAGGGGCAAGCGTCACGGTGATGCCGTCATCATCGATAACGTCAAAGTCCATCGCATCCATCACGAACGACTTGTTTTCGAGAGGGAATACAAGCGGTGTGTGGTGATCTTCGCGCCGAGGTTCGGGGAGCCGCGCGACCGCCATCACGAGCTGCGGCAGGTGAAGCTTCTTACGGTTGTTCTTGTCAAACTTGCGCAAGCGCGGCTTGCCCTGCGGCTGCACATTCACGCCACGCACTTCAGCCGGGATGGTGAGGTTCAACGCCTCGAACAGCACGTTGATTTCCCGGTCCGCGAGGCTGTCCGCAGGGACGTATTCGAACTCGCCGCGTCCGCCCGACGGTCGCCACCGGACCGAAATACTCTCCATCGTTCGACCTCTCCATCTTCGAATTCAAGCTAGCAGCGGGCTTCGGAATATGCGATTCTCGTTCTGGCCCCGCGTTGACACGGTGCGGGGTGCTGTTTACGCAAGTGTTCGCATTTCGTTCTAGGGGTTCGAGTTCTGTCCTACACCGTCGCCTCGTTCTTTTCAGGCATTGGTGGCCTTGACCTCGGCTTGGAACGAGCTGGCTTCGAGGTGAGGTTCCAATGCGAGGTTAAGCCGTTTTGCCGTGATATCTTACGGCAGCATTGGCCTGAACTCCCACTAGATTCTGATATTAGGAAGTTAGATGACGCAGATATCCCTGAAGCTGATATCTGGGCGGCAGGATTCCCCTGCCAAGACCTCTCGCTTGCTCGAATGGGGCCGCGATCTGGGCTTCGAGGGAACCAATCTGGCCTCTTTCACGACTTTATGCGACTCGTTGGAGGACGTCTTCCAAGAGCAATTATCCTCGAAAACGTGCACGGCCTTCTCTCTAGCCACGGAGGACGCGACTTCGCCATCGTACTCAAGGCGCTGGACGAACTCGGGTATGGCGTCGCGTGGCGTGTGCTTAACAGTAAAGACTTCGGAGTCCCCCAACAGCGCCGTCGAGTCTACATTGTTGCCATGCATCGAGACGCAGGAAGTGCAGGAGAAGTACTTTTTGAGCCAGAATGCGGCGACTGGAATTCTAAGAAGGGTCGATCGGATGGGGAGAAACCTTCCTCCATCTTTCAGACAATCCTTGGAGATACTGGCAAAGGACCCCTCGTAAAGAGCGTCGCCCATTGCATCTATGCCGAATCCGCTCGGCATACGGGAACGGATTGGTCGCGAAATTACGTTTGGTATCCTGAAGGGCGCGTGCGCCGCTTCACGCCGAATGAAGTTGAGCGGGTGCAAGGCTTTCCCGATGACTGGACGAAGCCGAACGGGTTCGATGCGAAGCAATCGGATCGGATCGACAGCCTTCGCTATCACGCTGTAGGCAATGCGGTAACGCCGCCAGTTGCGGAATGGGTAGGTCGCCGCCTTCAGGAAGTGATGCAACGGCAGGATCGCGATACCCTTCGTCACAGCCTTCGCGCCTAATTGACGGCGGCGGCAGCGTTCGCAAACGCTGCCGTGGAATAAGCGTCCGCGCAGTGCGCGCACAAGGGGAGCAACCCGGTTGCTAACTTTGGAATCCCCCGCCTCACCCCACCCAATACAACCCCGCCCCATGCGAAGGCAGGCTCCGCACCAGCCGCCCGGTCGCCACGCCATCATCCGCCCCCACCCACAAATCCCGCACCCGCACCCGCGCCCGCCCCGCCAGCCCCAGCACCGATAGCTCCACCCCCACGTCCCGCGCACCCTTGCCGGTGTTGAACAGCGCCACATAGCGCCCACCGCCCGGCGCACGTGCAGACCACACCCGCGTATAATCCTCGACGAAATGCGGCTGGTTGCCGCTGCTCGCCTGGTTGACTGCGATCACTTCGCGGTTGGTCAGCAGCGCCAGCGTCGCCGCGTCCAGCCTCCGCAAATCGCCGCCCATGATCAGCGGCGATCGGGTGATCGCCCACAGCGTCATCAGCGTGCGCTGCTCGTCGGGGGTGAAGCGCGTGTCACGCGCGCCCAGCCGCAGCCGGCCCAGCGGCAGCATGTCGCCATCTGGCCAGCCGCCGGGCCGGCGATGCGGATTCCAGTTTTCGAAACGGACGAACTGCGCCTCTAGCAGCGGCCATTCGTCCCAGAAATCGTCGCTGATCCGCCACATCTGGGCATGCTTGCGCACATGCTCCGCGCGGATCACCGGCGTCTCGCCCGGCGACAGGCTCAGCACCATCGGCCGTCCGCTCCGCCGGATCGCCAGCGCCGCCGCCTCGATCTCCGCCGCGTGCGCGTCATAAGGCCGGCTCATGTCGTCCATCTTGACGAAGTCGACTCCCCATTCGGCAAACAGCGCGAACACGCCGTCATAATAAGCCTGCGCGCCCGGCCGCCGCATATCCACGCCATACATATCCTGGTTCCAGCTGCAGATGCTGCTGGTGTCGGCAATGTCCCGCGCGCGCAGCCGGGTGCCCAGGATCGGCAGGTTCCGCTCCACCGCCAGCCGCGGGATGCCGCGCATCAGGTGCAGCCCGAAGCGCAGCCCAAGCTTGTGGATCGCATCCGCCAGCGGCTTGAAGCTGCCGCTGCCCGCGCTCGATGGAAAGCGGGCAGGGGCGGGGATCAGCCTGCCATGAGCGTCGAGCGTCGGATTGCCCTTGGGCCGCACGTCATAGCCAATCGCCTTGGGCTCATACCATTGATGGTCGATCGTGAAGGTGTCGTAGCCAAAGGGCAGCAGTTCGCGCGCCATGATCGCCGCCGTCTCCAGCGCTTCCGCCTCGACGATATTGGTTGCGAAGCTATTGAAGCTGTTCCAGCCCATCGGCGGCCTTTCCGCGAGGATCGGCCCCTTGGCCGCCACCGGCACGGCCCCTGTCATGCCCGCAATCGGCAGCGCCGCGCTTATCCCCAGCAGTGTCCGGCGTTGCACCCTCATCATCCCTCTCCCTCACTGCGACTATTTATACTATTAATCGCCTGGATAGTCGGCACAAGCTGACAGAGATCGGGAGAGACGGTCATGCTGACACGCCGGGACGCCATTGCCGCTTTGGGGGTCGCCGCCTTCGCCGGGGCCTGTGCGCCGCGCGCCGCGGGTAGCAGCACCGGCTACATCCTCAGCTATTTCGCCGGCGGCAAGGATATCAGCCCCGGCCTGCGCCTCGCCATGAGCATGGGTGGCCTGCGCTTCTCGCCCGTCAAGGGCGGCGAGATCGTCCTCAAGCCGCAAGTCGGCGAGAGCAAGCTGATGCGCGATCCATTCCTGATAAAGGGTCCCGCCCCCGGCGATCCCTGGCATCTGCTGTGGACCACCGCCTGGGAAGGCGTGACGCTCGGCCACGCCACCAGCCACGATCTGCTGCACTGGTCGCCGCAACGGGCGATCCCAGTGATGGCGTCGGTGCCCGGCACGCGCAACGTATGGGCGCCCGAGATGATCTGGGATGCGCGCGCGCGCCACTTCGTGATCTTCTGGTCGAGCACCGTCACCGGCCGCTTCGCGGAGACCGCGGGCGCGTCCGAGAGCGGCTATAATCACCGCCTCTGGCATGTGACGACGCGCGATTTCGTGGAGATCTCGGAGCCCAGGCTGTTCTGGGATCCGGGCTTCAGCGTCATCGACGCGACTTTCATCGATCGTCCCGGGCTGGGCCTGCACCTGATCGTCAAGGACGAGACGGTGAATCCGCCGAAAAAGCACCTGCGGATCGCCCGCGCGGCATCGCCCACCGGGCCGTTCACTGGCCTGTCGCTCCCCTTCACTCCCGATTGGGTAGAGGGGCCAGCGGGGATCACGATCGGCGAGTGGACCTACGTGTTTTACGACGAATATCGCGAGGGAAAATGGGGGGCGGCGCGCTCGCGCGATCTGAAAATCTGGGAGGACGCCACGCCGCTGATCTCGGTCCCCGCCGGCGCGCGCCACGGCACGATCGTCCGCGCCCCTTTGGAGCTGATTGCCGGGCTTAGCTGATCGCAGCTTCCCATACGGTAATCTCGTGCGGCCGCCGCTTCGTCACTTCGAGGCCTGAGCCATCCGTTTCGATCGCGCCGTCATATTCGAAGGTCGCATTGCCGAGGATCGTCACCATGCCGTCCGCGCCCGCGCTCCCCCGCACCAGCCCGCCCTTGTTGAAGACCCTTGTCTCGCGCTCCCAGGGCAGCCGCCCGGTCAGCCCCGCCGCGAATACCGAAGCCGCCATCGCGCTGCCGCATGCATTGGTCAGCCCCACGCCGCGCTCGAACGTGCGCACGAACAAGTCTGGGCCGCGCATTTCGACAAACGAGACATTCGCCCGCGCGGGCAGCAATGCCGGCGCGGCTTCGCACCAGCGGCCCAGCGCCACCAGCTCCTCTTCGTCCACCTGGTCGACAAAGCTCACCAGATGGGGGTTCGGCATCGAGACCGCGGTGAATTCGCGCCCGCTCGGCAGTTCGGAAAGCGGGCCGGCCAGCCCGATGTCGCGCCCCGCCGGGCCCACGCGCGTCCGCACCGTATAAACGCCCTCCGCCAGCGCCTCCGCCTTCGCCACCTCGGCGCTGCTGGTCCGCAATTTCACGCGCGCTGAGTCGATCCCCAGCGCCTCGAATCCTGCCCGCGCGACGCAGCGCAGTCCGTTCAGGCAAGTCTCCGCCTCCGAACCATCCGAATTGAACATCCGCATCCCGAATTGATTCTCTCTATCCCCTTGTATTAAAAGGAGAATCCCGTCACCCCCGACCGGGCCGTCACGATCGGCAAGCATGCGCGCCGCCGCCGCCCATTCCGCATCGCTCAGCTGAATCGCACGGGCATCGACAAGCGAGAAATCATTCCCCGATCCGTGGCATTTGGTGAAGGCGATCCGCATCGCCTATCCGCCTAGCTCTTCTTGCCGCCATTTCCAACGATCGGCCCGCCCATTGCTTCCACCACGGCATGATCCCTGGCGAGTATCGCGGCGAAGCTCGGCCGTTGGTGCATCGCCAGCGCCCAGGCGGCGGTCTTGGGATATAGCGAACGGTCCACGGTCACGCCGATACAGCCCAAGGTGGCGAGCGGGCTCGCGACGGCGATGTCGGCCAGGGTGATGCGGTCCTCCACCAGAAATCCGCTCTCGGGGATCATTTTCTCCAGATAGGCAAGGATCGGCGGCAGCAGTTCGCGCTCGGCATGGTCCGCGGCGTTGTGATCGCATTCCTGCTTCAGCACCCGCGGCCGCACAAACCGGTTGCCGAAAATCGCAGACCCCGCCGCCATCATCAAAGTATCCGCCAATTCGTCATACCAGATCGTCCGGGCGCGGGCGCGGGGCTCGGCTGGAATCAGATCGGGCTCGGGATGCCGGGCCTCCAGATAAGTGACGATCGCCGTCGAATCGGAAATCAGGAAGTCGCCGTCCTTGAAGCCCGGCATCTTGCCGAACGGGCTTGCCGCCTCGAATTCGGGCCCGCCCTTGCCGAGTCCTGCTGCGCGCAGCTCCAGCTCAAGCCCCTTCTCCGCGCCAAAGACCATGCATTTCCGCACGTATGGAGACAAAGTCGATCCGAAAACAATCACTTGGCACCTCCCCCCTTTTGCTCAAAAAACTGCCCTAGGTGCGCGACAGGGCCGCGCGGCTGTGCGATGGACGGGCGCGATGGGATGGACGATCCTTCTCGCGCTCGGCGTCGCTGCGGCTTTTGCCTTCATCCTGCGGCGCGTGAACTTTCTGGAGCAAGAGCTGCGGAGAGTCGAATCGCTGCTGGCCGGGATCGAGCTGCGATTGATCCGAACTCCCGCTCCGCAGCCCAAAACCCCCGCGCCCCCCCTCGCCGCCCCGCCTCCCGCTGCCCGAGTAGAAACACCCGAACCCAAGCCTGCTCCCGAACCGCCAATCCCGTCAGAGCCGCGCTTCAGCCTCGAAGCGCTGATCGGCGGCCGCCTGCCCATCTGGATCGGCGGCGCGGCGCTCGTCCTCGCCGGCTTCTTCCTCGTGCGCTTCTCGATCGATAACGGCCTGCTCGGCCCCGCCGCGCGCACCATCCTCGCCGCGCTCTTCGCAGTGGCGCTGATCGCCGCCAGCGAAGTCGCGCGCCGCCTGCCCGCCACCAGCGACGATCCGCGCATCGCACAGGTGCTCGCCGGGGCCGGCGTCGCGAGCCTTTATGCGACGCTGTATCTGGCCGCGGCGCTCTATCATCTGATCGCGCCTGCCCCCGCTTTCCTCGCAGTCCTGCTGGTCACCGGCCTCGCTTTGGCCCTGTCGCTTCGCCACGGCCCGCCCACTGCGGTGATGGCGTTGCTCGGGGGCTTCATGGCTCCATTGCTCGCGGGGTTCGACGCGATCGGGACAGGGCCGTTATTGGTCTATCTCGCCTTGCTCGTCGCAGCCCTTTTCGGCCTCGCGGTCCGCCGCGGCTGGGGCTGGCTTGCGCTTGCCGCCAGCATTGCCGGGTTCGGCTGGATCAATTTCCTGATCCTCGCACAGGCCGGACAGGCGGGTGACCTCGCGGCCATCGGCGCCTTCACCATGCTGCTCGCCGCAGGATCGAGCGCATCCTTGCCGGCAACGGGCCTGCGAAGCCCATGGCTCCGCCTCGCTCCGCTGATAGCAGGGTTCATCCAGCTCGTGGCGCTGGCGCCTGCGCTCGATTTCGGCGCGCTGGCCTGGAGCTTCTATTTGGTGCTGGCCGCGGCCACTTTGTTCCTCGCCTGGCGCGATTCGCTCTATCTGCCAGCCGCGATCGCTTCGGCGGGCCTGGTCCTGCTCCTCGAATGCCTCGCGTTTCTCCAGCCCGAGGCCCGCGCTACGCCATTGGCGGCGGCCATCGCGGCTCTGCTCTTCGCGATCCCCGGGCATCTGCTGGCCGGCCGCTCGCGCGGCTGGGCGGCGGTGGCGATGCTCGGAACCACAGGGCCGCTGCTGGCGGCGCACGCAACTGCCCCTTCGCTGCTCGCCGACTGGAACTGGGGCCTGCTCGAGCTCGCGGCCGCCGGCGCGATGGCCAGCCTCGCTTGGCGGCTTCGTTCCACCGATGGCGGCCCCTCTCTCACTGCCGCCACCGCGCTCACGGCATTGCTGGCCGCACTCGGCATGGCGCAGTTCGTGGCGGTGGAATGGCTGGCAATCCCACTCGCGCTGGTCATGGCCGGGCTTGCCGCCTGGGCAAGGCATGCGCGCGCGCCCAAGTTGTTCGAGCTTCCCGCTTATCCCTTCATGGCCGCCTTGGTCGCGGCATTGTGGCCGCTGGCGCAATTCGCCAATCTGGTCCTCGCCTCGCTCATCGACGAACGCCTTCCCTATCGCCTGCTCCCCGAAATTGCGGAACTGCTTCGCGCGCTCGCTTTGCCAACGGGCGTTGCGGTGATGCTCCTCGTCGATCCGCGCCATTATGGCCGCGTCCGCCGCTTCGTCGGCGCAGTCGCGGCGGTAACGGCGCTCCTTTTGCTCTATGCGCTCGCCAAGCAGCCGCTCGCGATCGCCACCTTGCCCCGCTTCGTCGAACTGGGCTTTTTCGAGCGCGCCTTGCTCACCCAATCCTGCCTCGCCGCCGGCTGGCTGCTGCTGCGCCGGGGCAGCTTGCCGTTGCTTGCCACATCGCTGGTAACGCTCGGCCTCGCCCGCTTCGCCTGGTTCGATCTGCTGCTGCTCAATCCCGCGATCGAGCCGCAATCGGTCGGCGGGTTCCCGTTGCTCAACGCCGCCACGCTCCATGCCGCGCTGGTGGCCTTCTGGTTCTGGACCTTGCCCGCCAGTCGCGCGACGCGCGCCATCGCCGCCGCCCTGACGCTGGCCGCAGTCGTCGTTACGGTCCGCCAGGCAGCGCACGGGGCGGTCCTCACCGGCCCCATGGGCACCGCGGAGAACACCGGCTATTCGGCAGCCCTGCTCGGTGTCTCGCTCTTCTGGCTGTGGCGCGGCATCACCGCCGCGAAGCACGATCTGCGCGTGGCGGGCCTGGCTCTGCTCACCCTGGTCACCTTCAAGGTATTCCTGATCGACGCCGCCGCGCTCGACGGACTGCTCCGCATCCTCTCGTTCCTCGGGCTGGGCACCGCGCTGATCGGGATAGGCTGGGCGTATAACCGCTTCCTGGGAAAGTCGGCGGTTTAACTAACTGACGGCCACCGCAGCGCGGTCCTCAGAAAATCCCCAGAAACTTCTTGCGCTGTTTCTTCTTCTCGTCCCCCGATTGCTTGCCGCTTTCGGATTTGGCGGTCGTCCCGCGCCCTACATCGTTGCGCGGGCGGCCCTTTTCGTCGCGCTGCGATCGCGCCGAAGCGCCGGAGAGCACCGGTCCGCAATCCGCCGCTTTCGCGTCGCCGACATCGACAAAGGCAATCACCGCTGCGAGCGGGCTGGCGACTAGTCCCAGCCCTAGGCCAACCCCGGCGCGCGCCAGCAATTCACCCGAGATCGGGTTGATGCCAGGCGCGGCGAAAAAGCCGTTGATCGCAACCGGCGACTGCCCTGCGAACAGGCTGAATTTCTTGCTGTCCGCCCGGAAGGCCAGGTCGATCGTCTCGTTCTTGAAGCTGAAGCCGCCGCGCGCGGTCATCACGCTCTTTTCCGTATCTATCAGGATCGGATCCGCCGCCGCGATCCCGCCCCGCACGGTAAACCCGATCAGCCCGCAATTGATCTGCACCGGCTCTTTCAGCTTCTTCTCGAACATTTTCTGGACGAAGGTGCCCACATCGAGCTCGGCGAGCTGCACGTTGCGCGTCCAGAATGCCCCTTTGGGCAGGATTATGGCGATGCGCCCGTTCGAGCTGGCGAGCGAATCACGGACGCTGTTGCCGGTGCCGGTCAGCTCGACGCGGGCCTTCAAGGTGCCCGTCGTCCCCGATTCCTCCACGCCGAAGCCCGCGAGCAACACGCCCATCGGCGTCGGCGAAAGCCGGATATCGTATTCGGTGAACACCGGCTGGCGGCGCGCATTGATGCGGATGTCCGAATTCACCGTGCCCCGCGCCAGGCTGAAATTGAGCGGACTTAGCTTGAGCAGCCGGTCGTCGAGCGTCAGGCCCAATTTGAGGTTCGAGATTGGCAGGCGCTCGGCGCGGACGCTGCGCACCGTCCAGTTCACCTTGGCGTCGAAATTTCTCAGCGCCTCCACCCGCAGCGGCGCATCGGGCAGGATGCGTGGCGCCCCCGCCGCGCGCGTCACCACCGCACCCGCTGCCGAGGCTTGCGGACTATATCCGATAAACGGCCCGGCATCGACGATGTCGAGCATGCGAGTCGCCAGATCGGCGGTAAGCATCAGCCGGGGCTGCGTCATAGCCACGGTCACCTTGCCGGCCAGATCGCTGTCACCGAATCGGCCCCTCAGCCGCGTCAGGCGCCATTCGTTTCCGGCCTTCGTAAGCTCTGAGCGGAAACGATAGAGGCGAGTGTCGGGCACCGCGACGCCGATCAGCGAAAAGGCATCAGCGAGATTCTGCCCGCGCATATCCAAATGGAGGTCCGCGCCCTCGATTTCGGTCGCGCCGGGCAAGGTACCCGACAAGTCGATCTGGGTGCGCACCGCCTCGGCATGGAGCTTGAGCTCGTTCTTGCCACCGGAAACGGTCGCATTGGGAGTCAACAGCGCGCCATTCATCACGAAGCGCGTGCCCCGCACCGTCCCTGTGCCGTCGAAACCGATCGAGCTCGCGAACTGCGTGTCCTTCGCCTCGACCGTGTGAACGCGGATGCCCGCCTCTATCCGCATCCGCGGATCCAGGTAACGGATCATCGTCCCCTGAACGAGGGCGCGACGGATCAGCGGCAGCTCGAGCGGCTCGCCCTTCTCCTCGTTGAAGGTCCAGCTGTTGCGCTTGCCGGCCTTGTCCCATTGCAAGTCCAGATGGCCGTCCTCCAGCCCCAGCCAGTTGATCCGCCGATTTCCCGTGATCAGGCTCCAGGTCGAAATCCGGGAATCGACCTTTTTCGCCCGGAAGAAATCGCCCCGACCCGCCCATTGTGGATTCGAGATGCGCATCCCTTCGGCGACGAACTTGACGTTGAACGGTGCGAAATAGAGCTGGAAATCGCCCGCGACCTTCACTTCGCGCTGCGTCTGTGACGCAACCATCCGCTCGAACGGCCCTTTCAGGAAGCGCCCCTTGGTGACGAACAGGATTGTCCAGGCAAGCACGATCAGCCCCAGGATCGTGGTGAGTACCGCGATCGTAGAGGCCAGCGGCGTGCCAAGCGTGCGTATGGGTTTTGCCGTTGCGATCTCTTCTGCCATTAGGGGGATAAGCCTCGTAAGTGCCTCAGGGTTCCCGACTCAGGTTGCATTGCAGCGCCACTCTCGCTATGCGCCCGCCTTTCCTCGAAACGTCTAGGAACACGCCCGGCCATCAAGGGCTGCCGCGGCTGTTCGCATGTTCGAGAGCATAAGGAGACGAAAATGCCCAAGCTCAAGACCAAGAGCGGTGTGAAGAAGCGCTTCAAATTCACCGCGACGGGCAAGATCAAGCACGGCTTCGCCGGCAAGCGCCACCGCCTGATCAGCCACAATGCCAAATATATCCGCCAGAACCGCGGCACCTCCGTGCTCGCTCATGCCGACACCGCACGCGTGGTCGGCTGGGCTCCGTACGGCTTGAAGTAAGGGAGGCCCGGAACCATGGCACGCGTCAAACGGGGTGTAACCACCCGCGCCAAGCACAAGAATATCCTCGAACAGGCGAAGGGCTATCGCGGCCGTCGCAAGAACACGATCCGCATCGCGCGCCAGGCCGTCGAAAAGGCCGGCCAATATGCGTATCGCGACCGCAAGGTTAAGAAGCGCACGTTCCGCGGCCTGTGGATCCAGCGCATCAACGCCGGCGTCCGCGCCGAGGGCCTGACCTATTCGCAGTTCATGCACGGGCTCAAGCTCGCCGGCGTGGAACTCGACCGGAAAGTTCTGGCCGACATCGCGATGCACGAAGGTGAAGCGTTTACCGCCATCATCGCGCAGGCGAAGCATGCCCTGAGCGGCGTCGAAGGGGCGGCTCTGCCCCAGGCCGCCTGATCTTGACATAGGCGACTATTTCGCCTATGTCAGCTACCTGCTTCGGGGTTCACCCCGGGGTATTTATTTAAGGGCCCCTGCGGGGGCCCTTTTTCGTATCCGGAGAATTTCCGTGCTCCAAATCGCAGTCTTCGTTGATGCCGGATACCTTTATGCGCAAGGCTCCGCACTTATCGCGGGGCGCAAAAAGCCAAGGGTATCGGTTCGTCTGAACGTCCCTGCAATGATTTCAGACCTCTTGGAAGAGGCAAGAATCTTGGAGCCCGATGGTCGGCTTCTTCGCGTCTACTGGTACGATGGCCTCACACGCGGGGGCGCGCCGACCGTCGAGCAGCGAGCGCTCGCCGACACCCCAAACGTCAAATGTCGCTTCGGTACGGTGAATAGCCGCGGGGAGCAAAAAGGTGTCGATTCACTGATAGTGACCGACCTAATCGAGTTGGCACGGGGCCGCGCGATCTCAGACGCCCTGATTCTTGCCGGCGATGAAGACCTCCGCGTCGGTGTCCAGGTCGCTCAGAGTTTCGGAATTCGCGTCCATTTACTTGGTATCGAGCCATCGCGCGGCTCCCAGTCCCCTGATCTGCTTGCAGAAGCGGACACTGTTCGCGAATGGGGAAAGACGAAAGTTTCACCGTGGCTATCCGTTCAAGAGGCCCTGCAAACTGATCCCAATGGCGAAGGATCGGGCGACGATCCTCTTACCTCGATTATTCGGCAGCAGATTGCAGCGCTCTCCCCACAGGAAGCGGGGGACATCTGCAAATTTGCCGCCGACAATCGAAATCAGCTTCCCTCCGATTTCGATCGGCCCATCCTGGGCCTTGCGAAGGCAAGATTGGGCCGTGCCTTGACGGACCAGGAGCGGAAGCAATTCAGGATAGATGCTCTGGGCGCATTGCGTGGACGGGCGGAGAGCAATCTATGACCGACCTTGACCATCTCCGCCAGGATCTGCTCGGCTCGATCGAAGCCGCGAGCGGCCTTGAGGCCGTGGAGGCGATCCGAATCCATGCGCTTGGCAAGCAGGGCGCGGTCACTGGCCTGCTCAAGACGCTGGGCGGCATGAGCCCGGAGGAACGACAAGAAACCGGTCCGCGAATTCACGGCTTGCGTGAAGCGGTCACGGAGGCGCTCGCTGCCCGCAAATCCACCCTGGAGCGGCTCGCGATGGACGCGCGCCTCGCCAGCGAAACGCTCGACATGACGCTTCCGGTCGATGCGCTGGCCCCCGGCACCGTCCACCCGGTGAGCCAGGTGATGGACGAACTCGCGGAGATCTTCGCCGATCTCGGGTTCGCGGTCGCAACCGGCCCCGAGATCGAGGACGATTGGCACAATTTCACGGCACTCAACATCCCGGAGACGCACCCCGCGCGGGCGATGCACGACACTTTCTATCTCGCCGGCGAGCACGAGCAGCCGATGGTGCTGCGCACGCATACCAGCCCGGTGCAGATCCGCGCGATGAAGGCCGCGGGCGGCGAGAAGCCCATCCGCATCATTGCGCCCGGCCGCACCTATCGCTCGGACTCGGATGCCACCCACACCCCGATGTTCCACCAGGTCGAAGGGCTCGTGATCGACAAGGGAATTACCCTGGGCCACCTGAAGTGGACACTCGAGACCTTCCTCAAGGCATTCTTCGAACGCGACGACATCGTGCTCCGCCTGCGCCCCAGCTACTTCCCCTTCACCGAGCCATCGGCCGAAGTCGATGTCGGCTTCTCGGTCGTAAACGGCAAGCGCGTGATCGGCGGTTCCGAAGGCTGGATGGAAGTGCTCGGCTCCGGCATGGTCCACCGCAAGGTGATAGAAGCCGGCGGCTATGATCCCGACAAGTGGCAGGGCTTCGCCTTCGGCTGCGGGATCGATCGTCTCGCGATGCTCAAATACGGAATGGACGATCTGCGCGCCTTTTTCGACGGCGATTTGCGCTGGCTCAAGCACTACGGCTTCTCCGCGCTCGACGTGCCCACTTTGAGCGGGGGAGTCGGCGCATGAAGTTCACGCTGGGCTGGCTCAAGGAGCATCTCGAAACCAGCGCCGA
This sequence comes from Sphingomonas sp., assembly GCF_036388215.1. Lineage (GTDB taxonomy): Bacteria > Pseudomonadota > Alphaproteobacteria > Sphingomonadales > Sphingomonadaceae > Sphingomonas. The sequence goes on from NZ_DASVSH010000010.1 coordinate 72,970, forward strand.
ACTCGACACCGTCGTCGAGGCGCTGACTCGCGTCGGCCTCGAAGTCGAAGGCGTCGAGAATCCGGGCGAAAAGCTCGCCGGCTTCCGCGTCGCCAGGGTCCTGACCGCGGAGCGCCATCCGCAGGCTGACAAATTGCAGGTGCTCACAGTCGACACGGGTGAGGGCGATCCGCTCACTATCGTCTGCGGCGCGCCTAATGCTCGCGCGGGCCTGGTCGGGGTGCTCGGCCTTCCCGGCGCGATCGTCCCCGCCAACGGCATGCAGCTCAAGGTCGCGGCAGTGCGCGGAGTCGAATCGAACGGCATGATGTGCTCGACCCGCGAGCTGGAGCTTGGCGAAGACCATGAGGGCATCATCGAGCTTCCCGCCGATGCCCCGGTCGGCGCGCCATTCCCCGATTATGCCGGCCTGAACGATCCCGTGATCGACGTATCGATCACGCCTAACCGCCAGGATTGCATGGGCGTCCGCGGCATCGCCCGCGATCTCGCCGCCGCCGGCCTCGGCACGCTCAAGCCCTTGGCGGTTCCGTCAGCCCCCACCTCCGCTCACCCTGAGCCTGTCGAAGGGTCCCTCGCCGCAAGCGCATCGCACGCGGACGGCAGTGCTTCGACAAGCTCAGCACGAGCGGATTTGAGCGTAGCCACCAATGGCCCCGGCCCCGATATCGCCACCCAGGACCCCGAAGGCTGCCCCGCATTCTTCGGCCAGTCAGTCAGCGGCGTCACCAATGGCGAAGCGCCAGAATGGATGCGCAAGCGTCTCGCCGCGATCGGCCAGAAGCCCATCTCCGCGCTGGTCGACATCACCAATTACGTGATGATCGATCTCGGCCGTCCCTTGCACGTCTATGACCGCGCCAGGCTCAAGGGCCCGCTGGTCGCGCGCAAGGCAAGAAACGGCGAACAGGTTCTTGCGCTCAACGGCAAGACCTATGCGCTTACTTCGGCAATGACCGTCATCGCCGACGACGAGGCCGTGCACGATATCGGCGGCATCATGGGCGGCGAGCATTCGGGCTGCTCGGACGGCACCACCGACGTGCTGATCGAATGCGCCTATTTCGATCCCGAGCACATCGCCCGCACCGGCCAGAAACTGATGCTTGCCAGCGATGCCCGCACCCGCTTTGAGCGCGGCGTCGATCCCGCGTTCCTCGATGACGGCATCGCCATCGCGGCGCGGATGATCACGCAGATCTGCGGCGGCGCCGCGAGCGAAGTCACTCGCTCGGGCGCGGCTCCGGTCCCGAACAAGATCGTCGCCTACGATCCGACGCTCGCCGAAACGCTCGGTGGCCTCGCCGTGCCCGAGGACGAGCAGAAAGCGATCCTCGAACGCCTCGGCTTCGTGGTTGACGGCTGGAACGTGCGCGTCCCAAGCTGGCGCCGTGACGTGGATGGCGCGCCGGATCTGGTCGAGGAAGTCATCCGCATCGCCGGGGTCGACAACGTTCCGTCAGTGCCACTCCCCCGCGTCCCAGGCGTCGCTCGGCCGACCGCAACCATCGAGCAGAAACTCGAACGCAAGCTTCGCCGCACCGCCGCCGCTCGCGGACTTCACGAGGCAGTAACCTGGAGCTTCATCTCCGAAGCGGAAGCCGCACCCTTCGGCGGCGGCGCCTGGACCCTCGCCAACCCGATCAGCGAGGACATGAAGGTCATGCGGCCCTCGCTGTTGCCCGGCCTGCTTGCCGCCGCCGAACGCAATCTGAAGCGGGGCGCGCAGTCGGTGCGCGTCTTCGAACTCGGCCGCCGCTACCTTGTCGACCAGGAACGCCTCACCCTCGGAATCGTCCTTGCCGGAGCCCGCACTTCCCGTGGCTGGCAAGCCGGCAAGGCGCAGGGCTTCGGCGCGTTCGACGCCAAGGCCGAAGCCCTCGCCTTGCTCGAAGCCGCCGGCGCTCCCGTCGCGAACCTGCAGGTCATGGGGGAGGCGGGACAAGTCTATCACCCCGGCCAATCCGCTACCCTGCGGCTCGGTCCCAAGACCGTGCTCGCCGCCTTTGGGATGGTGCATCCCAGCGTCCTCAGGGCATTTGACCTCGACGGGGATGTAGCCGCGGTCGAACTCTATCTCGACGCGCTTCCCCTGAAAAAGGGCAGCACCGGCTTCATGCGCGCGGCCTATGCACCCCCTGCGCTCCAGGGCGTAACCCGGGATTTCGCCTTCCTCGTGCCCCATGCCCTCGCTGCCGCCGACTTGGTCCGCGCGGTCAAGGGTGCCGACAAGGCCGCGATCACCGACGCCCGCCTGTTCGACTTGTTCACCGGCCACGGCGTGCCCGAGGGCCACAAGTCGCTCGCGGTGGAAGTGGCGCTCCAGCCCAATGAAAAGAGCTTCACCGACGAAGAGATCAAGGCGCTGGCCGACAAGGTCGTTGCGGCCGCGAGCAAGCTTGGTGCGACGCTGAGGGGGTAAGTAATCCTCCCCGGAGGGGGAGGGGGAGGGGTAGTCGCCACAATCCTCGATTTCTTCTGCGCCGCCCAACGGCTGGTGGTCGAGTTAATGGCGAAGCACATGAACGAGGAGATCGCCCGCAGCGGGATGCCATCCGGGACGCGTGGCTCGCGGCGCGTGGGGTGAAGGTTCTACGTATTCGGGCACAAGAGGTGCTGGGCGACTTTGAAGCCGTCGTCATTCATATTGTCGGCACCGCCTGCGGCGACTACCCCTCCACCGCCTTTGGCGGTCCCCCTCCCCCTCCGGGGGAGGATTGAAAGGAAAAAATCATGCCCACCGCACTCATCACCGGCGCGACCGCAGGAATTGGCGAAGCGACTGCGCGCGCCTTCGTCGATGCCGGCTGGCATGTTGTCGGCACGGGCCGGCGTGCCGATCGTCTCGCCAGGCTTGCCGCGGAACTCGGCGAGCGCTTCCATGGCGCCGAATTCGATGTCCGCGACGAAGCCGCGCGCGATGCCTCGCTCGATGCCCTGCCCCCCGCGTTCCGCGACATCGATCTGCTCATCAACAATGCCGGCCTGGCCCTCGGCCTCGAACCCGCGCACAAGGCGAGCCTGTCCAATTGGATGACGATGATCGACACCAATGTCAGCGCGCTGGTCTCGATGACTCACAAGCTCCTTCCCCAGATCGTCGAGCGCAAGGGCGCGATCATCAATCTCTCATCGGTTGCGGCGACCTATCCCTATCCCGGCGGCAACGTATACGCGGCCACCAAGGCGTTCGTCCGCCAGTTCAGCCTCGATCTGCGCGCCGATCTCCACGGCGCCGGAGTCCGCGTCACTTCGATCGAGCCTGGAATGGCGGAGACCGAATTCACTCTGGTGCGCACCGGCAGCCAGGAAGCATCGGACAAGCTCTATGGCGGCGTCGATCCGATGACTGCCGAGGATATCGCGGATACCCTGCTCTGGGTCGCCACGCTGCCCCCGCACCTCAACATCAACAGCCTGGAGCTGATGCCGGTCAATCAGAGCTGGCAGGGCTTCGCCGTGCATCGGGAAACTCCCTAACCATTGTTAGATCGCTGAACCGCAAAGCTTTTCCTTCGTTCGCCGGAATGAAGGGAAAAGCCGATGCGCGTCCATCATCTCAATTGTGGCACCGATTGCCCGTTTGGCGGGGCGCTGTTCGACGGGCGGAGCATGGGGCCGCTGGGCCATCTGGTCTGCCATTGCCTGCTGATCGAAACCGACGCGCACGGCCTTGTGCTGATCGATACCGGCTATGGCCTGCGCGACGTGGATCACCCCCATCGCGACCCTGCGCGGATCACGCGCTTCATGCGCGGACTGCTGAACATTCGGCTGCGCGAGGAAGAGACGGCGTTCCGCCAGATCGAAGCGCTCGGGCTCGATCCGCTCGACGTGCGGCATATCGTGCTGACCCACCTCGATTTCGACCACGCCGGCGGGCTCGAGGATTTCCCCAACGCGCTGGTCCACGTCATGGAGAAGGAATTCGCCGCGGCGACGGGACCCCGATCGGGCTTCGTGCCTCGCAATCGCTATCGGCCGTCGCAGCTCAACGATGTGCAGGGCTGGCGTCGCTATGCCGGCACGGGCGAGCCGTGGTTCGGCTTCGATGCGGTGCGCGGCCTCGAGGGGCTGCCGCCCGAAATCCTGCTCGTCCCGTTGCCGGGGCATACATGGGGCCATGCGGGCGTGGCGATCGACACCGGCGAGCGCTGGCTGCTCCATGCGGGCGACGCCTATTTCTATCGCGGCGAGATGCGCCGGGCGAAACGTCACTGCACGCCAGGGCTGCGCGGCTATCAGACGATGATGGAAGTGTCGCGGCGCGATCGGCTGCTCAACCAGCAGCGGCTGCGCGCCTTGTCGCTCGACCGGCCGGGTGAAGTGCAGATCGTTTGCGCGCACGATCCGGTCGAGTTCGAACGCTGTGCCGCCGGTCAGCCATTATAGCCGGCAGGTGACGCTGGCCGTTTGAGCGGCTAGAGGCGCGCGATGCCGATTGCCAACGACCGCCGCACCTTCGCGATCATCTCGCATCCCGACGCGGGCAAGACCACGCTGACCGAGAAGCTGCTGCTGTTCGGCGGCGCGATACACTTGGCCGGCGAAGTGAAGGCGCGGGGCCAGGCGCGCCGCGCCCGATCCGACTGGATGAAGATCGAGCAGCAGCGCGGCATCTCGGTCACGTCCTCGGTCATGACGTTCGAGCGCCAGGGATTGACCTTCAACCTGCTCGACACGCCGGGCCATGAGGACTTTTCGGAAGACACCTATCGCACGCTGACCGCGGTCGATTCGGCTGTAATGGTGATCGATGCAGCCAAGGGCATCGAGCCGCAGACGCGCAAGCTGTTCGAAGTCTGCCGGCTGCGCAGCGTTCCGATCATCACCTTCGTCAACAAGGTCGATCGCGAAGGCCGTTCGGTGTTCGAGACGCTCGACGAGATCGCCGACATGCTGGCGCTCGACGTGACGCCGATGAACTGGCCGGTCGGGATGGGCGGCGAGTTCGAAGGCATTTACGATCTGGTCGGGAACCGGCTGTTGCTGCCCGAAGGGGGCAGCCGCGAATTCAACGGAAAGGTCGAAAAAACCACCGGGCTGGATGACCCGAAGCTCGATATGATTCTCTCGGCCGATGGCGTCGCCAAGCTGCGCGAGGATGCCGAACTGGCAATGGCCGGCTATCCCGAATTCGACGCGGAAGCCTATCGCAATGGCGATCTCACCCCGGTCTATTTCGGCTCGGCGCTCAAGGAATTCAGCGTCGACACGCTGATCGATGCGATAGCCGGTTTCGCGCCCTCGCCGCGCCCCCAGCCCGCCGAGCCCGCTCCGGTCGATCCTTCCCGCGATGAAGTCACCGGCTTCGTATTCAAGGTCCAGGCAAACATGGACCCCAACCACCGCGACCGCATCGCATTCATGCGGCTGGTCTCGGGCACCTTCAAGCGCGGCATGAAGCTGATCCCCACCGGGCACGGCAAGCCGATCGCGATCCACTCGCCGATCCTGTTCTTCGCGCGCGAGCGTGAGCTTGCCGACGAAGCGTTTCCCGGCGACATCATCGGCATCCCTAACCACGGCGTGCTGCGCGTCGGCGACACGCTCAGCGAAAAGGCCGATGTCCGCTTCACCGGCCTGCCCAATTTCGCCCCCGAAATCCTCCGCCGTGTCCAGCTCAAGGACCCAACCAAGACCAAGCAGCTCCGCAAGGCGCTGGACGACATGGCCGAGGAAGGCGTCACTCAGGTCTTCTATCCAGATATCGGATCGAATTGGATCATCGGCGTGGTCGGCCAGCTCCAGTTGGAAGTGCTGCTCAGCCGTCTCGATGCCGAATACAAGGTCGCAGCTGGGCTCGAGATGGCGCCGTTCGAAACCGCGCGCTGGATATCCGCCGAGGACCCCGCCGATCTCAGGGCGTTCATGGAGCTCAACCGCGGCGCCATGGCGAGGGACCGCGACGATAACCCGGTCTTCATGGCCAAATCGGCCTGGGAAGTCGGCTATATCACCGATCGCTATCCGAAGGTCCGGTTCGCCGCCACGCGCGAGCGGTAATAAGGAAACAGGCCGGACGCTTCCGCCGCATCCGGCCTGCCGGTTACCCGCAAAGTCCGACCCCTCGGGATATGCCTCGCTTATGCCTTGCGTCGTCCTGGGGATTCAGGAATCGCCCGAGTCGGCATACTACCTACTCCACCCATTCCTCGCGCAGCGGCTTGGCCGCCAGCCACATCAGCAGCGCCGCGCCCAGATAGCAGACGAGGCTGAATAGCATCGCATAGCGCAGCGCCTCTCCGCCGAAGCTCGGCTCCAGCACATCGGCAAGCCCGCCGAGCACGAAGATGCCCACGCCGAGCCCGATAAGGTTGTTGATCAGCAGGAAGCAGGCCGAGGCCGTGGCGCGCATCGGCGCGGGGACCAAGTGCTGGACCGCCGAGATCACCGGCCCCAGCCAGATATAGGCGAGCGCCTGCGGCACCACGAAGAACAGGAACGCCGCGGTGACCGTGCCGGACAGGATGCCCCCCGCGAACAGCGGCACCGCGAGCACGAACGCGATTGCGGGCAGGCGCCCATAGGCCGCCTTGTCGCGCGCGCCGAGCCGGTCGCCGATAAAGCCCCCTGCAAGCACGCCGGCAACCCCGCCCAGCAGCAGGATCGCGCCATAGAAATTGCCGGTTTCGGCGGGATCGAGCCCGAAGCTCTCCTTCATCAGCGTCGGCAGCCAGAAGGCCAGGCCATAGCCGAGCATCGAACTGGCCGAAGCGCCGAAGGCCAGCAGCCAGAAGCTCTTCTTGCGCGCGAGGATCACAAAGACCGCACTCACGCCGGTTCCGCCCGAACTCCGCTCGCGCGGGGCTTCGCGAACGATCAGCCGAAAGATCGGCGCGATCGCCACGCCGAGCAAGCCGACCGTGATGAAGGCCGTCCGCCAATCCACTGCCTTGGCGATGTGCCCCCCAAGCATCACGCCCGCGGCCGAGCCGAGCGGTATGCCAAGCGAATAGATCGCGAGCGCCCGTGCCCGCGACTTTGCAGGGAAGTAATCGGCGATCACGGCATAGGACGGCGCAACGCCCCCCGCCTCGCCCACGCCTACGCCGAGCCGGAAGAGGAACAGCTGGCCAAAGCTTCCCGCCAGTCCGCACAGCGCCGTGAACCCGCTCCACACCGCCAGGCTGCCGGTAATCACCCAGGTCCGGCTGGTGCGGTCGGCAAGCAGCGACAAGGGGATGGCCAGGGTCGAATAGACCGACGCGAAAGCGATCCCGCCCAGCAGCCCCATCTGGCCCTTGGTCAAGTGCAGCTCGGTCATGATGCCGGGCGCCAGGATGCTGAGGATCTGCCGATCGACGAAGTTGAAGGTGTAGACGAGCAGCAGCATCGCCAGCACGACTCCGCGATAGGCGGGGGTGGCGGGCGTTTCGGTCTCTGCTGGCGTCACTGGCGGCATCCTGAAAGGAAGGAGCCGGGCGTCGATGGCGACGCCCGGCTCCAAGTGGTGGATAGGGAGGGCCGATTAGAACTTGATCGTAGCGGTGCCGAAAATCTGGCGCGGGTTGCCGTAATAAGCGGTCAGCACGCCCTCGGTGCCCAGCGTCGGGATATAGGCGCCGCCGGCATTGCGGAGGAAATCGCCGGTGTCCGGGTTCTGGGAGAGGAAGTTATAGCCCGCGACGATGTAGCGCTTGTTGCCCAGATTGCGGCCATGCACGCCCAGCGAGAAATTCTCGTTGATGTCCCACACCAGATTCGCGTCGAACAGGGTGTAGCTCGGCTGGTCGAGCATCGGCGTGCGCAGTTCGAATTGCTGCGACGCACCGCGATACGATACGGTTCCGCTCACCGTGAGCGAGCCTTCGCCGATTGGGGTGGTATAGCCGAGCGTGCTGCTCGCGGTCCAATCCGGGGTGTTCTGAATCTTGCGGCGATTGGCGACGTCGAGCCCGCGCGCATCGATGAAGCTCAGATATTTCGCATCCATATAGCCGAGCGACCAGCCGAGGTTGAGCGAGCCGCCGGTCGCGCCCAGATCGCGGGCGAGCACCGCATTGCCTTCGAACTCCACGCCCTTGATACGCGCCTTTCCTGCGTTGGTGGTGATGCCGATAAAGGTCTGGGCGCCGCCCACGGTGGTGCCGATCGAGCCGGGCACCTGCACGTCGGTATAGTCCGATTGGAAGGCGGCCAGCGCGAAGGTCAGGCGGCGGTCGAGGACCGAAGCCTTGTAGCCGATTTCGTAGCTCGTCACGCTCTCGGGATCGAAGGCGAGGAAGTCATAGACCTGCTGCGCGTTGCATGCCCCGCCCGCCGGGGTTCGGCATGCGCTGGTCTGGCCGCGCGGATCGAAGCCGCCGCCCTTGAAGCCCTGCGACCAGCTTGCATAAAGCGTGTGGTTCGAAGCGGGCTTGAAGCTCACCGAAGCGCGCGGCGTGAACTTGGCGAAATCGGCCTTGCCGGTAAAATCCGAAGTCGTGGCGAAGAGCGTGCCGATACCCCCGAAGATCGGCGAACCGCCGCCCAGATACGTGCGGCGAAGCACCTTCGCGTCGCGGCGATCCCAGGTGTAGCGGCCGCCCGCCGAGATGCTGAACATCTCGCTGAAGTCATAGGTGAAGTCGCCGAACAACGCGACCGTATCCGTGGAGACATTCCCCAGCGTCTGCGCTGTCACGCCGCCGGGCAGACGCACGTCGAACACCGTCCGCGCCTCGGCATCGAGGTAATAGATGCCGAGAAGGCCCGAAAAGCCTCCGGTGTCGATCAGCAGCTGCGCTTCCTGGCTGAACTGCTTGTTGTTGTAGAATGCCGGCACATCGACCTGCACCGCATTGAGCGCATCGAAATCGATCGGCGTGGCGCTGTCGTCCTTGCGATAGCCGGTGATCGAGCGGAAAGTCAGCCAATCGCTGGGCTTTAGCTCGAAAAAGCCGGTTACGCCGTAGGATTCAACGTCCTGGAGCGGATCGAGCAGATTGCCGCGCGAGTCGAATACATTGGCCAGCACGGGAGTGCCGCTGGCGATTCCCGGGATCAGCCGATGCCCGCCGCGCGTGTTGCTCTTGTCCTTGGTATAATCGCCCGAGACGCGGAAATAGGCTTCATTGCTCGGCTCGAACTCGACCGTGGCGCGGCCGGCCCAGATGTCCTTGTTGTAATTGTCCAGACCCGTCGTCAGGTTCTTGCCGAAGCCGCCGCGCGAAAGGCGCGCGAATGCGCCGCCCACCTTGAAGCCGCTGTCGCCTAGCGGGGCCGAGGCGCTGATCACCAGGTCGGCCTGATTGTAGCTGCCATATGCGCCCCGCACCTTCATCGCGGGGTCGCCGCCGATCCGGCGCGTCACGTATTTGACTGCGCCGCCGATCGTATTGCGGCCATAGAGCGTGCCCTGCGGCCCGCGCAGGATTTCGATGCGCTCGACGTCATAGATATCGAGCACCGCCGCCTGGGGGCGATTGAGATACACGTCGTCCAGATAGATGCCCACGCCGGCTTCGAAGCCGGCGACCGGGTCCTGCTGGCCCACGCCGCGAATGAAGGCCGACAGAGTCGAATTGGTGCCGCGTGACACTTCCATCGTCACGTTGGGCGTTGACTGGGCGACATCGGTGATGTCGATCGCGCCCGAAGCTTCGAGTTGCGCACCGCTGATCGCGGTGACGGCGATGGGCACATCGAGCAGGCTTTCCTCGCGGCGGCGCGCCGTGACGATGATGCTGCCGTCCTCGGCGACCGAGGTATCTTCGGATTCGGTGGTCTGGACAGCGGTGGCGCTATTGGTGTCCTGTGCGAAAGCGGGCGCGGCAGTGAGCGCGGCGAAAGCGGCGCCAGCGAACAGCGCGGCGCGAACAGACGGATTGATGCGTGACATTTTGTATTCCTCCCCAAGTGGCGAACCCGTTCTTCAAGACGGGTTGTATGCGGTTGCCCGACGCTATACTGAAACATGAACCGGGTTTCAACTTGGGAATGTTGGGGGAGGAGTACGAATGGCAAGCGGGCGTGGCATGACGGCCACATCCCCTTCGGCTGACACGCCCTTCGGGGCGGATGCCGCCAGCGCCGGCAAGGAACCGCGGACGGCGCGCGGACGGCGTACGCTCCGCGCTATTCTCGACGCGGCGGCCGAGGAGTTCGGGGAAAAGGGCTTCCACGAGGGCTCGATCAGCGGGATCACGCGCCGCGCCGGCGTCGCGCTCGGCAGCTTCTACACCTATTTCGATTCGAAGGACGCGGTGTTCCGCGCGCTCGTCCGCGACATGTCCGAGCAGGTCAAGGAGCATGTCGGTCCCGCGATCCGCGCCGCCCAGGGGCAGATCGAAGCCGAGCGCGCGGGCCTGCTCCACTTCATCAAGTTCGCCCGGGCGCACAAGGAGATTTACCGGATCATCGACGAAGCCGAATTCGTCGATCCCGAAAGCTTCCGCATGCATTACGCCACCACCGCCGAGCGCATCCATGCGCGCCTTCAGGCCGCAGCGGCGCGCGGTGAGATCCGGGGCGACATTTCGGAAGTGCACGCCTGGGCGCTGATGGGGATGAACGTGTTCCTGGGCCTGCGCTACAGCGTCTGGGAAGACAATGAAGACCCCGAAGTGATCGCCGACGCCATCGCCTCGATGCTCGCGCGCGGGATCGGGACCGGGCAATAGCTAGGGCTTGCAATGTAGGATTTCGCCTGCTTGGCTAGGCCGGTCGGCAGTACCGACCGCTCTTTGAAATCGCCGGTCCGTAATGCCCATGGCCAGTGCGAACATTGGGAACATTCGCGCCGTGCGAAGCCGTTCCTTGGCGTACCCTTTGGCAACCTTCCGCGCCTCAGCTCTTCTTGCCGAGCAAATCCTTGAGCCCCGCGAGTGCGCCCAGCGGCGCCACTTCGTCCTCGCCGACCACCCCTGCGGCCTTGAGCACCGCCGCCGCGCGCGGGCTTCGCGGGAAAGGATCGAGCGACAGCAACAGCGTCTCGGCCGCGGCCTCGCCCAGATCGATCGCGCTGCCGCTGAAAAATACGGTGTCGCACTCGTCTTCGCTAAGCTCGGCCTCTTCTAGCTCTTCGGAATCGGGTTCGGGCAGGAAGCGGAGGGCGAAATCCTCCTCAACGGTCGCCGGGAGGCGGTCCTCGGTCACCGAGCAACTCTGCATCACTCGCGCCGATAAATGGCCGTGCGCGACCACCCCGGTCGCATCGCGGCGAATAGCATAATCGGCGCTTAGCGATTCGATCGCCACCAAGCCGAAGCGTTTTGCCAACGCGGCGCATTCCTGCGGCTCAGCTCTCACCGAGACGCGATTCTCTCCGGCCCCGATCTGGTCCAGCCGATGCTGGCGCGAGAATTCGGGCGGGATCATGCGGGCAGCTCCCCGGCCAGGAAAACGCCGGTCGGTGCATTGTCCCAGCGCTCGCGCAATTCCAGTAGCGCGCGCTCGACATGCCCCAACGCCGCCTCATCGGGCGCCGCGCCGCGATAGACGTTGCGCACCAGCGCGTCGCGGATCGATCCCGCCGCAAGCCCGTCGCGATAGGCGCCCAGCCGCCCGCCCAGCATCCCCATCATCCGCCCCAGATGCTTGCCGACGACGATGTCTCCGATCCCGATTTCGCGAAGCTGGCCGTCCATGTCTTCGATGAAGCATTCGGCAAGCTTCGTGCTTTGCGGAACGCCCTCGGGGTCTCCCTCCAGCCGCAGCATCACCATCGCCAGCACCGCCGCGATCATGTCGAAGCGCCCGTCGATCGTGTCGGGCACTGCGCCTGCTTCATACCAGTGCGGCTCTCGGCCGCGCGCCACGACCGCCTCGTACAATTGGGGCGCGGTGCAGCGTTCGGGCGTGCCGAAGAGGCGCTGGAAAAGTCGCATGATGCCTTCACTGTCCGTCGCAAAAGGGGCTGCGACCTTGTTTGGCCGCATTTTGAAGCATATTGAGGCTACGGCCGCGCGATGCAATGCGCGTCCGCCTGCCTCGTCCTTGGAGAAGTTATGCCGATTCCCGCCCGTGCGCTTGCCGCCGCCTTGCTGGCAGCCGCTCTCGGCACTTCCGCCTGCACCCCGGTGCGCACGCATCAGGGCTATGTCGTCGATAAGGAACTGGTCGATGCGATTCAGCCGGGCGTCGATAATCGCGAATCGGTCCTCCAGACGCTGGGGCGCCCGACCCTGACCAGCCAGTTCAACGAAGGCGAGTGGTATTATATCTCGCGCGACAGCAGCAATTTCGGCTTTACCAGCCCCCGCGCCCGCGAGCAGCAGACGCTGCGCGTGCGCTTCGACGCGAAGGGCAATGTCGCCTCGGTCGATCGCACCGGCACCGAACTGATCGCCTCGATCGATCCCTATGGCAAGAAGACTCCGACGCTCGGCCGCAAGCGCGGCTTCTTCGAGGATCTGTTCGGCAATATCGGCACCGTCGGGGCGCCCGGCGCCGCGCCTGGCGGCGGCAGCGGGCAATAAGCGCTATTGATTGCTGGCGGTTCAGCTCAGGGAAGCCCCACACCCCGTTCGGCCGCGCCGTGATACGCCCGACGCGGCCGGTGCCCGTGAGCACGGTTCCTGAAGGGGTAAAAGGAACCGCGCGAGATAACGCCCCGCCGCTCGTTTCGGTCCGTCAGCGAATCGTGAAGCGCACCTGATCCACGATCCGCCCCCCCAGGTCGATCAGGCGAAGCCGATGCTGGCCCCGCGGCGCCAGGATCAGGGGGCGCGAATCGGCGGATCCCAACTCCTCATTGTCAAGCATCAGCCGATGTCCGAGGACCTCCCCCGTCACCGATACCGCGAGCCGCTGATTGTCGCGCGGGATATCCGGATCAAGCGCATAGACGCTGCCCGCGACCGGATTGACGATACGGGGCCGACGCGATGCAGCCGGCGCCATGGCCACTCGAGTGAGCCCCGTTCCGGCGATAAAATATTCGCGGCGCGGCTGCTCGATGCCCTGATCGAAGGAAATGTCGCGCTGCTCGATTCCGGCAGGGCGCGGAGGAGCCTTGCCCGGCGCGTCCTGATGCAACGCCATCATCAAGTCGCGCCAGACCGGCGCCGCGCCACTGGTGCCCGAAACGGCGCGCATCGGATCGCCTTCGAGATTGCCGACCCACACCCCCACCGTGAAGCGGTCCGAAAAGCCGATGCACCAATTATCGCGCATCGCCTTGGAAGTGCCCGTCTTGGCGGCCGCCCAGAACGGCAGCCGCAGCGCCGAATCGATCCCGAAAGTTCCCGCGCGCGCATTGGGATCGGCGAGCATGTCGGCTACGATCCACGCAGCTTGCGGCGTGGCGATGCGGCGCGGAGTCTCGCGCTTGCCGGTCGAGACCATCCCCAAGGGGCTCCAGCGCCCGCCGGTCGCCAGGCTGCGATAGGCGGCGACCTGCTCGATCAAGGTCACTTCGGCCGATCCCAAAGCGAGCGAATAGCCGTAATATTGCCCGTCCTCGACCAGACCGCGATAGCCGGTGTCCCACAGCCTGTCGCGAAACGGATCGACTCCGGTCAGCAGCAGCGTGCGCACCGCGGGCACGTTCAGCGATCCGGCAAGGGCGATCCGCGCCGAGACCGGCCCCTTGAAGGCCTTGTCGTAATTCTGGGGCACGTAGAGCCCCGAGGCCGTGTCGAGCTGGACCGGCGAGTCGTCCAGGATGGAGGCGGCCGTGAGATAGCCTTTCTCGATTCCCAGCGCGTAGAGGAACGGCTTGAGCGTCGATCCGGCCTGGCGATACGCCGCAGCGCCATCCACTGCGGGAGCAGTCGATTCCCCGCCGATCCCGCCGACATAGGCAAGCACATCGCCGCTGGCATTATCCACCACCACCACCGCCCCGTCCCGCGCGCGTGTGCCGCCTAGCCCCTGGAGCTGCCGCTTCAATGCGGCGATCGCGGCGCGCTGAATGTTGAGGTCCAGCGTAGTTCTGATCCGCGCCCCCGGCTGGGTGAGCAGGGCGGCGGAGAGGTGCGGCGCGAGACCCGGATCAAGCGCAAGGCTGCGCGCAGGACCCAGCATTGAGGCAGCCGCCCCGGCGAAGCGGCTGCACTCCATGTCGCGGCTGAGCGCACAGGCCCGTGCCGCTACCTTCGTCGCCCCGGCGCGCGGATCGGGGAGCAGGGCTGCCAGCAGCAGCGCATCGTCCCGGCTCAGCGCCGCCGGAGTCTTGCCGAACAGGCCGAGAGCCGCGGCCGCGATCCCCTGCGCTTCACCGCGAAACCCCGCCAGGTTCAGATACGCCTCTAGGATCTGATCCTTGCTCCAGCGCCCGTCGAGCGCAGAGCCGGCGCGCATCTGGCGAAGCTTGTCGATCAGCCCGCGATTGCCCGGCGCGGAGAGCTCGGGCGCGAGATAGGCGGCCACCTGCATCGACAAGGTCGAGGCGCCCCGAGCGCGCTGGCCCGCCATGCGCGCGCGCAGTGAGCCGGCAGTCGCCCGCCAGTCGATACCCCCGTGCGACCGAAAGCGCCGGTCCTCCGCCGCGAGGATCACTTCGCGCGCGACAGGCGAGACTTCTTCCAGCCTGGTCCAGCCCAGCCGCCGCGCCTGATAATCGACGCGCGCCGAATCGATCAGCCTGCCGTGCCGATCATAAAGCCACGCTTCGGAAGGCTTCCACGCTCCGCGCACCGCGGCATAATCGGGAAGCGCCGGCGGCAGCGTCACCCACCATAGCGTGACGAAGAGGGCCAGCAGCGTGGATCCGCCGGCGATCACGATCCGGCGCGGAGTGAAGACACCGCGCCAGCCATTCTCGCGATAGCTTGCGCGCAGCCGCGATACCCAGCCGTGCAGCCGTTCGGGGGTGTCGTCGATCCAGCGGACGGCCCGCGATATGCGCGGGAACCGTTCGCCCAATTCCGTCCAGTTCACCTTTGCGCGACCACCATCGGCTGGTTGGGGATTTGCGCGCGGATCTCGGGCGAGTACATCGCCTCGATTCGCGTCGCCGGCAGGCCGAAGCGCCCTGCGGCGTCGAGCCGCATCACATAGGATACGGTGAAGGTGCCGCGCGGCACCCAGCCATAATAAGCCCGCCACGAATCGCGCCCGCGCTCGGTATAGCTCGGCGACACGCCATCGCCGGTTGCGGCCTGTGCCGCGAGCATTTCGGACTGCCCGCCCAGATTGCCGACGATCGTAGCGCCTGCCGGCACCGGATCGTTGACCACCACCCAGTTGCGCTCGGCTGATGCCTCCACGCTGATCGTCACCTTGACCACGTCGCCGCGCGTCCAGGCATTCGGCGTCGCCTGCTTGACGGCCTCGACCTTCTTCGTCGCCTTATATCCCGCCATCAAAGGTTGGGTGAGCGGCACGGCCGCCTTCACGCGCACAAAGGCCCAGGGCCCCGCGCCGCCGCTCTGGGCCAGGATCAGTGGAGTGGTCTGTGCGGGCAGCGGCAGGCTGAACAGCCGCTGCGGCTCGGCGAGCGGCCAGCTACGGCTCACGCTCGATCCGCCCAGGCTCGCCGTAGTGATCCCGGCGATCGCTTCCGCCGGATAGGCCGCCATGAACCTGCGCGCCGCCACCGAGCCCCAGGCATTGGCGGGCGTCGTATCCCAATGGCCGCGCTGCTGGCGCATCGCCAGCCCGACCATCATCTTTGCGGTATCGTCGTTCCAGCCGGGGCGGCCGAGCGTGGCGAGCAGCGCCTTGATCGCCGCTTCGTCGTCCGATGCCATCAGCCACCAGGGCATCTTGCCCTTGTCGGCGATGTCGATGCGAGTGCCTTCATAGCTGAGGCGCGTGCGCAGCGTCTTTTCGGCATCCAGCCGGAGCTGCTGGCCATTGGCGAGCCCCGGAACCTTGCCGAGCGCGGCGGCATAATCGGCCAGGCTCGAGGTTGGCATTTCGGCCACGCCCATCCCCACCTGGCCCACCATGTTGGCGGTCGCCGCCCCTGCACGGGCAAGCGCAGTGAACGCCGCCAGGCGCTGGAGCCTCACATCGCCATAATCCTCATGGCGCAGCTTGCCGTCCAGGACGCGCTTGAGCGCCTCCACCATCTTGGCGCGCGGCGCTTCGGGAAGCGGGAGCCCGGCTTCTGAAGTGATCGAAAGCATATAGGCCGTCAGCGCCTCCGATCCCGGCCAGTCGCCCGGGAAGTAACGCAGCAACCCATCGTCATCCAGATAAGCCGGCAGCTCGCCCGATATCAGGTTCCACATCCCCGTATCGCCCAGCGCGATCGCGCGCGACGTGCGCTGCTCGAGGCAGCCATAGGGATAGCCGGACATGTAATCCCGCACGCCCTGAAGCGGGGGCGCGAGCGTGTCGGCAAGGCTCACTTCGACCATCCCGAAGCCGGGCAGGGCGCCCGCGGGCGGCGCGATCGAGAAGCTCGTTCCCGCGCCGACGCGCGCGAGGCTGGCGGCCCAGGTCTCGACCGGAACGGCGGGGACGACGTCCTGCACGGTCGTCACCTTGTCGGTCGCCTTGCCGTCTTCGGTGCGCGCCGAGACCGTCCAGGTCAGCCTCCCTTCCGCGGGCGGCGCAGTCAGGTTCCACACGATCGGCGCAGCGCCGCCGGCGGGAATCTCGACCGTCAATGCCTTGCCCGTCGCCACGCGTGGGCTCAGCTCAACATTGGCCGTCACTTTCATCGGCTTGTCGGATCCGTTGCGCAGCGTGAAGATCGCGCCGAACTGGTCGCCGGTGCGCACGAGCTGCGGCACGCCGGCATAGATCGACAGGTCCTGCGCGGTCCGCACGCTTGCCGATCCCGTGCCGAACAGATTCGTCCCGTCGGTTGCGATCGCGACGAGCTTGAACGCAGTCAGCGCATCGTTGAGCGGCACATCGACACGGGCATGCCCATCGGCATCGAGCGCGACCTTGCCTTTCCACAAGAGTACCGGCTGGAAATTCTCGCGGTTGAGGCCGGACAAGTCGCCACCGCCACCGCCGCCGGCCTCCACGGCCTTCTTGCCGTAATGCCGCTTGCCGACGACCTGCGTCTGCGCCGTGGAAGTGAGCACCGAGATCGGGCGATCGCCCATCATCGCAGTGAGCACATCCCAGCTTTCATTGGGCGCGAGCTGGAGCAAGGCTTCGTCGACCGCGGCAAAGGCGACATCGGCAGTTGCGGCAGGCTTCCCGTCCGATGTCTTCACCGTCACGTCCACCGCCGCAGTGGCGCGCGCGCCATAGCTCGGCTTGTCGGCCTTCACCGTCACGTCGAGCTTATGGCCTTCCCAGCCCACCTTCACCTTGGCGATGCCGAGCCGGTAGGCGGGCTTGGCGAGATCGACCGTCGCGGTCGGCGCGCCGCCATCCTTCGAGAAGAAAGGCACGCCCCAGTCGCGCGCCATCCCCGAGCCCCAATTGCTCCAGCCCGACACGCGGCCACGCACCGCCATCACCGATACATATATGTCGGGCGCATAGGACGCGGGCATCGGCACTTCGATTACCGGATCCTTGCCCGTAAGCCCGACGACGAAGCTCGAAAGCACCCCTTCGCGCTCGACCGTTACCAGCGCGGTCGCGTCGCGGAAGGGCATGCGGACCTGGAATTTGGCGGTCTCGCCCGCCTTATATTGCTGCTTCTCGGGGATGACGTCCATGCGGTCGCCATTGTCGCCGCCGAACCACCAATCCTCGTCGCCGACCAGCCACACCGATTGCGTCGCGCGCGCGACATTGCCGGCGCCGTCCTTGGTCGTCGCGACTGCGTATACTTCGCCCGAAACTCCCGGATTCAGCTGGCAAGTCGCCAGCCCCTGGGCATCGGTCGTCGCCGAGCAAGTCGCGCCAAGCCGCGTCGTCTTCATCTGATTGTCATATGCATAAAAGCCGCCGATCAGCCGCCGCCGAGCGGTGAGGATCTGGCGGCTGTAGAGCTCGACGGAGACCGACTGGTTGGCAAGCGGCTTGCCCTGAGTATCGAGCGCCACGAAGCGCAGGCGCAGATCGTCCTGCTTCATCAGCCAGCCATCGGTCTTGACGCCCAGTTGCACGCCCGAAGTGTAGATCGGGATGCGCCGCGATGCGGTCAGGATCTGGCCGTTGGCGTCCTGGTAATCCATCTCGATTGCCATCGACGTAAGCTGGTCCAGCGTCTGGGGCACTTCGATACTAGTGCGCGCCGCGCCATCCGCGCCCAATGTCACGGGCAGCGTCTGGGTTGGCGGGAGCTGGACGGTCTCGTCCTCGCCTTCGCCGTCCATCGGCTTGACCCCCTCGGCCATCGGGCGTCCGCCAAAGGTATAGCCTTCATAGCCGTCGGGCACGCCGTTGGTATCGTAATAGCCGATCCGCATCTCGACCGGCAGGTTCGCCGCGCCCCCGCCGGAGAGATAGCCGACGAACAGGTCGAGCGGGAGCGATGTGGGCCGTACCGCGGCCTCCTTGGGCCCGTTCACCGTCGCGCGCATCGTCGGCAGCTTGTATTCGTCGATCTTGAACGATTGCTGCGTCCAGACGGTCTTGTCCTCGCCGTCCTTCTTGAGCAGCACCTGGATGTCATAGTCGCCCATCTTGGCGCCCCCGGGTGCGGTCCACTCGGTTTCTCCGACGCCGTTCGCGTCGATCGACAAGGGCAGGTCGTATTTGGTGTCCGATCCGCGATGCGACAGGCGTAGGGTTCCCGTGAAGGCCGGAGAGGTCCCGAAGCCCGAAGCGATCGGCTTGCGCACGATATGCTTCATGTGGATCGTCTCGCCCTGGCGGACGAGTGCCCGGTCGAACACGGTGTGGAACACGTCCTCGGGATCGTTCCAGCCATAGCTGAGGTCGAAATCATAGGGCCGGATGCCCTGGCCCCATTCGGTGAGCGTGAAGCTGAAATCGTCGCCGCTGCGCGCGGAGATCATCAGCGGCGCGCTGTTGCCATTCTCGCAGCTCGCAGAGGTTTCGGGCTTGGGCAGGCCTGCGGGCACGCTGAGGCGCCCCGAAGCGTCGCTCTTGCCCTTGGCGAGAAGTTGCCCGGTGCAGCTGTCCGTGACCTGGATGTCGGCGCTGACTCCCATGCCCGTATCGAGCGCCGTGACCCATACGAGCGATTGCTCGCGGCCCCATTTGAAATGGACGCTCATATTGGTGACCAGCGCGCCCGCCGCCACATAACGCGGCGCATTGCGGCCTAGCAAAGCCGCGCCGAGCTGCGGCGAGGCGAGTTCGACGATATAGAATCCGGGCTTCTCCAACGGAATCCCGACGACTTCGAATTCCTTGCCCTTGCCTGGCAGGCCAACCTTGAACGGCTTGCCGGTGGCCGGCGTCAGCAGCGGCTTCGCCCCGGTCTGGTTGACATAGGTGGTCTCGCCGCCCTTCTTGATCTCGTCCGATTTGGTCTCCGCGGCGTCGCCGAGCGCGCGGAGCCATTTGGCGATCTCGCCGTCGCCGCCCGCGACCTTCAGGCTCTGTCCACCCACATCCATGCGGTTGCCGCCCAGCTCGGCCTCGACATTGCGCACGGTCACCGGCAGCACGCCGCCTTCCTTTGCCTCCAGGATGCCGAAGTCCGCCGCGAACTTCACCAGCGGCGGGGGGGCATCAAATTTAACGTCGAGCGGAAAGCGCTCCGCATTGGAAAGCTTCCGCCCGCTCTCGTCGGCGACATCGGCGGGCAGGCTGAGCTTCGCCGTAAGTGCGGCGGGGAGCGGCGCCTTGAACTTGAGATCGGCGACATGTGCCTTGTTCTTGTCGTCGTCCGCGAACATCGGCGTCAGTTGTTTCCCGTCCGGCAAGGTGATCCGCACTGCTTCGGCCTGCGCCCGCGGAATCGCCGCCGAGAAACGCACCCACGCGTCCTTGACCGGGTTGCACCCAGCCTGCGGATTGACGCGCGAGCATTCAAAGCGCGCCGCGAACGGCTTGCGCACTGTGAAATCAAAGCGCTGGTCGGCTCCGGCAATGCGCCCAGAAGCGCTCTTGACGTCCTTGCCCCATACCAGCGCCATGTCGCGGCCGGGCGGCAGCGGACGGCGGCACTTGACCGCCACTACGCTCGCCAGCGCCGCAGCGCGGTCCTCGGCTTTGGCGGGAAGCGCTCCGGGCAGTCCGGAATTGGTCAGGAAGCTTTGCACTTCCCAGCGGTCGGTGCCGAGATCAGCGAGCAGCTTGGGCGCGATGTCGTCCGGCATCACATCGACCGGGATCTTCTCGCCGACTCCGTCGACCGAGCAATAGGCATTTGCAGCCACCGAAGCGCGATCGGGCGCCAGGTTCGCGGCTATGAGAAAGACCTGATCCTCCTCGATCTCGCTGCCATAGCGGCTGGGGAGCACTTCGCGCGCGATCGGCCCACCGCTGTCGACGGTGAACTCGTGCTGCCCCGTCACTCCATAGCCGCCCAGGCTCTTGAGCTTGTCGCGCAGCTTGAACTTGCACGTCACTCCGCCCGGGAGCGGGCTGGCAAATTCATGAACGAAGGTCTGCTGATCGACCCAGCGTCCCTCGCCGCCGACCGGACACTCGACGGTGAAGGGAGAGGTCGCGCGCGGATCGCCCAAGGGAACCATCGCAGTGTTGAACCGCGCGGTGAAGCGCTCGATCGCGCCGTCGCCGATACCGGGCGTCGCCATCTCGACTTGCGGGCTGTTGTCGCCAAATGCTGCGATCGCTCCCAGCGGTGCCGCGACCAGCGCCAATATCCCGAGCCGAGCAACGAGCTTCATGGCAACCTCCCCTTTGGCAGCGCTGACACCCTAGTGCGCGAGCGAAACGAGTCCAGCGGGGAATTAACCTTATTGGGCACCCGTGCCGACGCATCCTTTTTTGGGCGTTGCCAATTCGTTACGAATGCGGTCCACTCCGAATCGGGGGAATGGGGTGGACGGAGCGACTCTGATCGCCGGGATCGACGCGGCTGCGCACGAAGCGACCTTGTTCGCGGCGATCTGGTTCCTTGTCGGCGGGATCGACGATCTGCTTGTCGATCTGATCTATTTCGGCCGGAGACTCTGCGCGTGGGTGCACCCTTCCAGCGCCGCGCCCTGCCCTCTGGCCGCTCCGCCGCCGGGTCGGATCGCTGTGTTCATCCCCGCCTGGGATGAATCCGCCGTGATCGGCGATATGTTGCGCACGGCGCTCGCCCGCTTCGATCACACCGATTATGTCCTCTATGTCGGTGCCTATCCCAACGATCCCGCCACGATCGCTGCGGTGCGCGATGTAGCGGCCGCCGATTGCCGCGTGCGTCTGGTGATCGGCGGGGCGCCGGGACCGACGACCAAGGCCGATTGCCTGAACAATTTATGGCACGCCATGCTGCTAGATGAAGCGGCGCAAGCGAGTGCGGTAGTCGCGGTAGCGCTGCACGACGCGGAGGATGTGGTCCATCCGCTTGAACTGCGAATCTACGCACAGTGGCTGCAGCGCTACTCTGCCATCCAGCTTCCAGTGATGCCCCTGCCGCATCCGCGCTCCCGCCTGGTCGCCGGGCATTATTGCGACGAATTCGCCGAGGCTCACGGAAAATCGCTGGTCGTTCGCCAGGCATTGGGCGCCGGAATGCCGCTCGCCGGCGTCGGCTGCGCGGTGCGGCGAGACATGCTCGGACGGATCGCTGATATGCGCGGGGATGGCCCGTTCGACGCGACCTCGCTCACCGAAGATTATGAGCTCGGGCTCACTGTCGCCGCACTCGGCGGCGAAACCGCGCTGGTCCGCGTGCCCGAGCGCCCCGGCGGACGTCCGGTCGCGGTGCGCGCCTATTTCCCCGACACGCTGAACGCGGCAATACGGCAAAAGGCGCGCTGGCTTACGGGGATCGCGCTCATCGGATGGGACCGCACCGGCTGGGGCCGCATCGAGGCAATCGGGGATCACTGGATGCGAATGCGTGACCGGCGCGCCACGCTGGCGATCCCGGTGCTCGCCATAGCTTATGCAGCGTTCGCGATGTGGGGCACATCGCTTGGGTCCCATCTTTTCGTGGGAAGCAGGCCGCCCGGCCTCCCGCCACTGATCGTGGAACTGCTCTTGACGAATGCCGCGTTGCTGGTCTGGCGCTTGTCGATGCGTGCGCTGTTCGTGTGGCGGGGTTATGGGGTGCGCGAAGCTTTGTGGTCGCTGCCTCGGGTGCTGGTCGGCAATCTGATCGCGTTGTTCGCCGCGCGCCGTGCACTGTTGTTATATTTGAAGATCCTGGCCGGCGCGGCACCCCGCTGGGACAAGACCGCTCACCAGTTTCCCGATGATGTCGAACGGGTGACGGCTTGAGTATGCGCGGCCGGCCGCTGCGGTTTCTCGCTCTGGTGGGCATCGGCTGGGTCGGCGCGCGAGTCGTGCTGCTGTGGCCAGAGACCGGCTCCTTGCCCGAGGCGATCAAGGCGCTAGGGCTTCCACCTGCCACCGCGAATGCCGCCCCCGCTGGGCCGGCAATGATATCTTCCCGACCAGGTATAGCCGCCCCGCCGGTTGGCGCCGCAGGACGCAAGCGCCCATTCGTGCCAGCGGCGGCACGGATGGCCTCGGCACTCGAGACATTGCGTGCTCCGGCCGTACCTCTGACCTTTCACCTCGCGAGCCCGCCGCGATTTTTGCCGCCGCCAGAGCCTGGCGTCCTGCCGCCCGCGGCCGCCCCCGACCCGATCGCATCAAGGCCCGACCGATGGTCGGCCGGCGGATGGTTCGTCGCGCGCGGCGGACGCGGAACCAGCACTGCACCCGGCGGGCAGATCGGGGGCGGGCAGGCGGGGGTGCGGCTCGCTTATCAGCTGTCACCGCGCCACCGGATAGCCGCCTTCGTCCGAGTCACCTCGCCCCTCGCGGGGAAGGGACGTGAGGCGGCCATCGGAGTAGAATGGCAGCCGACCAGAGCGCCTTTGCGTATCCTGGCCGAACAGCGCGTAGGGCTCGACGGAACGCCGGGCGGCACGGGCCTGGGCGTAGTCGGCGGCCTCGATACCGAGCTGAGAGGATTCCGGCTCGAAAGCTACGGCCAAGCGGGGGCGATCACCCGCCATCGGATCGAGCCTTATGCGGATGGCGCGGCGCGGTTTACGCATCCGATTATCGAACGCCGTGCGCGCCTGTCGATCGGCCTGGGCGCCTGGGCCGCCGCGCAGCGCGGCGCGCAGCGGCTCGACATCGGACCTTCCACCACCCTCGCCCTTGGCCTCCTCCGCCTTTCGCTGGACTGGCGTCAGCGCATCGCCGGCCGCGCCCGCCCCGGATCAGGCGCGGCGCTAACCCTTGGCGGCGATTTCTAGGCCCTCACCTTTTGCACCTAAGCCCAAACGCGGTATCGCCTGGGGACAATGGATCTCTACCTTCCCATCGCCAATCTCTCGGTCAACGCCCTTGTCATCGTCGGGCTCGGGCTCGGCGTGGGCCTGCTTTCCGGGATGTTCGGCGTGGGCGGCGGGTTTCTAACCACGCCCTTGCTGATCTTCTACGGCATTCCGCCCACGGTAGCCGCCGCATCCGCGGCGAGCCAGGTGACTGGGGCCAGCGTATCTGGAGTATTCGCGCATTTCCGGCGCGACGGTGTCGATGTGCATATGGGGTGGGTGCTCGTGGCGGGGGGCGTGATCGGAAGTCTAGCGGGCGCCGCGCTGTTTACCCTGCTCCGCGCAAGCGGCCTGATCGATACAGTGATCGCGATCCTTTATGTGCTGATGCTCGGCTCGATCGGCGGGCTGATGTTTCATGAATCGGTGGGGGCGATTCGCGTGACCCGCGGACGCGCGCCGGCCAAGCCGCGGCGGCGGCGGCACCACCCGCTGGTGGCGATGCTCCCGCTCAGGTGGCGCTTCTATCGTTCGGGCCTCTATATCTCGCCACTCGCTCCGCTGCTCCTCGGCTTCGTCACGGGGATCCTGACCGTGCTGCTCGGCATCGGCGGGGGCTTCATCCTGGTGCCGGCGATGCTCTATCTGCTGGGCATGGGGGCGCAGGTCGTGGTGGGGACCTCACTGTTCCAGATCCTGTTCGTCACTGCGGCGGCGACGATGGTCCACGCCACCACCACCAAGGCAGTCGATATCGTGCTCGCGGCGCTGCTGCTGCTCGGCTCGGTCGTTGGCGCGCAGATCGGCGCCAGGCTCGCGCAAAAGGCGAAGCCCGAATATCTGCGACTGCTGCTCGCGGTGATCGTCCTCGCGGTCGCGCTGCGCATGTTGCTCGGCCTCGCCTGGCGGCCCGACGAGATATACACGGTCGAGCTCTCGTGAAGCGCCTTGCCCCGATCCTGTTTGCCCCGCTCCTCATGGGGCAGGCCAAGCCGGTGCTCGTTCCCGACGTGTCGCAGCGCGATATCGAGATCGCCTATTCGTTCACCGGCGCGGACCTTCTGCTGTTCGGCGCCATCCTTTATCCCGGTGGCCGCGTGCCCGCCGATGGGGAGAAACCCGCCGATATAGTCGTGGTCGTCAAGGGGCCGACGCAATCGGTATTGGTTCGCGAGAAGGAGAAAGTGGCGGGCATCTGGGTCAATGCGGAGCGGATGCGCTATCGCTCGGCCCCCAGCTTCTTCGCAGTCGCTTCCTCGCGCCCGATCGCTCAGCTCGTGGACGAGCGCACCCGCGCGATCTACGAACTCGGTGTCGACAGTCTGCAATTGTCGCCCGCTTCCGGCGCGATACCGCAAGTGCAGGCCCGTTTCGACAAGGGGCTGGTCGATCTCAAGACCCGCACCGGGCTCTATTACGAAGCCCCCAATGCCGTGGAAATCACCGACGGCGTGCTTTACCGGGCCCGGCTCAATATCCCGGCTCGCGTGCCCGTCGGCCGCTTCACGGCGGAGACCTTCCTGATCCGCGACGGCCGCGTGCTGGCGGCGGCGGTACGCCCGATCGATATCCGCAAATCGGGCTTCGAGCGGTTCGTAGCCACCAGCGCCGAGCGGCATTCCTGGCTTTACGGCCTGGCGGCGGTGGCGCTGTCCATCCTGTTCGGCTGGAGCGCCGGTGCGATCTGGCGGCGCTTTTGAAGGGGGCCGCCCCGTTGGAAGCACACCGTATCTTTACCTCCGGTCGGCACAAAGGCTCCCCACAACGGGGAGCATCCGATGGACGGCCAGTATGGCGCGCGCGGTTTCGACAGCGCGGCGCCTCTCTCATCGGATGCTGCAATGCCGGCGCGCGCGCAGCTGCAGCCGATCGGCGTGGTGGTCGAAATCGCGGGTTCTTCCAGCCAGGTGATGCTTGACGCCCAATCGGTCGCGGCGCTTGCCGGCGACACGGATGTGGCGATCGCGAATTCCGGCCAGGTCGGCGCCCAGGTCAAGATGCGCGTCGGCAGCACATGGCTGATCGCCAATGTCCGCGCGCTCAAGCTGGATGGCGACCATATCGCGGCCCAGATCGATTTTCTCGGCGAAGGCGACGAGGAGCGGCTGACCGGCAAGCTCTACAAATTCCGCCGCGGCGTGACGCGCTACCCGACGCCGGGCTGCCTGGTGTTTCCGGTATCGACCGCGGACCTCAAGCAAATCTACGCGGCCGACGATCGCGCGCATATCGAGATCGGCCATGTCTATCCGACCAAGGACATCCGCGCGGCGCTCTATATCGATGCGATGCTCGGCAAGCATTTCGCGCTGCTGGGCTCGACCGGCACCGGCAAATCGACCGCCGCCGCGCTGATCCTGCACCGGATCTGCGAGATCGCGCCGCAGGGCCATATCGTGATGATCGATCCCCACGGCGAATATGCCAGCGCGTTCAAGAACACCGGCGCGCTGTACGACGTGTCGAACCTGGCGATGCCCTATTGGCTGATGAATTTCGAGGAACATTGCGAAGTGTTCCTCACCACCCAGGGATCGGACCGCCAGGTGGATGCCGATATCTTCGCCAAATGCCTGCTCATGGCCAAATCGAAGAACCGGCTTGCCGCCGAGATCGGCAAGCTCACCGTGGATGCGCCGATCCCCTACCTCCTTTCCGACCTGACCCAGATCATCCAGATCGAAATGGGCAAGATGGACAAGGCGACGGACACTGCCCCCTATCTGCGGCTTCGTTCCAAGATCGACGAGATCAAGGCCGATCCACGCTATGCCTTCATGTTTTCCGGCATGCTGGTCGCGGACACGATGCAGCAGTTCATCGCGCGGATCTTCCGCATGCCCGGCGAGGGCAAGCCGATCTCGATCATCGACGTTTCGGGTGTGCCGTCCGAAATCACATCGGTGGTCGTGGCGGTCCTTTCCCGCATGGTTTTCGATTTCGCGATCTGGTCGCGCGGCGAGGCCAAGCGCCCCGTGCTCCTCGTTTGCGAGGAAGCACATCGCTATGTGCCCAACGACCGCAACGCCGACGGATCGTCGGTTGGCCGCATCCTCAGCCGGATCGCCAAGGAAGGCCGCAAATACGGCGTTTCGCTGGGACTGATCACGCAGCGCCCCTCCGACCTTGCCGAAGGCGTGCTCTCGCAATGCGGCACGATCCTGTCGATGCGATTGAACAACGAGCGCGACCAGGCATTCGTGCGCGCCGCCATGCCCGAAGGCGCGCGCGGATTCCTCGATTCGATCCCGGCGCTGCGCAACCGCGAATGCATCGCGGTGGGAGAGGGCGTATCGACGCCGATCCGCCTGCTCTTCGACAATCTCGAGGAATCGAAGCGCCCGGCATCCGAGGACCCGCTCTTCTCAGAACTGTGGCGCGAATCCGGCGGCGATGACCAGATCCTCGAGCGTACGATTCGGCGCTGGCGCGCACAGGGGAAGTAAAGGCTTCGGCGCTCGCTTAATGTAGGGGAATGGCGGCTTAGCTTCGCACTTTTCCCGCGAATCGTGAACGTCGTTTCCCAGACGAGGAGCATTGTTGCGCAGACAATGATGGTGTCGAAAGGCAATGCCGCAAGCATGACTCGAACGTGGCAGATTCAGCGGATGTAGGACAGCAGCGCCTCGCGGGGCGCCCTACCGACCCAGTTGCGGCCGTGCATCACAAATCATTTGCGGGAGGGTGTTCAGGGATGATGCTGAAAGCGGCGCTAAACGGCAGCGAATACACAATCTGACCCTGCGCATTCTCCGCGTCGATACGATAGCGAAGATCGATAAGTCCATTCCGCAAGTCGCCGCATATCACGTCGCGAGCACATGCCACGACGGCACTTCTCAAAGCATCCATGTCTTCGAAGTCCAAGCCATCTGGATCGAGAACTTCGTCCACGTGATCGCGGAGGTGCAGAAAATACTGCGCCATAATGGTGCTCCTGCATAAGGGGGGAGCACGTGCGTCTCTCAGCCGTCGCATCCTGGATATGCGACGATGCAGACAGCATATCACCTCTCTAAGATTAATCCAAGTCAAATTGGTCAACAGAACATTTATTAAGACAAAATAATCGTCGCGTGTTAGGGAAAACAATCGTCGAATGACTATATTGGGTTTTGACGGCTGAGAGATTATTCGCGCTCCCGCCCCTCTCTAGCGGGATTATAAAATGCGTATAAAAGAAGAACCCCTCGCGCTACTGGTGCGGAATCTCCAATTGCGATCGGAGTTGAGCGGCGAGGATTGCGCGGCGATACTAGCGCTTCCGACCTTTGTCCGGACGCTTGAAGCAGGGACATATCTGGTTCGCGAAGCGGAGCCGGTCGTAAACTGCGCTGTCTTGATGTCCGGTTTCGCCTATCGGCATAAGCTGACGGGGGACGGCACCCGCCAAATCGTTTCCCTGCATATTCCCGGCGATGCGCTCGATTTTCAAAATCTGTTCCTCGACGTGTCGGATCACAACGTTCAAATGCTCACGCGTGGTGATGTAGCCTATATTCCACGAACCGATGTCCAGCAGCTGACGCGCTCAAACACCTCCATCGCTCATGCGATATTAGTCAAAATCCTTGTCGAGGCCTCGGTGTTTCGGGAGTGGGTTTTGAACGTGGGCCGTCGCGACGCAAGAACACGAGTCGCTCATTTGCTCTGCGAGCTTGGTGTGCGCCTCGATGCGGAGGGGCTGGCAGAAGAATATGGCTATGAGCTGCCGATGACACAGGAGCAACTCGGCGACGCAGTGGGGCTGACCCCGGTACACGTGAACCGCACACTGAAGACGTTGGAAAGGGAAGGCCTGATCTCGCGAACCAAGCGCAGTGTAGGCTTTCCGAATTGGTCGGCGCTGCGGAGCGCCGGGGACTTCAACCAGCGCTACCTGCACCTTGAGCCGCAGCGATCGGGCGAAAAGGCCTGACGCTATCGCAGGGGTTGTGACTATCGGTTAGCGACCGCTTTCACGCCGTTCGCCGTCAGGTCCGCAGACAGGATCGCCAGGCGAGACCGGCTCGCCCCGGACCCTGCTTCGCAAAGAACGGCCTTAGTCAGCTATTTGAGAAAACTTAGTCCTCGTCCCTGCTCGCGCCATGCCCCACTGGAACCGCGAGCATCGCCCCGAGCTTCGCGCGGAATTCGCCGAGCGCGCCGCCGGTCAGCTGCTTGGTCGTGCTGAAGGAAATCGAGCGCGGATTGACCGCCACGCCGCCCCGATACCATTCGTAGTGCAGATGCGGCCCGGTCGACATGCCGGTGTTGCCTACCGCGCCGATCTGCTGGCCCTTGCGGACTTGCTGGCCGGAGCGCACGTAAATGCGGCTGAGATGGCCGTAGCCGCTGCCATTGCCGCCGCCATGGCTGATCCGGATGAGATTGCCATAGCCCGAACTGCGCCCGGCAACCTGGACCACGCCGTCAGCCGCCGCGAATACCGGCGCGCCCCATGCCGCGGCGATATCGATTCCCTTGTGCATCCGGGCATAACCGAGAATCGGGTGGCGGCGCATGCCGAATCCCGAGGAGAAGCGGCCATTGGCGGGCATGCCCATCGTGCCGGTCGTGCTGCCCTTGCCGGCGCTATCGAACCATTCGGTCTTGCCGCCGGTTTCCCAGGGCAGCATCTGGACGGTGTTCGAGCAACCGCTGACGCCCGCAAACATGAGGTTGCCGAGCTGGACCTCGCCGGTCTCGGCGCGGGCCTGGCCGATGATGATGTCGAACTTGCAGCCCGAGCCGAGCCGCGAGACCGGCACGCGGCTGGCGAGCGTCTTGATATAGGCTTCCACAGCCTTGGCGGGCGCACCGGCGGCGCGCGCCGAGCGATAGAGGCTGCCGCCGATCATCCCCTGGATGCGCAGCGGGGTGCGATCGATCGCAATCGGGATCTGCTTGAGGCTGAGGCCGCCGCCCGATCGCGCGACTTCGAGCTTGAGATCGAACCGCGCGCGCAACGCGAGCTTTTCCAGCGGGCGCGGCTGCGACTTGTCGATGCGGCGGCCCAAGGTCATGTCGAGCATCGTGCCGGGTTGGATTTCGCCCAACGCCACGGCCTTGGTGATCAGCGCGCCGACCGCGCTGGCGTCGCCCTTGCCGACGCCCGAGCGCTGGAGCACCCCCAGCAATGCGTCGCCCGAAGCCAGCTTGGCATCGAGATTGATTACGGGACGTTCGGGCGTGTCGGTCAACGGCGCGACGAGCTTCGACGCGGCGACGCGGTAGCCCGTGGTCGCGCCCATGCCCAGCGGGCGGATCGATTGCGCGCGGGCCGCGTCCCATTCGGCTCCGGTGAGCTTGGCGGGGACGGTGCCGTAAATGGGATTTTCGAGGCCGGGTGCGAGCAGCAAAGTGAGCGTGCACAGGCCGATGCAGGTGGCGGCGCCGCGAAACCAGGTGAGCGTGCCGATGCGCGATCCAAGATCGGGCATCACGTCGAAATCGGAAAAGCGGCGGCGGAACTTGGCGTTGAACACCTGGGGCGCGGGGCTCTGCGCGCGCGCACCGGCGCCGCCTGTCATCCCGCTGCTGTCGTCACCAAGCACGAACAAGGCGCAAAGCCCCCCAAAACGGACCGCAAAATGATGCCGTATCCCCCGGCTCCGGGTACGATCACTGTGGAGGCGAGGCCTTAAAGTCAAATTAAGCAGCCCGTCCGAGTGTCCCAAGTGCGACGAGTTGTGCGCCACCGGAGATGAAGGGATGCTTTCACGAACTTCGGCAACAAATCCAATGTGGTTAACGCGGGAGAGAGGCCACGGGGAGGTTGCGATTCGCGCGGTTCGCGACGATCTATCGTGGCGATGAGCCAGTTCGCACGTTCCCCAATCACTGCCGTGCTCGGCCCTACCAATACCGGGAAGACGCATCTCGCCGTGGAGCGGATGTGTGGCCATGCGAGCGGCATGATCGGCTTTCCGCTGCGGCTGCTGGCGCGCGAGGTTTATGACCGCGTCGTCGCGATCAAGGGTGCGGAGCGAGTCGCGCTGATCACGGGCGAGGAGAAGATCCTGCCGCCCAATGCCAAGTGGTTTCTGTGCACCGCAGAGTCGATGCCGCTCGACCGCGAATTCGCGTTCGTCGGGCTCGACGAAGCGCAGCTCGGCGCCGACCCGGA
Source organism: Sphingomonas sp. (assembly GCF_036388215.1). Taxonomy (GTDB): domain Bacteria; phylum Pseudomonadota; class Alphaproteobacteria; order Sphingomonadales; family Sphingomonadaceae; genus Sphingomonas. The sequence continues at coordinate 103,192 of NZ_DASVSH010000010.1, forward strand.
GCGTGGACATGTCTTCACCGATCGGCTGCTGCGCGCGCGGGGCTTTGCCGAGACGATGATCCTGGGATCGGACTCGCTCAAGCCAATGCTGCGCGCGCTTGTTCCCGAAGCCGAGATCATCGGCCGGCCGCGCTTTTCGACGCTGAGCTATGCCGGCGCGAAGAAGCTGTCCCGGCTGCCCCGGCGGAGCGCGATCGTCGCGTTCAGCGCCGAGGAAGTCTATGCGGTGGCCGAGGCGCTGCGGCGGCTGCGCGGCGGGGCGGCGGTGGTGATGGGCGCGCTCAGCCCCCGCACCCGCAACGCCCAGGTCGCGATGTTTCAGGCAGGCGAAGTCGATTATCTCGTCGCCACCGACGCGATCGGCATGGGGCTCAACATGGATGTGGCGCATGTCGCATTCGCCGGGCTCACCAAGTTCGACGGACGCCGCCAGCGCCGTCTGACCGTGGCGGAGATGGCGCAGATCGCCGGGCGCGCGGGGCGGCACCAGCGCGACGGGACCTTCGGAGCGCTCCACGAGGAGGGCCCTGGGGCATTCACCGCGGACGAGATCCTCAACATCGAAGCGCACCGGGTGCGCCCGCTCGAAAAGCTCTATTGGCGCGAGGGCGAGCCCGATTTCGCGAGCGTGGACGATCTGATCGCCAGCCTGGAGGCCAGGCCCGAGCACGAAGTCCTGCGCGCCGCCCCCCAGGCAGTCGATCTCGCGGTGCTGAAGCGGCTGGCGGACGAGCAATGGGTGCGCGATCGGGTGCGTTCGCCAGGCCAGGTCGCGCGGCTGTGGGCGGCTTGCGGCGTACCCGATTTCCGCAAGCTCGGAGTCGATCCGCATGCGCGCTTCGTCGGGCGGCTGTTCGGGCATTTGTCGGAGAGACAGGGCCATGTCCCGCACCAGTGGTTCGCCGACGAGATCCAGCGGCTCGACAATGTGGGCGGCGATGTCGAGACGCTGGCCGGGCGGATCGCGGCGGCGCGCAGCTGGGCCTATATCGCGCACCGCGCCGATTGGCTCGAAGACCCCTTCCACTGGGCCGAGCGCACCCGCGTGATCGAGGAGAAGCTCTCCGACGCGCTCCACGCCAGCCTGACCCAGCGCTTCGTCGACAAGCGCACCACGGTTCTGCTCCGCCAGATCGGCGCGGATGCCTCCAACCTTCCGGTGACCATCGGCCCCGAGGGCGAGGTAAGTGTCGAGGAGCATGTGCTGGGTTCGCTGGAAGGCTTTCGCTTCAAGGTCGATCCGGACGCGCGCGCGGCGGACAAGCGGATGCTGCTCGCGGCGGCGGAGAAAAGGCTGGCGGGCGAGTTGCGCAAGCGCGGAAGCGCGCTGGCCGAGGCCGAAGACGCGGCGCTTTCCTTCGTTACGGGGCGGGTGATCTGGGCAGGCGTGCCCGTAGCGGAAGTGAGCGCGGGCCCTAACCTCGCCCGGCCAAAGCTCGTCCTCGATCGGGCGTTGGGCGTATTGGATCCACCCTCGCGGATCGCAGTGAAAACGCGCCTCGACACCTGGTTCGCCACTCGGATCGAGAAGCACCTCGCCGTCTTGGCCAGGCTCGACGCCGTGACGCACGATGCAAATGCGGGCGCTCCCCTCCGCGCGCTGGCCGGCGCATTGCTCGACGCCGGCGGCCTGCTCCCCCGCCGCGCCGCCGCCCGGCTTGTCGATGCGCTCGATCCTGACGCACGCAAGGCGCTCCGCAAGCTCGGCGTCACGATCGGCACGCTCGACTTGTTCGCACCCGCCCTGCTCAAACCCCTAGCGGCGCGCTGGCGGCGCGAGCTCATGGGATTGGCGGACGCCCCTGGCGAAGGGGCCACCGTCCTCCCGCGCAGTGCGCCGGGCGCCGATCTCGCTTACGGCTTCCGGCCGCTGGGCGCCCAGGCGGTGCGCATGGACCTGGTCGAGCGCATCGCCCGCGCCGCGCACGAAGCGCGCCAGGGCCGCAAGCCCTTTGCCCCCGATCCCGCACTTGCCACTTCGATGGGTCTCAAGCCCGAGACGCTCGCGCGGCTGATGGCGCAGTTGGGCTTCCGCACCGCGCGTGCGCCAAGGGACTCCGGGTCAGGCCAGCCGCAGCGGTGGATCTGGCAGGGCCTGACCCCTGCGCCCGCGCCCAAGCCGCCACCCGCCGACAATGCATTCGCTGCCCTGGGGGTGCTTCGCCATGGCTGAGGGCGAAACGATGCGCGTGGACCGCTTCCTGTGGCACGTCCGGCTCGCCAAGACCCGCAGCGCCGCACAGGCGATCGCCGAAAAGGGCACGCTGCGCCTCGACGGCCGCCGGATCGAGCGCTCGTCTTCGCCGGTGCGCGTGGGATCGGTGCTCGCCTTTCCGCTCTACGGCCAGGTCCGCGTGATCCGCATCGAGGCGCTGCCCCGCCGCCGCGGGCCGCCCGTCGAGGCCAGGACCTGCTACCAGGATTTGACGACTGCGCCGGGCCCGCCGGCTGCGAACGTCTCGCAGGAAGCGACCCCCGATTGACGAGGCGAATCTTGGGGCATAGCAGGAGGGCCGACCGCACGTTCCAAGGGGCCAGCTTGCCATGACCTATGTCGTCACCGACGCCTGCATCAAGTGCAAGTATATGGACTGCGTCGAGGTCTGCCCGGTCGATTGCTTCTATGAAGGCGAGAACATGCTCGTCATCAATCCGAGCGAGTGCATCGATTGCGGCGTCTGCGAGCCCGAATGCCCCGCCGAAGCGATCCTGCCCGACACCGAGAACGGCCTCGAAAAATGGCTCGAACTCAACAAGACCTATTCGGAAGAATGGCCCAACGTCACTCAGAAGGGCGACGCCCCCGCCGATGCCGACGAGCATAAGGGCGAAGAGGGGAAGTTCGAGAAGTATTTCTCCGCGGATCCCGGCACCGGTAGCTGACGTGAGTCGCGCAGACCCGAAATTCGAAAAATCCACTCCCGCTGGCCGGGTACTTCAAAAAAGCTGCGGAAAACCGTAATTTTCCGCAGCTGCGCAGTGACGCGGGTGTGGTAATTTTATTGCGGCTGTGTTAAATGGATCAGGACGAAGGCGAATATGCCTTTGCCTGGAGAAGCACTTTTTGCCTCGAACGCCAGCCCGGCCACTCTCGCTCGGGTTGACGCCGCAATCGTCGGGGCGGTTCATTCACGGAAAGGTTGCACGCACATGGCTGCCAAGGCGCTGTCCTTCGATGTCGGCGATTATGTCGTTTACCCCAAGCACGGCGTTGGCCGTGTGATCGAACTTCAGAAACAGGAAATCGCGGGGATGCAGCTCGAGCTGTACGTGCTCCGCTTCGAAAAGGAAAAGATGACGCTGCGCGTTCCGACCAACAAGGCGGAAAGCGTCGGCATGCGCAAATTATCGAGCGACAAGACGCTCCGCGAGGCGCTCGAGACGCTGAAGGGCAAGCCCCGCGTCAAGCGCACCATGTGGTCGCGCCGCGCGCAGGAATATGAGGCCAAGATCAATTCGGGCGACCTCGTTTCGATCGCCGAAGTGGTCCGCGACCTGTTCCGCGCCGAGGACCAGCCCGAGCAGAGCTATTCCGAGCGGCAGATCTTCGAGGCGGCCGCCTCGCGCCTCGCGCGTGAACTCGCCGCGATGGAGCAGATCGACGAGCCGGCAGCGCTGGTGAAGATCGTCGAAATCCTCAAGATCGCCGCGGCCGTCTGGAACAAGGACAAGGTTCCAGCCTGACCGGGCGGACCTCGGCCGAGAAACAGGGGCGGCGGGGAAACTCGCCGCCCTTTTCTTTCCCTGCAAAATAGTGTATTGTACATGCAACACACATAATGGGAGGATGAAATGCGCCTGTTGATGATCGCCCTGCTGCCCCTGGCCGCCGGCGCCTGCCAGTCCAAATGGGAGAAGGAGGGCGCCAGCATCCCCGCCAGCGGGCCGGGCGTGACGCGAACCTATGCCGCCGCCGGCTTCACCGGGGTCGAGCTGCGCGGCTCGGACGATGTCGATGTGAAGATGGGCAGCGCATTCTCCGTCACTGCAGAGGGCGATCCCAAGACGCTCGACCAGCTCGAAATCCAGGTCATCAACGGCACGCTTCGCATCGGCCGCAAGGATCATAAGGGGCAGTGGTTCGGCCACGATCGCGGCGCAAAGGTCCACGTCGTGATGCCCAAGCTCTCCTCGGCAAGCCTGGGCGGATCGGGCGAGCTCACCGTGGAGCGCGCCGAAGGCGATGTGTCCGCAGCGGTCTCGGGCTCGGGCAATCTCATCATCGGCGAGCTTCGCGGGGGGACCTCGACGCTGTCGGTAGCGGGCTCGGGGGATCTCAATGCAACGGGAACCACCGAAAAGCTCGCGGCCTCGATCGCAGGTTCGGGCGACATCAATGCGGGCGGCTTGACCGCCAACAGCGCGGAAATCTCGGTGGCGGGGTCGGGCAACATGCATGGCCTGGTCAAGGGCAGCGCTTCGGTATCGATCGTGGGCTCGGGCGATGTCGAGCTGATCGGGGGCGCGAAATGCTCGGTGAGTTCGGTCGGCTCGGGCGAGGCGCGCTGCTCGTAAGCCGCTTGCCTTCCCGCAGAATCGGGTGCGAGTGTGCGCCATGCACTGGCTGACCCTCGCGCCCCTTCTGACACTGGTCTCCGCAGCCGCACCCGCGAGCGAGAAGCGCTTCATGGTCACTGGATTCGATCGGCTGCGAGTGGATGGGCCGTTCCGCGTCGAAGTGCTCCCCGGCTCGCCCCGCGCCGTTGCGTCCGGCGATGCCAAGGCGCTCGACCATATTGCGATCCGCGTCGATGGATCGACCCTGGTGGTCAACATGGGGACCGTGGCCTGGAAATTGCGCGCGATCGAGGCGCCCGAAGCCGTGACGATCACGGTCTATGTACCCTTGCTTCGCACGCTGACGGTGAATGGCGGCGCGAGCGTCAAGGTCGCGGAGATGCGCGGCGGGCGCGTCGATCTGGGGCTCAACGGCGCGGGCGCGATCCAGGTGTCGGCGATCCGCGCCGACGATCTCAATGTCACCCTCACCGGCACCGGCGAGGTCACGCTGGCGGGCGCCACGGCCCGCGCGCGGGTGCGTTCCTATGGCGCGGGCTCGGTCGCCGCCGAGGGACTGACCGCGGGCGACGCGGTGCTGATCGCGGAGAGCTCAGGCAATTTGACGATGCGTGTACGTTACACAGCGCAGGTCAGCGCGCTTGGCGTCGGCGCGGTTGCCGTGCTCGGCAATCCCAAATGCCGCGTCTCCGGAGCCGGTCCCGTCGCGTGCGGAGACCGCTGAGAGCCGCTCAGGCCGCTATCGGGAAGCGCAGAAGCCGATCTTCCAGCGCGACTAGCGCCTGGGCATTATGGCCGACTGCGCGAACGATTTCGGGGTGATGCGCGTCCAGCCCACCGGTCAGCGATCCGAATGCCGGCAATATCAGCTTGGTCTCGGTCGCAACGAAGCACCTCCGGGCGACCTGCCGCCCCCGTAGCCGCAGTCGCAGCTTGGGATGGAAATGCCCCGACAGCTCCGGCCGCGCATCGCGCGGATCCGCTTCGTGGCGCAGAACCAGACCATCCACCACTGCCTCTTCCTCGATTCGGCCGCCGCAATGATCGACCAGCAGGCTATCGTGATTGCCGGTGATCCAATGCCAGTCGAGCCGGGCCGTCAGCCCGGTCAGCATCGCGCGCGCACGCTCGGGCAGCCGCTCGCAACCCGCCGAATCGTGAAAACTGTCCCCCAGACACCAGAGCTCCCGGGCATCGGTGCGATCGACCAGCGCAGTGACTTCGCTCAGCGTCGCGATCGAATCATAAGGCGGCAGCATCTGCCCGCGCAACGCGAACCAGCTCGCTTTCTCGAAATGCAGATCGGCGACGAGCAGCGCGCGCCGCGCAGGCCAATAGAGCGCGCCTTCGGCTAAAGCCCTGAAATCATGCCCGGCGAACGAAAGGGGAACCATGCGCCCGCTATCGTGCGCGATGGCGCGCGCGTCAACAGCGCTGGATCGGGATTTTCTTGCCTTTGAAGGTCAGGCTGCCCTTGCCCGCGTCGATCCGCTCCAGCGAATAGGTCCGCTTCTCGGGCGGGTCGAGCTTCACCGGCGCGTCGCTGCCCATTTCGAACCGCTCGGAGATCGTCTCCGAGACAATATCGCCGTCGAGCACCCAGCGTCCCGAATCCTCGCCATTCTGCAGGGTGCCGTCGGCATTGTAGCGCAGGATGAAATCGGTCGCGCAGCTCGTGTCATAGGACCATGCGCCGACCAGCCACTGCGCCATCGGCGCGCCGGCAATTGCTGCCGAGGTCACGGCAGGCGCGGGCGGCGCGGGATCGGCGCCATCGATGGCGGCGATCTGATTGGCGACTGGCGCAGGGGGCGCGGGTTCGCATGCCGCCGCCGCCAGCAGCAGCGCGCCCAACATCAAACATGAAAGCCCCCGCCCCATGCGCGGGACATAGCGCATCGGGCGCGCGCGCTCCAGCCTTCAGGCCTTGGCCATTGCCCCGACCTCGGCGAGTATCCGCACCCAGGAGCGGATACCCTTGTGGAAGCTTTTGAGATCGTATTTCTCGTTGGGCGAATGGATATTGTCGTCCGCCAGCGCGAAGCCGACCATCACCGTGTCCATCTCCAATATCTGCGCGATCGAAGTGACCACGGGGATGCCGCCCCCGCAACCGATCAGCGCGGACTTGCCCCATTCCGCATCGAGCGCCTTGCGCGTTGCCGTGAGCGGTGCGCTGTCGCTCGCGACGCTGACTGCGGGGCTGCCCGGCCCGCGGCTCTCGAACTCGGCGGAGCAGTCTGCCGGAAGCCGCGAGCGAACATGTTCCTCGAATGCCGCCCAGACCTGGCCAGGATCCTGCGTTCCAACCAGCCGGAAGCTGATCTTGGCATGAGCTTCGGCCGGTATCACGGTCTTGAAGCCTTCGCCGGTATAGCCGCCCCATATGCCGTTGATTTCGGCGGTCGGGCGCGCCCAGACCTGTTCGAGCACATCATACCCCGCCTCGCCCGCCGGCACGCTGAGGCCAATTTCCGCCAGAAATTCACCGTCGTCGAACCCCAGGGCGTCCCAGCTCGCGCGCACGGTCTCGCTGATCTCGGGAACACCGTCATAGAAGCCCGCAAGCGTGACGCGCCCATCGGTGTCCTTGAGCTCGGCGAGTATCCCGCTCAGCAACTGGATCGGGTTGCGCGCCGGTCCGCCATAGAGCCCCGAATGCAAGTCGCGCTTGGGGCCGCGCACAGTCACTTGCCCGCCCGCCATGCCGCGGAGGCCGATGGTCAGTCCGGGAGTCTCGGTGTCCCACATCAGCGTGTCGCAGATCAGCGCGAAATCAGCCTTCAGTTCCGCGGCATGTTCGTGGAGGAAGGGCTCAAGGCTGGTTGAGCCCGATTCCTCTTCGCCTTCGAACAAGATCGTCACCTTGCATGGCAGCCGCCCCGCTGTTTCCTTCCAGGCGCGGCATGCCTCGACGAAGGTGCGCAATTGCCCCTTGTCGTCCGAAGCCCCGCGGCCAACGATCTGCCGCGCGCCGTCCTCCCGCGTCTCGATCGCCGGATCGAACGGATCGCGCTTCCACAGCTCCAGAGGATCGACCGGCTGGACGTCGTAATGCCCGTAGAACAGCGCATGAGGCCCGCGCTTGCCTTCTGGCCCGTCGTGATGCGCCACCACCATCGGATGCCCCGGCGTCTGCGCGACGCGCGCGTCGAAACCGAGCGTGGTCAATTCGTAGGCCAGAACCTCAGCGGCGCGTGCGCACGCATCGGCATAGGTCGGGTCAGTCGAAATCGATGGAATGCGCATCAGCGCGAACAGGCGCTCGATGCTGTCGTCGATATGGGCGTCCGCATAATCGAGCGGGGTCTGGGTATCGGTCATCCCAGCGAGCTAGGCCCGCGCACAGAGCACGGCAAGTGGCGTGCCTGCCTCTTCGCCTGGAGCTGTTCCAAAGCACCGCTCAAAACGCCCCTCCTTCAATCGCAGCTGGCGTGCTAGTCAGAGGCGTTGGCAGCGGGAGAATGCAGATGAAGCCTATTGTCCGTCTGATTGCGGCGGGGCTCTTCGCCACGTCCACGCTCGCAAGCTTCGCCGGGGCCGCGCATGCGCAAGCCTCAGCCGGGAACCCGCCTTCGCGGTCCATGACTGGGATCTCCGCCGAACGCCTGGCTCGGCTAAGCCAGGCGATGCAACGCTATGTCGATCAAGGGCGGATCGCGGGCGCGGTAGTGCAGATCCAGCAGGACGGGCGGGACGTATATTCCATGGCGTTCGGGTGGCGCGACAAGGAAGCACGCGATCCCATGCGGGAAGACACGATCTTCCGCATAGCCTCCCAAACCAAGGCGCTGACAAGCGTCGCGGTGATGATGCTGCTGGAAGAAGGCAAGCTGCTGCTCAACGACCCTGTCGGCAAGCATTTGCCCGAGTGGCTCAAGACCAATGTCGCCGTGGCCAAGCCGGACGGCGGTTACGATATAGTCCCCGCCAAGCGAGCGATCACGATCCGCGACCTGCTTACCCATAGCGCGGGCATTTCATACGGCGCGGGCCCGGCGGAAAAAGCGTGGCGGGAGGCTGGCCTGTTCGGCTGGTACTTCGCCGACCGCAGCGAACCCGTATCCACCTTCGTCGCCCGCATGGCGTCGTTACCCATGGCGGCGCAGCCAGGAGAAAAATACGTCTACGGCTACAATACCGACATTCTGGGCGTGCTTGTGGAGAAGCTCAGCGGACAGACACTGGCGGCCTTTCTCGACGAGCGGCTGTTCCGCCCGCTGGGCATGAAAGACACCTTTTTCTATGCCCCGCGCGAGAAGGCGAATCGCCTTGCCGTTGTTTATTCCGCGGAAGCCGGCGGCATCCGCCGCGCGGCCGACGCGGCAGGCTGGCAGGGCGGAGGGTTTTTCGGACAGGGCCATTATCTGGACGGCCCGCGCACGGCCTTTTCCGGCGGCGCCGGCCTGCTGTCCACCGCTTCGGACTATAGCCGCTTCCTCGAGATGCTGCGCCGGGGCGGCGAACTGGGCGGCCGACGGTATCTGGGGCGAAAGACGGTGGAGCTGATGGTGAGCAACCATCTCGGCGACATCGCCTATAATGCTGGAATGGGCTTCGGGCTCGGCTTCAGTGTTCGCACCGATGTGGGCAAGGCCGGCGAGCCGGGCTCGGAGGGCGAGTTCGGCTGGGGCGGCGCCTATCACAGCGTCTATTGGGTCGATCCTCGGGAGAAGCTCACCGTCGTCTATATGACCCAGCTCCTCCCCGGCGGGGACATCGACGATCACGGGAAGCTCCGGGCCCTGATCTACCAGGCGCTAAACTGAGAGGGTCCTGCCGACGGGCCCGCAATGCCCGCGATTGCCCTCGGCTGGATCAAGCAAGTCAGCACTCGCCCCTATCAGGCACGAGACTCGCGCTGATGCCTTCGTCTTGGGTGCCGTAGAAGCGATCGAGATAATATCCCGCAAGCGTGTAATGCGCTCGCACCGCCGCCGGATGCTCCGAGCGTTGCGCCTGGTCCAGCTCCGCCTCTGCGCGATGATAGTAATAGCTATCGAAGTGCGTGCTCATGTCTATCGTCCCTAACGAGTTGATTTTACAAGTTTATGTCAGGGAACACGGAGGGCAGTACTGGCGCAGGTTAGGCGCGCTTCTCGGTTCATCGACGTTTCTGGGCGCTTCGTCTCAGCGGCGAGCGCAATGAGGCTCGTGAAGGATCAATGCTGACCGTAGCGCACCCGACAGGAAAGTGAGCAGCGCATCCAAGTCGTCTAACGTGGAATTGAAAGGTTTCTAAAGCCGGTGTGGTACACCGTTGGGTAGCACAGTATTCCGGGCTTGGAAGAGGTGTCCGCTATGCGCCCAACTACGGCCATTTCGCCCGAGCCTCGCGTGGCCCGATAGCCGCCGTTCGTTCATGCGACGAAAGTGTCACTCCGAATGCTGCCGGTGGCGAGCTAGACACCTGTCTGCTCTAGGGAAGCGAAAAGTTTGGGCTGGGCTATCTCAATTGCACCCACTCGACCGCTTCGAGAGCATAGGGGCAAACAGGAAATCGCGGATCGCTGAGATTTGGCCAGCACACCATTCGACGAGCACGAAATACGCTGGCTTTTCCATCGTGCCGCTTTCGAAAACCAGCATGGCCGGACGACCCTCGACCCCACCTAAAGCGAAGCGCCATTTGGTCTCTTCGGCATAGCGCGTGAAATAGGGGATGATCTTCTCGCGGCCCTCCCATTTGAGCCGGTTCACCAGTTCAAGCTTCACATCGTCGGCGAGCATCGCGCGGATCGCCTCGAAGTCGCCCGTGCGGAACAGACAAAGGCTGCCATCTTCCGCCTAGCCGCATGGGACATTAGCGGAAGCCGTGTGTCCGCAGGCAATTGCGCGAGTTGGCGCAGCGCCACGCGGCCGCGTTGAAGCGCCGATTTAGCGGCTGCGGGCGTACACTCGGCGATACTCGCGATCTCATCGACCGAATGGCCTAGCACATCCTTGAGGATCACCGCGCAGCGCTGAAGTTCGGGCAGCCGCAGAAACGTCTGAAAGCTTACTGCGACGATATCCGTCTCCGGCATGAGCGCTCCCTCGAAGCCCTCGGTGAGCGGAACGACCGTATTCCGCGACCCGCGGCGAAGTAGGTCGAGGCTCGTATTGTGGGCGATGCGAAACACCCAGCCCTCAAGATTGTCCACTTTGGCGCCTTCGGCCCGTGCGCTAAGCGCCTTTACAAGGGTATCCTGCAATACATCTTCGCCATCGACCGTCGATCCGGTCATGCGGGCGCAGTAGCGATGAAGACGTGGCCTGAGCGCCGTCAGACGATCCTCGAGTCCGTCCGTGCTCATTTATCGATACCTATTGCGCTCCCGCGCTGGTTCGCGAGGGACTGCACGGAGATGTCGACGAGAATCTTCGACAAGGCATCCTGTTGCGACAGAAAGGGCGAGTGGCTGCTTTCCAATGTATGCGCGATCGTCGTGCTGCCAATCGATGTGCCGCGATTCCCAAAAGCCGAAAGGCGGGGCAAGGCCCGCGATCCGCCAGGCAGGTTCAACGTAAGCTGCCTGGCTCATATGCGCCCAATGTCGGTCTTTCCGGGATCGACGTGCTGATCCCCAAAGCTGCCCTTCGCTCGCTTTAACTGGCGCCTTTTCAGGATCTAGCCGACGCTGCAGGCTGCCATGCCCAGCGATCTCCCCGCAGGTTAGCGTGGAATAAGTTCGTTCCGAACGACCCAATCTACAGGCTTACCTATGCAAACGCCCTACCAAGCCGAATATGTCTCGACGCCCTCTGGCTTAGTTGCTGACGAGAAAATAATGGGCTGGCTGCTTGCTTCCGTTGGTGACCTGGATCCTGACGCGGGTCGTAAACATCGGCAACCAGTTGCACGCCGCGCGTGGCGCCGTGGCCGTGAGTTCGCACAGGTTCTTCCGGTCGGGCGTGAGAATCCTGATTGTGAGATGACGCGACGGTTGCGGCACCAGCGTTACCGACGCTTTTTGACCGGCCAGGAATACTTGCTCGGTGCTGAGCGACTCGCCCGCCGCCAGAACTCCTCGGCGATATGCCGGACCCATCGCCCGGCCCCGGTAAGGAGCGGCGGGGCGAAATTTCGCGCCGCGCCTGCGGGCCTGGGTTTGCCACTGCACACTTATGTCGGCTTCTCCCGCAGCGGGCTTCGCACCGCGGGATTGCAAGACGCCAGCCGCCGCCAGCATCGCCTTTGCGTCCCCTGATTGCTCGCCCGCAAAGCCCCGCGCCAAGGCGTGGGCCACCGCATCGACAGGGTCTTGCTGCGCCTGTGCGGCAGGCAGCGTGAAAAGAGGGATCAACAACAGATGTTTCATATCGCGACCTCTGGCTCAATGACGAACTCGGCACCGGGATTTGCATCCCTGCAATGCACCTCCAGACCATGCTGGCGAGCTATCGCGCGGACGAGGGCAAGGCCGAGTCCGTGCCCGCCTTTGCTCCCATGCCCGCGCTGAAACCGCTCGAAGATGCGCGCGCGCATCCCTTCCGGGATGCCCTCCCCATTGTCGCGCACGATGATCCGCGGTCCTGGCTCGATCGCCAAGCGGACTTGCGCACCCGGTCCCGCATATTTGAAGGCATTGTCCAAAAGGTTCGAGATCGCTCGGGCGAGCTGCATCCTGTCTCCGGTGAAGCTGATGCCGGGGCTGATCGCAGTGCTGAAATCGAGACCGAGATCGGTTGCGCTATCCGCGTAAAGATCGGCGAGACTCTCTCCGACTTCCGACAGGTCCACTGCGGCAAAACCGCTCCTGTCTCCACGCCTCCCCTCGCTGGATGCGATGTCGAGCAGCGAATCCAGCAACTCGCCGATGCCGCGCGCCTCATTGCGCGCGGAGCCCAAGGCGGAGACGAGTGCGGGATCGACTGCTCCCTCGATGAGATGCAGTAAACGCGTGTCGAGATGCACCAATGGCGTGCGGATCTCATGGGCGACCTGGTCGGTGATCTCCCGTTGCGCTTGAAGGACCGCGGCCAGGCGATCGAGCAGCTGGTTTGCATGTAGCGCAAGTTCGCCCAGCTCGTCGGCCTGGTCGTCACCGGGCACGCGGCCCTGAAGATCTCCCTGCTCGAAGTTGTCCAGTGCGGAGTTCATGCTGGCTATCCGCACGCGTAGTCGGGAGGCCACCAACCAGGCCGAACCAAGCGCCGCCAGAACGACCGCAATGCCGGTGATAAGAAACGCCGCGCCGATGCGGCGGAGCAACTCGCTGCGCACTGCATACTCACGCGCAGCGACTATTCGAAGGCCCGTATCCAACTGCGTGGCGCGCGCAAAAACCTGTGTGCCGTCCGCCAACGTGACGAACGCTGCCTGGCTGTTTTCCGCCGATAGCAGCGGCCAATGTCCGATGTCGCCCGCGAGCTTGGCGCCCGTAGCGTCGGAAACCAGATAATGGGCCTGATCGGTGCCGTCTGCCCGCATCGCGAGCCGGTCCTGCACGCGGGCCGCGAGCTCCGACCGTCCTCCCGTGGCATAGATGTCCGCGAACGCGGCGATATCGACATCGACGCTTCGCTGAAGGGCCGCGTCGGATTCGCTGCGCACTACCCTAACAGTGATGGCGTAGAGCAGAGAGATAGCCAGTACGGCGAACGCTCCCACCGCAAACGCAGTTCGGGCGACGACGGATATTCGACGGGGCTTTGTCTCCTTAACGCTCAAGCCGCCACCAGCCGATAACCCGTTCCCCAGATCGTCTCGAGCACCGGCGCGTTGAAGCCGTCCTCGAGCTTGCGCCGCAGCCGTCCGACATTGACGTCGATCACGTTGGTCTGCGGGTCAAAAGAGAGGTTCCAGACGTGTCGCAACAGCATTTCGCGAGTCACGACTTCGCCAGCATTGTCCATGAAATAGCGAAACAGCGCGAACTCCTTGGGGCTCAGCGGAATGTGGCGTCCCTGCCGGTGGGCGGTGCGAGCCTTCACGTGGCATTCCAGATCGCCGAAGAGGATCACCGCGCTATGCGCCTGGCCCGCCGCACGGCGGTGCAGGGCGCGGATGCGCGCCACAAGCTCGGACGGCTCGAACGGCTTGGCCATATAGTCGTCAACGCCCGCGTCGAGCCCGGCGGTCCTGTTCTCCGGGCGGCCAAGCGCGGAAAGCATGAGCACCGGGGAAGCAATGCCGGCAGCTCGCAAGCGCTGGACAATATCGATCCCGGACAGGTCCGGCAGCATGCGATCGAGGATCACCACGTCGAACGCCTGCGCGCCCGCGCGCTTGAGGCCGTCCTCCCCACTGGCAGTCCAGGACAGGCGGTGGCCCTCCGCCGCCATCAACTGTGCGACATCCTCCGCGAGTCTCGCGTCGTCTTCGACGTAGAGGATATTCAGGCCTGTCATCGTGCAAAGCTACAACAGAGCTGTCCAGACGCGGAGTGAAAAAGCTTGTTAGGTGCGTTGCTGCGCATCCTTGCGATTTGGCGGCTATCGGCTAGAATCATGAAAGCGGGGGGCGGGGCATGCAGAATCGCGGCGTTTTTTTAGGTGCGGTGGCTGCGTGCGGCCTGTTGATTGGCCTGGCCGCTCCATCGGCAACCGCGCAGCAAAAGGCCGTAAAAGCGCCTTCGGCCGCGGACGAAGCCCGCCTTGAGCAGATGCGCAAGGCTGCGGACGACCTCGATGAAGGCGCTGATCCGGCAGCGTATCGCAAAGCGTGGGAGGCCGTTCTGGCCTATGGCGCGACGCTCTATCCCCTTGGGCACCCCGAACTGGCCTGGCTCGAAGGCGAATTGGTCACCGCCGATTATCTGCAGGGGGACATCAAAGGTGCGCTGGCGCGTGCTGATCGGCTGGCCCCGCTTCTGGAGGCAGGCGGCGCCAAATATCGCGACCGTCGGATGGAACTGGCCAACGCCCAGGTCGTGATCATGATGACACTCAGCGAGCACGATCGTGCCCGCAAGCTGGCGGCGCAGGTGCTTGAATGGCGGATCGCCTCCAGCGGTGGCCAGCCCAACAGCAATGTCGCGGCGGCCTATTCGAACTATGCTAACGCCGAATTCGAATTCGGCAATTACGACAAGGCGATCGAGCTGGTTCGCAAGGCGAATGCGGAGGATCGCCGGCACGAAAAGATCCCGGTCAACTCCGCGGTGCGCTTCGCGAATTTGCCGACTTATCTGCTCCAGACCGGTCGGCTGGAAGAAGCCATCGAGGAAGCCCGAGCGACGCAGACAACTCTGGAAGGATTCATGCCCAAAGGGCACCCCTTCCTGGCCGCCAATCTCAACACCCTCGCTCGAATCCTTATTGCGCTTGGCCGGCCTGGTGAAGCTGAGGCCGTTGCGCGATCCGCGGTGGACATCGCCGTGGCGCGCTTCGGGCAAAGCCAGCAAGTCGTGAATTACATGGCGACCCTGGCCCAGACGCTGACGGCGCAACGCAAAACCGACGAAGCGATAGGGATGGCCCAGTCGGCGACCGAGATATTGACGAAGGACCTGGGCCCGGAGGCGGATCGCACGCTCAGTGCGCGCGAGACGCATGCCGGCGCGCTTGCCGCGGCGGGGCAGCGAAATCAGGCGATGACGATACTACGCGACGTCGCCGCGATCCGCGCGCGCAAGCTCCCCCCATTCCACCGCGACCGGATCGGCGGAGGCGACCGTATGGCCGTACTCGCGCTCAAGCTCGGCGACGTCGAAGCCGCAAGGGCGGCCCAGACCGAAGCCCAGACTCTGCGCCGATCCACCTTCCCGCCCGAGGACATCGCCACCATCGTGGGCGAAGCCCGGCTGGGTGCGATCGAAGCGCGCAGTGGCGATAAGACAGGCGGGCTGACGCGCGCGCTCGCCGCCACAAAACTGCTTGACGCGCGGCTGCGGCAGCTGAGCGCCGTCGGCACGCGGCGCTCGGGACGCGAGATCGAGATCCGCTCCGGCTATGGCTGGGCGCTCGACGCGGCGCTCAACGCCGGCGACCAGCGCGCCGCCTTCATGCTGGCGCAGCGGATGCTCGAAAGCTCAGCGGGACGCGCAGTGCAGGAGGCTGCGGCGCGATCGGCGGCCGGCGATCCGCAAATCGCCGCATTGATCCGCGATCGCCAAGATGCGGCGATGGAATTAGAAATCCTGCTCGATCGCCAGCTTCGGATGGCCGGAAGGGGAGCCGACACTGCGACCATCGAAGCGGTCGCCGCCGAACGCAGGATGGCGTCGGCGCGGCTCGAACAGCGTACCGCAGCGCTGAAGGCGCGCGCGCCGCAACTGATCGCAACCGAGGACTCCGCACCGCTCACGCTTGAGGCAGTCCAGGCGGCGCTCGGCACCGACGAAGCGTTGCTCGTGACGTCGGTGGGCGATTCGATCACCGGATTGTTCGCGGTCACTCGCGAAGGTGTTGCGATGGCAGCCTCGCCTGCTGGCGCGCAGGAAATCGGGATGCTGGTGCACAGACTCCGGGCCGGACTCACGCCCGAGGCTCAAGCTGCCGGCACCAGCTTCGATTTCGACGCTTCGTCGCAGCTGCACGCAATGCTGCTTCCCCAGTCCATCCGGACGGCGATCTCGCGCAAGCCGCGCTTGCTTGTGGCCGCGAATGCCAGCCTTGCGGCGTTGCCCTTCGCCACGCTCGCGCCACCTCAGGCCAAGCCGTCGATGCGGAGCGCACGCTGGCTGATCCGTGATCATGCGCTGGTCACCCTCCCGTCGATCGCTAGCATTGCGGCGGCCCGGTCCTCAGGCGGCGGGCAGAAAGTGCGCAGCTTCTTCGCCGTCGGGGCGCCGCAGCTTTCCGCGCCGGGTTCCGCAAATGCATTCCGCTCGGCCAACATGGCGAAGAAGGTCCGCGAGCTGCCCGCTTTGCCCGCGACCGAGCCCGAGCTGCGTGCATTCGGGCGGGCGCTTGCGGCGCCCGAGCAATTCATCCTTACGGGAAGCGGCGCGACCGAAAGCGCAATCCGCTCGGCTGATCTCGGCCGCGCAGACGTACTCGCCTTTGCCACGCACGGTCTGACCGCCGGCGATCTCGACGGGCTCGATGAGCCCGCACTCGTCATGACGCCCGAGGGCAGCGATGACGGGCTGCTCACGGTGAGCGAGATCATGCGGCTGCGAACCACAGCCGACTGGATCATCCTGTCGGCCTGCAACACCGCCGCGGGCGGAAGCCCCGACGATAGCGGTCTCGCCGGGCTTGCGCGCGCCTTCCTCTATGCAGGGGGACGAAACCTGCTCGCGTCGCACTGGGCGGTCCGCGACGATGCCGCCGCCTATCTGTCCGTGGAGACGGTCCGGGGCTATGGACGCGGCATCGATCCCGCACAGGCGCTCCGCCAGGCAATTCTGCGCATGATCGACAAAAGGCCGTTCAGCGATGCGGAGCATCCGATCAACTGGGCGCCTTTCGTTTTCGTAGGCCGATAGGAAAGGGCGTCGCTCGCTCGCGCGGACGACGCCCCTTCAAATCCCTGCGCAGGGTCGAATCAGCGCAGGTCTTCTACCGATACCCACCCCTTGGTGCCGTAGCCGTCGGTGACTTCGACGAAGAGGCCCTGACGCGGCGCACCGGTGGGGGTGAGTGTGGTGGCTGCTCGCAGCGCGCGCAGCGGATTGCCGGCCGCCGCGGGTGAGGCCCAGAGCTTTGTATCCACCGCAACGGTATAACCGGCGGATGCGGCGGGCGCGGGCTTGGCGGCAGCGAGGACACCTCGTTGCTCGACGAGTCCGTTATATGCTTCGATAAAGGCTCCGGTGAGCATCTTGCCATCGGAGGAAGACGCATAGCCACCCATATTGCCGGTGGCGCCCGACCAGTCGGAAGCATCCATGATCTTGACGAACGATTTGCGCGTTTCGCCGCTACCCGAAATCAAGGTCTGGCCGGTCGAAGGGCTCATGATGCGAAGGCCCGCAAGGATGGTCTTTTTCTTGCCGCCGAAGCCGCCGAAAGCGCGCAGCAAAGCGCCGCCCATCGGCACCTTGGTCAACAGTTGACCGGCTGCACCCGAGCGGACGAGTCCCTCGGTCAGCGCGCCTTTCGCCATGTTCATCGACTGATCGACTTCTTCCTTCGAGCCCGCGATCGCGCTCATCAGGAAGTCCGCGGGCTGGCCGCTCGCCGGATTGTGGAGCGTGAAGCAGCCCGACTGCTCGATCAGCGTACCCAGCATGCTGCGGGGGCTGCCGAGCTTGAATTGGTTCCAGCCCTGCTGGTCGCCGTCGGTGATAGCGATCGTGCCCGCCGAGCTTTCGCATTTGGCGAGCGGGGCGTCCTTGTCCTTCGCGGCGGCGGGTGCCCCGATGAAGCTCGTGAGAACGAAGGCCGACGCGGCCTTCAAAAGATCATGCTTGTTCATCGCGATTTCCCCTCGTTTCGATGAAGCAGGCTCTTGTCTGCTGGCACGCAAACTGGAGCCGCGCGGGACACGGCTCCAGTTACAAGCGCTGTTAATTTTGTGATGGAGTCGGTTAGGGAAGTTTGTCAAAGACCGCGACGCCGTGAACCCCGCCATAATCGAAAGTCCCGATATTATAGGCCATGCCTACAAAGCCTCCGCCGGGTCCCGAAACGAAGCCGTCCGCACGTCCGGTGCATCCACCACAGCGGCCCAGTTCGGAGTGGACCGTGCCCTGGCCACCAAAGATCGTGCTTCCCGAAGATAGAGTTAGGTCAATCGACGGATTGGCGAGGCCGCCCGCGCTTACGAAGTTGAACTTATCGTCTGCGATGGCGATCAGCATGTCCCAGCCGACCTTCCTGGTGGCGAAATCCACCGTCAGCTCGCCCTTGACGGTGCCCGGGGTGCCCAGCCCATCGGCGCGGGTCGGGCGTGTGCCGCCCGCCAGCGCGTAGCTCGCCTTGCCGGTGGGCAAGGTCCCGCTGGGGTTGCCGCCATAAACCATGTGGATCGAGCTCGACCCGGTCAGGGTACGGCCGGGTGTTCCCAGCTGGGTGAGCGTCCCCTCGGTCCAGCGCGTCCAGCCGATCGAATTGCCCAGGCCGCCCGTGTCGAGGTTCTTGGCGGTTCCGATCCCCCGGTTCGATTGGCCCACACCCATATTTACGCGGACTTCGGTCAAAGCGGGTGTGAAGGCTCCCGCGCTGGTGAGGGCGTTGTTCGGCCTGATCCCAAAGCCATCCGTAACCGGCTCACTTCCTACTTCGCGAAGCAGTCCGATATCGGACAGGCCCGGATAGGTCGTGGTCGGCTGAGCGAACCCGCTCGCTACGGTCACGCCACGATAAGCGGTGGAGAAATTGCCGCCGGTGCTCGGTACGGGTCCCGGATTGCCGAACACCGCGACGCCATCGATGAACTTCGTGGTCGTCGAGGCATTGTCGCGGATCGTGTAGGCGATACCGTAGTGCGTGGCGCCCGTGCCGGCGAGAAAACCGTTATAGATGAAACGGCACCCGCCGATGGTGCACGCGGGACCGCCATTGGTGAGGTTGATCGTACCGCTGTTGACGCTCAGCGATGGCGTGATGAGCCCACCCTCCGAGACGATCGGGATGTTGGCGCCGCCGATCGAAACCAGCGCATCGATGCCCATGCGCGAGCTCGAGAAGGAGATCGATAGCTGCCCGGTGAAGGTTCCTGCGGCGATGCTGTCGTCACGTATCGTCGGCTTGGTCGATCCGATCAGCTGGAATAGTGCGGTCCCGCCGGTCGGCAGGCTGGTCGCGGGCACTCCCCAAACGAAATGGTCTCCACTTTCCGGACCGCGGGCAAAGCCGAGCACCTTGGTCCCGCCGACTAGCCGCGACCAGCCGATCACACCCTTGTCGCCGCCCGCATCCACTTCGGTTCGTCCGCCGAACCCGTGACGGAAGCTGGTGCCGTCACCGTAATTGGTGTCCCAGCCGACGAACTTGCCATCGGCATCGTAGACCGGTGACGCGTCGCCCCGTGAGGCGCTCGTCTCGGTGAG
Organism: Sphingomonas sp.; assembly: GCF_036388215.1. Lineage (GTDB taxonomy): Bacteria > Pseudomonadota > Alphaproteobacteria > Sphingomonadales > Sphingomonadaceae > Sphingomonas. The sequence goes on from NZ_DASVSH010000010.1 coordinate 122,574, forward strand.
GATCGCGTAAGCGACGGTCTGCTTCTTGTTGCTCGCCGGCGGACGAACGCCGTTGGGGACATAAGATGTCGGCGTCGGGGTTGGAGTCGGCGTCGGTGTTGGTGTTGGGGTGGGTGTCGGGGTCGGTGTGGGAGTTGGTGTCGGAGTCGGAGTGGGTGTCGGCGTCGGCGTCGGAGTCGGAGTCGGAGTAGGCGTTGGCGTCGGCGTCGGCGTCGGCGTCGGCGTCGGAGTCGGAGTTGGTGTCGGGGTGGGCGTCGGAGTCGGCGCCTGGTTCACCGGGATGGTGCCGACCGCATAGCCCGCGGTACGCAGCCATTGGGTAATCTGCGCGCCGAGGGTCGCGTCCACGCCGGGTGGGAAGCCATAGGTCTGGAGCGAGCGGATCAGTGCCTGGATCTCGGCGTCGGTGAGCGGCAACGGCCCGGTCCCGTTATAGCTCACGAGCTTGGCGAGCACGCCCGCGACCGAGCTGAGGCTGGGAATCGTTCCGAGCAGATTGAGCGCCTGGGTGGGATTGCCCGCATTCTGGAGCGCCGCGGGCGAGGGGTTCTGCCCCAGGGGAAGGCCGGCGAATCCCTGCATCGCGGGATTGGTGAGGCCGGGATTGCTCAGATACTGGCCGGCCGATTGAGTCTGCTGGCTGACCAACTGGGTCAGGCTGGGGCTGGGCTGGGCGCCCGCGCTGACAATTTGGCTGGTCCCGCCACCGTTGGCACTGAGGGCCATGCCCGAGGAGAAGGCGCGCGGGGCGCTACCGCCGCTCGAGACGCTTACCTGGCCTGCGCCAGCGAAGCCGCGGACGCCGCCGCCGGCATCAACCTGGAAATTGCCTGTGCTGTTCTGGAAGAATTGGAGCAGTACGCCATTGCCCGCCATGATCGAGGTGCTGCTGCCGGGCGCCGAGAGTACGGTGAAGGATCCGCTGCGCACTGCGAGCTGGCCGCCCACCATCTCGAACCTGGCCGGCCCCATGATGCTCACAGTCGAGCCGTCATTCAGCCGCAGCTGGACCAGCCCGGCGCCGATCTGTTGTTCGCCCGCGGGGATCGGGCCGCTCTTGGGACCGCCCGCCGTGGAGAAAATCAGGATGTCGTCTGCCAGCACCGGCACAGGCTGGAGCGCAATCGCGCTGGTCGCCGCAAGCATTGCGATCTTGGAAAGCGTTTTCATGGGTCGGGCTCCCGTCAGAATTCGAACCGGAGGCCCGCCGAAGCGGTCCAGCGGTTATAATCGTAAAGCGCGAGATTGCTCTCGTTGCGGCTGTAGGTGACGCGCGGGCGCAGACTCACATGCTCAGTGAGCAGGACGCGGATGCCCAGGCTCGCATCGATCCGAGTGTCCTTGCGCTCGGCGAGGAAGAAGGGATCGGCGCCGTCATGGTCGCGATATTCGATCCCGACGCCACCGATAACCGAAAGCTTGTCCGTCACCGCGAACTCGCCGCCGGCCTGCGCGCTGATGAATGTGTTGCCCAGATGGTCGAAGGGAGCGCGCACGGTCTGCTCGCGACCAGCGCCGATCCCGGCATATATCTCGCGACCCGAATAGGCGATGCTGACCCCGTAGCGATTAGCATCGGCAAGCGGGTTACTGTCGTAATTCTGGCGAAAATACTCGCCGCTGAAGGAAAGCGCGGAGTTGCCCGTCATCCGCATCGTGTAGCGCGCGATGGCGCCAAGGCTGGTGCGGTAGCCGTTGCCGTCGAGCAGGAATTCCTGGGCCTGCGCGGCAATCGACACGACGTCTCGATTGCCGAGCGTATGCGCCACCCCGGCCGAGCCAACGAGCGACCCCTGATCGACGAAACTCGATTCGAGATTGTCACGCCAGCTTCCCAGCACCGATCCGAACAGCCGTGTCTGCCGACCGAGTGCAGTGGATGCCGAGACACCGCCTTGAATCTGCGCGAAAGGCTCGCCGCGTTCGACGGCAGCGCCATTGAGGGCCGCAGGACCTAGGAAGGCGAACACTGGGAGAATGATCGACGTCTCGTCGGTCGCGGCATTGATGTTGCTGTCCCAGCCGCCTTCGACATCGACGAAGCCGCTCAGTTCGTCGGTGCCGCCTGCGATCTGCCGGTCGAAGCCGCGAATCAACCGAGTGAAGCGCTGGCGGACCGGATCTGGAACGCTGGGATCGCCGACGACAGTGTCGAATTCGGCGCGTGCGGTGTCGACGTCGCCCATCAATGCATAGGCGCGAGCGAGTTCGGCGCGGGCGAGTGCATTCTTCGGCTCGATCGCCAAAACCCGCTGGAGCGTGATAAGCGCCTCGCCGAAACGGCCCGTATCGGCCGCCGCTACCCCCAGCGCGTAGTCGAACGCGGGCTCGCCGGCGCGCGCCGGCTCCTGCGGCTTCAGCGATTGATATGTTTGCTCCGCGTCGCCTTGGGATTGCCCAGCAGGCGCGCCAGCCGCAGGCGCTTGAGCGGCGGCGGGAATGGAAACCGACATGGACATGCCGATTAAAAGCGCTCCACTGAACGTGCGTCCCGCCCTTTGCGGCATGATATTCCCCTTATTCGATTAGCCCCGCTAGTGGCGCGCACTGGCGGATCGTTTCAAATGACAAGGGGGGAGAGCTAGATTACAAACTCTGTTACTCGGATTTGTAACCACAGCCCACAGTCTACACTCGCGCGCTACCGGCTGCGCGGCCGGTGACAGGATTAAGGTCCCCTGCGCGCGAAATGCAGCCATTCGTCATGAGCGTTGCCTATCCCGCAATCGGCCGCGTTTTGCTGATGCGGTTATTCTGCGTCGTGGCGGCCAGTGCTCTCGCGGTCATGATGATATGAGTGAGTGAGATCAAACGGAGGCAGCCAGGCCTCGCGCCGAACCGTCCAATTCTCATAGGTCGGTGCTAGCTGGTCGGGCGCGTCAAACGTTCCTAGATGAACTTCGATCTCATCCTCATGTCGGGAGAAAACGGATGAACCGCAGCCGGGACAGAAATGGCGCCCTTTGTAGTGGCGAGTGGTACCCAGGATTTTGACGGCGGTGTCGGGAAAGATTGCAGCGGCGAAGAATAGCGCGCCGGGGTGTTTTCGGCAGTCGAGACAATGGCAGACGCCCACTCGGTAAGGCTCGCCCACCGCCTTGACATTTACGCGACCGCATAGGCATCCGCCGCTTCGCTCGACCATCAAAGCTCAGGCGAGTCCGAGATGGGATTTGAGGGCGTCGATGCGCTGGGACGCCTCCGCCTTCGACAGGGTTTCGGCGGGCGGCTCCTCGCCAGCCTGTTCGCTTAGAGTCGTAAGGTACGACGCCTGCGCGCCCGTCATTGGGTCATCCCCCGACACCCAGTTCTCGGGGTCCTTTTCGGTGTTCGATCCGGGGTGCTCATCAAGCTTCGGGTTATCGACCGGCTCAGTCACATCAGCCTCCTATGTTCGTGGTTCGTTCTGAAACGAGGAGGTGAGCACGAGGTTCCAGCAGCGAGCTGGACTGTCGGCATGGCACCCATTTGCAGTCGTTACGGCTCCCGGCCAATCACGAAAGCCGTCCTTGCGTAAGCGCCGGCTGAACGTCTGCTAATGGTGTTTAGCAGCCGACCGATGCTCCTTACGGCATCGACGCCGCGGTGCGCTATGGCGCGACCGTGCCGATCCTCTAACTTGAACGCCTTGCGCTCAACGCTCGGTCAATTTGGCATACATTCCTAGACGGCAACGGCAGGGGGCCAACGCGGGGGACTAATGGCCTTTCCGCCGTTGGCCTTCTTGGAGTTAGGCCGCAGCATCCAGCCCTCGGTTTGGGTGGAATGCGGAAGCTTACGCCATTACAGCTTGAAGCGGAAACCGACGCGAGCGTGCGGCCAATCACGTCATAGAGCAGTGGATTCACGCTGAGCGAGGCGGATCCGGTGCTGGGGCCATACGCCATCTGCGCCGGGTCCTTGTCGGCGATGTTGTCGACCGGCAGGAAGCCCTGGATGCTGGTAAGCAACTGCACCGTGACATTGGCGTCGAAATAGGTGGCCCGGGCAAGCGGAAGGACATCTCACCGGTTACTAGGCCGACCAGCGAGCCGCGCGGGCGAGCGCTTTGGCGACGGGGCCGGGCCGTCCTGGCGCCAGGGCATGGTTCGCGCTCGGCGCGGCGATGCGCCGCAGTGCCGAGAGCACTGGATGGTCGAAGGCGCAGCTGGGGCTGCCCCTACAGGTCAGACCGACGCTATCGAGGCCGAAAGGTCTAGGTGGTGCTGTGCGTTCGCAACGTGGACGCTCGCCACGTTCTGACCGCAATCGCTTGACGGGTCTCAGCCGCGCGCGCGGCCAAGATAGAGAGGCGTCCTGAAAGTTCGGACAAAGCGCTCGCCGAGCCGCCGCGATGCCGCCTGCTCGATTCGGTCGAGGCGCTCGGCGCGGACCGCGGGGGCGAGCTGGCGGATCGCCGAGAAGGTCGAATAGAGCGCGCGAAGCGACGCCGGCGTCATTTCAATGCGCCGGCTGAGCAGGACATGCTCGACATCAACGAACCCCGCCCCGGCGAGATCTCTGCAGCGCGCCCCCGCATCGAGGGAATAATGCCATCCGTTCAGAAGCGAGGGGGGCCGCGGCAGTCCTTCAAACAGCGCGTCGAACAGGGGATCCTCGCCCGGCTCGTGGAAGACATTCCACCACATGGCGAAGCTGCCGCCTGGTTTGAGCAGACGCATGACCTGAACCAGCGCGGGATCGCTTTCGAGCCAGTGGAACGACGTCGCCGCCACGACGAGATCGAAGCTAGCGTCTCCCGCGATCTCCGGTCCGAAGCCGGCGCACCGCACTTCAAGTCTCGGCTCGTTCCAGCCGCGAAGATGCTCCGCCAGCGCGGGATCAGGCTCTACGGCCACCAGTCGCCCAATGGACGCATCGAGCAACCTGCGGCTCGCCTGCCCCGTTCCGGGGCCGATCTCCAGAACCCTTGTGCCAGCAGCCAGCCCTGCGCGTTGGCCAAGAACTTCGAAAAGGGCCTCCGGATAGTCGAGCCGCCCGGCGGCATAACCCGCGACGTCTTCGCCGAAGGCCGCGCTTCCCACCCGACGATCCAATGACAAGCTCACCCCTATCCTCCTTCCGTGCTTGTGCGCCTGCGACCTGTCGCCCCCCTGTCACGACAGCCTGTGACAGCGACCGCCAGCCAAGTGGCGTCATGCAAACGATTTCCCTGACTCGCGACGAAGCCGAGGCCCTCGCCTGGATCGATTCCGCCCGGCCGGCGATGCTGGAGCGGACGCTCGCCTGGTCGCGGATGAATTCGGGCAGCTCCAACCTTCGTGCGCGGGCTCGCTGTGGCGGACATGAAGGGGGGCATCATCGTGATGCTCACTGCCCTTGAGGCCTTCTCGCAGATGCAGTCAGAACGAGCAGGGCCACGAACCAGCCGTTCATGCGGCTTCCTTGGGAGAGAGACGACGGAGCAGGCGCGGAAGCAGGCCGCCCTCGCATAGCACATGGCATTCGGCGCTGGTATCGACCGCAAGCCGCGCGGCGACATGCCGCACTTCGCCGCGAGCACGCAATATTACCCGCACCTCACACCCGGGCGACAGGTCGGTCCCGTCGATTTCGAAACTCGCCTCGGCCGAGATGCCACGGAGCGCCAGCGCCTCGCCACGTTCGATCACTAGCGGCAGCACCGCCATGTTGATCAGATTGCTGCGGTGAATTCGCTCGAAGCTGGATGCGAGCACCGCACGGACGCCCAGCAGCCAGACGCCCTTCGCCGCCCAGTCGCGCGAAGATCCGGCGCCGTAGCGGTCGCCGGCGACGATCACGAGCGGGGTCTGCGTAGCGGCATAGGCCTGCGCGGCTTCCCACAGCGGCATCCGCGCGCCGTCGGGGGCATGAATTGTCCAGCCGGGGGTGAGCGCGGGGTCGAGGTGGTTCACAACCGAGGGATTGGTGAACAGTCCGCGGACCATCGCCTCCCAATTGCCGCGACGCGCGGCATAGACGTTGAGGTCGTGTGCGGCCTCGCCGCGCTCGATTAGGTAGCGGCCGGTCTCCGAGTCGCGCGGAATGGCACCGGCGGGGGAGATATGGTCGGTCGTGATGTCATCACCCAGGACGAGCAGCGGCCTCGCCTGTGCGCCGGGCCGCAGCGGTCCGGTGGTGGCCGGCCAGACGAAGGGCGGCGGACGCAGATAGGTCGAAGCGGGGTTCCATGGAAAGCGTAGCCCCTTCGGCGCATCGAGCGCGCGCCATTCGGGGTTCGCCTCCGCCGCCGCATAGCTGGCCTGGACATCGGCAGGATCGCGCGCGCCGGCGAGGACCGCTTCGATCTCTGCCGAATCGGGCCAAATCGCGGCCAGCATGACATGAGTACCGTCGGGCGCGGTGCCGATCGGATCGTTGGCAATATCGCGCCAGGTGTCGCCGGCAAGCGCAAAGGCTACCACCATTGGCGGTGAAACGAGGAAGCTCGACCCAATGTCGGGATGGACGCGGCCGGGGAAATTCCGGTTGCCCGAGAGCACCGCGACAGGCTCGATTCCGTCACGAACCGCTTGCGCCATCACGAGCAGCAACGGGCCCGAGTTGCCGATGCACGTCGTGCAGCCGATGCCCACCACGCCAAAACCCAGCGCCTCGAGCGGATCCATCAGCCCCGCGCGCCGGAGCAGCGCTTCGGCGGCGGGTGAGCCGGGCGCGAGGCTGGTCTTCACCCAGGCCGGCGTCGATAGCCCGGCTCGAACGGCATTGCGCGCGAGGAGCCCCGCCGCCACGAGCAGCCGGGGATCGCTGGTGTTGGTGCAACTTGTGATCGCAGCGATGGCCACCGGAGCGGCGCCAGGGACCAGGCCGCTCGTCGCGCGTATCGAGTGGAGGTCGTGCGGCCGAGCGGGCCCCGCGAGGCCGGGTTCTATTCGGCTCAGATCGATCCCGATGACATCGGCATAGACGGGTTCTGTCGCTGGCTCGAACCATAATCCTTGCCGGTTCGCATAGGCCTCCACAAGCGCGACCTGGTCGGGTGCGCGGCCGGTCGCGGCGAGATAGTCGAGCGTGTGGCGATCGATCGGGAAATAGCCCGTGTTAGCCCCATATTCGGGTGCCATGTTCGCGACGACGGCGCGGGTGCCGGCGCTCAGCGTCGCGACGCCAGGCCCGAAAAATTCGACGTAGCGCCCGGTTACACCGTGCGCGCGCAGGCGCTGGGTGACGGCGAGCGCTAGATCCGTGGCGAGGATGTCGGTTCCCAGCGCTCCGTGCAGCCGCACGCCCACTATATCGGGCACGCGCAGCACTAATGGCTCGCCGAGCATTGCCGCCTCCGCCTCAAGTCCGCCGACGCCCCAGCCGAGCACGCCGATGCCATTGACCATCGGCGTGTGACTGTCCGTGCCGATCAGCGTGTCGGGAACGGCCCAGATCTGGCCATCCCGGGTCTCCGTGGTGACGATTTGTGCCAGTCGCTCCAGGTTGAGAGTGTGCATGATTCCGGTACCGGGCGGGTGCACGGTCAGGTTCTCGAAGGCGCCCGTCGCCCATTTCATCAGTCGCAGCCGCTCGGCGTTGCGCGTACGCTCGATCGCCATGTTGCGTTGCGCAGCGTCGGGTGCGGCGAAATGATCGACAGCGATCGAGTGGTCGATAGAGACATCGACTTGCAGTACCGGATCGAGCTGGCGGGGGTCGCCCCCCGCCTCCGCCAACGCGTCGCGCGCGGCGGCTAGATCGACCAGCGCCGGCACACAGGTCGTGTCGTGCATCATGATGCGGCCGGGGTGGAAGAGCAACTCGACCCCGGTATCGTCCCCGTCGAGCCAGGCATCGAGGGCGGCGTGGGCGGCCGAATCGCCGGTGCGCAGGACGTTCTCGACGATCAGCCGGTGGATCATCGGCATGGCCGCGAGCCGGGTTCCAAGACGTGCCGGCAGGTCGGCGATGCGGAGTTGTTTGCCGCCGAACTTCATGAAGGTCGAGCATATGGCCATGCCGCCTGCTTCACTCGGTTACGCATTTTGTCAATGCAAAATGCAATTATGTTTCGGTGACTTTCAGTGCAAGGGCATGGCCGATATGGCCGCGCAGGAAATCGGCAGCGAGTGCCATGTCCCCCCGCTCCACCAGGTCGAGCAGAGCGAGATGCTCGCGGCATTGCTGCTCGAGCCGGCTGCGGTCGCCCGTCGCGCGGAACTCGATCAGGCGGCGCAGGCGATTAACGCGGCGCAGAGCATCCAGGAAGAACCCGTTGTTCGACCAGCCCACCAGCGTTTCGTGATAGGCGGCATTGATCTCGAACAACCGCGCCCTGGGCAGGGTGAACATGGCCCCCCGGAGCAACATCGTCTGTTCGCCCCGCAGCCGCTCCATTTCGACGGGTACGACCTGGTATCCAGGCTGCCGCAGCGCCTCCGTCTCGATCGTTGCGCGGAAGGCATAAGCCTGGGCATAGGACACAGCGGTGGCGAGGGCCGCGCGGAATTGCCAGCCATGGCCCGGCAGCCGCTCTACCCATCCCTCCTTGGCAATCTGGGCGAGCGTGCGCTGGAGCCGGCCGCGGGCAACGCCAAAGCGGCGCATCATCTCGTTCTCGCTTGCACGCTCGGCGAGGCTCCCGGCTAGGCGCGCCTCGACAATCGCGCCGTAGAGCGGATCCTCGTCGATCGGCTCGATCCGCGCTTCGCTCGCACCCGCTCCAACGAAAAAGCCGCGATTGGGCACCGCACACACGACGCCCTCTGCTTCGAGCGCCCGCAGCGCGGCGGTGACCGGAGCGCGTGAGACACGGAACCGGTCGGCCAGTTCCTGCGCGCGGAGACGATCGCCCTCGCCAAGCCGTTGCGCGCGGATGTGCCCCACGATCTCGCGCGCGATACGGTCTGTGAGGCGCTCGATCATTCGGGAAGTGCTATCCATGTTCGAACAAAATGCAAATAGGCCGGCATGTCAGCACAGTGACAGCGTGGCTGTAGCATGCGTGGCGCACGCAGTTAGGAATTCGAAGCATGACGCGCATTCTCGTCCTTCCCGGCGACGGCATCGGCCCGGAGATCACCGAGGCGACGCTTGACGTTCTCCGCGCGGCGGCGGGTAATACGATCGGCTTCGATCTGATGGACATCGGCCTGAAGAGCCTTGCCGAGCAGGGCAGCACGCTTCCCGACGGGGTGCTCGGCGCGGTCCCTGCGGCCGATGGCGTTATCCTCGGCCCCGTGTCCCACTACGAATACCCCAAAGGCCAGCCCAACCCCTCTGCGCAGTTGCGTACACGATTCGAACTGTACGCCAATGTTCGTCCCTGTCGCTCGCGCTCCCATCTCAGCGTGCTGCGCAAGCCGATGGACCTGGTAATCGTCCGCGAGAACACCGAAGGTTTCTACGCCGACCGCAGCATGCACATCGGCCCGGGCGAGTTCATGCCCGATCCGGACAGCGCCTTCTCGATCCGCAAGATCACGGGCCCCGCGGTGCGCCGGATCGCCCGCGCCGCCTTCGAGATCGCGCGTGAGCGCCGACGTAAAGTGACGGCGGTGCACAAGGCGAATGTGCTCAAACTGACCGACGGGCTTTTCCTGCGCGAGGTGCGCAAGGTGGCGGAGGCATATCCCGACGTGACGCTGGACGAAGTGATCGTGGACGCTGCCGCAGCGCTGATGATCCGCGATCCGGAGCGGTTCGACGTGATCGTCACGACCAACATGTTTGGGGACATCCTCTCCGACGAAGCGTCGGAATTGAGCGGAGGCCTGGGGTTAGCCGGGTCGATCAACGCGGGCGAGACGATCTGCGTCGCCCAGGCGCAGCATGGATCCGCACCAGACATCGCCGGTCAGGGCGTCGCAAATCCGACCTCGCTCATTTTGTCGGCGGCAATGCTGCTCGACTGGCTCGGGCGGCGCGGCGACACGGCGCTCTCCGGCCACGCGCGGCGGATCGAGGCGGCAGTAGAGGCGACGCTCGACAACCCGGCGAAGCGCACGCGCGATCTGGGCGGCACGCTGGGCACCAAAGCGTTCGCCGATGCGGTGGTGGAGGCGCTCCAGTGATCACGAGCCTCAATCCGGCGACGGGCGAGCAGCTTGCGAGCTTCGATGCGCACATGCCGGACGAAGTCGAGGCGCGCCTGGTCGGGGCGGCGCGCGCCCAGGCCGATTGGCGCTGGCGGCCCGTAACCGAGCGCAGTGCTCTGCTTCGCCGCTTGGCCGAACTTCTCCGCACGGAGAAGCTGGCGCTCGCTGCGCTCGTCACGGCCGAGATGGGCAAGCCGATCGTGGAGGCGCTCGCCGAGGTCGAGAAATGCGCGCGCAATTGCGACTATTATGCCGATGCCGCCCCGGGAATGCTTGCCGATGCGCCGATCGAGGCCGTCGCGGGGACAATGCTCGCTTACGAGCCACTCGGTGTGGTGCTCGCGATCATGCCCTGGAATTACCCGCTGTGGCAGGTGATCCGCTTCGCCGCACCTGCTCTTGCCGCAGGCAACGGCGCGATCCTCAAGCACGCTGCCAACGTGCCGCAATCGGCATTGGCTCTCGAAGGGCTTATCGCTGCGGGGGGCTTTCCGCCGGGCCTGTTCACGAATCTCTTCGTCGAGCCTGGCGACGTGGCGGGATTGATCCGCGATCCGCGCGTCGCCGCAGTCACGCTCACCGGATCGACTCAAGTCGGTGCGATCGTCGCGGCGGAGGCTGGCGCCGCCCTCAAGAAGCAGGTGTTGGAGCTCGGCGGATCGGATCCCTTCGTCGTGCTTGCCGACGCCGATCTGGACCGCGCTGCGGCGATGGCCGTGACCGCGCGCTTCACCAATGCCGGTCAGAGCTGCGTCAACGCCAAACGCTTCATCGTCGAGTCGAGTATCGCCGATGGGTTCGTCGAGCGGTTCGCCGTGCGCGCCGCCGCACTCCGATCAGGCGACCCGCTTGATCCTGCGACCACGCTCGGGCCGCTCGCCCGCGCAAATCTGCGCGCCGCGCTGCACGGCCAGGTCGAGAGTAGCGTCGCCGCGGGCGCCCGGCTGGTGGCGGGCGGCGTGCTGCCCGAGGGCCCGGGCTTCTTCTATCCGCCAACGCTGCTCGATCGTGTCACTCCGGGCATGGCGGCGTTCGACGAGGAGACCTTCGGTCCGGCGGCCGCGATCATCCGCGCCGCGGACGCCGAGGAGGCGATTGAACTCGCCAACCGCACCGCCTTCGGACTTGGCGCGTCGATTTGGACTGCCGACCCTGGACGCGGTCTCGCGTTGGCGCGCCGCATCGATGCCGGCGCGGTGTTCGTCAATGCCGTCGTCGCCTCGGATCCCCGCGTGCCCTTCGGCGGAATCAAGCGATCGGGCTATGGCCGCGAATTGGGTGAGCATGGCATGAAGGAGTTCACCAACATGAAGGCGATCCACGTCGCAGAGGCCGCATGAGCGCGGGCCAGATCCTCGTTCCCGATGCCCTGCCGTCGATCCTGCGAGGCAACGGCATAGTGACGACTCCGCTGGTGACTGCGGGTCGTGGATCGCAATTCATGCTCAACGGCGTGACGCGCATCCCGCCGGGCGCCGCGGTGCCGCTCCACACGCATAATTGCGAGGAGAGCGTGGTCGTATTGTCAGGCAGGGGCTTGGCGCATATCGATGGCGCGGATCATCCGGTCGGGCCGGGGATCACGAGCTGGATCCCACCCGAAGCGGCGCACTGTTTCACCAATCTCGATGGCAGTGAACCGCTTGTGATCTTCTGGACCTATGCGTCGATCGACGCCACCCGGACGATCGTAGTAACAGGCGTCACCACGCGGATCGACGAGGAGCATTGATGGTGCGCGAAATCGCCCGCATTGACCTCCGCCCGGCACCGCCAGCGCGTTCGAAGCCGGCGCGGCCGCCGCGCGCCCGCTGTTCCGGCGCGCAGCCGGATGCAGCGCGATGGAGCTGCTACGCTCGCAGGAAGTTCCCGGAACGCTACTGGCTGCTTGTCGAATGGGACAGCGTCGCGGCGCACGAGGCGTTTCGCCGGACCCCGGACTTTGCCGAATGGCGGCGCCTCGTCGCCGACTGCTTCGCGGACGCGCCGAGGTCGAGCATGGCGTGACAGTGATTTGACAGTTTAGCGGCCTATCATTCCGGAAACCCTGGGGAGAGATGAAATGGCGTGTCGGGTAGCTCGCAATGCCCTGGGCATCGGCCTCGCGCTGGCCATGCTCGCTGTAGCGGGCGAGGCGCAGGCGCAGCAGGCGCCGACCGTTGAGGAGATCCGTGCCCGGATCGCCATGATCGAGAGCGACAGCGAGGCGCGGATCGCGACCGTCCGCGCCGACACCGCAGCCCAGATCGCCGAGTTGCGCGCCCGACTTGACCAGATCTCCCCTCCTGTCCCCGGCGCGCCGCTCGCCGCCGCTACGCAGCCGCCGGCGAAGACATCAGCCTCCGCCCCGGTGCAGATGGCGGCAACGGCGCCAAAGACGAACCCGCTTCAATTCTCGGGCGACGTGCGCGTCCGCTACGAGCAGAATTTCGGCGACAATCGCCGTGATCGGGGCCGTGGGGTAGTGCGCGGCCGACTCAAGGCAATCTATAGCTTCGACCAGACCTTCAGCGTGGGCGCGCGGCTCGTCACCGGTGACCCCGATGACCCCAACAGCGCCGACATCACTCTCACCCAGTTCGACGACGATCTGGTCGTCGGGCTCGACCAGCTCTACGCCCGCGTACATCTCGGCGCGCTCGACCTCTATGGAGGCAAGTTCGACAATCCATTCGTGCGCACCGATCTCGTGTGGGATGGCGACGTAAACCCTCAAGGCCTCGCCGCGATCGTCACTCAGCCGCTAGGCTCCAGCTTCAAGGCGAGCGCGCGGGCGCTGCACTTCCTGATCGACGAGGCTCCGGCTGCGCGGGACAGCACGATGACCGGCGGACAGCTGGTTTTCTCCGGCAAGCTGGCGCCGCAGTGGCTGGCCGAGTTCGCCGCGAGCTATTACGACTATACGTTGCCCGCGCTCGCCGGTGCCGATGCCGGCGACTTCCGCTCGAACCTGCTGACGCCCTCGGGCCGCTACCGTTCCGACTTTAATCTTCTCGATGTCGTCGGCAGCATCACTTACGCGGGATTGGGCGCCGACCTGCCGGTGCGAATCGTCGGCGACTATGTCCATAATTACGGCGCCGCGGTTGCCGACGATCACGGCTTCGGCGCGGACATCTTTATAGGCCGCGCATCGCAGCCAGGCGACTGGCGCGTGCAATATGGCTATGCGGAGATGGGCGTCGATGCGGTGTTCGCGGCCTTCTCACACGACAATACCGACCTCGCCACCAACTATGTCCAGCACACCGGCGCGCTTGATTATGTCCCAGCGCCGCACATCCTGCTCACTGCGACCTATTACCACTACCGGCTCAAGAACCCACTCTACGTGGGGCCGATCGCGGCGGGCGCGTGGGCGAACCGGCTGCGGCTCAATCTGGTGTACAGCTTTTAGTCGCGAGGCCATGCGAAGCGGAAACGCACACCCGCGACCAGCGCGTCGCGGCGCGTGGGTTCCCAACCGGGATTGATCACATATTGAAGGTCCGGCTGGACGATGACGCCCGGCGCCAATCTGTGCGAATAGGTGAGTTCGATCGCCGTCTCGGCGCGGTCGGAGGACGTGCCGCGCAGCGCGGGCTCTCCGAGCCGCGCATGCGCAATGGCCAGCCCCAGCCGCGCACGGTCATGCCCCCAGGCCACGCCGCCGCCCAGATAAAGGCCGATCGGGTTGGCGTCCGCACTCGCCGCCCCGACGCGGAACCAGAAGTCGAGCTTGCTTTCGCCTCGCGCGAGGAGCGTGGCTTCGGCCAGCGCATAAGCGCCGTGGCTCGGGCGCTTGCCCGACCGCGTCGCGTCGACAGAGTCGAACCGGGCGGTGTAACGCCACGCGCCGAGTTGCAACTTGGCGCGACCCAGCGTGCGATCAACCTCGCCGACGATCAGCGCGCCGGTGGTGCCGGGGACGCGGAGCGCCGCCCGGCGTGGGTTGGCGCGGCTTCCGGCTATGCCGTCGAATGCGCCCAGCCGCGCTTTCCACCCATCCCGCTCCAATCGCAGCATCGCCGCACTCGCCGCAGCCGGGAAGATCGAAGGTCCGTTGACGCCGCTCTGCGAGAAATCCGGGCCGATGCCGTGCGAGCTATTGAGGAACATCGCGCCGACCGATTGGACATCGAACTCGGTGTTGAGGTCGATCAGTCCGGCCTTGGCAGTGACGCCGCCGCCGAACGGCACCGCCAGCCATGCTTCGATGGGGCGGACGGCGCTGTCGGCCTCGACGTTGCTGACCACCTGTCCGTCGCCAACAAAACGGTCCGAAAAGCCGGACTTCTGCACCGCGAGAACGTCGACGAAGAATTCCACGCCGGGCAGCCCGACCGCTTCGCCCTTCACTTCGATCGTCACATCGGCGCGACCGAGCAGCATCGTGCCGCGCCGGGCCCCGCCATCTACCACGCTTAGCACATCGGTGATGTAGGTCGCGCCGATCTCGACCGCCTCGACTGCTTCTTGCGCAGCGGCCGGCAACGGCAATAGCACGGCGCAGGCCGCGAGCAGGTGCCACCGCTTCAACCGCGCAGGCCCGAGAAGTCGCCCGACTGATCGAGCACGCGCGGCGCCTCAAGTGTCGCGACGGGATAGGCGCAATAGTCGGTGGCGTAGAAGGCGCTGGGGCGGTGATTGCCCGACTCGCCGACGCCGCCGAACGGCATCGCCGAGGATGCGCCGGTGGTCGGCCGGTTGCGGTTGACCACCCCAGCGCGGATACGGGTGCGGAACGTTTTCCATAGTGCGTCGTCTTCGCTGACGAGCCCGGCGGACAGACCGAAGCGGGTCGCATTGGCCGCCGCAATCGCCGCATCGAAATCGACTACCCGGCGCACCTGAAGCACCGGCGCGAAAATCTCCTCATCGGGCGCTTCGATCTCCGTGACGTCCAGGATCGCGGGGCGGACGAATGCCGCCGAACGTCCCTCCACACCTTGAAACGCGCGGATCGTCCATGCGCCAAGCGCCTCGATCCGTGCCACCTGAGTTGCCGCGCGTTCGGCGGCGGCTGCGGAGATCAGCGGACCCATGAAGGGCTGCGGGTCCGCGTCCCAGGCACCTATCACGAGCCGGCCCGCAGCCTCCGCTACGGCCTCGACAATCGCATCGCCGCGCGGGCCTTTAGGCACGATCAGCCGCCGCGCGCACGAGCAGCGCTGGCCAGTGGTGATAAAGGCCGACGGCGCGACGATCGAGGAGATCGCGGTGGGCTCGCCATCCCACGCGATCAGCGGATTGTTGCCGCCGAGCTCGAGCGCGAGCATCACTGCGGGCCGCTCGGCGAAAAGGCGGCGGAAATGCATCCCGGCCGCTGCCGACCCGGTGAAGAGCAGGCCGTCGATATCCTGGGCAACCAGCGCCGCCCCCGTCGCGCGCCCGCCCTGGAGCAGCGCGAATACGCCTTTGGGCACGCCTGCATCGGTAAGCGCCGCAGCCATCAGGCTGCCGACCAGCGGCGCCTCCTCCGATGGCTTGAAAACGACCGTATTCCCGGCGAGCAGCGCCGGGACGATATGGCCGTTGGGGAGATGCCCGGGAAAGTTGTACGGCCCGAGCACCGCGACCACACCGTGCGGATGGTGGCGCAGCGCCTCCTCGCCATAGGGCGTAGCGCGAACCCGCGATCCGCTGCGCTCTGCCATGGCTGCCACCGACAGCTCCACCTTGCCGATCATTGCGGTGACTTCGGTGCGCGACTCCCATAATGGCTTGCCCGTCTCCCGCGCGATCGCGCTCGCCAACGCCTCGCGCCGCTCGCCGAGCAGTGCGGCATAGCCGCGCAGGATCGCGGTCCGTTCTTCGGCGCCGCGACTCGACCATCCAGGAAGCGCAGCGCGCGCTGCCGCCACCGCCTCGGCGCACTGGTGCGGAGTTGCGGCCTCCCCTTCCCAGACAAGTTCGCCGCTCGAGGGATCGCGCGACTGGAGAACGGTGTCGCTCATGCCGCTGCCGCCGTCGGCATGGCGCGGCAAGCCCGCTCCATCCGCTCGAGCACTGCATCGGCTTCGGCGAAGGTGAGCGTGAGCGGCGGGAGCAGCCGGATGCAATTGTCCCCCCCGGCCGCGACCAACAGCCTCTGCGCACGGGCCGCGGCGATGAACGCGCGGTTCTCGGGGACCATCCGCACGCCGATCAGCAGACCCTTGCCCCGGATTTCAGCGATGACCTCCGGATAGGCCTGGGCGAGTTCCTTGAGCCCCTCGCGAAGCTCGGCAGCTACCGCGGAGACGTGCGCCATTGTTTCCGGATTGGCGATCTCGTCGAACGCCGCGATGGCTACGGCCATGCCGAGCGGATTCCCGCCAAAGGTGGACCCATGACTACCCGACGCCATCCCGCTCGCGGCCGCATGGGTAGCGAGGCATGCGCCGACAGGGAAACCCGAGCCCAACGCCTTGGCGACGGCCATGATGTCTGGTGCGACATCTTCATGCCATTGATGGGCAAACAGCTTGCCGGTGCGCCCCATGCCGCTTTGTACTTCGTCGTGGATGAGCAGCACGCCTCGCAAACTGCATGCCTGGCGAAGCTTGCGAAGGAACGGTTCGAGCATTACGCGCGCGCCGCCTTCGCCTTGGACCGGCTCAATCATCACAGCTGCAGTGCGGGGATCGGCGATCGCTTTTGCAGCCTCCTGCCAATTGTCGATCGCAAGCTGAACGAAGCCCGGCATGCGCTCGCCAAAGCCTTCGAGATGCGCAGCATTGCCCGCGGCGTTGAGCGCACCATAGGTACGCCCATGGAAGGCCCCGGAAAATCCGATGACAGTTTGGCGTTCAGGCGCGCCCTTGGCAGCATGATAACGCCTCGCGACCTTGATCGCGCACTCGACAGCTTCCGTGCCGGAATTGGTGAAGAAAACCGTGTCTGCGAAGCATGCGCCGGTGAGCCGCGCGGCTAGCGCGTTCTGCTCCGGCACCTCGAACATGTTCGAGACGTGCCACAGTTTCCGTGCCTGCGCCGCCAGCGCCTCTACCAGCACCGGGTGGCAATGGCCGAGTGCGTTCGACGCTACCCCGGCGACACAGTCGAGATACGGTGGCCCACCGTCAGAGGGGTGAAGCCACACGCCGTCACCCCGTTCGAAGGCGAGCGGCGCGCGCGCATAAACACTCATTAGTGAGCTGTTCATCCTATCCTCCAATTTACCTGTCGAAGGACACCCCTACATTCCATTTGATCAGCTCAAAGCGCGATATTTGCGAAATTTAGGAGTTATTGGTGGCCCTACATTCCAATTTATCACAAACCGGGGCAAGCGCTGCCCCCGTCAGACCGGAGTTCGGCCAGGGCTGATGCTGTCCAGCATACCTCCCCGGCCGTACCCGAGACCTAAGCGATTAGAAATCGACGCCCACAGAAAACTTGATGGTCGAAGGCGGTGCCTGAGCGACCACGTTCGAGCCAGTCGAAATAAAATACTTCTTATTGCCGATATTCTCGATGTTCACCCTGAGGGTGATCGGAACAGTATCTCTGTTAAAGACATATCCAGCACCTGCATCAAATGTAGTCACGGCCTTGATGAAGTTGCTGTTGAGCGGATTTATCGGCTGGTTCCCGGTATGGAAGGCACCACCACTTACGCTCAATCCGTCCAGCGCGCCCCTGAACTCATAGTTCAACGTCATGTTTGCTGTGAGTTTTGCAGTATTCTCGATCCGGTTGCCAATGGTCGATGGCGTAATGAAGAATGAGCCATCTGGTGATAGGATGGTGCTTACGACCGTCGCCGCTCCCGACGTTTGCTTCGCGTCGAGGAATAGCGCGCTGGAATAGATCGAGAGTTCCGGCGTGATTGAGCCGTTCAGGCTGAGTTCGATGCCCCGATAGCGGGAACTCCCGTCGCGGCCGAATATATTCTGCGCGTTCAACAGGTAGAATGGGCGATCGATCGTGAAGGCGGCAGATTGGAACAACAGGCCACGCTGAATTTGCCACTTGAAGCCGAGTTCAAATTGCGTTGATTCTGCGGGCGGGAACGAGTCGTTCAGATTGACCGCTTGGTTTCCCGGAGTCGGAGCCGGCTCGATCCCTTCGAGATAGGTACCGTAGATGCTGATCGCGCGGATCGGCTTGATAATCACGCCACCGGAGAACGTGAAAGGCTTGGCCGTGTATTTAACTTGAGCCGCATTCGTGATTACGCCGGTGACTGTATTGAGCACCCTTGAATCGGTGGTTTGTCGGTAGTTGGTGTAGCGTATGCCGCCGAGGACTTGCAGCCAGTCACCGATCTTGATCCGATCGAATGCGTAGATGCCGAGATCCTTGAACGTCGCCAGAGCGAAGTCATTGGGCACCATGTCGATTTGCGGCTCTGGAATTGAATGCGGGTTGAGCGGATTCTGCGTGCACGACGACGCCGTCGTTCCAGTGGGTGCTGTCTGACCCAGGAATGAGGTTCCAACGCTCGGAAGGATCGTGCCCACGAGGGCACCGGTGGTGTTGTTGTAGATGCAGGTGATGTTGATCGACGTCGGGTTCGACCCGATATTTTTCCGGTCAAGATAGGCAACGCCGACGAGCAGTTCGTGCCGCAATGGTCCGGTATCGAACGCACCAGCCGCTTCGAGCCGATAATTCTTGTTCTGAACGCGCGACGCGATCTGGGTGCTCAGCTGGGTGAGGATGTTCTCGCCCACGCCTCCCCGCAGCGGATTCGTGTTGAACTGGGTCCAGTCCAGCGTGTTGAAATGCCGGTCCCGGCGAAGGTTGGAGAAACCGGCAGCGGCCGTAATTTCGAAATTGGCACCGATCTTGTAGATCGCTTTCACCATCGCATTCGTTTCGTCAGCCCTGTTCTCGGCCCAATCCGGGCCAAAATTGGTATTCGGATCAAGCAGCGGCGGAAGTGGAATCACCGGGTTCGGGTTCCTTTGGGTAGGCAGCAGGTTGGCCCGGGTCCCGGGTGCTGCCGTTGTAGGCAGCAAAAGCCGCCAGACGCCGGGCTCGTTCAACTTCTTGAACAGGTGCTCCGCGTTGATCTGAATCGTCAGGTTATCGGTGGGCTTGATGTCGAAGGCGCCCGCAAGAACGGTCCGCTTTCCGTGCGTGAAATTGATGCCCGAATCCGGCTCATCATAGACTGCGTTGATTCGGTATCCGAAAATCCCGTGTGTGTTGCCGACGTCGATGTGGCCGCCAACGCGGCCATGGCTGTTGCCGAATGCCCTAGCCGAAAGCATCCAGTCCTGCGTCGGACGCTTCATCACCATATTGATGATACCCGAAGGTGGGGAGAATCCGAAGTAGATGGCCGAAGCGCCTTTGAGCGCCTCGACGCGCTCCTTGTCTTCGATCGCCATGTCGATCAGATTGACCACCGGCAGGAAGCCATCCATGCGGTAGTTGGTACGGTTTTCCGTAAGAATTCCGCGTATGGCGACGTTGGAATACACTGTCGGCGATGTCTGCGAGAGCGTCACGCCGGGTGAATTGCGAAGGACGTCGGACATCTGCGACGCCTGTTGCGTGTCGATGAGGTCGCGCGGGATGACGCTGATGGTCAGGGGTGTGTCGAGTTGGGTCGCGCCTCGAAAACTGCCGACCTGTACGACTTCCGTACCCTTCCGGTCGCCCGTGACGACGATCTCCGCGAGTTCCGAATCATCCTGAGCCTCCGCTTCGACAGGCGTTGGAGGCGCTTGCTGCGCCCAGGCCGCCGAAGATGTCGTAGCGATGAACGCTGCCCCAGCCAGCAGGATCGACTTATGCATGATCTTCATCTGATTTCCCTCCCTTTATCCCAAACCTTGCGGCGCTGGGGGTGTGTTGCGCCCCTTCGCGCAAAACTTTCTGACATCGCACGGATGCGGCGAACCGACTTGCGAATAATCCTCATGCCTATATGCGCATTGCTCATGAACGAGCACGCCCGTCGCTTGCTGCCGCCGATGGCCGCGCTGCACAGCTTCAGTGCGGCGGCGCGACATGGTAGCTTCTCCAAGGCGGCTGCGGAGATCGGGCTCACTCAAGGTGCCGTCAGCCGGCAGGTCGCGGCGCTCGAGGATTGGCTCCAGACGCGTCTTTTCGATCGCAACGGTCGTCGGGTGCAGCTGAGCGAGGATGGGCGCGCCTATGCGGACGCGATCGGACCTGCCTTGTCCGCCATTCGCGTGGCGACCGCGCGCGCTTTGTCGGAGCCGGCCGAAACCGCGTTGCGCATCGCGACACTTCCGACCTTCGGAATGCGCTGGCTTGCGCCTCGTCTTGGCCAATTGACGCGCGACATACCCGAGCTCGTCATCGAGTTCGCCGCACGGAGCCATGAGTTCGATTTTGCTGAGGAAGGCTTCGACGCCGCTATTCACTTCGGCTTGCCGACATGGCCAGGCGCCGAGCACGACCTGCTGTTCCGAGAGCGGGCAATTCCTGTCCTCGCCCCCCGCCTTATGGAAGAGCATCCGGTCAGGGTTCCGGAGGATCTGACGCGCTTCCCCCTGCTGGCCCAGGCCGAACGTCGCGAGGCATGGCGCGACTGGCTTTATCACATGGGAGTGACCACCGGCACGATCATCGCGGGTCCGACCTTCGAGCACTTTTTGATGCTTGCCCAGGCCGCCGTTTCCGGGGCGGGAGTTGCGCTGTTGCCCAGCTTCATGATCGAGCCCGAACTCGAGTCCGGCGCGCTCGTCTGCCCATTCGATCAGACGGTCGTAGGTGAAGCAGCCTATTACCTCGTATATCCGGCCGAGCAGCTCACGCGCCCGCGTTTCGCGCGGTTGCGCCAGTGGCTTCTCGCCGAGGCGGCAGAGCAGCGCTGAGCCGCGCGCGGTCATGCCGCAAGCTCCAGCCTAGCCGGCGACGAACGCAACGCCTCACCGCGCTCCGCACCGAGCGCACGGGCAACCTCGTCGCCAATCGCAATGTCGCCGCCGCTCGACCGGGCGGGGGCGAGCGTAACGCGGAAGCGCGACAGATCTCCGGTGCAGACCAAATGCTCGCCGGCGCCCGGCGCGGCATTGGGCGAGAGCGGCACAGGCATGCCTTCGCGCGAACGGCGGACGGTTGCGATCTGGTCGCGTTCGCAATGAACCTGAGGTCCCACGTCGAACACGTCGACATAGCCTTCGTATCGAAACCCTTCGGCGCACAGCATCCGCATGGCGGGCGCGCTGGCCGGGTGCGGCTTGCCGATCACGTCCCGCGCGCTGTCGGGGAGCAAGTCGATATAGATCGGATGCTTGGGTAGCATCTCGGCGATAAAGTCAGCGCCGCGCATGGCGCTCAGCTTGTCCGCGGTCGCGAAGTCCATATTGAAGAAGCGTGCGCCGACCGCATCCCAGAAAGGGTTGCGCCCGTTTTCATCCTGCCAGCCGCGCATCTCGCCGATGAGCAGCGGCGCGAACAGGTCGGGCCGCACCGCGACCAGCATGTAGCGCGCACGGGCGAGCAACCGCCCTGCACCGGTGCCCTTCGCGTCCGGTCGCACGGCAAGCGTGCCGACTTCGGTAGTGCCGGTATAGTCGTTAGCGAGCGTCAGCATCTCGACATCGCAGCTTGCACCGACTGCCTGGCTTCGCTGGACGAGCCGGATGCGTTTGTAAGAGAAGAAGCCGTAGGGAGATCCTACGTGCGAATAGAGTGCCGAGGTGCCGAGCAGCGCGCCGTCCTCGTCCTCGAGCACCAGCATGTAATTTGCATCGGCGCGCGCGATTGCTCCGCTGAAGCTCGCTACCGAGCGCTCAACCTTTCCCGCGAGCGCGGCGCCGTCCGCAGGCAGCGTCGTCATGCCCGGGCCGAGGTTCTCGGCAAGGTCGAGCAGAGCGGGAATATCGCGCGTTTCGATGGGGCGGACGACGCGCATCAGGCGCCCTCCACCGTCGGCCGGGCCATCGCACGCGGCTTGCGGCGGCGCGACGTGCGCGAGTACCAGAGCCACAGCCCGCTCGCGGAGAGCGCCGCGAGGGAAAGCCCGCCAAGCAGGAACAACAGGCGGCTCGGCAAGCCGCCAAACGCGCCTGTGTGGATCGTGATCAGCCAATCGACGATCTCGGTTCCCACAGGAAGCCTGCCCGCGACATAGTGACCGAGGCCGGCACCATTGTAGCGATTGTAATAGGCTTGCTTGAACCCGTCGGCACGGACCGTGAAGTCGCTGTCGAGATAGACCGCGGCCACGCGCCCGCCGCTCGAAAAGCGCAGTTGGCGAAGCGGGGCCGCGCCTAATTCCGCCTGCGCCTGCGCGATCAATGCGTCGAGCGGCACCATTGTCGCGCCGGGAATCACCTGCACTTTCGGCGTGGGCTTGTCGGTCACTGGCCCGGCAATGCGCAGCACCTGGCGGAATTCAGCCTTCCACACCATCAGCACGCCGGTCAGCGCCGAAACGACAAGCAGCATCGCGGCCATCGCACCGCCCGCCCGGTGGAGCGTACGCCAGCGCCGGTCGGCACCCTTGTCGAGCGTCACCTTGAGCCCCTGCTTGATCCGCTTGCGGCCCGGCCACCAGATGATCGGCCCCGTGATCGCCATGAACAGGAGCCCCAGCCCCTCGACCCCGACCAGCGTCTCGCCGACCGGTCCGGCGAGCAGGCTGTCATGGACGTGGAACAGCCATTCCCCCGGCCAGGCGAACATGGTGCCCTCGCGCACGATCGTGCCGCGATAGGGATCGACCGCGGCCAGCCGCCGGGTCCCGTCCGCCGCTATCATCTTGAACAGCACGGCGCCGTCGTTCCATTCCGGGAATTCGGCGCGGCTTACCGAGAAATTCGGATTTGCGGATTCGACCGCGTCGAGCATCGCTTGTACCGGAACGCGTTGGGGGAGCGGCGCCACGACCATCGCCGGATGGATCAAGCGTTCGATCTCGTCGCGGAACACGAGCGACGCGCCCGTCAGCCCTTGGACGAGCAACAGCACGCCGAGCGCCAGGCCGAACCAGCGATGCAACTTGAGGAGTTTGGGTTTGAGCTGGCTCATCACTTGCTCGCGTAGGCCTTGACGAGACGGTGGAGAAAAATGCGCGCGTCATAGAGCGACTTGACCCGCACCCGCTCGTCGAGTCCGTGGGTGCCGTTGCCGTCGGGATCGACGAAGATTCCCGAGACCCCATAGGTGGGAATACCCGCCGCCATCAGGAAGCGCCCATCGGTAGCGCCGGTGCTGAGCTGCGGAATTACCGGCACGCCGGGCCACATCTCGGCGACCAGCTTCTCGATGGGCTTCATGATCTCGGGGCCGATCGGCGGTGGCGGCGAGACCGGACCCGGCGCATCGGCAAGGACGACTTCGATCGCCGGATCGGCCACGACCTCGACCAGCGCCTTCTGCACTGCCTCGACGTTGGTGCCCGGCAGAAGACGGCAATTGACGGTCGCCTGGGCGCGCTGAGGCACTGCGTTGGGAGCATGGCCGCCGGCCACCTGCGTGTTAATGCAGGTCGTGCGGATCATCGCGTTCCACACCGGATCGGCGTTGCTGAGCAGTTCGAGCGCGGTGCCGTCGTCGCCCCGCCCCACTACGTGCATCGCCTCGCCCTTTTCACCCGGGTAGAGCGGGGCCGAACGCGCGAAGAAGCTGCGCGTCACCTCGCCCGGCATGGCGGGGAAGCGGTGGTGGCCGATCCGCGCGAGCCCCTCGGCAAGCCGCGTGATCGGATTGTTGCCGTGCGGCCGCGCGCTGTGCCCGCCCGGGCCGCTCGTGACCAGCGTGAAGTCCTGATAGATTTTCTCGCCTGCCTGCACGCCGAAGGTGCGTGGCTTCCCCTGGTCGTCGAGCCGGCCTTTGCCGCCCTCGTTGATCGCAAGGCCGGCCCTGAGCGTCCCAGGCTCGGTGGCGAGCAAATAGCGGACGCCATCAAACACGGCATCGGTCTCTTCGCCACAGGTCAGCGCCAGCTTGATCGTGCGCCGCGGGCGATATTTCTCCTCGCGGTAGCGGATCAGCGAGTCGACGAAGATCGCCGCCATCGCCTTGTCGTCGATCGCGCCGCGGGCGAAGAAATAGCCATTTTCCTCGACCAGCTTGAACGGGTCGCGCTGCCAATCTTCCCGCTTGGCTTCGACTACGTCGATATGAGCGACGAGCAGGATCGCGGTCGCATTGGCGTCACTTCCGCCAATCTCGCCAACGAGATTTCCCTGCTTGGGAAACTCGGAGGGTACGACCACGCGGAATTGGCTGCCCGGATAGCCCGCAGCGACGAGCCGCGCCTTCATCCTCTCCGCCGCGAGCGTACAACTTCCCTTGGACAGCGACGTGTCGGTCTCGATCAGCTCCTGGTAGAGCGAGCGGAAGCGTGCCTGGCCCGCATCTTGCGCGGCCGCGCCCATCGGCAGCACCGCCGCCGCCAGCAGCGTACCGAAAAGGCGCTTATTGAGCGAGCAATTCGGCAATGCTGTTCTCCGTTTCGCTGCGGATGTCGCCCTTGCGTTTGTGCCAAGCCTGCCACTCTTGGCTTCCCCGCAGACCCACGCGCACCTTGTCGAGCACCGCCTGGCGGCGGCCGAATGCATCGAAGTCGCGGTATCGCTGGATGAAGAGTGCATCCCACACCGCCTCTCCGACCGAATAGCGGTTCATGTAGAGCTGGTAGCCCGATAGCGCGCCTTCGCGGATCCAGCCGTCGAACTGCGGCAAGACATAGCCCTTCACATAATCGCGATACTCGGCGGCCTCGCGGTATGAATAGGGAATGACGTAATAGACTTCGCCCGTATCGAGTGCGTCGGCGCTCTTCTCCCAGGCGAGGTCCGCGGAATAGGTGCGCTCCGGCGCGGCTAGCGCGAGCCCCGCGGCGTCTAGGCCACCCGGCTGCGTCCGCTCGACTGCAAGCCATTCGCGCACGGCCGCGTAGCTGGAGAAGTGCAACACCGCCATCGCGTCCCAGACGTCGGGCTGGCGATACCAGCTATAATAGACCTGATAGGCCGCCAGCGATCCCCCGGCGCGCATCTCGGCCAGCTTTTTGGCGAACGGGCCCGCCATATAGCCGCGGAAGGCGGCGCGCTTCTCGGGCGTCGTCCGATAGGTTACAATCAGGCTCGTCGGGCCGTCGGCGAGTTCCGCTTGCGCGCGCGCCGGGCCAATTTGCGCCAGCGCGAATAGAGCGCAGGCCGCGAGCAGCAGTTGGAACACTTTGAACAGGCGCTCCGTGCGCATATTTTCTCCTCGGTGGCTTTCGGCCCCTGCGGGCCTGGGCCGCGCTTGCCGCTTCCCGCTTTCTGAGCGGTGTTTATGCGGGGAGCCTATGCGGGGTTTCCTGTCACCGCGCTGTCATGTGGATCCGAGCTTCAAGAGGCCTGCTTCGCCATGGGAAAGCGCACCTCCGCGCACAGCCCCGGCAGGTCAGCGCGGTCGCGGAGATCTATCTCCGCACCAAGACTTTCAGCGAGCGTTTGGACGATCGCGAGCCCGAGGCCGCTGCCCACCCGGCCCTGGTCCGGGTCGAGTCGCCCGAAGCGCTGGAATGCCAGCGCCCGGTCGCACGAGGCGATGCCGGGGCCGTTGTCCTCGATCAGCACGACGCCATGCTCTCCACGATCCTCAACCATGACGACGACGCTTCCGCCCTTGCGATTGTAGCGAATTGCATTGTCGACGAGATTACCGATGAGCTCGCGGGCGAGGTCGGGCTGGCTCAGTACACGCACCTTACCCGATGCCTCGAACTGAAGGTCGATTCCAGCTTTCACCGCCTGCGGCGCGTGCTCAAGCGCGATGCCCCGCGCGACCTCCACGATGTCCACTGGCTTCCGGCGTGCCAGCGAGGCTTCGCGTGACCCTTCAGCGCGCGCAAGCGCGAGCAGCTGCGTGACTAGACGCTGCAAACGCCGCGTGGCCGCGTCGATATCCGCAACCGATTGGCGTGCAGGACCCGCAGGCTGCTTCGCCGAACGCAGCACATCGACATGCGTGCGCAGGATCGAGAGCGGGGTGCGCATCTGGTGGGACGCATCCGCGGTGAACCGCCTGATCCCCTGCACCGCGTTGTCGAGCCTACCGAGCAGCCCGTTGAATGCGCCGATCAAGCCCCGCAGTTCGTTCGGTACGTATTCGAGCGGGAGCGGCGTGAAGTCCGCCTGTTGCCGCGTCTCAATCTCCCCGAGGACCCGATTGAGCGGTACCAGTCCCCATCGCACCGCGATCGGCAGGAGGATAAGCATCACCGCCAGTAGCGCAACTTCGAGAAGCGCTAGCGCGAACAGCATACGGTCACGCAAGGCGTGGCGCCCCTCGAGCGTCTCGGCGACTTGGACGATGACCAGTCCTTCGACTCGCGGCACCTTGCGCGCGACCGCGGAGATGCGGATCCGGAAGCCCCGGTAGTCAGCATAGCCGAAGCTGGTTCCGCCATCGACCAATGGCGGCTCACCGACGCGGGGGAGGTCGGGATAGCCGGTCAGCAGCCCACTGCTCGCCCAGACGCTGTAATAGACGTTATCTCGCTCGTCATTCTCGAGCATCCCAAGCGCCGAGGCGGGAAGATCCAGCGTCACTTCGCCCTCCTCAAGGGCGATCGTCTCAGCGATCGCTCGAGACGAGGCGCCGAGTAGCCTGTCGTTGACGCCTTCGACGACGCGGTTGATAGTCAGCAGCCCGCCTATGCCGAGCGCCAGCGCCAGGACTGCCATGGGCAAGCCGATCGCCAGCAGCATCCGTCGCGTAAGCGAGGTCGCCTGGCCGAGCCTCAATCGCCGTCCTCTTCCATCAGATAGCCAAGACCACGCAGCGTCCGTATCGTCGGCCCGTCGGGTTCAAGCTTCTTGCGGAGCCGTGCGATATATACCTCGAGCGCATTGGGAGCGACCGCCTCGTCATAGCCGAAGACTTCGGAGGCGAGCCGCTCCTTAGATACGACCTGACCCACTCGCGAGATCAGTCTTTCGAGCACCACCCATTCGCGGCGGCGGAGGTCGAGAGAGCGCCCCGCGATCGAGGCGCTGTGATGCGATCGGTCGAACTCGAGCTTACCGACCCGGATCACGGGCGAAGGATCGACCTGAGGCCTGCGCAGCAACGCACGCAGACGCGCGCCGAGTTCCTTGGGCTCGAATGGCTTCAGAAGGTAGTCGTCCGCTCCAAGGTCGAGCCCGCGCACGCGGTCGTCGATTGCGTCGCGCGCAGTGAGAATCAGCACGGGCGCATGGCAGCCTTTCGCGCGAAGCCCCTTGAGCACGTCGAACCCCGACATATCCGGCAGCCCGATGTCGAGCGTGATCACGGCATATGGCTCGTCGAGAGCCATCTCCAGACCTGACTGGCCATCGAACGCCGGATCGACTGAATAGCCCTCCGCCATCAGCGCCGCGACCAGGCCACGCGAAAGCGCGGCATCGTCTTCGATCAAAAGTATGCGAGCCATGGCGATCCGTCCGTGACAGCGGGGTAACAGGTTGACGGCGCTTCCATCCCGGACCAAACAAGAAGCCAAGAGAGGATGCAAGCGTGTTGAAGGCGAAGGCCTTGTTGTTGGCGTTCGTGTCTCCCGCTGTGATCGGTGTTGCGCCGCCCTCCCCCGATCCGCCGGCGGGGTATCCGAGCTCCTATCGGCAACTCATCGGCGCGGCGGAGCGCGAGGCGACGCTCATAATCTATTCCAGCACCGACAAAGGGGAGGCCGCGGGGCTGCTTGCCGCCTTCGCACGGCGCTATCCGCGAATCCGCGTCGATTATCGCGAGCTCTCTTCGCAGCGGATGTTCGACACCTTCGTCACCCAGGTGCGCGACAAACAGCCGACCGCCGACCTGCTGTGGAGCGCCGCGATGGACCTGCAGACCAAGCTGGTCAACGACGGCTACGCCCAAGCCTATGCCTCTCCGGAGAAGCCCAATCTGCCACCTTGGGCAATTTGGAAGAATCAGGCTTGGGGCACAACCGCAGAGCCGATCGTTATCGCATATAATCGAAAATTGGTGCCCGCCGCAGACGTGCCGCGCACCCATGCCGACTTGACCCGCCTGTTGCGAGCCAAGCGCAGTTTCTACCGCGGCCGCGTCGGTACCTACGATCCGGCGCGTTCCAGCGCCGGCTATCTCTTCATAAGCCAGGACATGCAGGTCAGCCGCGATACGTTGCCGCTGATAGCCGCGATGGGTCAGGCGAACGTCGCACTCTATGCCACTTCGGAAGAGATGCTGGGGCCGCTTGCGGCTGGGCGGTTGCTCATCTCGTACAACATGCTCGGAGCGTATGCGCTCGAGCGCCAATCGCACAATCCGTCGATCGGCGTAGTGATGCCAAGCGACTACACTTTGGTGATGACCCGGATCGCGCTGATTCCGAAGGAGGCGCGGCATCCCAACGCGGCCAAGCTGTTCCTGGACTTTCTGCTCTCGCGTCTGGGCCAGGCCGAACTTTCGCGGCGATTCATGACGCCGGTACGCGGTGACGTGCCCACGCGCCCCGGCGCGCGCGCGCCGGCTTCGGTCGCGCGCGCGATTCGGATCAGCCCGGCACTGATCGCCAATGTCGATCAGCTCAAGCGCCGGCGGTTCGTCCACCAGTGGAATGCGGCGCTGGGCGCGCGGGTCAAATAGGGAGTCGCTCATCCCACCCGAAAGGGGAAGATGCCAATGAGCAGGCACACCAGGAGGAACACGAAGCACGAGCCTAAGGCCCAGCGGAAAGTGAAGCGCTGATGATCGCCGAGCTCGATACCCGACAAGCCGACGAGCAGATAGGTCGAGGCCACTAGCGGGCTCAGCAGGTGGATCTGCTGCCCGACAAGCGAGGCGCGCGCGATCTCGATCGGAGTCAGGCCATATTCCGCGCCGGTCTTGGCCAGAATCGGAAGCATGCCGAAATAGAAGGCGTCGTTCGAAATCAGCACCGTGAAGGGGATACTGACCAGCGCCGTGATCGGGGCCATATAGGGGCCGAGTTCGGGTGGGATCGCGGCAAGGACCGACACCGCCATCGCATCGACCATCTTGGTGCCCGATAGGATGCCGGTGAAGATGCCTGCGGCAAAGACCAGGCTGACCGTGGCGAGCGCGTTGCCGGCATGCGCCGCGATCCGCTCCTTCTGCATCGCCAGGTGGGGATAGTTGACCGCCGCCGCGATCGCGAAGGCAACCATGAACAGAATGACCAGCGGCACCGAGCCGCCGATCAGCAGCCCGAGCAACCCAAGCGTGAGTAGCAGGTTGAACCAGAACAGTTTGGGGCGGCGGAACTCGTCGCCGTCGAACTGCTCGCGGATCACTTCCTCCCCGCTCGCATCCTCGTCGACTGCCTCAGGCGGCAGCATGGCAAGCCGTTTGCGCTCGCGGCGCCCGAACAGCCAAGCGACGACGAGCACCCAGGCGGCGGTGGCGATCATCGCGGGGATCAGCGAGACGAAGAGCAGGCGCGCATCGACGCCGAGCGCAGTCGCCGCGCGCACCGTCGGCCCCCCCCAAGGGACCACGTTCATCACTGCGCTCGACATCATGATCAGGCACGCCATTATCCGCACGTCCATCTTCATGTGGCGGTAGAGTGGCAGCAGCGCCGAGACAGTGATCATATAGGTCGTCGTCCCGTCGCCATCGAGCGAGACGATCAGCGTCAGCGCCACAGTGCCCATCGCGATGCGCATCGGGTCACCATGCACTGCCCGGACGATCACCTTGATCAGCGGATCGAACAGCCCAACGTCGATCATCAGTCCGAAATAGAGAATCGCGAACAACAGCATCACACCGGTCGGGGCCAGATCGCGCACCCCTTGCAGCATCATGTCGCCCAAACCCGCGCCGAATCCGCCGACCAGCGCGAACAGCGTGGGGACAAGGATGAGTGCGATCAGCGCCGTCACGCGCTTGGTCATGATCAGCGCCATGAACGTCGCCACCATGGCGAATGCGAGAATCGTCAGCATCATCCCCACCTCTTAGCCCGTGTCGCGTCGCACCGGGCCCGATACTTTTCGATTGCTATGAGCGGCGGCTGTCATCCGGCTGTCGCGGAGGCGATTTCGTCGTCTCTACGGCCGACAGGCGGATGACAGGCAGCGCTTCCTAGTCCTGCTCCGACAACGAAGGAGAGACGGATGCTTAAATTCCTGATGCTTGCGGGCGTGGCGCTGCTCGCCGCCGACAAGGAGCCGCTTTACACTTTGGAAAGCGCAGTCACGGTGCCCAGCACCGACACCGATTGGGACTATATCCGGCTGGAGCCCGGCGGGACGCGGCTGTTCATCGCGCGGCGCAAGGACGGGCTTTCCGTGTACGATGTCGCGACACGCAAAATGGTGGGTCAAGTGGCCGATTCGACGGGCGCTAACGGACCGCTTCTCCTTCCCCAATATGACCGCGGCTATGTTGCCATGACCGATGGCACGCTGCTCAGCTTCCGCCTCAAGTCGCTCGAAGTAATAGAACGCATACACCTCGCTGAAGATGGGGGGCTCAACGGCGTGGTCTATGACCCCAGTACAAAGCGCATCTATGCGGTGGTCGGCGCGCGTACGGCGCAATCGTCATGGTTCGTGCTCGACGCCGCGACGGGCAAGCGGATCGAGAGCCGGACCTTCCCCTTCCCAAAGATGGATGACCCGTCCCCCGACGGCAAAGGCAGCCTCTTCGCACCGGCGCGCTACGACAAGCTGCTGCTCAAGCTCGATTCGAGGACTCTCGGTGAGCAGGCGCGCTGGAAGGTCGGATGCGAACAAGTCGTGGCCGTCGAGTATCAGGCTTCCACCAACCGTGTGCTGATCGGCTGCCGCGGCGATAAGCCCGTCTTCCTGGCGCTCGACGCCGCGACAGGAACCGAGGTGGCGCGGATTCCGATCGGCAAGGGCATTGACGGCATGGCCATTGATGAGAAGCGCCACCGCATCGTGACGAGCAACGGCGGTGACGCTTCGCTGACCGTGATCGAGCAGCTCGGGCCTGACCGCTATCGGCTGCTCGGCAACGTCCAGACGCGCCCGCAGGCGCGCGTGATGGCGATCGATGAGGAAAGCGGGCGACTGTTCACGGTGACCGCGGATGCTACCTTCGGAGCGCCCGGGGCAGACGGTACGGTGCCCGCCCCCCTGTTCCACGCCAACAGCTTCACGGTGTTGAGCTACCGCCCCTGATTCGCCGGCGCCCGAACGGATGCACCCGTGCCGGCGCCATCGTCAGGGGACGAGCGTCGGCTTGGTCGATGCTTCCCACACGTCGGAGCTGGTCGCGACGAGTTCCTTCATGTTGGTCCAGGGGCGGCCGCCGCTGACCGTCTTCTCGCCCCGGATCACCGCGGTGGCGAAGCCGATGAAGCGGTCCTGGACGCGCTGCTGCTCGATTGCGGGCCAGACCTCAAAGGGGTGCGGTCCACGAACGACGACCAACTCCTTCAGTCCTTTCAAGCGGCGATAGCTTTCCATCGTGCCCTGGAGCGAAGCGGCATAGTCCCACAGTCCCCGTCCAAAGAACGCCGCCGGCCATTTGTGCATGCCCGCGAGGATCGCCGAGCTGGGAAAGAAGACCAGGTTGTTCTCAACGGCATTGCCGGCGATGAAAAGGGGTCGGTCGCGGCCCAGTCCGCGTTCCTCGTCCTCCTTGCTCGGCTGATCCATCACGAAACCGGGCCCACTGGTGAAATCGGCGACTACGATCGCACCCTTGATCGTGCGGTCGTTGACCGCGGGTCGGCATTCGATCTCCGGTAGATCGTAGGTGCAATCCTTGTCGAAGTTGATTGTCATGGCCCAGCCGGTCGACATCGTGCCGCGCGAGTTACCGAAGAGGACCACGGGCAGCCCCGCATCGGACTCGGCGCCACGCACCGCCGCCGCAGCTGCTTTGCCATTGCTCGTCTCGCCCGACGGGCTGAGGGCACGCAGGCCTTCTCCGCTGCGGAGGCTAGCCACCATCGCGAGCAGATCGCGCCCCTGCTGGAGGGTATTAGTATCGCTGTAACCGCTCGAAATTCCTACGCCGCGTCGATCATAAAGCAGCACATCGAAGCCGGCATCGTGGAACCGGCGCGCGATCGCCCGCCACAGCTGCTGGCCTGTTGCCCCGCTGCGCTCGCTAGGAAAGCTGTTGATCTTGGTCTCGCCGTCTTCCTTGATCCGATAAAGTTTGTCTTCGGGATGGGTAATTGCCGCGATGCGCCCGCCGCCGCCCGGAGTCATGATCACCAGTGACCGCGTCCGACCGCCTTTGCCGTCATCAACCCCCTCACCGCGAACATACCAGCCGCGGATCTTGACCGACCCCGTCATGCCTTTGCGGAGCCGCTCATACGGGTCGCGGGGAGCAGTAAACTCTACTGTGAAGGTACGCGGGTCCAGAGCCGCGAAGGGCTCGTTCCAGGGCGCAGCAGAGAAGAATGCCGGACGGCGAATCAAGCGGAGATCGATGTGGCGGGCTGTTGCTGCGGCCTCCTCCTGCCGGTCATGGTCAGGCTTGCCGAGAAGGTAGCGGTGGTGCGGATCCTTGAGGTGATATTCCTTGTTCGGAGGACGCCGCGCGTCGATCTGCTTCTGGACGCGCTCACGGCATTCCTCGTCCTTCTTGCACGCTTGCCAGTTCGCGCGCAGCTTCGCGTCGCTGAACTCATCAACATAGAAGTCCCCCTTATACCCCGCTGGAGGCAGCGCTGCGACGCTCGAAAAGGGGATGCAGGTGCGGGGCCCCGCCGAAGTCGCGAGGATGTAGCCGCGCATCTCGCGGTCGCGGTCATAGCCTACGTACGCGGTGCACTCGGCCGGAGGATCGGCCGGGCGCGCCGCCGCGCCATCCTGCGCCTGCGCGGCCTGAAACGGCGCGACCGTCAGCGCAAGCGAAAGAAAATACCGTGCCCTCATTCCCGCGTCCCTCTCCGGTTCTGTTTCAGGCCGCGCCGCTCAGCGTCGGGAGCTTGGTCTCGGCCGAATTGAGATTGACGCTGCGGTCAATCTCGACGCCGCCGTCCCTGAAGCGGCACACCAGAGTGTCGCGGAAGGCCGTCTCGACGAATTGCCAGGTCATCTCAAACGTGTCGGGGTCAAGCCAACGCGCGCCGGCGACCACACGCTGGCTCTCCGGCCGGTATTCGTGGTGCAGCCGAGAGCCGGTCATAGTCGTGTCCTGCTCGAGATACTCGGCGAGGCCCGCAGTAATCACATGCTCGCCGCCCTGGTCATGCATTCGGTAAGTGACGCGGTCGCCAGCAAAGTCGAACGAAACCCAGTCGACCTGCTGATCGTTCGAAGCGACCGTGAAGCGCTTGCCCGTGACCGTCTCCGCTCGCGGCGAACTGGAGCGGATCAGCGGAGGCAGCAGCCGAAGCCCAGCGGTGCGTTGACGCAAGGTGGCCTCATTATTCGCCATGCCCGAGAACGCTGCTGGAAAATGCTTCCATATGTATGGCTTGATCTTATTGCTACCGTCGATTGCCGAGAAGAGCGCAAGCACCGCATTGTGTTCGGGGAAAACTATCGTGAACTGGCTGAACAAGCCCAGCCCGAAATAGGCGTTGTCCGGGCCCATCCACCATTGATAGCCATAGGCGCCGTCGGCATCGCCTTCACTCTGTTTGCTAGTCGCCGCGCGCACCCACTTCTCGGAAAGCACGCGTTTGCCTTTCCATAAACCGCCAGACGCGTGGACAGCGCCGAGCTTTAGCGACGCCGAAGTGTTCCAGCTCAGCCCGTTGCCACCTGGGCTGATCCCACCGGGACTGGTGTCCCACTGCCATTTGTCGATGCCAAGCGGCTCCATGAAGCGCGGGCGCAGATATTCCGCCATCGACTGTCCGGTCGTCTTCGTGATGATGGCCGAGAGCATATAACTGGCCGCGCTGGTATATTTGAAGAAGGTACCCGGCTGGTGGATAACCGGAATCTTGAAAAACTCGGCGACCCAGCTCGTCTTGATCGGACGCCATACCGATCCCGAAGTCTCTTGGGAGTGTCCCGTCTCCATTACTAGCAGATCGCGCACGGTCATCGCCCGCAGCTTAACGCTCGCATCGGCGGGCACGAATTCGGGGAAGAAGGAAACGACCTTGTCGTCGAGCCCGAAGCGGCCCTCGTCGATCGCGAGGCCAGCGCCTACTGCAGTCACGCTCTTGGTGAGCGAATGGGTGATATGGATACGGTCGGCTGCGTACGGCCACCACCATCCCTCAGCGACGACATGGTCGTTGCGCATCAGCATGAAGCTGTGGAGTTCGAGGCCGGCGGCGGCGACATCGTCGAGAAAGGCGAGAATCGCATTGGACGAAACTGCCTGATCGCCTGGCGCGCTGCGCTTCAGGCCGTCGCGGTAGCTTCGGTCGATGTCTACCGGCGCGACCCGCGCAGCAAGGGGAGGGGCGCCACGTACCGTGCACGCACCTGTCAAGAAGTAGACCGTGCCACCCATTGCCAGCGTGCCGAATCGGCGCCGGGAAAGCTGCGCTTCGAGTTCGTTGGGTCCCATCGGCGCCTCCCTCGAGAAATGCTCGCCTGCAGTTCTGGTATCGCGAGCTTTCATTATGCTGTCGCGCAGAATGGCAACCGCTTAAACTCAGGTCCGCACAGCGAGGCTTCGGAGAACGGCCGTGCCGCCAGACAAACGCCGTAGCTGTCGGTGATTTCGATATAACAGGTTATCCGGATTCAGCCCTTTGCCACGTCACACGCCTTTCTCCCCCCCCAAGTCGCACTTGAATCAACCCCGACGCACTGCTGGCGAGCCGTCCGCTCAGGCGCCTTTGCCGATTGCTTGATGAAGCGTCTGAAACTCCGGAAATCTAATAGTAGCCCCGAGAATCCCATTGGTAACGCATCTCACTCCCCGCGCATCTCGTCAGGCCTGCCCCTTGGATAGCCGGCTGGAGCGATTCTCCCGCGAGCGTTTGCCCGCGTGCTGCACATGGCTCACGGTGTAGCCCGCTATCGGACATGGGATTCTCAGCCCGGCGCCAAGCTATTCATGCCTGGCAGATGGATAGCAGTTTGGGTCGTGCTCCGATCGCTGACGTCTTTCGATCCTTTACGCGAACATGATACCAGCGGCTATGCTTCGCGAAGCTCTGCAAGCAAGTAGGCCAAGTGAGCAAAGAGCGTCAGCGAACTCACCGAAAGGCAACGCATCGCGACAGTCGGACTCGTCGCCCTCGTCGGCTAGCCTTGGGCAAGGTAGCGATCGCTTCGACTGCCACTATCGTTTCTCGGCCAGCGCCGCCGCTTCCACCGGATCGAACTTGAACACGCGGCCGTGCTTCATCACGAACACGGGGCGTCGCACCGCGGTGGGATCCTTCAGGGGATCGCCGGCAAGTGCGATGATGTCCGCTTCATAGCCCTGCGCCAGCGTCCCGGTCACGTCGCCTAGCCCAAGCGATTCGGCGGAGAGGGAGGTGGCCGAGACGATCGCGCGCATCGGATCCATGCCGCCGCGCTGGATGCGGTACACGAACTCCTCGGCATTGCGCCCATGGGCTCCGGCGACCGCGTCGGTGCCGAACACGATCTTCAGCCCCGGCTGCTTCAGCGCGAGCATGAATTCGCGCGGTGGAGCGTTTTCCGCCAGACGGCGGGCCATGGCGTCCATCGAGGCGGCCGTATAGTTTCCGATGCCAATGTATTTCTGGCGGTTCTCGACATAGTTTCGCACGACCAAGCCGACGTTCGGATCGAAGTAAGTGCCCGCCTTCACCATCATGCCGATCACTTCCGGAGTCATGCCGCCGGTGCCGTGCTCGATCGTCGTGCATCCAGCCTGAACGGCCATCCTGACCGACACCGTATAGGCGTGAACCAGAGTCCGCAGCCCCTGCTTGCGCGCCTCGTCGCACAGCGCGTCCATCTGCGGCTGCGTTAGCAATGGCTTGCTGCCGTCGCGGGCGCTCGACGAGGCGAAGATCTTTATGAAGTCGGCCCCTTGCGCCTTACGTTCTCGCACGATCGCGCGCAGTCGGTCGGGCGGCGGCGCACTGCCGACCGGATCATCGAAGCGAAGCCATTCGCCAGAGGTAAGGACCCGCGGTCCCGGCAGGACGTTGCGCGCATAGGCTTGCCGCAGCCACACGTCCTTGGCGCGGCCGGGGCTCTGGATCGTGGTGAAGCCGGCTGCCAGGATATCGGCCCCGTTCTCGGCCGCATATAGGATCGCCTCTTCCGGCGTCTCGTCGAGTCCTGAAAGCCGGCCGTCCACGAAGCGCCCGTCACGAAAGTGGTAGAAGATGTGCTCGTGCGTATCGATCAACCCGGGCAGCACGGTATACCGACGAAGGTCGTAGGTCGGCACGCCCGCGGGAACCTTTCGGGTGACGGCCTTGATCTTGCCGTCGACCACCAGGATGACGCGATCGCGGATCACGTTTCCGCGCCCGTCGAGAGCAGTGCCGATCCGTAGCGCGATCGTGCGTGGCGGCGCGACCTGCGCAGCGGCATTGGCGCCGGGGAGCAGTGCGATGCAGAGCAGAGCCGCAAGCCGAAGATGCTTGAACATGACCGTCTTCCTTCCCCGGCGCGCGCCGGCGTTAAAGAATGGAACGCCCCCTCGGAACGCCCCCTGCGCCTCTACAACCGTTTCGTGCCGCTGATCCCGATCGTCCGGGGAGGGATGGCCGATTGGTATAAATCCGCCGTCCAATACGCGGCAATGAGCCGGCGACCGGCGTGTCGTTGGTGATTCTGTACATGAACAGTGACATATCGAGCATATCCGACTTCATACCGGATGCGCTGCAGATCCGATCCCTTGGTCAGGAGCGTGCTTCGCTGACCTCCAGGTCGCCATCATATGCTGCTGGGTGTAGCCAAGGTTTCCGCCGACAATGAGCCCCTCGAATGGCCCCACCGCGAGCTGCGGGTCGGATCCCGTGCTGGTCGCGCTACCCCCGTTGACTATGATGTTGTTTCCGCAGGTACTCAGGTTGATGTCCTTCCGCTTGATGTACCCTCGCTGGCGTCGGTCGAGACGCGGCCACCGAACAGACGGCTCTTGCTTCCCGCCTCATTTCTCCGCACGCGTTTCTGACTTGTAGGACCGCGGCGCCGTGGCCTGTCCTCTGCCGCTCACATAGCCGAGCATGCCATCAGCATGCCGGGCATTGGGTAGCCCAATCCTGCCGGATATCGGCCATGCGGCAAAATCCGATGAGGCTCCGTCCCTCGTTCTTGCGGAAAACCGAGCTGACCGCGCCCACGTTGATAGTCACCGAGGATAGCTTCATGGTGCCGTACTCCCGATTTCCGGCAATGTTAGTGGACCAATCTTTCATCTAGCTGTCATGTTCACGAGCAGCGATGGGTGGGGTTGTCGTCCGTTCGGCATGGTTGGAGATTCGCCGCGCTGGGCGCCGCGAGCGCCATGTTTCCTCCGCGTCCTGCGCGACGGGAATTGTCTTAGGCACCACCATCAGGCTGGCATACCGCCCGCCGCGGTGGCGTGGATGGAGGTCGAGACCTCCACGGGCAGCCCATCGAGCATGCGGATGTCGAAGCACTGCGCGCGGCGAGACGTTCTCATAACTCCGTATGCCTCATAACTCCGTATGCAAGTCCGTGTCGCTGACGGGCAGGTGCTACTCGCAAGGACGGGACCTGCGATCGCGGATCACGCCGAGCGCGACCTGGCGCGGCCAGGACCAAGGTCTATTATCTCGAGACCGACCAGAATGAAGGCGACTTCAAAGGAAGGAAGGACCTTGCCTTCCTAGTCCTCTGTGGGTGCGCCGCATTCAGGGAGGTGGAGATAGAACCGGTGCATCCCTGCGCAAGCGCGTGAACCGGTGGGAACTATCCCCGCTCAAACTTGAGTTAGAGCGCTTACTCGCACGCATTTTTTTAGAGTGCGCTTCACCGTGTGGTGCATGGCCTCAATTACCGTCGGTACCTCCCAAACGATCCGACGGATGTGAGCCGCCGCTTCCTCAAGATGGTGGGCTTTTATCGACGAGTCCGAGGCCAGCAGCGGGACGGTTGAGCGCCTCGGGATGGCTAACCTGACAAATATCTGAAGCCGTGGGCCGGCGAGGCGCGACAGGATGCTGACAGCCGCCGGACTCTAGCCTGAGGTTCCGGATAACCTCCTGGGGAACGATATGATCGCGCGCTACCTTGCCGTAATGGTCGCGATGCTGGCGTCCTCCTCAGCGCTCGCCCAGCAGTCCAGTGTCAAGCTCGACGCGTCTATCGATACCGAAACGGCGG
Organism: Sphingomonas sp.; assembly: GCF_036388215.1. Lineage (GTDB taxonomy): Bacteria > Pseudomonadota > Alphaproteobacteria > Sphingomonadales > Sphingomonadaceae > Sphingomonas. The sequence continues at coordinate 160,621 of NZ_DASVSH010000010.1, forward strand.
ATGTTTCCGTTCGGCTCGAGGCGCTGCAGCACGAGCAATATGCAACCCAGCAGTTGCTTTATGCGGTGCTGTTCAACCAGGTCTATGGCGATCGGGTGGCAATGCGACAGGTCCTGTATCCGAACCACGACGGCGACGCGACGCCCGCCTATGTCTTCGCCGCGCGTACGCCGCCCCCGGGGAAGCGCCCGGGGCTCGTTGTCGCCCATGGCGGTTATCACGGTAATCTGGACCAGAATATGTTCGGCCTGCTCGCGGCCGCTGCGCTCAAGGGCTATGTCGTTATCTTCCCTGAATATCGCGGGAGCCGCGGCTACGGGAAGGCGCACTACGACGCGATCGATTTCGGGGGCAAGGAAGTCGACGACATCGCTGCCGCAGCCGAATATCTCGTCCGTCGCCACCCCGAAGTCGATGCTTCCAGGATCGGCATCTACGGCCGCAGCAAGGGTGGGATGATCACTGTTCTCGCGATCGAGCGCTTCCCGAAACTATTCAAGGCCGCGGTCAGCAACGTCGGCATCGCCGACATGGTCGCCTACACAGCGTACAAGCCAGGTTTCCGCGGCGACGATCTGGCCAAGCAGCCGCGCTTCGATGGTAAGACACCAGCCCAGAACATCGCCGCCTATATCGATGTGTCGCCCATCAATCACGTCGACAAGATCGAGGCCCCGATCTTGGTCCAGGCCACTACGGGCGACCGCAGCGTCCCGGTGGATCTCCACGCTGGGCGGCTGATCGACGTATTGCGGTCTCGCGGCAAGACCTTCGAGTCTAAAATCTACGACATGGCACCCGGCGGGCATTTGTTTGCGCAGGTGGACAGCGATCCGGGGCGCGAGGCGCAGGAGGCGGCCCTCGCCTTCCTCGGCAAATTTCTTGCCAACTGAGACTCCGAGAGCTTCCGGACAGCCCGGGGGGTGAGAGTGACAGCCAAGGTAATAATTAAGGCGGAAGGACGTTCCGTGAAGGCTCGCAATATTTGCTCGTACCCGTCGGCGCAATGGTCATGGCTGGCGCGCCGCGCGCCGAGGGACTGCTGCTCTAACACGCTCGACAGCGAGGGCTCTGTCAAAGCAATTTCGCGAGTGGCGAAAGGTTGTTAGCAAACGGGCATGGCTAGATCCGACATCCGTTCGGCGCTTCAATTCCTCTAGGATTGGGAAAGACCCCCATCACAAGACACGGGAATTGGCGGGCGTCGACGGCTTCGAACGTCGTCGAGATATCTGCTCACTGTGCTTCTCGAAAAAGGCTCTGATCCGCCGCGTTCGTTCATAGTCGGCACAAGTGAAAATGGGCCGTAGGCGGTCGGCAACTATGGGCGTCAACATCTGATTGCCGAGATGTGGACATCATCGAGGTCTGGCTACTCAACATGTTCCAGTCGAGGCGCATCGCGCCTAAGCCCTCAAAAACTAGCAGCGAGATAGTCATTTCATATATGGAGGACCGAGGCGGCCTCCGCTTCATTCACGATCAGCTTGCGCTCTATGACGTCATAACCGAGCGGCACCGTGCCTCCCCGCCGGCGTCTGGGCCAATCGCCCGGTGAGAGAGGTGGCGATAGTCGCTGACAACGTCCTGAGGCTTGCAGGCGCAGGCTCTCCGTCTTGTCTCGCAAACTTTAAATGGCTGGCGCACCCGACAGGATTCGAACCTGTGGCCTCTGCCTTCGGAGGGCAGCGCTCTATCCAGCTGAGCTACGGGTGCGGACACGGGCCGACTAGCAAAGCCGGGCGGAGGGCGCCAGCGCTTTGGTGCCGCGCGTTATCGCGACAGGGTGATCGGCTGGAATTGCCCGAGCCCGCAGCTCGCGCCGCGGCTAAGCCCCGGATCGACCAGCACGCTGATCCGATCGACCCAGCAAAGCTGGCTGCCGCTCGCCTTGTAGAGGAAGCGCCGCTGGGACGCGAGCTGAGGGCACGAGCCGCCGTCGAGCGCATTGCGGAAGACCTTGCCGCTTCGCATTATGAAATCGATCGTCGCGCCATCGCGCACGCGGGTTTCCTTGATCGACCCGATCGTAACGCAGCTCACCGGCTCGCCAGAAGGCGTTGCAATCGGGGTTTCCCGGCCCTCCGGGCCGGCAAGACCTGGCGCGGCGGCAAGGACGAAGGCGGAAGCGGCGAGGATCAGGCGCATGGCTGTTTCCTTCTCAATCGGCGGCGGCGGCCTGGCGGTGGCGCGGCGCGGGGGTCTTTGGCTCGAACGGGCATAGATCGCGAACCGCGCATCGCCAGCATTCGGGAGTCCGCGCCTTGCAGATATACCTTCCATGCAGGATTAGCCAGTGATGCGCGTGCAGGCGGAAGGGCTGGGGCACCGCTTTTTCGAGCTTGGCCTCAACCGCCAGCACCGTCTTGCCGGGAGCGAGGCGCGTACGGTTCGAAACGCGGAAGATATGCGTATCGACTGCGAAGGTCTCATGCCCAAAAGCGGTGTTGAGCACGACATTGGCGGTCTTGCGCCCGACCCCGGGCAGCTTTTCCAGCGCCGCGCGGTCCTCGGGCACTTCGCCATCATGATCGCGAATCAGTGCTTCGGAAAGCGCGATGACGTTCTTGGCCTTGGTATTAAACAGCCCGATGGTCTTGATGTGCTCCTTCAGCCGAGCCTCCCCCAGCGCGACCATTGCGGCAGGCGCATCGACTGCGGCGAACAATGCGCGAGTCGCCTTGTTCACCCCCGCATCGGTCGATTGCGCGGAGAGCACGACCGCGACCAGCAGCGTATAGGTGTTGACATATTCGAGCTCGGTTTCGGGATGCGGATTATCTTCCGCCAGCCGCGCGAAAAACTGGATGATATCCCCGCGCTTCAAATCGGGAGCACCGCATCCATCGTGTAGCGGCCGGGTTTCTGGGCGGCGAGCCAGAGCGCCGCCTGCACGGCCCCGCGCGCGAAGATCGCGCGATCGTCCGCGCGGTGGACCAGTTCGATCCGCTCGCCCGCGCTGGCGAAGATCACGCTGTGATCGCCGATCACCGAGCCGCCGCGCAAGCTGGCCATGCCGATCGTCCCCGAGGCGCGCGCGCCGGTCAGCCCCGCACGGCCGGAAACGCCCGCCTCGGCAAGCGTCGTGCCCATGCCCTGCGCCGCCGCCTCGCCCAGCATCTGCGCGGTTCCCGACGGCGCATCGACCTTGTCCCGGTGATGCATTTCGACGATTTCGACATCCCAGTCGCTGCCCAGCCTCGCAGCCGCATCGCGCACCAGGCCGGCGAGCAGCCCCACGCCGAGCGAAGTGTTGCCCGTCTGGAGCACTGCGATTTCCGCCGCTGCCGCATCGATCGCATCATGGTGCCGACGGCTGAGCCCAGTAGTGCCGATCACGATCGGCGTGCGTGCCGCGCACGCCGCGGCCAGATGCGCCTCAAGCGCTTTCGGGGTGGAGAAATCGACCAGAACGTCCGCTCGCGTGGCGAGGGCAGCGGGATCGTCCTGCGCGTCCGCCCCGCCGGCGATGCGTGCGCCCAGCCCGGGCGCCGCCTCCGCGATCGCCTGGCCCATCCGGCCCAGGCTGCCATAAATGCCGATGCTGGTCATGGCGGGTCTTTGGCACAGGCCGGCAGCGAAGGGTAGAGACCGGCAGCGGATGAAATCCGCGATTTTTACCGCGTCCTCAGCACAGCCACGCATGCCCGGCCATTGCGGCGCGCTTCTCCGGGTCGATCGGGCCCTGGATCACCGCCGCGATGTTGGCCTCGAGCTGGGCGCGGGTGCGCACGCCTACCGCCACGGTGGACACTGGGGGGTGCGCCGAACAGAAGCGCAGGGCCACGTCTGCGATGCCGCCCCCCGCCGCACCGGCGTCGCGCGCCAGCCGTTGCACGCGCTCGCTGGTTTCGCGAAAATGATCGGCGAAGAAATAGTCGCTGCGCCAGTCGCCCGGCGCGAACGGCTCGGTCCGGCCCGCGAGAATCCCGTAATAAAAGGGTGACCGCGCGATCACCGCGACTCCATGCTCCTGACACAGGGGCATGAGCGCCCGGGCCGCACCCTGATCGAACAAATGGTACATCACCTGCACCGAGTCGATCGCGCCGCTGCCGGCGGCTTCCAGGCCCGCGTCCACATCATGGTCGAACAGCGACACGCCGAACCCGGCGATCTTGCCTTCGTCGCGCAACGCTATCAGCGTTTCGCGCCAGTCCCCCTCGTGCAGCCATTCGGGGCACCAGGCGTGGAGCTGCTGAAGCGCAAGCCGCTCGACCCCCAGCCGCCCTAGCAGCGCCTCGGTCTCGGCGCGGATGTGCGAGCCGGGATAGGCCTGATCGGCGAGCACATGCGGCGAGGGCAAATCGAAGCGAACCAGCGAGGTCAGGCGGGCAATGACTTGCACCCGGTGGGTCGCGCCCTGCTCTCGCAATATTCCGCCCAGCAGGATCGCCAGATCCTCGTCCCCCGCTTCCACTTCGATAGCATTGATCCCGCGATCCAGCGCGAGGGCGACGATGGATGCAGCCTCGTCCGCATCGGCTGCCTTCAGCGCTGCGGCGCCGAGCGTAAGCTTCGATACCTCGATGCCCGTTCGGCCGAGACGGCGCAGCTCCATCATGACGCGTCCGCCGCCGCGGTGACTACGATCTGCAGTCCGGGCGACTGGCGGTTTTCCCAGGAGGAACGGTGGTAGGTGCCCGTTTGTAACGGCGTCTGGACGCGGTGGATGCTCACGGCGCCGGAGGCGATTTGGAAAACGCGGGCCGGATCGCGCAGGAACGGGAAGTCCCCAGATACCATCGCGGCGAGCTGGACGGGACGATGCGCCCATAGCGATTCCACCGCCGCGCCCGTCCGCAAGACGCGCGTGTCGAGCTGGCAGAGCAAAGGATGCTCGCGGCGCATATAGGCGCGGAAGACCGCGGCATCGACATTGTCCCCCGGCGTCACCTGCATTCCCGCCGGCCTGCCGAGCGGCCAGAGCAGTCGGAACGCCGCGGCTTCGTTGACGCGATCGACATGCCACACCAGGTCGCCCGGCGCGAAATAGGTGCGGATCGTAATGGAGGGCCGCGCGCCCACCAGCCCTTCGGCCAATGCGGCGAGCGCTTCTATGTCCTCGGCGAGCGCCGCCCGTTCATGCACATACGCTCCGGGTCCGAAGATCTGGTCCGAAACCAGGGCGAGCGCCGCATCCGGCTCCAGCCGGTTGAAATCGAGCTTGAAGCCCTGCCTGGCCAGCACCGCCCGGACGAAATCGCGATAGGGAAGCGCGCCGAGCGGGGGGCGGGCAATCTCCACTGCGCGGAGCGCGGACGTATCGAGCAACCGGCGCACCTTTCCAGGTCCATCGGCAAGCGAGGCCCGTACCAGGCCGCTCCGCATCTCTCCGGCCACTATTTCCACGCTACGGACTTACCCGAAGGCGCGGCACATGCCTATGGGCGCTTCGGGGCAAGGCCCCGCGCCGCAGCGGCTTCAGCCGGGCCGAGCTTGCGGACGCTGCGGACCAGGCACCGCTGAAATCCGCGCCCGCTCGCATTGGGCACCAGCAGCTCGGCGGGCCGCCCGGTGCAGACGCGCTCGCCCGCGCGCGGGCGGATTCCGATACCCTGCGCCCAGTTCACGTCGGGGCAGCCCGATGCCAGGGCCAGCTCCCAGGTTTCGCGAACGCTAATGTGGATGAGCGCACGGTCCCGGCCCGCGGGGCTGAAGCCGGTGACCGCGGAGGGCCAGAAACATGCCCTGCGCTGCTGCGCGGCGGGCAGTTCCGCCGGCGGGGCGGCGGACGCGGTGACGAGAAAGGCGGAGAGCAGGAAACAGGTTTTGCGCAACACGGTTCTCTCCCGATGGGGTCACAACAACGAAAGCCGGGCGAGCATGGCCCGGAGCCTGTGCTCCGCGCCACCGCTCCCCCGGCTTCCCCCTTGTTAACTGGCAGCGGGCCGTACTGCAGGTACGGCCCGCGCCCTATCAGTTGCCGAACTGGACCCGAAGGCCCGTCATGATGCGCCGACCCGCATAGGACAGGCGGATGAGCTTCGGCGTACCATCGGCGTAGGGCACAAATCCGCCGAATGAGAGAGTCGACGATTCACGCTGGACGTTCCGGCCTTCGACATAGACCTGGAAGTTCTTGGTCACGTTGTACGAGATTTTGGCGTCAATAAACGTGGTCCCGTCCACGTAGCGCGGAACACCGGGGTTATATCCCTGGTTGGTGCCCAGGCCGACATTGAAATAACCCTCGCCCGGATAGTTGAAATCGGTGTTGTTGCCGCCCGAGCACGGCGTGATGCAGGAGAACTGCTCCGTGCGCTTCTGATAGGCGACGCGCATATTCAGCTTGCCGTCGTCATACCACAGTGAGGCGTTGGTCGTGTACTTGGACTCGTTGGCCGGCGGCATGAGAGTGCCGGTTTCCGGATCCCGAATGCCCGAGGTGACCGCCGAGGACAGGATCGCATAATTGGCGTCGAAGCCCATATGCTTGAAGAACCAGGGCAGGAAGGTGAATGCCGTCTTGGCGCTGAACTCAATGATATCGCGCTTGTAGCCGGGGCCGTTATCGAAGGTTGGCACTGCGAAGGTGACGCCAGCTAGCGATGCTCCGGTTGCCGGGTCAGTCCCGCCCAGCAACGCAAGGTTCGTGGTAACCTGGATCGGGCTGCCGATCTGTACATCCAGCTTGCCATAAGCAACCGAGAACAGGGTGTCCGCGTTGGGATACCATTCGAGCGCGGCGTTATAGCTCCAGGCGGTGAAAGGCTTAAGGGCCGGGTTGCCGACGCGCCCGGTGCAGCCGAACAAATCTTCCCCTGGCGTATCGAGCTGGCGCTGGTCGATCGTACAAGTGCCTGCTGGCACCAGATTGCTCACAGCCGGACGCGCGACGGTCTTGCCGCCGTAGACGCGAAGCACGACCGAATCGTTGAACCCCCACAGATTGCCGTTGAAGCTGGGCAGCCAGTCGGTGCTCTTGGCATCCAATGTCGCGTTCTGGACGAAAGTAACCGTATTGATGCCGCCTGCGGCGTTGGGATTTGCCGGATCGAACGCAGCGTTCTTCTGGATCTGAATGAGCGTGAGCAGGCCCGAACCCTTTACGTCGGTGAAGACGCCGCGAACGCCGGCATTGCCGTTGAACCGCAGGCCGAGCGGCAGCTGCTGTTCGAAATCGATCATGAAGTAGGTGTTCTTGATCGTCTCCTGGGCCCGGAAGACCGGTTGATCGTACGTCTTGCCATCGCTGCCGGTGCAGGTCTTGACGCAATCGAAGTTCATAAACTTCGATGCGCCGAGCTGCGCGAACAACAGATCGGTACGGATGCTGTCCCATGCGGTGGGCAGATTTCCGCGGTTCGGGAGATCTCCGAAATATTCCGAATCGCTGGGGTCGATCGTGGAGGTGATAAGGTCCCGTAATTGCTGCGGGGTCAGCGTGTCGACGCCCGAGCGGATGTTGGACAGGTTGGTCGCCGGAACGAAGCCGTAATTGCACGAGACCGTCGATGTCGCCGTCGGCTCGCACGCGCGCAGCGAGCCACGGACGTTAGCCGTCGGCACGACGACCGGCGCTTGGTAAGGTACGGTGGCGGTGCCGTTGGGGAAGGTGCCGACGGCGCTCCTGGCGGTGTATCCACCACCACCCCAACGATCGATCTTGTTCTGGCGATACATGGCGCCCGCCGAGAATCGGGTCAGGAACGGGACCAACCCCTCCAGGTTATGGCGCACATCGAACCGGGCGATCTTTTCGGAAGTCTCGGCAATTGACGGCGAATAGGAAACGCTGAAATTCGGCGTGACCCGCGGCAATTGCGCGGTCGTAAAAGCCGGCGACGCCGGGTTGTTGATCGTCGCTGCTATGGCGGCCTGCGGTAACTGGTTGGCAAGCTGGACGAAGTTGTTCGGATCCTTGTCATTGTACGTGGAAGGCAGCTCAACACTGTACAGCCCGTTGGGCTGCAATGTCAGTGTAGCGTTGCCATAGCTATACAAGCGATTGGTGCGCATATCGCCGCGCGTTGCCGTAGCCGTGGTCATGCCGGCCATGAAGTCCATCTCGACCCGTTCGCCGCGATATTCGGCGCCGAACTGCGCAAACTTGCTCTTATTATCGATCGTGTTTTCGATCTGGTCGATATTTGCCGTATTATTGGTGAGCGTCATCGACGTGACGTTGTGCTCGCTATCGACCACGACGCTGCCCGGAATAACGTTGATCACCTGCCCCCTGTAAGGGATCGTAGCAATCGGCGCGGTGGTGGTAGTGACGTTGTTGATTCCATATACCGGATCGAACAGGTAATAACCGGCAGCAGCGCCAGCGGCGCTGACCGTACGTGTGCCTTGGGTGCCGTTGGCAACGGGACCATTTGGCGTATCCGTGAAAAAGGGAGCGACGTTGGCGCTGAACAGCGTGATCGGGTTACGACTCCGATTCTGATCGTGCACGTTGCGAACGGTGTATGTGCCCTTCGCGAACACGGTGAGCTCATCCGTCAAGCGGTAATCCAGGCGCCCATCGAGCGCGTAGCGCTTATCAGTCTGCGTGTTCATGAAGTTGCGGACCAGCGACGGCGTGGCGTCGTTCCACTGGTTGAGGCAGGTCCTCTGCTCGTTGGTGCGCTGGTTGATCTGCGCTGCCGTGGCGGTGGTGGCCGTGAGATACGGGAAAATCGTCAGGCACTGCGCTTTGCTCGTGGCCCCGGCCGAGAGGGTCACCAATTCGCGGGGAGTCAGTGTCGTGCCGTCCGGCGCGGTGCTGTTCGCGAAGGCGACATCGGCCGCGTCGGTGCCCACCGTTGCAGGATTGAACGTGAAGGTCTTCTCGGCCGAATTGTCGAAGTCATAGGCGTGCGCAAAGCCGCGATTTCCGCTGACGGTCTGCTCGTATCCATGGCCATTGCTCTGGATCTTGGCATAGGTGCCGCTGACGATCACCCCCAGGCGATCGTCGAACAGCCTGGTCGCGGCGACGGCATTAAAATCCGGAGTCCATTTCTTGCCAAGCGAGTTCATGCCGGCGCCGGCGCGCAGCGAAATATAGGGGCGCTTGAAGTCGAGGCCGGTGCGGGTCTTGACGCTGATCGTGCCGCCCAGCGAGCCTTCGACCATGTCCGCGGTGGAGCCCTTGATCACATCGATGCTCTTGACGAGCTCGGCGGGAAGTTCGCGAAGCTCGGGAGTGCGGGCACCGCCGTTGCCGATCGCGAGCGAGCCGGTGCTGCCCACGCCGATGCCGTCAAGCTCGACGCGCGTCAGATCGGGACCGTTGCCGCGCACAGCGACGGTTTCGCCCTCGCCGAAATCGTTGCGGTTGAGCGCGACACCAGGGATGCGCGAAATGGCTTCGCCGACGTTACGATCCGGGAAAGAGCCGATATCGTCAGCGACGATCGAATCGGTCGCCGTGCGGGCATTCCTCTTGCGAAGGTTGGACGATTGCTGGCTGGCGCGCGAACCGACGACGACGATTTCGCCATCCTGCGTATCCTGGTCGTCGACAACCGTATCCGCAGTCGAAGCGGGCGCGGTGGTCTGCGCGAACGCGGAGGATGAAAATACAAGTGCCGCAGTCATCGCTGCGATCGAAACGCCGCCCCGCATAGCCAGGCCGTAACGCGAACCAGTCATTATCCTCTCCCCATTTCCGCCCACGCCGCGAATACGGCTGCATGCGATCTCCACGCTCGGGATAGCAGCCCCGTGAAATAGATTAAAGACTTTTATCTGATATATGCGATTGACCGTCACATTGTGGGATTCACGCAACAGGTGGCGCCCGCGCCTCCGGACTCGCAAGATTTCGCGATGGTTCGCGCCGGGCCTTATAGCCGACTGATAATGCACGCTTTGTAGTTCGAGCCAGCAAAATGGTCAGTGGTCCAAACCTGTCCGCGAGTCGCGCTTGCCAGCGTCTGGGGGCATCGCCTACCCCCGGACACGGAGGATCCGATGCCCGAGCCCGCACTGCATGTCGCTTTCCTGCTCTTTCCCCACGTCACGCAGCTAGACCTGACCGGGCCCGCGCAAGTGCTGTCGCGGCTCGGCAATGCGAAACTCGACCTGGTCGCCAAGACGCTCGACCCGGTGCCTACCGATGCGCAATTCTCCCTTCTGCCCACGGCGACCTTCGACCAGGTGCCGCGCACCGACATATTGTGCGTGCCCGGCGGCTTCGGCACGGTGGCGGCGATGGAGGATGATGAGACGCTGGCATGGCTGCGACAGGTCGCCGCCGACGCGACCTGGGTGACCAGCGTCTGCACGGGATCGCTGCTGCTCGCCGCCGCCGGGCTGCTCACCGGATACCGCGCGGCATGCCATTGGGCGTCACGCGAGCAGCTCGCTCTCTTTGGCGTCGAGCCAGTTGCGCAGCGAGTCGTGTTCGATCGCAACCGCGTGACCGGCGGGGGCGTGACCGCGGGAATCGATTTCGCGCTGGCGCTGACCGCGGCGATCCGCGGCGAGGAGCACGCCAAATTCGTCCAGCTCAGCCTGGAGTACGATCCTGCCCCGCCCTTTGACAGCGGCTCACCCGAGCGCGCGGAACCGGCCACGCTGGCGCGCTACCACGCGATGATCGAGAAGTTCTCGCCCGGCCGTGCGGAGAAGGTGCGCGCGATTGCGGAGAAGCTACGAGGATAGGGTCTTCGCAGCGCCCTTGAGGTCCTCGACGAACATTGCGTATTCCTCCGCGGCGCGTTCCCGGTCCGGCATGCGCAGCAGGAAGCTGGGGTGGATCGTGACCCAGCCCAGACCGCCTTCGGCAAGTTCCAGCGCCCGCCCCCGCATCGCCGTGATCGTCGCCGCTTTCCCCAGTATCTGGCGAGCGGCGGTGGCCCCTAGGGCGACGGTCATTTCCGGCCGGATCAGCAGCCGCTCCTGCTCATACCACCAGCGGCAGGCACTGATCTCACCGGCGTCGGGTTTGGAATGGATACGGCGCTTGCCGCGCTGCTCGAACTTGAAATGCTTGACTGCATTGGTGACATAGACCCCCGCGCGCTCGATCCCGGCCTCCGCTATCGCGCGATTGAACATCTGCCCGGCGGGGCCGACGAACGGATGCCCGGCAAGATCCTCCTGATCGCCCGGCTGCTCGCCGACGAACATCATCCGCGCATCCACCGGTCCTTCGCCGAACACCGTCTGGCTGGCGTGCCTGTAGAGATGGCAGCGCGTGCACCCCATCGCTTCGTCGCGCAGCTTTTCCCATGCGCCGGCGATATTGCCGCCCATGGCCGTTCGCGCCGTCTGGACCATTGCCGTCTCCCGCTGGCGTGCACCCGCGACCAGCTCCTTGACCAACGCGGTCTCCGGCATATTTTTCCAGTATTTGCGAGGCATTTCCTTCAGCATCGCGCCTGTCTTGAGACGAGCCGGATTGAAGATCGAGGCATAATAGGTCTTCCAGACGTCTTCGATGGGATCTCCCGCGGGCGCCTCCGCCTTGGTCGCACCCGGGCCTTCGGCCAGCGCCGCGCCGTCCCAGTGAATCGACAGCTCCGGCGTCAGGATCGACCAGCGCATGTTGGCGAAGCGATCGGCGAAGAAGCGCGCATTGGCCCGGACGATATGATGCTCGGGCTCGAACCAGGCGACATAGCGCGCGCCGCTATCGTCCTCGATTTCCCGAAAGCGCACGAAGGCACGCATCTTGTGGATATCGCGGTGCACGGCCTTGGCCTTTTCCTCGAGCCGGCGGACCAATGGGTCTGCGCGGTCCTCGATGCGCTTGGGCTGCTCGATCAGCCCGGCAAGCAGCGTGTACAGCAGCGCGAAGCGTTGGGGATCGCTGTGCAGGATGACGGCTTGTGCGAGGTCCAGAAAGGCGCGAGGAACACGGAAGGGATGCGCAGTCGATTGGGGCACAGCTTCGTCGCCGAACAGGTCGACGGGCTGGTCGCCGACCTGCCAGACGATTTCGGACGGCGGCACGCGCGCAGCCGCCAGCGCCCGCGCCGCATCGCGCCAGCCTTCGAAATCATCCTCCGCGGAAAGGCCGACGACGCGCATCGCTCCTCAACGCCCGGGCGTTGAATCGATCCATTTGCGAAGCATCGCGACACCTTCCTCGTGCACGGTGGCGCGGCCCAGCTCTGGCATCGCGATTCCCGGATCGGTGCTTTCCATCCGATAGATCAGGATCGAGGCATCGGCATTGCCGGGCAGGATAGCGAAGTCGCGCGCGCCCGAGCCCCTGCCCGCCGCGACCGGGCGCTTGAGAATCCCACGCGCATGGGCATCGGGCTGCTTCCAGTCGAGGAACAGGCCGGAGTTAGAAGCGGCGCCCGCGGGGTTATGGCAATGCGCGCAGTTGATCTCGAGATAGGCGCGGGCGCGGTCTTCGAGCGGCGCTTTCGAATCGTCCCAGCGCGCGGCCCGGGGCGCATCCTTGGGGAGCCGATCGAGCATGCCTGCCGCGAGAAGCGTTTCCAGCTGATTGGCGTGATTGAGATACCGCGCCTTGGTGCCGATGGGAGTGATCGCCCCATCCAGCGCGTGGCAGTCCTTGCACTGGTTCTGGTTGGGCACGGCATAGCTGATGCTGCGGCTCGCGCCCGAGAGATCGACGAACGTGACCGGGATGCGCGTGCCCGCGCGCCTGAGATCGGCATCGGTGCCCCAAGCGTTCCAGACATAGGGAATAGCGACCCAGCCGCTGGCGCGATGGAGAAGCAACCGAGTCTCGATCGGCTTGAAAGCGCCGTTTTGCTGATAGCCGAAGGTCTTGATCAGCGCCGCTCCAACCGGAAGATCGAAAGGCTTGTCGTCCTGATATCGCGCCTTCGCGCCCGCAGGCAGATACAGATAACGCTGCTTCTCGGCATAATCGGAGAAGAGCGCGGTTTGGAGGCCGTAGCCAGCGACCCGAAGGTTGGGCGTACGCTTCGTCAGATCGGTGAAGAAGCCATATTCCGAGAGGCGCGCCGGATAGCCTGGCCCCACGATCGCGGCATCGTTGACGGCTACGGGCTTGGCGAAGAGCGCGGCGCAGAACAGCAAGGCCGCGGCGGCGAGCGACTTCACTGCGCCGCCGCCTCCATCGCGGGCGGCAACACCACGGCGGCGGGCTGGGGTGTCGCGGCGCCGTTCAGCTCGGCGGGCGCGGGCCTGGCGGTCTCGACCGGCGCGCCGACCGCAAGACCCAGGCCAAGCACCGGCACGCCGTCCGCCACGCGCAGCTTGGCGGGATCGCCGGTGCCGTCCCACAGGATCGGAGGGATGCTGCCGCCGAACGCCGCGGCAAGCTGGTCGCCACCCGGAAGCTGCGGCGCGAAGCCGGCGCGGCCGTGCCGATTGCCGGAGATCACTACATTGCTGGGCAGTGGATCGTAGCGTGCGTCGTCATATTTCGCGCGATAGGAGATCAGCATCACGTTGCTCGTCGCATTGCCCGACAGGTCGTTGTCGAACACATGGACATCGTCATTGGCCATGATGAGCACCCCGGTGCCCTTGCGCACGGTGGCGACGATATTGCCTTTTGGCGCGAAATTGGCGGTGTCGTTGTCGACCACCTTGTTCTTGTAGATCCGCACTGCGCCGCCACCCATCTTCGGCAGGCTGGGCAAGTCGAAGACGAGAATGCCGCCGGTATTGTGGGTAGCGATATTGCCGTAAACGTCGGCGTGCCGGCTGTTCTCGATCTCGATTCCGGCGACATTCTGGCTCACGAGCGAATTGCGCACGACGATCTGCTCGGATTGGCCGACATAGATGCCTGCGTCAGACGCGCCCTTCACGGTGACTCCATCGATCAGGATATGCGTGCTCGAGACGGGATAGACCCCATACGCGCCGTTGGTTTCCTTGGGGCCTCCGGTCCATTCGACGCGGACGTTCTTGTAGACGATGCGGTCGGCGCCCTTGGACTTGATGCCGTCTCCCTTGCTGTCCTCGACCGCGAAATCACGCAGCACCACGTCGTCGGAAGTGACCAGCAATCCCTCGCCCGCCCCCAACTGGCCCTTGAAGCTGAGCATTGTCCTGTCCGGCCCCGCGCCGCGCACCGTGACTCGCGCGACATCAAGGCTGAGGCCGTCAGTGAATTCGAAACGCCCCGCGCCTATGCGGACTACGTCGCCGGGCTCGGCTTCGATCAGCGCGGCCTGAAGCCGCTCCTGCGCGTTGCCGCCAGCTTCGACGACGATGTCCCTGGCGAACGCCGGGCTCGCCAGCAGAACCAGGGCGAATGCGGTTGCGCGGATCATAGCCTCTCCTGCTTTTGATCCATCTTACGCAAGGAACGTCGAATTGACAGCCTTGTAAGTTACTCGCGCCGGCTACTCCCTGGCGTCCCCGGAGACGGTTTGCTCCGCACGCACGATTTCCTTCGGCTTGCGGCGCTCGAAAATCTCGGCAAGGCGCTGCTCGTCCGCCAGGGTCAGCTTCTCCGAGGCCGAGGGGAACATTTCCTCTTCCTCCTCATCGATATGATGCTCGTAGCGGTGACGCATTTCCTTGAACTTCGTCGTCCATTCAGGACTCTCGGCATCAAGCTCGATCAGTTCGCCGAAGAAATCATCGACTTCCTTATGCTCGGACACCGAATGGCGGGCCTCGTCGCGCAGGTCCGGATTGCCTAGCATCGTGGCGTAGAGCGACTCTTCCTCCGCAGCGGCATGCGCGCTGATCTCGACGCGGAGCGCTTCGAACAGAGCGGCGCGGTCCGCGCAATCGGCCCTGGCCAACTCGGCGAGCATCTTGCGATGACGATCGTGATCGGCTTTCAAATCCTGGAAAATGCGTGCGTCCGCCATGAATGCTCCCCTGTATCTCGCGCCTCAACAGCTCAGGCGGCAAATAGCTCCAGCTGCTCGCGCTTGGGTGCGACCAGCCCGCGCAGATCGGCTTTGTCGGTGAGCGCCACCGGGCGCCAATCCTCGGCAACAAGGAACGGGCGCATCTTGGTGATCGACACCGTCAGCCGCGCAATGTCCGCGAGGCGAAGGCGGCGCCAGCGGCGCGTGGCGAGGATCGCGCTGACCGCTTTCACTCCGAGGCCGGGAATGCGCAACAGCGCTTCGCGCGGGGCGCGGTTCACATCCACCGGGAACCTGTCGCGGAATTTGAGCGCCCAGGCGAGCTTGGGGTCGATATCGAGCGGGAGCATGCCCGTGGCGGCGTCGGCGGCCTGCGCGACTTCGCCCGGCTGATACTCATAAAAGCGCATCAGCCAATCCGACTGGTATAGCCGGTGCTCGCGCATCAGTGGAGGGCGCTGGAGCGGCAGCACCGCGCTTGCATCCGGGATCGGGCTGAATGCCGAGTAATAGACGCGGCGGAGCTGGAAGCGGTCGTAAAGCCTCGCAGCGCGCTGGATGATGTCGCCGTCAGTGGCTGCGTCAGCCCCCACGATCATTTGGGTCGATTGCCCCGCCGGTGCGAATTTCGGCGCCGATTTGTAGCGCTTTCGGGCATCGCCGAAATCTTCGATGGCGGCCTTGACGTCCTTCATGGCCCCTTCGATCCGGGGCGCGGACTTTTCGGGCGCGAGCCGCGCCAGGCCTGCTGCCGTGGGGAGCTCCACGTTGATCGATACGCGATCGGCATAGAGTCCGGCCTGATGGACGAGCGCGGGATCGGCGTCCGGGATCGTCTTCAAATGGATATAGCCGCGAAAATCATGTTCCTCGCGCAGCAGCCGCGCGACCCGAACGATCTGCTCCATCGTGTAATTCGGCGAGGCGATGATACCCGATGAGAGGAACAGCCCCTCGATATAATTGCGCTTGTAGAAGCTCAGCGTGAGATCGACGATCTCCTCGGGGCTGAAGCGGGCGCGGCGGACGTTCGAGCTCTTGCGGTTGATGCAATAATGGCAATCGAAAACGCAGCTATTGGTCAGCAGTATCTTGAGCAAGCTGATGCACCGGCCATCGGGCGCATAAGCGTGACAAATGCCCATGCCCTCGGTCGAGCCCATTCCCTTGCCCCCGGCGGAGCTTCGCTTGACGGTTCCCGAAGACGAACAGGAAGCGTCATATTTGGCGGCATCGGCCAGAATCGCCAGCTTCGCGCGCAAGTCTAATCGTGCCATTTGTTCGCTCTATGTTCTTGCGATTGCAGAGTCCAGCGGCTTGTGGGAAAGCCAGCTCGAAAGGGGTGGGATGAAGCTGTTGGCGAACCGGCGGGCGCGGATGCTGTTTCTGGCGCTGGCGCTTACCTGCAGCCTGGGCTGGCTGTTCAAGGCGCACTGCACGTCGGGCGGCTGGACCGGGGGCGAGCAATATTCGACCGGCTGCTACAGCGATGCGATCCCCTTCTGGACTTCGCGCGAAATCAACAAAGGCAAGGCCCCTTATTTCCAGACGCGGATGGAATATCCGGTGCTCACCGGCGCGGCCATCTGGATCGAAGGCGGCGCGGTGCGGCTGCTGTTCGGCAAGCATGCCAATGCCACGCACTTTCTGGGCGCGGTCACATTGGTCAACGCGCTGCTGGCGGGGCTGGTGCTCTGGCTGTTCATCAAGGCGGGGCTGGACAGGAGACGGCTATGGATGTGGGCGCTCGCACCGCCGCTGATCCTCTATCTGGGGCATAATTGGGACATGGTGGCGGTAGCGCTGGCGGCGGGCGCGATGCTCCTCGCCCGCCGCAACCGGCTGGCGGGCGCCGCGGCGATGGCGGGGCTGGGGACCGCAGCCAAGCTTTGGCCGGTGCTCATGTTGCCGCTGCTGGGGCTGCGGGCATTGTTCGAAGAAGAGCGGAGCTGGGCGCAGCGGCTGATCCGGGCTTCGGCTTTATCGGCAGCCGCGATCGGGGCATGGGCGCTGGTCAATCTGCCGGTCGCCTTCTTCGCATATGAGAATTGGAGCGAGTTCTATCGCTTTTCGCAGGAGCGCGGCGGGACGGCGGCGGGAAGCTGGAACGTGCTGGTAAACATGAGCTGGCTGTTCACCTGGGCCGAGGACCAGAACCGCTATGCCGCGATCCTGTTCGCCAGTGGCGCGGCTGCGATCGTTGGGCTCGGCTGGCAGCGGCATCGCCGGCATTTGTGGGTGCTGTTCACCCCCGTGCTCGCCTGGTTCATGCTGACCAACAAAGTCTATTCGCCGCAATTCGACTTATGGCTCTATCCGATGCTGCTGCTGACTGCGCCGAGGCTGTGGCCGGTGGGACTGTTCCTGCTGGGCGACGCAGCCGCCTATTTCGCCGAATTCTGGTACTTTGCCGGACAGGAGGGCGCTTGGCCCGCCGCGCGCTTCGCCGATGTGGCATGCGCAGCCGTGATCCGGGCCGCTGCCATGCTGTGGCTGATCGTGGACGCGGTACGCCGCGATCCGCCAAGCTGGATCGCGTTGGGGTGTGCCTAATGGATGTGCAAGAGCGGCGGGCGCAACGTGCGCGTCCGCGCCGCCAGCAAAGCCGGCCAAATCCTACATTGCAAGCCCTCAGGGCAGCGGCAGGTTCTCGGCTTCGGCCTTGCGCGCCTTGGTCTCGGCCTTGGCGGCGGTCGCCTGCTTGACGAAGCAGCCGGTCGCGCCCCCGACGCCGACCGCCGAGCAGCTTCCGGTGCCGAAATTGCCAGCCTGAAGCGCATCCTGCGAGCGGACGGCCCAGCTTTCATTGGCTTGCGGACGGCCGACGGCTTCGCGAAGCGTCTTGGGAATGCGGAAGCGCTCGGCCTCGTCCAGGCGTTGGCAGACGACGATTTCCTCGCCACTGGTGTTGGTCGGGCATTTGTCCTCGCCATAGATGACCAGCACGCCATTGTTCGCGGCGTTCTGCGCCTGGGCCGAGGGAATCAGGGCGGGGACGGCGGCAAATGCCGCGATGAGGGCGATCTTCTTCAGCATCTGCCTTGCTCCTTGAACGGACCTGTCCGCGCCTAACTTGGCGCGCGTGAACCTCGCCTGTCCAACGCGGGACCTGTCAGATTCGTTTCGACAGTGCAATCGCCGCACGGCAGCCAAGGCGTATCATTCCCGACAATAAGGGATAGGCCGGAAGGTTTTCCGCGCCCGATTGGATCGCCGTATCCAGATGCTCGAGCTCCTCGTCCCGGAATTGTGACACGGCGGCGCCCAGCTCGGGATCGCTTGCCCCAAGTTCCTCGATCTGCTGGCGATAGTGGAGGTCGATCTCGGTCTCTACCGCCGCGGTGCATGCCATGGCCGCATTGGGGCCGATCGCAGCGGTTACCGCGCCCAATGCAAAGCCGGCGACATTCCACAAGGGCTGGAGCGCAGTGGGCCGCACGCCGCGCCGGGCGATCATCGCATCGAAAAAGGCGCGGTGGCGCTGCTCCTGCGCGGCCATTCCCGCGATCGTGCGCGCTGCGGGAATGCGGTCCCCCATCACCGCAAGCTGGCCGGCATAAATGCGCGTCGCGCCATATTCGCCCGCCTGATCGACGCGGACCATCCTCTGCATGGGTTCGCGCGCATCGCCGGGCTTCCAGCTCATCGACGGACCCTTCGTCCCGCCAGCGCGAAGATCGCCACCGCGCCGGCCAGCGAGATGATCGCATTGAACCCGGCCAGGCTGATCCCGAACAGCGACCATTGCGCCGAATCGCACCGGATCAGCGGCTTCTTCAGCGTCTCGGCCAGGATATCCATCGGATTGCCCTGCGCCACATTGGTGGTGCATGGCGTGATTCCGGGCCACCAATGATATTCGACTCCCGCGTGAAACACGCCGATCGCCCCCGAAAGCGCGATGAGCATTGCGGCGAACAGCACGAACAGCATCCGCGTAGGCCGGTGCGAGATCGCGAAGGACATCGCCGCGACGATGATCGCGGCATAATGCGGCCAGCGTTGCCAATGGCACATCTCACACGGGATCAGCCCACCGATCACCTGCGAGCCGAGCGCGCCCGCGATCAGCGCCAGCGGCAGGAAGAGCGCGATAAGCCGCGCGGTGCGAAGGCCGTCGGTCTCCATCGCTTAGCGGTTCTTCGACGCGACCTGCGGCTTGGAGCCGAGGCGAGCGATCGTCTGAAGCGCATAATGCAGCTGGAAATCCTCGATCCCCTGCTTCTTCAATTGCTCCGCCGTTTGCGAGAAGCGCGGATCGGTGGCCACATCCTCTTCGAGGACATTGTCGTCCACCTTGTCGCTGTTGATCAGATGGCGGCGCAGATCGGCTTCGCGCACCACCGGCCGATCCTTGTAATCCTTGTCCGAAATCTGCGGTACGACCAGATCGGGGCGGATACCGCCTTCCTGCACCGAATGGCCCGACGGCGTG
This sequence comes from Sphingomonas sp., assembly GCF_036388215.1. Taxonomy (GTDB): domain Bacteria; phylum Pseudomonadota; class Alphaproteobacteria; order Sphingomonadales; family Sphingomonadaceae; genus Sphingomonas. Next base: position 179,776 of record NZ_DASVSH010000010.1, read on the forward strand.
TAATAGCGCGCGGTCGTCAGCCGAAGCGCGGCGCGGTCACCCATCTGGAGGATCGACTGGACCGATCCCTTGCCGAAGCTGCGCACCCCCATCACCAGCCCGCGATGATGATCCTGGATCGCGCCCGCAACGATCTCCGACGCGGAAGCCGAGCCTGAATCGACTAGCACGACCACCGGCAGCCCGCGCGCCAGATCGCCCGGCACCATCGATTCGGCATAATAGCGCTCGATATCCGCCTTCTCGCGGCCGCGCTGCGAGACGATCTCGCCATGGCTGAGGAACACGTCGGAGACGGCGATCGCTTCGCTCAGCAGCCCGCCGCCATTGTCGCGCAAATCGACGATATAGCCGAGCGGCTTGCGCCCCAGCTTCTTGTCGATCTCTTGGATCGCCCTGATCGTGTCCGCGCCGGTCTGTGCCGTGAAGGTGTTGATGTTGATATAGCCGACATTGCCCTTCACTTCCCACTTCACCGGCTTCTGCACGATGATCTCGCGCACCAAGACGAAGGTCAGCGGCTTCTCCGCGCCAGGGCGGACCACGGTGAGCGTGATCTTGGTGCCCGGCTTGCCGCGCATCTGCTCGATCGCTTCGTCGAGGCTGCCGCCCACGATGAACTTGCCGTCTAGATGGGTGATGAAGTCGCCCGACTTCATGCCCGCGCGCGCAGCCGGCGTGTCCTCGGTAGGCGCGATCACTTTGACCGCGCCGTTTTCCTGCGTGACGCTCAGCCCCAGCCCGCCATAATTGCCATCGGTCTGGATCTTGAGATTGTCGAAGTCGAGCCCGTCGGCATAAGACGAATGCGGATCGAGCGCGGCGAGCATCCCCTGAATGGCGCCCTTCACCAGCTTCTCGTCATCGACCTTCTCGACATAATTGGCCTTCACGCGATTGAAGACCTCCATGAACATGTCGAGCTGACGGTAGCTTTGGGTATCGACGCTGGCCATCGCGCCCGAGGCGATCGGGACGAGCGCAAGCGCGCTGACCGCGGCGGTGACCTGGAGAAGCGGACGAAGCATTTAGGCAACCCTTAAAACGGACAGGCAAGCGATATAGTGCAACATAATGGCAATTACGCGGCCTGTCAGTCGAGCAATTGCGCAAGATCCATCGGCTGGCCGCGGCGGCGCAGCTCGATCGTGACACGGGGGCTGTCGCCCGCCGGGGCGCGGCCGATCGCGCGGCCCTGCGCCACTTGGTCGCCCACCTTGACCGAAACGCTCCCCAATCCGGTGACGAGCGAGGTCCAGCCCTTGCCATGGTCGACGATCACCACCGCGCCATAAGCGCGGAAGGGCCCGGCATAGACGATCCGGCCGGCGGCGGGGGCAACCGCCTCCGCCTCGGGCGCGCAGGCGAGGGTAATGCCGCGTGCGCGAACCCCAGTGGAAGAAAGCTCGCCCAGCCCGGTGACGACTTGGCCGGCGACCGGCAAGCGATAGGGCGCGGCGCCTGCGCTCCGCCTGGCGGGCGCAGCATCGCCGGTGCGCGGCAAGGGGCCGGGAAGCGCCTCCAGATCACCCTGTAATTCGGCGGCCTGGCCCATCGTCGCCATTTGATCGACGATTTCGCGCGCACGCTCCCCCAGAGCGAGTGCGCGGTCGGATTCGACCAGCGCGCCGCGATCCAATTCGCGCGATCGGGCGCGGTGCGCGCCCTCCAGCTTGACGAGGGCGACACGCTCGGCCTCGATCCGGCCGCGGGCTTCGCGGAGACTCGCCACTGCCGCCTGGGCGTCGGCGCGAAGCTGGCGGATGCGCCCGAGTTCAGCGCGGACCTGGGTGGTGCGGGCCTCGACCACCGGCATTGCAGTGCCGAGCACGGCGCGGACATGGACCATGTCGCCGGTCGAGCCCGGCTGGACAAGCCCGAGCACCGGCGGGCGCCGCGCCATCGACTGGAGCGCCGCAACCAGCCGGAGAATCGGCCCCTGGCGCTCGGCTACGCGGGTGCGCTGATCGGCGAGCTGGCGATCGACGATATGGATTCGCGCGGTGGCCGCATCGATATCGGCCTGCGCCGCCTTGATCCGCTCGGCGGCGGCAGCCTCCTGCGCGCGCGCCTGCGCGGCCTGGTCCCGCTCGCCCGCGGCCGCCTGTTCGAGGGCGCGGCTCCGCGCCTGCGCCGCCTGCGACTGGGCATTGGCGCTGCGCAGGCGGGATTGCTGCTCCTCGACGCTGGGAATTTGCGCCGCGGCAAGGCTGCCCGTCGCAAGAATCGCGACCAGGCTTGCCGAAAGGGCTACCGCACGGAACATTCCCTATCCTTCGCGGTGATAGGGATGGTTGGCAAGGATCGACGCCGCGCGCCAGAGCTGCTCCGCAAGCATCGCCCGCGCCATCATGTGCGGCCAGGTCGCACGGCCGAACGACAGCAGCAGATCGGCTCGTTGGCGCTCGGCATCCTCGAAGCCGTCCGCCGCGCCGATCAGAAAGCGAGTTTCGCGCACGCCATCGTCGCGCCATGCGCCGAGGCGCTCGGCGAGGACGCGCGAGGGGAGGTTCTCGCCGGTTTCATCGAGCATGACGACTCGGGTGCCGGGGGCGAGATCGGGCATCTTCCCGCCGGTATCTGGCAGCTCCGTGACGCGGGTGTGCCAGGTCACGCGCTTGAGATAGCGATCGACGATTTCGGCCTCGGGCGAGCGGCCGATTTTCCCGCGCGCCACGATATGAAGCAGCACGCGGGAGCTCTCAGGCGTTGGCGGCGGGGGCTTCGCCGAACGACCACATCCGCTCGAGATTGTAGAAGCTGCGCACTTCCGGGCGGAAGAGGTGGACGATCACGTCGCCCGCATCGATCAACACCCAGTCGGCGGTCTGCAGGCCCTCGACGCGCGGGCTGCGCCCGCTCTCCGCCTTGATCTTCTCGGCGAGCTTGTTCGCCATCGACGCGACCTGGCGGGTCGAGCGCCCCGAGGAGACGACCATGTAATCCGCGATGCTGCTCTTGCCGGCGAGAGGGATTGAGACAGTCTCGACCGCCTGATCGTCATCGAGCGAGGCCAGGATAAGCTTGTGCAGCGCCTCGACCCCGTCGGAGCCGGAAACACGCGAAACATTGGTCGATATGGCCAAGGGGCCTCCTAAGTGCGAACGATAGTGCTGTCTGGTTCTGGAGCCGACGAAAACCGTCGATGCCAGGCAGGGTCGGCGGCCCGAAGGCTTGTCGCCGAAGTCGGATCGGGGCGGAAGCGCAACAGCACGAGGGCCGGCAATCTCCAACGCGTCCAGTGCATCGCCTGGCCTGCGGGCCGCACAGCGCGCCGCAGCCAACCCATCGCAGGACTTGCGCGGGTGCCTGCGTCATAGCCCGGACGGGCGATTACCGCAATCGGAACATCACGGGCGATCCCGCGCCAATCGCGCCACTGGTGAAATTGCTTCAGATTATCCGCGCCCATCAGCCAGATGAAGCGATTCCTGGGATAGAGGCGAGCGAGCTTGGCCAGCGTATCCGCGGTGTAGCGGGTCTTCAGGCGAGCTTCGATGCCGTTCACGCGGATCGGCGCATGGCGCGCCATCGCCCGCGCCGAAGCCATGCGCGCGGCGAAGGGCGCCATGCCCTCGACAGGCTTGAGCGGATTGCCCGGCGAGACCATCCACCAGATCTCGTCCAAACCCAGCTCCCGCAAGGCATGGAGCGAAATCGCGCGATGCCCCTTATGCGCCGGGTTGAATGAGCCGCCAAGCAGGCCGACGCGCTTCATGGCGCGACAAACCAATCCTCGCGCTCGTGATGGACCCGGAGGATCTCAACGCTGTCGCCCGCCAGCCGATACAGGATGAGGTGTGGCGTATTGATAACTCGCAGGACGCGCATGCCGTTGCGAAGCGGGCGACCGCCACGCGGAAAATTCTCCAGGAAACGCGCGCGTGCCCTGATCGCCACCAGTGTGGCGATCGCGATCTCCCCCAATGCGTTTTCCTCAAGCCAGGCGTCTATCGCCCAAAGGTCGTCGGTGGCCGGTTGGGTCCAATTCAACGTCGGCATCTATCGCGATGCTTTTCGATCCGCGCTTCAAGCTCGGCCATTACTTGCTCATGGGGGATCAATTCGCCGCGATCGGCAGCGTCGATGCCTACTTGGATAAACGCTCTGAAATCCGCTTCGCTCTCCGCGACGCGCTGGATCGCTTCGGCAGCGAAATCCGCTACGCTGCACCCCTGCGCCGCCGCTAACTGCTCGACAATGGCAAGTGTATCGGCATCGACGTGCGTTGTGATCGCAGCAGGCTTGTTCATGCGCTCAAGGTACGCGTGATGAGGATCGCCATCAAGGCCGCGCCTGGCCCGTTCCGCGCACCACCCATTTATACGTGGTCAGCCCTTCGAGCGCGACGGGGCCGCGGGCGTGGAGGCGGCCGGTGGAGATGCCGATCTCCGCGCCCAGCCCGAACTCGCCGCCATCGGCGAACTGCGTGGATGCGTTCCACATCACGATGGCGCTGTCGACTTGCGCCAGGAAGCGCTCGGCGGTGGCGGCGTCTTCCGTCACGATCGCATCGGTGTGGTGCGATCCATGCGCGGCGATATGCGCGATGGCGGCATCCGCGCCGTCGACCAGCTTCACCGACAGGATCGAATCGAGATATTCGGTGTCCCAGTCCTCACACGCGGCCGGGCATGTGCGCGGCTCGATTGCCCGCACCTCGCCGTCCCCGCGGAGTTCGCAGCCCGCATCCGCGAGCGCGGCGAGCACGGGAGTGGGGTCGGCGAAAGCGCGGTCGATAAGCAGCGTCTCGGTCGCGCCGCAGATGCCGGTGCGGCGCATCTTGGCGTTTAGGGCGAGGCTCTGCGCCATCGCCGGGTTTGCGGCGCGATCGATATAGGTGTGGCAGAGCCCGTCGAGATGCGCGAGCACGGGGACCCGCGCTTCGGCCTGGACGCGCGCGACCAGGCTCTTGCCGCCGCGGGGGACCACCATGTCGATCAGCCCCTCTGCAGTGAGCATCGCGCCGACCGCCGCGCGATCGGTGACGGGGACCAACTGGACGGCGGCGGGGGGCATGCCCCCCGCCGCAAGCCCGCGCGCGAGTGCGGCGTGGATGGCGCGGTTGCTGTGGATCGCTTCGGAGCCGCCGCGCAGGATCGCGGCGTTGCCTGACATCGCCGCCAGCGCGCCGGCATCGGCAGTAACGTTTGGCCGGCTTTCATAGATGATGCCGATCACCCCGATGGGTATGCGGATGCGGCTGAGCACCAGTCCATTTGGACGCTCGACCCGATCGATGGTGCGCCCCACCGGATCGTCGAGCCCCGCCACGGCTTCGACGCCAGCGGCAGTGCTTTCCACGCGGGCGGCGTCGAGCCGGAGCCGATCGAGCAGCGCGCCAGACAGGCCGCTGGCTTGGGCGGATGCCATGTCACGCGCGTTGGCGGCGACGATCGACTCGCTATCGGCGCGGATCGCGGCGGCGGCGGAGAGGAGCGCGCCGCGCTTGGCGTCGCTCGTCATCCCCGCCAGCTGCACGGCGGCGGCGCGGGCCCGCTTGCCCATTTCGGCGATCAGCCCCGGGATATCGGAATCGGCCATTTGGACCCGCTAGCACGCGCGAAACGAAGCTGATAGGCCCGGGGCATGGTGGGGGAAATCGAAGCTGCCGGCGAGCTGGCAACGGGCGCGTTGATAGGGCGCGCTGTCGAGCCCAGCACAGGCGAAGGGCATGGCGGGGGTCATATGTGCCTGAATTGCGGCACGGCGCTGATCGGGCCGCATTGCCATCGCTGCGGGCAGAGCGGGCATGTTCACCGTTCGCTGGGCGCGATCGGACATGAGATTCTGCACGGCGTTGCGCATTTCGAGGGCAAATTATGGCGCACCCTGCCCCTGCTGGCTTGGCGGCCCGGCGAGCTGACCCGGCGCTATGTGGAGGGAGAGCGCGCCCGATTCGTCTCGCCCATGGCGCTGTTCCTCTTTTCGATCTTCGCGATGTTCGCGGTGTTTTCCTGGGCGGGCCTGTCGGCGCCAAGCGACATCAAGGTGGGCGGCCCGGCCAAGCAGCTCGAACTGGCCAGACAGGGCATGGCGGAGGAACGCGCGGAACTGATCGAGAAACGGGACAAACGGGCAGTTGGCGATCCGAAGCGGCGGCAGGCCGAGGAGAAGCTTGCCGAACTCGACCGAGCGATCGCCGACCTGCCCACGATGAAGAAAGTGGGCGCCACCAACGAGGGCTTCCAGGCCACGACGCGGCTCAGCGGCTGGGCGCCGCTCGATCACGGGATCGAGAAGTGGAACAAGAACCCGTCGCTGATGCTCTACAAGCTGCAATCGAGCATCTACAAATTCTCGTGGCTGCTGATTCCGCTCTCGCTGCCCTTCATGTGGCTGCTCTTCGCGTGGCGGCGCGAATATCACCTCTATGACCACACCGTGTTCGTTACCTATTCGATCGGCTTCATGTCGCTGCTGATGATCGCGCTGACCCTCGCAAGCTCAGTGGGCGTCACATCCGGCACGATTGCGCTTGCCAGCATGGGAATTCCGTTCATCCACATCACGCGGCAGCTGAAGCAGGCCTATGCGCTGCGGTGGTTGTCCGCGATCGTGCGCGCGATCTTCCTGAGCTTCTTCATCCTGATCGTCCTGCTGATCTTCCTGCTGCTGCTGCTCGCGCTGGGAATGACCGGCTAGGGCCCGGGCCTGGGGCATGGATAGCGCCGCAGCATGATGCCGTAGAACGCGGCCTTCATGCTCATGCCGCGCCTTGGCGGCGGTATCTTTTCGAGCTCGGCGAGCAATTGGGTCGAGTTCATCCGCGCCTGTCCCTTGGGCGGCGGGCAGCTGTGCGGCTTGCGGCGCGCGGCGCGGGCGGCGTCGATATCGGCGCGATACGCCGCGCTGATCCCTGCCATTTCCTTCTTGAGCAGGCTGAGATCGGGAGAAAAGGCCGCGAGCATCCCGCGGGCCTGGAGCGACTTCGCCTTGGCGAGGAACTCGGCCACGGTCATCGCACTCGCCGGCAGCGAGACGAGGCTCAGCGCCGTTGCGGCCAGAACCAGATATCGCATGCGAAAACCCTCCTCAATCGCTGGAAGGAGGGTTTCGCGCAAGACTATGGCTTAACTCGGGCGGATCAGGCTCCCTGCGGAGCCGGGTTGCCGAAGGGCCCCTTGGGACGGCGGATCTTGGGGATGGATGTGCCGCCCGCGGCGACCGGCGCCGAGGTCGCAGTGGGATCGTCGCGGCCGATATCGCCACCGCTTGCGATCCGCTTGATTTCCTCGCCGGTGAGTGTCTCATATTCGAGCAAGGCATTGGCGATCAGGTGCAACTGGTCGGTGTGCTTGCCCAACACGTCGCGAGCACGCTGAAGCCCGCGCTCGACAAGCAGCTTGATCTCGTCGTCGATCTTGCGCGCGGTTTCGTCGGACATCGGAGCGTTGCGGATGCCCGACTGGCCGAGATAGCCTTCCTCGGCATAGGTCCATTCAAGCGGCCCGATGCTCTCGGACATGCCCCATTGCGTGACCATCGCGCGCGCCAGGCGAGTCGCCTGCTTGATATCGCCCGATGCGCCCGACGAGACCTTGTCGTGCCCGAAGATCAGTTCCTCGGCGACACGTCCGCCCATCACGGTGGCGAGATCGGCGAACATCTTATCGCGGTGATAGGAGTAATTGTCGCGTTCGGGCATCGACACGACCATGCCCAGCGCACCGCCGCGCGGAATGATCGTCGCCTTGTGGATCGGATCCGAAGCTGGCTCATGCACACGGACCAGCGCATGGCCGGCCTCGTGATAGGCAGTCATCCTTTTCTCGTCCTCGGTCATCACGAGCGATTTCCACTCGGTGCCCATGATGACGCGGTCCTTGGCCATTTCGAACTGGGCCATCGCGACCAGCCGCTTGCCCAGGCGCGCGGCCATCAGCGCGGCTTCGTTGACCAGATTGGCGAGATCGGCGCCAGACATGCCCGGCGTTCCCCGGGCGATTACGCGCGGATCGACGTCTGGCGCCAGCGGCACCTTCTTCATATGGACCTGGAGGATCTTCACCCGGCCCTCGATGTCCGGATTGGGCACCGTGACGCGGCGATCGAAGCGGCCCGGACGCAAAAGCGCAGGATCCAGCACGTCGGGACGGTTCGTCGCCGCAATGATGATGATGCCTTCGTTCGAATCGAAGCCGTCCATTTCGACGAGCAGCTGGTTGAGCGTCTGCTCGCGCTCGTCATTCTGGTTGCCCAGGCCCGCGCCGCGCGAGCGGCCGACCGCATCGATCTCGTCGATGAAGATGATGCATGGCGCGGATTTCTTGGCCTGTTCGAACATGTCTCGGACGCGGCTCGCGCCGACGCCGACGAACATCTCGACAAAGTCCGAACCCGAAATGCTGAAGAACGGCACGCCCGCCTCGCCGGCGATCGCGCGAGCGAGCAGCGTCTTGCCGGTGCCGGGGCTGCCAACGAGCAAGGCGCCCTTGGGAATCTTGCCTCCGAGGCGAGCGAATTTGGTTGGGTCCTTCAGGAACTCGACGATTTCCTGCAGCTCTTCGCGTGCTTCATCAATGCCCGCGACATCGTCGAAGGTAACCTTGCCTTCGCGCTGCGTGAGCAGCTTGGCGCGGGATTTGCCGAAGCCCATCGCGCCCGAGCCCGAATTCTTCTGCATCTGGCGCAGCACGAAAAAGGCGATGCCGAGGAAGAGCAGGAACGGCAGCGAATTATAGAGCATGTAGAGCCAGATCGACGGCGCCTCTTCGGCGCGCGCGTTGATCACGACTTGCTTGGCGCGGAGCCGCTCGACGAGTTGCGCGTCGCCAGGATTGGTGGTGCGGAACTTGGTCTCGCCAGTGAAAGTGCCCGAAACCGCGCCGCTGCTGGGCGACAGGCTGACTTCGCGGACTTCGCCGGCTTCCACCTTGTCTAGGAAGGCCGAATAGGGAATCGCCGTGCCCGCCGCCTGCGTGCCCCGGCTGTCGAACATCGTCACGAACAGCGCCAGCGCCGCGAGGATTCCCACCCAGATCAACAGGCTCTTCATCCAGGGGCTGCCGCCGCCGTTGCCGTCGCCTTGCTGCTTGTCGTTGTCGTTCATCGAATTCTGGCACCTTTCGTCACTCACAAGATAGGCGCGCGCAGGTTAATGGCAATGGAACGGCGCGTGGATTGGGCCGATCAGTGTGATCGGCGCGGCGGCGCAAGACGGAAGGTCGCGAAATTGCCGCGAACCGACATCATGGCGCCGGCCCGCGTGGCGCCTTTTCCGGCTTCGAATGCGTCAAGCAACGGCTCGATATTGTCTGCATCGAACGGGCGCGCCAGCAAATGGCCGATCGCCCGGCGGGCGAGGCGGCGGCGCAGCTCGCGGTTGAGGTCCCCCAGCTCGATTGCGACGCATCCCTCCGACACGTCGGCGCGATTTTTCCACAGCAAGGCCGTCACGTCGTCCAGCGCCTGCTGCGCCTCGGCGGCATACGTGGCGGTCGCGGCGATCTGCCCGGCTTCGAGCTCGGGGCTGTCCGCGAGAAGCTGGCGGAAGCGGCTGCGATCGAAAGCGGGATCCCGGTTGCTCGGATCATCGGCGAAGGGGCCGCTCGCCTCGGCGATCGCGCGCAACTCGGCGCGCCGCCATGTGAGGAGAGGGCGAACGAGCGCCAGCTTGCCGCCATCGCTCCCTGTGAGGTCGCGGCGCGGGCGGATGCCCGCCAGCCCGGCCACCCCCGAGCCACGCGCCGCGCGCATCAGGAAAGTCTCCGCCTGGTCCTCGACATGATGCGCGGTGAGCAAAGCCACCGCGCGTTCTTCCAGGGCCCAGGTGAGGAGCAGCGCGTAGCGGGCCTCGCGCGCACGCGCCTGGATGCTCCCACCGCCGATGGGGGCGGCCGGACGAAGCGTGGCGTGGGAGACGTGCAGGAGGCCGCAATGCTCGGCGACCATCGCCGCCTCCTGCGCTGCAGCGGCGCGAAGCCCGTGATCGACTGTCGCGGCAACGATTCGGTCCGGAAAGGCGGCGTGCGCCAGCGCCAGCATCGCCATGCTGTCTGGCCCGCCGGAGACCGCGAGCGCCAGGATAGCCCCATCGACCTCCGAGCGGAGGGCTGCACGCAGATCGCGCCGGAAGCGCTCGACCGCGGCAGGATCGAGCGTCACCGAGTTACTTGCACTTCTGCTCGGTGCGCCCGCGTTCCACGCCCGCCTTCATCTCCGCTGACAACTTCGCGCCGTATAGCTGGCTGAGCTCGCCATAGACCTTACAGATTTCGCCCGATGGCTTTTTGAGCTTCACCAGCGCCTGGGCAAGATAATAGAGGCTGTCTGGCGCGCGCTCGCCATTGGGGTTCTTCTTGTAATTCTCGTAGAAGGCGACCGCGGCAAGGCTGGGTGCGCCGGCGTCGAGATAGGCCCGGCCGAGCAGGTTCTGCGAATAGCTGGCGCGTCGATGCTTGGGAAATTTGGTGGCGACCCCCTCGAGTTCGCGGCGCGCCTCCGGGTAAAGCCTGGCCTGCCAGAGGCGATAGCCATAAGCGTAGCCATCTTCGGCCGCATCGCCGGTGGCGGGCTTCTCTATTGCCGCAAGCTGCTGCGCCCGCGTGCCGGCTGGCTTGACCGCGGGCGTCTCGGCCGGCTTGGGCGTGGGCTTTGCGGCGGGCTTAGGGACGACGATTGCGACATCGGCATCCGGCACGATGGGGTCGCGCACCGCGACCGCCGACGCAGTGTCCTCCAGCGCCTTGAGCCGCGCATCGGCCGAGCGCTTATACGCGTTGAACGCGTCCTCGAGCTGGCGGAGGCGGAACTGGCCCTGCTCGACCTGGCCGGTCAGCGACGCCGACTGGCTTTCGAGCGCCGCGACCCGCGCGCCTAGGTCGACCAGTGCGCTGCCCGAAGGCGTGCCCGGAACGGCGGTGTCGGTCTCGGGAAGGATCTGCGGCTCAACAGTCTGCGCGGCACCGCCGGGAAACACCTTGCGCTGGACCGCGCGCATCTCGCGCTCGAGCCGATCGACGCGCCCGCCGATCGCGGCGTCCTGCGCCCGGGCGCTGCCGATTGTGCCGAAACCGGCCGTAAGAAACGCCGCCGCAATCAAGATACGCATAGGATCACACCCCCCCGGTGCACGGTTGCAGCTGGAAAATCCGGTTTCGTATAGCGGAGACGCGCCGGCCCCCGCCAGCCCTTATGGCGCGCCGCTGGTGTTTCCCGTCGCAGGTTCGGGTGTCGGACGAGGCGGCGCGGGTGTGGCGCGCGGCGCTGGGGCCCGTGTCGGTGAGGCGTCGCTGGACCGCGCCACGGCCGGCGACGAGGCGGGTTTCGGGGCGGGCGTGGGAGATGCGGGGGCGGGCGATGCGGCGGCGGCGGGCTGTCCGCGCGCTTGGATCGCCGCTGCGCTGACCTCCATATCGACGGTCTGGCCGGCCGGGCCGAGCGCGGCGACATTCGAGCCGTTGAGCGTAACCTGAAGCTTTTCCGGGCCGGCGGTGCGGATGCGCGGGCGATCGGCGCCCATCGGCACGACATAGCGCTCGCCAGGCGCCATTTCCTTCTCGAACAGCGCCTGGCCCTTGGCGTCCGTAATGCGAATCCACACCGTATCGGACGCAATCAACGCGACCTCGCCGCCGCCAACGATCGGGGTTGCGGCGCCAAGGGCGGCGTTGCCCGCGTCGCTATTGCCCTCGGGGATGGTCAACGTCTCCGGCGGGGGAGCGCTGCCGCGGAAAAGGCCGGTGCCGTACCAAAGCGCGACGCCAACCAGCACCAGCAGCGCGACCGCGATGCCCGCGCCCGCGAGCCACCGCGGCGGCACGCGCGTGGGGTCCTCCATCTCATAGGACATGGCCGGCGCGGCGCGATCGGGATGTCGCCCGAGTTCGGTGCGCAGCTCCCGCGCGATCTCCACTTCATCCGCACCGACGGCGCGCGCATAGGATTTGGCGAAGCCGATCGAATAGGTGACCGAGGGCAATCCATCGTAATTCGATTTTTCGATCGCCTCGAGATGGCGCTGCGGAATGCGGGTGCGCGCAGCCACTTCCGAAAGCTCGAGCCCCTGCGCCTCGCGCGCGCCACGCAGCTTCTCGCCGACGGTGGCGGGAAACAGCGTGGGGTCTTCCGCAGTCTCGCCTTCCATCACGCTCTCCAGCGGCGCACATGCGCCCGTCGGGGCCGCCACAGGCGCGGTGTCCCCCACGCGCACGCCCCTGTCAACGTTCCGACAATCGAATCCACCTTGGTTCAGCTCAGTTCGACCGAATGTTCCGATGCCCAGTCGATCAGGGCCGCGCGGATCGGCGTGCGGCCATCGGCAAGGAGCCGGGCCATGGTCTCGATCAGCGGAGCACGGTCGAGCGAGCGGACCATCGCCTTGATCGGGCCGACCGCCGCCGGAGTGATCGAGAGCCGCTCGATGCCCAGCCCGATCAGCGCCATCGCCTCCAGAGGGCGCCCGCCCATCTCGCCACAGACACCGACCGGCACGCCAGCCGCCTTGCACTGATCGGTCACGCGCTTGAGGAAGCGCAGGATCGAGGGGCTCAGCCAATCATAGCGCAGGGCAAGCTTGGGATGCGCACGATCTGCGGCGAACAGGAACTGGGTGAGATCGTTGGTGCCGATCGACAGGAAATCCAGGCGGGGCAGCAATATGTCGAGCACTTCGGCAAGTGCCGGCACTTCGAGCATCGCCCCGTAGCGAATCTCGAGCGGCATCATCTTGCCGCGCGCGGCAACCCATGCGCGCTGGGCCTCGAAAAGACTGCGCGCCTGTTCGAATTCCCAAGGTTCCGACACCATCGGGAACATCACGTTGAGCGTGCGCCCCGCCCCGGCTTCGATCAAGGCGCGCGCCTGCGCCTTCATCAGCCCGTCGCGATCGAGCGCGAGGCGCAGCGCCCGCCAGCCCATCGCCGGGTTTTCCTCGTCGCCATGCTCGTCATGGTTGAGATAGGGCAGCGCCTTGTCGCCGCCGATATCGACCGTGCGGAACACCACCGGCCGCTCGCCGGCGGCATCGAGCACATCCTTGTAGAGCCGCTTCTGCTCGGCGCGCTGCGGAAGCGTCGCCGAGACGAGGAACTGGAATTCGGTGCGGAACAGCCCGATGCCGTCGGCGCCGGTCAGGTCAAGCGCGGCCAGATCGTCGCGCAGGCCGGCATTAACCATTACGGTCAGGCGGTGGCCGTCCCTGGTAACCGGCAGCTCGCCCCGCAGCCGCGCAAGCGCCGCGCGGCGCTTCTGGCTGAGCACCAGCTTTGCCGCGAACGCCTCTTCCATCGCCGGAGTGGGGCGAACGAACAGGCTCTCCTCGATGGTATCGAGCAGCAGCATGTCGCCCTCGGCGATCAGCCGGCGCACATCCTTGACCCGGCCCAGCACCGGCACGCCCATCGCACGCGCGACGATCGTCACGTGCGCCGTGAGCGAGCCTTCTTCCAGCACCACCCCCTTCAGCCGCCGCCGGTCATATTCGAGCAACTCGGCCGGCCCCATGTTGCGGGCGATCAGGATCGAATCGTGCCGAAGTCCCAGTTGCGCGGCGGTGCCGAGCTGGCCCGATACGATGCGCAGCAGCCGGTTCGCCAAATCCTCCAGATCGTGCATCCGATCGCGAAGCAGAGGATCGTCGATCTCGCGCATGCGCTGGCGCGTGCGCTGCTGGACCCGCTCGATCGCCGCTTCTGCGGTTAGGCCGGAATCGATCGCTTCGTTGATCCGGCGGCTCCAGCCTTCGTCGTATGCGAACATCCGATAGGTCGCGAGGATCTCGTCATGCTCGCCGCCGACACCGAACTCCGCCTGGCTCGCCATCTTGTCGATCTGCTCGCGCATCTTGTCGAACGCGGCATAGACCCGGTGCCGTTCGGCCTCGGTATCTTCGGCGACGGTATGCTCGATGGTGATGCGCGGCTGGTGGAACACCGCGAGCCCCGCCGCCATGCCCTCGACCAGCTTGAAGCCCTTCGCATGACTTGCCGCGGTCGGAAGCATCCGGGTGGACGCCCCCCCGGACGAATCGACCAGATCGGCATTGGCGATCAACTCCGAGAGGACCATCGCTACGGTCTGGAGCGCTTCGATCTCGACATCGGCATAACGCCGCGGTTCCGCATGCTGGACCGCCAGCACGCCCACTGCCCGCTCGCGCCGGATGATCGGCACTCCCGCAAAGCTGTGAAACGCTTCTTCGCCCGTTTCCGGCCTGTAGGCGAACGCAGGGTGCATTTCCGCTTCATCGAGATTGAGCGTCTCGACATTGGCGGCGATCGTGCCGACCAGGCCCTCGCCCAGGCCGAGCCGCGTGACATGGACCGCTTCCTGCGCCAGGCCGCGCGTCGCATAGAGCTCGAGCACGCCTTCACGCAGGAGATAGATCGAGCAAACCTCGCTATCGAGGACTTCTCCGATCGTATTCACCACTGAATTGAGCTTGGACTGCGCGGGCAGCCTCTTGGCCATCACGTCATGAAGGCGCGTAAGAATCTCGCGGGCTGAGGCGGCAGCGGTAAAGACCATGAGAGGCGCGCTAACAGATTGCCCGCGCGCGCGCCATGCGTCGCCTCAGGGCAATGGGATCTCCAGGGCCCGCCGGTCGATCGAGGCGGTTTCGCCCAAGCGATGGACGTTCCGCACGCCCATGAAGGGCGCCTCCAGCCGCGGCAGCGCGTAAGCCGCGAAATCGGCGAATTCCTGCGGCTCGACGCTCTCGGCCTCGGCCAGCACTGCCTGGGCTTCGGCGCAGAACGCGCCGTGCGCCCAGGGCCGAGCGAACAGGTTATAGACACGCGTCATATCGTGGTCGTGGCGTGACTCCCAGACGGCGCCATGACGGGCGCGATACTCCGCCTTGACCTGCGTATCGGCGGCGGCGAGCGGAGCGCGGTGTCGGGCCAGCAAATTGTTGTACGATGCGATCGTCTGCGCCTCGGCCATGTCGCGGCAGCCGAGCGCGGCGACATTCAGCGCGGCGCGGACATGCCAGCTCGTCTCGTCCCGGCTGAGCGACACGCTCGGCGGGGGCGCACGGCCATAGGCCTCGGCCCCCGCGCGGCCTTCGATGGCATCCGTATTCCAGGACTGCGCCGAGACCGGCTGCGCCGCGCACAGGATTCCCGCGAGCGCCGCAGCGCCCAAAATGCTCCGATTCATGATGACCCCCGTTTTCCTTTACCCAGGGTCAGGATCGGCCGAGGACGTGAAACGGATATGAAGGAACTTAGCTAACCGCAGGTTGCCGTTCTTTCTTACATCAATGGGTTCAGCTATTTAGCGCAACTCACGCCGCGCGCTTCTCTAGCGCGTGCGCCGCTTCCGCCATTAGCGTGGCGATGATCTCGGCGACGGGCTCTTCCTTCTTGACCATGCCTACTGACTGGCCCGCCATCAGCGAACCGTTTTCGATATCGCCGTCGATCACCGCGCGGCGCAGCGCGCCGGCCCAATAATGCTCGATCTGGAGCTGGGCCTCCATCATCTCGACCTTGCCCTCGTCGAGCAACTGCGCGACTTCGCGCTGCTTGGCGGTGAACAATTCGGACGAAGCGTTCTTGAGCGCGCGCACGGGAATTACTGGCAGGCGCGGGTCGATCTGGACGCTGGCGACCGCATCCCTTGCCGACGCACGAATGAACGCCTTCTTGAAATTGGCATGCGCGATACTCTCGGTCGCGCAGACGAAGCGCGTGCCGAGCTGAACGCCCGCCGCCCCCTGATCGAGATAGCCGGCAATCGCCTCCCCGCGGCCGATACCGCCGGCGACGAACACTGGCACCTGCTCGGACATTTCGGGAAGGATTTCCTGGGCGAGAACGCTGGTCGAGACCGGACCGATATGTCCGCCCGCCTCCATGCCCTCCACGACCAGTGCATCGACACCGCTGCGGACAAGCTTCTTGGCGAGGCTCAAGGCGGGGGCGAAGCAGATCAATTTGGCGCCATTGGCCTTGATCGCGTCCAGGCTGCCGGGAGGTGGCAGCCCGCCTGCGAGCACGACATGCGTGACCTGATGGCGGGCGCACACTTCGATCAGATCCGGCAGCATCGGATGCATGGTGATGAGGTTGACGCCAAAGGGCTTGTTCGTAAGCTTCTTGGTCGCCGCGATCTCGGCATCGAGCAGGTCCGGCGTCATCGCGCCGCACGCGATCAGGCCGAAGCCGCCCGCGTTCGACATGGCCGAGACCAGATTGCGCTCGCTAACCCATGACATCGCGCCGCACATGATCGCGACTTCGCTGCCCAGAAATGCCGCGCCCCGCGCCATGCGGCGCTGCAGGCGCTCGGCGCCGATCGTGCTGGTAGTGTTCATGACGCCGCCTAGCCCCGCCCGGGCCACCGGGGCAAGCCCGTCACTCGGGAGTCAGCGTGTAATCGATGCGGATCGAACCCATTCGCCGACCATATCCTTGCCCCCAATGCGCGGGGGTCGGACGCGGAATTGCCAGGCGGCCTGGCGGACCGAACCCGCCAGCCCCGATCCGCGCGGCGATTCGCCGAGTTCGCGGCAATCCTCGACGCGGTAATTGGCGATCGTGCGGCACGCGATCAGTCCCCAGCCCGATTCGCGCGCACGGCTCGAAATATAGGTGGCGAGCTGCGCCTTGCTGGGCCGCACATGCCATTCGGCGGCATAAAGCGGCTCGCCGCCCGGGCCCTTGCCCGCTGCCAGGGAACTGTCTTCCGCCGAGGAAGCGCCAGCCGCCGCGGGCTCGGCGGGGCGCGAACGCATGTTCGTGATCCGCGCCGCGCGATATTCATCGCGGGTCATCACGATGAACGGCAGGGGCCCGCGCGGCGTCTCCGGAACCGGCGGCGGCACGGCTTTTGGCGGCTGCGGCGTTGGTGGGCGCAGCGCCTCTCTTTCCGTGCGCTTCTTGCGCTCGGGCTTGGCGGGTTCGCTGGCGTCCTTTTCCGCGGGCGCCGCATCCACCGAGAAAGTCGTGGTGCGTTCGGGCTGCTTGCGGCCGGCCAGCGGCGGCACGAGGAAGAAAAGCAGCAACGCGACGAGCGCTTCGATCGCGAGCGCGAGCACCAGTGCGACTCCGCGCCGGCTAAACCCCGATTCCGGCATCAATCGGGAGACGCGCCACATCACCGGGCTCACAAGCACAAGCGATGCGGCGGCAAGGCGACCGAAAAATGTCCGTTTCGCGAGGCTCAGGCCGCCGCGTCTTCGGCATCGAGGCCATAAGCGGTGTGCAGCACGCGCACCGCCAGCTCGGTATAATCCTCTTCGATCAGCACGGAGACCTTGATCTCCGATGTGGCGATCGCTTGGATGTTGATCCCTCGCTCGCCCAGCGTCTTGAACATCGTCGCGGCGACGCCTGCATGGCTGCGCATGCCCACGCCGACGATGGAAACCTTCGAGACCCGCGTATCGTGGAAGAGCTTCTGATAGCCGATATCGGCCTGCGCCTTTTCGAGGACGTCGAGCGCGCGGGCTAGTTCGGCCTGAGGGACGGTGAAGGTCACATCCGTAGAGCCTGTGGAGTGCGCGATGTTCTGCACGATCATGTCGACGTTGATGTTGGCCTCGGCCAAAGGCGTGAAGATCGAGGCAACCGAGCCGGGCCGATCCGAAACCGCGGTGAGCGTCACCTTGGCTTCATTCTTGTCGTGCGCGATGCCCGTGATGAGCTGGCGTTCCATTTCGTCGATCTCCTCTTCGCCCACGATCAGGGTTCCGGGCTCGCTCTCGCCATCCGCATCGACGAAGGACGAAAGCACCTGGACACGGACGCTTTCCTTCATTGCGAGCCCTACAGAGCGCGTCTGGAGCACCTTGGCCCCGACGCTGGCGAGCTCCAGCATTTCTTCATAGGTCACGCGCTTCAATTTCCGCGCCCGGGGCACGATGCGCGGATCGGTGGTGTAGACGCCGTCCACATCGGTGTAGATATCGCAGCGATCGGCCTTCATAGCGGCCGCCATCGCCACCGCCGAAGTGTCCGATCCGCCGCGGCCCAAAGTCGTCACCCGCTCGCCCGCCGCCAGCCCCTGAAAACCGGGAATAACCGCGACTTCGCCCGCGGCCAGGCTGGCATTGAGCGCGACCGTGTCGATGTCCGCGATGCGCGCCGAGGCATGACCGTCAGACGTGCGGATCGGGAGCTGCCAGCCCATCCAGCTGCGCGCCTGCACGCCGATCGCCTGGAGCGCGATCGCCAGCAAGCCGCTGGTGATCTGCTCGCCGGCCGAGACGACGACATCATATTCCTTGGGATCGTAGAGCGAACTAGCCTCGCGGCAGAAGCCGACCAGCCGGTCGGTCTCCCCAGCCATCGCCGAGACCACCACAGCGATCTGATTGCCTGCATCATGCTCGCGCTTGACGCGCGCGGCGACGCTGCGGATCCGCTCGATCCCCGCCATGGACGTGCCGCCGAACTTCATCACGATGCGTGCCATGGCTTGTCGAGCTAGCTTCCGGGCCTTGGGTGGGAGACCGCAGGCTGATAGGAGCCACGCATGGCCAAGGCAACAATAGCAACTATTGACCCCCGCGAAGCTGAGCATTTCGGCCGTCTCGCCAAGGATTGGTGGGACCCTAGGGGCTCCTCCGCGATGCTCCACCGGCTGAACCCCGCGCGGCTCACCTATATCCGTGCGGCGGTGGACACGCACTGGGGCGGCGATGGCGCTTCCTTCGCACCGCTTGCGGGGCGCAGCGGGGTGGACGTCGGCTGCGGCGCGGGGCTGCTGACCGAGCCGCTGGCCAGGCTCGGCGCGGCGATGACCGGGGTGGACGCGGCGCCGGAGAATATCGGCGCGGCGCGCGCGCATGCCGCTGCCACCGGCCTGGCGATCGACTATGTCGCGGGCGGGATCGAGGATTGGCCCGGCCGGCGCTTCGATCTGGTCGTGTCGATGGAAGTGATCGAGCATGTCGCCGATCCGGCGGACTTCGTGCGCGGGCTGGCGGATGCGCTTGCCGATGGCGGGCTGATGATCCTCTCGACGCCCAATCGCACGCCGCTCTCGCGCCTGGCGATGATCACCATCGGAGAGGGAACGGGGGCGATCCCGAGAGGGACGCATGACTGGGATCGTTTCCTCACACCCGAAGAGCTTGAAGCGCTGCTCGCCGATGCCGGGCTGCGCGTCATCGACCGCTCCGGCCTGAGCTTCTCACCCGCACGCGGCTTCGTGACTTCATCGAACGAAGCGCTCAACTATCTGCTGACGGCTGTCCGTGCCTAGAACAGCCGGCCGCCATCGGGAACCGGCGCGCTGGGACGGACCAGTATCACCTTGCCCGCGGCATCGGGAAAACCGAGCGTGAGCACTTCGGACATCATTGGCCCGATCTGGCGCGGCGGGAAGTTCACCACGGCGGCGACCTGAGTGCCGACCAGTTCTTCCGGCGAATAGTGCTCGGTGATCTGCGCCGAGGAGCGTTTGAGGCCGATCGCCGGACCAAAATCGATCCTGAGCCTGAACGCCGGCATGCGCGCTTCGGGAAAGGGCAGCGCCTCGACGATGGTGCCCACGCGGATATCGACGGCGAGGAACTGATCGAAGCCGATCGTATCGGCCGCTGCGGCGGAGGGATCGTGGGCTACATGCATCGCGCGCTCAAAGGCTGGCGCCGTCGAAATGATGGATCTGGAGCGCATCGAGATCGATACCGTCGGCGCAGCGCAAATTGATCACGACTGCCGCTTTGCCGTCCGGCCCCGTGCCTTCGCCGAAGGGCGCGCAGCCGCAGGTCTTGCAGAATTGGTGGCGGATATTGTGGCTGTTGAAGGTGTAGGTTTCGATCGCCTCGCGGTTGGCCTCCAGCGTGAATTTGTCCGGGGTCGAGAAGTGCAGCACATAGCCTTTACGCCGGCAGATGGAGCAATTGCACGTCATTGCTCCGCCCGGCGCATCTTCATCCAGCGTGTAGCGAATCGCGCCGCAATGGCAGCTTCCAGTGACGGGCATCAGGCAATCCTCTCATGATTGGCCGCAAGCTTGCCATCAGCCGCCGGCATGCGCCAGCGCCGCTTCCACAATCGCAGGCGCCGCTTCCTCGCCCAATTGCTCCATCGTACACTGACGGGGCGCCTTGTCCGGCCGCCAGCGCATGAAGCCGGTGCCATGGCGGAAGCGGCGCGCGGTGACATGATCGTAGCGGACCTCCGCAATCAATTCGGGACGCAGCGGCTGCCATTCGGTGGAGCGATCGGTCGCCCAGCGGCTCGGGCCGCCCGGCGCATCACCCGTGAAGCCGGGCGCTTCCACCAGCGCCTCCAGCTGCTCGGTCAGTGCCGGCTTGTCGACAGCCGACAGGCCGGAGGTGAAGCCGACATGATGAAGCAGCCCGGCATCGTCATAGAGCCCGAGCAGCAGCGAGCCGACTTCACGCTTGCCGCCGGCATAGCGGAAGCCGCCCACGACGCAGTCGGCTGTGCGCAGGCGCTTGACCTTGAGCATCGCCCGCTCGCCGGGCCGGTATGCCTCGTCCAGCCGCTTGGCGATCACCCCGTCCAGCGCGCCGCCGGTGACGTCGAGCCAGCGTTGCGCTTTGGCCCGGTCTTCGGTGATCGGAGAAAGGCGAAACATATCCGAGCGGCGTTGGTTGTAGAACGCCTCGAGCTGCTTGCGGCGCGCGGCCAGCGGCAGCGCGGGATCGGCGAGCCAGTCGAACAGCATCAGCCGCGCCGGCGTCTCGACGGAGAGCTTGCGGATGCGGCTCTCGGCCGGGTGGAGGCGCATCTGGAGAGCCTGGAATGACAGGCTGCGACCGACCGGGATCAGCAGCTCGCCGTCGAGCGCCAGCGTCGCGTCAGGCAGCGTCGCAATCGCGGCGGCGACTTCGGGAAAATAGCGCGCAAGGGGCTTGCCCGACTTGGAGATCATCTCGACCTCCTCCCCCGCCTTGAAGGCGAGGCAGCGGAAGCCGTCCCATTTGGGCTCGAATTGCCAGCCCTTTTCGGCAGGCAGGGTAGCGACCGATTTGGCTTCCATCGGCTCGAGGATCGGCGGCTCCATCCCGCAACGACTCCGGGAGCCGGCAATAGTTGCATTGTTCCCTATATGTTCTATCATGCCCGCATGCAGCTCGGCTTCTTCGGACAGGGCGAACTCGAACGCTGGCGCAACGGGTTGGCGCCGATGCGCGCCGAGCTGCCGTCGCATCGGCGCAAGCCGGTCGGGCAATTGGTCAAGTCGCTGATCAGCGGGCGGACCCGCGATGCCGTGTCGCTGGCAGCCTATCGCCGGCTCGGCGCGCGCTTCGGGTCGGCAGGGCGAATCGCCGCCGCGCCGGTGGCGGAGATCGCCGAGACCATCGCCGACGTGACCTTTGCCGAGGCCAAGGCGGACTGGCTGGCCGACGCGCTCCAGCGGATCGGCGCCGAGCGGGCCGATTTCGACCTGGCTTTCCTCGGCGCCTTGCCACTCGACGACGCGCTCGCCTGGCTAGAACGGCTGCCCGGGGTCGGGCGCAAGGTCGCGGCGTCGACGCTTAACGCCAGCGTCCTCGCCCGCCCGGTGTTCATCGTCGACAGCCATGTCCTGCGCGTGCTCCAGCGCCTGCGCTTCGTCGGCAGCCGTGCCGAGGCCAAAGACGCGAGCGAAGCCGTTACCGCGGCGATGCCGCATTGGTCCGCCGACGATTTCCTGCGCTTCCACATCGCCTGCAAGCGCCTCGGCCAGGCCGCCTGCCTTTTCGAACGGCCGACATGCGCCGCCTGCCCGCTCGCCCGCGATTGCCCGAGCCGATTGACGCCGTAGAGCCGCTGCCGCATCTGGCCGACATGGCCGATCCCAAACTGCATCCCAGCTGGCTGGAGCCGCTGCGGCAGGAATTCGCCGATCCCTATATGGCGGCGCTGCGCCAGTTCCTCGTCGCCGAAAAGGCCGCGGGCAAGCGCATCTTTCCCAGGGGCGACAATTGGTTCCGCGCGCTCGACCTGACGCCGCTCGACAAGGTCCGCGTGGTGATCCTCGGCCAGGATCCCTATCATGGCGAGGGGCAGGCGCATGGGCTGTGCTTCTCGGTACAGCCCGGCGTGCGCACGCCGCCGAGCCTTCAGAACATCTACAAGGAAATGGAGGCCGATCTGGGCATTCCGCGCGCGCGGCACGGCTTTCTGGAGCATTGGGCCAGGCAGGGCGTGCTGCTGCTCAACGCAGTGCTCACCGTCCAGATGGGCGCCGCCGCTTCGCATCAGGGGCGCGGCTGGGAGCGCTTCACCGATGCCGTGATCCGGCTGGTCAATGCGCGTGCCGAACCGGTGGTGTTCCTGCTCTGGGGCAGCCATGCGCAGAAAAAGGCCGCGTTCGTCGATTCGATCGACAGAGGCGGGCGGCATCTGGTGCTCAAGGCCCCGCACCCCTCCCCCCTTTCCGCCCATAGCGGCTTTCTGGGCTGCCGGCACTTTTCCAAGACCAACGACTTCCTGGCCAGCCGCGGCCTGGAGCCGATCGACTGGGCGCTGCCCGAGCTACCCGCCGATCAGAATTGATGCGGCCAAGCCCGCCGCTTCGCGTTAGAGTCGCCACGGGCATATCGCCCGCAAAGGACGCATCATGGCCAAGAGTCAGAAGAAATCGAACAAGGAAGTCCGCAAGCCCAAGGCCGAAAAGCCCAAGACGATCGCGGCGAACAGCTCGACCAAGGACAAGCCGGTCAACATGGTCAACATCAAGAGCTGAGCGCCAGCCCTCGCGGTTCGCGCTCAGGCCGCGCCCGTCGCGCGCGCCACCGCCAGCGTATCGATATGCTGCTGGAAATGGACGGCCTTTCCCCCGGCAAGCGTCCAGACGTGCAGCGCCTGGACATCCATCGGCAAGCCCGTGGCCTTGTTGCGCGAATGTGCGCCCATTCGATCACCCGGCGCAATCGGAAGTTTAGGCGAAGTTCAGGCCAATGGCGGCTTCGTCATTCCTCCTCGCCTTCCCAATCGTACCCTTCCGCGGCGGTGGAATCGTCATCGGGAAAAGGCGAGAGCCCCCGGCGCTCGCGGCTGCGCGCCACCGCGTTCGGATGATCCGGCTCGATCGGCGGAAAGACATAATTCCGGCGATCCAGATCGGGATAGATTTCGTATACTTCCCCCCGGGCCCGCGCGCCCTGGACCAGCGATTCGAGGCGTTCCGGCGGCATCAGCAGGTGCGGATCGGCGGGTGCGACTGGCGTGAGCGCGGCGAGCGCATCCGACAGAGGCGGCGCAGACGCCTCGGGCGGCTCGGCGATGCCGCGGACGCTCTGATGGGCATGGCGGAAGCGCTCGGGGCGATAGGCGCGCAGCAGGAACATCAACAGGCGATCATTGTAGCGCCGCTTCGATCCGATCCGGCAGCCGTCGCGATCGAAGAACGGAACCTCCTCGCCCTCGATCGCCCGCTGGAAGGCGATGTCGGCAAGGCGATCGGCGGCGCGCGCGATCGCCGCCTCCCAGGCGCGGGCGAAACTTTCCGAGCCCGGCGCGCGGCGCAGGCGATAGGCGCTCTGCACCGACATATCGACTTCGCGCGCCGCCGATTCGACCATTCCGGTATCGGCGAGCGCTTCGATGAAGGCGCGCTGGACTTCGGGCGTCCAGCCATCGGCGCGCGGACGGCGGGGCACGGGGCGCCATTCGAACTCATTGGGATCGAAGCCGTTTTCGTCAAGATACGGCGCAAGGGGATTCTCTTCCTCGGCCGCCAATGCGCTTTCGGGGCCGGGCGCGGGCTGATGGCGAGCGCGCCGGCCGGTTCGGGCGCTGGTTCGGGCAGGCCGGCGGCGAGATTGACGGGATCGGGCGCATCGGCAACCGGGCGCGCGAAGGCTTTGCGTGGCGTGTGCTTGCTCATCCGACAGTATGGAGCAGACGAAATCCTACATTGGAAGGGGGGGCTTGAAAGCCGTCCAGGCCACAGCAGAATCGCGGAAATGAGCCGGAGCCGCCGCCATTCGCCATTCGTCGGGCACACCACTGCCGACAGTGACGCGGCCTGGAAGGCGCAGTCTGCGCGCAAGACGCGGCGGCTCGTGCATCAGAAACTGAGCGGCGGGCTCGACGGCGATGCCTTGCCCGCCAAGCGCTATGCGCTGACCGGTCCGTGGGACGCGCCCAAGGACGGAAAGCAGCGGCTCACCGATCCTTCGTCGCGATTCTTGCGGAAATAGCGCCTCAGCGCTCGGCGAATTCCACCAGATCCCAGAGGTTGCCGTAGACATCCTCGAACACGGCGACTTTGCCGTAATCGTGCGTGGCGGGCGGGCGGACGAAATTGACGCCGGCGGCGCGATAGGCGGCGTAATCGCGGGCGAAATCGTCAGTGGCGAGGAACAGGATGACGCGGCCGCCGGCCTGGTTGCCGATGGCGACGGCCTGCTCGGGCGTGGTGGCGCGGGCGAGGAGGATCGTGGTGGCGTGAGGCGGCGCGTTTGGGGGACGGATGGTGACCCAGCGTTTGTCTTGGGCGGGCTGGTAGGCGTCTTCGACGAGGGTGAAGCCTAGTTTGCCGGTGTAGAAGGCTAGGGCTTCGTCATAGTCTCGGACGATCAGGGCGATATGGGCTAAGTGGGGCATCAGCTACTCGGCCTCTCCGCAAACAGCTCGACCAACGGCGCATTTATGTAATAATTATTGCGGCCCGATTGGTGCTTCACCAGCAGCCCGCCCTCAGCCAACTGATCGAGATGCTTGGCTGCCGTCTGGCGGGTGACGCCGAGGTCCTTATGGACATATTCGATCCGCGTGTAGGGGTGGCGAAACAGGTTGTTGAGCAGATCCTGCGAATAGATGCGCGCATGCTGGGTTCGTAGCCGGTGTTTATATTCGGCCATCAGGCGCTTCACGCCTTCGATAAGGGCCAGCGTCTCGATCGCGGTCTCGCCGACGGCGCGCAACATATAGAGCAGCCACGGCTCCCAATCGCCGGTGTCGCGCACCGATTGGAGCAGGGCGTAATAGGCCGCCTTGTTGCGCGTAATGAAGCGGCTGAGATACAGGATCGGCGTGTCGATCAGCCCCTGCCGCGTGAGATACAGCACGTTGATGATGCGGCCGATACGCCCGTTGCCATCCGGGAAGGGGTGGATGCTTTCGAACTGGTGATGAATGATCGCCATCTTGATCAGTGGGTCCAGCTCGCTGACCGCGTCATCGTTGATGAAGCGCTCGAGCGCCGTCATCTGGCGGATCACATCATCGCCCCTCTGCGGCGGCACATAGACGATGTCGCCGCTTGTCTCGTTCTTCAGCGCCGTGCCGGGCATAGTCCTGAAGCCGCTGTCGGTTCGTTTGAGGATGCGAAACATTGCGATGATGGCGTTGTTGCTGAGGATGCCCTGTTGCTCGTGCAGCGTGTCGAAGCCGCAGCGCAACGCATCGCGGTATAGAGAAACCTCCTTTGCTGCGGGCGAAGCTGGGTGATCGGGAAAGAGGCTGGTCTGAAAGACCTCGTCCTGCGTGGTGACGATATTCTCGATTTCGGAACTCGCTTTGGCTTCTTGGAGCGATAGCGTATCGATCAGGATTCCTTGGTTTGGGATCGTGCCCGCGCGCCCCTTCAGTTCGGCGAGATAACGATGAGCGCGCGCGGCTTCGCGCAGCACCACGACGGTCTCCAGATCGGCGTGCGGCGGTAGCGGCGGGATCGTGTAGGTAGGTTTAAGCATCGGCCAGCCGACTCATGTTCGCATTGTACGAACGATCTAACACGTTTGTGGAACGTGTTAAAGAAACGGCGAAAGTTTAACATAGCATGGCAATATGTTTCGGCACAGACTCTCGACGGAAAAGATTGCGTGACTCTCACAGACCTGCCGACTGGCGAATGTTGCGCCATCCGTTCAGCGGCGCCGGCAAGCCCGAGCCGCTGGGGGGCAATTTGTCCGGCTGGTGGTCGGGGCGGATCAATCAGGAACATCGGCTGGTGTATAGGTGGCGGGGAGCGGCAAGGACCACACGCTGCAAGTGGCGCAGTGTCGGTATCATTATTGAGGGAGCAGGGACCAACGAGTTTGGTGAATTTAGTAATTCTCACGTTATCCTCACCGTAATTCTATGCCTGTTTTAGCATATTTCCAAGGTGATGGCGTGAATACCGAGCCCGAGATTAGTCGGATTGGCTGATGCTCAGAAGCTCTTCATCCGTCATTCGTCGTATTTGCCTGACCCTTTCGATTCTATCTTCCGATGCTTGCCGTCCCTTCGCCCGGTGCTCCCGGTAAGCGACCTCACATAGCTCCTCGCGCTGGTAACAACTAGAGTTTCTGCCAACCGCATCCTGATATTCCTGCATGAACGCTGCTTGCTGTGCTCGCTCCTGTTCATAAGCCTCGCGCTCCAACTGGAGACGAATTTTATCCATTTCACGATTGCCAAATCCGATAACTTGAGGTGACTCTGAGTCGATTCTCTTTGGGACAACACGAAAGTCTAAACTTTGCTGTGGTCCTTCATCCACGAAAACGTGCACTCGGTAATCACCAGCAAGCAGCATTGGCCCCTGATAGGCACAAACGAAATTTCCTTCTTCTGCAGATGCGACCCAGTTTTCACTCGTCGTGCTGGCCCGCCACAACCTGCGATCAGGGATGCAAACTCCCTTGCGTGACTGGCCATGTGCCGCCCAGATTTCGGCCCGGAATCGCGTCTCGCCCGAACGGGCACCTGAAAACCTGAAACCTGCTGCGATCCCTTCCCTCACGGGTGAGCCATAGCGACCGTTGATCTCCAGTACGTCCGGCGCCGTCGCCAAAGGCTGGTATTCGGCATCAACGCCTTCAAAGAGGGCTAGCATATCGATCTGCACCTCCGGTTCGGCGGACGTTATAGCAGGCTCTTCCGTTGGTGGTCTGGTGGCAGGTTGAATCAAAGCAGATGGCTGGGCGTTGTGATCAGGCCGCGCCTGATGCTGGCAATAGCCCACTGTCAGAAATACTATGACCCCAAGAAATATCAATCCAGCGCGAGTAAAGAGCAGGAGAAAGGCCGCCAGGAGCGGGACATCTCTCCAGGAAAATGGGTCGCCACCGCCACCACTGCCCCCGCTGCCGCCATCTTCTGGATCGATCTTGTCGGTCTCATCGTCCTCCTCTTCACGTTCACGCTCCTTGTCGTTGAGCGATTCGCGTTCGTCATGATAACCTTCATGAGCGACTTCGCTTAAACCGGACCAGTCGCCAAACGGCAAAAAACCGGACATAAAATCGTTGAGGTCATGCGCCCCCAATTCTCCATCGTCGTATTGGCGGCGAGCTACGCCACGACCGTAGGCGAAAGCGTAGGCATGCTTGAGGTCTTCAACCTCGTCACCCAGACCCACCAAGTCGTGAAACATAGTTTCGACGGTTAGCTCACTCTCGTGTCTTCCGTCGTAGCCATCATCGTAGCCCTTTTGTGCGGCGTCTCTCAAATCCATGTGGTGCCCCCACCAAATTCCACTGACAGGCTACCAACTTAAGCCGCGCGCAGCTGCGGGATGGCGTCCAATGCATCGCTCAGCTTTGCAAACAGGCGCAAGCCGTTGTTGCGAAACAAACAGATCACTGATGTAATTCATGGTCTGGCAGACACGATGTCAAGCATCGGCTGACAACTCAATCATGCTCCCTACCGCCAGCCCCCATATACAGCTCGCTCCCCGTCTCCTTAAACCGCTTGCTCATCTCTTCCATGCCCGCAAGCGCTGCGGCCTTGCTCGCAGCCGCGGTTTCCGCGCCCGTGGGTCCGGTGGCGAGGAAGCCTTCGACGCCCTGGTTCTGCTTCGAGGCGAAGTCGCGGACTTCCTGGCTGATCTGCATCGAGCAGAATTTGGGGCCGCACATCGAGCAGAAATGCGCGGTCTTGGCGCCTTCCGCCGGTAGCGTCTGGTCGTGATATTCTTCCGCCGTGTCGGGATCGAGCGACAGGTTGAACTGGTCGCGCCAGCGGAACTCGAAGCGGGCGCGGGATAGCGCGTCGTCGCGCATCTGGGCGGCGGGATGCCCCTTGGCGAGATCGGCGGCGTGGGCGGCCAGCTTGTAGGTGACGACGCCGACCTTGACGTCGTCGCGGTCGGGGAGGCCGAGATGCTCCTTGGGGGTGACGTAACAGAGCATCGCGGTGCCGTACCAGCCGATCATCGCGGCGCCGATGCCGCTGGTGATGTGATCATAGCCGGGGGCGATATCGGTGGTGAGCGGCCCCAATGTGTAGAAGGGCGCTTCGCCGCAGACTTCGAGCTGCTTTTCCATGTTCAGCTTGATCTTGTGCATCGGCACATGGCCGGGGCCTTCGATCATCACCTGGACATCCTGCGCCCAGGCGCGGTGGGTGAGCTCGCCGAGCGTATAGAGCTCGCTGAACTGGGCTTCGTCATTGGCGTCGGCGATCGAGCCGGGGCGCAGGCCATCGCCCAGCGAATAGGCGATATCATAGGCCTTCATGATCTCGGTGATGTCGTCGAAATGCTCGTAGAGGAAGGATTCGCGGTGGTGCGCGAGGCACCATTTGGCCATGATCGATCCGCCGCGGCTGACGATGCCGGTAACGCGCTTGGCGGCCATCGGAATGTAAGCCAAGCGGACGCCGGCATGGATGGTGAAATAATCCACGCCCTGCTCGGCCTGTTCGATCAGCGTGTCGCGATAGATTTCCCAGGTGAGGTCTTCCGCCACGCCGCCGACCTTTTCGAGCGCCTGATAGATCGGGACGGTGCCGATCGGCACGGGGGAGTTGCGGAGGATCCATTCGCGCGTGTCGTGGATGTTGCGGCCGGTGGAGAGGTCCATCACCGTGTCCGCGCCCCAGCGGATCGACCAGACCATCTTGTCGACTTCGGCGGCGACGTTCGAGGCCACGGCGGAATTGCCAATATTGGCGTTGATCTTGACCAGGAAATTACGGCCGATCGCCATTGGCTCGGATTCGGGATGATTGATGTTGCTGGGGATGATCGCGCGGCCGCGAGCGACTTCGTCGCGGACGAATTCGGGGGTGACGTAATCGGGGATGCTGGCGCCGAAGGACTCGCCGTCGCGGGCATATTCCTTGAGGCGCTGGCGGCCGAGATTTTCGCGGGTGGCGACATATTCCATCTCGGGCGTGACGATGCCGCGGCGGGCATAGTGCATCTGGCTGACGTTCATGCCGGGCTTCGCACGCAAAGGCTGCTTGACGACATTGGGGAAGGGCGCGACGCCGCCGCTCCGGTCCGGGCCGAGCTGGCCGTTATCCTCGGGGCGGACTTCGCGCGCGGGAACCTGCTCGACATCGCCGCGCGCCACGATCCAGTCGCGGCGGAGCTGGGGAAGGCCCGCGGCGATATCGATGCGGGCCTGGGGATCGGTATAGGGCCCGGAGCAGTCGTAGACGCGAAGGGGGGGCTCGCCCGAGCTTGGCTCGAGATCGATCTCGCGCATCGCCACCCTGAGCGGGCCGACATGGATCTTGCGGCTGCCGCGGATCGGGCCGGTGGTTACGCCAATCTCGGTGCGCGCGGGGAGGTCGGCCATTGAGTCTTCTCCATTTGGGGAGAAAACGGTCTTCGGATGAAGGGCCGCCCACTCCCTACGCCGGTGTAAGCCGGATCAGGTTCAGCGGGTCTTGGCTTCAGCCAACTCTCAACCGCTCAGGCGCGGTCCCCCGGGGATGGGGCCAGACTAAGCGCGCCGGAAGCGAAGGGAAAGCGCTAAAGCAGGTAGCGCATACGCACCTGTTGCGTCTCCGCGCCGCTGCCGACCGCGAAGCGCACGGAGGAGAAGCGCGGCGGGCCGAAGCCGATCGCGGGATTGCGCGAAAAGCCGAAGCCTTCGCGGGGGACGCCGAGCATGGTGTCGAGCCGGGCATTGCCATTGACGTCATGGATCACCGCCACGGCATAGGACCCGGGCGGCAGCCCTTCGAAGCGGAGGCGCGGGCTGGCGGCGGATATCGTGCGGCGCACTGCGCTGGCGCCGCCGCGGCAATCGGGGAACTGGCTCGAATCGGCGGTCAGGCAGATGCGCAGCACGCCCCTGGCCGAGCGGAGCTGCGTGATCTCAAGGTCGAGCGTGGCGGTCGCCGCCGGGGGGTGCGCCGCGCCCGGCAGCGCGGCCAGGCATGCGAGCGAAATCGCCAAGGCCCCTGTCCGTCCCGCAAAGCCGGTCCCAATGCCGGAAATATAGCCCATAATTGCACCTGTAATTCTCATGGTGGCGCTGGTGATGACTCGCGGTGATCAGCCATGCCCCCAATGGCCCGCGATGGATGAAGCGGGGAAAAATCTCCCAGCCCATATGATTGGTCACACCCATAACCGTCATCACCGCGAGCACCAATCCGAGCGCGGCGGCATGGATCGGAATCACGAACGCCAGTAGCGGAATTACCACAGCGCCGGTGAGCGCCTCTACCCAGTGGAAGCTCATCGCGGCCCAGGCCGTGGGCGGCCGGCTGGCGTGATGGACCGCATGCGCGATGCGGAAGAGCGCGGGGCGGTGCATCAGCCGGTGGGTCCAATAGAACCAGGCATCGTGCGCGAGCAGATAAAGCAAAACCGAGACGGGCAGATACCAGAGGGGAAAGCTGTTCGGGTCCGTATAAACGAGCGTCCAGCCGCGATTCTGCCAGCCCCAAGCGACGATCCCGGCGGGCGCGCCATAGATCGCGGCGCTGGCCAGGCTCCAGCCGATCTCCTTGCGGATCTGCGCATCGAGCCCCGTATAAAGGCCGGGATGCTTAGCGCGAGTGGCGAGCGCGAATGCGCCGGAGGCCAGCAGATAGCGCGCGCCCACGATAAGCGTCATCGCCAGCGCGGACAGGAGGATGGCGGCGGTCACGCTCCCCCCTGCCAGGCGCGGATCGCATCGACGGGCGAGACGAGCATCAGCACGTTGAGCGTCAGATTGTCGCGGATCAGCGCGAGCGTCATGAGCTCGAAGCCGATGGCCAGCGCGATGATCGCCCAGGCAGGCAGGCGCGTGGCGAGCCAGAAGCCGAACGCCATCCAGCCGATATCGGCGAGCGAATTGACGACCGAATCGCCTGAATAGCCGAGCGCCATCGTAGCCTCGCGATAGCGGTTTATGATGATGGGCGAGTTTTCGAGCAGCTCCCATATCCCTTCCACGCCGACCGCGACCGGCAGCGCCCATCCGCGCGCGGGCTCTCGCAGCCAGAAATGCGCGGCGGCGTAAAAGAGGAAGCCGTGGATAAGGTGGCTGAAGCTGTACCAGTCGGCCAGGTGCTGGCTGTTTTCGCTGGACTGCACCACGCCGTGCCAGAGCTTGACCGTGCCGCAGGGGCAGATCGGTGGGCGGTGCATGACGAGAAGGATGACCGCGAAAAGCCCGCCCAGGGCGAGCGCCGCGAGGATAGCGGGACGGGGGATGCGGAGAGCGAGGGAGGCCGGCACCGCTCCGCTATATCCAAATGAAGCGCGCGCGTCATGCGCGGCAAGGCTTGCAGTTCCGCGCAAGTGATGGATAATCTGGGCAAGTCGGCTCAGGGGAGACATGCATTGAAGCGCATCTGGCTGACCGTGGCGGTCGCTATCCAGTGTGCTGCCGCGCCCGCGCGCGCCGATGCGCGCAAAAGCTCGACCCGAAAACGCCACGCCAGGGCGCAGCTGAAGGATCTCGGTCAATGAAATTGTTTATCTTCCCCTTCGCCCTGCTGGCTCTAGCCGCCGCGCCGATGCAGGACGCCGCCGAACTCGGGGTGGGAAAGGCGCTGCTTCGGGCGGGCAACGTGACGGCGGCGTTGAGCAAGCTGGAGGCCGCCGCCGCGAAAGGGAGCGGCGAGGCGGCGAAGCTGATCGGCGACCTATACGATGAAGGCAATGGCGTGGCAGCCGACAAGGCCCAAGCGGCGGCATGGTATCGCAAGGGGGCGGAAGGCGGGAACACCGATGCGATGTTCGCGCTCGGCGTGGCGCTCGACGCCGGAACGGGCGTAACCAAGGATCAGGCCGAGGCGCTGCGCTGGTTCGAACGGGCCGGCAATGCCGGGCATGTGCGCGCAATGTATTGGGCCGGCGACGCCTATATGGACGGGCTGGGCGTGACGGCGGACCCCGCCAAGGCCATTCCCTGGCTGCGCAAATCCGCCGAGGCCGGATACCGCCTGGCGATGGTCGATTACGGCTACGCGCTCGACAAGGGCAATGGCGTTCCGCAGGACCAGGCGGCGGCGTTCGCCTGGTATCGCAAGGGCGGTGAGCTGGGATCGGGCACCGGCGCCTTCAACACCGGCGTTTTCTACCGCGACGGGATCGGCGTCGCCGCGGATCAATCCGCCGCATTCTACTGGTTCCTGCGCGCGGCGACGGCGGCGTCGCCGCACTCCGATGCGGAGAAGGAACTGGCGGCGCTACGCGAAGCTGGCGTTTCGCATCACAACCCGGCCGGAGAGGCGCTGGCCGCCCAGGGTGAAGCCCTGCGCCACCGCGCCAAGACCGACAAGGAACTGGTCGCCACCCGCCCGCAGGTCTTCGCGCTCAATCTTCAAGCGGCGCAGCTCGGCCACTTGCCTTCGATCAACTACATGATGACCGCCTTTCGCGAAAAAGGATGGGGCACAGAGCCCGATCTCGAAAAATCACGCCAATGGGCGCAGATCTCCGCCGAGATGGACGACAAGGAAGGCCAGCGCGTGCTCGCCGCGATGATGCTGAACGGCATGGGCGGACCGCGCAATGCACAGGGCGCGCGCTTCTGGTTCGAGAAGGCGGCGCTGCAGGGCAATCCGCAGGCGATGATGAGCCTCGCCCAGATCTATGACGGCGACAAGGGGCTGCCGCCAAACGAGGCGCTGGCGATCTATTGGTACAAGCAGGCCTGGGCCAAGAAATGGTATGGCGCCGATACGGTGCTGCTGGCGCGCGGCGTGCTCAAGCCCGATCCGGTCGCGACCAGCTTCATCGAGCGAATGGACCGGCAGGGCCCGGATCGGTCGAGCGTCTCGGCTTTCACTTTCGATGTAGCCCAATATTGCAAATATGGCGGATCGCGCTGCACCGCGCTTTCGATCGAGGCGCGCAATTTCGAGAAGGCGCAGAATTCGGCGGCCGAAAGCGCCAACATGGCCCGGATCTGGAACAACGTCTCGACCACGACCAGCGATGCCCAATGGCGCGCGCGAAGCGAATGCATGACCAAGAAGACCGAATCGATCCAGCGCCACACCTATGGCCAGCAGGACTGGTATTATTCGGGGGCCTGCTACTGAGGCGACTGTCGGGCGAGCCACGGATTCCCCCGCGCGCCCGCACACCGCGCGGGGTTTTTGTTGGAACCGCGCGAATCCCTGCGCTAGGCCGGTCAAATGCCCGCGATCACCAAATGCGACGTCGCCATCGTCGGCGGCGGCCTTGCCGGAGGATTGCTCGCGCTGGCGCTCGCCAAGAAGCGCCCCCATTGCGACGTCCGCCTGATAGAGGGGGCGCGCAGCATCGGCGGCAATCACTTGTGGTCGTTCTTCGCGAGCGACGTGGCGCCGGCGAACCGCTGGCTCACCGCGCCGCTGATCTGCCATGGCTGGCCGGCTTATGATGTTGCCTTCCCCGCGCATCGCCGGACGCTGAAATCGCCTTATTATTCGATCGAATCCGCCCGGCTCGATGCCGTGGTCCGCGCCGTCATGCCCGAGGGCGCGGTGATGACGCGGCGCAAGGTGCTGGCGGCGAGCAGCAAGGCGGTCGTGTTCGCGGATGGCGACCGGATCGATGCCGGCGGCGTGATCGATTGCCGCGGGGCCGGCGACCTTTCGGCGCTGAAATGCGGCTGGCAGAAATTCTATGGGCGTGAGCTGGCGCTGGGCGAAGCGCACGAAGTCGAGCGGCCGATGATCATGGACGCGACGGTCGAGCAGCTCGACGGCTACCGCTTCGTCTATGCCCTGCCCTTCGCCGCGACGCGGCTGTTCGTCGAGGACACATATTATAGCGACACGCCGGAGCTGGATGTGGACGCATCGCGCGCGCGGCTCGACACCTATGCCGCGATGCACGACTGGCAGGCCGAGCGCGTGGTGCGCGAGGAAGCGGGCTCGCTGCCGGTGGCGATGGGTGGTGATTTCGACGCCTATTGGCAATCGGGGGGCAATAACGTCGCCAAGGCAGGGGTTCGCGCCGGACTGTTTCACCCGTTGACCAGCTACTCGCTGCCCGACGCCGTGCGCACCGCGAGCCTGGTCGCCAGCGCGAGCGACCTGTCCGGCGCGGGGCTGCACACGCTCCTCCACGATTTCGCGCGCGTCACCTGGCGCAAGCGCCGCTTCTACCGGATGCTGGCGGCCATGCTCTTCAAGGCAGCGGAGCCCGCCGAGCGTTATCGCGTGCTCGAGCGCTTCTATCGCCTGAGCCCCGAGCTGATCGGACGCTTCTATTCGGGAAATTCGACGACGTTCGACCGGATCAGGACACTGGCGGGCCGCCCGCCCGTACCGATCGGACGGGCGGTGCGCGCGATGCGGGGGCGAGCATGAAGCGGGCGGCAGTCATCGGAGCAGGTTTCGGCGGGCTCGCGCTTGCCATCCGGCTGCAATCCGCCGGAGTGGACACCACGCTGATCGAGGCGCGCGACAAGCCCGGCGGGCGCGCCTATTTCTGGGAACGCCCAACCGAGGCCGGCACCTTCACCTTCGACGCGGGGCCGACGGTGATCACCGCGCCCGAGGCGCTGGCCGAGCTCTGGAAGATCTCGGGCCACGACATTTCCAAGGACGTGACGCTCAGGCCGGTCACCCCCTTTTACCGCCTGTCCTGGCCCGACGGCGTCGCGTTCGATTATTCGAACGACGACGCCCAGCTCAATGCGGCGATCGCCCAGCTCAATCCCGAGGATGTCGCGGGATATCGCAGATTCCTCGAATATTCGGCCGGGGTGTACGAGCAAGGCTATGTCAAGCTCGGGACCGTGGCTTTCCTCGATTTCAAATCGATGATCGCGGCGGCGCCGTCGCTGATGAAATACCAGGCCTGGCGATCGGTCTATTCGATCGTATCGAGCTTCGTGCAGAACGAGAAGCTGCGCCAGGCGCTGAGCTTTCACACATTGCTGGTCGGCGGCAATCCGATGGCGACCAGCTCGATCTATGCGCTGATCCACAAGCTGGAGCGCGACGGCGGAATATGGTGGGCCGAGGGCGGGACCAACAAGCTGGTCGCCGGCATGGTCCGCCATTTCGAGCGGCTGGGCGGCGTCATGCGGCTGGGCGATCCGGTGACGGCAATCGATACGCTGGGCGACCGGGTTACCGGATTGCGCACCGAGAGCGGGTTCGAACTGAGCGTCGATGCTGTGGCGAGCAATGCCGATATCGTCCACAGCTACCGCGACCTGCTCAAGACTTCGCGGAGCAGCCAGCGAACCGCGCGCAAGCTGCTGGGCAAGAAATATTCGCCTTCGCTGTTCGTGCTGCACCTGGGGCTCAAGGGGACTTTCCCGAGCATCCCGCACCATTCGATCCTGTTCGGGCCGCGCTATCAGGGACTGCTCGCCGACATCTACGATCACGGCGTGCTGAGCGAGGATTTCTCGCTATATCTGCATCACCCGAGCGCGAGCGACGCCAGCATGGCGCCGGAAGGGCACTCGACTTTCTACGCGCTCGCGCCCGTCCCCCATCTCGGCAAGTTCCCTGCGGACTGGAGCGAAGTCGGCCCCGTGCTGGAGGAGCGCATCCTCGACGAGATCCAGCGGCGCCTGATCCCCGATCTGCGCGAGCGGATCGTCACGCGGTTCAGCTATACGCCCACCGATTTCCGCGACGATCTTCGCTCGCATCTCGGCTCGGGCTTCAGCCTGTCGCCGATCCTTACCCAGAGCGCATATTTCCGCGCGCATAATCGCGACGATGCGATTTCGAACCTGTATTTCGTCGGCGCGGGCACGCATCCCGGCGCGGGAATTCCGGGCGTGGTGGGCAGCGCCAAGGCGACCGCTGCGTTGATGCTTGGGGGCGGCAGATGACTGGAGCAAACACTTGAAGCGCATCGCGGTTTATTGCGGATCGGCCACCCCCGCCGACCCGGTCTATGTGGAATGCGCACGCACGGTCGGGCGGCTGTTCGCAGCGCGGGGGATCGGCGTGGTCTATGGCGGCGGCAAGCTGGGGCTGATGGGCGCAGTGGCCGATTCGTGCCTGGAAGCCGGGGGCGAAGTGATCGGAGTGATCCCGACCGCGCTGGTGAATGCCGAAGTCGCGCACCGGGGGCTCACCGAACTCCACGTCGTCGAGACGATGCACGAGCGCAAGGCAGCCTTTACCGAGCTTTCGGACGGCTTTTTGACGATTCCCGGCGGCACCGGCACGATGGACGAATTGTGGGAAGCGATGAGCTGGGCGCAGCTTGGTTATCACGCCAAGCCGGTCGCGCTGTGGAACGTCGCGGGCTTTTATGACGGGCTGCTCGAGTTCGTCGGCAAGATGGGCGAAGTCGGCTTCCTGCGCCCGCAGCATCAGGGGATATTGCTCGCAGATACCGATCTGGAATCCCTGCTGGCGCGCATGCATGCGTTCGAGCCGACCGTACCGATCATCCATATGAAGCGCAGCGACCTGTGAAGGCGTCGCCGGTTCCCGGGCGCGCCGCGATCGTCGCGACGGCGGGGGAGTCGATAGCGCGCGGATCGAAGAGCTTCGCCGCGGCCAGCCGGCTATTCGATCGCAAGACGCGCGAACGCGCCTGGCTGCTTTATGCCTGGTGCCGCGCCTGCGACGACCTCGCCGACGGGCAGGACCATGGGCACGGCATGGCCGCCGTCCTCGATCCGCAGGCCAGGCTGGCGACGATGCGCGCGCGGACGCAGGCCGCACTGAACGGCGAATGGGTCGGCGATCCGGCGTTCGACGCGCTGCGCATCGTGGCGGCCGAAACCGCCATGCCGCACCGCTTCGTGTGGGACGTTATCGAGGGATTTGCACTCGATGCGGACGGCTGGGGGCCGCGGCACGAGCGCGACCTGTATCTTTATTGCTACCATGTCGCCGGCGCCGTGGGCTGCATGATGGCGATCGTGATGGGCGTGCCGCCGGAGGACGAGGACACGCTGGACCGTGCATGCGATCTCGGCATCGCCTTCCAGCTCGCCAATATCGCGCGCGACGTGGAGGAGGACGCCCGCGCCGGGCGCTCCTATCTGCCCGACGAATGGCTGACCGAGATCGACGTGCCGCCGGGGCAGCATATGCGGCCGGCCTTTCGCGCGCGGCTGAGCATGCTGATGCGGCGGCTGGGGGAACGCGCCGAGGAGCATGCCGAAAGTGCGCGAAGGGGCGCCAATGCACTCCCGTTCCGATCGGCCTGGGCCGTGCTCGCGGCGGCCGGAATCTACGGTGATATCGCCAGCAAAGTGATCGCGCGCGGCGATCACGCATGGGATCACCGCGTCACTACGAGCGCAGCGGAAAAGCTCGGCTGGATCGCAAAGGCGGGTTGGCAGGCGGCTGCGCGCCGACGGCTGTTCCCACGACAGGCGCGCCCTGGCCATTTATGGACGCGTCCGCGCGAGAAGCAGGCCGGCTAAATCTCGCTTATTCGGATGGGTGTCAGCGGCCCGCCGAGCGCTTCGGCTGCGCTTCTACCATCCGGGCGCCCTGGCGCTGGCAGGCGGCGGCGATCACCGGATAATCCACGTCGGTGTTTCGGCCGAGCGCTGCGGGAACCGCCTCCTGACAGGCGGCGTAGGACGCATAGCGGACCGGCTCGACGCGCGCCTGCTGGCAGGCGAGATTATCGTCGCTGCAGCCCATGATCGCCAGCACGTAAATTACCTGGTCCATCGTTCGTCCCTTCAAAGGTTAATAACGCGCTGATCGGCTCGCCGTTCCCCCGGGGCGTTGCATCGCGCCCGGGCAAGCCCCAGATCGGGCGGGATGCCTCCCGACACTTCGTCCTCCGCGCCCGAGCGTCCGCTGTTCGGGACGATCCGGCGCTTCCTGCCCTATCTCTGGCCGCGCGATGCGCCGGGATTGCGCGTGCGGATCGTGCTCGCGATGCTGCTCGTGGTCTGTTCGAAGCTGGTGCAGGTCTATGGCGCGCCGTTCGCGCTGCAGGGCGCAATCGACCGGATGGCTAGCGGATCGCGAGACGCCGTGTGGCTCGTGACCGCCTTGGTGGTCGGCTATGCCGCGGCGCGGCTGGGATCGACGATATTCGACAATCTGCGCAACGCCGTGTTCGAGCGCGTCGGGCAGGAAGCGACGCGGCGGCTGGCGGCCGACGTGTTCCGCCATCTCCATGCGCTGTCGCTGCGCTTCCATCTCGAACGGCGCACGGGCGCAGTGACCAAGGTGGTCGAGCGCGGGACCAAGAGCATCGATACGATGCTCTATTTCCTGTTGTTCAACATCGCCCCGACGATCCTGGAGCTGAGCCTGGTGCTCGGCATCTTCTATACGCGTTTTTCGGGCTGGCTGGTCGCGGGAACACTCGCGATGGTGGTGGTCTATATCGCCTTCACCCGCTGGGTGACCGACTGGCGCGCGAAGCTGCGCGAGCGGATGAACGAGCTCGATACCGGGGCGGTGGCGCATGCGGTGGATTCGCTGCTCAATTTCGAGACGGTCAAATATTTCAACGCGGAGGAGCGCGAGGCCAGGCGCTACGAGGATGCCGTCACGGCCTATGCCAAGGCAGCGACGGTGAGCGAAAATTCGCTGGCCTGGCTCAATATCGGGCAGAGCCTGATCACCAATCTGATGATGGCGGCGGGCATGGCGCTGATCGTGCGGGGTTGGTCCAGCGGACAGTTCACGCCAGGCGACGTCGTATTGGTCTCGACGTTGCTCGCCCAGCTGTTTCGCCCGCTCGACCTGCTGGGCATGGTCTATCGCACGATACGCCAGGGCGTGATCGACATGGGATCGATGTTCGACCTGATCGACACCGATGCTGAAGTAAGGGACGCGCCGGGCGCGTTGCCGCTGACGGTCGGCGCGGGGCATGTCCGTTTCGAGGATGTGCGCTTCTCCTACGATCCCGAGCGCGAGATATTGAAGGGCATCGACCTGGACATTCCCGCGGGAAGCACGGTGGCGGTGGTGGGGCCATCGGGGGCGGGCAAATCGACGCTCGCGCGCATTCTCTACCGTTTCTACGACCTGACGGGCGGGCGCGTGACGATCGACGGCCAGGATATCGCGCGGGTGACGCAATCAAGCCTGCGCGCGGCGATCGGCATCGTCCCGCAGGATACGGTGCTGTTCAACGATACGATCGGCTACAATATCGCTTACGGCCGCGAAGGGGCCTCACCCGAGGAAGTCGCGGATGCGGCCCGCAGAGCAGCTATCGCGGGCTTCATACAGTCGCTGCCCGGCGGGTTCGACACGCGCGTGGGCGAGCGCGGATTGAAGCTTTCGGGCGGCGAGAAGCAGCGCGTCGCGATCGCGCGCACGCTGGTAAAGAACCCGCCGATCCTGATCCTCGACGAAGCGACCAGCGCGCTCGACAGCCGCACCGAGGCAGACATCCAGGCGACGCTGGAGGCGATCGAGCTAGGCCGCACGACGATCGTGATCGCGCACCGGCTCTCCACCGTGGTCCATGCCGACCGCATCGTCGTATTGGAAGCCGGCCGCGTCGCCGAGCAGGGCACGCATGTGCAATTGTTGCGCAGACAAGGTTTATATGCGGAGATGTGGGCGCGGCAGGCGCAGGAGCGCGAAGAAGGCGAGCTGGCCGGCGGATAAGGGAGACGCGCGATGATCTGGGTGCTGCTGGGATTCATCGTGCTTGTCGCCGGGCTGGTGGGCTGGTCGGCCTATGTCAGCCGCGGGATCGAGCGGATGATACCCGCCGACGGCCAAAGGCTCGAAGTGGCGTGCGTCGATTTCCATTATCTCGATCTGGGGCCGCGCGACGCGCCGGCAATCGTGATGATCCACGGGATCCTCAGCAACTGGCGCATCTTCACTTATTTCCTCGCGCCGGCGATGGCGCGCGACCACCGGGTAGTGGTGATCGACCGGCCCGGCTGGGGCTATTCGCGGTTGACGGGCAAGCGGCTCGACATCGCGGAACAGGCCGATGCGATTGCCGCGCTGATCGACAGGCTGGGGTTGGAGAGGCCCCTGCTCGTCGGGCATTCGATGGGCGGCGCGGTTGCGCTGGCACTGGCGCTGGCGCATCCGGACAAATTGCGCGGGCTGGCGCTGATCGCGCCCTATACCCAGCCGATCGAGCGGCCGCCGGAGCCGTTCAAGGGCTATGTCGTGCCGGGCCCGCTGCGCGCGGCGGTTGCGTGGACGATCGCGATTCCCATTGCCATGCGCACCGGCAAGGCCAGGACAGTGGAGGTATTCCATCCCGACCCGGTGCCCGAGGATTTCGCAATGCGCGGCGGCGGCGCGCTGGCGATCCGGCCGCAGGGTTTCCAATCGGGCGCCTATGAGATGGGCATGGCCAAGGGCGCGATGGAGCGGCAGGCGCAGCGTTACGGCGAGATCGGAATGCCCGTCGCGATCCTCTATGCGCATGGCGATGCGCTGCTCGATCCCGAGCTCCACGGCACGGACACGGCTTCATCGATCCGGGGCGCGAGCATCGAGATCGTCGAGGGCGGGCATATGCTGCCCGTTACGCATCCCGAGCTGACCGAGGCTTGGCTGCGGCGCGTGCTCGCGGGTTAGGGCCAATCGGCATCTAACTTTTCCCCTCCCTGAAAGGGAGGGGGCAAGGGGTGGGTTTAGCGCCGAACGAGGCTCGATGCCTCGTTCGGCGCTGTTTTAGGTGACGTGTGAGAGTCTTTTGGAGCGCGCAGACGCGCGCACCCACCCCCAACCCCTCCCTTTCAGGGAGGGGAGGAATTTGGCTAATGTCGATCCGGCCCAAGCGACGCAGCGCGGGACTTGCGGCGCGAGCACCGGGCGGGGATAGAGCGGGCGTGAATGCGCTCCAGACCCTGCAAAAGACCTTCGGCTTCCCCGAGTTTCGCGGGGTGCAGACCCAGGTGATCGATCGCGTGCTTGCCGGGCAGCGCACGCTGGCGGTGATGCCGACAGGCGCGGGCAAGTCGCTGACCTATCAATTGCCGGCAGTGATGCTGGAGGGCACTTGCCTGGTCGTCAGTCCGCTGATCGCGCTGATGCACGATCAGTTGCGGGCGGCCGAGGCCGTGGGCATCCGCGCCGCCACGCTGACATCCGCCGACGACAATCGCGACGAGACGGTGGCGCGATTCCGCGCGGGGGAGCTGGACCTGCTCTATGTCGCGCCCGAGCGTGCCTCTGGAGAGGGCTTCCGCAATCTGCTGGGGCAGGCCAGGCTCAGCCTGTTCGCGATCGACGAGGCGCATTGCGTTTCGGAATGGGGGCACGACTTCCGGCCGGACTATCGCCTGTTGCGGCCTTTGCTCGACCGCTTTCCCGAAGTGCCACGCCTCGCGCTGACCGCGACCGCCGACGCGCATACCCGCGACGATATCTGCGAGCAGCTAGGGATTCCCCAGGACGGCATGATCGTCGCCGGGTTCGACCGGCCCAATATCCGCTATCTGATCACCCCGCGCGACAACACGACACGGCAGATCGAGGATCTGCTCGCCGAGCAGCCCGGGCCGGGGATCGTCTATGCCCAGACGCGCGCCGGCGTGGAGAAGCTGGCCGAGAAGCTCTCCAGCAATGGCCGCAAGGTCCTGCCTTATCATGCCGGCCTCGATCCCGATGTGCGGCGGCGCAACCAGGCGGCGTTCGTGGCATCCGAGGACATGGTGATCGTCGCGACGGTCGCATTCGGGATGGGGATCGACAAGCCCGACGTGCGCTTCGTCGCGCATGCCGGGC
The DNA here is from genome assembly GCF_036388215.1 of Sphingomonas sp. GTDB lineage: Bacteria > Pseudomonadota > Alphaproteobacteria > Sphingomonadales > Sphingomonadaceae > Sphingomonas. Next base: position 221,406 of record NZ_DASVSH010000010.1, read on the forward strand.
TGCCCAAATCGATCGAGGCCTATTATCAGGAAACCGGCCGCGCCGGGCGCGACGGCGACCCGGCGGTGGCGCAGCTTTTCTGGGGGGCGGAGGATTTCGCCAAGGCGCGCCAGCGGATCGGCGAAGTCGAGCGCGCGCGGCAGCCCGGCGAGCGAACGCGGCTGACCGCGTTGGGCGCGCTGGTCGAGACCGCAGGATGCCGGCGGCGCATCCTGCTGCGCCATTTCGGGGACACGGACGGCCCGGAGAATTGCGGCAATTGCGACAATTGCCTTGCTCCGCCCAGCGCAGTGGATGCGAGCGTCGTCGCGCAGAAATTCCTTTCCGCGGTGTTCCGCACCGGCATGATGTTCGGCGTCGGCTATGTGGAGAGCATCCTGCTGGGCCAATCCAGCGAACGCAGCCTGATGAACGGGCATGAGAAGCTCTCGGTCTTCGGGATCGCGGACGGCGACGAGGCGGCCCTGATCAAGCCGGTCGCGCGGGCGCTGCTGCTGCACGACGCGCTGCGGGCCAATGCGCATGGCGGGCTGGAGTTCGGTCCTGCCGCCAAGGCGATCATGAAGGGCGAGCAAAGCCTGTCGCTGGTCCTGCCGCCCAAGCGCGAGCGGCGGGCGCGGCGCGGTGGCCCGGCCGGCGCGGCCAATCCCATCGGCGATCCGCTGTTCGAGGCGCTGCGCGCAAGGCGGCGCGAGTTGGCGATGGAAGCGCAGGTGCCGCCTTATGTGATCTTCCACGATTCGGTGCTGCGCGACATGGCGAGCGCGCGGCCCGCGAGCATCGACGCGCTGGGCCGCATCTCGGGCGTTGGCGCGCGCAAGCTGGAGGCTTATGGGGGTGCCTTCCTGCAAGTGATCCGCGAGGCCGCATGATCCGCACCATCGACGACAGCATATCGGTCTCCCCCCAGCTTTCGCCCGCGGACATGCCCGCATTGGCCGCCGCGGGCTTCGGGCTGGTGATCAACAACCGGCCCGATGACGAAGAAGGCGGCCAGCCTGGCGACGCGGAGATGCGCCGCGCTGCCGAGGCCGCGGGCCTGGCCTATCTTTCGATCCCGACGGTGATGGGCGGAATGACTCGCGCGCAGGTGGACGAGATGGCGGCGGCGCTGCAATCGACCGACAGGCCGGTGCTGGCCTTTTGCCGATCGGGGACGCGCTCGTGCAATTTGTGGGCGCTGGCCGAAGCGAGCCGGGGCGGTGACCCCGAAGAGCTGACGGCCAAGGCGGCGACGGCGGGATATGATATCTCGGGCATCCGGCCGGTGCTCGACACATTGTCTAGGCCGAAATGAACCAGCTCTATCTGTTCGGCGGATCGCTTGCCGCGATCCTGATGCTTGCGGGCATGGCGCGGCTGCTCGGGCTCGGCGGGGGCGGCATCGCCGACGAAGCGCAGGCAATGGCCGAGGCGGAGGCGATGCTTTCGGGGTTCGAGGCGATGCGCGCGGTGGTCGGCAGCGACGGGCGTGCCGCGTTGGTGCATGGCGCGGACGGGAGCGTGGCGCTCATCAAGCAGCACGGATCGCAGCTTGCCGCACGGCGATTGGCGAGCCCGGCCATCGAGCCGCGACCGGAAGGATTGCTGGTCCACAGCGGCGAACGACGCTTCGGTTCGGTGCTGGTGCGTAGCTAGTTCCCCTCCCTGCAAGGGAGGGGAGCACATAGTGACACACTGCTGACAGCGATGTAAGCTATTCCCGTGCCCGACCTTCCCGATCCCGTCGACTTCGCCGTGCCGGCCTTCGTGCTGCTGGTGCTCGCCGAGATGGTGGTCGCCTGGGCCAAGGACCGGCGGCGCTATTGCGCGCGCGACACGCTGACTTCCTTGTCGCTGGGGCTTGGCAGCACGGTGGCGGGCCTGATCACCGGCGGCGCGGTCTTCGCGCTGGCGATGTGGCTGTGGCAGTTCCGGCTCTTCGACATCGGCCTCGCCTGGTATTGGTTCGTGATCGCCTTCGTGATCGACGACCTGGCTTATTATGTTTTCCATCGCTCGGCGCACCGGGTGCGCTGGTTCTGGGCGAGCCATGTGATCCATCACAGCTCACAGCACTATAATCTCTCGACCGCGCTCCGGCAGACCTGGACCGGGTTCATCTCCTTGGGCTTCATCTTCCGGATTCCGCTGTTCCTGATCGGCTTCCATCCGGCAATGGTCTTCTTCGTCGCGGGCGTGAACCTGATCTACCAGTTCTGGATCCACACCGAAGTGATCCAGCGCATGCCGCGCTGGTTCGAGGCAGTGATGAACACGCCTTCGCACCACCGCGTGCATCATGCGACCAATGCGCGCTATCTCGACAGGAATTATGCGGGCGTGTTCATCGTCTGGGACAAGATGTTCGGCACTTACACGCCCGAGCGCGACGACGATCGCCCGCGCTATGGGATCGTCAAGGATCTGGGCAGCTTCAACGTGCTGTGGGCGGCGTTTCACGAATGGATCGGGATCGCCAGGGACGTGTGGCATGCTCCGGACTGGAAGTCCCGAATCGGGTATATGGTCAGGCCGCCGGGCTGGAGCCATGACGGAAGCCGCGATACATCCGAGATCATCAAGGCGCGCTGGGAAGCGAAGCAGCGAGAGGGGACAGCGTGGAAGAAGCCGACATCGTCGTCATCGGCGGAGGATCGGGCGGGAGCGCCGCCGCGGGCCGCCTGAGCGAGGGCGGCAAGTACAGCGTCTGCGTGCTCGAAGCCGGCGGGCGCAACACCAGCCTCAAGACGATCATGCCGGGCATGATGCCGTTCCAGGGGCCGGCGACGATTTACCGCTTCGAGACCGTGCCCCAGCCGGGACTGAACGGGCGGCGGGGATACCAGCCGCGCGGGCGCGGGCTGGGCGGCTCCTCCGCGATCAACGCGATGCTCTATGTCCGCGGCCACCGGCAAGACTATGACGAGTGGCGCGATCTCGGCTGCACCGGCTGGGGCTGGGAGGATGTGCTTCCCTATTTCAAGCGCGCCGAACGCAACGTGCGCGGGAGCGACGCATATCACGGCGACAGCGGCCCCCTGTGGGTGAGCGAGCAGGATTTCGCGCATGGCGGCAGCCATGCTTTCGTCGAGGCCGGCGCGGCGCTGCAGATTCCGGTGAACGAGGATTTCAACGGCGCGCGGCAGGACGGCGTGGGCATCTATCAAGTCACGCAGAAAAATGGCGAGCGCTGGACCGCGGCGCGTGCCTATCTGGGCGAGCGGCGCGAGAATTTGACGATCCTGACCGATGCGCTGGTCGAGCGCATCCTGTTCGAGGACGACCGCGTCTGGGGCGTCGCGTATAAGCGCGACGGGCAGGATCGCGAGATCAAGGCGAAGCGCGCCGTGATCCTGGCGGGCGGCGCTTTCCAGACGCCGCAACTGCTGATGCTCTCGGGGATCGGCCCCGCCAAGCACCTGCGCGAAATGGGGCTGGCGGTGCGCGTGGACCGGCCCGAAGTGGGCGAGGGGCTGCAGGACCATATCGATTATGTTGCCGCCTTCGAGACCAAGGGAAGCTATTTCCTAGGCCGCTCGTTGGGGGGCAGCCTCAAGTCGATCGGGTCGCTGCTGCGCTGGCTGCTCACGCGCAAGGGCGTAATGACTTCGCCTTATGCCGAGGCAGGGGGGTTCATCCGGACTCCGCTCGCGGGCGAACGCCCGGACGTGCAGCTCCATTTCCTGATCGCGATCGTCGAGGATCATGGCCGCACCGCGGTCAAAGGGCATGGCTATTCGTGCCACGCCTGCGTGCTGCGGCCCGAAAGCCGCGGGACCGTGAGGCTGCAGTCGCTCGATCCGGCCGCGCCGCCGCTGATCGATCCCGATTTCTTGGGCGATCGGCGCGACGTGGAAGTGCTAAAGCACGGGGTGCGCGCAATGTACCGCATCCTCGAAACTCCTCCGATGACTCGGTTCAAGGGGAAGGACCGCTACCCGATCGACCTGGCCGACGATGCGGCGCTGGAGCGGTTGATCCGAGCGCGCGCGGACACGGTGTACCACCCGGTCGGCACGGCGCGGATGGGATCGGATGCGGGCGCGGTGGTCGATCCGCGGCTGCGGGTGCGCGGAGTGCAGGGGCTGTATATCGCCGACGCATCGGTGATGCCGCGGCTGATCGGCGGCAACACCAATGCGCCGAGCATCATGATCGGCGAGCGCTGCGCCGATTTCGTGCGCGAGGATCTGGGGTAGTTTCAAGGCGGTCGCGCTGCGGCCTGGCGTCCCGCGGGCTTCGCACCCTTTCGGGTCGCGAGGATACGCTTCGCCGCGCCTGCGGTGCGCCGACCAAAAAAATGGGCCGGTGGAGAACCACCGGCCCAGTGTGTCCGCAGGAGGAACTTCGTGCGGGACGCCGCGCGTGCAGCGAGGGAGTGCGCGGCGCCCCTAACTCGTCAGTAATTATAGGCGCGTTCGCCGTGCGCGTTGATGTCGAGCCCTTCGACTTCGACTTCGGCGCTGGGGCGGAGCCCGATGGTGAACTTGAGCAGCAGGAACAGGACCAGTGACACGGTGCCCGTCCAGACGACCGTCAGGCCGACCGCCCAGAGCTGAGTGGTCACCTGGCCGACCAGGTCATAGGCGCCGGCCTTTGCCACGGGCGCGGTGTAATCGATCCAGCCCTGGCCGCCGAACTGCGGCGCCGCGACGATGCCGGTGCCGATCGCGCCGATGATGCCGCCGACGGCGTGGATGCCGAACACATCGAGCGTATCGTCATATTTGAGCAGATTCTTGACCGTGGTGACGAAGAAGAAGCAGCCCGCCGACGCCACCGCACCGAGGATGATCGCGGTGCCGGGGTGGGCGAAACCCGCCGCCGGCGTGATCGCGACCAGGCCGGCAACGACACCAGAAGCGGCTCCCAGCAGCGAAGGCTTGCGGTGCACGACCTGCTCGATGAGCGCCCACATCGCGCCCGCCGCCGCCGTGGCGACCAGCGTGTTGATGAAGGCGAGCGCGCCGAAGGCATTGGCTTCGAGGCCCGAGCCAGCGTTGAAACCGAACCAGCCGATCCACAGCAAGGACGCACCGATCATGGTCATCACCAGCGAGTGCGGCGGCATGGGCTCCGATTTGTAGCCAATGCGCTTGCCGATCACGAGGCAGCCTATCAGTCCCGCGACGCCCGCATTGATGTGCACCACGGTGCCGCCGGCGAAATCGAGCGCGCCCCAGCCCCACATCTTGCCGACATCCGTCGGCGCGGCGTGAAGGAAGTCCGGGCCCGGCCAATACCAGACCATGTGCGCGATCGGGAAATAGGCGAACGTAAGCCACAGCACCGTGAAGATGATCAGCGGAGTGAACTTCACGCGCTCCGCGAACGCCCCGACGATCAGCGCCGGCGTGATGCAGGCGAAGGTCATCTGGAAGATCACGAAGACATATTCGGGCAGATAGACCCCGTTGGAGAAGGTCGCCGCGAAGGTCGTCGGATCGACGCCCTTGAGGAATATCTTGTCTAGGCCGCCGACATATTGCGGGAAGGGGCTGCCGGTCGATGTAAAGGTCATCGAATAGCCCCAGCTGAACCACACCAGGGCCGCGACGCAGACGATCGTCAGCACCTGCATCAGCACCGAGAGCATGTTCTTGGTGCGGACCAGGCCGCCATAGAAGAGCGCGAGCGCGGGCACGGACATCATCAGCACGAGCGCCGATGCGACCAGCATCCAGGCGACATCGCCCTTGTTGACCATTGTCGCATCGGGCGTGAACGCCGCGGGTGCGGCAGTCTCCGCCGCAGCGGGCGCGGCTTCGGCCACGGCGTTCACCGCCGCATTGGCGACGTCGGCGATATTCGCCCAGGCGGGCATTGCAGCGAGCATCGCGACGCCCGCACCCGCGGCCAGTTTCAATCCGTGTTTCATCATTACCCCCTTCACAGCGCCGTCTCGTCGGTCTCGCCGGTGCGGATGCGCACCGCCTGACCCACGTCGAGGACGAAAATCTTGCCGTCGCCGATCGCGCCGGTGCTGGCCGCAGCCTGGATCGCTTCCACGGCGCGGTCCGCCATGTCCGCCCCGCAGACGATCTCGATCTTGATCTTGGGCACCATGTTGGTGCTGTATTCCGCGCCGCGGTAAATCTCGGTCTGGCCCTTTTGCCGGCCGAACCCCTTGACCTCAGTGACGGTCATCCCCGCGATGCCGACGCCCGTCAGCGCCTCGCGGACTTCGTCCAGCTTGAACGGTTTTATGATGGCGATGATGAGCTTCATGTCGCCCCCTCTTGGCGGTTGTCCCGAGGGCAGATCAGCAAGGCTTGTGCCACACGCATGAATCGCGTGATTCGGCAGCCTTGCGCGCAATCAAAGTTTAACGATGCGTAAATTTTTGTGCAGTTTCGAAAGGGTGCCTAAAAATCAGGCACGAATTCGAGTGTCTCGCGAGCCGCAGCATAATCCTCGTCATCGATCATGACGCGGACGGGGATGAGCAGATAACTGCCGTCCGCGATGCTGGCCCCGGCATCGAATACGAAAGACATGATCCCGGCGTCTTCGAGCGCGCCTTGGATGATATAGGCTTCCTGCCGATCGAAGCGGCCGAGTTCAACCAGAGCCATTGCCGCCTCCTTGACGCGCATGGCACATGCGCATAGTTTTCCCGCATGAAACATGACTCTCTAGTTTCCGGCAAGCGCAAAGCGGTCAATGTATCGCTCGACACCGGCATCGTTGCCGCCGCGCGCGAGGCCAAGCTGAACCTTTCGCAAGTCTGCGAGACAGCGATCCGCGAAGCGACGCGAGCGGAAATTACTCGGCGCTGGCAGGAAGAGAATCGCGAGCGGATCGAGGCATGGAACGCCTGGATCGAGGAACACGGCTTGCCGCTAGCCGAATATCGCCAGTTCTGATGGCGCAGTTCGATGTCCATCGCGCGCCAAACGGCACGCTCCTTGTCGATTGCCAGGCGGACTCCCTGGCGCATTTGAATACGCGGCTCGTCGTCCCACTCCTTGCGATCGAGAAAGTCCCGCCGGCTGCGGACCGCCTGCACCCTGTGCTGGAATTAGACGGAAAGGCTTTCGTTCTGGCCATTCAGATGACGGCATCGATCCCTGCCCGCGATATAGGAAGACCCGTCGGATCGCTCGAGGCCGAGCGCTACACGATAGTTGGCGCTGTCGATCTGCTCCTGACCGGCGTCTGACGCCTCAAGCCGCAGTCCCGCCCACCGTCAGCCCCTCGACCAGCAGCGTTGGCTGACCGACGCCCGCGGGCACGCTCTGCCCGCCCTTGCCGCACATGCCGACGCCTTCGTCGAGCGCGAAGTCGTTGCCGATTCCGGTCACCTTGTTGAGCACGGTCGGGCCGTCGCCGATCAAGGTGGCGCCCTTGATCGGGCGGCCGAGCTTGCCGTTCTCGATGCGATAGGCCTCGGTGCACGAGAAGACGAACTTGCCCGAGACGATATCCACCTGCCCGCCGCCGAAGCTGCGCGCGTAGATGCCGTTCTTCACGCGGCTCATCAGTTCCGCGGGATCGTCGTTCCCGCCGCGCATGAAGGTGTTGGTCATGCGGGGCATGGGCGCGTGCTGGAACGATTCCCGTCGCCCGTTGCCCGTGGGGGCGACGCCCATCAGCCGGGCATTGAGCCGATCCTGGATATAGCCCTTGAGGATGCCATCGTCGATCAGGATCGTCTCCTGCGTGGGCGTGCCCTCGTCGTCGATCGACAGCGAGCCGCGGCGCGCCTCCATCGATCCGTCATCGACCACCGTGACGCCGGGCGCGGCGACGCGCTCGCCTATGCGGCCCGAAAAGGCGCTGGTGCCCTTGCGGTTGAAATCCCCCTCCAGCCCGTGGCCGACCGCCTCGTGGAGCAGCACGCCGGGCCAGCCCGGGCCGCAAAGCACGGTCATGTCGCCCGCGGGCGCTTCCTCGGCGTCGAGATTGACCAGCGCCTGGGCCAGCGCCTCGTCGATCGCGCGGTTCCAGGTCGGAGCCTCGAACAGGCGATCGTACAGCGCGCGGCCCCCCGTGCCGAAGCTGCCGGTCTCGCGCTTGCCGGCCTGCTCGACCACGATCGAGACATTGAGGCGGACGAGCGGGCGGATATCGGTGGCGATGAAGCCGTCGGGACGAACGATCTCGACCACGCTCCACTGGCCGGTGAGGCTGACCGAGACCTGTACGACGCGCGGATCGCGGGCACGCGCGGCGGCGTCGATCGTCTGGCAGAGGTTCACCTTGTCGGCGAAGGGGACGAGGTCGAGCGGGTCTCGATCGGTATAGAGATGACGGTTATTGCCTTGCGGCGGCGCGGCGCGCGGGCCCTTGGCGGGATCGATCAGCGCCATCGTCTCGGCCGCACGGCGAATCGCGGCCGGCGTGATTTCATTGGCATGCGCGAAGGCAGTGGTCTCTCCAGATACGGCGCGCAGGCCGAAGCCCGATTGGGTGTCGAAGCTCGCGGTCTTCAGCCGCCCATCGTCGAAGCCGAACGCCTCGGTCTTGCGATATTGCAGATAGAGCTCGCCATCCTCCGCGCGGGAGAGCGCGCTGGCGGTGAGCCTGACGGCGGTCTCGGGATCCAGGGCGTCGCGATAGAGGAAGGCGCGGGGGTCTGCGGGCAAGGTCATGCCGCAGATATAGGGCGGTTAGATCGAGGCGCCAGACGGGATGTCCGGGAGCTTGCCCTGGTCCGCCCCATCGGCAGGCCCGCCGATCAGCACGAATCGGCGGTCACAATAGCCGCAATCGACATAGCCATGCTCATCGATCTGAAGAAATACGCGCGGATGGCCCAGGGCCGCGGGGACGCCGGGGCCACTGCCATCGCAGGCGACACGGGCATGGGATGTGCGGATGGTTTCGGGGGGCGGGATCATGGACATGCCGATAGCAAGCGCGGAGAAGGCTCGCAATCGCCACCGCGCGGTCTTATTGCGTGCGCCATGACCCAGGCGGCAATCGAAATCCGGACCCTCTGCAAGATCTATAAGGGCGGCAAGCGCGCGCTGGACGACGTAAGCTTCGATGTGCCGCGCGGCAGCGTGTTCGGGCTGCTCGGGCCAAACGGCGCGGGCAAATCGACGCTGATCAATATCCTCGCCGGCCTGGTCAACAAGACCAGCGGCACGGCGAGCATCTGGGGCTTCGATATCGAGCGGCATCCGCGCAACGCCAAGGCGTCCATCGGGATCGTCAATCAGGAAATCATGTTCGATCCCTTCTTCTCGCCCGCCGAGACGCTGGACATCCAGGCCGGGCTCTATGGCGTGCCCAAGGACAAGCGCCGCACGATGGAGCTCCTGCGCGCGGTGCATCTGGAGGACAAGGCAAACGCTTATGCCCGCACGCTATCGGGGGGCATGAAGCGCCGGCTGATGGTCGCCAAGGCCATGGTCCATTCGCCGCCGGTGCTGGTGCTCGACGAGCCGACCGCGGGCGTGGATGTCGAGCTCCGCCAGCAGCTCTGGGCCTATGTTCGCGGGCTGAACCAGCGCGGCGTGACCGTGGTGCTGACGACGCACTATCTGGAGGAAGCCGAGCAGCTCTGCGACCGGATCGCAATCATCAACCATGGCCAGCTCATCGCGAACAAGCCCACGCGCGAGCTGGTCGGCATGGCGCAGGAGAAAGTGGTCGAAGTCACGGTAGACCGCGACCTGGCCGCGGCCCCCGACAATCGCTGCTTCCAGAAGATCGAATTGAAGGGTAGCCGGACCCTGGTGATCACTTTCCGCAAGGACCAGGCGAATGCGGGCGAAGTGCTCGGCGCGGTGCAGGGAGCCGGGCTGGGGATCGTCGATGTATCCACACGCGAGGCTGATCTGGAGGACGTATTCCTCAACCTGACACGGGCGAGCGACGCCTGACCAACGGAGAGAATCGAATGCGCCTCCCCTTGTTGCTTGCCGCCGCGGCGGCGCTGCTGGCCGCGGCCGCTCCCAAGCCCGACACGCTGGATGCGATCGCGCGCGCCTATGTGCAGCTGAGCCTGGAAGCCGGCGAGCGCGAGGAGGGCTATGTCGATGCCTATTTCGGACCGGCGGAATGGCAGGCGGAGGCCAGGCGCAATCCGCGCAGCGTTCAGGCGCTGGAAGCCGACGCGGCAAAGCTGGTTGCGCGCGCAACCGCGATCGACCCCGCGCCGCTCGGCCTCATCGAGCGCAAGCGCCGCAATTTCCTGATCGGCCAATTAAAAGCGGCCGAGACGCGGATGGCGATGGCGGGCGGCAAGCGCTTCAAGTTCGATGACGAGGCAATGGGGCTGTTCGGCGTGAAGCCGGTGCTGACGCCGCTTGCCAGTCTCGATCCATTATTGGCGCGGCTCGATGCGCTCCTGCCGGGCGCCGGCACGCTAGCCGAGCGCTATGAGGCATATCGCAAGGGCGTTGTCATTCCCATCGACCGGATCGAGAAGGTCGTCGGCCTCGCCATCGCCGAGTGCCGCCGCCGCACGCTGGCGCACATCCCGCTGCCGGCGAACGAGAAGTTCACGCTGGGGCTGGCGCGCGACAAGCCCTGGGGCGCCTATAATTACTACAAGGGCAGCTTCACGAGCCATATCGATGTGAATGCGGACAATCCGGTCTCGATCGGCGCCGCGGTCGATTATGGCTGCCATGAGGGCTATCCCGGCCATCACGTATACAACATGCTGCTGGAGCGCGACCTGCTCAAGAAGCGCGGCTGGGTCGAGTTCTCGATCTATCCGCTTTACGGGCCGCAATCGCTGATCGCCGAGGGCTCGGGAAATTACGGGATCGAAATCGCTTTTCCGGGCAACGAGCAGGCGGCCTTCCAGGCGAAGACCCTGTTCCCGGCCGCCGGCCTCACTCCGCCGACCGGCGCCAAGGATGCGGAGATCACCCGCATCCGCGCCGAACTGGGCAAGGCGCGGTTCACCATCGCCAAGGCCTATCTCGACGGAGACGTGGACCGCGCCAGGGCAATCGAGCTCACCGCGAAATACATGCTGGTTTCGCTCAAGGGAGCCGAGGGGAGCCTGCGCTTCACCGACCATTATCGCAGCTATGTGATCAATTACGGCTATGGACTCGAGCTCGTCCGCGCGGCTGCCGAAGCCGCCGGACCAGGCCGGAATGCGCGGTGGAAGGCGCTGGCGAAGATGCTTTCGGAGCCGACCACGCCCGCCGACCTGATCGCCGCGGCCCAGCCCCGTTGAATTTCAGCGGCGGCGATGACGCGAGAGGAACACCCACATCGCTTCATTGTCCGCCAGCCAGGCATGGGCTCCGCCGCGGGTGATCCGGCCGACGACATCGGCCGCGCCCCGGCAGCGGGTGTAACGCTCTTCGTAAAGCGCCGGACCAAGGTCGCGTCGCTCGGGACCGCTGCGGCACAGGTTGAGATCCGCCCAGCGGCTTTGAGCCGCGTGCATCGTATATTGCCAGTAAGGCGAGCCGCCGCCCTGGATCGGATTGGTCTTGTCCGCGTCTCCGGCGAAGGCGATCACCGGCACCGGGCGTGAGGGGCGGCACGTTGCGGGATCCGGCACGCGGGGGTCCGCAGCCAGCGGATTGCCGGCGCGAAGGCCGACCACCGGCGCGATCGCGGCGAAGCGATCGGCGGCCACACAGGCGAGCCACGAAGTCATGCGGCCGCCGCCCGAAAGGCCAGTGGCATAGACCCGGGTCCGGTCTACGCAGCGCACCTTGACCAGCCAGTCGGTCGCCATCTTCACGAACGCGACATCGTCGGGGTCGCCCGGTCCCGGGATCTTGCCCGTGACGGTCGGCACCCCTGGAATGTTCCAGACGAACCCCTCGCCCACGGCAATTCCGCCATCGGGCGCGGCGATGATGAAGCCGTGACGGTCGGCGGTCTCGGCCAAGCCCGATGCCTTCAGGATGTTCGCGCCACTGCCGGTGCTGCCGTGGAAGAGCCAGACGAGGGGTGCCGCTCCATGGGAGCCGGACTTGGGGAAATGCATGAGCATCGAGCGGCCCGTGTCGCCGATCGCGATGCGCTGGGTAGTCCCCCGCGGGCCGATCGAGCAGTCCGGGCGAGCCAGGGCAACGGAGGGCATAAGCATCGCCAACGCCAGAATCAGTGGCCGCGCCCAACCTGCTTGCATTCCGCCTCTCCTTTCGCCCGCCTAGGTCCAAGCCGGCGGCCTGTACAGCGGGCGGCATTGGCTTCTAAAGCTTGCCACATGCATGAAAGCGACATCCTGATCATCGGTTCGGGCGCGGCGGGACTGACCGCGGCGCTCAACCTTGCAGAACGATTCAAGGTCACCGTGCTGGCCAAGGGAGCGATGAACGAAGGCGCGACTGCCTGGGCCCAAGGCGGCGTCGCCGCGGTGCTCGAGCCGGGCGACACCTTCGACAGCCATATCGAAGACACGATGATCGCGGGGGCGGGGCTGAACGACCGCGCCACGGTGGAATTCGTTGTCGAGAATGCCCCTGCGGCGATCGACCGGCTCGAAAAGCTTGGCGTTCCCTTCAACACCGAAGGCGAGGCGCTGCACCTGACGCGCGAGGGCGGGCATAGCCATCGGCGCATCGTGCATGTCAACGATGCGACCGGCTGGGCCGTGCAGGAAGCGCTGCTCAATGCGGCGCGGGCGCATCCCAATATCACGCTGGTCGCCGACATGGTGGTAATCGACTTGGCCACCAGCCGGCACGAGGCGCGCTATTCGGGCGCGGGGAATGTCTGGGGCGTCTATGCCTTCAACCGCGCGGCGAACGCGGTCGAACTGTTTACGGCGCGCGCGACGATCCTCGCCACCGGGGGCGCAGGACGAACCTATCTGTTCTCCACCGCGCCGAGAGGAGCGACCGGCGACGGGATCGCCATGGCGTGGCGCGCGGGATGCCGCATCTCGAACATGGAATTCATGCAATTCCATCCGACCTGCCTCTACAATCTCGACGTCAAGAATTTCCTGATTACGGAGGCGGTGCGCGGGGAGGGCGGACATCTGAAGCTCCCCGGGACCGGGCACCGCTTCATGCCCGATTTCGATCCGCGCGCGGAACTGGCGCCGCGCGACGTGGTGGCGCGCGCGATCGATCACGAGATCAAGCGGCTGGGCCTGGATTACGTCCATCTCGACATCAGCCATCAGCCGCCTGAATTTGTCCGCACGCATTTCCCGATGATCCACGAAAAGCTGCTGGGACTTGGCGTGGACATGACGACACAGCCGATCCCGGTGGTGCCTGCTCAGCATTACACCTGCGGCGGCGTGGTGATCGACCGGGCGGGGCGCACCGATCTGCCGCATCTTTATGCCGCGGGGGAAGTCAGCCAATCCGGGCTGCACGGCGCCAATCGCCTCGCCTCGAACAGCCTGCTCGAATGTTTCGTATTCGGCGAAGCGGCCGCGGACGACATTTCCGCGAATTGGGGCGACCTCGCGCCGCCACCCGCGATCCGGCCCTGGGACGAGAGCCGCGTGACGCATTCGGACGAGGAAGTCGTCATCAAGCAGAATTGGACGGAGATCCGGCGCTTCATGTGGAATTATGTCGGCATCGTCCGCTCGACCAAGCGGCTGGAACGGGCGGCGCGAAGGATCGATATGCTGCGCGAGGAAGTGAACGATTATTACGGGCATTTCCGCGTGACGCCCGACCTGATCGAATTGCGCAATTTGCTGGAAAGCGCCGACCTGATCGTGCGCTCGGCGCTTCACCGCAAGGAGAGCCGCGGGCTGCATTATACGATCGACTATCCCGAGACGCTCGACGCGGCGATAGATACGGTGCTGGTCCCTTGAGACCAGCAGGGTTCCTCATGCGTTGGACGTCGGTGACGTCCGCCATTTCCCCTTTGTTCACCGTTCATCGCTATACAGGTGTGATTCGTCGCATCAACACGAGCCGACTCTTTCGCATGGAACGCATCCGCCGCATGTTCGCCGATGGGCAAGGGGTTGTAAATTTGCGGGAATCCTTCGCGTTCTCGAATATTCAGCGAGCAGTAACCGTCGCGGGGCTCGGCCCGGCGATGCTGATGGGTTGCGCCGTGCATGAAAACCCCCAGCTTGCCGCCTATCTGCCTGCGCCGAGCTACAAGGTCTCTCTGTCCATCCCGGCCGCGCTCAAGGCTATTTTCAGGCCGACCGCGGCTGCACCCCAGGAACTGGTCTCGTCACTCGACGCGCTGGTCCGCAATTTCAACGGCGTCGCCGGCGTTTCGGTCGCGAGCGTCGATCAGGGTTGGCTGATCTCATCGGGCGGCGAGCGCAAGCTCCCGCAGCAGAGCGTGAGCAAGCTCTGGGTTACGATGACCGTGCTCGACGCGATCGATCAGGGCAAATTGTCGCTGGATACCCCGGTCAGCATCGGCCGCGAGGATTTCACTGTCTTCCACCAGCCGATCGCGGCCTTGGTGAAGAACGGTCAGCCCTATAATGCCACGGTCGGCGAGCTGATCCGCCGCGCGATGCAGATGAGCGACAACACCTGCAACGACAAATTGCTCCGGCTCGTCGGCGGGCCCGAAGTGGTGCGCGACTTCATCGCCCGGCGCGGCCTGGGCCCGATCCGGTTCGGGCCCGGCGAGCGATTGCTCCAGGCGGGCACCGCGGGGCTCGCATGGCGGCCCGAATATTCGATGGGCAACGCCTTCGCGGTCGCGCGGGCGCGGCTGGCGCCTGCTGTGCGCAGGGCCGCGTTCGAAGCCTATGTCGCCGACCCGCCCGATGGCGCCGCGCCGCTCGCGATCGCCGGAGCGCTCGCGCGGCTGCAACGCGGTGAACTGCTTTCGCCGAATTCGACAAGCTGGCTAATCCAGACCATGGCCGCCGCCCGCACAGGTCGCGCCCGCGTCCGCGCCGCCGTGCCCGCGGGCTGGGGCTACGCGCACAAGACCGGCACCGGCCAGGATCTCGGCGGGCGCACCGCCGGGTTCAACGATGTCGGCATCCTCACCGCACCGGACGGCCGCGCTTATGCGGTAGCGGTGATGGTCGGCGACACCGCGCGTCCGGTGCGGGAGCGCCAGTTGCTGATGCAGCAGGTCGCCGCGGCTATCGTGGCCAATCACGGGCGCTGATACCGACTGACGGGCTTGGGGTTGCGGGACTGCGCTGCTAAGCCCGTCGCCCATGCCACATCTCTATCTCGTCGATGGCTCCGGCTACATCTTCCGCGCCTATCACCGGCTGCCGCCGCTCACCAACAAGCATGGGGAGCCGGTGGGGGCGGTCTACGGCTATACGACGATGCTGTGGAAGCTCGCGGACGAGCTGCACAAGGCCGATGGGCCGACGCACATGGCGGTCGTCCTCGACAAATCGAGCCAGTCGTTCCGCAACGAGATGTATGCGGAGTATAAGGCGCACCGCCCGCCGCCGCCCGAAGACCTGGTCCCGCAATTCCCGATGATCCGCGACGCCACGCGCGCCTTCTCGCTGCCCTGCATCGACGTCGATGGCTATGAGGCCGACGATTTGATCGCTTCCTATGCCAAGGAGGCGCTGCGCCAGGGCTGGCAGGTGACGATCGTCTCGTCCGACAAGGATCTGATGCAGCTGATCGAGCCTGGGCTCGATTTGTACGACACGATGAACAACCGCCGGCTGGGCGACGAGGCGGTGATCGAGAAGTTCGGCGTGCCACCCCGGCAATTGGGCGAAGTCCTGGCGCTGATGGGCGACAGCGTCGACAACGTGCCGGGGGTGCCGGGGATCGGCCCCAAGACCGCCGCGAAGCTGATCCAGGAATTCGGCGACCTCGAAAGCGTGCTGGCCGCTGCGCCGGGCATGAAGCCTTCGAAGCTGCGCGAGAATCTGATCGAGCATGCCGAGATGGCGCGGCTGTCACGGAAACTGGTGACGCTGGCGTGCGACGTGCCTTTGCCGGATGGGCTGGACGAGCTGGAATTGCAGGGCATCCCGGACGCACCGCTGCGCGCGTTCCTCGATCATCATGGCTTCAAGTCGCTGATCGCGCGGCTGTCCGCGGTCGCCGATGCGCCGGTCGAGACGCACGAGGCGCCGGGGCTGGAGGAAGACCCGCCCTGCGATCACGACGGCTATGAGACCGTCGTCACCGACGAGGCGCTGGACCGCTGGATCGCCGAGGCGACCCATCAGGGCTGGGTCGCGGTGGATACCGAGACCAGCGAACTCGATGCGATGCGCGCGGGGCTTTGCGGCGTCAGCCTCGCGCTCGCGTCCAACAAGGCCTGTTATATCCCGCTGACCCATGGCGGATCGGACATGTTCGCCGAGAAGCCGGTGCAGCTCGACCACGATTCCGCGCTTTCGCGGCTGAAGCATCTCTTCGAAAACCCGTCGGTGCTCAAGATCGGGCACAATCTGAAATACGACCTCATCGTCCTGCGCCAACGGGGCATCGACGTGACCCCTTATGACGACACGATCGTGATGAGCTTCGATCTCGATGCCGGGCTCCACGGCCATGGCATGGACGAGCTGGCGGCGACGCATCTCTCCCATAGCTGCATCGCGTTCAAGGACGTGGTGGGCACCGGCAAGAGGCAATTGAGCTTCCGCGAAGTCGATCTGAAGGCCGCGACGCGCTATGCCGCGGAGGACGCGGACGTGACGCTTCGCCTGTGGAAGCGCTTCAAGCCGCGGCTCGCTTATGAAGGCGTCACGCGCGTCTATGAGATGGTCGATCGGGCGCTGGTCTCGGTGATTGCCGGCATGGAGCGCGAAGGCGTCAAGGTCGATGCGGCGACGCTCGCGCGGCTCTCGGACGAATTCTCGAAGCAGATGGCGGCGCTGGAGGAAGAGATTCACCGCATCGCCGGGTTCAAGTTCACGATCGGCAGCCCCAAGCAATTGGGCGACGTGCTGTTCGAAGGCATGGGGATCAAAGGCGGGCGCAAGGGCAAATCGGGGGTCTATTCGACCGACGTCAATGAACTTGAGCGGATCGCGGCGGACAAGGATTCGCCGGGCCGCGTGATGGCAGCCAAGGTGCTCGATTGGCGCCAGTTATCGAAGCTCAAATCGACCTATACCGATGCGCTCCAGGCCCAGATCAATCCCGAGACCGGGCGCGTGCACACCAGCTATTCGCTCACTGGCGCGCAGACCGGGCGGCTGAGCTCGACCGATCCGAACCTCCAGAACATTCCGATCCGCACCGAAACGGGCCGCCAGATCCGCGACGCCTTTGTGGCGGAGCCGGGGAACGTCATCCTCGCCGCCGATTATTCGCAGATCGAGCTGCGCCTCGCCGCGCATATCGCCGACGTGCCGGCGCTGCGCACAGCATTCGAAAATGGCGACGACATCCATTCGATGACTGCGATGGAGCTGTTCGGCGAAGTGAACCGCGATACCCGCGGCCGCGCCAAGACGATCAACTTCGCGATCCTCTATGGCATCTCGCGCTGGGGGCTGGCCGGCCGGCTGGACGTGACCGCCGACGAGGCGCAGGACATGATCAACCGCTATTTCGAGCGTTTCCCGGGCATCAACAACTATATCGGAACGACGATCCAGCAGGTGCGCGAGCGCGGCTACACGACAACGTTGTTCGGGCGGAAAACGCACTTCCCCCGGATCAAGTCGAACGTCCAGCACGAGCGCCAGGGCGCCGAGCGCGCGGCGATCAACGCCCCGATCCAGGGCACCAGCGCCGACATCATCAAACGCGCGATGGCCCGCATGGGGCCCGCATTGCTCGACGCCGGCCTGCCGAATGTGCGCATGCTGATGCAGGTGCACGACGAACTCGTCTTCGAGCTGCCCGAAGGCGATGTCGAAGCCGCCAAGCCGATCATCGAGCGCGTGATGGCGACGGCGGCGGAGCCTGCGGTCAAGCTGACCGTGCCGCTCGGGGTGGAGATCGGCGTAGGCAAAAGCTGGGGCGCCGCGCATTGATCCTTGCCGCGGTCCTCGCGTTGCTCGCACCCGCGCTCCAGTCGGGCGCTACGTTGACGCTTGCCGAAGCTCGCTCGCAGCCGTTCGAGGCGACGCGCGACAAATTGCTCGGCATGGCGGGGCAGGCGATGCGCGAGATGCGCGTGCATGGCGAACGCGAACTCGACATGATCGAGTTCGCTGGATCGGCGGCGAGCGCAGGCTGGGACGAGCTTTGCATGGCGCCGATCGTGCACCTTAATTTTCGACCAGCGACGCCGGGCGCCACCGGAGATGCACCCTCGTATGTCTCGGGGGAGATGCGATGGACCCATTGGGCGATCCTGCCTGCCCAGGCTTTGCCCGAACCGGCATCGCTCACGGCGCAGGCGCAGGCGGCCCATAGGCGGTGCCGTGCGATCGGACCGGTGCTGCCGGCTAAGGGTGAGGGCGCATTCTTCCCCGCCAGCTATGCGGGGCAGCGCGATTTGCTTCCGGCCGAAGCCAGTTTCGCCGCTGCACTGCTGCGCCGAGTCGATGATCCAACCGCGCTGGCGGTCGATACGCTCGCCTGCAATCCCGCCTGCGGCGATGCGCGTACGCCGATCGCGGCGCTCAACACGCTGCGCCCGTCGCAAGTCACAATCGCCTTGTGCCACGATGCGGCGGACCGCTTGTGTATCGAGGCGCGCTTTACCGTGACGAACTCCCCCGGCGCGTTTGGCGAAGACCTGATTTTGTCGATCGCCACCGATGCCGCGCTTCCCGACCCCGACGCCCGCATCCGCAAGCTCACTTTCTCGCGGAGAATGTGGGTTGTCTGAGCCCGCGACGACGCAGGACATCAACGCCCTGGCCAAAGGCGGGCGTACCAACATGCTCGGCTTCCTGATGCGCCTCGCCGCACGGCTGCCGTTCCTGTTCATCGCCGGGCGGGCCTATGGCCCCGATATCGTCGGGCGCTATGCCATCGCGGTGCTGGTGATCGAGTTTGCCGCGCTGGTCGCGACGCTGGGCCTAAAGCGCGGGCTGGCGCAGGCGCTGGCGACGACCGAGCGGCCGCACAACCATGTCGTGTTCGATGCGCTCGTCGTGGCGATGATCGGTTCGGGGATCGCGGCGGGCGTGCTGATCGTGTTTCCACAGATCATGTTTCCCAACAGCCCGGTGCAGGGAATGGAGCGCTTCGTGGCGCTGGCGGTGTTCGCCACCGCGGCTTCGGATGTGGTGCTCGCGGCGCTGGCCTATCGCCATAATGTAAAGGCCTCGGTCACTGCGCGCGCTGTCGTCGAGCCCTGGACGATCAGCATCGCCGCCCTGGGCTTTTCCTATATCTCGGCGCGCGACGGGCTTATCTTCGCCTATGCCGCCTCGATGGCGGCGGCGCTGGCGGCATCGCTCGTGCCGTTCGTCAAGGAATATGGCCTGCCCCGCGAATGGCGGCCCCGGCCCGCCGATATCTGGGCGCTTACACGACGAAATGCCCCGTTGGCGGGCGCGGACACGATCGAATGGGCGACGCGCAACGTGGATCGCTTCATCCTGGGGCTGATGTTCACTCCCGCCGTGGTCGGCATCTATTATATGGCGCAGCAGGTCGCATCGGTGCCGCAAAAGCTGAAGACCAGCTTCGATCCGATCCTGGGGCCCGTAATCACTCAGAGCCTCGCCGCCGGCGACATGCCGGCAATCGCCAATCAGGTGCGTCAGGTCGGCTTCTGGATCATCGGCGCGCAGGCCGCGCTGGCGGTGATGTTCTCGATTCCCGCGAGCGGCGTGATGGGACTTATCGGCCCGCAATTCACCGTCGGCGCCGGGGCCTTGTGCGTGCTTCTCGCCGCCGAAGTGCTCGCCTCACCGGGATCGGTCTGCGAGACGGCGCTCGTCTATATCGCGCGGGTGCGCAACCTGGTGGTCTCGGTGGCAGTGCTGCTGCTCCAGATCGGGCTGAGCTTCGCCTTCATCCTGATCGCGCGCGCCGAGAACCTTCCGGCCGGATATCAGGCGGCGGCTCCCGCAGTGGCGCTGGCCATCTCGCTGACCATCGGCTCCGCGATCAAGGCCTGGATGCTATGGCGGATCACGGGCGCGCGCGTGATCAGCGTGCGGCCCAGCTTCTTCGCGGCGATCCTTGTCGCCAGCCTGGTGGGCGCGGCATTCATGTCGCTGCCGCACGAATATGAATGGGCCGAACTGAGCCTCGGCATGCCGGCGATCCTGATCACCTATCTGTATGTGATCATCAAGTTCGGCTTCACGCCCGAAGACCGCGCATTATTCCGCAAGATGCCAGCGGCGGGCGCGACGTTGCCGGTGGGCGAGAAGCTTTAGCCCGTCGCGGCAATTGCGCCGGCATCGCGGGAGATTGGATCGTCGCTCGATACCAGGGCAACTTCGCCAGTTTCGAATTGGCGTCGTATCTCCGCGTCCAGCGCCTTTACCAGCGCGGCCCCGACGGCTTTCTCGTCCAGCTCGATGCGATCTTGCCAGACGGGGGAAAGTCCGGAGGGCGAGGTGCTTTTGCGCCAGCAGTAAACGATCCCCCATGCGCCATAGCGCGGAAGGACATTCGCGGGGCCGCACGCCTCATAAAGGTGATTGAAATCCGGATGATCGCCAGAGCGTAGCGCCTGGGCAATGATTTCCGCTTGCAGCATCAGGAGTTCACGCTCAGCGCCGAGCATCGAAAGCACGGGGTTGCGTGCGCCGCCGGGAGCATCGAGGATCGCGCTGCCAGGCCGCAGGAAATAGCCTTGGTTCGGCGGCAAGCCGGGCCATTCGAAGAAGCGATATCCGGCTTGCGGAAATTGTTCGTCGAAAAATTGCTGGGCGCTTTTCTTTGAGCCTTTGCCCTTCCACGCCCTACCGGCAAAATCCTTCCAGGCCAGGAAAAGGGCGCGAGAGTCGATTATCGTCGGCGAAGCTGCAAGGATGCGACTGACGAAACCCGCCGCGCTGAGATCTGCCAAGGGAAGCGCGTGACGGTAGTCAGGATCTGGCTGGAACTGCACGAGGGCCGGCGCGGCCGGGGGCTGGACCAGCACCATTGGTTTGAGGCGCGCGGCTGCGTTCTTCACCTTCTCGACAAAGTCGCTCCCGCGCGAACGCCCCACGCCGAGCTTGCTCAGCTTTACCTTCGAGGAATAGCCGGTCGGCGGCGCGCCTTGGGTATACAGGAGATGGAAATCAGCGCCGTAGCTGATGACGCGGCTAGCCACGTGGGTGAAATCGCTATCATTGGTGACAAGAATTACCGAATCCGCGCCTGCCGCTCGGCAGGCTTCTTCGATTACATCGACGGCAATTCGGATATCGACGCTATTCTTGCCCTTTTTGCAGGGGACCGGCACCGGATCGATGTCATGATCCGCCAGAACGGTGCCGCGCGTCATCAGCTCGCCAATCTGATGCGTCGCGGCGTACAGTTTCGCCTCACCCTTGGCTAAGCCGGTATGGCCGCAATAATCCAATATATCAGGGATGTTCCGCGCATGGACATTCTGGCCGTCGATGAAAAGATTATACCGCTTGGGCAAGTGCCGCCCCCCCAACGTCAGTGTTATTCCTAAGCGAATCTTATAATGACTTTGCGTAGAGTCAAATCAACGGCTGTCGATCGGCCAGTAACAATCAATGCCGGAAGTGCCGCATTCCGGTGAACAGCATCGCGAGGCCAGCTTCATCTGCGGCGGCGATCACTTCGTCGTCGCGGATCGAGCCGCCGGGCTGAATCACGGCCGTGGCCCCGGCCTCGACCGCCGCGAGCAGCCCATCGGCGAACGGGAAGAAGGCGTCGGAGGCGACGGCCGAGCCCATTGTGCGGGGATGGGGCCAGCCGGCCTTTTCGGCGGCGTCTTTCGCTTTCCACGCGGCAATCCGCGCCGATTCCAGCCGGTTCATCTGGCCAGCGCCGATCCCCGCAGTGCTGCCGCCCTTGGCGTAGACGATCGCGTTCGACTTGACGTGCTTGGCGACGGTCCAGGCGAAGCGGCAGTCTTCGAGCTCCTGGTTGGTCGGCTGGCGCCTCGTGACGACCCTCACTTCGCCGAGCTGCCCGTTATCGCGCGACTGGACGAGCATGCCGCCGGCGATCGACCTTAGCATCAGCCCGGCGCGCGCGGGATCGGGGAGGTCGCCGGTTATCAGCAAGCGGAGGTTCTTCTTCGCAGCGAATATGGCGCGGGCCGCTTCGTCCGCTGCGGGACAGGCGACGACTTCTGTGAAGATGCCGGCAATGGCTTCGGCGGTAGGTCCGTCCAAGGGTCGGTTGACTGCGATGATCCCGCCGAACGCACTGACCGTATCGCAAGCCAGCGCGGCCTGATACGCCCCCAGCAGCGTATCGGCGGACGCGACGCCGCAGGGATTGGCGTGCTTGACGATCACCACGGTGGGCGGGCCATCGCGGAATTCGCTGACCAGTTCGAGCGCGGCATCGGCGTCGTTGTAATTATTGTAGCTGAGTTCCTTGCCCTGGACCTGCTCCGCCTGGGCGATGCCGCGCGTGCCCGCCTGCGGCAGATAGAGCGCGGCGGACTGATGGGGGTTTTCACCGTAGCGCAGCTCGGGGCCCTTTTTGAGCGTCAAGGGCAGGACCGAAGGGAAGCGTTCGCCCTGATCGGCGAAGGCGAACCAGCTGGCGATCGACGCATCATAAGCGGCCGTGGCCGCATAGGCTTTCGCGGCGAGCCAGCGGCGGGAGACGAGCTTCGTGCTGCCGCCAGAAACCAGCGCATAGTCCGCCGGATCGGTGAGGATCGCCACCGACTCATGGTTCTTTGCCGCAGAGCGGACCATGGATGGGCCGCCGATATCGATATTCTCGATGATCTCGTCGCGCTCGGCCCCCTTCGCCACGGTCTGCGCAAAAGGATAGAGATTGACCACCACCAGATCGATGCCGCCGATCCCGTGCTCGGCCATCGAAGCTTCATGCTCGGCATTGCCCCGCACCGCGAGCAGCCCGCCATGCACCTTAGGGTGGAGCGTCTTGACGCGTCCGTCCATCATCTCGGGGAAACCGGTAAGGTCCGAGATATCGCGGACCGTCAGCCCCGCTTCGCGCAACGCCCTGGCAGTGCCCCCGGTCGAGACGAGTTCGGCGCCATTGCCGGCAAGGGATCGACCCAGCTCGACGATGCCGGTCTTGTCCGAGACCGAGAGGAGCGCGCGCTTGATGATGACCTGGTCCATGCGCCGCCTCCTAAGGATCGTTCCCCGCCGCGCAACCCTGTTGGCGCGCCTATTTGGCGCGGTGGAAAAGCCAGCTCACATTCGCGCCGCCCGGAGGCGATTCGGCAAGGACGACGAGCTGCTCGCTGGAGATCGGCTTGCCCGCACCGTCGATCCAGATGCTGTCCTCGATCGCAAGGCGCCCGCCTTTGCAGCGGAATTGCCAGAGATGTCCATCCGGCGTGCGCAGGATCGCCGCCAGTCCATCGGCAGTAGGCGCGATCTCCACCTGGGGGTGCAGATGAAAGCGGACCGCCAATGGCGTCATGCCCTTCTTCCGGCGCTTGTCGGCAGGAAGGAGCATGTCTTCGCCGCGAATGTCGCGCCCGTCCCCCGCCAGCGCCACCACGCGGCGATGGAGGAAGCCGAAGCGGCGCGCATAGCCGTCATGGCTCGCCTCCACCCGGCTGCCATTCTCGCTCTCGGTGCGCGCCAGCTCGACTTCGATCACACCCCTGCCGAGCGTGCCGTCCGAGTGGATCGCAGTGGAATTGCTGTCCGCGAGCACCAGGGTCGAATGCGCGGCGGTGGTGCGCAGGCCCTCGGTCAGCGCCGCGGGCACGCTCGCGTCTGTCATCCCGGATCCGCCGCAATTCACGACGATGCGGTGCTTGCCGTCGGACATCTCGAACGCCAGTGTCGAGGCACATCCCCCGGCGACCAGGCGCGAGAGCGGAGGAGGCGCGGCATCGAAGATCAGCACGGTGCCGCCATGCGCCAGGCGCTGATAGCCCCATTCGCGTGCCTGCTTGAGCGGGCGGGTGCGCACGCCGGTGGCTTCGATGAACTGCTCGATCGTCTCGCCGGGTATCGGCCCCGATCCCTGCCAGCTCGCCAGCCCCTTGTCTCCGTGACACACGCCGAGCAAGGCCGTGACCATCTTGGCGAGCGCCGCCTGGACGAAGGCGGGCGGATCGAGCCGCCGCGCGGAATAGCTTTCGCACAGCATCGTCAAAAGCTGGATCGCATCGAGCTGGCCAGCGGGCGAGCGCCCTACCGAGCCGCCATCGTCGAACACCGATCCATCGAGCGCGCGCTTGAGCCCCGTCTCACCGAAGGAGCGGCGCGGATCGCCCCCCGGCAGCATCAGCCCCGCCGCCAGCACTCCGCACCAGGCGGCGATCCGCGGCACACCCAGCGGCACGCGATCCGCCGCGCGATCGAGGTGCCGCGCGCCCCGGGCCAGGGCATGGAGCACGCTCGAGCGATAGACCGGGTCGTTCGCCGACAGGATCAGCGGCGCATGCGCGGTCCAGAACAGGATGCGCCGGCCCCAGAGATCGGCCCGCCAGGCCGGCTCGGAGACCTTGTCGGCATGCGCGGCCAGCCAGCGCTCCATGATCGCCTCGGCAATCGGCGCGGCAGTGACGCGCGCCGTGACGCTGGACAAATCGCGCAGCCAGGCGAAGCTCTGGAGATAGTCGGCGAACGGCTTGGACCAATCGGCGCGGGCGAAATCCAGACCCGCGATCGAGCGTTCCTCGCCGCGAAACATCACCATCCCGTCAAGCAGCGCATTTCCGCGTGCCGGATCGCCGAAAAAGGGATCCTCGGAGACAGCGATCAGCTTGAGCGGATGCCTGCCTTTCAGGCGCATATTGTGCAGCGGCGTTTGCCAGGCGAGCCGGTGGAAGCGCTCGGCAATCCGGTCGGCAAGGCTGAGACCATTATTGCCCCCGGTGCGGACCAGCCGCTTTCCGGGCTCGACTCCGTCGGCGGCGGAGTCGGCTGCATCATCGCTCATCCGCCCCGGAGCGCCGCGATGTTGGCGGCGTATTGGCTGGGTCCCCCGACAAAAGTCGCCGTGCCCGCGACCAGCGCGTCGGCGCCGGCGGCAATCGCGCGCGGCGCAGTCTCGCGGTCGATCCCGCCATCGACTTCCAAGTCGATCGCCCGGCCCGATACCGTGATCCGCTCGCGCAGCGCCGCAATCTTGCCGAGCTGCGATTCGATGAATTTCTGCCCGCCAAAACCCGGATTGACGCTCATCACCAGGATCAGATCGACCATGTCGATGACGTGATCGATCGCATCGATCGGCGTTGCCGGATTGAGGACGACACCCGCGCGCTTGCCCAGGCCCTTGATGGTCTGGAGCGTGCGGTGAAGATGCGGGCCGCTTTCGGGATGGACAGAGATGCAATCGGCGCCCGCATCGGCAAACGCCTGAAGCATCGGATCGACCGGCGCGATCATCAGATGCACGTCGAAGGGCTTGGCGGTGTGCGCGCGCAGCGCCTTGATCACACCGGGGCCGATCGTGATGTTGGGCACGAAATGCCCGTCCATCACATCTACATGGATCCAGTCCGCCCCGGCCGCGTCGATCGCGCGCACTTCCTCGCCAAGGCGCGCGAAGTCGGCGGAAAGGATCGAAGGGGCAATGCGGACGGCCATGCGCGAATCCTTAGCACGGGCCGACTCGGGCGCAACTAAGCGTTGCGCCGCAATCGCACGATGAAGAAGCCGTCCAGGCGTCCCTGCTCGGCGAGCATTCCGGGCAGGAGGCGCAGGCTGCCGTCTGCACCGGCGGCGACGCCCGCAGGCAGTTCATCGGCCCGCACGGGATCGATCGCGAACGCGGAATGGTGCGCCAGGAAGCGTTCGAGCTGCACTTCCCCTTCGAGAGGCTCGAGCGAGCAAGTGGCGAAGACCAGTGTTCCACCCGGTCTCACCCACGACGAAGCGCGGTGAAGCAATTTACCCTGCAACTCCGCCATCTCCTTGATCAGCGACGGGCGGACGCGGTGGAGCACGTCAGGGTGGCGGCGGAATATGCCCGTTGCGCTGCACGGGGCATCGAGCAGCACGGCATCGGCAGGCTCGTCCGGATGCCACGAAAGCAAATCGGCAGTGACGATCTTTGCGCTCAATCCGGTGCGCTCGAGATTCTCCCGAAGTCGCGCCAGACGACTTTCCGAAACGTCTATCGCGGTTACGTCCCATCCGGCGGAGGCGAGCTGGAGCGTCTTGCCCCCAGGCGCGGCGCAAAGATCGAGCGCCTTGCCCTCACCCGCGCCGATCAGCCGGGCGGGGATCGATGCGGCGATGTCCTGCACCCAGAATTTGCCCTCCTCGAAGCCCGGCAGTTCGGTCACCGAAGTTCCGGCCGGCAGCCGGGCATGGCCCGGGAGCAGGCTGACGGCTTCGTCCAGATCGACGGCCTCGCGCAGCGTAAGATCGAGCGGCGGCGGCGCGGCGATGGCCAGCTCGGCATCCTCGATCAGCTGATCGCCCCAGGCGGCGTGCCAGCGGATCGCGACTGGATCGGGCAGCGTCGGGGGATCGGGCAGCGTCGCGCCCGAGCGCGTCACGGTGCCGAACACCCCGTGAACCAGCTTGCGGGGGCCGCCATCGACGAGGGGCAGCACCGTCGAGATCGCGGCATGGCCGGGGGTGCCGAGGCACATCGCCTGGACGAGCGCGATGCGCAGCGCGAAACGCGCCTTGGCGTCATCAGGAAGCGGGCGCTGAGTCGCGCCATCGATAAGGGCGTCCAGATCGGGCAAGCGCCGCAGCGCTTCCGAGGCGATGGCGTAAGACAGGCCGCGGTCGCTGGGGGGCAGGCCCTGGGCCGCCTGGTCGAGCGCCTGCTCGAGCGCAAGGCCGCGGCGCAGGACCGCGTCGAGAAGCTGGAGCGCCGCGCGGCGGGCGGGGACGCCGGGGGCATCGGGGGCGGATCGGGGTTGATTTCGCTGCATCGCGCGCCGATTTGGGCGTCATCGACCCTTGAGGCAATGCAAATGGGCCAGCGCCCGGAAAATTCGAAGCCCCCTGAATATCTGACGCCGAGCCAGCCGGTGCCCGAGCCGCAGCCAGCAGAGCCGCCCGCAGATCCGCTGGATCCGACGCGCTACGGCGATTGGGAGCGCAAGGGAGTCGCAGTCGATTTCTAGTCGGCCAGCATGGCAGCCAGCTTGCTGACGGTGTTCCAGTTGCGCGCGGTGGCGATCTTGGGGAACTTCGCCTTGGCCGTCTTCTGGAGCAGC
Source organism: Sphingomonas sp. (assembly GCF_036388215.1). GTDB lineage: Bacteria > Pseudomonadota > Alphaproteobacteria > Sphingomonadales > Sphingomonadaceae > Sphingomonas. Next base: position 248,388 of record NZ_DASVSH010000010.1, read on the forward strand.
TTGGAGTCGCGCATTCCCTGCTGACTTAAATAGTCGGTATAGAGCTCGCGGCCGATCGCGCAGAGATGTTCGGGGCGGGGGTCGAGCCGGTCGAGCGCTTCGCGTGGAAACGGATCGCGGTGGAAAGTCACCAGCACGTGGCTGGGATGATCGCGCACGGCTTCGGGATAGGGATTGGCGGCAATCACCGCTTCAAGCTCGGCAAAATCGCGAACCATCACGTCGGTTTTAAGGCCTTGCGACGCCAGTGCGGCTTCGAGCTTGCGCTCGATTTCAGGGCCGCTGTCGGCGCTGTCGAAGACAACGTTGCCGGAGGCAAGCAGTGTCTCGACTCGCGCATAGCCAAGGTTTTCGGTGACCGCCTTGAGATCGGCGGAAAGCAGCTTGCGCCCCCCGAGATTGACGCCGCGCAGGAGCGCAGCCCAGCGCTTCACACCGCCTCGGCGCGAAGAGGCCGACTGAGCAGCGCTTCGATCACCTTGGCGACGGGAGCGCCCGACAGCAGCGCGCAGACGGCTTCGCAGACGGGCATGTCGACTTGCGCTTCGGCAGCAGCTTCTTGGAGGACGGGCGCAGTGAATGCTCCCTCGGCCACCGTCTTGCGGTCGGCCATCAGATCGGCGGCGCTGCGGCCCTGGCCGAGGCCGACCCCCAGCGAGAAATTGCGCGAGGCTGTAGAGGAACAGGTGAGCACGAGATCGCCCAGGCCTGAAAGCCCGGTGAGTGTCTCGGCCTGCGCGCCCCGCGCCAGGCCGAAGCGCGTCATTTCGGCAAAGCCGCGCGCGATCAGCGCGGCCCGGGCATTCTGGCCGAGCCCGGCGCCCTCGACCACGCCACAGGCGATCGCGAGGACGTTCTTGACCGCGCCGCCAATCTCGGCGCCGACGACATCCGCCGAGCCATAGGTGCGGAAGGCAGGGCCGGCGAGGCGCTCGGCCAGCTGCGTGCGCAGGGCTTCGTATTCGCAGGCGAGCGTGACGGCGGTGGGCAGGCCCTTCGCGACTTCGTGCGCGAAGGTGGGGCCGGACAGCACTGCGATCGGCGCTTGCGGAGCCACCTGATGCGCGACTTCGCCCACCAGGAGCCGCGTGCCGGCCTCGATCCCCTTGGCGCAGAGCACCAGCGGCGTGTGGTCGATATGCATGCTAGAGAGCACTGAACGGACATGCTGGGCTGGAGAGACGATGAGCAGCGCGTCCATTCCCGCCAGGTCAGCCGGATCGCTGGTTGCGCGGATGGTTTCGGAAAGCGGAATTCCCGCGAGGAACAAGCTGTTCTCATGCGCCGCGTTGATGCTCTCCACCACCTCGGCCTCACGCGCCCATAGCGTCACCGGGCCGCCACGCGCAGCGACTTGCGCCAATGCCGTGCCCCAGGCGCCGCCGCCAATGACCCCTATTTTCATTTGGAGATCCTCATGCCTTCACTCCCGCGCCGCGCACCTTTTCCGCATCCGGATCGAGTGGCCAGCGCGGCCGGGCCGGGAAATCGAGTGGGTCGGTAAGGCCCGCCGCGAAGCGCTCGGCCCCCGCCCAGGCGATCATGGCGGCATTGTCGGTGCACAGCCAGAGCGGAGGCGCGACAAAGCGCAGCCCATGCTCCGCAGCCAGCGCTTGGAGGGCGGTGCGCACAGCTTTATTGGCGGCGACGCCCCCGGCGACGACAAGCGCGCTCGCTTCGACCTTCCCGAGCGCGATCCGCGTTCGATCCACCAGGCAATCGACCACGGCCTGCTGAAAGGAGGCGGCAAGGTCCGCCGCACCGTAATTGCCTGCGGCGCGGGCGACTGCGCTCTTTAGCCCCGCGAACGAGAAATGCGGCTCGGCCGATCCCACCAGCGGGCGCGGCAGCGCCACGGCGGAGGGGTCACCCTGCTTCGCAGCCTCTTCGACCGCCGGCCCGCCCGGAAATCCCAGTCCGAGCAGCTTCGCCGTCTTGTCGAACGCTTCGCCCGCGGCATCGTCGATCGTCGTGGCCAGGCGGCGATACCGGCCCGCGCCCTCGACCAGGAGCAGCTGGCAATGCCCGCCCGAGACCAGAAGCAGCAAATAGGGAAATGCGAGATCGGGATCGGTGAGCCGTGGTGAGAGGGCATGGCCTTCGAGGTGGTTGACTGCGATAAGCGGCTTGCCCGCCGAAAGCGCGAGCGCCTTGCCCGTTACCAGCCCTACCATCACGCCGCCGATCAGCCCCGGCCCGGCGGTGGCGGCAATGGCATCGACTTCGGCCAGCGTGACGCCCGCTTCCTCCAGCGCCTGTTCGATCAGTGGGCCGATAATCTCGACATGGGCGCGCGCGGCGATTTCGGGGACGACGCCGCCATAGGGACGATGCGCCGCTGCCTGGTCGGCCAGCTTGTGCGCAAGGACGCGCCGGTCGCTCGTCACCAGGGCGGCAGCCGTCTCGTCGCAGCTCGATTCCAGGCCGAGGATCAATGCCATGGATTTCCCCTACCCGCTCGCCCTGAGCTTGTCGAAGGGGGGTGCTTCGACAAGCTCGGCACGAGCGGATATGGGGCAGCCATGTCCGTTTTCAGACTCGGCACGCGCGGCTCGCCGCTGGCGCTTATCCAAGCGCAAATGGTGCGTGACGCGCTCGCGGCGGCGCATGGTCTTGACGAGAACGCTTTCGAGATCGTTGCGATTCGCACCACCGGCGACAAGGTGCAGGACCGTCCGCTCGCCGAAATCGGCGGCAAGGCATTGTGGACCAAAGAGCTTGATCGAGCGCTGCTGCACGGCGAGATCGACTGCGCCGTCCATTCGATGAAGGATGTCGAGACCATCCGGCCCGATGCGATCGCAATCGCCGCGATCCTGCCGCGCGCCGATGTGCGCGATCGGATCGTTGGCGCGGAATCGGTGGCGGCGCTGCGCCGGGGCGCCGTAATCGGCACGAGCTCGCCCAGGCGCGCGGCGCAGGTGCGGCGCATGCGGCCGGACGTGCAGGTCGTGATGTTTCGAGGGAACGTGGATACCCGGCTCGCCAAGCTCGCCGCCGGCGAAGCCGATGCGACGCTGCTCGCGGCCGCCGGGCTCGAGCGCCTGGGGCGGCATGACGTGGGCCATGCGATCCCGACCAATGTGATGCTCCCCGCGCCGGCGCAGGGCGCGGTTGGGATAGAAGTTCGCGCGGACGATGCGGCCGCGCATGCTATGGTCGGGGCCATCGACCATCCCGAGTCGCACCGCTGCATTCTGGCGGAGCGCGCCTTGCTGGCTGCGCTTCGGGCCGACTGCCATTCGCCCGTAGCGGCGCTCGCGGTGATCGAGGGCGCGATCCTGACCCTGACTGCCGAGCTGTTTACCGAGGATGGGGCGGAGCATGTCCATGGTGCGCTCGAGGGCGCGCCGCTCGACTTCGCTTTGCCGGCGGCGCTTGCCCGCGACCTGCTGGAGCGCGCGCCCCCTGCCGTGCGCCGCCTGTTCGACCGGTGACTCGGCCGATCGCAGTGCTGCGGCCCGAGCCGGGCAATCGCGTTACCGCCGCGGCGATCGAGGCGGCCGGGCGCATCGCTATCCGCCTGCCCTTGTTCGAGACGCGGTCGGTGGCGTGGGCCGCGCCGGATCCCGCGCGGTTCGACTCAGTGATCCTCACCAGCGCCAATGCAATCCGGCACGGCGGCGCACATCTGGACCGGCTGCTCGGCCTCCCGGTCCATGCCGTGGGCGAAGTCACCGCCGAGGCGGCGCGGAGATACGGGATGGGAGTGGTGGCTGTTGGCGATTCGGGCGCGGCCATGCTGCTCGAAAGAGCCGAAGCGGCCGGCGTGCGCCGTGCGCTGCATCTGGCTGGGCGGGATCGGTCGATCGCGGAGGGCGGGATCGTCGCCGCGGTCGTCACGGTCTATTCGAGCGATGCGCTGCCGATCGCGCATGTTATGGCTGAACGGCTGAATGGATCGGTGGCAATGGTCCAGTCCGCAAGGGCCGCCGCTCGACTCAGGGAACTCGCATTGGATCGCTCGACCGTGATGCTGGCAGCCATCAGCAGCGCTGTGGCCGAAGCGGCGGGAAGCGGCTGGGAGCGCGTGAAGACCCCCGCCGCCGCCTCGACCGAAGCATTGATCGGCACGGCATTCGCGCTCGCCGATTGACCCGGCCAGCGCGGGGGGTGAATAAGGCGGATATGAGCGACGAGCCCTTCGCGCCGGAGCCCCCGCGCGCGCCCCTGTTTCGCAACCCGAGCATGGTTGGCGGAGCCGCCTTTCTGGGCGGAATTGCAGTCGCGCTCGGCGCGGTGCAGCTTGGCGGCGGCTTCAACGGGACGCCGGCTCCCGCGGCGGTGGCAGTGCAGCCAGTGCCGCAGCCGCAGCCCGCAGCCGCAGCATTGCCACCAGGAACCGATATCGCGACCCTCGATGCGCGCGAGGCGGCGTTGGCGGGCAAGCTCGACCTGCTTGAACTGCGCATCCGCGACGTGGACGGCAGCGCGCGGGCGGCATCGAGCTACGCCACGCAGGCCGAGCGGATGATGATCGCCTTCGCAGTGCGCCGCGCAGTCGAGCGCGGCCAACCGCTGGGGGCGTTGGAGAACCCGCTTCGCGCCCGCTTTGGGGAGCGTCAGGGTGAAGCCGTCGCCGCGATCGTTCAGGTCGCCGGCCAGCCCGTGACCCTGGAGGATCTGCGACTGGCGCTCGATACGATCGCGCCCCGGCTGAGCTCCGGCCCCGACGACGGACTATGGGCGAATGCGCGGAGGATGCTGGGCGACATGATCGTACTGCGCAGCGCCGATTCACCCAGCCCGCGTCCGAGCGACCGCCTGCGCCGCGCGCGGCGCGCGCTGGATGCGGGCGACGTCGAGGCGGCGCTTGCCGAAATCGCGCACATGCCCGGCGCCGCCAATGCGGGGAGCTGGACCAGCGCGGCCAAGCGCTTCGTAGGTGCCAGGCGGGCGCTCACCGAAATCGAGCGCGCCGCAATGGAGTCGCCCGCGGTGCAGCCGGCAACCGCCGGATAAGAGCCAAGGGCGCAAGCCCGGCAAAAAGAGGAAGACAGATGGCAGAGATGGGCCGGTTCGACTGGCAGGACCCGTTCGCGCTCGACGCGCAACTGACCGACGAGGAGCGGATGGTGCGGGATGCCGCGCGCGATTACGCGCAGGGCGAGCTGCTGCCCCGCGTCACCCGCGCCTTTCTCGATGAGGATTTCGACCGCAATATCATGTCCGAGATGGGCGCGCTGGGCCTGCTCGGCTCGACGATCCCCGAGCAATATGGCGGGGCGGGGCTGGGCTATGTCGCATATGGCCTGGTCGCGCGCGAAGTCGAGCGCGTGGATTCGGGCTATCGCTCGGCGATGAGCGTGCAGAGCTCTCTCGTTATGCACCCGATCCATGCCTATGGCACCGAAGAGCAAAGGCGGAAGTACCTGCCCAAGCTGGCGAGCGGCGAGTGGGTCGGCTGTTTCGGGCTGACCGAGCCCGATGCCGGATCGGACCCTGGCGGCATGCGCACCCGCGCCGAGAAGACCGCGAATGGATATCGGCTGACCGGCACCAAGATGTGGATCACCAATTCGCCGATCGCCGACGTCATGGTCGTCTGGGCCAAATCCGATCATCACGGCGGCGGGATCAAGGGCTTCGTGCTCGAACGCGGTCTGGAGGGGCTTTCGACGCCCAAGATCGAAGGCAAGCTGTCGCTGCGCGCGTCGGTGACGGGCGAAATCGTGATGGACGGCGTCGAAGTCGACGAGGACGCACTGCTGCCCGAAGTGCAGGGGCTGAAGGGCCCGTTCGGCTGCCTTAATCGCGCGCGTTACGGCATCGCCTGGGGCACGATGGGCGCCGCCGAGGCGTGCATGCACGCCGCGCGCCAATATACGCTGGACCGCGCCCAGTTCGGCCGACCGCTCGCCGCGACGCAGCTTGTCCAGTTGAAGCTGGCCAATATGGAAACCGAAATCGCATTGGGCCTGCAGGCGGCCCTGCGCTGCGGCCGGATGTTCGACGAAGGCACGCTGGCGCCCGAGGCGATCAGCATCATCAAGCGCAACAATTGCGGCAAGGCATTGGATATCGCCCGCGTCGCGCGCGACATGCATGGCGGTAACGGCATCTCGGCGGAATTCCACGTGATGCGCCACGCGATCAACCTGGAGACGGTCAACACCTATGAGGGCACCCACGACGTGCACGGGTTGATCCTCGGCCGCGCGATCACCGGGATCGCCGCGTTCTGATGGACCTTCAGCCGACGTTAGAGGGCGAACTGGTCACGATCCGGCCGACCGCGCCCGAGGATTGGGATGCCCTGTTCGCGGTAGCCAGCGATCCGCTGATCTGGGAAATCCATCCCGCGCATGATCGTTGGCAGGAGCCCGTATTCGGCCGATATTTCGAGGATGCGCTGGAATCGGGCGGCGGGTTGACCATCCTCGACAAGGCGAGCGAGAAGATCATCGGAGCGAGCCGCTATGCGTTTCCCGATGCCGCACGCGACGAAATCGAGATCGGCTGGACGTTCATCGCGCGCGATTATTGGGGCGGGACCTATAATCGCGAGATCAAGCGGCTGATGCTCGATCATATCCACCGTTTCGTCGGCGGCGCGGTGTTCGTCGTCGGCAAGGACAATATCCGGTCGCGCAAGGCCATGGAGAAGATTGGCGGCGTATTGCAGGAGGGCCGCATCGAGCGCGGCGATGGGACGTTGCTGCCCGATCACGTTTATTATGTGATTCCGCGCCGGAAAGATTCGGGGGCATGAAGCCGCTCGCGGGCATCAAGGTGGTCGAGCTTGCCCGCATCCTGGCGGGGCCGTGGTGCGGGCAGTTGCTCGCGGACCTGGGCGCCGAGGTTATCAAGATCGAACGCCCGGGCGAGGGCGACGACACTCGCCATTGGGGTCCACCCTTCCTCCACGGTGCGGACGGCGAAAATCTCGACGCGGCTTATTTCCACGCCTGCAATCGCGGCAAGAGCGGGCGCGCGATCGATATATCGACAACGGAGGGGCAGGCCGAGGCGCGAGCGCTGATCGCCGACGCCGACGTGGTGATCGAGAATTACAAGGTCGGCGGGCTGGTCAAATACGGCCTCGACCCTGCTAGCCTCATCGCAGCCGATCCCAGGCTTGTCGTCTGCTCGATCACCGGCTTCGGGCAGGATGGCCCCTATGCCGCCCGCGCCGGATACGACTTCATCATCCAGGGCATGGGCGGCGCGATGTCGCTGACCGGCGAGCCCGATGGCGCGCCCCAGAAATCGGGCGTCGCTTATGCCGACATCTTCACCGGTGTCTATTCGGCAGTGGCGATCCTGGCCGCGCTGCGCCGCCGCGACGAAACCGGCCAGGGCGCGCATATCGACATGGCGCTGCTGGACACGCAAGTGAGCGTGCTGGCCAATCAGGCGCTGGGCTGGATGGCTTCGGGCAAGGTGCCGCACCGGATGGGCAACGGCCATTCCAACCTCGTCCCCTATCAGGCCTTTGCCTGCGGGGATGGCGACCTGGTCATCGCTGTCGGGAATGATTCGCAGTTCCGCAAGCTCTGCACGGTGCTGGGGCTCGCACTGGCCGATGACCCTCGCTTCGCGACCAATCCTGGGCGCGTGACCAACCGGGAGGCGTTGATCCCGCTGGTCGCCTCCGCGATCGCGGGCTGGGCCAAGGCCGACCTCTACGAAGCGCTTGAAGCGGCGGGCGTGCCGGCGGGTCCGATCAACGATGTCGCCGACGTGTTTGCCGACCCGCAAGTAATCGCGCGCGGGATGCGGATCGAGCGCGATGGCGTGCCGGGCCTCGCCAGCCCGATCGTGATCGACGGCGAGCGAATGGTGTCAGGCCGGGCAAGCCCTAAGCGACTCGCCTGATCAGCTCCTGCGCTGCGGCTGGCGCGCGCATCTTGCCGCCATGGATGAAGAAAATGAAGGTCTCGCGCGGCGTCGCGGGCGGGGCCGCATCCAAAACATAGGGCAGCCCATCGGGCGACGCGCCGCTCGCCCAGGTCTTCGCCGCCTCGGTCCAGCGCGGGAAATGCTCCTTCGGGTAGCAGAGCGGATTCTCGTCCACGCCGGCCTCGAGCCGGGCATAGACGAAATCGCCGGTTACATCGGCAATCGCGGGATATTGCGGGGAATCCGCATAGACGAGAGCCACTGCGGCCTTGCGGCACATCCGGACGAATTCGGGAACCGCGAAACTTTCGTGGCGCACCTGGATCGCATGGCGAAGCGCGACGCCTTCCTGCTTGGCGGGCAGGAGGTCGAGAAACGCCTGAAAGTCCACCGCGTCGAATTTCTTGGTCGCCATGAATTGCCAGAAGATTGGGCCCAGCTTGTCGCCGAGCGCCGTGATTCCCTGGCCCACGAAGCGCTGGACCGAATCGCCCGCTTCAGCCAGCACCTTGCGGTTGGTGCAGAAGCGCGATCCCTTGACGGTGAAGACGAAATCCTCGGGCGCGGTGCTAGCCCAATTCTCGAAGGTCTGCGGCTTGAACGTCGAATAATAGGTGCCGTTGACTTCGATCGCGGTGAGCGCGCGAGTAGCGAATTCGAGCTCCTTCTTCTGGGAGAGTCCTTCCGGATAGAAGGTGCCGCCGCGCCAGGGCTCGAAGGTCCAGCCGCCGATGCCGATTCGGATGGGTGCTCGGGTCATGAGGGGAGATTAGGCGGAAAGGTGCCCGCGGCAAACCCGCCGATTGCCTCTCCGGCGCAGCGGCCCGCCAGCCATTCGCGGGTTCAATCCGCCTTCTCGACCCGGATGGTCCACTCGCCTGATCCCCCGGGTGGGGGTCCTCCGAGGTCCAGGCTCCGTCAAATTCTACCGTTACCGGATCGTAAAGCCCGCTATCCCTGCTCTGGACCACGGATATCCGGGCCTTGGGCCGGGGCGGCGATACCGGCCAGCATCAGGAAAATCATGAGCCCCAGCGCGCATTGGGCCCCGCATCATTGCGCGACCGTGATCAAGGCGCGGCGATAGCTGTAGAGCCCTAGCGGGCCATCGTCGCGCGCCTGCAGGATGACATGATGCTCGCCGTCGCGCGGCGGCGCAGTGAAGAGGATCTTTTCGTCGGTGGTGGAGGAGAATTTTCCTTCCGCGTTTCGGTTCAAGGCCCCGGCTTCCCGGTATTGAAACCAGCGATAGCGTATCGCATGGCCGTCGGGGTCCCGGCTGCCGGCGGCGTCCAGCACGATCGCCGCCCCTGGCTTGGCGGCAATGCGGACGAGATCGCGGCCCGGACGGCCGTTGAGCACCAGCAGCGGGTTGTGATTCGCATCCGCGCGCTTCGGCGTCAGCGTCCATTGCATGCGGGCCGCGAAATCGTGCTGATAGGCCTCGCGCCAGCGCCAGATCGTCGCCTGGTTGGTCTCGCGCACCTGCCCCTTGCTGTCTTCCACCATGTCGGAAGTGTCGGTCCAGATATTGTCCTGCGGCGACAATCGGCCATAGCGGCCGCCCCAACTTCCATAGTCCGGCCGCTCAGGCACGCCCAGGCCATTGGGTATCAGATAAAGGAAGGAGGGAGTGTCCCCCTCCATGATGTATTTCCACTCGGGATAGAGATCGCCGAGCGGACCCTTGCGGACATTGTCCTTGAGCCATGCGTTCGAGATGAGGTGCGATTCGGGCCCTTCGAAACGATACCAGGCCTCGCCCGAAATGCCGGACCAGGTCGATCGCTCGTAATGGTTTTGCGCGTGGAGGCTGACGATCCAGAAGATTTCGGGAAAGGCGCGGCGCACCCACGGGCCCGCGTCGTCCTGATCCGAAATAGAATAGACTCGCAGCTTGCTTATGAAGGCCTCGACCTGCGCGAGGGTACGGGTCGCCTTTACGGTGTGGAGCGCCTGGGCGAGATCGACTGCCCCGCCCCAGACCAGCACCCATAACGGCCGCGCATCGGGCTTATCGACCGTCTCGATGATCCAGCGGGAACCCTCGGTGTCCTTTCCTTCGCCGACGGCTGCAAGACCGAATTCAGGGCGGCCCGACTTGATGCGGCCCCACAGGAAGTTCTCGTCCGGATATCCCGGCGCGTGGGCGCGCAGATTGGGCAGGACCTGGCCATAGGCGCGCACGCGCTCCTCGATCAGCTCGCGCCGCGCCGTGGTACGCTGGTGGCGCGAAGTGGTCGCCACGAGCCCCTCGACATCGAACTCGTTCGCATAGACGAGGAAGCGGACGAGGGACTCGGAATCGTCGGGCTCGTTGCCGATATCGGTCAGAACAAGGACGCGGCTCTTCTCCCCGGCCTGTGCCGCGGCCGGCAGCATGAGCGCGGCCAGTGAAAGCAGCGCGGAAAGAACAAATTTCGACATCAGCCACGTCCTTGTTGAGATGCTGTCTGTCCTTCCGCCAGGAAGCGGAGGGTCCCAATTGGACGCTAATATACTATAATGGGTCGTCTGGGCGGCCTTTGCTTCCCATCGCCTCCGATCTTGCATGCGGACGGGATATTCCGTCATGTGCACGCGCGCTGAGGCAGGGTATCGCAATCGCTGGAGCGGGCGAAGGGATTCGAACCCTCGACTCCGACCTTGGCAAGGTCGTGCTCTACCCCTGAGCTACGCCCGCTCTGGCGTCTGCCCGGCAACATGCACCGGGCGGGTGAGGCGCGGCCACTAGCAGCGCCCTTGGGGCAGCGCAACCCCCTGGCCTGTCTCGCAAGTCCCGGGCGAAAACGCTTGGCGCATCACGGCCAAACCCCCACATAGGCTCCAAACCGCCACTCCCTTGGAGCGCTTGATGGCCACGCTTGGAATGACCCCGCAAGAGAAGGAAGCCGTCGAGGGTTTCCGCCGCGACATCGTAGAGCCTTCGATGACTTCGCTGATGATCGTGGATTTCTGGGCCGAATGGTGCGGGCCGTGCAAGGCGCTGTCGCCGGTGCTCGAAAAGGTTGCCGAAGATTACGCCGCCAAGGGCGTCAGGCTCGCCAAGGTCGATGTCGACGCCAACAAGTTCATCGCCGCCCAATTCCAGGTGCGCTCGATCCCGACCGTCTATGCGATGTTCCAGGGCCAGCTGGTCGCCGATCTTTCGCAAGCGCGGACCGAGGCGCAACTTCGCACGATGCTCGACCAGATATTGAAGCAATTGCCTGTGCAGAGCGAGGAAGCCGCGGCGGAGGCCGAACTGGAGCCGCTGATCGCGATGGCGGAGCAGTTGCTCGCCGAAGGCGATGGGGAGCGGGCGCTTTCGGTATTCGATCAGATCGGCGAGATGGCGCCCGCACATCCGGCCGTCGCGGCGGGCCGCGCCCGGGCGCTGCTCGCATTGGGGCGAACCGGGGAGGCGGAGATCGCGCTTGCGGATCTGCCCGACGATGTCGCCAAGGCGCCCGAAGTGGAGCGGGCCCGCGCGGCCGTGAGCCTTGCCCAGGAAGCCACGCCCATCGAAGATCTGAGCAGTCTCGCGGCGCAAGCGGCGACGGGGGACATGGATGCGCGCTACGAACTGGCCGGCGGACAGATGGCGGCGAACGACCGCGATGCGGCCGCCGAAACCCTGCTCGCGATGATCGCCGAAGATCGCGAGTGGAATGAAGGCGCGGCACGCCAGCGGCTGCTCAAATTGTTCGAAGCCGTGGGCCTCGAAGATCCCTGGGTATCGGCGCAGCGGCGCAAGCTTTCGGCGATCCTGTTCGGATGACGGCGACTCGGCTGTCGATCTTCCCCCTGAGCGGCGCGCTGCTGTTTCCGCGGATGCACTTGCCGCTCCATATCTTCGAGCCGCGTTATCGCTCGATGATCACCGATTCGCTGGCCCGCGACCGCCGTATCGGGATGATCCAGCCGCGCGACGGCAAGGAGCCACCGACCTTGTTCGACATGGGCTGCGTCGGCAGGATCGCTGAAGTGGAAGCGCTCGACGATGGGCGGTTTGATATCGTGCTGGAGGGACTGGCGCGCTTCACGATCCTGCGCGAGCTCGACGTGGTCACGCCCTTCCGCCAGGTCGAAGCCGAACTGGAGCCGGCCGGCGAAAGCGAAGTGCTCGCGTCGATCAGCCGCGCATCGCTCGAAATCGAATCGCGGCGCTTCGCCGATGGGCTTGGCTATGCGGTCGATTGGGAAGCGGTGTCCCGGCTCGACGACGAAGCCCTGGTCAACGGCATCGCGCAGATCGCACCCTTCGACCCCGCATCGAAACAGGCGCTGCTCGAAGCGAACTCCCTGGCGGACCGAGCCGAGCTGATCGTCCAGCTCATGCAATTCTATGGCCGCAGCGGGGACGAGGTGGGCACGCTGCAATAGGCCGTCACCCTTATGCCAGATCGCCCTGCAACAGCTTTGGCACATCGCCGCTCTCGCCGCGCGCCTCGGCGATGAACCAATCCTTGAGCGGGGACATCCTGTCGACTGCGGAGAGGCCGAAGCGGCGCACCGCAGCTGCGGTCTTGCCGGGGATACCGAACAACCGCGTCAGGCCATCGGTGGCCGTGGCGACCATGAAGGTGTCGAGCCCGCGCCAGCGCTGGTAGCGTGCGAGCAGTTGCGGATCGCCGAGATCCATGCCCAGCCGCTTGCCATCCACCAGCACCTCGACCAGCGTCGCCACGTCACGAAAGCCGACATTGACGCCCTGCCCTGCGATCGGATGAATGCCGTGCGCCGCGTCGCCGACCAGCGCCAACCGGTTCGACGTGATCCAGGCGGCGTGGTGAAACCCGAGCGGATGGCTGAAGCGCCGGGTAGGCGGGCCGAGCTTCCCCAGGAACCCGCCCATGCGCTTCTCGGCCTCGGCCAGATAGGCGCGGTCGGAGATCTTCATCATGCCCGCCGCGTCGCCGGCCTTCACGGTCCATACCACCGCCGATCGGTGTCCGCGTTCGTCGTCGCGCAGAGGCAGGATCGCGAAGGGGCCTTCCGGATAGAATATTTCGAAGGCAATATTCTCATGCGAACGCTCATGCCCCAGCGTCGCCACCATCGCGGCGTGATCGTAGCTCCACCGCGCGGTCTTGAGGCCCGCCGCCTCGCGCATCGGCGAATTCCTGCCCTCCGCCGCGATCAACAGCGGCGCATGCGCGGTCGCGCCCGAATCGAGGATCGCCGTCACGCCGAATTCGCCGCGCTCGACCGAGACCGCACGCGTCCGCATCCGCAGGTCGACTCCCGCCGCCGCCTGCGCCGCTTCGAGCAAGGCGCTGCGCAGTTGGCGGTTCTCGAACATGTGCCCGAGCGCGCCTTCACCCTGTTCAGGCGCGAAATCGAGCTTGCCGGGCGCCAGCCCGTCGCTGACCCGGATGCCCTGGATCGGGCAGCCTTTGCCGGCCAGCCTGGGCGCGACGCCGATCGCTTCGAACATCCGCATCGGCGCCGATGCGATCGCGGAAGCCCGCCCATCGAAATCGGCGGCGGTGATCGTCGCGGCATCGGCGGGATCGATTACGATCGAAGTGAGGCCATGCGCATCTAGCGCGACCGCGAGCGCGCTGCCGACAAGCCCGCCGCCGAGGATAAGAACGTCCGCGCTTGACTGTGCCTGGGCCATGGAACGCCGTTAGCATAGTCCCCCGCTTGCGCCAGCCGCTTGACGCGGGACTCGCGAGCGGCGATGATTCGCGCGCACCCCTGAAAATTGCGGAGGCTGGGCGGATGGCGTCCCGGGCACAAAAGTCGCTGTTGCGCGACACGATGAAGGCTGGCGCGCGCCGCAGCATCGCGCTGATCGGCGGCACGTTGATGTTTCTGGCCGTGCTTGCCGCCGTGCTGGCGCTCGTCACTTATCACGCGCAGGACCCTTCGCTGAACACCGCATCGGGCGGGCCGACGCGCAACCTGCTCGGGCCGCTCGGCGCATGGGTCGCGGATGCGTTGCTGGCCACGCTTGGCGTGCCGGTTGTGCTGCTTGCGCCGGTCGGGCTGATCGTCACCAACCGGCTCTGGCTAGGGCGGCCGGTAGGGGATTGGGCACGGATGCTGCGCGGGGCCCTGCTCGGCACCCTGCTCGCGGCGAGCGCGGCGGCGTTCTTCTCGAGCGATTCGGTGCTGGCGCTCCCCGGCGGATGGGGCGGCATCGCGGGGCTCAGCGTCGCCGGCTTGTTCAATTTCCTCATCGGATTCGCCGGCGAGCCCAGCCTGACCTGGTGGGCGGGCCGCGCACTGGGCGTGGTCTTCGCGGCCCTTGGCTTGTGGATCTGGTGGAATCGGCTCGATTTCAGTTTGCCCGAGGGCGGCTTCAGCCTACCCCAGTTTCGCTTGGGGGAAACCAAGAAGCCGCTGCTCCCAGCGCCGGAGCCCAAGCCCGAGCGCCAACAGACCATATCCGAGCCGCGCAAGGTGGTGGTGCCCGATACGCGCCCCGGGCCGGTGATCGCCGACCGGACGATCGCGCCTTCTCCAGCACGCACCAAGCCCCCAACGCAGACCAGCCTGGATTTCAAGGACAGCTACAAGCTGCCGCCGCTCGACCTGCTCACACCGTCGCCGATCAACAAGAATGCGGCGATCGACAAGGCGGCGCTGGAGCGAAACGCGCGGCTGCTCGAAAGCGTGCTCGACGATTTCAACGTGAAGGGCCAGATCGTCGAGGTCCGTCCAGGGCCAGTGGTGACGATGTACGAACTCGAGCCCGCATCGGGGATCAAGGCCAGCCGCGTGATCCAGCTCGCCGACGATATTGCTAGAAACATGAGCGCGATATCGGCGCGCGTGGCCACGATTCCCGGCCGCAGCGTGATCGGCATCGAGCTGCCCAACGCGACGCGCGAGCCGGTCAACCTCCACGAGCTGATCGGCAGCCAGAGTTTCGAGGACCAAGGCGCGAGCCTGCCCCTGGTGCTCGGCAAGAACATCGCCGGCGATCCGGTGATCGCCGATCTGGCGCCGATGCCGCACCTTCTGGTCGCCGGCACGACCGGATCGGGCAAGTCGGTGGGGCTCAACTGCATGATCCTGTCGCTGCTGTATCGGATGACGCCAGAGCAGTGCCGGATGATCATGATCGATCCCAAGATGCTCGAATTGAGCATGTACAAGGGCATCCCGCATTTGCTGGCGGACGTGGTGACCGAGCCGCAAAAGGCGGTGCGCGCGCTCAAATGGGCGGTCGAGCAGATGGAGGACCGCTATCGGATGATGGCCTCCGCCAATGTCCGCAGCCTCGCGAGCTTCAACGACAAGGTCCGCCAGGCGCGCGCCAAGGGGCAAAAGCTCGGCCGCAAGGTGCAGACCGGCTGGGATGCCGATACCGGCAAGCCGATCTACGAGGAAGAGACGCTCGACCTCCAGCCTCTGCCGCAAATCGTGATCATCGTCGACGAACTCGCCGATCTGATGATGACCGCGGGCAAGGAAGTCGAATTCCTGATCCAGCGGCTGGCGCAAAAGGCGCGCGCGGCGGGCATCCACCTGATCATGGCGACGCAGCGCCCGTCGGTCGACGTCATCACCGGCGTCATCAAGGCCAACCTCCCGACCCGCATCAGCTTCTCGGTGACCTCGAAGATCGACAGCCGCACCATCCTCGGCGAGCAGGGCGCCGAGCAGCTGCTCGGCATGGGCGACATGCTTTACCTGGCCGGCGGCGGCCGCATTCAGCGCGTCCACGGCCCGTTCGTCTCAGACGATGAGGTCGAGAAGGTGGTGGCGCATCTGAAGCTGCAGGGCAC
>NZ_DASVSH010000011.1:0-123161 GCF_036388215.1 Sphingomonas sp.
TGGGCCGAGCGGACCAAATGCTTCCATGGCTCGGCCAACCTTTCGCCGCGCGACAATCATGAAATGATCGATGTAGTGCCCGCAACCCCCGAAAATGGGGACGGATCGCGGATCACCAAGTCGCAGCTCAATGCGATCATCCGCCAGCGGCTCGAGCGGCTGATGATCGAGATACAAAAGGAACTGCGCAAGCTCGGTTTCAGCGACCCTGTCGGCCGCCAGATCGTGCTCACGGGCGGCGGTGCGGATTTGAAAGGCGTGGCCGATTATGCGCAGCAATCGCTGGGCTCGGCGGTTCGTGTGGGGCGGCCCAAGGGCCTGATCGCGCTTCCCGAAGCCCATGCCGGCCCCGCATTCGCGACGTTGGCCGGCCTGGTGCGCTTCGCCGCTTCCGATCCGATCGACCTGCGCAGCCTGGAGCCCGGAACGGGGCAATTGGTGACCAAGGCGAGCCCCGGTGCGCTGCTCCAGCGGCTGATGGCGGCGTTCCGTGCGAATTATTAGAAGAAATGCGTTGGTAACTTCGTCTTTCCTCTAGAGTCGCCCTTGGGGTTCGTGCAGAACGGGACCCACAGTTTGCGCCGGCGTAGGCAAGGCGCATGGGAGAGCATGGCGATGAGTATCGATTTCCTTCCGCCCGAGGTGGATGAGCTGACCCCGAAAATCACGGTGATCGGCGTCGGCGGCGCGGGCGGCAACGCCATCGCCAACATGATCCGCGCCGACGTGCAGGGCGTCGAGTTTCTTGTCGCGAACACCGACGCGCAGGCGCTCAAGCAGTCCGCGGCCGGCCAACGCATCCAGCTCGGCGCGAAGATCACGCAGGGCCTGGGCGCGGGTTCGCGGCCCGAGATCGGGCGTGCGGCTGCCGAAGAGACGATCGACCAGGTGCAAAAGGCGCTCGAGGGCGCGCACATGGTGTTCCTCGCCGCCGGCATGGGCGGGGGCACCGGCACCGGCGCGGCGCCCGTCATCGCCAAGATGGCGCGCGACATGGGCATCCTGACCGTAGGCGTCGTGACCAAGCCCTTCGCCTTCGAAGGCAAGCGCCGGGCTCAGGCCGCGGAAGCCGGGATCGACGAGCTTCAGAAATATGTCGATACGCTGATCGTCATTCCGAACCAGAACCTGTTCCTGATCGCCAACGCCAATACGACCTTCAAGGAAGCGTTCCAGCTCGCCGACGAAGTGCTTCAGCAAGGCGTGCGCGGGATCACCGACCTGATGGTGATGCCGGGCCTGATCAATCTCGACTTCGCCGATATCCGCGCAGTGATGCAGGAGATGGGCAAGGCGATGATGGGCACGGGCGAGGCGGAAGGCGACGATCGCGCGCTGATCGCGGCGCAAAAGGCGATCGCCAATCCGCTGCTCGACGGCGTCTCGATGAATGGCGCAAAGGGCGTCATCGTCTCGATCACCGGCGGCGAGGACATGCGGCTCCTCGAAGTCGATGAAGCCGCGAACCACATTCGCGAGCTGGTCGATCCGGACGCCAACATCATCTGGGGATCGGCATTCAATCCCGATCTGGAAGGCAAGATCCGCGTCTCGGTCGTCGCCACGGGCATCGATGCAGAGGCGCAATCGGCCGCGCCGCCGCGCGCGGCGGAGCAGCCGCGCGTCTTCTCCTTCTCGACTCCGCGCCGCACTGCCGCCGAACCCGCCGCGGCGGCTCCCGAGCCGACCGCCGAAGCGCCCCAGCCGGGCTTTTCCGAAGCCAGTTTCGAATCCGGGGAAGCGCTGACGCCTGAGCCCACGCTCGAAGCTCCGCGCGTGCCCCAGCCCTATGAGCCCGAGGCTGCCGCCGCCGAGGCCGAGAGCGGCTGGGTCGACGACGGCGAGGACGCGGACGAACTGGTACTTGGTTCCGAAGAAGCGCCCGAAGCGTTGGACGAGCCTGAAGCAGCTCCTGAAGCGCCCACTCCCGAGTTCGGCGGACGCCGTCGCTGGCTCACGGGCGGCGGCAGCGAGGAAGAAGAGCCCGCCGCCGAGGCCAAGCCCGCGAAGAAAGCGGGCGGCACGCTGTTCGAGCGGATGGCCTCTGCCTCACGAGGTGGCTCAAAATCGTCCGACGACGACGACAAGGACCCCCTCGATATCCCGCGCTTCCTGCGCAGCCAGAACAACCAATAGGCGTTCGTCGCCGTCGTGCCTCGCTTCGGCGAGCACGGCTGCGCGCGTCATTGGCGGTTCAGGGGTTGTAGCGTCTAACTGCAAGCCAGATGATCCGGATTCGTTTCCTTCGCTCGACCGCACTTCTTCTTGCGCTGAGCGCCGCCGCGCCCGCTTTCGGCCAATATGAGGTGGTTCCGGGGCCCAATCCCGATGCCGATCGGCTGGCCGGCGAAGTCCGCCGGCTGGCGGGGAATCCGCGCGACGTGGTCGCACTGCTCGACGCGGGCGATCTGAGCGCGCGGCTGGGGGACACATCAGCCGCGCTCGCTTTTTTTGCGCGCGCCGAGGCGATCGACCCGACCAATCCGCGGATCCTGTCTGGCCGGGCTGGAACGCTGGTGCGGCTCGAGCGGCCGGGCGAGGCGCTGCGGCTGTTTCAGCAGGCCGAGGCGCGCGGGCTGCGGCTGGCGCAATATGCCAGCGACCGTGGCCTCGCTTATGATCTGCTCGGCGCCCCCGATCTTGCGCAGCGCGATTACCGCGCGGCGCTGGCGGTGTTCCGCGATGACGAGACGGTGCGCCGCTACGCCCTCTCGCTGGGAATCACCGGCGGTGTTGAGCAGGCGATGCGCGAGCTCGACCCGCTGCTTCGCCGCAGTGACCGGGCATCGTGGCGCGCGCGCGCCTTCATCCTTGCGATGAACGGTGACCTGGCCGGCGCGGACCGCATCGCCAGCACGATGATGCCGGGCAATATGGGCGCGTCGCTTGCGCCGTTCTTCCGCCGGCTTGCAGCGCTGGCGCCCGCCGACCGCGCCTTTGCCGTGCATTTCGGCGAGCTTTCGCCCACCCAGGCGCGGCTGGCCGATGCGCGGATGGCGCCGCAAGTGCCGCGTTACGTGCCGCAGTCCAGGCCGGCCGAGATGGCGGCAGCCGCCCCGCCGAGACCGACGGTCGAACCCGAGCGCAGGGATCGTGACCGCCGATCGCGGCGCGAACGCGAGCGCGACGCCGAGGCGGCCAGGCTGGCGGCGGAGCAACGGCGCGCGGCCGAGCAAGCCGCCGTCGCCGCCGCTGTGCTTCCGACCCCGCCGCAATATGTGGAGCGCCAGGTGGCGATGGTGCAGCCGATCCCCACGCCGGCGCCCACGCCCACGCCGGCGCCCACGCCCACGCCCACGCCTATGCCGGCACCAGCGCCCACGCCCACTCAGACACCAGCCCTGGCGCCGGTGCAGTTAGCCAGCCGTGTCCCGACCCCGACCCCCCAGCCTGTGATGATCACAGAAATCCCGGTACGACGGACCATGTCGGACCCGCAGCCCGAGAGCGTGGGCGGAGGGCCGGCACCAACGAGCCCCGCGCCAACGCAGATCGGCAAGGAAGATTCGGTGCTGGCGTCGATCGTCAATGGCATCACGATCCCGGCTGAGGAGCTCGAAGTCCTGGCCAAGGCGCCGGAGCCTGTAGTGGAGCCAGTGCGGACCGCCGCGCCGGCACGGATCGCCGAGATTGCCGCCAAGCCAGTTGCGGCGAAGCCCAAGCCAGAGCCGGCAAAGCCCGCAACCAAGACCGTGGCAAAGGTCGATCCGAAGACGAAGAAAGCCGAGCCGAAGAAGCCGGAGCCGAAGAAGCCCGATCCGGCAACGTCAGAACCCTCGCGTACTTGGGTTCAAGTGGCGGGGGGCGCGAACGAAGCGGCGCTGACCAAGGCGTGGAAAGCGGTGGTGACCAAGGCGCCGGCGGCGATGAAAGGCAAATCGGGCTGGTCCAGCCCCTTGCGGGCGACCAACCGCGTGCTTGCGGGGCCGTTCAAGAACAGCGCCGAGGCGCAGAGTTTCGTCAACACGCTTGGCAAGGCCGGGGTCTCGGCCTTTGTGTTCACGAGCGAGGCGGGCCAGAAGATCACGCGGCTGACACTGAAGTGACGCGCAATTCGCCTTTGAAGACGCGCGCTTGAGCGTGGGCGCGCCATGGGCGTGCCTTCCTCAACGCAGTCGCGGCCGCCTTCATGAAGAACAGACCGGGACCATCCGCGGCCCGCGCGACGCCTTTCAGCGTGATCGCGATCGCATCATCCATTCGATAAGCTTCCGCCGGCTGCGCTCGAAGACCCAGGTGTTCATGGCGCCCGATGGCGATCATTTCCGCGTGCGGCTGACGCACAGCCTGGAAGTCGCGCAGATCGGGCGCACGGTGGCGCGGGCGCTGGGGCTGAACGAGGACCTGACCGAGGCGCTGTGCCTGGCGCACGATATCGGCCATCCGCCCTTCGGTCATGCCGGAGAACGTGCGCTCGAAGAGGCTTTGGCGGGGCAGGGGGGCTTCGATCACAACGGCCACACGCTGCGAACGCTGACGGCGCTCGAGCGGCCCTATCCGGGCTGGGACGGGCTCAACTTGACCTGGGACACGCTGGAGGGGCTGGCCAAGCATAACGGCCCGATCTCCAGCCCCGAATGGGCGTTGGCGGCGGCGGATGCGCAATTCCCGCTTGAGCTGGCGCACTGGCCCTCGCTGGAGGCGCAGGTCGCCGCGATCGCGGACGATATCGCCTATGACAATCACGACATAGACGATGGGTTGCGTGCGGGGCTGCTCTGTCTCGATCAGTTGATGGTCGTGCCGATGATCGCGGATGGGTGGCGCGCAGTGGAAGCGCGATATCCGGGCGTCGAGCGCAAGCGGCTGATCGGGGAGATGGTGCGCGCGCAGATCGGGGCGATGGCCAACGATCTGATCGCGACGACCCGGAGCCGCGTGGCCGAGAGCGGCGTCCAATCGGTCGAGGAGGTTCGCGCGGCAGGGCGCTGCCTCGCCCATTTCTCGGACCCGATGCGCGAGGCCGAGCGTGGGCTCAAGGCATTCATGTATGCCAACCTCTATCACCACCCCGATCAGGTCGCGGCGGCGGACGCGGCGCACCGGATGGTCTCAGGGCTATTCGCCGCTTATGCCGCCGATCCCGCGCTCATGCCCGGCGAATGGCGGGAGGCGCTACCGGCGGGCGAACCGTGGCGCAGCCGGCATATCGCGGATTTCATTGCGGGGATGACCGACCGCTACGCGATCGCGCGATATCGCGAAGCGGTCGGTCCCATTGAATTGCCCGAAGGCTTTTAGCGTGATGCCACCGTTACCTGTGCCGTCCGCTTCGGTTCGGCGAACGAGACCGGCGTGCTGCCGACATGGCCGCGCACCCATCCATCCTTGACCACAAGCCTGAAGCGGCCGCCGAGCGACGCAGTGCCGGCCAGAATGCGGGCGTCGCCCTGCTTGGCTATAGTGTAATTATAGGTGACCCCGTCGCGGGTGAGCTGGCGCTCATCGGCGAGAGCGGGACCGGCGAAAGCGAGCGAAGCGGCGGCGGCCGCGAAAACGATGCGGGACATGAGATTTCTCCTCGTTGGTTCGACACGGCCGGACCGACATCCTCTTCCCGAGCTTGTTTGTATGCGCCCAGGATGCTGCGGCGCAGCAACGATCGCAAACGCAAAGAGAGGAGAATGCGGATGCATTCCGCGCATTGCATGCGCCGCGCGCAATCGGTGGCCGTGCGCGAGACAATCGTCGCGACCGACGGGCTGCGCCGGGCGGAATGGCCGCATTGCCATAATTGTGCGATAACCGGAGCCTAGCTTCGCGCAGCAGCCAGAGAGGATTTCGGATGGCCGACGCCAGCATCGCCCTCAACCGCTTCGGCATGGGAGGCAGGCCGGGCGACAGCCCGGGCGCGGACCCGAAGCGCGGATTGCTCGCGCAGTTCGATCGCTATGAGGCTCGCCCCCAGGCGATTGCCGCACTGGCGCCCGGCAGCACGATCGCACGCGAGCTGAGCGAGTACCTCCAGCAAGTGCGGCAGTTGCAGCGCGACCGCCGCCAAGGCGAGACTCCCGCCCGCCCCGATGCGGAAATGATGGCCCCTGCGCAAATGCAGGATATGGCGGGCGCGCCGATGACCGAGAAGGCTCCGCAGCGCGACCAGAACGATCCCGTCGTCCAGGCGCAGCGCTTCGCGCGCCAGCAGGGGCGCGATCATTATGCCAAGGCGGTTTCTGCGCGGGCGCTTTGCGCGGTCATGTCGCCGGCCAGCTTCGTCGAGCGGCTCGTGCATTTCTGGGCCAATCACTTCGCGGTTTCGGCGGACAAGATCACGATCGTCGGCCTTGCGGGCACGCTGGAGTTCGAAGCCGTGCGGCCGCATGTGCTCGGCAAGTTCCGGGACATGCTCCACGCAGTCGAGCGGCACCCGGCGATGCTGCTCTATCTTGATCAGGCGCAGTCGATCGGGCCGAACAGCATGGCGGGCCAGATCGCGCAGCGGCGCCAGAATCCGCAGCGCGCCGGGCTGAACGAAAATCTGGCGCGCGAAATCCTGGAGCTTCACACGCTGGGGGTCCGCACGGGCTATGGCCAGGCCGACGTCACCGAATTCGCGCGGGCGATGACCGGCTGGACGGTCGCCGGACTCGGACGAGGCCGGGGCGCGGCCTTTGCGGGGACGGATGGCATCCCGGGCAGCTTCGTCTTCGCGCCGCGCCTGCACGAGCCGGGCGCGCGCACCATCCTGGGCAAGAGCTGGACGCAGGAGGGCGAGGGGCAGGCCGCCGCGGTGCTGGATATGCTCGCCGCGCATCCCGCCACGGCGCGCCACATCGCCACCAAGCTGGCGCGCCATTTCGCGGGAGACGAGCCGCCGGCGAGCCTGGTCGGCAGGCTGGAAGCGGCGTTCCTGCGATCGGGCGGCGACTTGCCGACCGTGTATCGTGCGCTGATCGACGCGCCCGAATGCTGGGTGGCGGCGCCGGTCAAGTTCAAGTCGCCCTGGGAATGGTCGATCTCGGCGTTGCGCGCGCTCGGCACGCAGCAATTGCCGTCCATGGCGATGAACGGACTGCTGACCCAGCTGGGCCAGCCGGTGTGGCGGCCAGGCTCGCCAGCGGGATGGGACGATGTCGCGGCGTCCTGGGCGGGGCCGGACGCCGTGATGCGCAGGGTCGAGGCAGCCGAGCGGATGGCGCAGCGCACCCGCGACTCGATCGACGCCCGTGAGCGCGCGGCGCAGCTTTTCCCGGGCGCTTTGAGCGAGGCGACGGCGCAGGCGATCGCCCGTTCCGAAAGCCCCGGCCAGGGGCTCGCTTTGATGCTCGTCGCCCCCGAATTCATGCGGAGATAGGCCATGCTGAACCGTCGCAACTTCGTCGCCCTGGGCGCCTCCGCGGTCCTCACCACCACGCTCGGCGCACGGATGACCTTCGCCAGCGCGGCCACCGCCAAGCGCTTCGTCTTCATCATCCAGCGCGGCGCGGCGGACGGGCTGGGGACGATAGCGCCGGTGGGCGATCCCGCGTTCGTGAGCCAGCGCGGGCTTCTCGCGCAGGATTTCGCTTCCGCGGCGAAGCTGGATTCGATGTTTGCGCTGCATCCTTCGCTGGCGAATGTCGGGGCGCTGTATCAGGCCAAGCAGGCGCTGTTCGTCCACGCGGTGGCCTCACCCTATCGCGACCGATCGCATTTCGACGGGCAGAACGTGCTGGAGACCGGCGGGACGGCCGCCTATGCGGTCAAGGACGGCTGGCTCAACCGGCTGCTCTCGTTGTTGCCCGCCGACAACAAGGCGATCGCGCTCGCCGCGACGATCCCGATGGCATTGCGTGGGCGGGTGGAAGTGGGGAGCTATGCGCCGTCCGCGCTGCCCGATGCATCGGATGATCTGCTGGGCCGCGTCGCAGCGATGTATGCCCAAGATCCGCAGCTCCACGGGATCTGGGAACAGGCAGTGGCGACGCGAGTGCTGACCAGCGACATGGCGGCGGACAATGGCCGCAACGCCGTTGCGACGGGCGACCTCGCGGCCAAGCTGCTCAGCGCCGAGGGCGGCGCGCGCATCGCGATGATCGAGACCGGGGGCTGGGACACCCATGCCCAGCAGCGCGGCCGCCTGGGCGCGCAGTTGCGCGGGCTCGATGGGATGATCGGCGCGCTCAAGACCGGGCTGGGGCCGTTATGGGCCGATACCATGGTGCTCGTCGCTACCGAGTTCGGCCGCACCGTGAAGGTGAACGGCACCGGCGGCACCGATCATGGCACGGCATCGGCGGCGATGCTGATGGGCGGCGCGGTCAATGGCGGGCGCGTGATCGCGGACTGGCCGGGGCTGTCGGATGCGGCGCTGTATGAGGGACGCGATCTGAAGCCCACGCTGGGGCTGGATACGGTGATCGGCAGCGCGGTGGCTTCGCATTTTGGGCTGGGTGCGTCGCAGGCGGCGGCCAAGTTGTTTCCGGACATGCGGGCATCGCGACCGATCGAGGGGCTGGTGCGGGCCTGATCTGAACGCCGCATGCTTCTTCGTGGATCGGCGCGCGGAAGTTTAGGCGAAGTTTAGGCCAATGCGCGGTGCGCACACATGCGAATGTTCCCAATGTTCGCACTGGCCATGGGGTTTCTTGAACCGACGATTTCAAAGAGCGATCGGGAGTGCCGACCGGCTTAGCCAAGCAGGTGAAATCCTACATTGCAAGGGGATGCTGAGGGCTGCTATTGGTGGTTAGCGGTCATCGCCCTCAGTTCGTCACCCCGGCTTGACCCGGGGTCCCGCTCCTTGTTTTTTGTCCCGATGGGGCATCGTGGCGGTTGGATCTACATCATGGCCGACCGGTATCGCGGCACGATGTATGTCGGTGTCACCGCAGACTTGGCCACGCGCATCCATCAGCACCGCACAGGCGACGGATCGGATTTCTGCAGGCGCTATGGATTAGGCCGACTGGTGTGGGCCGAGCATGCGCCGTCAATCACGGATGCGATCGCTCACGAGAAGCGCGTCAAACGCTGGCGTCGCGAATGGAAGTTCGCATTGATCGAGAACGGCAACCCGGAATGGCGCGATCTGTTTGACGTACTTGCCTGAAGCGAGAAAGCGGGACCCCGGGTCAAGCCCGGGGAGACGAGAAGAGGGGCCAGATTTATGCCCGAAATCCGTTCCTAGGCAGACAGAGGTGCCGTGAGGAGATAGCCACAACTCCCCGGGCGGTCCCATCCCCCGCTTTGCACCCGCGCAACGCTTGGTCTAATGCCCGCGCTTCCTCGCACCATCGGAAGCGCCCCGTGACCCTCTACCTTCGTTTCGCTGCCCATATCCATGCCGCGCTCGATGCCCTGGTGGCCTCGGGCGATCTTCCGGCTGGGCTGGAGCGGCGCAATGTGACGGTCGAGCCGCCGCGCGATCCCTCGCATGGCGATCTGGCGACCAACGCGGCGATGGTGCTTGCCAAGCCGGCGGGGACCAATCCGCGTGCGCTAGCCGAGAAGCTGGCCGCCGAGCTGGAGAAGCTTGGCGCGGCCCAGTCGGTGAGCGTGGCGGGGCCGGGCTTCATCAACATGACGCTGACCGATGCGACCTGGCGCAACGAGCTTGCCGCGATCCTCGATGCGGGCGATGCCTATGGCCGCTCGACGATCGGCGAGGGCGTCACCGTCAATGTCGAATATGTCTCGGCCAACCCGACGGGGCCGATGCACATGGGGCATTGCCGTGGCGCAGTGGTTGGCGATGCGCTTGCCTCGCTGCTCGAACATGCCGGGCACAAGGTGATCCGCGAATATTATGTCAACGATGCGGGCGGCCAGGTCGATACGCTCGCGCGCTCGGCGCACCTGCGGTATCAGGAGGCACTGGGTGTCGAGATCGGAGAGATTCCGGAGGGACTTTACCCGGGCGAGTATCTGAAGCCGGTTGGCGACGCGCTCGCGCACCGCTTCGGCCCGCAATATCTCAGCGCGCCCGAGAGCGAATGGCTCGCCGAGTTCCGCAAGGTGGCGGTCGCGGACATGCTGGTGATGATCAAGGCCGATCTGGCGCTGCTCGGTATCCATCATGACCTGTTCTCGTCCGAGGCGGAGTTGCAGGCGGCGGGCAAGCCGGAGGCGGCCGAAGCGTGGCTGCGCGGGCATGACCTCGTCTATGATGGCGTGCTTGAGGCGCCCAAGGGCGAGCTGCCCGATAACTGGGAGCCGGTGGAGCTGCCCTTGTTCCGCTCGGCGCAGTTCGGCGACGATCAGGACCGCCCGATCAAGAAGTCCGACGGGAGCTGGACCTATTTCGGTGCGGACTTGGCTTATCACTTCCAGAAGGCGCAATCGGCCGATCAGCTGATCGACATCTGGGGCGCGGACCATGCCGGCACGGTCAAGCGCATCGTCGCGGCAGTGGCGGCGCTTACCGAGGGCAAGACCCGTTTCGATGTGAAGCTGGTCCAGATGGTGCGGCTGCTGCGCAACGGCGAGCCGGTGAAGATGTCCAAGCGCTCGGGCAATTTCGTGACGCTCGCCGATGTCGTCGAGGAAGTCGGCAAGGACGTGGTTCGCTTCACGATGCTTACCCGCAAGGCCGATGCGCAGATGGACTTCGATTTCGCGAAGGTCGTGGAGGCCTCCAAGGACAATCCGGTCTTCTACGTTCAATACGCCCATGCCCGCATCGCATCGCTGCATCGCAAGGCCGCTGAGGCCGGTATCCCCGGCTCGTGGGCCGGGGCAGGCGACTGTCCCGATGCGGAACTGTCCCTGCTTGATACGGAAGAGCTTGGCGTCGTGAAGCTCGCCGCGCAGTTCCCCCGGATCGTGGAAAGCGCGGCGCTGGCGCGCGAGCCGCACAGGATTGCCTTTTATCTCTACGACTTGGCCGCAAGCTTCCATTCGCTGTGGAATCAGGGGAACGATAATCCCGAGCGCCGCTTCCTCTTGCCGGATCAGGTAAGGTTAACGTGCGCGCGGCTTTATCTGGCGCGTGCGATCGGGCAAATTGTGCGTAACGGCCTCGCCATCATGGGCGTCGAAGCCGTCCAGGAGATGCATTGATGAGCAGGGAACCCGGTTATGGCGACGACGATCGCCTGCCGTGGCTTGAAACGGTCGAGGAGGATTACCGCGAGGGCCCCTCGTTCGGCCGCATCTTGCTGCTCATCATCCTCCTGCTGCTGGTCATCGGCGCCGGCGCGGGCAGCTATTACTGGTATCAGCAGCAACAGGGGCTGACCGGCAACGGCCAGCTCATCAATGCCCAGGAAGGCGATTACAAGGTCAAGCCCGATGAGCCGGGCGGCCAGGTGGTGGACGGGGAAGGCGACAGCGTCTTCGCGACCAGCCAGGGCAATGCCAGCAATGCGAGCATCAACACGGGCGCGCTGCCCGAGGCGCCGGTCCAAGGCGCCCGTCCCGCCGCGACTTCGGGGAACGATCCCGGGAGCAAGACCGCCAAAATCACGGTGCCGACTGCGGGTGCTTCGGCTCCCGCCAAGGCCGCGCCGGTGGCGCCCGTTGTCGGCGGTGGATCGGGCTCGCTGGTCCAGCTCGGCGCTTTCCCGGATGAGGGCGGGGCGAATGCGGCATGGTCGCGGCTCTCCAAGCGCTTCGGATATCTTGCGTCGCTCGGGAAATCGATCGAGCGCGGCGACAAGGACGGCAAGACGGTGTTCCGCCTGCGGGTCAATGCCGGTTCGAGCGGGCAGGCGAAGGAAATCTGCGGCAAGCTCAAGGTCGCGGGCGAAAACTGCTACGTCGCGAATTGACAGGGCTGCCGCACGAAATACGCTCATGCTGAGCTTGTCGAAGCACGCTTCTTCTTTCTAGGAATGCGCCCTTCGACAAGCTCAGGGTGAGCGGTTGCATATTTGGCCAGGAGCCGCCCGATGAAGCCCGTAATCTTTGGCCTATCGGGCCATAGCCTCACCGATAGCGAGCGCGCCTTCTTCAGGGAGGCCGATCCGCTCGGCTACATCCTGTTCAAGCGCAATTGCGGCGATCGCGCGCAGATGAAGGCGCTGACCGACAGCTTGCGCGAGCTTGGCGGGCGCGCCGACCTGCCGATCCTGATCGACCAGGAAGGCGGGCAGGTCTCGCGGATGCAGCCGCCGGTGTGGCCCGCATTTCCGGCTGGGGCAGCGTTCAACGCGCTCTACCAGGCCGCGCCGATCTCCGCGATCGAGGCCGCGCGCCACAATTATCATGCGCTGGCGCTGATGCTCCACGAAGTCGGGGTCAATGTGAATTGCGCACCGTTGCTCGACGTGCTCCAGCCCGGAGCGACCAGGGCAATCGGCGACCGAGCATTCGGCGGCGAGCCGATGCAGGTGGCGGCGCTGGGCCGTGCGGCGATCGAAGGCCTGCGGCGGGGCGGCGTGGTAGGCGTGATCAAGCATATGCCGGGTCATGGCCGCGCCGTGGTCGACAGCCATCTGGAGCTTCCCCGAGTCAAGGCCGATGCGGCGGCGCTTGAGATCGATATCGAGCCCTTCGCCAGATTGAACAACGCGCCGATGGCGATGACCTGCCACCTGGTTTTCGAAGCCTGGGATGCGGACCACCCGGCCACGCAATCGCCCACGGTGATCTCCGAGATCATTCGTGGCCGCATCGGCTTCGACGGACTGCTGATGACCGACGATATCGACATGAAGGCGCTTTCCGGCAGCGCCGGGCAGAAGGCCTCGGCGGCGCTGGCGGCGGGCTGCGACGTGGTTCTCGATTGCTGGGCGCGGATGGACGAGATGGTCGAGATCGCCGGGCTGATTGGGGACGCGACACCCGAATGCATCGCGCGGCTGGATCGCGCGATGGCGACAGTGCAGGACGGGCCGGAACAGGCCGACATGGCCGAGCTGATCGCAGTGAGGGACGAACTGCTGGCGCTCGCCTGAACGCTCTGCTTAACTTGCCCGCGATGGAAGCCAATACCGCCGCAATTCTGACGATCGACATCGACGGCTGGGAAGGGCCGCTCGATCTGCTGCTCGCGCTCGCGCGCAGCCAGAAGGTCGATCTGCGGGCGATCTCGATCCTGGAGCTGGTCGATCAATATATCGCCTTCGTGGACGAGGCGCGCGAGCTTCGGCTGGAGCTGGCGGCCGATTATCTGGTGATGGCCGCGTGGCTGGCCTATCTCAAATCCGCATTGCTGCTGCCGCGCAATCCCGAGGAGACGCCGAGCCCGGACGAACTGGCGCTGCGCCTTCAGCTCAGGCTCGAACGGCTGAATGCCATGCGCGAAGCTGGCGCACGGCTGGTCGCGCGCGACCGGCTGGGCCGCGACACCTTCCTGCGCGCCGCGCCCGAGGGGCTGCGCGTGGTCCGCAAGGGGCGTTACCAGGCGGAAATCTATGACCTGATCGCCGCTTATGGCCGGATCAGCGCGCGCACCCGGCCCGTGATGCACGTGGTCGCGCAGCGCGACGTGATGACGCTGGAGGAAGCGATCGAGCGGGTATCCAGCCTGATCGGGGCGCGGATCGCGTGGAGCACGATCGAGAGTTTCCTGCCGGAACACGCAAGCGGGGCCTATCGCAAATCGGCCCTGGCTTCCTCATTCGTTGCGGCGCTCGAGCTGGCGCGGCAGGGGAGGGTCGATCTCCAGCAGCAATCAGCCTTCGCGCCGCTTTATCTGAGGGCGAGCGCATGACGGGTCAGGACGACCTGTCCCGCGCAGTGGAGGCGGTCCTGTTCGCTTCCGAGCACCCGCTGTCGATAGACGAGATCAAGGCGCATGTCGGCGCGGAGGCAGACGTGCGCGGCGCGCTGGCGAGCCTGGAGGCGCTGTTTACCGGGCGTGGTATCGAACTCGTCCGCCGGGGCGACCGCTGGCACTTCCAGACCGCTCCGGACCTTGCGCACCTGCTCCGCCGAGACCGTGAGGAGAGCCGCAAGCTTAGCCGTGCGGGCGTCGAGACGCTCGCGATCATCGCCTATCACGAGCCCGCGACCCGCGCCGAAATCGAAGCGATCCGCGGGGTCCAGATCAGCAAGGGCACGATCGACGTGCTCATGGAAGCCGGCTGGGTGCGCCCCGCCGGGCGCCGCGAAGTGCCCGGGCGCCCGCTCACTTATGCCACCACGCCAGGTTTCCTCACGCATTTCGGGCTGGAGAGCCGACGCGACCTGCCCGGCATCGACGATCTGAAGGCTGCCGGCCTGCTCGATCCGGTCGATCTGGCGCTTGATGCGTTCAGTACGGACGAAGAGGTGGAAACCGTCACCGAACAAGACTAGATACGGCGAGACACAAGGAGATTTCTGATGGGTGGTTTCAGCCTGATGCACTGGTTGGTGCTCGGCGTAGTGGCGATCCTGCTGCTGGGCGGCGGTCGTTTCTCCAGCATGATGGGCGACGTCGCCAAGGGCATCAAGAGCTTCAAGAAGGGCATGGCCGAGGACGACGAGAAGGCCGAAGCCACGCGGCTGGAAGCCAAAAGGGCCGATCCCGCCTTTCAGACCGAAGCCGAGCGCACGCGCGAAGAGCGCTGACTTACGGTTTTCAGCGCCAGGGAGGCTTTGGCGCGCAGCTTCTGGCGGTAGCGAATGCTTGATTTCAACGCGCCCGAATTTCTGGTCGTCGCGGTCGTCGCGCTGCTGGTGATCGGGCCCAAGGACCTGCCAAAGGCGCTGCGGTTCCTGGGCAAGTGGTTCGGAAAGGCCCGCGGAGTCGCGCGCCAGTTCCGCTCGGGTTTCGACAGCATGATCCGCGAGGCGGAACTCTCCGAGATGGAAAAGCAATGGGCGGCCGAGAATGAGCGGATCATGCGCGAGCATCCGCAGCCCGCCTTGCCAGCCCCCCAGCCCGAGCATTTCGCGACCGAGGATGGCGATCCGGTAATGGTCGAGCAGCCGGAATTGTTCGCTGCTGGCGAGACTGTGGACGAGCCCGCGCCGGCCAAGCCCAAACGCGTCCGCAAGCCCAGGGCCATCAAGCCAAGCGAGGCGGCGGAGTGAGGGATATCGACGATAGCCAGGCGCCCTTGCTCGAACATCTTATCGAGCTGCGCCGGCGCCTGCTTTATTGCGCGCTGGCGATCCTGCTGACCTTCATCGCGAGCTTTTATTTCGCCAAGCCGATTTTCGGCTTCCTGGTCCAGCCGCTTGCCGAAGCGGGGCAGAACAAGGTGATCTTCACCGAGATTTTCGAGGCGTTCTTCGTCCAGGTGAAGGTTGCGTTCTTCGCGGCGATGATGCTGTCGTTCCCGGTCATCGCGAACCAGTTATGGCAATTCGTCGCGCCCGGCCTGTATCGCAAGGAGAAGCGCGCGCTTTTGCCGTTCCTGCTCGCCACGCCGCTGTTGTTCATTGCCGGCGCATCGCTGGCCTATTGGATAGCCATTCCCACCGCCCTGCATTTCCTGTTGAGCTATCAGGGCGATCTGGGCGGGGGCGTGACGCAGGAGGCCTTGCCGGCAGTGGGCAAGTATCTCGATTTCATCATGCAGTTCCTGTTCGCGTTCGGGATCACCTTCCTGCTGCCCGTGCTGCTCATGCTGCTGGAGCGCGCCGGGATCGTTACCTACGAGCAGCTGAAGAGCGCTTGGCGCTATGCCATCGTCGCGGCCTTCGCGATCTCGGCTGTGCTCACGCCGCCGGACATTGGATCGCAGTTCCTGCTCGCGGTCCCGCTGATCGGCTTATATTTCCTGTCGCTTGTCGGGATATGGTTCACGCGACGCCGCCGCACGGCCCAGGCGGATGCGGAGGCGGAGGCCGCATCCGAATAGGCCCTCCCGCAGCGGGGAGGGCCGGATCGGCCTATTTGTTTTCCTTGGCCGCGTTGGCGACGGTTCCGCCCGCCGATTCTACATCGCGTCCCATTCCCTCGATCGTGTTGCACGCCGAGGCGAGGATCGTCCCCGCGAGCGCGATGCAGGTGAGGATCTTGCGCATTGGAATCTCCATATCGCTGTGAATGTGGATAAGCCCAATGAACGGGCGCGAGGGATCGTTCCGCCCCGGGGGGACGGAAGCCGCGCGGGGGGCAGATCAGCGATGCGGAGAAAAGTGTTAGGCCCGAAAGCGTCACCGGGGGGGGGAGGTTGACGCTTCCGGGCCCATGTCTTGGATAGCGAGAGCGGGGGGGCAAAAGGTCACTATCCGAAGTGTAGAACGACGAAGGCGGGCAGGGGTTCCCGGCAAATAGAACTTTTTTTGGAATTTTTTTGGAGCGATGGATCGCGCTTTTTACGAGCGGCCCGTGATGGCAATCCCCGCCTCATAGGCGCCTACCAGCGGGTCATGGTGAAGCTTGGAGCGCAACTGCCGCGCAAGCCCGCCGAGCACACGCCCATAGCGGCTTTCCAGCAGCGATTCGAGTTCGGCGCTCTCCACAAGGGCGGGGGAAACTACCCTCAGCGTCGCGCGATCGTCTTCGGGCCCGGCCTTCACCGAAATGCGTATCTGCGCGCCCGCCATGCAGTTCATCGCCAGCTCGACGATCTCGGTCAGCAGGAACGCGACCGCGGTCGCCACGTCCTGATTGACCAGCAGCGGCTCCACTTCGAGCGTTATGCCCAGCCCGGCGGCGTGCTCGGGCGCCGTCGCGCGAATATTGGCCGCGA
The DNA here is from genome assembly GCF_036388215.1 of Sphingomonas sp. Lineage (GTDB taxonomy): Bacteria > Pseudomonadota > Alphaproteobacteria > Sphingomonadales > Sphingomonadaceae > Sphingomonas. Next base: position 16,494 of record NZ_DASVSH010000011.1, read on the forward strand.
GCTCGCCGATCACCGACCGCAGTTCGAGCCCGCGATTTTCCTCCATCTCGGCATAATGGTTGCGGTGGACCACGGCGAGCGCATCGACGCGGCGCTGGATCGATGCATAGGCTTCGCTTGCCTCGGCGCTCTTGGCCCCGCGCGCGTGGAAGTTGATCAGGCTGGCGATGACCTGAAGGTTGTTTTTCACGCGGTGATGCACTTCGCGAGTCAGCTTGGTCTGGCGGACCAGCCCCTCGGCCAGGTCCGCCTCGTGCGCCTGCACGGTGCGGCTGATCTCGCGGAAGGTCTCTCCAAGCTCGCGTATCTCCTGGGCGGGCATTTCGCCCACCCGCCCGACATCGATCAGTTCGCCGGGCTGATATGCGCCCACGCTTGCACGAAGCCTCCGCAGGGGGCGGATCAGCAGGATATCGACCACGAACCAGCTGATCGCGGCGGCCGCGATCCACATTACGACCAGCAGCACCGCGGTGATGATGATCGGGGAAGTGATGCGCGCGCCGGGCACCGACATGTCGAGCGCCAGCCCCCCGATATCGAGTTCGCCCCGCGCGCTCTCGCGCAGATCGAACGGCCCGCCATCGGGTAGGCGGCGCAGCGCCAGGCGTTCGCCGCCCGCCAGCAGATCGAGGCCATAATCGGGAACGAACCCGTTGGGGCGGGCGATCGTGCTCAGAACGGCCGCGGGGTAAAAGGCGGTGGCGCTCGCCCCGTCATGCCCACCGATCCGCACCGAAAGCCCGCTGTCCACGATCTTGGCGCGAAGCTGCGATGGGCCGAGAACCGCGGCGCCTGCGACAGTGAACCGCTGCCCGCACAATATCTTGCCCGCCCCGTTGACGATGGAGAATTGCGCATTCGCCAGCGACTCGAATGTGGCGGTGATCCGCTCACAGGCGAGCGTAGCCGCCGGATCGGCTTCGAGCGCGGTCAGCGCCTGGCGCAATTGCGCCGCGTGGCTGGTGAGCGCAGTTTGGGTGACAGCCGAGCTCTCTTCCGCCATCGAGCGCAGCCGCGCCCGAGCTTCCGCGCCTGCGGTTCGCATCGATTGTATAGTGATCAGCAGCGCGATCAGCGCGAGCGGGAGGAGGGCTCCGACCAGGATCAGGAAGAGCTTCGCGCCGGTCTGCATGCGGGCCAGCGCCGCCACGGGAACCCGGGAGCGCGCCTCGTGATCGGAACTTTCCATTTTTGGCTGGTTAGTCGAGCTTTTTCAGAAGGTCCAGGAGGTCGTCGGGCACCGCTTCGCCAACGGTTTCGTCATAGGCCTGACGCAGCGCATCGCCCAGATTGCGGCCTGGCTTGCCGCCATCGTCCCCGCCCCCGGAGCGGGGCGGCCTGATCAACTCTTTCTTAGTGGAAACCACCAATTCCCCCTCAAGGACCACGGGACGTTCCGGGTCCGGTATAAAAAACGGGCCGGGCAAAGCAAGGACGACCCCGCATCAACCGGTTCAGGCGCATGAAACAAAAGAGCGGGTTGTTTGTTCCACATGCGATGCGATTCCGGGGAGGGGCTCCTTCGGTTGGCGTATTCGATTGCAATGGCCCGTAACGGGGGCGAAACAAGCGTCCCGGATTCGAATGGAGAATTACCCGACTATGTCGCTTGGACAGCAACTCGCGCCGCACCTTCCCCTGCTGCGCCGCTATGGCCGCGCACTCACCGGCAGCCAGACGGAAGGCGACCGCTATGTTCGCGCCGCGCTTGAGGCCATCGTCGCCGCGCCGGACCAGTTTCCCCGCGATGTCGATCCCCGCCTGGGGCTCTACCGTACCTTTCAGGCGATCTGGCAATCGACACATCTCGAGGAAGACGATCTCGCGGAGGATTCGCTCAATGAGAATGAGGAGATCGCCCGGAAGCGCCTGGCGCGCCTGACGCCGCTTTCCCGCCAGGCATTGCTGCTGACCACCGTGGAAGGATTCAGCATCGAGGATGTCGGTTATCTGATCGAAGAAGACTCCCAGGACGTGTCCAATCTGGTCGCCGAGGCAGTCGCCGAGATCGAGCGCCAGACGCGCACCCGGGTGATGATCATCGAGGACGAGCCGCTGATCGCGATGGATCTGGAGCAGATCGTCCGCGATCTGGGCCATGACGTGACGGGCGTGGCCGTGACTCGCGACGAGGCGGTGGCGCTGGCGATGGAGGATCGCCCCGGCCTGGTGCTTGCGGACATCCAACTGGCCGACGACAGCTCGGGCATCGACGCCGTGAAGGACATCCTGGCCGAATTCACGGTCCCGGTGATCTTCATCACGGCTTTCCCTGAGCGCCTGCTGACCGGCGAGCGGCCCGAGCCGACTTTCCTGATCACCAAGCCATTTCAGCGCGAGACAGTGAAGACGACGATCAGCCAAGCGCTGTTCTTCGATCAGGCGACGGTGCCCGTCTGAGCGGCGGGTTCCTGAACAGCGAAGTTCCATATGGAACGGACCCAAAACGGTTTTCAGGGGTTGAACCGGCATGGCTGAGAATGACGAAGAGATTCACGTGACCACCGATCGCGCGCGCGCCGGTTCCACTCCCCATATGACTCGCTATGTGCTGGGGTTCGGACTCGTGTTCGTGGTCATTGCGTTCGCGATAATTCTCCTGGTCTGACGCGCGCAGGGGCGGACCCTGGCGATCGCAATCTTTACCCTTATGTCCACCTTTGGCGGCAAACGGCGCCCAATCGAGCGGGAATCAATGAGCGAGACTGAACAGCCCGATGAGCGCGAAGACGGTCTTGAGCCGCCGGTCGAGCACGTCTCGCTTTCGGACCCCGAATTCAAGCAGCAGTTGGGCCAGGTGATCCCCCATCTGCGCGCCTTTGGGCGTTCGCTCTCTGGCAACCGCGATCTCGCCGACGATCTGGTGCAGGAGACCTTGCTTAAGGCATGGGCGGCGCGCAAGCGGTTCCAGGCGGGCACGAACATGCGCGCCTGGACCTTCATAATCTTGCGCAACCTCTATCTGAGCCAGATGCGCCGGGCGCGTTTCAAGGGCGAGTGGGACGATCTGGTGGCGGACCGAATCCTGGCCGCGCCGGCCAGCCAGGACCGGCATGTCGAGCTATCGGACATGCAGCGCGCCTTGCTGCATCTGCCGCAGCCGCAGCGCGAGGCGCTGATCCTGGTGGGCGCGGGCGGCTTTGCCTATGAAGAAGCGGCCGAGATCTGCCAGGTCGCGGTGGGCACGATCAAGAGCCGAGTCGCGCGCGGACGTGTCGCGCTCGAAGCTTTGCTCTCAGAGGGGCAATTGCCGTCTCGCCGCGACATGCTGCCCAATCCAGGCGGCAAGAGCGCGCTCGACACGATCATGGGGCAGGTCGACGATCTCAGTCGCGACCGCTGAGGATCAGCGTTCCGATCTCGAGTGATCGATGCAGCTGAGCCTGCGCAGCAGGGCGGATATTTCATCAGGCAGGCAATTGGCGTCTCCGTATGCGCCGCGAAGCGACGCGGCGATCGCGTCGCTGGCGCGGGGCGCCTGAACCCGGTAAGGCGAGGGCGGGGCCTGCTTGGCCGACTGAGGTGAAGTGCTTGTCACAAAGATAAAACCGTTGAGATTGATATTTGTTGCTTGACATAAGCGAAAACTCGATACGGAAGCGTTAGGGTCTGTGGCCGTAACAACTTCTTTGGATCTACTTGAAGGCGCAATTGCCCGCGCGCGAGATCATTCGCCCTTCCTCGCGATGCTTTTGACGCGCGAGCCGCAGCTCGCTGAAGACTTGCCCGGCGCACTATTGGACCCGCTGGCGGCGGCCCGCGACATCCCCGGCGAGATGAGCGCGGGCGCCCGCCTGCGCATCGAACGCCGGCGGCTGGCGCTGCTGGTCGCGCTTGGCGACCTGTCCGGCCATTTCGACCTGACGCGCGTGACGCACACGCTCAGTGATTTCGCCGACGACGCCTTGGACCGCGCCATCCGCGCCGCGATCCTGGAGCGCACCCCGGACGCCGATCCGATCGGCTTCGCGGCGATCGCGCTTGGGAAACAGGGCAGCCGCGAACTCAATTACTCCTCCGACATCGACCCGATCTGGCTCTTCGATCCCGATACACTGCCCCGAAAGCCGCGCGAAGAGCCGGTGGACGCCGCGGTGCGGATCGGGCGGCGCGTGCTCGAACTGCTCCAGTCGCGCGACGGGGACGGCTATGTGATGCGAGTCGATCTGCGGCTGCGCCCTTCGCCAGAGGCGACGCCCATCGTGCTGCCGGTGGACGCCGCGATATCCTATTACGAATCCCAGGCGTTGCCGTGGGAACGCGCGGCGTTCATCCGCGCGCGCGCCTGCGCCGGAGACCTGAGGCTCGGCGGCTATTTTCTCGAAGCCGTGCGCCCTTTCGTTTGGCGGCGGGCGCTGGATTACGGGACGATCCGCGAGATACGCGACATCAGCCGCCGCATCCGCGATCATTATGCGCAGGCCCAGGCTTTCGGACCCGGTTATGACCTGAAGCGCGGCAGGGGCGGGATCCGCGAAGTGGAGTTCTTCGCGCAGATCCATCAGCTCATCCATGGCGGTCGTGATCCCGCACTGCGCGCGCCCGCCACTCGCGACGCGCTGGCGGCGCTTGCGGCTGCGGGGCGGATTGATGCGGAGGATGCGGCGGCGCTGTCAGAAGCATATGCCTGCTTCCGTACGATCGAGCACCGCCTCCAGATGGTGGATGACCTCCAGACGCATCGGCTGCCGGCCGGGGCCGAAGCGCTCGCCAATGTCGCGGCGCTCCACGGAGTGGAAAGCGGTGAGGCCCTGCTCGATCTGCTGCGCCCGCGCGCCGAGCGAGTGGGGCGGGTATATGATTCGCTGAGCGACGATGCCGAGCCCCGGCTTCCCGCCAGCGGAGACAGCCTTCAGGCGCAGCTTGCCGAGGCCGGATTCGATCATCCCGCAGGCGCGGCGCGCATCGTCGAGGGCTGGCGCAGCGGGAATTATCCGGCGCTGCGCACTTCGCCCGCCCGCGAGGCGCTGGAGAGCGTGCTGCCCTGGCTGATCGCGGCGTTCGCGCAGGCCCCGGATTCGACGCATGCGATCACGCGCTTCGACGCGATGCTGGCAAGGCTGCCCAGCGCGATCAACTTCTTCCGGCTGCTGGAGGCGCAACCGGCGCTGACGCGACTGCTCAGCAACATTCTCTGCCACGCTCCCACGCTCGCGGAGCAATTGGGGCGGCGGGCCGAATTGCTCGACGGCCTGATCGACGCGACTGCGCTGGATCCCATGCCGGATGTGGCCGCGCTGGCCGAAGAAATGGCCACGCGGGAGACCGGCGCCGATTATCAATGGCAGCTCGACCATGTCCGCAAGGTCGTGGGCGAGAAGCGCTTCGCATTGGGCGCGCAGATCGTCGCGGGGGCGAGTGATCCGCTGGAAGTGTCCGCGGGCTATGCGCGGGTCGCGGAGGCTGCGATCGAAGTGCTGGCGCGCGCCACTGTCGAGGAGTTCACCCGCGCGCACGGCCGGGTGCCGGATAGCGAACTTGTGGTCCTCGCGCTCGGGCGGATGGGCGGCCAGGCGCTGACTCACGCATCGGACCTCGACCTGATCTACGTTTTCACGGGCGACTATGCGGCTGAATCCGACGGCGCGAAGCCGCTCGGCGCGGTGATGTATTACAATCGGCTGGGCCAGCGCGTCTCTGCCGCGCTCAGCGTGCCGACCGCCGCCGGACCGCTCTACGAGATCGACACGCGGTTGCGTCCGTCCGGCGCACAGGGGCCGCTGGTCGTATCGCTCGAGGGGTTTACGCGATACCAGCGCGAGGATGCCTGGACCTGGGAGCATATGGCGCTCACGCGGCTGCGCCCGATCTTCGGCTCCGCCAAAGCGCGCGCCGCGGTCATGCAAATGGTGGGGGAGGTGCTGCACGGCGCACGTCCGCAGCGCGATGTGGTCGCCGATGCCGCGAAGATGCGAGACGAGATGGCCGCGCACAAGCCCCCGCAAGGTCCGCTGGACGCGAAGCTCTCGGACGGCGGGCTCGTCGATCTCGAATTCGCTGTCCACACGCTGCAGCTTGTCCACCGCAGCGCGTTCGATCCGCAGCTAGGCCGGGCGATCGACGCGCTGGCGGCGGCGGGGCTGATGCCCGCGGCGATGCGGCCCGCGCATGATTTCCTTTCTCGCCTGCTGGTCACTCTGCGGCTCGTCGCGCCGGACGGGCAGCCGCCAGGCGCTCCCACTCAGGCCCTGATCGCGCGCGCCGTGGGCCTGGAAGCCTGGCCGCAAGTGGTTGCGGAGCTGGAGCGGACGCGGCAGGAGGTTCGCGCGTGCTGGACCGCATTGCGCGAGGGGTGAGGAGACGGAAATGGCGATAGAGGAAGGCGACAAGCTCCCGGACGTGCAGCTCGACACTCCCAATGGCGGAACGATCTCGCTCAAGGATCAGGCGGGACGGCCTTTCGTGCTTTATTTCTATCCGAAGGACGACACCTCGGGCTGCACCCGCGAGGCTCAGGATTTCTCCGCGATGATGCCCGAGTTCGAAGCGCTGGGCGCCACTGTGCTCGGCGTCTCGAAGGACAACGCGATCAAGCACCAGAAATTCATCGCCAAATACGATCTGACCGTGCCGCTTGCGACCGATACAGAAGGCAACGCAATGGAAGTGTTCGAAGTGTGGGTCGAGAAGCAGCTCTACGGCAAGCGCTACATGGGCATCGACCGCTCGACTTTCCTGTTCGCACCGGACGGCAAGCTGTTTCGCGCATGGCGGCGAGTGCGCGTGCCGGGGCACGCGGTGGACGTGCTCGAATCGGTAAAGGAACTGCTCGCGCGCTAGGCGGCGACGGCGCGGCCGGGCAGTGACCGAATCGGCAGGAGCCGGCGCAAATCTGACACCGCGAGACATCCGCTTTTGGGTTCGCGAGTCATTCCAAAAGCTTGATTAACCCATGATTCAACGACTCGCCGCGTGACTCAGCCGGTTTGTCCCGGGAATATTTCCAGGGCCTTGCGGCGGATTGAAAGAATCCGTCACAAGCTGGTCGTCCAGAAGCGGTGGGGCTGCAACTGCGACATTTTTGAATTCGAAGCACCCATCGGCAAATCCGATGCGCGCTTAACGGGGTTGCCGGGGACACATGGCTCACGCATCGAAGATCAAGAACGAGAAGCTGGGCCAACGGTTCCGTAAGTTTTTCACAACGCGCGATTTCATCTTCCATGATGGCCGCGATCTCCGCCGCTTCAGCGTCGCCGGTCGCACCCAGGCCCTGCTGGCAGGTGCTGCCGTGGTGACCGTGCTGTTCTCCGCCTATGGCGTCTCACAGGCAACCGTCGGCGCGATTGCGATCAGCGGCGTGACCGGCACGCCGGCATCGCCCGAAGCGCAGGTGGCGCTGATGCGCGAGCAGGTCGAGCAGATGCAGGCCGATGTGACCGCCGCCAAGGAAGCCGCCAAAATTCACGCCGCGCGGGTCGAGCAGCGCCAGGCGCTGATCGCCGCAACGCTTTCGGGCAAGGTAGATCGCGCCGCCATCGAGCAGCAGCTGCCAGCCAACGCGCCGAGGACCAGCGCTGTAGCCGAGGAAGTGCTCGCGCCGCTCAAGCAGGTCGAGCAGCGCCAGGTCGCTCTTGCCGGCAAGGCGCGTGCAGCGGGCGAGGCACGCTATCAGGAGACTGCGGGCCATCTGCGCCGCCTGGGCCTCGCGCCCGAGCGTTATTCGAACGTAGCGATGGGCGGCCCCTTTGAGCCGGTGGACGAGGGTGACGCCACTGCCGGTTCGGCCGAAGCCGCCGACGCCCAGTTCCGCGCATTGTTCCAGACCTGGAAGAAGCTCGACATGCTCGAGCAGACGGTGATTTCGATCCCCTCGATGCAGCCGGTCGACAAGCTGATCTTCACGTCGAGCTACGGTGTCCGCTCCGATCCCTTCCGCGGCACCGCCGCGATGCATGCCGGCGTCGATATCCCCGGCTCGATCGGCACGCCGATCTACGCGACTGCCGATGGCATCATCAGCCATGCCGGCCGCCAGGGTGGTTACGGCAATCTCGTCCAGGTCAATCATGGCCGGGGCATCGAGACGCGTTACGGCCACCTTTCCAAGATCCTCGTCGCCGATAACACTCGCGTTCATCGCGGCCAGATCATCGGCCTGATGGGCTCGACCGGGCGCTCGACCGGCAGCCATCTCCATTATGAAGTCCGTGTCGATGGCAAGGCGGTCAACCCGATCCCCTTCCTCCAGACCGGCGAATACCTGGTCCAGATCCAGGATCGCGCGCAGACCGCAGTCGGCGGCCCGGGCAAGTAAAAGACATTTAGAGGCAGGAGAGAGGAGGGGTCGTCCGTGAGGCGGCCCCCACTCCGCATTGCCTCTCCGCCTCCGGGCCACTATCTCCAGCGCATGACCACGCTCACCCAGCCCGAGATCACCCTCACCGCCGCGGCCGCGGCGCGTGTCGCGGCGATCGCGAGCAAGCAAGCCAAGCCGGCGATCCTGCGGCTTTTGGTGGAAGGCGGGGGCTGTTCGGGGTTCCAGTACAAGTTCGGGCTCGCCGAGGGCCCCGAAGCGGACGACACGATCGCGGAAACCGACGGCGTGCGGCTGGTGGTCGATGCGATCAGCCTCGATCTGGTGCGCGGCGCCGAAGTCGATTTCGTCGATTCGCTCGCCGGCCAGGCATTCAAGGTACAAAACCCCAATGCCGCCTCCGGCTGCGGTTGCGGCACCAGTTTCTCGGTCTGAGCGCGGCGCTTGAAGATCGTCAGCTACAACGTGAACGGCATCAAGGCGCGGATGGAGCGCCTGCTCGAATATCTGGCCGAGCAGCAGCCCGACATCGTGTGCCTCCAGGAGCTGAAGGGCGCGGACGAGACGCTGCCGACGGGCGAAATCGAAAAGGCCGGCTATGGCGCGGTCTGGCATGGGCAAAAGGGGTTTAACGGCGTAGCGGTGCTGGCCAGGGGTGAGCAGCCGGTCGAGCGCCAGCGTGGGCTCGCCGGCGATCCCGAGGATGCCCATAGCCGCTATATCGAAGCCCAAATCGGTGATCTGATCGTTGCGTCGATATACCTGCCCAACGGCAATCCGCAGCCGGGCCCCAAATTCGACTATAAGCTCAAGTGGATGGAACGGTTGGCCGATCGCGCCCGCACGCTTCTTGCCGAGGAGCGTCCGGTGGTGCTCGCGGGCGATTACAATGTCATTGCCAATGACGACGACACTTTCTCGGTACGCGCGATGGCGCATGATGCGCTGATGCAGCCCGAATCACGGGAGCGCTACCGCGCCTTGCTCGCACAGGGCTGGACCGATGCGCTGCGCACCCGCTTCCCGGGCGGTGGTGTCTGGACCTTCTGGGACTATCAGGCGGGCTGCTGGCAGCGCGATGCCGGGTTCCGAATCGATCATCTGTTGCTCAGCCCCCAGGCTGCCGACCGCCTCGCCGGCGCAGGGGTCGACAAGGAATATCGCGGCCGCGAGCGGGCCAGCGACCACGCGCCCACCTGGGTCAGCCTCCGATAGCTTGACCGGTTCCGGACAGGCGACTGTCCGCTGGCGAACACCTTCCACGCACGATCCGCCAAATTCTGGTGTGTATTACCGTACTATGGCACATGGCATTGTTGCCTTATACTGCTAAGTCATTGATAATAGGCAATCTCGGTGTTTGGCACAGTTGCTGCACTAACACAGTCACAGGCGGCACGAAGGAGCGCCTGCCGTGTCCCAACCTTGAGGAGTGCAGATATGACTCGTTTCATCACCACCGCCGCCGTCGCCATCGCCGCCGCCACCTTGGCCGCAGCGCCGGCCTTCGCTTCCGACCCCGCCAAGACGAGCGCCAAGGATCCGATGGCCAAGCGCGTTTGCGTTGTCAGGCCGGCCATCACCGGCACGATGCTGTCGACCAAGCAGTGCAAGACGCGCGGCGAATGGATTGCCCAGACCGGGGTCGATCCGCTCAAGAAGTAATCGACCTGCCGGGGCGGCCCGCGGCACCCTCGCGCCGCGGGCCGTTTCCCGCTTGCTTGGCCTCAAAGCGCCTTGCGATAGATCAGATATTCGCGATTGATCTTGCTCTCGATGGCATGGGCGATCGCGTTCATCCCCTGATTGTCGTCCAGCACCCAGCCGATCTCGCCACGCCTGGTCCCGTAATCGACGACAGCGTCGCGCCGGATGAATTCGATCATCATGAAGGCGAGCTGGCTCGCCATGCGTGACGATTGAAGGCGCTTGACGACGCCCATAAGCGGCACGCGCATCGTGTGCGATTTGGGCTTGCGGAGCCACATCAGCAATTTCAGCCAGCCGAACGGCAGCAACGATCCCTTGAGCGGCCGGAGCACTTCGTTCATGTCCGGCAGCGTCATCATGAACGCCACGGGCTCGCCATCCAGCTCTGCGATGCGGATCAGGTCTTCGAACACCAGCGGCTTCAGCTTGTTTCCGACATCGGCGATTTCGGGCGCGGTAAGCGGCACGAAGCCCCAATTATCCGACCAGGCATCGTTGAGGATGGCCAGGATGATTGCCGCTTCGTCTTCGAACTTCGCTTTACTCACCCGGCGGATATGGATGCGGGCATTCTTTTCCCCGGCGGCCACGATGCGCTGGATCAGCGGCGGAAAGCCGTTCTCGACATTCAGACAATAGGTCAGCAGCTTCTTCGCGGGCGCATAGCCCAGCGCTTCGATCCACCCCTGATAATGCGCGGGGTGGTGGCCCATCAATATAGTGGGGGGGTGATCATGGCCCTTGACCAGCAGCCCGGGCTCTTCCCAGATTGACAGGCTGAGGGGACCCATCGATTTGGTCATGCCTTTTTTGCGCAGCCAATCCTCGGCCGCGTTCATCAGCGCCTTGGCCGCGTTCTGGTCCTCGGCCTCGAACAGGCCCCAAAAGCCGGTGCCCGGGCCAAAGCCCTTCTCGGCCGGCATTTCGAGCGCGAGGAAATCGATATGCGCCGAAATCCGCCCCACCACCTTGCGGTCGCGCTCGGCAAGGAAAAGCTGCGCCTCCGCATGGCTGAACCAGCCATTCTTCTTCGGATCGATCGTAGCGGCGACTTCGCTGCGCAGCGGCGCAACCCAGTTGGGATCGTTGCCGTTCAGCCGGTAAGCGAGCTCGATGAAAGCTTTGCGGTCCGCCTTGGTCGCGACCGGGCGGATGGACAGAGAAGACATACGGAGAGCCCCTTTCTGCGGGGTGAAGTCCCGCCTGCCCGCTCATGTGTCAAGGCGGAACGTCTGCGAACAAGGGCGGGCGCCCCCCTGTTATGCCAACATCTAGCCACTATCTAATTGCAATGGGCCAGAGCATGAGCACCCGTGCCGTCTTGAATGCGCGCGACATCGCAGAGGCGCCGATAGCGGCCCCGAATGCGGCGCGCGAGCGCATCGCTGACGACAGGGCGATGCTGCGCGCGGCGGCCGAGCTGTCGCGCGACCTGCACCCGCACAAGCCCCTCATCTATTGGAGCGACCTGCTTGTTTCGCTGGTCATCGGCTATGGCGCGATGTTCGTTGCGGCCACCGCCGGCGGGCCGGCCTTAGGCCTGGCCGCCGGATTCGTCTCGGCGCTCGCCATTTATCGCGCGGTGAGCTTCATCCACGAGATCGCGCATATGAAGCCCGGCGCGGTGCCGGGCTTCCGGCTCGGTTGGAACCTGCTGGTGGGGGTGCCGCTGTTCGTGCCCTCGTTCATGTATGAGGACGTCCATGTCCATCACCATGCGCGCACCAAATACGGCACTGTGGAGGATCCCGAATATCTTCCGCTTGCGTTGATGAAGCCGTGGACGCTGCCGATGTTCGTGATCGTGGCGGCATTGGCGCCGGCCGGGCTGATGGTGCGTTATGGATTGCTCACGCCCCTCTCGGCGCTGATCCCGACGCTGCGCCGGCATGTGATCGAGCGATATTCGGGCCTGGTCATCAATCCGGCCTATCGCCGCCGCATGCCGGAGGGCAGATTCCGCCGCGAATGGCTGTTGATGGAAGCCGGGGCCTGCCTCTGGGCTCTCACGCTCATCCTGCTGGTGGTCACCGCGGTGATCCCGCTCAAGGCGTTCTTGATTCCCTTGGCGATCATTTCCGCGGCGACGGTGATAAATCAGGTTCGAACGCTGGTGGCGCATCTGTGGGAAAATGAGGGCGACGCGATGAGCGTGACCGCCCAATATCTCGACAGCGTAAACGTTCCGCCGCCGGCGCTGCTGCCCGGGCTCTGGGCTCCGGTGGGGCTGCGCTATCACGCGCTGCACCATCTGCTGCCCAGCGTGCCCTATCACGCGCTGGGCGAAGCGCATCGCCGTATCGCCGCTGCGCTGGAGCAGGGCTCGATCTATCACAAGGCCAGCTATGGCGGCCTTCCCGGGCTGCTGGGCCAACTTGCCCGCTCGACGATGGTGAAGCGCTGATCCGAGCGCTTATTCTTCCGTCCTGAGCAGCACCGCCTCGCCGATCATCAGGAACAGCAGGAACGGCGCCCAGGCGGCGAGGAAGGGCGGATAGGCGCCTAGATTGCCCATCGCCAGCGCGAAATTGTCCGCTACGAAATAGAGAAAGCCCAGCCCCATGCCGATCACGGCGCGGACGAAGAGCTTGCCCGAACGCGCAAGCCCGAAGGCGGCAACGGCCCCCAAGAGCGGCATCAGGATCGATGAGAGCGGCCCCGAGAGCTTGTGCCACAATGCGCCCTCCAGCGCCTTGGTCGGCCGCCCCGCCAGTTGGAGATCGGCGATCGCCTCGCGCAATCCGACGAACGAGAGCCCGTCCGCATTGACCGAGGACAGAGTGAACTGATCCGGGCGCACGCCCTGGGCGATGCGGACCGATCCCAAGGGAGTCAGCGTCCCCCCCGCGACGTCGAAGCGCTGTGCGCCTTCGATCCGCCAGCCGTCGCCGTCGCGCTTGCCCGTGGTGCCGGTCAGGATCGAGCGGAGCGACTGGCCGCTTCGTTCATATTCAGTGATGCCGGCCAGCAGGGCCGCATCGCCCCGGCCCTTGATCTGCTGGACGACGATCAGATGGTCTCCATCCTTTACCCACACGTTCGAGCGGTCGCCGCGGTCGATCGGAAGGGGGCCGTAATCGACCTTCTTCCACTGGGCGAGCGTCGCCGATGCGCGCGCCACCACGCGTTCGTTAAATCCGAAAGAGATCGCGGCGACGGCAAGCCCGGTGAGCATCAGCGGCGCGAGGACCTGGTGCGCGGACAGCCCGGAAGCCTTCATCGCGATGACTTCGCTGTTCTGATTGAGCTGCGAGAGCGTGATGATCGTGCCGAGCAGCACCGAGAAGGGCAGGAAGCGCGCGATAATCTCCGGCGTGCGCAGGCCGACATAGCGCCACACCTCGCCATCGCCATTGCCGGCATAGGCGAGGATGCGCCCGCTCTCGCTGAGCAGGTCCAGCGCCTGCAGCACCAGCACCAGCGCCGCCAATATGGCGAAAGTGCGCACCAGGAACATCCGCGCCATGTAAAGCGACATGGTTCGCGACGGGAAGAAGTTCATCAGGCTCATGCCGCAGCTTCCTCCGCCGGCTTGCGGCGGCCGGGCAGGCGGCGCAGCAATGCCTTCACACCCTTTTCAAAGCTCTTTTCGACCGCGGCGAGCGGTTGGCCGCCCGGCACATAGGCGGCCTGATGATACATCCAGAAGGTGAGTCCCGCGAAGATTGCGAAAGGGGCCCACAAGGCGATGAACGGATCGATCCGGCCCAGGCTGCCGATCGCCTGGGCGTATTCATTGACCTTGTGGTAGGTCACGATCAGCACGATCGCGAGGAACACGCCCAGCGCCGAAGTCGAACGCTTGGCCGGCACGCCCAGCGCTACCGCCAGCATCGGCAGCAGGAACATCGACGCGACTTCGGCAAGGCGGAAATGGAAAGCCGCGCGGCTGGTGTCGCGCTGCGCCTCCTGCGCCGCACGGTCGCCGCCGATGCGCGCCAGCTCGGGCAGGGTCTGCTCCAGGCTGCGGTCGCCCCGCTTGCGGAACTGCTCATATTTGGGAAGCGGGATCGGCAGGTTGTGGGTGCTGAAGGTCAGCACGCGCGGAACCCTCGATCCCTTGTCGGTATGCACCAGCGTGCCGTTGGTGAGGCGAAAGATGATCGTGTCGGGATCGTCCGAACGCAGGAACTGCCCGGTCTCGGCAGTCACCGCGAGCGGGCTACCGTCCTTGGTGCGCATCTGGACGAAGATGCCGGTGAGGTTGCGGCCGCTGTCCTTGCTGTCCTCTATCCTCAGCGTCATGCGGTCGCCGAAACTGGTGAATTCGCCCACCTTGATCGAAGCGCCCAGGGCGCCGGTGCGCAATTCGAAGCGAAGCTGCTCGTAATTGTAGCGCGCCCAGGGCTGGACGAAGCCGACGATCGAGAAATTGAGCGCCGCCAGCGCGATCGCATACATGAACGGGACGCGCAGGAGCCGGGTATAGCTCACGCCGACCGCGCGCAGCACGTCGAGCTCGGAGGAGGTGCCGAGCCTCCGGAATGCGAGCAGGCAGCCCAGCATCAAGCCGATCGGAATGCCGAGCCCCAGATATTCCGGAAGCAGATTGGCGAGCATCCGCCAGACCACGCTTACGGGTCCGCCCTCCGTCGCCACGAAGTCGAACAGGCGCAGCATGCGATCGAGCACGAGCAGCATCGCGGAGATCAACAGCGTCGAAATCAACGGAACCGCGATCAGCCGCGCCATATAGCGATCGATCGAGTTCATGCGCGTGCTTGGCGGCCCTGTGATCATGGGGCGCGGACGGCGCCACGGTGAGGAACGAGAGCCTATACTCGCGGTTCCCCCCGGCGCCAGCGTTTAGTTGCGCGGCGTCGGGTCCATGGGCACTATCGTCGCGCCCTGCGGATTGAGCCGTGCCGCATTGGGATCGAGCTGCGGCTTGGAGGCGGCCTCCTGCGCATCGCGTCGCGCGCGCTCCTGCATCCGCATCTTTGCCTCGCCGATGCGGGGATCGGCGGCGATGCGGTGCCGCATCTCGGCAAAGGCGTCGGCGACCTTGACGAGCTTCCCCGATTCGATCTCGGCGGCGACCTTTTCGGTCATGCCGGCGAGCACCTGCCGGAACAGGATGTTGCCGCCGAACACCGGCCGCCCGTCGGGCAGGGCTTCGTTGGCGACGTGCGCGTCGAGCGACAATTTGGTCTCGCGCCCGCCGGCAAGCGGCTCGAAGGTCACGTGGATGCGCACGATTTCGGCCTGCTGCTTCATCAGCCGGAAGTCGATTTCCTTGCCGGGGATACTGGTTACGACGGGCTTGAACTCCCGCCGCTCCCCGCCTGGCCCTTCGCCCATGCTCACCTCGGCCATGCTCATCTCGGCCATGCCGGCGGAATAATCGTTGAGGATCAGGTTGAACCCGCGCCACGTATCGTGCGGCGTCGCCTTGACCGTGCGGACCACGTCGGCGCTCGTATAGTTCGACGCGACATAATAGCCGCCGCCGCCCACCAGCACGCCGCCGATCAGAAATTCGCGGATCATCTTCGTCCCCCCTTCGCTGCCGCGCGGGATGGTGCCGCTTCAGGCGTAAACAGAGCGTTACCCCGGGGTGACGCCGCGCGCCCGAGCGCCTATGGGAGCCGCATGCATTTTCTCGATCAAGCCAAGATTTTCGTCCGCTCGGGCGCGGGCGGCCCCGGCGCGGTGAGCTTCCGGCGCGAAAAGTTCATCGAATATGGCGGGCCGGACGGCGGCAATGGCGGCAAGGGCGGCGACATCATCTTCGAAGCGGTCGCGGGCCTCAATACGCTGATCGACTTCCGCTATACCCAGCATTTCCGGGCGATGCGCGGCAAGGGCGGCGCGGGATCGAACATGACCGGCGCGGGCGGCGAGGATCTCGTCATTCAGGTGCCGATCGGCACGCAAATCCTGGCCGACGACGACGAGCGCACCTTGCTCGTCGACATGACCAAAGAGGGCCAGCGCTCGATCTTCTTCCGCGGCGGCGATGGCGGGCGCGGCAATGCCAGCTACAAGACCTCGACCAACCGCGCGCCCCGCCAGCACGGCACCGGCTGGCCCAGCGAGGAAGCATGGGTGTGGCTGCGGCTCAAGCTGCTCGCCGACGCAGGGCTGGTCGGCCTGCCCAATGCCGGCAAATCGACCTTCATCAATCAGGTGACCAATGCCCAGGCCAAGGTCGGCGCCTATGCCTTCACCACCACGCGGCCCCAGCTTGGCGTGGTGCGCCACAAGATGCGCGAATTCGTCGTCGCCGACATTCCGGGGCTCATTGAGGGCGCGGCGGAAGGGGCGGGGATCGGCGACCGCTTCCTGGGGCATATCGAGCGCTGCCGCGTGCTGCTCCATCTGGTCGATGCGAATGACGAGGACGTCGCCGAAAGCTACCGCATCGTGCGCGACGAGCTCGAGAATTACGGCGCGGGGCTGACCGACAAGAAGATCATCGTCGCGCTCAACAAGATCGACACGCTCGACGACGAACTGATCGCGGCGCTTTCGGCCGAGCTGGAAGAAGCCAGCGGCGCTGAAGTGATCCCGCTTTCGGGCGCAGCCGGCACCGGCGTCGATTGGGTGCTCGACAAGCTGCTGGAGGCGATCGGGCCGGAGAATGGCCGGGTCGCGGACGACGACGAGGGCGAGGACGCGATCGAATGGTCGCCGGTCTAACTTTCTAAAGCCCTCTCCCGCTTGCGGGAGAGGGTTGGGTGAGGGTCCGACATGTGCAACATGCGCTAGTGCCCGCGATCCGCCCCACCAATCCCCATGCCCGCCGCCTGCGCCGAGAAGCGACCGATGCTGAGCAGCGGATCTGGCTATCCGTGCGTGACCGTCGGCTCGGCGGCTTCAAGTTTCGAAGGCAGGCGACGGTCGGTCCGTTCGTAGTCGATTTCCTTTGTGCCGAGCGTGGGCTGATCGTCGAGATTGATGGCGGCCAGCACGATCAGGCAGTGGATGCGAGCCGCACCGCGTTCATGGAGGCGCGGGGATATCGAGTGGTCCGATACTGGAATAACGATGTGATGCAAAATCTCGAGGGCGTATTGGAGACGCTTCTCGCTATCGTTAGCGCCTCACCTGCGGCCAGACCCTCACCCCACCCTCTCCCGCAAGCGGGAGAGGGCTTTTAATATGCACCTCTTCCCCCCCAGCTCCTGCCCGCGTCTGATCGTCAAGATCGGGTCCGCGTTGCTCGTCGATCCGGACGGCAGCGTGCGGCGCGATTGGCTCGCGGGGATCGCGAAGGACATCGCTGAGCGCACCCGCACCGGCCAGCAAGTCGCGGTCGTATCCTCCGGCGCGATTGCGCTCGGCGCGCGCCGGCTCAATCTCGCCAAGGGCGGCCGCGCCAGTCTCGAGGACGCGCAGGCCGCCGCCGCGGTCGGGCAGATCGCGCTCAGCCAGGTCTGGGCCGAGACGCTGGGCGCCGAAGGGCTTACCGCCGCGCAGATGCTGGTGACGCTCGACGACCTCGAAGACCGCCGCCGCTATCTCAACGCCGCCGCCACGCTCGATCGCCTCCTCAGCCTCGGCGTCGTCCCGATCCTCAACGAGAACGACTCCGTCGCCACCGAGGAAATCCGGTTCGGCGACAATGATCGGCTCGCGGCGCGCGTCGCGCAGGCGGCGGGGGCGGGGGGCGTGGTGCTGCTTTCCGACGTGGATGGCCTTTACGACCGCAATCCTGTGCTGCCCGCTGCCCGGCATATCGCGCGGGTCGAGCGGATCGACGCCGCGATAGAGGGCATGGCCGACAGGGGCTCGGCTTCGGGCATGGGATCGGGCGGCATGGTCTCCAAGATCGCCGCCGCGCGCATCGCCAACGCCGCGGGCGCGCATCTCGCCATCGCCTCGGGCCGCGTGGATCGGCCCTTGTCGGCGGAAGCGCGGCACACGCTCTTCGTGGCCGAGAAATCCGCGCCCGCACGCAAGGCGTGGCTGGCGGGAGGGCTGACCGCAAAGGGCAGCATTCATGTCGATGCCGGCGCCGCGCGCGCGCTGGGCAAGGGCAACAGCCTTCTCGCGGCGGGCGCAATCCGGATCGAAGGCAGCTTTGCGCGCGGCGACCTGATTGTCGTCATCGGGCCGGACGGAGCGCACCTAGCGCGCGGGCTTGCCGAATATGCAAGCGTGGATGCGGCGCTGATCGTGGGCAAGCGCAGCGATGAGCATGCCGACATCCTCGGCTACGCCCCGCGCTCCGCGCTCGTGCATCGCAGCCACATGGCCTTGCTGTGAGCACGCTCGCCATAACCGGTGCCACGGGCTTTGTCGGCAAACGCACCCTCGATCTCGCGCTGGCCGCCGGCCATCAGGTGCGCGCGCTTACCCGCCGCGCCCAAGGCGCCCGCGAAGGGGTGGTCTGGGTCGAAGGCAGCTTGGAAAATGTCGATAGGCTGGCCCGCCTGGCCAGCGGCGCCGATGCGGTGATCCACATCGCCGGAGTGGTCAACGCGCCCGACGCCATCGGCTTCACCCAGGGCAATGTCGAAGGCACCGGGCGCATGCTCGAAGCCGCCGCCTCGGTCGGCGTGCGGCGCTTCGTCCATGTATCGTCGCTTGCCGCGCGCGAGCCGGAGCTTTCGCAATATGGCCGCTCGAAAGAGCGTGGCGAGAGCCTGGTGCGTCAATCCGCGCTTGAGTGGACGATCGTCCGCCCGCCCGCCGTCTACGGCCCGGGCGACATGGACATGCTCGACTTGTTCAAGCTGGCGAAGCGCGGCCTGGCGCTGCTGCCGCCGAGTGGACGGATGTCGGCGATACATGCCGACGATCTGGGGCGCCTGCTGATCGCGCTGGCGCAAAGCGATCCCGAACGCCTGATCCTCGAACCCGATGATGGGGTCGGCGGCTGGACTCACGAGGCGTTTTCGCGCGCGATAGGGGATGCGGTCGGCAAGCGTATCCGCGCCTTGGCTCTGCCGCGTTCCATCCTGTCCATAGGTGCGATGCTGGACGGCCTGTTCCGCCGCTCCGGCGCCCGGCTTACGCCAGACCGCGTAGCCTATTTCTGCCATCCCGATTGGGTGAGCGATCCCGCCAGGCGCCCCAGCGGCGACCTTTGGGCCGCACAGGTCGAAACCCGCCAGGGTCTCAGGGAAACGGCGGCGTGGTATCGCCAGCAGGGCCTGCTATAGCCGCCCAACAGCCGCCTCATTTGCTTGGCAGGGCGTGCTGAAAGCAAAACAAGGGAAGCCATGTGAGCGACCGCAGCGAAATATTCGATATCGTCACCGCGCAGATCGAGCCCTTCAACAAGAAGGGCGTAGCGCTGAGCGACGCCACGACCTTTGCCGGCGACCTCGAATGGGACAGCCTGACGGTGATGGATTTCGTCGCCGCGATCGAGGACGAGTTCGACATCATCATCACGATGAACATGCAGGCCGAGATCGAGAATGTGGGGCAGCTGGTCGATGCCGTGGCCAAGCTGAAGGGTTGACGCAATGACCGAGGGGGCAAATCTCGCCGACGCGCTGCCGGTAAATCAGCAAACGGTCTCGCCCGAGCGCGACTTGATGTCGAAGTTCGACGCGCTGATCGCCGAGCGCCAGGCGCTGATCGATACCGGCGTCACCGATCCGTTCGCAATCGTGATGGAGCAAGTGAAGTCGCCTACCGAAGCGGTAATCGCGGGCAAGGACACGATCCTGCTCGGCACCTATAATTACATGGGCATGACCTTCGATCCCGACGTGATCCAGGCGGGCAAGGACGCGCTCGACCAGTTCGGTTCGGGCACCAATGGCAGCCGGATGCTCAACGGCACTTTTCGCGACCATATGGAAGTTGAGGAGGCACTCCGCGATTTCTACGGCGTCTCGGGCGCGATAGTCTTTTCGACCGGATATATGGCCAATCTCGGCATGATCTCGACGCTCGCTGGGAAGGGTGAATATGTCATCCTCGACGCCGACAGCCACGCCTCGATCTATGACGGCTGCAAGCAGGGCGATGCCGAAATCGTCCGCTTCCGCCATAATTCGGTCGAGGATCTCGACAAGCGCCTTGGCAGGCTGCCCAAGGAGCCCGGCAAATTGGTGGTGCTGGAAGGCGTCTATTCGATGTTCGGCGACATTGCCCCACTCAAGGAAATGGTCGCCGTCGCCAAGAAGCACGGGTGCATGGTGCTGAGCGACGAAGCCCATTCGATGGGCTTCTATGGCCCCAATGGCCGCGGCGTATACGAGGAGCAGGGCTGCGAAGGCGATGTCGATTTCATCGTCGGCACCTTTTCAAAGTCGGTCGGCACCGTCGGCGGCTTCTGCGTCTCGAACCATCCCAAGTTCGAGGCGATCCGCCTGGCCTGCCGCGCCTATATCTTCACCGCGTCGCTTCCGCCCTCGGTAGTCGCGACCGCTGCCACGTCGATCCGCAAGCTCAAATACGCGCATAACAAGCGCCAGCACCTCTGGGAAAATGCCCGCACGCTGCATGGCGGGCTGAAGGCGATGGGCTTCAAGCTGGGCACCGAAAAGCCGGACAGCGCGATAATCGCGGTGATTCTGGAGGATCAGGAACAGGCCGTGGCGATGTGGCAGGTGCTGCTGGATGGCGGCCTCTACGTGAATATGGCCCGCCCGCCCGCGACTCCGGCGGGCACGTATCTGCTGCGCTGCTCGCTTTGTGCGGAGCACACGCCCCAGCAGATCCAGGCCGTGCTCGCCATGTTCAAGGCGGCCGGGCAAGCAGTTGGCGTGATCGCCTAACCCAGCTAGAATCGCTTGAGATGAGCGAGAGCAATGCAGCACTTGAGCGCGCGGTTCGGGAAACGAACTGGCGCTTCCGCTTGCTCGGGCTGCTGGCGCTCCTGGGTATCGCGGTATTGGCGGCGGTGATCCTGGTTCAGCAGCGCACCGACGACGCGCGCGATCGGGCGATTGCGCTCCAGCAGCATACCTTCGAAGTCATCATTCGCGCAAACCAGCTTTCCGGCGCGATCTCGTCGGCGGAGGCTGCGCTGGGACGCTACGTCGTCAGCGCTGACAAGAATCTGGGCCGGCAATATGCCGATCAATGGACCCGGGCCGGCGATCAGCTCGCGAAGTTACGCCAGATCACGATCGACAACCCGGCGCAGCAAGCCGAGCTTGCCCGGCTCAAGCAAGCCTTTGACGCGCGTGGCAAGGAGTTGGGCGATACCGCCCTCTATTCGGCCTATCAGCGGCATCGCGACGCCTGGGGCAGCTATTACAAGGTCCGCCAGAGCGAGGCGCGCACGCGTGTCGAGGCCACGCTGGCGCGCGTGGTGAATGCCGAGCGAGTGTTGCTCCAGCAGCGAACGCGCGATGCATCGGAACTGATCGAAAATTCCAGCCTAGCCTCGCGCATCCTGACGGTTTTCGGTGTCCTGATCGTGCTCGGCGCGGTCATCCTCGGCTGGATGGCGATCCAGGCGCAAGGCGAGCGGGCAGTGGCCGACGCCGAGGCCAATACCGAGCGCGCGCGGGCGGAGGAACTCGAACAGGCAGTGGAGCAGGCCACCGCGCAGCTTCGCGCCGAAGTCCAGGAGCGCATCGTTGCTGAGGAACAGCTTCGCCAGGCGCACAAGATGGAGGCGGTTGGACAGCTGACCGGCGGGATCGCGCATGACTTCAACAATATGCTCGCAGTCGTGCTGGGCGGCCTGGAGCTGGCCAAGCGCCAGATGCATATCGGCGGGCCCGGTGCGCACAAGCACATCGAAAACGCGATGGAAGGCGCCAATCGTGCCGCCGCGCTTACTCGGCGGCTGCTCGCATTCTCGCGCTCCGAACCCCTGCTTCCCGAAGCGGTGGAGGCCGGCAAGCTGATCCAGGGGATGAGCGACCTCCTCGATCGAACGCTGGGCGACACGATCGCAGTGGAAACCCGGCCGGGAGAGGGCGATTGGCGCATCTGGGTCGATCGGCACCAGCTCGAAAATGCGCTGCTGAACCTCGCGGTCAATGCGCGCGACGCGATGAACGGGCGCGGCACGCTGACGATCTGGTCCGGAACGAAGGTGCTTGCCGAGGGGGAGGTGGGCGAGTGCGCGGCGGGGGATCATGTGACGATCGGGGTGGCCGATACGGGCTGCGGCATGACCAGCGATGTGCTCGAGCGCGTGTTCGAGCCGTTCTTCACTACCAAGCCGGTGGGGCAGGGCACGGGCCTTGGGCTGAGCCAGATATTCGGGTTCGTGCGCCAATCCGGCGGCGAGATAGGCATCGATACGAAGCCGGGGCAAGGGACGGTGGTGACGCTCTATCTGCCGCGCTACCTGGGCGACGCCGGATCGGAGCGAGTGGAGGCCGGGACTGAAGCCGAGCCGGTGGCGACCAGGAAGCTATCGATACTGGTGGTCGAAGACGATCCCCGCGTGCTCTCCGCCACGCTCGGTGCGTTGGCCGAACTTGGGCACCAGGCTACCGGTTGCGCCGATCCGCTGGAGGCTGCGCACGCGATCGATGGCCTTGATGCACTCGACGCCATCGTTTCGGATGTGCTGATGCCCGGACAGACCGGCCCGGAGATGATCGCGGCGCTGGGCGAGCGGATAGACGGAGTCGCCGTGCTGTTCGTCACCGGGTTCGCGGGAGAAGTCGATGCGGAGATATTCCGCGGTCGCCCGGTGCTGCGCAAGCCGTTCACGATGGCGGCGCTGGCCCGCGCGGTGGACGAGGCGATCGAACTCGAAGCGCGGCGCAGCCCGCGCGAGGCGGCGGAATAAATCGCCTCCCCGGCCTCTCAGTGAATGGGGGCAAGACGGCTGGCAGGGTAGCCCTACGGATGCAAGTGCGCGCGGAGCATGGCGTCGGTAGCCAGCGCGCGCGCCTTGTCGCGCGGCAGGCCCAGCGCCTGGGCCATCGGGGCGCCGAGCAAGGCGTCCCCAAGCGCCATCAGCACCAGGTGAAGCGTCTCCTCCTGGAGCGTCATGCCTTCATGCGGATGATCGCGATCGATCATATCGACCAGTTTTTGGACCGACTCCAGGATCGGTTCGAGCACGTCATGATTGCCGGTGAGTATCATCCAGCTCGCCAGCGCGCCGGCCCCTTCCTTGTCGAAGGCATCGAAGGTCAGATCGACCACCTCGCGGGGATTGTGATCGGTTTCGCGCGCCCGCATGATCGCTGTGCCGATCTTGGCGGTCACGCTTTCCGCGATGTTCGCCGCCAGCGCCTTCTGGAGTCCGGCGGCGGAGCCGAAATGGTGTAGCAGATTGGCGTGGGTGCGCCCGATGCGCGCCGCGACTGCCTTGAGCGTGACGGCCTGGGGGCCGGATTCGAGCAGAAGCGCCCGCGCGGCTTCCATCGCGGCATCGCGCGATTCTTCCGGGCTAAGGCGTTTGCGTGGACTTATTGACATCAATGTAAGTAAACTTTATGCCCCCAGGGAAACCGGCTTAGTGGAGGAATCTCCGTGACGAAAGCAAAGACTCCCGCGGACCTGACCATCACGCCGCGCGATCGCCGCTTCGGGCGCGAGGCGGGCCAGGCGCGGTGGTGGCTGGCCGGCGATCCGGTGGGTACTGCATTTCATAATGCGCTTTCGATCACGTTTCCCAAGGGCGAGGCGTTCTTCATCGAAAGCGTCAAGGCTTTCCGCGAGGGCGCTTCCCCCCGCCTCGAAGCCGAAATCAAGGCATTCACCCTCCAGGAAGTGATGCACAGCCGCGAGCATGTCGCATTCAACAAGCGCGTAATCGAAGCGGGTTACGACCTCGCGCCGCTGGAGCAAGTGGTGGACGACATGCTGGTGCTGATCAGGCAGCGCCCGCCGATCGTAAACCTGGCCGCGACGATGGCGCTGGAGCATTACACGGCGATCCTCGCCGCGATGATGCTCAAGGACCGGCGCTATTTCGCCGGAGTCGATGCCGCGCAGGCCGATATGTGGCGCTGGCATGCGATCGAGGAGTTGGAGCATAAGGGCGTCGCTTATGACACCTGGCTCCATGCTACCAAGGGCTGGAGCAAATGGCGGCGGTGGAAGCTCAAGGCGCTGATGATGCTGCTGGTGACGCTCAATTTCTGGAAGAAGCGCGTGGATGGCGCAGTCGAGCTGCTGCGGCAGGACGGGCTGGAGAAAGGCGCGCGACGCCGGGTCTGGTGGTATCTGCTGGCGAGCCCGGGGTTACTGCGGCGGATATTCCCGGCATGGATCGCTTATTTCCTGCCCGGCTTCCACCCGTGGAACCATGACGACCGCCACCTGATCGGCAAGACCGAGAGCGACTATGCGATGGCGGTCGCGGCCTAGCGGGTTCCGCCCACAGCGCGTCGGCCGAGAATGATCGCGCCGACGATGCACGCGGAGAACAGCGCGCCCTCCAGCCCCGCGGTGACGATCTGGCTGAGCGGGCCAAAGCCGCTTTCACCCAGAATCGCGCCGATCTGATCGAGCCGCAGGCGCGAATCGGTGAATTGCCGCGCGAGCAGGTCGAGACTCCCGCCCATAAGCCGCCCGCCCAATAACGGCACTAGGATGCCGGTCGCCCCGCCAACCAATCCAGCGGCGATCATGCTGCGCCGGAGCCGGAATGCACCGTCCCGGCTGGCGAGCCAGCATCCGATGCCCGCTGCGCCGCCCAGCATCGCCCCTTCGGCTGCCCCGGTGATGTCGCCCGGCGACTTGCCGAGCAGCAAGTCGAACGCATCGAGCCCCAGCAGCTTGACGAAGCCGCCGATTAGCGCTCCGCCGAGCGCCCCGCCAAAGGCCGACCATAGCCCGCGATCATTGCGCGCAAAGCCCGCGGCGGCGATCCCGAAGCTCACCCCCGCGCCACCGGTCAGCGCGGCGACCAGCGTAAGAGCGAGCAGCACGAGCAGTATCGAGACCGCGCCGGTTCCCGCCTGGAGCGGCTGCGATGCGCCGGCGACGCCATAGAATATGCCGCCCAGAAGGCCCGCGATGCCGGCCCCCAGCGTTCCCGCGCCCGTGAGGATCAGGCACTCCCGCCACGAATAATGCGAAGCCGGCGAGGGTGCGGCCAGGGGAGGGGTGTCAGGTATCCGGCCCGCGCCATCCTCAACCGCCGCGATGAAGCGATAGCCATGCTTCGGCACGGTC
The DNA here is from genome assembly GCF_036388215.1 of Sphingomonas sp. Classification (GTDB taxonomy): domain Bacteria; phylum Pseudomonadota; class Alphaproteobacteria; order Sphingomonadales; family Sphingomonadaceae; genus Sphingomonas. Next base: position 41,470 of record NZ_DASVSH010000011.1, read on the forward strand.
TCGATGAAGCGCGGCCGCGCCGCATCGTCGCCCAACTGCCGTCGGAGCGTCTTGATGCACTGCGTCAGCGCCTCGTCGGTCACCGGCACGCCGCGCCAGACTTCGTCGAGAAACCGGTCCTTGGAGACGAGCTTGCCCTGTTCGCGAACCAGCAGCGCCAATGCATCGAGATAGCGGGCGTTGAGCTCGACAGGGGCGCCGTCACGCTTCAGGCGACGGTCGGCGGGATCGAGGAGGAAGCGATCGAAGCGAAAGCTGCCGGAAGTCATTTCAGCGAACCCTCACCTGGCGCTCATGCCGCTCATCGGATGCCCGGCTACACCGGAGGCTCATTCCAGCACAAGGGCAAGGCAATGACGGACTATTCGGAGACGAACGGCGGACGGCGCGGCTTCCCGTGGCGCGCGACAGGCTGGAGCATCGCCGCCCTGCTCCTCCTGGCGCCGCTGGTGGCGATGCAATTCACCAGCGAAATGAACTGGGGCGTTGAGGATTTCGCGTTTGCCGGGATCATGATCATCGGGAGCGGGCTTATTTTGGAAGCAGTGGTGCGCATGACGGCGAACAGCGCCTATCGGATCGCGATGGCCGCGGCGCTGGCGGGCGCATTCCTGCTCATCTGGCTCAACGCGGCCGTCGGCATCATCGGAGACGAAGGCGACCCGGCCAATCTGATGTTCGCCGGCGTGCTGGCGATCGGCCTGGCGGGTGCAGCCCTGGCGCGGTTCAGAGCCGGAGGGATGGCGTGGACGCTATTCCTAGTCGCCGGGGCGCAGGCATTGGTGGGTATCGTCGCGGTGGCCGGCCGGCTCGGTGCGGACGGGCCCATCTGGCCCAGGGACGTGGGGGTGCTGACGGTGTTCTTCACGATCCTGTGGCTGGTCTCGGGCGGCCTGTTTCGCAAAGCCGCCCGGACCGGGCCGTAACCGTTACGACCTGATGCTTGCCGCGGCGGCCTGTCTCTCGTCAGGAGTCATGCGACTCTCAAGCGTGGCCAGGCCGCGCGGAGCATTCTGGTGGCCGGTCGCCCCCGCGCGCTTCATCCAGGCCCACGCCTTAGGCAGGTCCTTCGGCCCGCCTTCGCCCTTCGAGAGCATCGCCGCCAGGTTGAACATGCCATCGGGGTCGGATTGGCCGGCCGCGGCTTCGAACCAGCGCCGGGCGGTGGCGTAGTTCCTGGCGACCAGCTTGCCCTCATAGAAATAGGTGCCCATCGCAGCCATCGCCGCTGCGTTTCCGCCCAGGGCGGCCGATTTGTAGAAGCCGATGGCCAGTTGCGGATCAGGCTTTGCCCCCTCGCCCAGATCATAGGCACGGGCGAGCGCATAGAGAGCGCCGGGATGATTGCTCTTCGCCGCCGCCTGATACCAGGCGAGCGACTGCTTGCGATCCTGCGCGACGGTGTCTTCGCCATTGTGAAGGATATCGGCGAGCGCAACCTGCGCGGAGGGAAGACCGTATTTCGCGGCTTCGCGATAATAGGACACCGCCTTCTTCACGTCCCGCGGTCCACCGGAACCGTCATAATATAGATCGCCCAGCACTTTTGCCGCCGGGATGTGCCCAACGTCGCGCGCGCGCTCATACCATTTGCGGGATTCCGCGAGATTCTTGGGAACATCGCGGGAGCCATAACGATAAAGATTTGCCAGAATGATCGCGGCTTCGCCCGGGGCGGTGTTCATCTCGGGCCGCTGGGGATCGAATACCGGGGTTTCCGAGATGGGGTTGAAGGATGCCGTTGCGGTCTTTTTCAACCACTTGATCCCTTGGGCGATATCCGATTTGTCGCCCAGTCCCTGAAGATACAGCTTCCCGATGAACAGATCGGCTTCCGCGCCGCCATAGCCCGCCGGCAGCTTGTCGGACGCCTTGCGAAACCACTCCAGCGACTCGCCATAGCGGCCCTGGTCGAACAGGGCGAAGGCCGTCGGCAGCGATTTGTCGTGCGCGGCACGGGTGGCGAGGCCGTTTGCGAAGCGCGAAGAGGCGCTTTCGGTCAGCGACAAAGGCCCCTGTTCCAGCCTGGAGCTGGCGGCCGTGGGCCGCCCCGCCTCCCCAGCGGGGCCGCCGCCGCGCTCATATACTGCCCGGCAGGCAGCCACTCCACTTTCGACGCTGCCCGGCTCCAGCGAAATGCCGCTGCCGTTCGCACTGGTCAGATCGGCGGCGTACACATTCGAGACAACCCCGGATTCGCCGCTGGTGACGGCATCGCGCACGCCGAAGCGCGCTTTGGGCAGGGAAGGCAGCGGTGAGCCGATCGGGGACCGCGGCGGCGCCGAATAATCCGGGTTTCGCGGCATGCGCGTGGGCAGATAGATTGGCGGGCCCAGCACTCCGGCCTGGCCCGATACCTCCAGCAAGCCCCGGAAATATGGGTCGCGCACCAGCGCCTCACAGGTGGCCGATCGCGGAGCTTCGGCGGAGGGCATGCGATTGCCGGTGACGGTGACCTGGTCCTGTGGAGGGGCGGTTTGCGCCTGAGCCTGGCTGGCCGCGGCGAATGCGGTCCCTCCCAGCGCGATCGTCAATGCACGGCGAATTCCCTCAGCCCTGGCCATAGGATCCTCCCAACATGCGAACCCTGGTTCCGGGATTCGCTTCTCCACGTCGATGGTATCACGATCCTGCAGCTTTGGCATAGTCGCCGGCATCCGGCGCCGGAGCGATCGGGAGGGCGACCACTCCATCCGTAGCGGTCAGGCGGCCATTCGCGCATCAGGGTCCATGCCCGCGCTATTCTCGCCCTCCGCGAGATCGAGCGCATGGCGCGCCGTAGGGGCCTCCGCCGCGCGGCCGCGCGAATATAGCGGCACGATCCGCCCGGTGGGACGGAAGCCCAACTTGCGCAGCACGCGGCCCGAGGCGGGGTTATCGACGAAGTGACCGGCGGTGACGCGGCGCACCCCCGCTGCCCTGGCGGCGCGGAGCACGGCGCCGGCCGCCTCGGTCGCATAGCCGCGGCCCCAGGCATCGGGGGTGATCCAATAGCCGAGTTCGTGCGGCTCCTCCCTGAATGCGCCGACGCCCATGCCGCCGATCAGGCGGGTCCCGGCGCCAACGTGCTCGAACACCAGGAACTTCGCCTCGCCGGGATCGGTGAAGCTCTCGGCAAAGGTCTGCGCCGCCTCGATGGGGTAGGGCCAGGGCGCGCGCGCGAGATTGCGCACCACTGCCTCATGGCCGATCGCCGCCGCCAGTTGGGGCGCATCCTCGGCCCAGGCGGGCCGCAACGTCAGTCTCTCCGTCCGCACGAACATGGCGACTCTCCTCGTCTTCGCGATTGCCCCTGGCGTGTCACTGTGACGCGCCGGCGGCATTCACTTGGGTGAGGGAGCAATAAAAAAGGGAGCCGGGGTAACCCGTCTCCCTTTTCGGTTAGTCCGTTCGCCGGACCCGGATCACCCTGGTGGGCAACCCGGCTGGTTACCCGATGTTATTCGGCTGCTTCCGCAATCATGTCTACCGAACAGAATTTGCGGCCGAGCTTGCCCTGCTTGAACGCCACGCGGCCATCGACGAGCGCGAACAGGGTATGGTCCTTGCCCATGCCGACATTCACGCCCGGATAGATCCGGGTGCCGCGCTGGCGCACGATGATGTTGCCGGCGACGACTGCTTCGCTGCCGAACTTCTTGACGCCGAGACGGCGGCCAGCGGAGTCGCGACCGTTGCGCGAAGAGCCGCCTGCTTTCTTATGTGCCATATTAAGCTACTCCTGCTTACGCTTCGGCGGCCGGGGCAGCAGCCTCGGCAACGGGAGCGTCGGCCTTCTTCGCCTTGGGCGCGGCCTTCTTCTTTTCTTCCTGTGCACCGATGGCGGTGATCTTCAGGATCGTGTGCTGCTGGCGGTGGCCGTTCTTGCGGCGATAATTGTGCCGGCGGCGCTTCTTGAACACGATGACCTTGTCGGCCTTCGCCTGCGCGATGATCTCGGCGGAAACGGTCAGGCCGTCCGTCGATTTCAGTTCGCTGCCTTCGCCCGCGAGCAGGATATCGCCCAGCGTGACCGTCGAACCGGCCTCACCGTCGAGCTTCTCGACTACGATCTTGTCTCCGGCGGCAACGCGATACTGCTTGCCGCCCGTGCGCACGATAGCGAACATGGGTCTCTTCTCTAACCAAAAGCATGTGCCCGCCAGGGAAGGCCCCGGCAGGAGGAAGGGCGCAGCTATGCCAAAGGCCTTTCGCTGTCAACCATCTCCCGCGCCGATCAAGAATGTTGCCCGCCGGACACAGGAGGAAAAATACCATTGCGCCGCACAAATGTTTCGCTTTCGTTACTCGAAACTTAGCCGATACTGTCGGCACTTAGAGGGGCGATCCGCTTCCAGGGAGGGCATCATGCGTCGAACGATCCTATCCACGCTTTCTGTCACGGCTTCGGTCTTTGCGTTTGCGGCAACGGCGCAGGCACAGACATCGGCTACTCCGCCCGCGCAGGAAGTGGAGGGCGCAACCCCCGGCGATGCCGTGCCGGACAACGACCCCGGCCAGACGATCGTGGTGACGGGCACGCGCGCCGCCAACCGCACCGTTGCGGACAGCGCCGTGCCGATCGACGTGATCTCCGCTGAATCCATGGCCAGCTCGGGGCTGGGCGAGACCAACAAGATCCTCAACCAGCTGGTCCCCTCGTTCAATTTCCCCCAGCCTTCGATCACCGACGGCACCGACGTGATCCGCCCGGCATCGCTGCGCGGCCTCGCACCGGATCAGACGCTGGTGCTCGTTAACGGCAAGCGCCGCCATGTCAGCGCGCTGCTCAACATCAACGGCTCCGTCGGCCGCGGCTCGGCGGCGGTCGATCTCAACACCATCCCGGCATTGGCGATCGAGCGGATCGAAGTGCTGCGTGACGGCGCATCGTCGCAATATGGCTCGGATGCGATCGCCGGCGTCATCAACGTCCAGCTCAAGCGCGCCAGCCGCGGCGGCCGCGCCTCCGTAAGCTACGGAAAATACGTCACTACTCTCGAAGGCGTGCCCGAGGCGACGCTCGCGCTGACCGGCGGCGCGCCAACCTTCGACACTTCCGATGGCCGCATCCTGGCGGCCACCCGCAACGGGGACCGCAAGGCGAACGACGGCGACCTGTGGACGCTCGGCTTCAACATCGGCCTGCCGATCCTGGCCGAAGGCTATGTCAACCTCACCGCCGAGTATCGCGACCGCGACAACACCAATCGCGCGGGTTACGATCTTCGGCCCAATTACAATCGCCCCACCGCCGCTTTCGATGCACGCGAGGCGGGCTTCAACCGGCTCAACTTCCAATATGGCGACCCGAAGACCGAGGACACCAATGTCTTCATCAATGCCGGCGTCCCGGTTGGGCTCTTCGAACTCTATGCGTTCGGCTCCTATTCGAAGCGCGACGGCCTGAGCGCCGCGAATTATCGCCAGTCCGGCTCCGCCAACAATCGCGACTTCTCGGTCATCACGCCGGCAACCACGCCGAGCGCGGCGAACTTCGTGCCGCTGCGGCCCGATGGCTTCCTTCCCTTCATCCATTCGGACCTGACCGATTATTCGGCGGCTATCGGAATCCGCGGCGATCTGGGCGGCTGGTCGACCGATCTGTCGCTGGTCTATGGCAACAACAAGTTCGATTACCGCACCGAAAACAGCCAGAATACTTCCTATGGTCCGGCGTCGCTGCGCGATTTCGATTCGGGCGGGCTGCAGTTCGGCCAGCTCACCGCCAACCTCGACGTCAGCCGCGAATTCGACATGGGGTTCGCCAAGCCGCTGACCTTCGCGCTCGGCGCCGAATATCGCAACGAGGATTTCAACATCCGCCCGGGCGAGACCCAGTCCTTTGCGATCGGCCCGTTTTTCCGCGCGTCGTTCGCGACCACCGCGGCGAACTGCACCACCCAGGGCGGCGTCTTTACCGCCGCGACCGGCATCTGCAGCTTCCCGGGCCGTGCTGCCCTGGTCGGCGCGCAGGGCTTTCCGGGCTTCCCCACAAGTGCCGCGACCGATGTCAGCCGCAACAGCTATGCCGGCTATGTCGAGCTCGACACCGATCTGTTCGACGGCTTCACGGTGACCGCCGCGGGCCGCTACGAGCATTTCTCGGACTTTGGCGAAACGATCAACGGCAAGCTCGCCGCGCGCTACGAGTTCACGCGGGGCTTCGCGATCCGCGGATCGGTCTCGAACGGCTTCCGCGCCCCGTCGCTCCACCAGCAATATTTCACCACTACTTCGACCAACTTCATTTCGGGCGTGCCGGTGGAAATCAGCACCCAGGCGGTCTCCAGCCCGGTGGCGCGCGCGCTCGGCGCCCAGCCGCTCGAGCCGGAGCGGTCGATCAACTTCAGCGGGGGCGCGACGATCAATCCCTTCCGCGGATTCAACGTCACCGCGGATTATTACAACATCAAGATCAAGGACCGCATCGTGCTCACCGAGAATCTCGGTGCGGCCGGCAGCGGCACGGCGACGGTCAACGCCGCGGTGAAGGCTATCCTGGACGCCAATGGCTTCCAGTCGGTCGGCGCGGCGCGGTTCTTCATCAATGGCCTGGATACGACCACCCAGGGCGTGGATGTCGTCGCCACGTATCGGATGGGCCTCGCCGGTCTCGGCAATTGGTCGCTTTCGGCTGCGTATAATTACAACAGGAACAAGATCGATCGTAGGATCAGCGACCTTTCAGGCGTCTCGACGATCCCCGGCCTGATCCTGTTCGGCCGGCTGGAAGGCATCCGCTTCACCGACGGCCAGCCGCGCGACAAGATCGTGCTCAGCGCCGAAGGCTCGCTGGGCGATTTCGGCATCACCACGCGATCGACTCGCTATGGCAAGGTGATCGCGCCCGGCGCCACGGCCCCGCTCGCTCCCAATGCGGCAAGCCTGACGGCTTACGGCCCGGACGATCTCTTCCTGTCGCCCAAATGGGTCACCGATCTCGAAGTGCGCTGGACCTTCAAGGAACACGCGACCTTCGCGATCGGCGCGAACAACCTGTTCGACGTCTATCCCGACGCGCGCCCGACCGGAAATCGCCCGGCCAGCGTGGGCGGGCAATATCCGGTCGACGCTTATTACCAGCCGTTCAGCAGCTTCTCGCCCTTCGGCTTCAACGGCCGTTTCCTCTACGGACGCTTCACCGCGGAATTCTGAGGCACGGGCGGATTCTGGAAAGGGAAGGGGCCTTTGCGGGCCCTTTTCTTTTACTCGTCTCCCGCTTTCGCCGGGGTGACGATTAATGCCGGTGCTCGGGGCGCAGATTATACCGCCCGGCGTCATAGCCGTCGAACAAGCCGTCGATCGCCGGATGATCGACCGGCTCGTCGCTGTCGTCGGTCACCAAGTTCTGCTGGCTGACATAGGCGATGTAGCTCGACTCGGCATTTTCCGCGAGCAGGTGGTAAAAGGGCTGATCCTTGCGCGGGCGCACATCCTCGGGGATCGCCGCATACCATTCCTCGCTGTTCGCGAAGACGGGATCGACATCGAAGATCACCCCGCGAAACTCGAACAGGCGGTGCCGCACGACTTCGCCGATGCCGAAGCGCGCGGTCGCCACGGGCGGCATGGGAACCGCGGCTTCATAGGGGATCGAGGGATCGGAAGGGGCCATGCACCCAATCTAATGTTTCCGCCGCGCCGCACAAGGACCCCGCTTGCGAGCCGCAAATCATTGCGCTAGACGCGCCGGCTCATCGACCGGTGCCGCCGTCACGGATGGCATCTAATGACCTCGCGGAGAGGTGGCAGAGTGGTCGAATGTACCGCACTCGAAATGCGGCGTGGGTTAACGCTCACCGTGGGTTCGAATCCCACCCTCTCCGCCACTTCCCGCAGATCCAGGCGTCGTTATTTTGGGGTTTGCAAACCGCCGAACCGGTGCTAACCGCGCCCCTCCAATCGCGGCGGCGCCCTTTCCAAAGGCGCATTCGGAGCCCGCGCGGAATGGACGCATAGCTCAGTTGGTAGAGCAGCTGACTCTTAATCAGCGGGTCCTTGGTTCGAGCCCAAGTGCGTCCACCACAATTTCAATGACTTAACTGCTGGTCATAGCTGCCGCTGGATCGCTAAGTAGCAAATAGGTAGCAAGCGGATTCGGATGGAGAAGGGTAACACCCTCTTTTGCGGGCCGATGGACTGCGATCACCAATTATCCCATCCGCCATCCGCATATATTTTTTCAGCTTTTTGCACTTTAGCAAGTCCGACAGCACGAATGCGACAGCTTTGACAACCTCCCGTAACTGGTGCAGTTTGGTGCAACGAGGTGTGATGTGACCAAACCGTTAGAGCAGAAGCGGTTTACGGTGTCGCTGAATAGAGCGGACTACGATTCCTTGATGGCTTTAAGTAGCGCCCACCGCCCACCGCTTACGCTAAACTACGTTGTCGGCGTTGCGGTGAAGAATTTGCTTGATCGCCAAGCGGCGCGGCAACTCAAATTTCCGTTGGACGAGTGACCTTGGCAGGGCTTCGCTTCATTGACCTATTCGCCGGTCTGGGCGGATTCCATCAGGCGCTTGAACGCCAAGGCCACCATTGCGTTTTCGCGTCCGAACTCGATCCAGTGCTGGGTGATCTTTACGAGAAAAACTTCGGCTTGAAGCCTAAGGGCGATATCCGGGAAGCCTTCGCCGAAGTTCCGGCCCACGATATTTTGACCGCGGGTTTTCCTTGCCAGCCGTTTTCCAAGGCCGGCGATCAACTCGGCTTTGACTGTCCGCAATGGGGGGACTTGTTTGACTATGTGCTCAAGATTCTGGGCACGCATCAGCCTGCCTATCTTCTGATCGAGAATGTCCCGAACCTGATCCGTCACGATGACGGTAAGACGTGGGAAAAGATCAAGGAAAAGCTCGAAGCCATCGGCTACGAAGTCGATCTCGGCAAGCTGTCCCCACACATGTTCGGGGTGCCACAGGTGCGAGAGCGCGCAATCATAGTCGGTGCGAGAAAGGGCCTTGCCCACTTCGTCTGGCCGACAGCAACACACCGGCCAGAGAGTGTCAGCATCAGATCCGTGCTGGACAAAAATCCTCCGAATGCGAAGGCCCTTGGACCCAAATTCATCCAATACCTAGAAGCTTGGCAAGACTTGATCGACGCCTTGCCGAAGGGAGAGGATTTACCGTCTTTCCCCATCTGGGCGATGGAGTTCGGGGCAACATATCCTTTCCGCGACCTGTCTCCGCACAAGATCGGCTTCGATAACATCGGGTCTTTCAAAGGCGCGCTCGGCCGTTCGCTAAAAGGGTTGACTGCCGAGGAGGTCAAGGCAGCGCTACCCGCTTATGCGCGGGGCGAGAGCGACGCCTTCCCCGAGTGGAAGCAGCATTTCATTCGCCAAAATCGGGAGTTCTATAAGCGGCACAAGGCGATCATCGACCCGTGGCTCCCGCGTATAGGAGATTTCGCCGCGAGCTTTCAAAAGCTCGAATGGAATTGGAAGGGCGGGCCGCGCGACCTTTGGCAGGCCGTCCTGCAGTTTCGAGCGTCGGGCATTCGGGCAAAGCGCCCGACCGCCGCTCCGTCGCTCGTCGCACTCACGACAAGTCAGGTTCCGGTGATCCCTTGGGAAGGGCGCTACATGACGATGCGAGAGTGTGCCCGCTTGCAGAGCATGGGCCAACTCGAGTTCTTGCCGGAAAGCCAAGGAGCCGCGCACAAGGCCTTAGGCAACGCGGTCAACGTCGATGTGATCGCCGCCGTCGCGGAAGCGCTCATCAAGACACCCTCCGAGACGCTAGAGGTCTCAGTTCGGCCGCGCGCTCGCACGGAGGCGAGCCTTGCAGCCTGATGCCGCAGGCCAGGGCCGCATCACCGCTGTTCCCATACGACCGGGCGTCAGTGTTCTCTCAATACTACGCCACCTCAATTATAAGACGTGGTTCGCGCTCGCCGAGTTTGTCGACAACGCCGTGCAAAGCTACGTCGCCAACAAGGAGCAATTAGAAGCGCTCCACGGGCCGGAATTCCGGCTCAAGGTCGGTATCGTCATCGAGGCTGTTGCTCCGACCCGCATTGTGATCCGCGACAATGCCGCGGGCATAGCGTCGAAGGACTTTCCAAGAGCGTTCCGGCCGGCGGCGGTCCCGCCCGATCGCACTGGCCTCTCTGAATTTGGCATGGGCATGAAAAGCGCGGCCTGCTGGTTTGCGCCCCGATGGTCTGTCCGTACAAAGGCGCTTGGCGAGACGGTAGAACGGCTGGTCCGATTCGACGTTGCCAGTATTGTCCGTGACCAACTCGAAGAGTTGGATATCGACGACACCCCATCCACGGCTAACGCTCATTTCACCGAGATTGTGCTCGAAGAACCCTACCACGTTCCCGCCGGCCGGACGCTCGGCAAGATCAAGGATCACCTCACCGACATTTACCGCGTCTATGTCAGGAAGGGGATTCTGGAGCTTCGGTTGAACTCTGATCTCCTTGAATATGCGCCACCACGATTGCTCAATGCGCCTTTCGTGAGGAAGCCGGATGACGGCGCCAAAGAGTGGCTCTGCGATATCAACTTTGACTTGGGCGGCGGGTTGTCCGCGCATGGCTTCGCGGGGTTGATGGACCCGATGAACACCAACCGATCGGGGTTCGCACTTTTCCGGCGCGGACGCTTGATCGAGGGCAGCGGCGACGAAGGCTACCGTCCGCCCTTCATCTTTGGACAGCCGGGCAATTTCAAATGGCGCAGGCTGTTCGGTGAGTTGCACCTAGAGGGGTTCGAGGTCAGCCACACCAAAGATGGCTTCCGCTGGGACGAGAACGAGCAGCCATTCCTCGAATTGCTGCGAGAAGAACTCGATAAGGACGAGTTGCCGCTCTTGCGTCAGGCCGACCTTTATCGCGTTCAGGTTGCCCGTAATGAACTTGCCGATGCGGCGCAGAAGGCCATCGCCAGCGCGGTTGAGGCCATGCAGACGACGTTGCCCGATGCTTTGCCGGGCTTGGTCGCCGAAGAACCAGTCGAGACCGACACCACGCCACTTGAGCCCGAACCTACGCTTGCCGCGCGCGAGTTGATGATCTCATTCCGCGAGCAGAAATGGCTGCTGCGCATCGAGATGACCAACGATCCAGCCGAGGGTGATTGGCTGGCCGTCAGCGACCAGCCCGCCCGGGCAGATGGGGTGCAGGTGCTGCAAATCCGCCTCTCGCTTGTTCACCCCTTCATGGTGAGCTTCGTGCAGGCCGATCCGGAAGCGATGGAGGCGACGCTGCGTTTGGCAGCGGGCCTAGCTCTTTCAGAAAAGCTCGCACGGGGAACAGGGGTAAAGCTTGCGGGCACGATCCGCCGCAACCTAAATGAATTGTTGCGTGAGGCTTTGGCTAAACCCTAAGTTCCGACCATGACCGACGGCCGCGCAACGATAACCCCAATCCCGCCCGCACTTCCGCCGGGCGCTAATTGGGAAGTCTTTACTGGAGAGGAAGCGCGGGATTTAGTAGCGCGCAAGCTGGCGCATGAAAGCGAAGAAGCGCGAGAGGCCGTCCTTAACTCGGCTGCATCCATTCTCTCTAAATCTGCCAATCCGCAGGCCGACACCGGCAGCGAGACCGGCCTCGTTGTCGGGTACGTGCAGAGCGGCAAGACCCTTTCGTTCACCACTGTCATGGCGCTGGCGCGGGACAATGGTTTTCAAATCGTCATCGTTGTCGCTGGCATTTCCAAGCTGCTCTTGAAGCAATCCACCGACAGGCTCCGCAAGGATCTTCAAATCGATGAGATCGAAGGCTCGTTGCAGTGGCGGCTTTACACCAATCCGCTCGATAACGAGACGAGCCGCCGCCATATTCAACAGACGTTGGGAGAATGGTCCGATCCGGCTGTGCCGCAAAGCGAGCGGGCGACCATTCTGATCACCGTCATGAAGAACCACCGCTGGCTGCGCACGCTGGTAGGGCTTCTGCGGCACCTCGACCTCACCGGCGTTCCGACCCTCATCATTGACGATGAGGCTGACCAAGCCAGTTTGAACACGCTCGTGAACCAGCAGCGTCAGAGCACGACCTATCAGCGCCTGCTCGAATTGCGCGATGCCGTGCCGAACCACACGTTCTTGCAATACACGGCGACGCCACAGGCACCGCTGCTCATTAACATTATTGATGCGCTTTCGCCGGGCTTCGTGGAGGTGCTTGAACCCGGCACCGGCTATGTCGGCGGACAGCTCTTTTTTCAGGGCAACATGCCTCTCGTACGCGTGATCGACCCGCAGGACATCTCCACAGATGACAACCCTCTGACCGATCCACCCGAGCCGTTGCGCGAAGCCCTGCGCATCTTTCTACTCGGTGTGGCGGCGGGGCTTCTCGAAGGCCGCAGCGCGCGCAACGCGCGCCGGTCAATGCTGGTGCATCCGTCACAGCGCACGGATTCCCATGCCGAGTATTGGCGCTGGATCAGTGACATGTTTGACGATTGGCAGCGGATTTTGGACCTGCCGGACGGCGACCCGGATAAGCAGGATTTGGTCGATGAGTTTCGCCAGTCTCATGCTGAGTTGGACGGGACCGTGGACCACCTGCCCAGCTTCGAGAATGTTAGCTTGCAACTCCGCCGCGCGTTCCGCTTGACCAAGATCGAGCAGGTCAATGCGCGCGGGGGCAGCACGCCTGAGATCGACTGGAGTCAGTCTTACGGATGGATTCTGGTTGGCGGTCAGGCGATGGACAGAGGCTTCACGGTCGAGGGCCTGACTGTCACTTACATGCCGCGCGGCCCCGGCGTGGGAAATGCCGACACCGTCCAGCAACGCGGGCGATTTTTCGGCTACAAGCAGCGCTATCTCGGATTTTGTCGCGTCTATCTTGAACAGGACGCCCTCAACGCCTTTGAGGAATATGTCGAGCATGAGAATGACATGCGCCGCCAATTGCAGGAGGTTCAGCAACGTGGCGGTCCCTTGAGCGATTGGAAGCGAGCCTTCGTGCTTTCCCCGGCGCTCTCGGCCTGTCGCCGTAACATTATCGAGTTCGATTATGTGCGCGGCAATTACGCAGATCGGTGGTTCTATCCTTCAATCGCTGAAGCACCCGATGGAGTGATGAACGCTAATCGCTTGACCACGGAGGCCTTCGTCGCCGGTCTCGCTCTTGAGCAAGACCCAAACACAGCCGACCGGGAGCCAGCTCAGCGTCATCGCGTGCAGCGGGGTTTGTCGCTTGCGCAAATCGTCAGCGACTTGATCGTGCCGTTCCGCGTGACGGGAGCCGGGGACTCCCGCAATCTTGTCGGATTGATGCTGCAAATATCGCGGGCGCTGGAAAACAACGGCGACGAGCACTGCACGGTCTATCAAGTCAGCCCGGAATTTGCGCGATCCCGCGCAATTGACGCCAACGGCAAGATCAACGAGCTTTTCCAGGGCGCCACCCGCCTTGCCTCGGGCGGCTACAGCTATCCGGGCGATACGGCCTTTCGTGACGACGAGACTGTGACCGTGCAATTGCATCGGCTCAATCTTCGTCGGAATGACGAACCCGTTGCCGATGACGTGCCGGTGATTGCCATTTGGATTCCGAGAAGGCTCGAATTGGACTGGGTTTCACAGCACCAGCCCCATCAAGATGCCTGACCTAGGCCTGTCCGCATTGATGGCAGGGATTGGTCCGGGTTCGTCTGGCGAGGCCGGATCATCTTTTTCGGTTCGAGCTATCCCCGGTTATTCCCGGCACTACGTCGGCAGAAGCGTTGGCGGCCAACCGAGCCTCTTACTTGGTAGTGACGCAGGCCCGTTCCATGCGCCTGTCCGATTGGCCTTGCTCGAAGCTCGTTTTGGCAACCTTCATCGCATCCGGTCGCACGACGGCGAGGAGCGCGAGGAATTACTCTCGGTCATCACCTGCACCTCTGAGGAGGTGCAGGCCCAATCCTACTTCCTCCATGTATGCGAGACGATCGTTCGGATCGTCGGCGATCAACCGACGCTTCCCGATATCGTCAGTGCCGTACAAAGGCTGATCGACCTGTTCAGGCACATCGCGCGACCCGCGACGCGATCCCTGAACGGTCTTCTTGGTGAGTTGATACTTATCGCCGCCAGCAGGAACCTCCCCGCAACCGTTGGGGCTTGGCGCAGCAGCGATTACGACCGCTTCGACTTTTCTACGGGCGACGTGCGGCTGGACGTGAAGGCGGCAGCCGACAGGACAAGGGCTCATCACCTATCGGCCGAACAATGCCAGCCGCCTCCTGGCACCGCTGGCCTGCTTGCATCCGTGTTCATCGAAAGCAGTGGCGGCGGTCAATCGTTGGGGGAGTTGCTGCAAGTCATCGAAACCGCACTTGCCGGTCGGGATGACTTGATCCTCAAGGTGCAGCAGGCCGTGGCTGAAACGCTTGGCGACACGCTACCTTCGGCAATGGAGGCGCGTTTCGACGATCATCTGGCACGGTCTTCCATCCAATTTTACGACCTGATGACGGTTCCTGCGATCAGAGGCGGAGTGCCACCTGAGGTCAGCAAAATTCACTTTCGATCCGATCTCACGCAGATTGCGCCGTTGACACGGAATGACGTCGAGGCTTTCCCACCGTCTGCATGGAATCTCCTGCCGACATTCCGCTAATCTTTGTTGGCGCGATTGCCGTCACGTCGCCACCGGCCGGGGGGATTCCGCTGCGCGTGAGTAAGACGGCGCTCCCCAGAGAATAAGGCGTAAGCCGTTCCCTTGCCCTGAAGCACGTTGGCAACCGTGCCCGGCGCACAGCGAAACGCGGCGGCAAGCTCACGGCGAGAGAAGCCTCGCTTGCGGTATTCGCCGATCGCCAAGTGCGACCATGCGGGGAGTTGAGCTTTGCCGCGGACCTGTGCCATTTGCAGGCCGTGTTCGGCCCGCATCGCCCATACGGCGGCGTCAACGGCTGCCATGATCGCTGGCTCAGAGCGGGCCGCTTCGATTGCTGCCGCCCGATAGGTCGCAACGGTAGAGCGGGAGCGGCGCAGCGCGGCCGCATGGAAAGCGAGCGAGAAACCCGGCATCAATAGCTGAGCGTGGAAGGCGGTACGATCCTCGCCTCGCTTAGGCGGGCGAACCGGCTGCCACGGTTTGCCATCGACCCTCAACGCCCGTTCTGAGTGAGAATTGGTCATTAGAACCACGCCTCCACAGTGTCTCGTCTGTCACTCTTATTTTCCCATTGCCAGGACAGTAGGACAGTTAGGACGGTCGGTTATTAGGTCCGAGCAAATGAGCGGCAGAGAGAGCTTTATGTGGAACCCTCCTGACCGTCCTAACTGTCCTATGCGGCGGCGGCATAGGACAGGTAACGCGGGTAGAGCTGGAAGGGATCGGCTGCATCATCCGGCGCAGGCAGCGACTTCATTAGCAGCACGCGGTCGCGGCGCATAAAGACGGTTGGCTCAAACGGGTCGGATAGACGCAACCGGCCGGTCCCTGCGCGGATAAGATAGCCGATAGCGGTCACGTCCCCGGCAAGTTCGTTTGCCCCGAACGCTTCAACCCATTGGTCCACTTCGCGCGTGGGCCAAGCGACAACGGCAAATCGCGTCTCATCGGATCGCCAATCGCTCATACAGACGCGCAGCGGGATCGAGCCTAGCGTCGCGTCGAACAGAGCCGACGTGCGCGCTCCCAGCGGATCACGGTTCGGTGCAAGCGGATCGCAACGCCCGGTTCGGATAGCCTCGTTGGCGGCGGCGGCAAGCAGGGCAAGGAAGGCGTGGGAGCGGTGGTTCATATTATCTCTCCTAAAGGGTTGTGCGGAGCTGCAAGCCGACACGGTATTGAACGCCCCCGCGCTTGTCCGGCAGGAACCCGCGTTTGCTGAGCGTCCGACCAAACATGGTGGTGCTTACAGGCGATCGGCCGTTGTCATTCGAGTGGTGCCGATAGCTGCCGTAGAGCGTCTGCGCGGACACGGCGGCGTCGGCTGCAAGCTCACATCGCTCGTCTATAAATTGCCCGACGGAGTCCATATCGGCCCGATATTCGGCATTCGCCGCTGCCACGGCCACGGGCGTGGGTAGGCCATGCTTGTACCAATCCACTGCCCCGCGAATGATCCATGCGAGGATGCCAGCCTGTTCCGCCGCTAGCTTGTCGGCAAGTTGCCGGTCCTGTTCTTCCGGCGTGAACACGCGGGTGAACGGGATGGTGCGAATGCGTCGCCAGATCGCCGGATCATTGCCATTCACCTGCGGCAGTTGATTAGTGGCGAGGAACAACTTGAACGTCGGCCGGAAGGAGATGAACTCCTTAAACAAGAAACGCGCGACGATCGGCTCGTCGCCCGTCACCTGCTTCAAAAGTGCGTCGGCAAGCCGCTGGTCGGCGTTCGCCTCAGAAGCGGTGACGAACCGCGTTCCTGCCAGCCGCGCCAAGTCATTGGACGCGCCGCCCGACTTAACGGTCAGCGTATCGGTGGGCGTATGCTTGCCATACGAGCCGAGCACCGAACGCATAGCGTTCAGGGCCGTGCTCTTGCCGTTCGCGCCTTCCCCATGGAGCACGAAGAAGCATTGCTCTCGCGTTTCGCCTGTGGCGGCATAGCCGACCGCACGCTGGACATATTCGACAAGTTCGGGGTCATGCGCCAGCACATCGGCGATGAAGGTCTCGAACACTGGGCACGGAGCAGCCGGATCATATTCAATGTCTATGACGTGGGTTGCGAAGGCGTCCCGGTCGTGCGGCAGCAGCTCGCCCGTCCGCAAATCAACCATGCCGTTCGCCACGTTGAGCAAGTGCGGCTGGCGATCGAAGGCATCGAACTTGATCGGCACGCCCGGCTCGGTTTTGGCCAGTTCGATCATGCCCGAGATGCGGGCGGCGGTTTGCGACTTGAAGGCGAAGGCCATGCGGCGCTTAGATGTGTCCGGGTCGTTCACCAGCTTTGCGGCAGTTAGCAGCCCGTCCACCACCCGCTTAGCCTGCCGGGTGATATGGCCTTCATCATCGCGCGCCCAATGCTGACCATCCCAACAGAACCAGTGGCGCGACGCGGGTTCAAATCGGGCATTGCCGTCCAACGCATCGACCAACCGGCGGGCATTGCCCAACTCAGTTTCAGCATGGTCTGAACCCGGATCATACCGCATGGCGCTTTGCACAATGCGCTCGACTTCATCGGCGTCGAGCGGCGGCGCGCAACGCGCCGTGTTCTCGGCTTGCACAGCCGCAATGATCGCTTCGGGAGAGAGCCCGCGGGCGCGCAGCCCACTCGCCATGCGGAACAGCGTATCGTTCCGGCCGCCTTCTTCAACCGCTCCACTGGACGGCACCGCAGCTGACTTGATGCGCTTGCCGCCCCGCGCCAACTCAATCAGGTGCGCGGGCGCGTCGGCAATCGGCACGTCGGCTTCCCACGCATACGCCTTGCCCGTGTCGGGGTGGACGCTAGGCGCGGCGACCACATAGCCGTCGCACTTGACGTCTAGCCCTTTGAAGTCCGCGACGTTGGGCCGATCGCTCAGCCCGGTGGCACCTTCGGGCAGGCGGAAGAACAGGTGAAAACCGCCCCCGCCGGTGATGGCGCGCTTGGTCGCTGGCAGCTTGCCATAAGTCCGCTCGAAACGTTCGAAGCTCGCGTCGCCGCCATTACGTGGATCGATATCCAGCACTAGCAGGCGGGACCGCTCGCCAGTCAGAATGCCGATATTGCGGTTAGTATCGGGCGTGAACCATGCCGCGACCTGTTCCCGGTCACTGGTCGCGTCCTTCTTGCCATGCGACGTGGCAGGTACTTTGCTCCGGGGACGAAGCGGGAGAACGGCTATACCCTGTTCGGCATAGTCGGCAGCGGCAGCGGACATAACGTTCATCGCACAACCGCCCCACTTACGATGAACTTATCAAGTTCTTGAACTGAATAGCGCACCGCAGAGCCCAAACGGAAAAATTTTGGGCCTTTACCAGCCCAGCGCCAACGAGACAGAGTCTTGGGAGCGAGACCGAGATAGGCGGCAGCGTCTATCTCTCGGAGCAATTGGGGCGTTGTCATCTTCACGGTGTCCTTGTGCGATTTGATACGCACTGCGTTGTCGCCTGGCGCTGCGCTCCGCTACTGGTTGTTCGACAACCAGGCTCGCGATGAGTCCGACCGTTCCAACTCGTCGATGAACTGAGTCAAACGTCTTCCCTCCGACTCGTTGCGTGGCGGTACTGGACATGCGATCAAGGCCTTGCCTTTGGTAAATCCCAAGGGCGGGGGCTGGTAATCCCCAGACGAACGTAGGCCGGTCGCAGCTATGTGGCCGGGCGGCGGGCGCGCATGTCCAAGACTTCGGTCCAAAGGCGTCCGCGCTCTGTCCTACGTGCAGGGATTACCACGCCCGGCTTTCAAGCCGGGCACGCTCCCAACAAGGGGAGCAAGCATGATCTTCAATCCAACCCGGTGTTCGCTTGTCGCCAGTGCACTAGCGCTAACGCTTTCGCACAGCGCCGTCTCGCAATCTCAGAGCGCCCTATCGCCCACTCGCTACAAAGATGCGGTCGCAAAGATCACAGATTGCGCAGCGTTCAAAGCTGCGCTCAAAACGCTCCCAAGCGCCAATAGCTTTATGCGCGTGATCGCTAGAACGCCCGGAGCAACCAAGTCGGAATTTGAAAGCAAAGCTGAATATAGGAGTAGAATTGCCGAGAATCTTGATTTCGCAGTGGGCGATGCCTCACGGGTTTATATCGTATCTAGGGTCAATAAGTCTTGGACTTCCTACACCGCGGAAAATGGTATGGAGGCATTGAACTTCCGCGCTTGGCCGGGGCTTGATGAAAACCGGCTAGACCTTTCGCTAGATTGGTCGAGCGTTACGACAGGCTCCTACGTGGGGACCACCGCCATGGGATCAAAGCGGCGTGTAGAAAAGCGGCGACAGGAAACACTTACGGTGGGTGTTTTCTTCCCCCGGCGCGTCATCGAAGACACCGTGTATTTCAAGTTGAGTGGTCCCGATGCTGCGTCCCTCGCCAATGGCGCGGGACGGCTGCATGTCCTTGGCGAGTTAGTCGGAGCTTCATCCCGCAGGTCGAGCGGATCACCTACCTTTACAAACCCATTGGAAACGCAAACCACCTTCGATGAGGCGCATCTCAGGGCGCGATGTGCCTACCTCACGCTCAACGATCGCGTGCTCGACGCGTGGAGCTTCAACCAATGGAGTTTGGAGAGGAACGCGTCGCCTCGGCTTGGGCCGATGTAAGCCGCATAAGTTCTGCCCCGATCGCGTCGGCAGCGACGCGCACGGGGTCTTGCGCTAAATGTGCGTAACGGCTGGTCGTTGCTGCCTGAGTATGGCCCAGCAAGCGCCCGAGCAGGGGCAAGCTCATTCCAAGCCCCGCGCCAATGCTGGCGTAAGTATGCCGCAGGTCGTGAATGCGAACGTCGTCCAGCCCCGCCAAAGCGCGCAAGGCGCGCCACGGCTTTTGCAGGTTCACCAGAGCCGCCCCTTTTCGCTGGCCGGCGATAACAAATATCTCGTCCCGAGCGTCGGCTTTCAGATCGGCAAGGACCGCGACAGCGGCGTCGCCAAGCGAAACCAACAATGCGCCGTTCTTAGTGTCAGGCAGGCGCATGACTTTCGCATCTAGGTCAATCCAAGACCACCGGAGCCCAAGCACTTCATTCAAACGCCGCCCGGTGAGCATCAACAGCTTGATTGCAGCTATCGCGCTGGGCGACGCCTTCCCGGCGGCATCAACTGAGTTGAGCACCGCCCACAGTCGGGCGACTTCGGCGCCGGACAGATAGCGTTCGCGCTTTTCCTCCCGATAACGGTCGATGTTCTTTGCGGGATTGGAACCGTCCGCACGCAAGCCCCAGCGTTCGGCAAGGCCAAACATCTTACTTGTCATCGCCAGCATTCGGTTGGCTTCGTAAGGCGTGGTGCGCAGGGAGTGATGCAACGCTGCTATGTCGGGGCGGGTAACAGATGCCACCTTCTTCGCGCCCAATGCGGGAAGCAAGTGCGTGTCGATCAGCCGTCGATCATTGCGGATTGACGTAGCCTTCTTACGGGTCTCAGCGTGTTCCGCCATATACCGGGCGCATAGGTCCCGCACGGTGGGCGCGGCTCGGTCATCTGTCCTAGACTGCGATGGGTCTTTGCCTTGCGCTACGTCTGCAAGCCAGCGACGTGCTATCTCCCGTGCCGCTTCCGGACGCGTCGGGCCATGCACGCCAATTGTGGGGCGTCGTTGCTGCCCGTCCTTGTTGCGATAGTAGAGGAAATAGGACCGCCTGCCTTTGGGCGTCACTTTACAACCGAAGCCTGCCAGTTCGGTATCCCAGACAATCACGTCAGCCGCTTCCGGCTTGATCGCTTCAACGCCGCGAACGGTCAGCTTCGCCTTCATCGCTACTCTCCATCAGGTAGCAGCTAGGTAGCACATTGCAGCGAATCACGGCAACTGGTATCGAATCACAGCGTAGGAAGAATGCTGCTCTTTCTAAGGCTTAGCGTAGGCAAGCGCAGTGGAGCGATAGCTGGCAAACAACGTGACGTGAGACTCTTAATCAGCGGGTCCTTGGTTCGAGCCCAAGTGCGTCCACCATATTTTTCAAATTGCTGGCAAACGATACGTCGATCGGGGTTGACGCCCGAACGCGCGTCGTCGCTTCCCGCTTTGAGATATCCCTCCCTTCTCTCGCATCCGAACTGCTGCCGCGGAGTTACCTCCCCGGCTGGATGCTGCGGAGCAAAAAGTGGTGCTCGAACCCCAAGCGGTGATCACTGAGGACGAGCGCGAGGCTGGCCTGCGCCACCTCGTCATCGAAGCGGCCTATTCGAGTGGCGCGGTGGCGCTCACCGGCGGCGTGATCCTTACCGCGTTCGCGCTGCATCTGGGAGCGTCAAACCTGATGATCGGGATTCTCGCCAGCGCGCCGTTCCTCACGCAGCTGCTGCAAGTCCCGGCGATCCTGATCATCGAGCGCACGCGCGCGCGAAAGCGCATCGCCGTCCTCACCAGCATATTCGGTCGCCTGATGCTGCTGGTGATGGCCGCGACTGCGTTTGCCGCCGGGACCGCGCCACTGCTGGTATTCCTGGCCGCACAATATGTCCTTTGCGGCCTGAGCGCGGTGGGGGCCTGCGCGTGGAACGCTTGGATACGCGATCTTGCGCCCGAAGATCGGCTGGGGCGGGTATTCGCGCGGCGGACCACCTGGGCGGCGGGGATCAGCCTGCTCGGCGGCCTGACGGCGGCGCTGATTCTGGAGCAGACCGCCGACGGATCCACAGCGCGCAGCTTCGCCTTTGCGGGCAAGTTCTTGGTCGGCTGCGTCACCGGGCTGATCAGCGCCCGCATCGTCAGCCTGATGCCCGAGCCGCGGATGCCGCCGGCGGGCGAGCGCGTCGGTCTCGCCGTGTTGCTGCGCGCGCCTTTTTCCGATCGCAATTTCGCGCGGCTGATGGGATTCGTCGCAAGCTGGCAATTCTCGGTGAACCTCGCCACGCCATTCTTCACGGTCTTCATCGTCGAGCAATTGCGCTTCGATGTCAGCGTGGTGATGGTGCTGAGCGCCGTCAGCCAGCTCGCCAATCTGCTGGCACTGCGCACCTGGGGGCAATTGAGCGACCGCTTCACGAACAAGTCGGTGATGCTGGTTTGCGCGCCGGCCTATATCCTTTGCATCGTCGCGATGATCGGCGCGTCGCAATTCGACGAACGCGGGCTCGTCCTCGGCTGGCTGGTCGTGCTCCATGCCTTGATGGGCGCCTCCGTGGCCGGGGTGACGCTTGGATCCACGAACATCGCGCTGAAGCTGTCGCCGCGCGGGTCCGCCACTGCCTATGTCGCGGCGAACGCGCTGGCGACCGCGCTTGCGGCCGGCATTGCTCCGATCCTTGGCGGTCTTCTTGCCGATTTCTTCGCCAGCCGGCAGCTCGAATTGCTGATCCGCTGGACCAGCCCCAACGGCATATGGTCCTTCCCCTTTCGCCTGACGCATTGGGATTTCTATTTCCTGATAGCGGGGATCCTGGGCCTGTATGCGATCCACCGCCTCTCGCTGGTACGCGAAGAGGGCGAGATCGAGCGCGCCGAGATGATCGGTGAAGTTCTGGCGCTGACGCGGCGCGCGATCCGCAACGTTTCGAGTGTCGCCGGCCTGAGGGCGGCGACCGACCTGCCGGTCTCGTTGCTGCGCGATGCGAGAGTTCGGTTCAGGCTCGCCCGGGCGCAGAGTCGGGAGGCGAAACCCCGCGAAAGACCTTGACCCGCGCGGCCCGCGGCCAAGCTCAGTTCGGAGAAAGCGTCCGCAGCTGATCGATGTGTCGCTGGATGATGGGCACCGCCGTGGTAGCCGTCTGGCGCAGTTGCGGATTGTCGCCACGCTGCGCGAAGTTGCTGTGCAGTGCGAGGGCCATGCGATGCGCCATCCGCTGCTGCCGCAGGTACATCCGATCGAAGTCCGCGCCATTCGCCGGCTGCAGCTCCTCCAGCATCGCGCGCTGGGGCGGCATGAGCATCGGCGGCGGCGGAGTCATCCCCGCGGCCTGCGCGGCCTGCATAACCTGCTGGGTGGTCATGGTATGATGATCGATCATCATCTGCGCGAACTCGCGCACGGCCGGCGACTGCGCGCGCTGAAGCGCCAGGCGCGACGATTCGATCTCATACATGTCGCTCGATCCCGCCATTGCGACATAGCCCATGGCGTCGCTGGGCGTCGGGTCCGCCGGCATGTTGGCGCTCGACCCGGGAGTCATCGGTGCGCAACCTGCAATTAGTGCGGCCGCGCTCGCGCAGATAAGTAAATGTCTCACAGTGTGATCTCCCTGTTGCCTACCCAAACAACAATGCCCCCCGACAGTTCCAATTACTAACTCATGTTATTGATATACTGCGCCTCTGATCCCGTAGATGATGCTCATTACTGTAAATTATTGGGATAGCAGCCTAAACATAGATCAAATAACTGCGTTTCTACCGTGAAAATCTGTCGGCGCAGCGCAATCCCAAGCCTCGCCGCCCTCCACCGGCAACCTTCGCCCGGAGGCGCCGTTCCCCTCGCGACCCCTAAGGAGCGAAGACATGGCGACGACGTATCAAGGATCATCCGAGGCTCTCCAGGACCTGTTCATCGTCGGGCTGAGAAATGCCCACGCGCTGGAGAAGCAGGCGCTCTCGATCATGACGCCGCAGGTGGCGCGCATCGAAAATTATCCCGAGATGGCGGAGCGGCTGCGCGCGCATATCGAGGAAACGAACGGCCAGCTCACGCGCCTGGACGAGTTGCTCGCCGATCTGGACACAAGCGGCTCCACGCTGAAAGACCTTGGGCTGAGCCTGACGGGCGGCATGGCTGCGATGAGCCACAGCATCGCCGGTGACGAAATCCTGAAGGACACCTTCGCGAATTACGCCTTCGAGAATTTCGAGATCGCGGCCTATAAGTCGCTGATCGCCATGGCCGAACATGGCGGCTTCGGAAGCGCGACGCCCGCGCTTCAGGAGACCCTGCGCGAGGAGCAGGCGATGGCGCAGTGGATCGACGAGGCGCTGCCGTCGATCACACGGCGCTATGCGGATCTCTATGCGCAGGAAGGATCGTTCGAGGCCAAAATCTGACAGGAGTCTAGACCCGGCAAATCAGATTTTTGCGCGCGCAAGGAAGCAGTTGCCCTGATCCAGCCGGGAGCGCTTAGCGGCGGGGCAGGGCGCAGCCGGAGCCGCGCCGGTGGGCATGCGAGAAATGCGTTGTGAGGGGCGGCTCGTCCGAGCCGCCCCTGCTCGTTCAATTGTCGCGGTCGAAGCGATCGGCGCGCTCGCCCAGCAGTGTGACTTCGACGCGGCGGTTCAGGCGCATTCCCGCGGGCGTGCCGTTGGTGGCGACCGGCTCTCCTTCGCCGCGTCCCTCGACCCTAAAGCGCGCGCGGGTCACTCCCATCTGGTCGAATGCGGAACGCACGCTCTCTGCGCGGCGCTCGGACAGGTTCTGGTTGTGCGCATCGCTGCCACGCGAATCGGTGTGGCCGATGATCGCGACGCGGATGCCGGGATTGGCGCGGAGATAGCCGGCCAGCGGCCGCAGCTTTTCGACCGCGCCGGGGCGCAGATCGGCGCTGTCGGTTCGGAAGAGCACCTCTTCCTGCATCGTCATGGTCGCGCCTGCCGAGGTCTGGCGGAAGCGGTAATTGCGCATCGCGCCACGGTCCCACCCGCCGCCGCTATCGGGGCGAACAACGACCTCGTCGCGCGACGACCAGTCGAAGCCGCCGCGGCCGGGGCGGGCGATCTGGATGAAGATCCGGTTCGCTTCCTCGGCTTCGCGGCGGTTGATACGGCCATCGCGATTGTCATCGAAATTACGCATGACAAAGGCGCGGCCGCGATTGGTGTTGCGCAGCTCGCGGTGGAGCAGGGGAACGCCCGCGCCGATCAGCCGATATTCGCGGTCGCCCGAGCGGCCTCCGCTCCAATCCCAGTTTCGCTGTTGCGCGATTGCGGGGCCACAGGCCCCGACGATCGCCGCCGAAGCGGCCAGGGCGCCAAGCGCCCGCTTATGAAGCTTCATCATTATCATCTCCTTGGCCCCGCCATGGCCCGGAGATGTCAGATGCTGGTTTAACCGCGGGTGAGGATCAGTGACAGCCGATGTTCACGGTCCCGCCGCCTATCCCTGGTTGGAAAGAGGACGGCGGCAGGGGCCTTGGGGGCACCCTGCCGCCCGGTCAGTTTAGAAGCCGACGCGGATGCCCGCGCGGCCGCCGCCGCCCTTATAGGCCTTGCTGAAATCGCCAAAGCCTTCGACGAAGCCAGTCACGCCGCCCGGGGTGGCCACGCTCCAGCCGACCTTGACCTCCGCATAATCGGCGATCCGGCGATTGCCGTAGTTCAGCGTCGTGCCACCGCTGGTGAAGGCGATGCCCTGTTCACCCTCGAATTCGTGAACATAATTGCCTTGGACATAGACCTGCGCCTTCGAGCCGCCCATCGCCATGTCGCCGCCCAGGCGGAGCCCGGCCTTGCCGCGCATCCCCTCGAGCGTGTCGAAATCCACCCTGGCATTGAGGACATTGAGGTCATCGATGTCGGTCCGCACGATCGCGATGCTGGCCACCGGCTCGGCATAGAAGCCTGCCGATCCGAAATGCAGGCCCACTTCGCCGCGTGCGCCATAGGTGTTGCCCTTCAGGCGGCCGAAATAGCCCGCCGTCGCGTCGCGCGACCGTATCCAGCTATGGTCATATTTGCCCAGCACATTGGCGAACACGGGTCCTGCGGAGAAGCTGGCATAGACCCCCGCATTCGCGACCCCATAGTTCACGCGATTAGGCGAATTGGCGAAATTCAGCACCGAGCCGAGATAGCCGCCCGTAATGCCGAAGGCGAACGCGCTGCCCGAGCCGAAATCGAGTCCGGCCTGTCCGCCAAATGCATCCTGCTCATAGGACAGATCGACGGTGCGCGACTGGCCGAAGGCGGTGGCCACCTGTTGGGTCTCCCGGGTGTTCGTCTGGCCATACATCTGGGCCCAGAACCGCGCGCCCGACGCATCTTCGTCCGCCAGCGTCCGCGCATTGGTCATATGTGCCGCCACGGCATCGGCCGACTTGTGCCAAAGCTGCTGCGCGCCCTCGGTCACCTTGAGCGTGCGGAACACGGCGTTGCTCGGGCCGGCGATGAAGCTGTAGCTGTTCGTGCCCGGCGTGAAGCCCAGCGAGTAGGTGATGAAGCCCTGATCGGGCGTGGGCGCCAGCACGAAAGCGCCGGCCGAGGATCCCGCGCCGCCGGTCGCGAAGACCGTGCCGGGGTTCAGGATCGCCCCATTCCCGTCAACGCGCGTGACCACCAGCGTGGTCTGGCCGGTGATCGCGCCGCCCGCGATGAGGCGGTCGGAAACCGAAGCAGATCCGGCATTGGCGAACGCGACATCGACGCCGAGAACGCTGTTGCCCGATCCGGTGAACGTCCCCGAAGTCGAGAGCGTATCGCCGGCATGGCCATTGCGCAGATCGACGAGCCCGCTGTTGTTGAACGCTTCGAGCTCGGTAAGGTTTACCGTGCCCGCCACCGTCGTGCCCGGCAGCACCGCGAATGTGCCGCTGTTGTTGAAGGTGTCGGTGCCCGCGCCGAACGCCTGGCTGAACATTGCGCGATACGTGCCGCTGTTGTTCACCACGTCGTTGCCGGCGGTGAAGCCGACGAGGCCGGTGAACGTGCCGCTGTTGTTGAACGTCAGGGCGCCGCCGCCGGTGGCCGCGAGGATGTTCGCCGTGCCGTCGCCCGTGATCGTGCCCGCATTGTTGACGGTCGAGCCCGTGGCCGAAGTAAGCAGCGCGCCGCGGCCGGCCGCCGTGAGCGATCCGCCGGTCCCCAGCGTCAGCGCGGCGGTGGTGCCGCCCGTGACGAGGATCGCGTTGGTCGCGCCCGGGGCAGTGACCGCGCCGTTGATCGTGACCGCCGCCGGACCCGTGACGCTGCGCGCCACGATAGCCGATGCGCCCGTGCCGGTCGTCGATACTGCACCCGTGCTGACATTGACTGGGCCGGACTGCGAAAGGACGTTGATCGCAGTCGAGTTCGCGCCGGTCGTGCGGACCGTGCCGGTCGAGGTCAAGGTAACCCCGCTAGCGGCGTTGGCGAAGATGCCGTTGGCATTGGCGCCCGCGGTAGTGACGGCGCCCGTGAAATTGCCGGTGATCGTCCCGCCCGCGCCAGTCGCGACGAGCCTGACGCCATCCGCGCTGGCGCCCAGGGTGCTTGCCGATCCGATATTGGCCGTGATCGGCCCGGTCGTCGCGGTCGCGAGGATTGCATCCGCGCGCGTCACGACTGCGCCCGCCGTGACGATCGTGCCCGTCGAAGAAGCCGAGCCCACGTTGAGCGTGACGCCCGTGCCGCCGGTGACCGAGACGCCCGATCCGCCATTGCCGCCTGCATTGGCGCTCGTCGCGGTGACCGAGACCAGCCTGCTGGCGTCGCCGAAGATGGCATTGCCCTGTGTCGCGCTCGCGGCGCCGCTGGTGATCGTCAGATTGCCGTTATTGGCATGCCCTTCCACTGCGAAGGCGCCCGCGCCGGTAGCGGTGGTGGTCGTCGCATTGATCGTGACGCCGTTGTTGAGGCTCTGGCCATAGATGGTCGCAGTCCGGCTGCCCGTGGTCGATGCCGTGCCGCTGGTGATGTTGACCGCGCCGCCGCCGATTGCGCCGACCGCGGTTGCAAAGTCGCCGCGCGTCGATGCCGTGCCGCTGGTGACGGTCACGCTGCCCGCGCCGCTCGCATAGCCGAATACCGCATCCGAAGTGTCGCTGGTTCCCGCGTCGAACCCGAGGCCCGTGGTCGTGGTGGTGCCCGCGTTGATCACGATGTTGCCGTCGGTGGTCTGCGCCCACACGCCCTGCGAACCGACGCCCGAAGTGTTCACGGTGCCGCTGCGGATCGTGTTCGAGCCGGTGGTCGATTCCGTGCTGATGCCAAAGGCTCTCGCCCCTGTGCTGGTCGCGCTGGTGCTGGTCACGTCGATCGCGCCCGTTTCGCTCGACGCGCGGATCGTGGCGAAGTCAGCCGCATCATTCGACGCGGTGCCGGAGACGACCGTGACCGTGCCTGCTCCAGTCGTGTTCGCAACTATGCCGTAGCGGCCCGCTCCACGCACAGTGACGCTCTGGCTGTTGACCAGAACATTACCGCCGCCGGACGAGACTGCCGCAATGCCGGCTGCATTGGGAGCCACAGCCGCCGTCGCGCCGTTTAGCGTCACGACGTTCGAGACCACGGTGGCGTTACCCGTCGCAAGAGCGACGACGCCCGACTGGGTCGTACCCTGGGCTGCGCCCGTGCCATTGTTCGTCACGGTGCCGTTTCCGGCCGTGGCGTTGCCAATGATTGCTGCCGCGCCGCCATTCGACGTGACCGTGCCACCTGCTGCCGTGGTGACGTCGAAGGCCCGTCCCGCGACGTTGATCGCCCCTGCGGTGCGCGAAGTGATGTTACCGGTCGTGGCGACGCTGGCATTGCCGGCGAGCGACTGCGCGCGGATCGCCAGTGCATTCGCTTCGACGCTGCCGGCGCTGACCGAAACGCCGGTGCGGCCGTCGGCGAAGATGCCGCCCGAATTTGCTGCGGTGCTGGTGTTGGTCAGCGCGCCGGAAACGACTGCGGTGCTGCCGTTGTTCGAAATTGCAGTGATCCCGTTCTGCGCGGCAGAACCGGTCAACGTGCCGCTGTTAACCGTGGCGTTGCCCGCCGTGGTCGCGTTGGCGAAAATTCCGCTGGTCGTAGAGCCGGTGGTGCCGGCGGTGGTGCTGTTGACGACTACGCCGTTCGCGCCGATCGCCTGGATCGCGATGCCGGTGTCGGTGCTGGTCGCGACATTGCTGGTCACGGTGGCGAGACCGGCGCTGTTCGCGACGATCGCGTTCCCGAGCGAAGTGGTGGTGCCGTTGTTCGTGATCGTCACCGGGCCGGTGCCATTGGCGACGATCGCATTGAAGCTGCCCGTCGAGGAAGTGTTCGTGCCCGCGGCGGTGGTGATGTTGATCGTGCTGCCGTTGGCGGTGATCGCGGTGCGTCCGGCGGTGGTGTTGCCGGTCGTCGCGATCGTCACTGCGCCGGTGCCGGCCACGGAAATCCCGTCCGATCCCGCGCCCGTGGCGCTGATGATGCCGCTGGTGATCGTCGTGGCGCCGGTGCCGGGAGTGATCAGCATCGCGGTCGAGTTCGGGCCTGTCGTGGTAATCGTGCCGCTGGTGATGTTGATCGGTGCCGCGGGCGTGCTCACCACGATGCCGCGCGCGCCGTTCGCGCCTGTCGTGATGGTGCCGCTGCGGATCACCACGCTGGCGCCGCTCTGGACGCTGAGCGCGTCGGAAGACTGGGTAGTGCGCGCGATCTGGCTGTCGAGCACCACGGAGCCGCCCGAATTGATCAGGATCGCCGCCTGGCCATTGCCAAGCGCTTCGGTGGTGCCCGCGCGCACCGTGGCGCCGCCGGTTCCGGCGAAGACGAAGATCGCTGTGCCCGAGTTGCCTGCGGCGTTTGTGTTGCGCGCGGTCCCGCTGGTGAGGTTCACCGTCTGGCCCTGCGCGACGATGGCGTTCGGGCTGGTGAGTCCGCTTGCGGTCGCCAGATTGCTGACGATGGTGGTCGTGAGGGGCAGGGCGCCCCCGTTCGAGCCGGTGAAGATCGCGCGCTGGCCGCCGTTCGTCGTGTCGGCGGTAATCAGGACGTTGCCGGCGGTGAGCGCCTGGATTCCGCGGCTGTTGACGGTGTTGTTCGAATTGACGACGCCCGTGTCGATCGAGATGTTGCCGGTCGTCGCGCGCGCATCGATCCCATAGACCGTGCCCGTGCCCGAAGCATTCACGGCGTCCACGCCGATTACGATGTTGCCGGGCCCGGTGTTGGTCGCCGCGATGCCCGCGCCGATGAGGGGCGTGTTGTTGGTGGTGTTGATCGTGCCGTGGTCCAGCGTGATGTTGCCGCCGGTCGTGGTGATATCGACCGTGCGCGGTCCGCCCGAACGCGTGCCGGTTTCGATCAGGGTATAATCAGTTGTGCCGACCGACGTGACGTTCTGTGCGCTGGCGATTCCCGGCAGGAGGATTGCGCCCAAGGCGCTCCCCGCGAGAATGAGTGCACGCGAAGAATGCAGACGGCGAAGCACCGCGTGTGTCGAATTAAGCATC
Source organism: Sphingomonas sp. (assembly GCF_036388215.1). Lineage (GTDB taxonomy): Bacteria > Pseudomonadota > Alphaproteobacteria > Sphingomonadales > Sphingomonadaceae > Sphingomonas. The sequence goes on from NZ_DASVSH010000011.1 coordinate 71,055, forward strand.
AAGAATTTCCCTCTGGTCGCCCAAGATCGGTCCGCTGCGCTTCCACGATCGGAGCGCCCGCGATGCCTCGACCGTGACACTGATCCGAGTCAGCGGCAAGCGAATCCCGAATTCGATGGGCGATTCTTTAACATATGATGAATAGTTTGTGCCCATTTCCTTAGAAATATGGGCTTCGTCACTTATGTCGCACGGGGCAGGACTTGCCTTCCCCGAATCGGACGTCGAGAGTCTATTGCGCCGGCCCGAACGTCAGCTGAGGACGATGTCGTCCGTCGATCCTTTGGCCACCATGCGCCCCATTGCGTTCAGCAGCGCCCCCATCGCCACCGGCTTGAGGATCACTTCGTCCGCCCCCGCCTGGATGCACTGTTCGCGCAAATCGATCGCGGTATCCGCCGTCACTACGATGACGGGGAGGGTGGCCTTGGCGGCGGCGGTGTTGGCGCGCAGGTGCTTGATCGCGGTCAGGCCATCCATGCCCGGCATGCGCAGGTCCATCAGGATGATGTTGTAGGTGCCGTCCTCGATCATCCGGAGGCCGGTCTCGGCATCCGCCGCTTCCTCCATATTGGCGCCCACGACGCGCAGCATGTCCTTTACGACACGGCGGTTCATGGCATCGTCTTCGACGAACAGGACCTGCATGGGGTACGCTCCTAACGGCTCAAGCTATACGCGCTCGGCGTAAACGATTGATTAGCCTGGCTCACGCCGCGCTCGATAATTCTTCGGCCGGCGCGGCATAGGCCTCTTGCAGCGTGGCGATCAGTTGCGCTCCGCCCACGGGCTTGAGCACGAGTTGAGTCGCTCCCAGCTCAGCGACCTCGCCCAGCGGAAAATCGTCGCTGGGAGCCAGCAGCAGGGTGACCGGGATTTCCGCCGCGTGGGCCGCGTCGATCACTGCCTTCAGGCTGGCGATCGGCGAAAGTCCGTCCACGTTCCCGGATTTCGCTTCCAGCAGGACATGATCGGTGGTGCCCGTGCCGATCGCGGCGATCGCGGCGGCGCCGTCCTCCGCGCAATCGACTGCGCCGACGCGCGGCTCCAGCAGTGCGCGGAACACGCCCTGCGTCATCGCATTGCCCTCGACGAGCAGCAGCCGGGCGGTCGCCAGGGCCGCCGGTCTGCCGGCGCTCAGGGCGTTTTCCGCCGCTGAGGGTTCCTCGAGCACCTCGGCGGGAACGGTGAGCGTGAAGGTCGATCCTTCGCCAGTCACGCTTTCCAGCGCGATCGATCCGCCCAGCGCCTCGGCCAGGCTGCGGCAGATCGACAGGCCCAGCCCGGTGCCGCTGAATTGCCGCGTCGTGCCGCCATCCACCTGGTGGAAGGCGTCGAATACGAGCTTCTGATGGTCTTCCGGAATGCCGATGCCGGTGTCCCGCACTTCGATGACGAGTTGCCCGTCGTCCAGGCGCGAGCTGAGGCGGACGCTGCCTTCGGGCGTGAACTTGATCGCGTTGGAAAGCAGATTGGCGACGATCTGGCGGAGGCGCGCGCCATCGGAGCGAATTCGCGCGGGCGCGGCGCCGATGTCGAGTTCGAGCGCCAGGCCCTTGGCCGCGGCGTGACCGCTCCAAAGCCGCGCCGCGTCTTCCAGGATGCGCCTGAAGGCCACTTCCTCGGAGGCCACGGCGACTTCGCCCGTCTCCATCTTGGCCACGTCCAGAATGTCGTCCACCAGCGCGCGCATCGATTCGCCGGCCCCGTGCACTACCTGGACCTGCTCGCGCATCTCGGGATCGAGCTTGCGATTGGTGAGCAGGATTTGCGTCATGCCCAGAATGCCGTTCAGCGGCGTGCGGATTTCGTGGCTCGTCGTCGCCAGGAATTCGGTCTTGGCCTTGAGCGCCTTTTCGAGCGCGCTGTTGGTTTCTCCCAGCACGACGTTCGCGGCGCGGACCTCGTTGCGGCTGCGGCGGATGCGCAGCGCGCTGACCAGCAGCAGGGTGAAGACGATGCCACCCGCGATCACCAGGCCGATCAGCAGGTTCGATCGGAACTCCGCCTGTTGCTGCTTGATGCGTGCGTCGCGCTCTATGATCTTCTGCTTCTGATTCTGGTAATCGAACTCTGCGGCCATCAGCTGCGAGCTGGTCGAGGCGGTGAGGTTGCGGGCCTCGCTGTCGAGACGTTGAAATGCTTTCAGATGCGCGAGCGCCTGAGGCTGATCGCCCAGCTTTTCGAACACCGAAGCGGCGAGCTCGTGGAATTCACGGAACGGCATCGCCGTGGTCGCCAGATCGGCGCCGCCAAAGGCCTGTTTGAGCAAGGTCGCCGCAAGGGGCAGGTTTCCCCGCGCCTCCGCGACTTCGGCGGCTGCCCCGAACACGAACGGCTTCCAGCCCGCGGCCTCGCCCGAGCGCGACAGCCGCAGCGCTTCGTTTACGGTGCGCTGCGCTGCCTCCGGCTTGCCGCCATCCACCTGTGCCGCGCTCAGATTGGCGAGGATGCGCACTTCGAGCAGCGGGCTCTTCAATTCGCGCGCACTGGCCAGCGCCACGCGGAAATCGCTCTCGGCTTCGGCATGGCGGCCCAGCTTGCGCAGCACTTCGGCGCGATTATTGTGCGTGGTCAGGCGGAAGGCCGGCTCGGCGTCGTAGAGCTCGGCCGCCTGCGAATAATATTCGAGCGTGCGGGGATAATCCCCCGCGTCGGAATAGATCTGGCCGATATCCTGAAGCGCGATGGCCTGGCTGCGCTTTTCGCCGGCCTGGCGGAAGATGTCGTGCGCGCGCTGGAAATCCTTCATCGCTTCGACGACTTTGCCCTGCATCGCCGCAATCGCGCCGCGTGATCGCATCAGGTCGCCATGCAGCTTGCTGCGGGGTGCATTGCGCTCGACACGCTCAATTCCCGATTTGATGACCGGCACAGCCTTGTCGGTCTGGTTGAGGAACATGAACGATTCGCCCTTGAGCCATTCGGCCGTGGCGATGGCGATCTCGGACCTGGCGGATTTGGGCAGTTCGCGGGCGCGCGCCAGCGCAAGGTCCGACTTGATCAGCGCCTGTTCCGGATCGGCCATCATCGCCGTCTTCGCCTCGGCCACTGCCGCTTCGAAGCGGGCGTAGGCAGGGTCGGCGGCGGCTGCCGGAGCCGGTTGCGCGGCCGCCGGCGCGCCCAGCACCGGGAGCAGCATCAGCGACAGCAGCAGGACAAGAACGCGCATTCGAGTATCCCCGGATTTACCGGCGGAATTTAGCCGCGAATGATTAATGCAGTCTCAAAGGGAAGAGCCGCCCCGGCTACATGCCGGGGCGGCTCCTTTGCCCTTGGGAGAGGGAGTTCAGAAGGCGAGGCGGAGGCGGCTGCCGGCCATCATCCGCGGCATGGTGGCGTCCACTTGCCGCAGTTCGGCCCTGCCGAAGAGCGCCACTTCGCCGCGCCCGTCCAGGATCGACCCGCCATAGACCGCCTCGGCGATATAGCGGCGTCCCGGCCCGGCGATGTCGAACCTTTCGTTCACCACGCCGATCTCGCCCGTTGCGCGGTCGATCACCTTGACCATCTGCATTTCGATCGAGCCGTTCTCCACGGTGAGCGGCTGTGCGATGGTGAGCCGCAGGTTGTCGCCCTTGCCCAGCAGACGCTGCTTGCTGACCCCGACCTGGAAGGCAGTCGCCTTGAGCCCGCCGTCCGAAACCTGCAACAGCCCCTTGCCGCCGCTGCTGGTCCGCGCACCGGTAGCCGAGCCGAACAGGCTGAAGCCCGATCCGATCGCGGCATCCGCGCTGATGGTCACGCCATCGGTGAAGCTGCCATCGGCCAGGTCGCGCTCTTCGATCGAGCGGACCCCAAGCAGTGCATTGGCCTCGTCCAGCCGCGTCAGCGAGGCTGCCAGGTTGAGCCAGGGCGACGCCTTGTAATCGACGCGCAAATTGGCCGCGGCCGATTTGTAGGGATCGAGGCCATTGAGCAGCCGGCGATCGTTGATGTCGGTCACCTTATGCAGGTCGTCGCGAAGGTCGCGGCGCTGCGAGGTCATGCCGAGCGAGACCTTGACTGACGGGGCGATCTCCACGCGGCCCGCCACATGCGCGCCGCCTGAAGCGAAGCCCAGCAGCGGATTGACGCCGCCCGAATAGGCATCGAAGTCCGAAGTGAGCTGAGTGGCCTGCTGGCCGCCCAGGAACACCGCGCCATCCCCATGGCCGAACGAGAAGCCGAACTTGCCCGAGGGCGACTGGACATCGACCGAGGTTTGCAGTCTCGGGCGATAATAGCCTTCGATCCCCGGCGCAGTATTGAGCAGCTTGCCGGTCATCGAAAGCGACCATTCGTTGACGCCGTACATCGGCACGCGGTTCAAGTCGCTGAAGCCCCGGCCGAACGGCGCGGCTCCGGCCACCGACGAAGCGCCTCCGCCCATCCACGACATGAAGCGGTTATAGACAAACTCCTGGAAATATTCCCCGTTGCGCTGCGTGCCGACCAGGCGGCTGGACAAGGGGATGAGGAAGTCGCGCTTGGTCTGCAGAAGGGGCTCGAATGCTGTGAAGTACATGTCCTTCGTCACCCAGGCCGATTGGATGCCGGTCGTGCGCAGCGCATCCACCTTGATCTCGACTGCGCCGGTCGGAACCGCCGTCGTCGTCGTGGTGCCCGTCACGGTCGTGTCGATGCGCTTGGTGGGATCGACCAGATAATATTTGAGCTTGTTGAAATCGAGCGCGGACTGCGCCGCCTCGACATCGAGCATGCCGACACCATAGACCGGATCGATGCCGGGTGCGCCGAGATCCTTGGCTGAAGCCAGGATCGCCTTCGCCACGTCGCGCGGATATGTCTTCAGCCAGGGCCAGCGATCGTGGATCAGCGCGATCGCGCCCGAAACCAGCGGCGCGGCAAAGGACGTGCCGGACATCCGGGTGACGCCGCCCTTGCCGTCGGAGACGAGGATGAACTCGCCCGGCGCGACGATGAAGCGGTTCATCAGCAGCCCGCTCTCTTCGATCTTGCTGCTGTATTTGCACGAGTCGCCGTCGAGCAGGCAGGTGGTGCCAGGCCGGTTCGAGAAGTCCGAAATCTTGCCGCTGGGATCGACCGAACCGACCACGAGGAACGTCGTGTCGAACGCGTCCTTCATGTTGACGTTCTGAGTCTGGGTGATCCCATCATTGCCCGCGGCGATCACGAAGATCGTCTTGTTCTTTACCGCATCGACTTCCTTCGACTTGAGCACGGTCTGCCAGTCGGGATGGAGCGTCCAGTTGGGAACGCCGAGCGACAGGTTGACCACCGCCGCGCCGCGCTTGGTCACTTCGGTGATGCCCATGCGCACGGCGGCCCAATCGGCGGTCTGCGTCGCGTCGAACGGATTATACGCGGCGATCTTGGCGTTCGGGGCGATGCCCATCACGCCCTTGCCATCGTGCGAGGCGACCATCAGGCTGAGCACGGCGACGCCGTGGCCGTTATCCACCGTCGAAACGCCGCCCGAATAGATCAGCTTGTTCTTCACGTCGGGATCGTTGGCCGCATAGAAATCGACCAGCCCGATGACCGAGTCGGCGCCGCTGCCCTGAATCTGAGTCAGCTTCGGCGTCCAGTTGATCGCTTTCATCCAGTGATCGACATGGTCGGCCCCCGAATAGTTCATCAGCCCGTCATACCAGTCGAGGAAAAAGCGCTCGCGCTGGTCCGGCGTCAGCCGTGCGAGCGACTCGGGATTGCCCAGGTCGATTCCGTATTTGGAAAGCATCGGATTGGAAAAGGCTTCGCTGAAGCTCTTGCCCGTCTGCGTCTGCACAGCGCCGCCCCAGAAGGTCTCGCTCTGCTGGACGAGCGCCTTGAGCTGATCAGCGAGCGAGGCATAGTCGCCCGGCGCGTCGCTGAACGTGCGGATATTGCCCCAGAAGGTGCGGATATTGCCCCATTGCGCGCCAAGCTCGCCAGAGAAGGTGCGGATATTGCCCCAGAGCGGCGAGAGGTTGCCGGCGGTCGTGCCGTCGTTGAAGGTGCGGATGTTGCCCCAGAAGGCGGACAGGTCGCCCTCATAGGGATTAACATCGCCCCAGAACGTCCGGATGTTGCCCCAATAGGGGCTAACGTCGCCCCAGAAAGTGCGGATGTTGCCCCAGCGCGGCTCGACCTTCCCGGTCAGCGGCTTGAGCGGTTTCGCCGGATTGGGCGCCGGGGTCGGCGTTGCGGTGGGAGCCGGCGCGGGGGCGGCGGGAGCCGTCTGTGCGCTTGCCACCGCCGAAAGCCCGGTGGCGCACAATGCAGTGGCCGATAGCAGGCAGGCACGAAGCAGATTACTGGAGGTCATTCGATAAGCCCCTTTAGAAAGGTGGCCCCTGAAACCACCTGTTCGATTAGGCACCTTTTGCGCCCAAAGAGCTGAGTCGCTTCGTAATGGAGAGAGTAAAAAGCGCGTTAGGGACGAAAAAATCCCTACCTTATCATATGTTTGATTCAGGCCTTTCCGAAGAGGGGCCACTGGCCGCCATCGCCCTGGCCGCCGAGGCGCTTGACCTGCTCTTCGTCGTTCAGGAAGGCCACCAGCGAATCGAGCGGGAGGGGGGGAGAGATGAAATAGCCCTGGAGCAGGTCGCAGCCCATGATGCGCAGCAGCGACAGCGCCATGGCGTCATCCACGCCCTCCGCCGTCACTTCCATTTCCAGCGCATGCGCCAGATCGATCGAGGACCGGACGAGCAGCGGATCGCGATGGCTGTCGGTAAGCCCGCTTACGAACATGCGATCGATCTTGAGTTCATGCGCGGGCAATTGCTTCAGATAGGCAAGGGAGGACAGGCCCGATCCGTAATCGTCGATAGCGATGCGGATGCCTGCATTCGTGAATTCGTGAAGATTGGCCAGCGCCGCATCGGGATCACCGATCACCGCCGTCTCGGTTATCTCGAATCCGATCTTTCCGCATGCGTCCTGCACGATGTCGAGCGCCGCGTGCGCGAAGTCGCGGTCGGGCAGCAACTGACCTGAGATATTGACGTAAATCTCTATCTCATGTCCTTGTACTTGCAGCGCCTTTTGATCACGGACCGCACGCGCAATCACCCATTCGGTCAGCTCGCGGATCGCCCCGGTTTCCTCGGCGAGCGCAATGAAACGATCCGTGGCGACCAGGCCGCTCTCTGGCCGATGCCACCGTACCAGCGCCTCGACCGACTTGATGATGTTGGTCCGCGATTCGAGCTTGGGCTGATAATGAAGATCGATTTGGCCGGCGGCCAGGGCCACGGGAAAGGCGCGCATCAATTCGAGATCGACCAGGCTGTTCTGGTTGAGGATCGCGGCGTCGGCGAAGCAGACCTTGACGCGCTCGGCCTGGGCGGCGGTAAGCGCGGCGGCTGCCTGGTCCACCAGCTCGTCGCGGATCGAGCTCTTGCCCGCATCCGCGAACCCGATCGCGACCGACAGGTCGAACGAATAGTCGTCGATGACGAGCCGCTGCTCTAGCGACTGGATCGCGCTCATCAGCCGCATCTGCGCTTCGCCGAGCGTTTCGGCCTTGAACGCGAACTCGATGGTCGTGCGGCCGATGCGGCCCAGTTCGGCGGTGGCGATCGCCGCGGTGATCCGCTGGCCCAGTTGCGCGAGCAGCAAATTGGCGATCCGATAGCCGGTGCTCTGGCGCAGCGTGGTGAAGCGGTCGATCTCGGCAACGGCCACATAGGTGATCAGCGTGCCGCTCGAAACGCCGTCCTTGCGCAGATCCTTGAACATCGCGCTGTCTTCGGGAGTGGCGCGGTCCCAATCGAAGCACCCCGCCTCGATTTCGGCAAGCGCGGCGTTGAACCGGCTGATCATCCGCGCGTCGCGGCCCCAGGCGAGCGGCTCCAGCCGCACCCCCGTTTCCCCGTTTCGAATCCGCGCCAGCGCGGCGTCGATCGCGTCGATATGGACGGGGGCGCGCCGGCGCAGCGAGAGCCATCCCGCGAGGACGCAAATCGCCGCGAGCAGGATCAACAGCGGATGCGTCGTCCAGTCCATGGCGCTAAACTAGGCTTGATTGGTGAAGCAACGGTAACCAGCCACAGGTCAAACGGTTGTTTCACAAGGAGTTTGCATAACACAAGTTAGTAGCGGCCAAGTCTTCGCGATGCCGGCTCGCGATCGAGAAGGCGAAGGGCGCGCTCTGCGTCGGTGCCCTGCGACATGTCACCCCTCCGGACGCAATCCTGCATCACATCGACCAGATATTGCGGCGCGCGTTCGCCGTGCCACACGCGGGCTTCCGCCGCGTGAGCGAGGTCGATCAAATCCTGCGGCGCGATTTCGCTCATAAGGCTTCCTGGCATCATGAGCCTAATCAACGATTTATCGGCAGGGTTAAAGAAGCCGCAAGCGGCTGCCGCCAGCCCTTGCCGCGCTATCCTGGGGCGCGGGACGCAGCATATTTGGCGCCCAGCGTATCCAGCGTGTCGCCGATCAGCGCGATGTTCTGGATCGCGGCCAGGCCCCATTGGGATACGCCGTTGGTGCTGATCCGGGGATCTTCATCCACCGGATGCAGCACCGCCGACCCCGCGACTCGCTGCGTCTGCGACCGGGGCACGCCGCGGGGGCCGAAAAACTCCTTCCAGGCGCGGTCGGCAAGCCGCACGTCCTTCAGCTCGCGCGCGGCATAGGCGGTGTAGCGCGAATGCGCCTCGGTCAGGCCGCGGCCCCCCGGGTTCACCCCCAGGAATGCGGTGATCTCCTCGGTTGGCGCGTTGTAATAGCGGCAATAATCCAGCCAGACCTTCTTGTACGCCGGCACGTTCAGCAGCGGCATCAGCTCCTGGTGCATCTCCATCACCCCGAAAACGCCGTTGAGATGGCTCATGTTGATCTGGTCGCCCCGGCCGACGAAGCGCCCGGTCGCCAAATCATAGGGCGCCCCCCCGCAGAACCAGCCATTTTTCAGCTTGGCGATCGAGTTCATCCCGTTGACGATGCGATCGCGCCACTTCTTGTCGCCGGTGCGCTCCCATTCGGTGAGCCATGCCGCCACGAACGATCCCCAGGAAGTACCGAAGCTGCAATCGACCGTGCCCGGAATCTTCTCGCGCACGCCGTGCCCGCTGCCGCCTTCGCTCGCCACTTTGCGCTCGATGAACACGTTCTTGAGCGTCTGATCGGAATCGACAAGTTCGCGCATCAGGTCGCCCGTGCGCTCGTCGGCGGTGAGGTAATAATAGATCCGGCGGAAGGCGGCGTTGGAAACGCGCGGCTGCTTGGACGAGTCGGAGAAGGGCTGCACGCCGTGGCGCGTGCCGAAGCCCTTGTAAGGGCCAAGATGCAGCACCGCGACTTCGCCGGTCTGCCGCGTCATCGCCTCCGCCAGGCGATAGATGTCGGGCCGGCCGGAGCGCAGATAGGCATACCAGAACATCATGTCCGACTGGAGCTCGGAATTGTCCCAGGCCGATCCGCCCATGTCATATTTCCACACATGGCGCGCCGGGTCGTATGACGCCATGACGTTGCCGTAGTTCCAGAAGCCGTACCAGCGGTTCGCCTCGATCTGCTGGAGGTAGTAATCGAGCTGATAATCCATCCGCGCTTCGATCGCCTTGCGCGTCGGCGTGGATCGATCCACCAGGCTCCAATCGCCGAATACGCCCGCCGCATGCAGCCGCTCAGGCGAGATGGTCAAACGGGGGGCGGCCGAAACCTGGTGCGCCATGCCCGCGAAGCGGTCCCGCTCGGGCGTGGCGGGCAGGGCCCACAGGATGAATTCGGTCGTGCGCGCGATTCCATAGGGCTTGTTCCAGCCGGGTTCGAAATCCTCATAGGTGATGTCGAGCCCTTCATTCTGCTTCTCATACGTGTTCATGCCCATGTCGGCACGGTAGGGGCGCAGGTCCATCGCCGGGGCGTCGGGCGCCCACATCCACATCGTCAGCGATGCTTCGTCCTGCGTCGCCCCGCGCACGTCGATGCGCGAGGGATAGCGCTGCCAGAAGTCCTTCATCCCCAGCGCGATGCCGCCCGATACGCCCCCGACATAGCCCAGGCCCGACGCACGCCTTTCGGCGGCCGATGCGATCCAGCCCTGGCCGGGCGCGGTGCGCTTGGTGATCGTGTATCCGTCTGGCGCGGGCTGGGAGAGGGTGAAGGCGTCCCAGGGCGGCACCCATTTGAGTTCCTGTGGGAATTTGCCCGGCAGCTTGGCGGCATCCACGAACTTCCCCGCCACCTGCGCCGCTTCCAGCTCCCGGCCCGAGGAGCGCCGCAAGCCGGTGATCGAGCGCACCGCTTCCCCCCACACGCCGCCGTCCTGCCCCGAGAACCGCACATGCCGGTTCTCCAGGGCGTCACGCATCGGCGCCATCGCCTTCAGGCACATGCCGCTGATGATGTCCTTGGTCTCGTCGCCGTCGTAGATGAAGCTGTGGACGATGCGGACCGACTCCGCGCCCGCATGGAAATACAGGCGGACCGTGAACGGCAGCCATTGGCGTCCACCGCCTGAATAGCGCCCTGTCAAACGTATCGCCGCGCGCACGGGGCCGTGCTGTTCGACGACCGCATCTTCCACTTGCCCCTCGAAGCTCGTCTGACGAACCTCCGAATTCTCCTCCAAACTATAAGCATTCTGCGTGAGGAGCCCGAGCGTGACGGCGCCCATGACCTTGCGGCCGCCGCGCGTCGCCTGGGTTATCAGGGCCGTTCCGCTTGTCGGCAGCGTCCACACTGCGTCGCCCGTGCTGACCGTGAGCACCCGCGCCGATCGCTCGATCCGAACTGGGGCGGCAGGGGCGGCGGGCTTGCCCATCGTGAGGGCATAGGCCCCGCGCGGCGCGTCGGCCGCCGCCACGGCATGAGCCGACCATTTCAGCGAGCCATCGGGCCAATAAGCGATTGGCCAGGACTGCACGGGCAGGTCCTCCATAGCGAAGGTGGCGCGTGCGCTCACTGCGCCCCTGGGCCAGGGAACACCGAAGGTCATTCCTTCGGTGAAAGCCGGCGCCGCCGCGTCCAGCCAGATGGCTTTGGTAAGCGGCGGTGGGGAAGGGCCGAAACTGGCCAGGCCGCGGCCGGGCACGATGAGCGACAGGTTCACCGCTGCTACGCCCTGCAGCAGACGGCGGCGCGACATTACGAGTCTTTGCGACGGCGCCGGAATCATGGCTGTCCTCCCCAATGGTTCGCAATACTATAGCGAGAGCTTTTCGATCGGCGAGTGGATATCGCCCGGGCTCGGGCAAAGGCTACCAGCGTGTTACGCGGCGGTTCTGGCGGTCGATCGACATCAGGATGCCCAGGCAGATCATGAAGGTCATCTGTGCGGTGCCGCCGAAGCTGATCAGCGGCAGCGGCACCCCCACGACGGGGGCGAGCCCCATCACCATCGCCATGTTGATCGCGACATAATAGAAAATGGTGGCGGACAGCGCCGCGGCCGTGAGGCGCGCGAAGCGGCTCGTCGCGCGGACGCTGACGCCGATCCCCCATTTGATCAGCAGCCCGAAGGCAACGATCAGGAAGATTCCGCCCATCAGGCCCCATTCTTCCATCATCGTCGCCAGTGCAAAATCCGTATGCCCTTCAGGTAGATAGTCGAGATGGCTCTGAGTACCTTGGAGGAAGCCCTTGCCGAACCAGCCACCCGAACCGATCGCGATCTTCGACTGGCTGATATGATAGCCGGTGCCGAGCGGGTCGCTCTCAGGATCCAGGAACACCAGCACGCGGTTTCGCTGGTAATCGTGGAGCACATAATTGACCACGATGGGGACCGAGACCGCGAGCCCCAGCGCGCCCCCGATGAACAGCCGCAGCGGAATTCCCGCGAGGAACATCACCGTGATCCCGCCCGCCGTAATCATCAGTGCCGTTCCCAGGTCGGGCTGGAGCATCACCAGCGCCGCGGGCAAGCCGACCAGCACGATGCCCGGCCAGACCGCCCCGAAGCGCCGAATCTCACCCGCGGGCAGCATCTCATAGAATCGCGCCATCGCGAGCACGATCACGGGCTTCATCAGCTCGGAAGGCTGCAGGCGGATGAAGCCGAGATCCAGCCAGCGCTGGCTTCCCCCAGCGACTGCGCCGAGCAGCTCCACCACGATGAGCATGAGCAGCGTCACGGCATACATGGGGAGTGCGCTCAGCGCCCAGAAGCTCTCGGGGATGCGCGAGAGTATGATCGCCATCGCGAGGAACACGACGAAGCGCTTGCCCTGCGAAGAGGCCCAGGGATCGATATGCCCGCTCGCCGCCGAATAGAGCACGACCAGGCCGAACAGCCCGATCGCGATGACGAGCAGGAGCACCCGCCAGGGCAGTTGCGCTATCTGGCTGGGGACGACGTCGGAGCTGATCAGGCTCATTCGTCGGCTTCCGCGCTGCCGCGCTCGGCTGCGCTCGTGTCTATCGTGTTGGTCGTAGTGGCGTCGGCGGCTTGGGACGCGACGGTGCTCGCGGCTTCGGCGGCGTCCTCCGGGGCGGGCGGGGCAGGCACGTTCTGAGCCTGCTGGAATGCCGTCGCCTGCGCCGCCTGACGTTCGCGATAGGTGCCGCCCCAGGTCGGTTCGGCTTCGTGCAGCGACTTCATCGCCTGGGGCCGATCGAACAGGAAGGTCATGATGTCACGCCCGGTGAGCGGCGTGTCCATGTTGCGCACGGTATGGCCATTATGCTCCAGCACGATCGCCATCGCGTATTTCGGGTTCTCGGCGGGCGCGAAGCAGATGAACAATGCGTGGTCGCGCAGCTTGAACGGAAGCTGCGCATCCTTGAGCACGCCGCCCCGCCGCTCGGCCATGGTAATGCGGCGCACCTGCGCGGTGCCCGTCTTGGCGGCGAGGGTCACGCCGGGAACGTTCATGCGCGAGGCGCCGCCGGTGCCTCCGTCATTGACCACCGCGAACATCGCATCCCGCACGATATGGATATGCTCCGCGCTGATCTGGAGGGGCGGGGCAGCCGGAGCGGGCCCGTCCGCGATCAGCCGGGGTACGATCGCCTTCCCCGATGCGAGCCGCGCCGCCATCACTGCAAGCTGGAGCGGATTGGCCAGCACATAGCCTTGGCCGATCGATGCGTTGAGCGAGTCCGCCACCGTCCAGGCCTGCTTGTAGCGCTTCATCTTCCACTGGCTGTCAGGCACCGTCCCGAAGCGCTGTGTGGAAAAGGGCATTTCGAACTTCTGGCCCATGCCAAGCGACCGCGCGACCGGCGCGATGGCGTCATAGCCGTATCGGCGGACCATCTCGTAGAAATAGATGTCGCAGCTCTGCGCGACCGCGCGGCGAAGATTGACGCCGCCATGCCCGCCGCGCTTGTGGCAGTGGAAGGTGCCGTTGCCTACCTTGATCGCGCCGCCGCAATGCACCGTTGCGCTGGGATCGACACCCGCCTGGAGCAGCGCGAGCGCGTTCATCGGCTTGACCGTGGAGCCGGGGGGATAAAGCCCCTGCATCACCTTGTTCATCAGCGGCACGTGATCGTCTTCGGACAGCATTTTCCATTCGGTCTGTCCGATCCCGTCCGAAAAACTGTTGGGATCGTAAGCGGGCATCGAGACCATCGCGAGAATATCGCCGGTGTGGCAATCGAGCACGACGGCCGAGCCCGAATTGGTGCCCAGCCGCCGGGCGGCATATTCCTGGAGCGCCGCATCGATGGTCAGCTTGACGGTCTTGCCGGGCGCATCGGGCCGCGTGGCGAGTTCGCGGACCAGGCGGCCATGCGCGGTGACTTCGACGCGCTTGGCTCCCGGCGTGCCGCGCAATTCGTCCTCGAGGGTCTTTTCGATTCCATCCTTGCCGAGCTTGAATCCGGGGGTGACGAGAAGCGGGTCCTTGTCTTTCTTGAACTGCTCCTGCGACGCGGTGCCGACATAGCCGACGAGGTGGCCGACGCCCGCGCCGAGCGGATAATTGCGCGCAAAGCCCTGCGTCGCCTGTACCCCGGGCATTTCCGGCAGCCGCACGATCACCGTCGCGTAGCGCTCCCAATCGAGGTTCTCCAGCACCTGGACCGGCTGGAAGCCCGCCGCCCGCTTGAGATCGGTCTCGATCCGCGCGCGATCCTCGGGCGTGAGGTTCAGGATGCGCTGGAGCGTGTCGAGCGTCTTCGCCTTGTCCTCCATTCGGTCGGGGATGATATCGACACGGAAATCGGTGCGGTTGTTCGCGAGCGGCGCGCCGTTGCGATCGACGATCCAGCCGCGGCGCGGCGGCGTGAGCGTCAGGTTGATGCGGTTGCTTTCCGCCATCAGCCGGTAGCGCTCGTTCTCGAACACCGAGAGATAGGCCATGCGGCCCGCCAGGAGCATTGCCACGCCACCCTGCAGCCCGCCAAGCACCAGCGCCCGCCGCGAAAAGCTATATGCCTGGGTTGCTTCGGTGATCCGGACCATTACCGACTCTTACTATCGCGATCCAGCCATGTGCAGAAGCGGGCAATCACAGGAAAAAGCGCAGCGGAGATCACGATCTGGAAGAGCAAGGCAGTATCGACATGCGCATATATCGGCGCGGCGACCAGCCGGCCGGCGATCAGGCAGAAGGCGATGGCGCCGCTCGCGATCAGCCAATCCTGCCAGAAATCGCGCCACACCAGCCGCGTATCGAAGACATCGATGACGAGCACGCAGACCGTCCAGAAGAACATCGCATTGCCCAGCGGCTGGCCGCTGATCATGTCGTCGAAGAAGCCGAGGAGCACCGGCATCCACACCTTCATCGAATCGCCGCGCACCAGCCGCCAGCCGAGCAGCATCATCAGGCCGAAGGGCGGAAGGTACGGCACGGTGGCGATGAACGGCAGCAGCGTCATCATCGAGCCGAGCACGACCGAGAGCGGCGCGAGCCACACCGCGCGGGGCTTTTTCTCGCTGCGACCGAGCGGAACCCACTCGATCGGGCTCATTGGCCGGCCTTGGGCTTGGCCTTTGCCGCCGCGGGAGTGGGGGAGGGGACTGGCTCGGGCAGGAAGCTTTGCTGCACCAGCGCGAAATCGAGCGCGTCGGGATTGGCGCTGGGCTCGGCGACCGCGATGTCGCGCGCAGTGCGGATCACCCGCGCGACGGGCACGTTGGGCGAGAAGATGCCCCCGGTTCCCGAAGTGACGAAAGTGTCGCCCGGCTGAAAGATCATCGTGGCGACGCTCGCCGAGCGGATGTCCATCAAACCGTCGCCGCGCCCTGAGGCGATCGCCGGCAGCCCGTCGCGCGTGCGGCGGACGGGCACGATGCTCTCCGGATCGACGATCAGCAGCACGCGCGCGGTGTTGGGGCTGGTCTCGATCACCTGTCCGATCAGGCCGGCGGGCTCTCGCACGGGCTGACCGGGCTTCACGCCCTGCCAATTGCCCGCATTGAGCGTGGCATAGCGCCGCGTGCTCGAAGCCGAGCTGGCGACCAACCGGGCAATCACTACGGCATCGGTGGTCACGTCGCGGAGCTGGAGCAATCCGCGGAGCCGCCGGTTCTCCTGATTGAGCGTGCGCGCGCGCGCGACGAGCGTCTCGTTATCCGCGAGCTGCTTCTTCAGCCGTTCGTTCTCGGCGCGGACGTTGCCATGGCTCGCGATCCACCCGGGGGCGCCGGCCACGCCGCCGCGCATCCAGGCGAAGGCAGAGGCGACCGGGGTGGTTACCTCCGCGAAGAAGCCGCGCACCGCCGAATAGGCGGTAGGGTTGAAGGTAGAAAGCAAGAGCAGCCCCGCGCCGATCAGCGCACCGCCGACCGCACCCACATATCCCACGAATAGGCCGTATTGCGCCCGCCGCGAAAACCCCGGGCGCCGGTTTCTTGGCGGCGCCATGTCCCCCTTGCCCCTCTATCAGACCTGGATAAGCACGCCGCGGTAGACAGGATCCTCCAGCGCGCGGCCGGTGCCGATCGCGACGCAGGTCAGCGGATTCTCGGCAATCGTCACGGGCAGGCCGGTCTCGTCGCGCAGCACTTCGTCGATGCCCTTGAGCAGCGCACCCCCCCCGGTGAGCACGATGCCTTGATCCACGATATCGGCGGCCAGTTCCGGCGCGGTGTTCTCAAGTGCGATGCGCACGCCCTCGACGATCGTACCTACCGGCTCGCTGAGCGCTTCGGCGATCTGGCCCTGGTTGATCTGGATTTCCTTGGGCACGCCGTTGACGAGATCGCGGCCCTTTATGTGGATCGTCAGGCCGATGCCGTCGGCGGGGGGCTTGGCGACGCCCACTTCCTGCTTGATCCGCTCGGCCGTGGCTTCGCCGATCAGCAGATTATGGTTGCGGCGCACATAGGAAACGATCGCTTCGTCCATCTTATCGCCGCCCACCCTAACCGAAGTGGAATAGGCCAGGCCGCGCAGTGAAAGCACCGCGACTTCGGTAGTGCCGCCGCCGATATCGACGACCATCGAGCCGATCGGCTCGGTGACGGGCATGTCGGCGCCGATCGCGGCCGCCATCGGCTCCTCGATCAGGAATACCTGGCTCGCGCCAGCGTTCGACGCGGCGTCACGTATCGCGCGCCTTTCAACGGAAGTGGAACCGGACGGCACGCAAATCACGATCTGCGGCCAGCGCATGAAGCGCCGCTGCCCGTGAACCTTGCGGATGAAGTGGCTGATCATCTGCTCGGCCACATCGATATCGGCGATCACGCCGTCGCGTAAGGGGCGAATCGCTTCGATCGAGCCGGGCGTCTTGCCCATCATCAGCTTGGCGTCGTCGCCGACTGCCTTTACGCGCTTCACACCATTGATGGTCTCGACTGCCACAACCGACGGCTCATTGAGCACGACGCCGCGCCCGCGCAGGTAGACCACGGTGTTCGCGGTCCCGAGATCGATTGCCATGTCGTGAGACATCATGCGGAAAAAGCGGGAAAAAAACGCCATCGATCAATCCGTCTCTGCCGCGCTTGCTGTCTGCGGCTGTTCGCACAAAATTTAGCCCGGGCCCTTCCGGGGCGGAAACGATTCCGGCCTCGGCCATAGCGGTTCTAGGTCGCGGGATGCCGTCGCTTGGGCTACAGCGTAGGCCATGTCAATACGCCGCCTCCCAGAGCATCTCGTCAATCGGATCGCAGCCGGTGAAGTGGTCGAAAGGCCCGCCAGCGCGTTGAAGGAACTTGTTGAAAACGCAGTCGATGCCGGGGCCACGCGCATTGCCATCCGGCTGGGTGCAGGTGGCACCGAACTGATCGAAGTGATCGACGACGGATGCGGCATGTCGCCCCCTGAAATGGCGCTGGCGCTCGAGCGTCACGCCACCTCCAAATTGCCTGAAGCCTTGTGGGAGGATGGGGCGATCGAGCAGGTCACGACTTTGGGCTTTCGGGGAGAGGCGCTGCCTTCGATCGCGAGCGTCGCGCGGTTGTCACTGGAGAGCCGGGTGCGCGGGGCCGAGGGCTGGTCGAGGACGGTCGACAATGGCGATGTGCTCGCCGAAGGGCCTGCTGCTATCCCGCCGGGGACGCGCATCCGGGTCGAGCAACTGTTCGCCCGTGTACCCGCGCGCCGCAAGTTCCTCCGTTCCGCGCGCTCCGAATATGCAGCTTGCCTCGACGTGGTGAAGCGCCTCGCGATGGCGCGATCGGATATCGCTTTTTCGGTGGAGCATGACGGTCGCCGGGTGCTCCAGGTGCAGGGCGGCGAAACCCGCCCCGAGCGCGTCGCGGCGCTTACCGACCGCGCCCTGCGCGAAAACAGCGTTGCGGTGGATTTCGAGCGCGAGGGGCTGATGCTGGGTGGAGTCGCGGGCTTGCCGACCTTCAATCGCGGCGTGGCGGATCACCAATATCTGTTCGTCAACGGCCGCCCCGTGAAGGACCGGCTCCTCGCGGGCGCGGTGCGCGGCGCCTATGCGGAAATGCTGGCGCGCGATCGGCACCCGGTGGTGGCGCTGTTTCTCGAAGTCCCAACGGACGCGGTCGATGTGAACGTTCACCCCGCCAAGACCGAAGTGCGCTTCCGCGATCCGGCATTGGCGCGCGGGATGATCGTCAGCGGCCTGCGCCGGGCGCTCGACGAAGCCGGCCACCGCAGCGTCCAACGCACAAGCGAAGCCGCACTCGGCATGTGGACGAGCGACCTCCATCGTCATCCCCGCGAAAGCGGGAACCCGGAGTCGCGAGCGATGGACCCGTCACCCTGGGCCCCCGCCTTCGCGGGGGTGACGGGCGGGGTCCAAGACCGCCGCCAAACCTTCCTGACCCCACCCCCCATGGCCCGAGCCGAACCAGCCTACGCCCCAGTCCCTGAAACCATCACCCACCCCCTCGGCGTAGCCAGAGGGCAGGTCGCCAAAACCTATATCGTTGCCGAAGCGGAAGACGGTCTCGTCCTAGTCGATCAGCACGCCGCGCACGAACGCCTCGTGCTCGAACGCATGCGCCGCGCGATGCAAGGGGGCGGCGTGCCCAGCCAGGCGCTGCTACTCGCCCAGGTCGTCGAACTGGACGAGCCCGGCTGCGACCGGCTCGAAACCCGCGCCGAGGAGCTGGCGCAATTCGGGCTCGAACTCGAACGCTTCGGCCCCCGCGCGATGCTGGTCCGAGCCACCCCGGCCGCCCTCGGAGCCGGTGACGTCACCAGCCTCGTCACCGACCTGGCCGACGAACTAGCAAGCTTCGATGAAGCCCTGTCGCTGAAGGAACGCCTCGACCATGTCGCATCGACCATGGCCTGCCATGGCTCGGTTCGCGCGGGCCGCGTGCTCTCGGTCACTGAGATGAACGCGCTCTTGCGCGAAATGGAAGTCACGCCGCATTCGGGTCAATGCAACCATGGCCGCCCAACCTGGGTGAAGCTGGCGCATGGCGATATCGAGAAGCTGTTCGGGCGGAAGTGATGCACATGGGGGATAACGCCTTGGCATACCCGCCAAATGAATCACGCAAGCCCCGAATCTGTACGTTGCGGTTGAAACCTGTTACCTATTGAGCTTGCACGATATCCGCGGGAGATTTGCCAGTATGATAGCGCGTTTGATGTTGGTCGCGGGGACGGCCACTATACTTATCTCCGGCCTTGCTTCTGCCCAGGATGCTGCGGTGGATTCGGCCAAGCCCGCCAAGGAAAAGAAGATATGTCGGAGCCTCGTGCCCGTAGGCTCGATCATGCCGAAGCGGTTTTGCCTGACCAAGAATGAGTGGTCCCGCCTGGACGATGATATCGGCAAGCACACCGAGGCAAAATTGAACGCGCGCAAGACCACCATGGATCGTACGCTTTCGCAATAAGCGATCGATGCACCTCAGTCTGAGCCTGATCGCTTTGGCGGCCACGGTTGCGCTGCCGCTCGCGGCATCTTCCCAGACCGCAACCGCGCCAAGCCTCCAGCCGACATCCGTTCCGGTCCTCGGCCCCAAGCCCTTTATCGCCTATTTCAAGCCCACCCCGATGAGCGGCAAGCTCTCCGCCACGGCATGGGGCGCTGCGGAGGTCGGGCCCCGCGACATCCGCAATGGGCTCGAAGACAGCAGCATGAAGCGGTGGAGCTATTGGGACGGGCAAATCCTGAAGGGGAGCGACGGCAAATACCGCATGTTCGCCAGCCGCTGGGATCAAGCGCGCAGCTTCGACGGATGGGTCGATTCCCAGGGCGTCATGGCCGTCAGCACGTCTCTATTGGGTCCGTATCACGACTTGGGGCCGACCTGGCCGGACAATGAGGGCGGCAAGGGCCACAACGTCACTGCCTTGCGCATGCATGACGAGCGCTATGCTGTCGTCGTCAGCGAGACGCGGAATGGCGACGTGTTCGTTTCCGATTCCATCGACGGCCCATGGCGCCAATTGGGCGCCATCGCTCTCGATCAGAGCCGCTTTCAGCTGGTGAAGACGCCGGGCGACGTGGCGATCAGAGGCGATGCGAACGCCAAGCCCGCGCGCGCCACCAATTTCGCGATCATGCTCCGCCCAGACGGCGCCTATCAGATCGTTCCCCGATCGGGGCAGGTCCTGATCAGCCGGACGGGAATACTCGGCCCCTATATGGTGATGGGGGACAGCGTCTATCGCGGGCTGGCCGGCATACCGCAGCGAGACATGCGCGCATATGAAGACCCGGCGCTCTGGTTCAGCGGCGGCTGGTATCACGTGATCGTCAATCACTGGCGCGAACGCCGCGCCTACCACCTGATCTCGCGCGACGGCATCACCGGCTGGAAGGTTCAGGGCCTGGCTTATGAGTCGGGCGCCGATTTCATCCGCTATACCAATGGCGTCGTGAACCACTGGAACAAGCTAGAGCGCCCCGGCGTGGTGATCGAAAAGGGCCATGTGACCGCGCTCTCGTTCGCCGTGATCGATACGCCCAAGGAATCGCAGGCCGGCAATAACGGGCACGGCAGCAAGGTCATCGTCGTGCCGTTCGACGGCGCCGCGATGGATCGCGATCTTGCCGATGTGGACAGGAGGGGGCGGCCCTAGCTGGCGAGGCGACCTGCTCCCTTGCAATGTAGGATTTCGCCTGCTTGGCTGGCATGCGCCGCCCAACCCGTCGCGCCGCTCTTTGAAGTCGTCGAACGAACAACCGCGCCTTGGCTTGACTTTGGTCACACCCTCAGGCGTTCGTCCTCCGTGCCGCTACTTGCCTGGGCTACAGGTGCGTTCTTGGCCTAACCTTTACTAACCTTTCGATCCGTAAGCGCAGCCTGGGCGGCTGAATGAACGCTAAGGCTGCCCGTCGATTGTGCGGCCCAGTTCGGCGACGCACATGACGCGGTAGACGCGGTGCGGGCCGCAGGCCACGCCCGCATAGCGCATTTCGGCTGCAAACATCGTCCGGCGATGCCCGCGCCCGGGCACATCGTCATCGACGATCAGTTGCCGCACCACTTCGGTCGCGCTGGGCGGGCCGTATGTGATGACTTCGGCGACATAATTGCCGCCGCCTCTGCGCTGCACCCGGTCGCGCGGGTTTGCTCCGTCCTTTGAGATGTGGCCGGTAGCGCCGCGCGGGCCCTGCTCCTCGACATGGTCGCGGGCGGCGCGCGCCAGCAGGGACGATGGCGCGATCGGATCGAGCGGGGGCTGCTTCTCGAGAAAGCGGATCGCTTCATCGACTGCCTTCACGCCTTCCTTGGTCAGCAGGCCGTCGGGATTGCCCGGATAATATACCACCTTGCCCTTGAACAGCGCGCGATAGCCCCGGAGGCGCTCTGCGTAACGACGGGGCTGGGCGCGGGCGAAGTTGATCTCGGCCAGTATCTCGCGAGTGAGCGCCGGCTGTGCGGGGACAGCAAGCGACAGAAGCAGCGGAATTAGCGGCATCGGTCCTTCCATAGCCCGCAACTGGGTGAACGCAGGCCGAACAAAAGATTAATCTGCGATGCAACTGCCCCGCACCTTGCACGTTTCATCTCGCAACACACCCAAAGGGTTTCCTACGATGACGAAGATGCTGCCGGTGATTTTTGCGCTGATCCCGCTGGCCGCCATGATCGGAGCATGCGTCTCCTGCCCTTGAGGCGGTGGCGCCAGATTGACGAAGAACAAAACGGGCCGCGTCCAAGGCGCGGCCATTTTCATGTCCGGGGCAAATGAAAAGGGCCGCTCCGGCTAACCGGAACGGCCCTTTAATGGTTTCGCGAAAGGCGATCAGCCCTGGGCTTGCTCGGCCTCGGCGGCCGGCTCGTCCCCGGCGGGAGCTGACTGCACGTCGGCAGTCGCGCCGGGCTCGGCGTTCGGATCGTAATCCTCGACGAAGCCGGCTTCTTCCTTCTCGAACATCGCCGCCATGACATCGACGCCCTTCGCCTGCATCTCGGCCTCTTCCGGCGAGCGGGCGACGTTGACCTTGACGGTCACCGACACCTCGGGGTGTAGCGCGACGTTGACGTCATAGACGCCCAGCGCCTTGATCGGCTTGTTCAGCACGATCTGGGCCTTGTTGACCTTGTGGCCATCGGCTTCGAGCGCCTCGACCAGATCGCGGGCCGCGACCGAGCCGTAAAGCTGGCCGGTGTTCGAGGCTTGGCGGATCAGCGTGACCGACACGTCCTTGAAGTTGCCCGCTTCCTTCTCGGCCTCGCCGCGACGAGTCGCGTTGTCGGACTCGATACGAGCGCGATTGGCTTCGAATACCTTGCGGTTGGCTTCGTTGGCGCGCAGCGCCTTCTTGTTGGGGAGCAGGTAGTTACGGGCGAAGCCGTCCTTTACCTTCACCACGTCGCCGATGGCGCCGAGCTTCTCGACGCGTTCCAGCAGAATGACATCCATGATCTGCTCCTTACTTAACGATGTAGGGCAGCAGGCCCAGATGGCGGGCGCGCTTGATGGCTTGGGCCAACTCGCGCTGCTTCTTCGCGCTCACCGAAGTGATGCGCGAGGGGACGATCTTGCCGCGCTCGGACACGAAGCCCTGGAGCAGACGGACATCCTTATAGTCGATCCGGGGAGCATCCTTCGCGGAGAAGGGGCAGCTCTTGCGACGGCGGAAAAAGGGTCGTGCCATGTCTATACTTCCTTATTCGCCATTGCCGCCGAAGCCGCCTTCGTCGCGATCGCGACGACGGCCGCGCTCACGCTCGGCACCCTTGCGCATCATCACGGTCGGGCCTTCTTCCAGCCCATCGACCTTGACGGTCATGTAGCGGATCACGTCTTCGTTGATCTGCGTCTGGCGCTCCAGCTCGGCGACCACGCCCGCGGGCGCGTCGATCTCGAGCATCACGTAATGCGCCTTGCGGTTCTTCGCGATGCGGTAAGCCAGGCTGCGAAGGCCCCAGCTCTCGGTCTTGACGACCTTGCCCTTGTTATCGGTGACAATCTTGGTGGCGGTTTCCGCCAGCGCGTCCACCTGCGCCTGTGCCAGATCCTGGCGCGCAAGGAACACGTGCTCGTAAAGAGCCATGCTGCTTTTCTCTTCTCTTGGCCGATCGCTGACGCCGCACCATGCGGTCACCCCTCCGGCTGTCGTCTTGTATGCAACGCGTACGAGAAGCAGCGCTCCATCGCTCGCGAAGGCGGGCCCTTAACCGGTCAGTTGCGAAATGGCAAGCGCGTCAGGGCTGCTTCCCCGGCTCCGCCGCGCGCAGATCGGTGATGACGCGGCCGTCGGCGGTGAACCAGCCTTCGGGATCGTCCTCGTCGGCTACCACGATCGGCAGGGGATCGTTGATCGGGCCGCAATTCGGGCGGCGTGAAGACGCCACGCAGGTGAATTGGTCGCCGTTGAAGCGCACCATCACCCAGCCATTGCCGCCGCTGGGCAGCGGATAATCCGAGCGCAGGTCATAGGTCTTGTTGCGCTTGAACTTGCGTGGAAATTCGGGCGCGGGAAAGCGCTCGCCGGGGATGCCGCCGGGCGTCCAGCTATAGGATTCGAGCTCTGCCGCGGCAAAGAACGCCTCGCGCGGATCGCCGTGCAAGCGGTCGCGGAGCGATTCGACGCGCTGCTCGCGGCGCTGGGCTTCCCATTTCTTCTGCTTGATCTCGCGAAGATCGCGCATGTGCATCGCCACGGTGTTGAAGCGGATGTTGAACGCGTTGGGGATGCCGTCGGCAGTCGTGATGTCGCCGGTGAACTCGTTGGCGCCGCAAATGCCGGTCCAGCGGCTGCCATCGGCCTGGAACAGCTCGCAGCTCCCGTCGTTCACCCGTCGCCCGGTAAGCGAGCCGAGCTTGAGGCCCTCGGGGCCGCGAAATCCGTCCACCGCATAGAAGAAGCCGATCACGCGCGGTCCGTGGAATTCGAGCACAACCTTCACGCCGCCGCCCACCGTCGCCTTGCGGCAACGATTGTCACGATAGGGGCAGGGCACGTCGCGCGCGCCGCGGGGCTGCTCGGCAAGCACCGAGGACGTGCCGGTATAGTTACCGAAATAGGCCACCTTGCCTTCGAATTCGGCCTCGAGAACCCCGTCGCGATCATCGGGCGCGGCGAGCGCGAGCGCAGGGGCGAAGAACAAGGTAAGCAGTGCAGCGATCGTCGCGCGGATCATGGGGGGCGTCCTCCGTCGGCCGGCGTTAACCATAACACTAACGCAGCCGAAACGAACAGCGATTCTGTCGCACGCACGAAAACGGCGAGGCCGAGGCCCCGCCGTTCCCGATTGTCTTCCAGCTTAGCGCAGGATGTTCGAGAAGATCGCCGCGATGATCCCGCTGGTCACGCCGATCAGCACCGCATCATTGCCCGACTGGACGTAGCGATAGCCGCGCGGGGGAGCCCGCAGGCCGCGATGCTGGCGGTAATCCACCTGGCGATAGTTGCGGGCATAGCGGCTTTCGAACCGCTGGCCGCGCTTCCAGCTGCGATATTCCACGCGAGCGGGCTTGTAGACGGTCTTCTTGACCACCTTCACCTGCTGATGGCGCTGCGGTCCGTAATGCTGAGGTGCCGCGGCGAGTGCCGGGGTGGCGACGAGCGTGGCGGCTACGGCCGCGAACAGGAACTTCTTCATGACTGCAACTCCTCTTTGGGAACGCCGTCTTGGCGTTGCACCTTAAGTAGGACCCGGTTGTCGCAGCCCATTCCCAGGAATGCGGCGAAATGGTCGCAAAGTGTCCTCGCGCCGCCAGCGGCGTTCAGCTTTGGCGGAGGCTGGGGTTGATGGCCCCCGGTTAGGGCTCTAACGCGCGCCCTGAAAACAGGAGAGGCCGATGCGCGCATTCATCTTCCCGGGGCAGGGCAGCCAATCCGTAGGCATGGGCAGTGCGCTCGCCGCAGCAAGCCCCGCTGCTCGCGAGGTTTTCCAGGAAGTCGATGAGGCGCTGGCCCAGTCGCTGTTCAAGCTGATGGCGGAAGGGCCCGAGGACCAGTTGCTGCTGACCGCAAACGCCCAGCCGGCGATCATGGCCAATGCTATCGCCGTGCTCCGCGTGCTGGAGAAGGAAGGCGGCGTCCGGCTGGCGGACAAGGCCGATTTCGTCGCGGGGCACTCGCTGGGCGAATATACAGCCTTGTGTGCCGCTGGCGCGATCGACCTGGCTACCACCGCCCGGCTGCTCCGGACTCGCGGCGATGCGATGCAGGCGGCTGTCCCGGTAGGGCAGGGCGCGATGGCGGCGCTGCTCGGTGCGGACTTGGTCAAGGCGCAGGCGATCGCCGATGCGGCGGCGGAGGGCGAGGTCTGCACCGTCGCCAATGACAACGACCCGAGCCAGGTCGTGATTTCGGGCGCCCGCGCCGCGATCGAGCGTGCCGTGGAAATCGCCAAGGATCACGGCGCCAAGCGCGCGCTGCTGCTGCCTGTATCGGCCCCCTTTCACTGCGCGATGATGCAGCCTGCGGCCGACGCGATGGAGAAGGCCCTGGCCGGAGTGGCGATCGAGGCGCCTTTAGTGCCGGTCTACGCAAACGTGACCGCCGCCCCGGTGAGCGATCCCGCCATCATCCGCGCTTTGCTGGTCGAGCAGGTGACGGGAATGGTCCGCTGGCGCGAATCGGTGCTGGCGATGTTCGATGCAGGCGTCGGCGACTTCGTGGAACTGGGCGGCAAGGTGCTCGGTGGAATGGTGAAGCGCATCGCCCCCGATGCGAGCGCGATCAGCGCGGTGACGATGCACGACATCGAGGCTTTGGTGCGGGCGCTTTAGAAGATAGAGGTTCACGCGGAGGCGCGGAGGCGCGGAGGCGCGGAGATCAGGCACTTGGTGGATATCGAGCAGATCAGCGGGGACGTGATCGATGTGGCGCTACGGCTGCATCGCCAGCTTGGGCCGGGATTGCTCGAAAGCGTCTATGAAGCAATTCTAGCCAGCAAGCTGGCTGAGATGGGTTACAAGGTCGCTCGCCAGGCACCGATCGACATCGAGTTCGAAGGGCTGCGTTTTGATGCGGCATTTCGTATCGACCTGATTGTCGATTGTCGACTTCTTGTCGAAATAAAATCGGTGGAGCGCCTTGCAGCTGTTCATGGCAAGCAACTGCTGACCTATCTGAGGCTCACCAATCAGCCCGTAGGGCTTCTAATTAACTTGGTGGTGAAACCCTCAAAGAAGGCCTCAGGCGGGTCGTCAACGACTATCTACCCTCCGCGTCTCCGCGCCTCCGCGTGAACAAATAACTTCTTCTGGAGATTGCAATGTTCGACCTCACAGGCATGACCGCACTCGTCACCGGCGCTTCGGGGGGTATCGGCTCGTCGATCGCCAGGGCGCTGGCGGGGCAGGGCGCTCGGCTGGCGGTTTCGGGGAGCAATGCCGATAAGCTCGAAGCATTTCGCACCGAACTGGGCGGCGATCATGTCGCGCTGGCGGCCAATCTCTCCGATGCGGCATCGGTGGATGGACTGGTGCCGCGGGCGGTCGAGGCGCTCGGGCAACTCGATATCCTCGTCAACAACGCCGGGGTGACACGCGACAATTTAGCGATGCGGATGAAGGATGAGGAGTGGGACACGGTGATCCGCGTCAATCTGGAAGCCGCCTTCCGCCTGATGCGCGCTGCCGCGAAGCCAATGATGAAGGCGCGCTTCGGGCGGATGATCTCCATCACCTCGGTCGTGGGGGCGACGGGCAATCCCGGCCAGGCGAACTATGCGGCATCGAAGGCCGGACTGGTGGGCATGTCGAAGGCGCTGGCGCAGGAGCTGGCGAGCCGCAACATCACCGTGAACTGCGTCGCCCCCGGCTTCATCCGCTCCGCCATGACCGACGGGCTGCCCGAGGCGCAGAAGACCGCTCTCCTGACCCGCATCCCCAATGGCGACCTCGGCAACGGGGAGGATATCGGCGCGGCGGTGGTCTACCTCGCAAGCCGGGAGGCCGGCTACGTCACCGGGCAGACGTTGCACGTCAATGGCGGGATGGCGATGTTCTGAACCGCTCCCGCACCCCACCAGGCTTGGGACTTGATTGCGTAGCGCGGTGCGTCCAGCATGCTTCGGCTTATCAAGGAGTTGGATGATCATGTTTCGTGCCGCACTTGCTTTGGGCCTTATCGCCTTGGTGGGCCTCTCCGCGCCCGCCCGCGCCGCCGACGTCGAGACGCTGGGCTGTATCGAACAGGGCCTTGACGAGAAGGCTCGCGCGTTGCTGTCCGAGGATCTGGAAAAGAACCTGAACAATGCGGCCGGCGAGCAGAGCTATCGCCCAGAGACGATTACCGCGATGCAGGACGTGGCCAAAGCCTGTCAGGCGAAGCATAGCTGGAGCGCTGCTTCCACCAAGGCCGCGGTTCTGTATACGCTGCCGACGCTGGGCTGGCCTATCGGCGAGCGTCTGGCGCGCGAGCAGGGCCTGAGTCCCGAGGCATTGACCGTCCGTTTCCGCGCGCTGCCCGATGCCGAGCGCCTCGACGCGATCAACGATACGGTGCTCGGCAAACTCGCCAGAGGTGGCGTGGACGCCGGAGAGATCACTGAGAGCACGGCCCCGCTCGCGGGCGCACTGTTCGCGCTATTGGGGCTTCGCGAAAAGGCGTTGGCCGATTTCGCGAGCACATGAGAAGAGCGGGGGGCAGGAGTTCAGTCACATGATGCGCACGACGATTGCCCTTTTCGCCCTTTATTTGTGGACGCCGGCATTTCCGGCCAATGCGGCCGACCTTGCTACGATCGACTGCGTCATCGGCAAGGTCCAGCCCGCATTGCGCGAGCAGCTGGAGACGGATGTCACGCGCAACTTCACCGAAAATACGCTGCGGCCGACATTCGATCCGGCCGTGAACAGCGGCCTGCGCGCGGCGGCTACCGCCTGCGCGATCGAGCATAAATGGTCGGAGGCTGCGGCGACCGCGGCGCGGGATTATGCCCTTGCCAAGCTGGGCCTTCCGATCGCCGAGAAGTTCGTGGCTGAGAAGGGCTTCGTGACTGCCGAACTTGAAACCCAGTTCGGATCGCTGGCGGAGGATATCCGGAACCGTCAGCTCACCAAGGAAGAGATGCAGGCGCTCGTCATCGCCTCCGTCGCCGACGAGGCAATGAAGACCCGCGATAACGCCGCGTTGCTCAACAAATACTATCTGATCCTCAGCACGGTTCAGTTCGCGGCCTGGAATTTTTCGCAAGCCTAGGGGTCTGTACTCGCTACCGGCAACGCCCGTGATCGCCATGGGAAGTCTGCCGGCAAGGCGGATCGCGCAGTCGCGTAGCGGTGCTACGCGCAAGCGGTCCAACGCAGCGAGCGGGCTTCCCATGGCGACCGCAAGCAGCGGGCGCATTTTGGCGCTGGGCGGCGTCATTCGTCGGTCCTGAGGGCGCCGCCTCACTCCCTCCTCATTCCTTGCCCAACGCCAAAATGCGCTCCGTCCCGGGTGTTGCCGGTAGCGAGTACAGACCCTAAACGTTGCGCAGTCCGGATGTGACCCCCTTGCAACGGCACCGGCAGCGATCTACGTGCGTTCAACCGAATTAGAGCCCAGCATACCAAAGGAAAACAGGGACCATGGCCAATCAGGAAGAGATCACCACCCGCGTGACCGCACTCGTCGTCGATCACCTCGGTGTCGACGGAAAGGAAGTGACGCTGGCTTCGAGCTTCATCGATGATCTCGGCGCAGACAGCCTCGACATCGTCGAGTTGGTGATGGCCTTCGAGGAAGAGTTCGGAGTCGAGATTCCAGACGACGCGGCCGAGAAGATCACCACTGTCGGCGATGCGGTTTCGTACATCAGCGAGCATCAGGAAGGCTGATCGCCGTTACGGCGATCGTTGCCCGCATGGGCCGCCATTGAATTTCAGCGGCTCCCCGTCCCGGGCTCGTTACGAGTTGGGCGGGGGGCCGTTTTGTTTTTGACCAGGTATTAGTTGTGAATTGCCACGGAGAACCGCGATGCGCCGCGTAGTCGTCACAGGCCTTGGCCTCGTCACCCCGCTTGGCGCGGACGTCGAGACCGCCTGGAAGAACATTCTGGCCGCCAAGTCCGGCGCCGCGACGATCACGCGGTTCGACGCGACGGACTATCACAGCAATTATGCGTGCGAAGTGAAGCCGGCGGGGCACGAATACGGCTTCGATCCCAATCAGCGTGTCGATCACAAGGTGCAGCGCCAGGTCGATCCCTTCATCATCTATGGCATCGACGCGGCGGGGCAGGCGATGGAGGATGCGGGCCTTCTCGACCTGAGCGAGGAAGAACGCTTCCGCTTCGGCGTCTCGATCGGCTCGGGCATCGGCGGGCTTCCCGGAATCGAGAGCGAGTCGCTGGTGCTGCACGAAAAGGGCCCCAAGCGCGTCTCCCCGCATTTCGTCCATGGCCGGCTGATCAACCTGATCTCGGGCCAGGTCTCGATTAAGTTCGGGCTGATGGGCCCCAACCACGCAGTGGTGACCGCCTGCTCCACGGGCGCGCATTCGATCGGCGATGCGGCGCGGATGATCGCGATGGACGATGCCGACATCATGCTGGCGGGTGGTGCTGAAAGCACGATCTGCCCGATCGGCATGGCGGGATTCGGCCAGGCGCGGGCGCTCTCGACCAACTTCCGGGACGAGCCGTGGCGCGCAAGCCGCCCGTGGGACCAGGACCGCGACGGCTTCGTGATGGGCGAGGGCGCTGGCATCGTGGTGCTGGAGGAATATGAGCACGCCAAGAAGCGCGGCGCCAAGATCTATGCTGAAGTGGTCGGCTATGGCCTGTCCGGTGATGCCTATCACGTGACCGCGCCGCATCCCGAAGGATCGGGCGCGTTCCGTTCGATGCAGATGGCGATGAAGAAGTCGGGCCTCGACCTGAGCGAGATCGATTATATCAACGCGCACGGCACTTCGACGCCACTGGGCGACGAACTCGAACTGGGCGCGGTCCGCCGCCTGTTCGGCAGCAATATCGAGACGCTTTCGATGAGCTCGACAAAGTCCGCGATCGGGCATCTGCTCGGCGGCGCGGGCGCGGTGGAGAGTATCTTTTGCATCCTGGCGATGCGCGACCAGATCGCGCCGCCGACACTCAACCTGGACAACCCCAGTGAGAATTGCGCGGGGGTCGATTTGGTCCCGTTCAAGGCCAAGGAGCGCAGGATCAAGGCCGTGCTGAACAACAGCTTCGGCTTTGGCGGCACCAATGCCAGCCTGGTGATGAAGGCTGTCTGAGGAAGCTCCTCCCGAACGGCGGCGCCCGCGGCGGAAGCTTGGTGGCTGCGCGCTGCTGATCGGCATCCTGCTGGCCCTTGGCGCGGGATTCTATGCGCTCCAGCTCTGGGGTGGAGCCGGCCCGGCCAAGGTCAATGTCAGCGTCTTGGTGCCCGAAGGCGCTAGCCTCTCGCGCGCTGCGAACGAACTGGAGAAAGCCGGAGCTATCCGCTCGGCGCGCCAATTCGTGCTGTTCGCGCGTGTGCTGGGCGGCGGCGAAGGCATAAAGGCGGGCGAATACCGTATTCCCGCGCGTCTCAGTCAGGCCGACGTGCTGAAGCTGCTCCAGGGGGGGCGCACGCTGCAGCGGATGGTGACGATCCCCGAGGGCACGCCCTCGATCATCGTATATGAAGCGCTGATGAAAGCGCCCCAGCTCCAGGGGGAAATCCAGGTACCGGTCGAAGGCACGGTGCTGCCCGACAGCTATGCCTATAATCGCGGCGACACGCGCCAGAGCGTGCTCGACCGGATGCAGAAAGCGATGGTCACCTACCTCGCCAAGGCATGGGAGAAGCGCAAGCCGGGCATCGCAGTGAACACGCCGCTCGAGGCGCTGACGCTGGCGTCGATCGTCGAGAAGGAAACGAGCAAATCCGAAGAGCGCCGCACCGTCGCCGCGGTCTATTCCAATCGGCTCAAGCAGAACATGATGCTCCAGGCCGATCCGACGATCATCTATCCGATCACCAAGGGCAAGCCGCTAGGCCGCCGGATCCTGCAGTCCGAACTCCGCGCGGTGAACCAGTACAACACTTATACGATGACCGGTCTTCCGGCGGGCCCGATCGCCAATCCGGGCAGGGCGAGCATCGATGCCGTGCTCGATCCGGCGCAATCCTCGGCGTTGTATTTCGTGGCCGATGGCACCGGCGGGCATGCCTTTGCCGACACGCTGGAGCAGCACAACGCCAACGTCCAGAAATGGTATGCGCTGCGGCGCGCCAAGGGCGAGATGTGACTTAAACCCCCTCTCCCTTTGGGAGAGGGAAGGGGCCCGCTCGCGAAGCGAGTGGGAAGGGTGAGGGCAGTGGGCCTTTCTGGCCTCACCCTTCCGCCGATTTCATCGGCTCCCTCCCTCTCCCAAAGGGAGAGGGACTCTCTTGCAATGTAGGATTTCAAATGCTTGGCTCGCGCGGCTGGCGGCGTGCAACCCGCTGGCCGCTCTTTGAAGTCGTCAGTCCGAAAAGCTCCCATGGCCAGTGCGAACACCGGGAACATTCGCGGCGCGGGAGACCGCGCATTGGCCTAAACTTCGCCTAAACTTCCGCGTCGAACTCAGCGCCGCAGCCCCGCCGCCTCCCGCGCCAGTTGCTCGACTTGTTCATAACTTGCGCCCTTGGGGGTGACCCAGCTGCCTCCGACACACAGGATCGGCTCGAACGCCAGCCATTCTGGCGCAGTCGCCAAGCTGATCCCCCCGGTGGGGCAGAATCGCGCCTGATAGAAGGGCGCCGCGAGGGCCTTGAGCGCCTTGAGACCGCCCGACGTCTCGGCGGGAAAGAATTTGAAGTGCGTCAGGCCGAGATCGAGTCCGCGCATGATGTCCCCCGCGGTGGCCGTGCCGGGCAGAAAGGGCACGCCGCTGGCGATGATCGGATCCGCCAGCCGCTCGGTCAGGCCCGGCGAGACGATGAACTCGACATCGGCGTCCACCACCTGCGCGAACTGATCGGGGTTCACCACCGTGCCCGCGCCGACGATCGCGCCCTCGACCTTCTTCATCTCCTGAATCGCCTCCAGCGCCGCCCCGGTGCGCATGGTCACTTCCAGGACGCGCAAGCCGCCTTTGACCAAAGCCTGGGCAAGCGGCCGCGCGGTTGCGGCATCTTCGATCACGAGCACCGGGATCACCGGCGCCACACCCATGATTTCTTCAATGTTCAACGTGCGTGCTCCTGCGCGAAAGCCGCCGCGGCGCCGTAAAGGCCGGGCTGGGGGTGAGTGATCAGCTTGACCGGGATCGACGACATCAGCCCCTGGAACCGGCCCTTGGCGACGAACCTCTGGCCGAAGCCGGATTGCAGCAAACGGTCCTTAAGGCGCAAGCCCAGGCCGCCCGCGATGACCACGGCGCTGGGGCCGTGCGCGAGCGCCAGATCGCCCGCGACTGCGCCCAGGCTGAGGCAGAAGCGATCGAGCGCGGCCATGGCCAGTTCGTCCTTGCCCTCCAGCGCCAGGGCCCAGAGTTGCTTGTCGTCCAGCCGATGCACTGCTTTGCCTTCGATCTCCGCCAGCGTCTCGTAGACCGCGACGATACCGGGGCCGGCGACGATCCGCTCGGCCGAGACGCGAATATAGCTCGTGCGCAGCCGCTGGACGATCGCGTCTTCGATCGAGTCGAGCGGGGCGAAATCCATGTGGCCGCCCTCGGTGGGAATGATGTCGTAGCCGGCACGGTGGCGGAACACCTGCGCGACGCCGAGGCCCGTGCCGGGGCCGCAGACGGTGATCGAGCCGTGCTCGGGAAGCGGCACATCGGGTCCACAGAGGTGAAGAAAGGCGTCTGGACCGAGCTGCGCGACCGAATGTCCGACTGCCTCGAAATCGTTGACGAGCGTCCAGGCATCGACGCCTAGCCGCTCGGGAACAAGGGCCGGCCGGATAATCCAGGGATTGTTGGTGAGTTTGATAAGCTCGCCGTGAATAGGCGACGCGATCGCGATCGCCGCGGCTCTCGGCATGGGGCGACCGAGCGTTTCACCAAAGGCCTGCCAGGCGAGTTGCAGGCTCGAATGCTCGGCGACCTTTTGCGTCACCGGCTCGCCGATCGAAAGGATACGGCCTTCCGCGACCTGAGCGACAGCGAAGCGGGCATGCGTGCCGCCGATATCGACCGTGACGACTTCCACGCTCAGAGGCCGGCCTGAGCGAGCATTGCCGAGGCGCCGAGTTCCGCTTCGTCGCAGTTCGTGCGCAACATCGCGAAGAGCTCGCGGCCAGTGCCCTCGGCGTGGGGCGGGGTCTCGCATCGCTCGCGGGCATCCCACTCGGCCGGATCGACCAGCGCCTGGAGCACCCCTTCCTCGGCGCAGACCCGAATCATGTCGCCGTCGCGCAGCTTGCCGATCGGGCCGCCCCCAAATGCCTCGGGCGAAAGATGGATCGCCGCCGGCACCTTGCCCGACGCTCCCGACATGCGACCGTCCGTAACCAGAGCGACGCGAAAGCCCCTATTCTGAAGCACGCCCAGAGGGGGGGTGAGCTTGTGCAGCTCGGGCATGCCATTCGCCTTGGGCCCCTGGAAGCGCACGACGACGACTATGTCGCGGTCCAGCTCGCCCGCTTTGAACGCATCCTGCACCGCCTGCTGGTCCTGGAACACCCGGCACGGCGCTTCGATCGTCCAGCGGTCGCGATCGACTGCGCTGACCTTGATGCACGCGCGGCCGAGATTGCCGGCCAATATGCGGAAGCCGCCTTCTGGCGAGAACGGAGCATCGAGCGTGCGGACGATCGAATCGTCGCCGCTTTTCGCGGGCGAGTCGTTCCAGGTCAATTTATCGTTTTTGATCAGAGGTTTGCGGCCGTAATCTGTCATTCCACCCGAAGCCACGGTGAGCGCATCCCCGTGCATCAGTCCGCCTCTCAGCAATTCGCGGATCACGAAGGGCGGGCCCCCTGCATCCTCGAACCCGTTCACGTCTGCCGAGCCATTGGGATAGACGCGGGTGAGCAGCGGCACCGCGCGCGAGAGCCGGTCGAAATCCTCCCAGTCGATTACTATCCCCGCCGAGCGGGCGATTGCGGGCAAGTGGATCAGGTGATTGGTGGAGCCGCCGGTCGCCAGCAGCACGATCGCCGCATTCACGATGGCGCGCTCATCGACCACATGGCCGACCGGGCGATAGTCATTGCCGTTCCAGCCGATCTGCGCGAGCCGATGGACGGCGGCGCGGGTCAGTTCCTGGCGTAGCTTGGTCCCGGGATTGGCGAAGGCTGCGCCAGGCATGTGCAGCCCCATCGCCTCCATCATCATCTGGTTCGAATTCGCGGTGCCGTAAAAGGTACAGGTGCCCTTGGAATGATACGCCGCGATCTCGGAGGCGAGCAGATCCTCGCGAGTCGCCTTGCCCTCGGCATAGGCTTCGCGGACTGCGGCCTTCTCCTTATTGGGGATGCCGGTCCGCATCGGGCCGCCGGGGATCAGCACCATCGGCAAATGCCCAAAACGGAGCGCCCCCATCAACAGCCCGGGCACAATCTTATCGCAGATGCCGAGTAAAGCCGCGCCCTCGAAGGTCCGGTGGCTGAGCGCGATCGCAGTGGAGAGCGCGATGGTGTCACGGCTGAACAGCGACAATTCCATGCCCTGATAGCCTTGGGTAACCCCGTCGCACATCGCAGGCACGCCGCCCGCAACTTGCGCCGTCGCACCCGCCTCGATCGCCCAGACCTTCATCTGCTCAGGGTAGCGATAATAGGTCGCGTGCGCGGAGAGCATGTCGTTGTACGAGGTGACGATGCCGATATTCATCCGGTTGGCCGGGGTCAGCAGTTCGCGCTGCTCGTCAGTGCCGGCATAGGCATGCGCGAGGTTGGCGCAGCCGAGCTTGGGCCGGTCCGCCCCCGAGTCCCGCTCCCGTTGGGTCAATTCGAGATAAGCCGCACGCTTCGTGCGCGAGCGTTCGATGATCCGATCGGTTACCGCGGCGATCTCGGGGTGCAATGCCATTAGGCGCTCCAGTGCACGTCGATCGGCAGTTCGACGTCCGCCAGAATTCGGCCGACCGGATAAGGCGACGACGCGCCTTGCTCAACTGCGGCCTCCAGCACTTCGCGCTTCCTGTCGCCGGTGATTGCGATGATCAGCGAGCGGGCGGAGACGATCGCGGCGCGGCTGAGAGTCACCCGGGCGACCGGCGCTTCGGGCGGCATTGGATCGGGCATCACGCCAAGGGCGCGCCGCTCCTTGGGGCCGTTCAGCGCTTCGTCGTAATCCGGGCCGGGGAAGATCGAGGCGGCATGGCCGTCCGCGCCTACGCCAAGCAGGCACAGGTCGAGCGGCCAATGGTGATCCTGGAGGATCGCATCGGCGGCGCGGCCTGCGGCCTTGTAATCGCTTACGGTCGAACTGATCAGCGGGATCACCCGCGCGCCCCTGGGGATGAAGGCCTTGCCAATGGCAGTGACGTTGGAGAGCGGATCGCCCAGCGGAACGAGCCGGTCGTCGCCTGGCACGATCGTCACGCGCTTCCAGTCGATCTTGGCGGCCGCCAGCTTCTCGTAGATCGGCAGCGGCGTCTTGCCGCCGGCAAGTGCGATCACCGCGGCGCCGCGCGCGTCGATCGCGCTTTCGATGATGAAGCCGATATCGCCCGCGACTGCGGCCGCCATCTCATCGGCATCGTCATATTCCCACCATTCGATCTCGGCCGTCATCGCTGCTCCATTCTTTCTTCTCCCTCTCCCGCCTTCGCGGGAGAGGGGCGGGGTGAGGGTCTTCTTCCTTTTCACGAACGCCGCGGCCGAGAAGAAGACCCTCACGCTGCGACTAAGTTCGCTTCGCTTACTAAGTCTCGCGCCTCTCCCGCGAAAGCGGGAGAGGGTTTATCTGGTTCATTCGTTCCACGTCACGCCGTCGCGTTCGGTCAGCCCTACGCTCGCAGTGGGTCCCCAGCTTCCCGAAGCGTAGGGCTTGGGCGCCATCGCCGCCGCTTCCCAGCCGCGGCGGATCGAATCGATCCATTCCCACTGCGCCTCCACTTCGTCCCGGCGGACGAACAAGGTGGGGTCGCCCTCGATCAGGTCTAGCAGCAGTCGCTCATAGGCTATGCGGCGACGGGCTCCGGCGAATTCATGCTCGAGGCTAAGATTGAGGGGCACTTCGCTCAGGCGGATGCCCTCGCGGTCGAGTCCGGGCTGCTTGGCCATAACCAGCAGGCGGACATATTCCTCGGGCTGTAAGCGGATCACCAGCGTGTTCGCCTGGAGCTTGCCGCCGCGTCCAGCGAAGATCGAATGCGGCACCGGCTTGAACTGGATCACGATCTCAGAGCGCCGTTCGGCCATCCGCTTGCCGGTGCGCAGGTAAAACGGCACTCCGTGCCACCGCCAATTATCGACATGTGCCTTGATCGCGACAAAGGTCTCGGTGTCCGAAGCCTTGCCCAGCTCGGCATCATATCCCGCGACGATCTCGCCTTGCGAAGCGCCCTCGCCATATTGGCCCGTCACGGTAAGGCTCGCCACGTCCGCATCGGCGATCGGGCGCAGCGAGCGCAGCACTTTCACCTTCTCGTCGCGTATCGCCGTGCCGTCGAAGCGGGCGGGGGGCTCCATCGCGATCAGCGCGAGCAGCTGGAGCATGTGGTTCTGCAGCATGTCGCGCAGCGCGCCGACATCGTCATAATATTCCGCGCGGCCCTCCAGGCCGACAGTCTCGGAAATCGTGATCTGGACGTGGTCGATTCCCTGTGCGTTCCACACCGGCTCGAACAGCGAATTGCCGAAGCGGAGCGCCAGGATGTTCTGCACCGTTTCCTTGCCAAGATAGTGATCGATCCGGAACGTGCGCTCTTCGGGGAAAGCCGCGGCGACGATACCGTTGATCTCTCGGCTGGAATCGAGATCGAAGCCCAGCGGCTTCTCCAGCCCGATGCGCACGTTGGCGGCCGTCAGGCCGGCTGATTCCAACCCTTTGATCGTCGGGCCGAACAGCCAGGGCGCAGTCGAGAGGAAGATCGCCAGACCGCCCGATATGTCGCCCATCTTGGTCTTGAGCGCGGCGAATCCTTCTGTCTTCGAAGCGTTGAGGGGCTGGTAGAAGAGTCGATCGAGGAAGCCCGAGATTGCCCGCTCATCCTTGCGATCCGCAATCAGGAATTCGTCCAAGGCGGCCCGGGCAAACTCGCGATAGCCGGCATCGTCCTTGTCCGATCGCGCAGTGCCGGTAATCGTCAGCCCATCGGGAAGCAGGCCATCGGCGTGCAGTCCGTAAAGCGAGGGCAGCAGCATGCGTTGGGCAAGGTCGCCGGTCGCGCCGAACAGCAGCAATTTGCCCGCGGGCTGTCGCATTTCATGCCTCTTGGCTTGGTACGCTCGCGAGACACCAACGGGCGGGAAAGATCAAGCTAGAGAACAAGGCCTGCCAGCGGATCGAAGCCGGCCATGATATTGAGGTTCTGCACCGCGGCGCCGGCAGCGCCCTTTCCGAGATTGTCGAGCGTGGCAACCAGCCTGGCCTGGCCGGTCTCGGCATTGCCGAACACGCGCAGCGAGAGCCGATCGGTGTTCGCATCTTCCTCGATCGTCACCACCGCCGCATCGTCTTCGAGAACGCGGACCAACGGCGAATCCCTATACGCATCGCGCAGCGCGTTTTCGATCGCCTCCAGCGACGGCCGCCGAGTGAAGGCGTGGAGGGGCAGGGGCACTTCGACAACCATTCCGCGATAGGTGTTGACCACTGCTGGCTGGAAGGTCGGCGCATGTACGATGCGGGCATGCTTCTGCATTTCGGGCACATGCTTGTGGGCGAGGCCAAGGCCATAGGCGCGGAAGGCCGGGGGGCTCGTGCCCTCGAACTCCGCAATCATCGATTTGCCGCCGCCCGAATAGCCCGAGACGGCGTTGACGCTGAGGGGGTAATCGTGGGGAACCAGCCCGGCGCGGATCAGCGGGCGGACCAGCGCCAGGAAACCCGTGGGGTAGCAGCCGGGGTTAGAGACGCGGGGCGCCTCCGCGATCGCGGCGAACTGCCCGGGTTCGAGCTCGGCAAGGCCATAGGTCCAGCCATCGGCGACACGGTGCGCGCTCGATGCGTCGATCACTCGCGTGTCGGCGTTCTCGATCATCTCCACCGCTTCGCGGGCTGCGTCATCGGGCAGGCAAAGGATGACGAAATCGGCGGCGTTGAGCGCCTCGTGGCGCTTCGCTGCATTCTTGCGGGCGCTGTCGTCGAGCAGGATCAGTTCGATTTCGCTGCGCCCCGCTAGCCGCTCGCGGATTTCCAGGCCGGTGGTGCCGACCGCGCCATCGATAAAAACGCTGGTCACTGGCTCGGGGCCGACAACGCATCAGCGTGGATATAGCCGACCAGTCCCGCCGCCGGGGCGACGCCCCAGGCGTTGGCCCCAGCGAGATCGAGCACTTCGAACCCGTCTCCGGCCTTCAATTCGGCAAGGACTTCCGAGTCCGCCGTAGGCTTTGCGCGCAAATCGACCGCCTGCGAGATAATGCGGGCCATCGGCGCGGCATAATGCGGGGCGAAAACACGCGCGGCGAGGCGAACGTCCGCCAGATCAGGGCGGACCGCATCTATGCGCGGGTCTATAATGGCCGAAGTTCCGGTGAGCGCGAAGCGCTTACGCGTGAGCCCTGTGGGCGACGGGCTCGGCGATGTGTTCGCCGGCGAGGAAATGCCCGAATTCTGCAAGAAAATCTGCCCCTTCAGCCGTCTTTGCGACGAATATGTTTCTTCTGTCCGTGTCGTCGCGCTGCCGGCGCAGATAGCCGAGCGAACCGAGTCTGTTCAAGGCGCGTGTGACAACGGGCTTCGACACATTCAGTGCACGAGCAAGTCCGCGTACCGTATGGGGGCCTGGATCGAGATATACCAGCATCAAGAGCGCCATCTGCCGATTGGTGAGATCGGGCTCGCCCGAACGCACGTAATCGATCAGCGTGTTCTTCCACGAATATAGCGAGCTGTCAGACATCGCGTTCACGGGCATATACTCTGCTATTGCCACCCCGGCACTCTCGGGGTCAGGACATCAACGCCCGCCACGCGCGGTAGTTTCAGTGCGCACGCGAAATGTTATGCTGGCGTTAGCCAAGCATGGACTGCGGGGTGGGCGGGCCCAGTACAAAGGTTGATCGCTGCGTGCGGCTCCCCTATGTGCCGCGTTCCTTCCCAACAGGTCCGCTCCCATGTTCACCTTCCTGCTCGTCGTCCATGCCATCATCGCGGCCCTTCTGGTCACCGTGATCCTCATGCAGCGTTCGGAAGGCGGCGGGCTCACTTCGGGCGGCAGCCCCTCCGGCCTGATGTCGGCGCGGGGCGCTTCGGATTTCCTGACCCGGTCTACGGCAATTCTGGCAACGATGTTCATCGGCATGAGCATCGTGCTCGCAGTGATCGCGGCAACGCGCCATTCGGCCGCGATCGACACTTCGCTCCAGCGTGTGCCGGCCGCGGCGCCTGCGCCTGTGACGGCTCCTGGCGCCGTGCCCTTCGCCGTGGAAAACAGCGCTGCTCCGGCGGCGGCTCCGGCCGCCGCGCCGGGCAATTCCGCAGTGCCGCTGGCGAAATAATTGGCGGTTTGCCAGGCGCATCGCCGGGCGACTCGAATTTTTCTGCGCCGGTCCGGAGTCGGACGCTTGTCGGCGCGCGCATAAACACGTTAGGCCTTTTCCCCCATGGCGCGGTATATCTTCATCACCGGCGGCGTGGTCTCCTCGCTAGGCAAGGGTCTCATGGGCGCGAGCCTGGCGGCGCTGCTCCAGGCGCGTGGCTACAAGTGCCGCATCCGCAAATTCGATCCCTATCTGAACGTCGATCCCGGCACGATGTCGCCGCACCAGCATGGCGAAGTCTATGTGACCGACGACGGTGCCGAGACTGACCTGGATCTCGGTCATTACGAACGATTCACCGGAGTCGCCTCGCGCCAGTCGGACAACGTCACTTCGGGCCGGATCTACCAGACGATCATCAATCGCGAGCGGCGCGGCGATTATCTGGGTGCGACCGTCCAAGTGATTCCCCATGTCACCGACGCGATCAAGGCATTCGCGCAGGATGATACCGATGGGCTTGATTTCGTGCTCTGCGAGATCGGCGGGACTGTTGGCGATATCGAATCGCTGCCCTTTATCGAAGCGATCCGCCAGCTCAGGAACGATCTTGGCCGCGGCAATTCGGTGAGCATCCACTTGACCCTGGTCCCCTATATCGCCGCTGCCGGCGAGTTGAAGACCAAGCCCACACAGCACAGCGTGCGCGAGCTTGCCTCGCTGGGGGTGCAGCCTGACGTGCTCGTATGCCGCTGCGAGCGCGAGCTTCCGATCGGCGAGCGCGCCAAGATCGCGCAATTCTGCAACGTGCCGACATCGGCGGTCATCCCCGGCCTGGACGCGAAGAGCATCTATGCCGTGCCGCTGCAATATCATCGCGAGGGGCTCGACACCGAAGTGCTCCGCGCTTTCGGGATCGAGCCCGGCGAAGCGCCTGATCTCAGCCGCTGGGACGAGATCGTCCAGCGCGTGGAGAATCCCGAGGGCGAAGTGACGATCGGCGTCGTCGGCAAATATATGGGCGTGCCCGACGCCTATAAGTCGCTCACCGAGGCGTTGACGCATGGTGGGATCGCCAACCGGGTCAAGGTCAACATCCGCTGGCTCGACGCGGAATTGTTCGAGCATGACGATATGGACGAGATCACCGCTACGCTGGAGCCCATGCACGGCATTCTGGTCCCTGGCGGGTTCGGCGAGCGCGGGAGTGAAGGAAAG
Source organism: Sphingomonas sp. (assembly GCF_036388215.1). Taxonomy (GTDB): domain Bacteria; phylum Pseudomonadota; class Alphaproteobacteria; order Sphingomonadales; family Sphingomonadaceae; genus Sphingomonas. Next base: position 111,426 of record NZ_DASVSH010000011.1, read on the forward strand.
ATCGCCGGTGTGCGTTTCGCCCGCCAGCGCAAGGTGCCGTTCTTCGGCATCTGTCTGGGGATGCAGATGGCATGCATCGAGGGCGCCCGGAGCGAGGGCGTTACCGACGCTTCGACCACCGAGTTCGGCGCGACGCACGAGCCGGTCGTAGGCATGATCACAGAATGGATGACTTCGGAGGGGCTTCAGAGGCGTGAAGTCGGCGGTGATCTGGGCGGCACGATGCGGCTGGGCGCTTATCCGGCGAAGCTCGGCGGCAACAGCGTGGTCGCCTCAATCTATGGCGCCGAAGAGATCAGCGAGCGCCACCGCCACCGCTATGAGGTCAACACGCATTACAGGGATGTGCTCGAGAAAGCCGGACTGGTCTTTTCGGGCATGTCACCTGATGGCGCGCTACCCGAAATCGTCGAGCGGCCCGATCACCCCTGGTTCGTTGGGGTGCAATTCCATCCCGAGCTGAAGTCCAAGCCGTTCGACCCGCACCCGCTGTTCGCTAGCTTCATCCAGGCGGCGGTGCGTCAGTCGCGTCTGGTCTGAGGTCACGTGCGCTTAATGCGGGCGGCCGAGCCGGTCCGCTTCGCCTTCATATTCGTCGGCCATCGTGCTGAGCGCATCGATGGTCTGGCGATCGAACGTGCTGCCCGCCAGGCGGCGACAGCGCGCGGCTTGACCGCGTAGCTCATCCACACGGCGGCGGTCGGTCACATCGATCAGCATGTTGATTGCGCCGATGAGATCGCCTTTCGCATCGAATAACGGAGTGGGGAATGGCTGGAAGCGGAATCGGCTGCCGTCTGGCCGCTCGGCAATCGCCTCCGCACCACGCACTTCGCGCTTTTCGAGGATCGCCGTCGCCATCGGGCAGCGCTCGTGCGGAAGCGGCTCGCCTTCCTGCGTGAACAGCTTCCAGGTCACGCACCACCGATCGCGGCCCAATTGGGGAATGCGCCCGGCGAGACTTACGCATGCGCTGTTGTAGAAGGTGATGTGGCCTTCGGCATCGGTGACATAGATCGCCGCCGGAAGCGATTCGAGCGCCTCGGCGAGATACTCGCGCGGGCCGTCTGCCGCCGCCAGGGCGGAGCTCAAGATCTTTTCCGTATTCATGCCAACGCTGGTCAAAACGAACCCCTCCGCCGTGAAAAACATTGATCGAGATCAAAGGTTCCATGCAAAGCAAAGGGCGCCCGGGCTTTCGTCCGGACGCCCCCCGCTGCGGCGTCAAAGGGGGGAAGACGCCGCTGGCCTTGCTTGATCAGGCGGCTTGGGCCTGGGCCTGGTGCGCGATCGCAGCGGGCTCTCCGCGGGCGTTCACCGCAATCTTCCTGGGCTTCATCGCCTCCGGAATCTCGCGCACCAATTCGACCACCAATAGGCCGTCGGACAGGTCGGCGCGCTCGACACGCACAAAGTCCGCGAGTTCGAAACGGCGCTCGAAGCTGCGCGTCGCGATGCCGAGATGCAGGTAGGCGCCCTGGTTGTTCTCATTCTCCTCACGCTTCTTCGCCGAGACGAGCAGCAGGTTCTGCTGCGCAGTCACGTCGATCTCATCGGGCTTGAAGCCCGCTACTGCCAGCGTGATCCGATAGCGATCGTCCGCGATGCGCTCGAGATTGAAGGGAGGATAGTTTTCCGCCGACTGGCGCGCACTTGTTTCGAGAAGATCGAAAAGCCGGTCGAAACCGATCGTCGAGCGGCGGAAGGGAGTGAAATCGAACTGACGCATTTTCAAAACCTCCATGTGAAGCGGATTGAATAAATGATCCGGCGCGCGGTCGTCCGCAGCGCCTGGCCGCAGCCCTATCGGCACCGCGGCAGGCGCAATCTGGTTACGGTTTTTTGCGGTTTCAAGGGCCCGAGACCGTCTGAAATTCGAACTACGCGCTCCCAAAGATTCGCTTGCTGGATAAAACATACTGAACAAGTGGAGATTAAGCGGGACATCGAAAAGGGGTTTCCATGCGGCTCGCCAAACTCACGCTATCCTTACTCGCCGGTATCTCGCCAATCCCGGCTTATGCGCAGGTCGCCCAGGAGCCGGTCTCTGCCGATCCGTCGGTCCCAGGCGATCAGGATCGCACCGTGGAGGACGTCCAGCGCAGCTCGGTCGCATCCGACATCGTCGTGACCGCGCGCCGCCGAGCGGAGCAGGTGCAGGACGTGCCGATCCCGATCTCCGTGGTGGGCGTGAAGGAACTGGACAGCACGGGCAGCTTCAACGTCCAGCGCCTTCAGCAGCTTCAGCCGACGCTGCAATTCTATTCCAGCAATCCGCGCAACTCATCCGTCAACATCCGCGGCATCGGCGCTCCGCTGGGCCTCACGAACGACGGCATCGACCAAGGTGTCGGTGTCTATATCGACCAGGTCTATTTCAGCCGCGTCGCGGTCGCCACGCTCGATTTCCTGGACGTCCAGCAAGTGGAGACTTTGCGCGGGCCGCAGGGCACGCTGTACGGCAAGAACACGGTGGCCGGGGCGATCAGCATCACCAGCAAGGCGCCGAGCTTCAATTTCGAGGGACGCGCCGAGCTCAGCTATGGCAATCTGGAATTCAAGCAGGCCAAGGCATCGGTTTCCGGGCCGCTGAGCGACACCGTGGCGGTGCGTCTGGGCGCGTCATCGACGTCGCGCCGCGGCACGGCCTATAACACGAGCAGCCGCACCTATGTGAATGCCCAGGACAATATGGGCTTGCGCGGCGCGCTGCTGTGGAACGCCAGCGACGCGCTGGCGCTCACGCTTTCAGCGGACTGGAACCGGCAGAATCCGGAATGCTGCGCGCAGATCTATGTGCGCTACGGCCCGACCCAGCGCGCCGCGAACCGCCAATATCCGGCGCTGACAGCGGCATTCAACTATGCGCCGCCGAGCACCAATGCCTTTGACCGCCTCACCGACCTGGACGCGGAGCTCAACGCGCTGAGCGAATTGGGCGGCGCATCGCTGCGCGCCGAACTCGATACCGGATCGGGCAAGCTCACCTCGGTAACGGCATGGCGCTTCTGGGATTGGGGCCCCGCGAACGACCGCGACTTCATCGGATTGCCGATCACGACCAAGTCGAACAACCCCACCGAACAGACCCAATTCACCCAGGAATTCCGCTACGCGGGCGAGGGCAACGGCTTCGACTATGTGCTGGGCCTGTTCGGCTTCTACCAGGATATCCACACCACCGGGGTTCAACAGCAAGGTTCGGCCGCGAGCCGCTGGCTGCTCAATCCCACGAGCACGCTCTCCAACGACCCGAGCGTGCTCAACGGCCTGACGGCTAACAACGACATCCGCCTCAAGAATTTCAGCGGTGCGCTGTTCGGGAAGTTCAACTGGGATTTGACCGACAAGTTCACGATATCGCCCGGCCTGCGTGTCAATTACGACGACAAGGTAGGCAGCTACGTCAGCGTGGTCACCGATGGGCAGGGTGTGCTCGTGCCCTATTCGGGGGGAACCGCGCGGCAGGCGGCGCAGCGCGAGGCAATCCAGCCCCAGGCGTTCACCGACGAAGCCTATCGAGCCTGGAACCTCTCTTACGATCTGACGCTGTCGTACAAGCCTTCGCGCGATCTCCTGCTCTACGCAACCTATGCGCACACCTTCAAATCAGGCGGGCTCAACCTGAACGGCGTTCCCGTGGTCAACGGAGCTGTCCAGACCGATCTTGCCCAAGTCGATCCCGAAAAGGTGGATCATTTCGAGCTCGGGCTGAAGTCGCAATTCTGGGACCGCAAGGCGACGTTCAACGTCACCGGCTATTGGACGAGCATCAAGGACTATCAGGCCGTCGTGAACAACGGCGCGAACTCCACGCTGCGCGGCTATCTCGCCAATGCGGGCGAAGTGCGCGTGCGCGGCGTGGAGGCGGACTTCTCGCTGCGGCCCACCAGCCGGCTCAGCCTGTACGTCAACGGCGCCTATACCGATCACGAATATGTCGAGTTCACCAATGCGCCATGCCCGCCCGAACGCGCGGGCGGCACCGCCGCGCCGATCGGCAGCGCCGGCGGGACGCCGGGCGTGCCCGGCCAGTTCAGCCCGGTCGTCTGCGACATCTCCGGCCAGTGGCTGCCGGGCGTCTCGAACTGGGCGTTCTCATATGGCGCTGAGTACAACTTGCCCGCGAAGGCCTTCGGCCTGGACGGTGAATTCTACCTGGCGGGCGACGCCAATTCGCGCTCCAAATACTCGTCGAATGCCTCGCGCTCGATGTATACCGATATCGAAGGCTACACGCTCGCCAATTTCCGCCTCGGCTTCCGAACCCAGGATTTCAACATCTTCGGCTGGGTGCGAAACGCGCTGGACGAGCAGTATTTCGACCTGCTCGCGACCACGCCGGGCAATACCGGCCTCATCTCCGGCCAGCCCGGCGATCCGCGAACCTACGGACTGACGGTCAGCAAGGCATTCTGACCTGGCGGACGCTTAGCTTCCCACTTTTCACGCCAATCGTGAAACAAAACTGCGCGGAAGGTTAGTAAAAGGTGAGGCCAAGAACGACTTCTCGTGGTTGAACCGGATCACCCTGTCAGGAGCGGTCGGGAGTCCCGACCGGCCCAGCCAAGCAGGCGAAATCCTACATTGCAATAGGGGCCTTGGCGGAAAGCGAGCAACCGCGCGTCCGCCTACATCCGGTGCCGCTTCGCTCTCAGCTGGTTGATGTAATCGACGACGGCGCCCGGTTCGTAAGGCCGCGCCAAGTGTGGACCGCTCTCACACAGTTCCGCCGCCGTCTGGACGACACCTTCCATGCTCCCGGCCATTCTCACCTCGAGCTCCGGCCTGCGCTGGCGAACCCAGCTAGCCAGCCCGAAGGCGTTTTCAGTACCGACGGCGGCGGCGTCGCACAGGATGACATCTATCGATAAAGCGGGCTCCTGAAGGGCCAGCAGTGCCTCGTCGGTATTTGCCGCTTCCACTACCGAGTATCCGCAATGGCGCAGATAATCCGCGATGGCGTGCCGGGAGATAATGTCGCCGTCGACGATCAGGATGGATGCGGCAATGCGTTGGGAGGTCTCATTTTCGGTCATCGACGCGCCTTCAGTCGGTCCTCGATCAGCTTGATGGCCTGCGAGAAGGTATAAGGCTTGGGCAGAAAGGCCGTGGGCGCGTCGAACGCCGTGTCGCGCTGCAGGTGGCCCGACGTCATGATCACCGGCATTTCCGGAAAGCCCTGCTGTACCGCCGCCAGCAGCCCCAGGCCATCGATCGGACCTGGCATGCGCACGTCGCTGAAAATCAGGTCGACGCGAATACCCGAATGGAGGGCTGCAAGCGCCTCTTCGGCATCCACTGCCTCGATCACGTGAAAATCCGCCGTCCGCAGCTCTTCGCTGATGAGCATCCGGACCAGAAACTCGTCTTCCACGACAAGGACGGACGCCCTGCCTGCGGGTGACACCACTTGTGGCGGTGGCGTTGGACTGGTCTTCATGTGTTCCCGCTTCCACGACTCAAACCGCTAGGGGCCCCCACAGTTCCTGGACAAGCTTACAGGGCCGCGATCGTCGCGCTCCCGGTTCAGCGCCATCGTCCCCGCCAGTCGAAAGCTTTGGCCACGGGCTGTGTGAAAATGGATGGAAATCGGCGGGGCCCGAAACGCCAAACGGCCGGACTGTTTCCAGCCCGGCCGCCTGCGTGACGATTGCGCGTCAGCCCCCTTTGTCAGGCTTCGCCCACGCGCCCGTTCTTGCCAACGAGCGGGACTAGGCCCTCCCCGAACCACGGCCATTGCTGCCTGCGTTTCGATAACGGGGTTGCTACGTGCGGTCGCTCGCTTTGTCACCGGTTTTGGAAGGAGTTGCGATACTTTGGTGTCACCCTGTGTCGATTCCGCAACAACCCCAACCGCAGTGGGGATTAGCGCACGGATTGCCAGCCGGAGCGAACCTGCCCTAGAGGCGGGCGATGCACAGGGCGCCTCCGGAGAAGCAATGCTGATCTCGCGATACGAGCGGATGATCGCGCGCCGCTACCTGCTGCCGGGGCGCAGCGAGGCGTTCATCGCAGTCGTCGCGGGGTTCAGCCTGGTCGCGGTGATGCTCGGGGTGGCCGCTTTGATCGTCGTGATGAGCGTGATGAACGGTTTCCGCGCCGAACTGTTCGACAAGATCACCGGGCTGAACGGCCATGCCGTGGTCCAGGGCTATGGCGGCCAGCTTCGCGACTGGCGGCAAGTGGTGGCGGACGCCAAGGCCACGCCCGGCGTGACCGACGCGACGCCGCTGATCGAGCAGCCTCTGTTCGCCAGCTTCAACGGTCGCGTGGAATTCGCCCAGGTCCGGGGCATGCGAATCGAGGATATTCGAGCCAATCCCGCGCTCAAGGGCAAGGAAGTGCTGGGCTCGCTCGCCAGCCTTCAATCCGGTGGCGAGCAGGTCGCGATCGGCAGCCGCCTGGCTGAATCGCTTGGCGCGACGATCGGCAGCAGTATTTCCATCATCAATCCATCGGGCGCAACCACGCCCTTCGGCACGATGTTTCGCACCGTGCAGTATAAGGTGGCGGCGATCTTCGAAGTCGGGGTCTATGATTTCGACAAGATTTTCGTGATCATGCCGCTGGAGGACGCGCAGACCCTGCTGCTGCTCGGCGACGGCGTGAGCATGGTCGAGATCGACACAAAAGATGCGGACAAGGTGGGGCCGATCCTTGCGCCCCTGGTCGACAAGGTGGGCAGCAAGGGCCAGATCACCGATTGGCGGATGATGAACCGCGAGCTTTTCGAAGCGCTGTCGGTGGATCGGATCGTATCGTTCACGATCCTCTCGATCATCCTGGTGGTGGCATCGTTCAACATCGTCTCGTCGCTGATCATGCTGGTGCGATCCAAGACGCGCGACATCGCGGTGTTGCGCACGATGGGCGCGTCGCGCGCTGCCCTGATGCGGATATTCATCACCGTCGGCACCGCGATCGGCGCGGTGGGCGTGGCGGCGGGGGGGGTGCTCGGCTTCCTGTTCATCACCTTCCGCGCGCAGGTTGTGCAGTTCATCGGGCTGGTGACGGGGCAGGAAATCTGGAACCCGCAAATGCGCTTCCTGACGGAGCTTCCCGCCAGGACCGATCCGTTCGAGACGATCGGCATCTGCGTGATGGCGCTCTTGTTCTGCTTCCTCGCCACGCTGTATCCAGCCTGGAAGGCCGCGAGCACCGATCCGGTGCAGGTGTTGCGTTATGAATAGCGTCGAGGGACGCGCCGTGAACGGCGCTGGGCCAGTCCTCCAGACGCGCGGGCTCAAGCGGAGCTTCGTCCAGGGCGAAGTGACGATCGAAGTGCTGCGCGGAGTCGATCTGGACGTGCGGCCCGGCGAGATCGTGGCGTTGCTCGGTCCCTCGGGGTCAGGCAAATCGACATTGCTCCAGGCGGTGGGGTTGCTTGAGGGGGGCTTCGAGGGGTCGATCCGCATAGCCGACAAGGAAGCCGCGCAACTCGACAATGCCGGGCGCACCGAGGTCCGCCGCGACAGCCTGGGCTTCATCTATCAATTCCATCACCTGCTGCCCGATTTCAACGCGATCGAGAATGTCGTGCTGCCCCAGATGATCCACGGCGCCAGCCGCGCGGAGGCCGATCGCCGGGCCGAGCATCTGCTGACCACGCTGGGCCTGGGCGGCCGCCTCACGCACCGGCCGAACCAGCTTTCAGGCGGCGAGCAGCAGCGCGTAGCGGTGGCCCGCGCACTGGCGAACCGGCCTGCGCTGGTGCTCGCCGACGAGCCCACCGGCAATCTGGACGAGGCGACGGCGGACAAGGTGTTCGCCGAGTTCCTGAACCTGGTGCGCGGCGAAGGCTCGGCCGCGCTGATCGCCACGCACAATGAGCGCCTGGCCGAGCGAATGGACCGGGTGATGCGGTTGCATGAGGGCGTGCTGGAGTGAGCGGCTGGACGGAGACGCCGACTCTCGCAGGCCGACACGTCACGCTCAGGCCCATGATTCGCGACCACCGCAGGGCTCTTCTCGAAATATTCGACCAGCTGCGCGATCAATTCACCACTGTGCCCGACGCGGCTTCGTTCGATGCCTGGCATGATCGAATCGAGTTCGACGCCCAGGCGGGCAGGGCGATGCCGTTCACCGTGCTCGACCGCGAGGGCCGCATCTCAGGCGTTACGCGATTCATGCGGATGGCGAAGGCGCATCGCCGGGTGGAGATTGGAGGAACGCTCTATGCCCCGCGCGTTCAGCGCACGGGGCTCAATACCGAGGCGAAGCGGATGCTGCTCGGGCATGCTTTCGAAGTGCTGGGCGTCAATGTCGTGCAGATCCGCACCGATTTCCTCAACCACGCCTCGCGCCGCGCGATCGAGCGGCTGGGCGCGCGGCTGGATGGGGTGCTGCGGGGGCATCTGATCATCGGCGAGCATCTGCGCGACAGTGTGGTCTATTCGATCCTGGCGCACGAATGGCCCGGCGTGCGGCGCAATCTCGATGCGCTGATGGCGAAATATGATGGAGACGGCGCATGAAAGTCACCGATATTCCCGTCACGGGTCGCGACCTTTCCGAGCATGCCGGCCAGGTGCTGCTGATCGTCAACACCGCCTCCAAATGCGGATTCACTCCGCAATATGAAGGGCTCGAGGCGCTCTACCGCAAATATAAGGACCGCAGCTTCGCGGTACTTGCCTTTCCCTGCAACCAATTCGGCGCGCAGGAGCCGGGCGACGCCGCCGAGATCGCCCATTTCTGCTCGCTCACTTATGACGTGACCTTTCCGGTCTTTCCCAAGATCGAAGTGAACGGCCCGCACGCCGCCCCTTTGTTCGAGCATCTCAAGGCGGAGGCGCCGGGCGTGCTGGGATTGAAGGGGATCAAGTGGAACTTCACCAAGTTCCTGGTCGATCGCTCGGGAAAAACCGTAGAGCGCTATGCGCCCACCACCAGGCCCGAGGCGATCGAGGGCGATATCGAGAAGTTGCTTTAAGAGATCGGCTCCCCTCCCTGGAAGGGACCTATATACGTGTCTGACCCAGTGATGGTCACTGGTGTTTGAAAACCCAGCTTCGATCTTTGCCCGGCTCTCCATTGAATAGATACTGGATGTCGTCGATTTCGCCGTTTGGCCAAAGGACGAGTTCGCGATCATTGATGAAGTTAATCTCGATGGCATCGCCAGTGACCGGCGCGTCCCATACTAGCGTCAGCTTGTCGCCGGGCTCTAATTCAAAGCATTGTGGCCAAGGTTCCACCGATATGTAGATCGGCCCATCCTTATCGTTGCCGAACGTCTGCTGCATCTTCGCCATGGTCGAGATGTGATCCTGCGCCGCCCATAAGACAACCCGCGAAAAGTCCTGCGGGCAAGGCCGGACTCCGGGTCAATTCTTGAAATACTCGCGGACGAAGTCGAGGCCCTTGCGGGTGATCTTGAAGCCGCCCGGTACGTCCTGCGCGTAGCCCTGATAGATGAAGTTCGTTTTGGTAGTTTTGTGCGACTTGAGGTTGCGCACGATCTGCGAGAATTTCGAGTCCTTTCGGCTCGCGTTCACCGCCGTGTGATCTTCGGACAGGTGGATGTAGGAAGGCATCTCGGCAATCATGTCTGCGGTACTGATCTCGCCATTCGGACGCACGGACATGATCAACAGAGCGTATTTCCAAAGGTCCGCCCTCAAATCGATTTCGACCGGATCAGACGCCTTAGGCTGCGGTGGTAACTGGGCGGCGCGTTCCTGCGGTGTTGCGTGGCGTAGGCGCTGCTGCTTGCGCTCTAGCGTGGCGATTTTCTTTACGTCCTCAGCAACGGGCAGGTTTTCCGGCATAATCCCGCTCAACTCGCTCATGGTCTGCCGCACTTTAGCGCCCACCTCGTAGTGGGCATCGCAGGCCGCCTCGCTTCCGCGAATACCTTTGCTCCGCAACCGCTCCTCTGTCTGTGTGATGCGAAACAGGTTCGCAGCGAGTTCCGTGCTGCCCATGTGGTCAAGAATTTGGGCCTTATCCGGCAGTTTTTTATAGGTCCGAATTTCGTCCATATTCCGGCCCCCGTAGAGGCCCTGATACCCACGGTTATAGAACTTACCGAACTGAGTGTTTTGGACTCCCGCACCCTTTGCGGCCTTCGCCAGCAGCTTGTTCTGCTCAACGACTTGATTGCGAAGGTAGAGGCGCTTCTGATTTTCGGACAGGGCGTCGAAATCGATGCCCTGCTCGTCCGCTAGTTCCTGCCGGCGGGTCTGAATGGCAAAATAGTTTTGGGCGAAGCTGATCGGGCGCTTTCGCGGATCGCCATTCTGGGCGATCAGGTAGCACGCGTAGCGATCCAGGTGGATGTTATCGACCTCGCGCTTTCCGCCTTTCCCGATCTCGATCATGTCGGTGACGTCAACAAAATGATCGTTCGGATCGAGGCGCATCTGGCGGCAGGCGGTTTTCGCCTTCTCTACGATGGCAACAAAGTTGCGATAGTCCGCATAGCCGAGCAGCGGTGCGAGCTCGCGCGCCACCCAAAACTGGTTGCCGGTTTCCGTTTCACGAGCGGCGTCCTCGAAAGCCTTTAATAGGGTATCGATAGTCTCTTCCGGCAGGTCGGCCGCGACGAGGCTTGTAACCTCTCTGGGGTCGGTCTGCGCCACGCGCTTCATGGCCTCCTCAAAGTCGAAATCGAGAATAACGGGCTCTTCGATTTTCCGCTTGTCGTTCATGCGATCAGTTCCTTGTAGGTCAGGCGACCCGATCAAGTAGCAAGTTCACCCGATCCCCCTCTCCGATGCCGCGAAGGTTGAAGCGCCAAGTAACCTCGGCAACGTACCGGTTGAGGTGCTTGGGGGTGACGAAGTGATGGATGCCGATGATCTGGCGCTTGAGCAGCGACCAGAAGCCTTCAATGCCGTTCGTGTGGACGCCGTTTACACTGTACTCGCCAGCGCTGTGACGCACGACGCCATGATTGAAGGTGCGGCCAAGGTGGCGATAGCCGCTGTGTTCATCGGTCGAAACAAGGGTCGCGGTGGGCGCGACGAACTCGTGAACGAAGCGATCAAGGGTGCTGGTGTCGGTCCGGCGGATCACGGTCGCCACGGCCTTTCCGCCGCGCTGTAGGGCGCCAATAACAGCGGTCTTGCCATGGGTGCCGGGACCGTTCTTCGGGTCGCCCTTGTGGCGGTTCGCAGCCTTGCCGCCCACGTAGGTTTCATCGACCTCGACTTCGCCTTCCAACGGCGCGTTGAACGACTGAGTGCGAGCCGCATAACGGATGCGGTGGAGCATGAACCAAGCGGTTTTCTGAGTGACGCCAAGGTCCTTAGCAAGCTGAGTGCTGGCGATGCCCTTCTTGTGCGAGGTGATCAGGTAAACCGCGAGCATCCACTGGCGCAGACCGATCTTGCTGTCCTCGAAGATCGTGCCGACCTTGATCGAAAAGCGCTTCCGGCAATCGCCGCACTTGTGGGTGCGACGGTCGCTGAAGTGATAGACCTTCGTGCTACCGCAGGTCGGGCAAAACGCCCCGTTCGCCCAACGGATCGCAGTGAAATGATCAATCGCGGCCTGCTCGTCGGGAAGTGCCGACATCATCTGGAGGAGCGAGTCGAACTGCTGCTTCTTAGGGGCGATCTTTTCCATGCCCCCTTCTGACACTCAAATCAGATTGGGTCAAGCAAGTATATAGATCCCTCCCTGGAAGGGAGGGGCTGGGGGTGGGTGGCGTCCGGGCGATACGGATAAACTATCGCTTTCGGCCCAGTACCGCGAGCACTCGACCCACCCCTAACCCCTCCCTTC